>PCWG01000001.1 GCA_002787235.1 Nitrospinae bacterium CG11_big_fil_rev_8_21_14_0_20_45_15
AACTTGATTAGTTGTATGTAAACGCATAGCCCGTTGCCTCCCACGCTAGTGGGCCGCTTGCGTCGCGTTTCTCGATGCGCGATCCGTTGCCGTCGTAGACGTAGCTCTGGATGAGGTCACCGACATTGCTGTAGCCATTGTACCATGCGCTCGAACCAGACACCGTTTGCCGATCGGCATTGCCCAATCGGGTCGGAAAATACGCGACCTGCTTCAAATACATCGAAGACATGTCCTGATGGCCCGGTATGTGACCCAACCTGAGCGTCGTCAGTCCCGATGGAACGGAACCTGTCAGATCGTTATTTACGTTTGTACCGTTCAATGAATCCGAAAAATCATTGGTATCCCATGTTAGAGAGTAGCCAAATTCTGTATCATTTGCTATACCTCCCGCACTGCTTCCGAATTGTTCAACGCCCGCATTGTAGACCTGATTCGTCAACTGATTGCCGTAGACATCGATTTTATTCGTGGACGTTCCGTCATCAATCGCAACAAACGGCGCGTTGCCCAGTGTTGCTACGTCTGTCAATTTTAGCAGATAGGAAATTGGAATCCAACCGGGGTGGGGGGCCTTCAAACAAAAATAGTTAGCGGGATTGGGTGCCCCTGAAAAATTTTATTTTTTCAGGGGACGCAATCTAGTTTTTAAAGCAGTCTTTTATTCTCAATGCGATGATTGCCAGATATTGTTTATTGTCTTCCTCGCCTTTGGTCAGGCTGACGTGAACGCGCACCAATCCTGTATTTTCTTTTTTGAAAGTTTTCAGCAAGTTGATGAAGTTGGGTGTCAGGGTCAGTTCTCCTGCCTTGACGCTGGTTGTAACAAAATTCTCTTTGTCACTTTCTATTTCAAAATGCCCGCCAACTTCTACGTTATCCAACGAAATGACTTGTGGGGTATCCACGCAGGTGTTTACGGTCATATAATTTTCAGTTAAAAAAGTTTTTACATAGGCAATGACATCGTCAATTTGCTTGTCGCTCAAGTTAAAGGCAGGCATGCCAGATGATGGGATGCCTTCTTTGATTGCGGCATACATGCTTTGATAAGGGATTCGATTCATTTCTTTATAAGAGGTAAAATTTCTAGGTTTGGGATTCAATCCATCCGCTAAAAAACCATCTCCCATACCCTGATAGCCGTGGCACATGACGCATCCCATTTCTTCAAATATCAATTGTCCCTCTTTTAAAGGCGGTGACTCTGGAAAGCTGTTCTTGGTTTTGGAAGATGTGAAACCTGTTAGTACTAAAAATAGGCCTAAAAAATATACGACGTTCTGGATACTGATTTTCTTCAATTTATAGTTCCCTTTGTTGTTTTAAATTTTTAATGTGACGTCTTTGAATGTGTTGGTTCTCTGAGAGGGCAATGCGAGTTTTTTGCTGTAAACTTTGGTTTTTTTTGGGGGAAGGGATAATTTTAAAAATACACAAATCACTGTATTAATAGTAACGCTATTCTGTTGGGAAATCTATGGGAGAACAAACATTTTTTGAAGAATCGGATGCAATCCTGCATTGGAGGGTTGAGCTCAGTCCGTTTTAATTGCTTGATATGAATTTCGTTTGATGGGAGTTGAAATTTTATAATGGATTTTTGTTCCTTTTTTTCTCCAGGCGGCGTTGTTTTCGCATTTCATTTTCAGCGATCATTTCTTTAATTTGTTTTTCTAGTTTGGATACCTGCTCCATCGTCGCGCGGAGACGATGGATAACGATTTTCAGGATAATCATCAATCCCTGAGGTTTGTGTTTGCATAGAAATGAAAGTTGCTCTTCGGTTATTTCTGACAGTTTGCATTCTTCCAATGCAACCGCTGTCACTGAGTAAGTGGATTTTTCGATCAATGACATCTCTCCCAGAAGGGCCTTGCCTTCCAGGATCGATATGGATATTTTTTCTCTTTCTTCCGTGGTTTTAAATATTTCTATGGAACCGGATTTGAGCAAATAAGCGCATCGACCGGGATCCCCTTGTTTGAATATAATATCTCCCTTCTTAAATATTTTTTCTTTTAAATCAGGATCACGTCTTTCAATCTGCCTTCGATCTTCTCTGCGGCGGTCTTCTTCTTTGTCTATCAAGCACGTACCTCCTGAATGGGGGATATCCTTATAGCCATTATACTCGATATGGTTATGGATTCCTAAAGGATAACTTGAATCCGCCTGATAATGTTTTTCATGCGGCCATGATTTTAACGACCAAAGCGGACAGAAATCCTCCCAGAGTTGAAAGACCGATGATGGAACCGCCCTGCTCGAAAGCTTCTGGCAACATGGTCTCGGCGATCATCGTCAGCATCGCTCCGGCGGCAAGGCTTTCGATGCCCACAATGAAGTACATAAAATTTCCTGTGGGTTCGGCGGGGAATATAACCGCTCCGATTAAAGCACCGATCCCGGTCATAAGGGTTATGGAGCCCCACATGGCGTAAATTTTGGTTGTTTTCATGCCCTGGGCTTTCATACTCAGAGCACTGGACATTGATTCTGGAAAGTTTGCGAGAAACACGCCTGCGATGAATGCGAGGCTCATACCCGATGTGCTGGCGGCCAGCATACCGATGACCAGAGATTCCGGGATGCCGTCCAGCAGGATCCCCAACCAGATGGCCAGGCCGGCACCTCCAGTTTTTTGAGATTCTTCGTGGATTTCTTTGATGCTGACGGAGGTGGATTCGTTCTCAAGGTGACGCAGAGTCTGTTCTTTCCAGTGCGCATTTATTTGCAGGTGGCGGTGTTCCAGCGAATCGATTCGCTCAGTGCTCAGTTCTTTCAATGCGGACTTCAGCTCAACGCACTGCGTCATTACTTCCTGAATATCTTCTTTGCCGATTCGATAAACTTGAAGGTCTGTTTTGGCGATGGCATCGGCGGTGCGTGGAAAACCACCGATGACTCCAAGTTCGCCAAAGGTGTTGCCTGTTTTAAGACAGGCCAGCAATTTGCCATCCGCATCGTTTGTCTCATGCAGGATGATGTTCACTTCTCCGTCGCAGATGAAATACATTTCCCTGGGATCATCTCCCTGTGAAAATATTTTTTCACCGGCGCGGTACTGGCCTTTTTTGATACGCCCGACTAGAAATGCCATTTTCTCAGGTGGGACATATCGGAGGATTTCTATTTTTGACAATTCTTCAATCAGCTTGTTTTTGCGAGAAAATTTGAGGTAGCTTATGTATTGCCGGGCGGTGGAAAGATTGCGTAGAAAAGCACCTTTATTGTTCAACTGATTGTTAAGAAAATCAAAGAGGAGGCCGCCGGAGATAGCTCCAATGAGGGTAGCGATGAGGCTGGTCATGCCATGTTCGCGGACGTGGTGCGGAACGTGACCGAACAATTCGATGGTCAGCGCGAACAGCAGGGCTCCAGCTCCAAATGACATGAAGACGGCATTGACTTTTCGACCCGGTTTTAACCACAAGCCAACAGCGGCACCGATCAGTAGAGATATTGCACTGAGTATTCCCCATAAAAAAGCTGAAGCACCGAGTGACAGGGGCATAGCGTCTCCTTGGAGGTTTCTGGATTATATTACTTCAGACAAATCAGGAATTTTAAACACGCTGGATTTTTCTACCGACATTTGATAGATGAACCCACCGTGAGGTTGATTGATTTCAGCTTCAAAGAAAATAAATTCGAAAATCTCATCGGCGCGTTCCGCCTCGACGATGACGGAGATTACATCTACTTCGGCATAATTTCCATAACTCACTGCGTCAGCTACGGCAGTACTGCGTCCGCGACCGCGATGGATATTGCAGGTGTTGATATTTTTTTGTGCGTGCAGGCTTTCGACAATTTCTAACGCGCGGTCTTTGGGAAGAATTACGACAATTCGTTTGGGATTGTTGATGACGGGTGGTTCTGGTGGAGTCATTTTTTTTCCTCCGTATTGTCAGGAGTTGTTTTCAAACGTTCCAGAATCTCAGGTGGAATGTAGGTGGCGGCTTTTTCTACCCGGGTGATGTACATGATGCCCATCCCGGGAGTATCGAGATTGCCGGCAAAATACATTTTTTCAAAAATACGTTCCACCTGTTCGCTGGAAACGACAATGTTGATGACTTCTTTTTCAACATCGACCGCGACACCTAAAATGCCAAGACGTTCTCGAACACCCATTCCACGTGCGAAATAAACGGTTGCGCCCTGTGCACCTGCTGACTTTGCCGCTACAATTATTTTGTCGGCGGCACCTCTTTGCACGATACAGGTAATCAGTGCCACATCACTCAATACAGTTATTTTTCTCATGAAACCTATGCCTCTAGGCCGTTGGTTAATAATTCTTCTTCAACATTTTTCTTTGATCTGGCCTGGTATTGGATCCAGAGTCCCATGGAAAGCACGGAGACAATCGGGCCAATAGAAGCCATGGAAAGAATTCCGAAACCTTCTACCGCATTGACGGCATCTCCAAAGCCCAGACCCATTGCTAGCACGAGTGGTACGGTAACGGGGCCGGTGGTCACTCCCGCACTGTCCCAGGCCACGTTCACGAATTCCTCGGAAGAACAGTGTGTCAAGAAAATCCCCAACAAGTAACTGGGCAACAGGATGTAGCCGATGGGAATATCATAAATTATTTTGACCAGACCCACTGCAATGCCGCATCCCACGCCAAAAGAAACCGAATACATGAGCATCTCTTTTTTAAAAGCACCGTTGGTAAGATTTTCTACAACCAGTCCCAATGCATTCAAGGCGGGTTCTGCGAGAGTGGCTCCAAATCCCAGTATCCATGCAAACAGGATGGCAACGGTGATGCCCATAGAATAAGTAAATAGCGGGGAATCTTTAATATGGTTCAAATGTGTGAAAGATGCGGGAACGAGACTCCCCGATTGACTGCCTAATTTGGCAAGGCCATAACTGAGCCCCAGGTTGAAAATGATCATCCCCAGAACAGAAAGGATCAAACCGTAAGTGACGATTCCTGACTCTTGCAGTTTTTCTTTGAGTACGAAAATCAGTACGAGGAATAAAAAAATCACCAGAGGAACAATGGCCTGCAATCCACCAATGATTTCTATATAGGGTGTGGTTTGATACCAGTTGATACTCTGTGTTGCCGCCGCCTGCGTGGATGCGGTATTCAAGATATCTTGCACGGAATAGTTGAAAGAAATATAGATCGACAACAGCATGACCGCTATGATTGGAAACAGGGAGGCCAGAGTCACGATCCCAAAACCAGAGAGGGAGGAACTCCCTTTTCCTGCGGCGGATGCAATGCCGATTCCGAGAGAAAGAACCAGAGGAACAGTGACAGGGCCCGTGGTTACGGCTCCGCAATCCCAGGCCAGTCCCAGTGTTTTAGCCAGATCGGGTTGGCTCATGCAATACAGGGTGAGCAAGAGAGTGGGACACAAGGTGGCATAGATGATCGGTTTGAGGCTCCATCCATACAAAAATCGCAGGGTCCCCAAAACTGCGGCAAGGCCCACACCGATTCCCACCAGCAAAACCAGTGTTCCCGCCCACTGATTCAACAACACATAAAGATAGGGGGCCTTATGAATATCGACGATCGACCCTACGGTTTGTAACGCGCCAATGGCTGGTTCTGCAAAAGTCACCCCGATACCGAGCAGAAATCCAATGAACAGGACGACAGGTAATTTTGATTTTTTAGGCAGACGGTTGCCAATCAATTCTCCAAAAGGCATCAGGCCGAGTTTCAAGCCTTCCATAAAAACCATCAGCCCAATGATAACGGCAAACAGTCCCCATACAATGATGGCGTGGTCCAAAACCTCTTGTCGAAGAATAAGAACCTGAAACAGGACGAGATAAAGTGCCAAGGGTACAACGGCACGCACCTGGGCCTGAAGCCTGACGCTGATATAGGGTGACAGGAGCTTGGCAACATCAATGCTTCTCAGGTGAATCTTTTTCGGATGGAAAGGGATTTCTTGACCCGAAGAGTCCAGAACGGGCTTGGGAGTCAGCTCATTATAGCTGATCGTTTTTTGGTTGATTTTTATTTCGCGTGTGAAATCACCAAATCGTATTTGTTGATTCATGAAGGCTCATTCTATCAATTAACAGATAGTTTTTATTTTTTTGTCCTGCATAAGTTAGAGGCTTGCATAACGGTAAATATTCCCGAATGAGGTCCTCATTGCTCCACCAATGTATGGGTGAAACGTTGATATTCCCGTGATTATAACATGGCAAGGTGTGAATTGTTGACTCCGGGAAGTTGTCAGCGTTTGTGGTTTTTTTAGAAACGTTTGGATTAAAGGATAGAGTCTGGCTTATACTTCTGAAGCAGTGAGGTGATTTTAGTTTTGTTCGGTTTAAATTATCAAATGGACTTTTGACTTGCATGATTCACGAAATGTATTTTCCCTCATTGCATCCTCATTTTCCCCGCGCATACTAAAATTTGAAGGATAAGACATGAAGATATGGGTGGATGCAGACGCATGTCCCAAGGCAGTCAAAGAGATTTTGTTTCGCGCGTCCGAGCGCGCGCAAATACAAGTGACATTTGTTGCCAATCAATCGATCCACCTGCCAAAGACCGCTTTACTTGATTTGATCCAGGTCGGGCAGGGTGCGGATATCGCCGATGATGAAATTGCGAACAAATGCGAAGCCGGAGATTTGATCATCACCGCAGACATCCCTTTAGCCGCGCGTGTTGTCGAAAAAGGCGCATGGGCACTCGATCCGCGAGGGACGATGTACGACAGCAATAATATCGGACAAATATTGAGTCTGCGAAATTTCATGGACAGCCTGCGTAGCAATGGCGTCGAAACCGGAGGCCCCAACGGTTTTGGTCAAAAGGAAAAACAAAAGTTCGCCAATGCGCTGGACAGATTCATTGCACAGAATGGATGAAAATTTGAGTGACTTATTTAAAAAATAATTTCAGTCTCTTGATTATCCCCGCCCTAAGATTGAATTTATGAGATTCCAAAGTATGATGGACTCAGTACTCAGGGCATTTGATTTTAATCTTTTCATGTTTTGAACATAAATAATGAATCAATTTTTTGCATCCTTTGCGAGTTTGATGTGGGGACCCTGGCTTCTCATTCTTTTGTTGGGAGTGGGAGTCTGGTTGACGATTTGTCTCAAGGGCATCCAGTTTCGTCATTTATTTTATGCACTGCGTCTGGTTTTTTCAAAAGAGCGAAAAGGCGAGGGCGACATCTCGCATTTCGGTTCCCTCATGACAGCTCTCGCCGCGACCGTTGGCATGGGCAATATCGCAGGTGTCAGCACGGCTGTGGCTCTGGGGGGACCCGGTGCTATTTTCTGGATGTGGGTGACGGGTCTGCTTGGGATGGCGACAAAATATTCTGAAGGTTTTCTTGCGGTCAAATTCCGGACGATCAATGCCGAAGGCGAAATTTCCGGCGGCCCGATGTACTATCTGGAAAAAGGTCTCGGAAAAAAATGGTTGGGTGTTTGTTTTGCGGCCTTCGGTGCTCTTGCCGCGTTTGGCATTGGCAATATGATTCAAGCCAATACAACCGCGATTGCGGTCGAAGAGTCCACCGGGCTGAATGCTTTCTCTGTCGGTGCGGGTCTGGCCATTTTGACCGCATTGGTGGTCATTAAAGGAATCAAGCGCATTGCAGATGTGGCGAGCTATCTGGTGCCCGTCATGGTGAGCATTTATTTTATAGGAGCGGCTATTGCGATATTCTCGAATTTAGACGGATTGGGGGCGGGCATCCAATTGATTTTCGAACATGCCTTCACTGGCACTGCGGCTACCGGAGGGTTTATTGGAGCCAGTCTGACGCAAACCATCCGTTATGGAGTGGCCCGGGGTCTGTTCTCCAACGAATCGGGAATGGGGAGTGCGCCCATCGCCGCCGCCGCCGCTAAAACGAATCATCCCGGCAAACAAGCCCTGGTTTCAATGTCTGGAACTTTTCTGGATACGTTGGTGATTTGCTCCATGACTGCGCTAGCACTGGCGTCTTCAGGTGTCTGGGTATCTGGCGAAACCGGAGTGGCTCTCACCATGCAGGCTTTTTCCACAGGTTTGCCCGGCCATTGGGGAAACTTGATAGTGACTCTTGGCTCCATCACTTTTGCTTTTTCAACCATATTAGGCTGGGAATATTACGGAGAGAAATGTTTTGAGTACCTCTTTGGCAATAAATGGGTTCACTATTACCGCTATGTCTGGGTGTTAATTGTATTTCTTGGTGCCGTGGTCAAGCTGGAACTGGTATGGAATTTTTCCGATGCGATGAATGCCTTGATGGCCGTTCCCAATTTGATCGGATTGATTTTATTGAGCACGGCTCTGAAAAAAGATTCTCAGCTGTTTGAAGCTGGGGTCCGCGATGGTTCTATAGGTAAATTTGATTGAATTTATTCCGGCAAATTCATCAGCATCTTACGGATGTACAAGACTGCGGAGTGAATTTCCAGTTTTGAAAGTACCGGTGCCCAGGGCATCATAGCGGTTCCTTCCCGACCTCCAGAAACCGAGGTCAGCATACGCTCCGGGCTCAGTTCCTGCCTGGATTTTTCGGTGGTGAAATTTCGGGGCGGTGGATTGAGTGCATTGGCGGCAAAGGTGGCACCGTCTCCATTCACGCCGTGGCAAACCTTGCAATGCGTTTCAAAAATTTTCTTTCCAAGCTCCACATCTGCTTTGGGTTGAAGGGGGTTGCCTGTGGCTTCTTTGCCCGCAAAGAGGCACAGGCAGAATAAAAGGACGACCTGAGACCAGCGGTTCATTGCGGCAGATTCCCAAGATTTTCTGTCAATAGAGATCGAACCAGATTCTCTTTGATGCGGCGCAGAAAGGGAATCTTGGTTATTTTCCCATTGAGATGGGTGACATGAAACACGTCGATGCCGCGTCCTCCCTCCGTGGCAATGATAGTTCGATGGATTGTGATATTGAAAATTCCAAAACTGCGCACCACTTTATAAAGCATACCGATGTGGTCCCGCGCTTCGACACGGACGATGGTGTAATTCCCGACAGATTGGTTGTCGATGGTTATTTTGGGAACGATGCCGACGGTGGAAGATTTTTCGGCAACAAAACGTGTCCTGGTTTTCAGAAGATCGGCAAGTTTTTTATGGCCGGAAAATACATCATCCAGGTCACGGGAAAGGATTTCCCAAATTTCGGCATCGGTTGATTCTGGATGAGGATCTTCAACCTGCACCGTGACAATTGTCAGTCCGTTGCTTCGAGACAGTATTTTGGCTCCCAGAATATTAAGATTTTTTGTCGTGAGGATACCCACCAAATTTTCAAAAGCCTGATCGGGGGACGGGCAGGACAGCGTCAAATACTGAAAATTCCCTATAGGACTGACTTTTCTGTTCAAAACAAAGGATTTCCCCTTAAGAGATGCGCAGGCTCTTATATGTTGAGCCACTTCCACCGAATCGTAGGAAATCAGATAATCTTTAGGCATTTTCCGCAAATGCCCTTCGATCTCGGTGGCTGAAAATTCCCATCGTAAAACGCGATAGACTTCATCGCGTGTGGCTTGAGGTCGTTCGCTCAAAGATTCAGGATTTTTTATATAGGCCAGTGTTCGATGGTAAAGCTCAGACATTAAAACTTCTTTGTAAGATGTCCACGCCCCGGGAGCTACCGCCCGCAATTCGGAGTAACTGAACAGGAACAGGAGTTGAAGCCGTCTCGATGACCCGATTTTCTCGGCAAACCGTCGCACCACAGTGGGTTGATGGATGTCTTGATGAAGTGCGGTTTCAATCATTTCGTGCTGATTGCTCAGCAGGAATTTCAAGATTTCCATTTCCTCAAAACTCAAAGCAAGGTGGCTCAAATAGTCACTTTTTTCTGGATAGTCAACGGGTTGATCCTTCCATGAGAACTGAAGCAAAAAGGAAAGTTTGAGGGTTTGAGGGTCCTTCAGCTTTTTATACATTTGAACCAGCAATTTTCTGTCTTTTACGGGAGTCGAACCCAGTTCTTCGAGAAAAGCGACCTTTCTCAAAGAATGTTCATCTGCTGTAAAATGGTGGTAAAAATCATAGTTGACCATGCAGATAGAGCGACCGAAATCGGGCAAAATTCGGCCTAAAATGCCAGCTTCATGCATGATTCGGAGATATTTCTCTGAATTTTGATGTTTGAGAGTTGTCTTCAGCAGAGTTTCCGTTCTTTTTTGCTGAATCGTTGCATCGTCGAGCAGATCGCTGAAGAGGTGGAGATTTCTTTTGAGGGCAGAGTCGGGTTCCAGATCGTGCTTGAGGCAAAGATTGAGGGCCGTGATCAAAAGATTTTTGTCCTTTTTAAAGACTTCTCCCTTTTGCGAATCATGAGAAAGTAACTTTCCAAGACCATAAAAGCCCCCGCCCAATGATTTCCGGGCGAGATTGGCCAAAGCCCTACTTAGAGATGGCTTGGGTGCCAGACATTGCTGGATAATAGACTCGGAAATTTTTTTGACATAGCCGGTATGCAGGTAAAAATCATGCATGAAAGATTGCACAGCGTGTCGTCCCCCTCCCATATATCCCAGATTTTTAGCCAGTTTTTTTTGCAAAGAGGTTGTGAGGACATCCGTTTTTTTCCCGGTCTGATAATGTAACTCGTTGCGAACGCGGAAAAGAAAATTGAGTGAGCTGTCGAGTGCATCCAGTTCTTTGGAAGAAACCACATCATCGCTTCGGATTTCTCTCAGCGAGGCACTGCCATAACGAGCGGAAACCATCCACAGTGCGGAGTGATAATCTCTGAGCCCTCCCGGACCTGTTTTGATATTTGGTTCCATATTATTAGATTGCATCGCACTGCCCTCCTGCAATCTGGATTGAATAAACCCTTTCACGCTTTTTCCGAGAATATTGCTTTTAAAAGATCGACGAAACTGTTCATAGCGGTGCAAGTCGCCAATGAGGTAACGGGTATCGATCATGGAGGTTTTGATGGTGATATCCTCTTCAGCCAGCTTGATGCAATCCTTAATGGTTCGGCAACTCTGGCCAATCTCCAGACCGATGCCCCAGAAAATGGACGTGACGTCCTGAATGAACTGGTCGGTGATTTTTAAAATATTTTTTGGGCGGAGGAAAAGAAGGTCGATGTCGGAATTTGGATTCAATTCCCCTCGGCCGTAGCCCCCGACTGCGACCAAAGCAAATTCAGAAAGTGGATCGTATTTATTGTAGGTGTCTAATTTTGAGAGACTTAGGATAATGTGTCTCAAGGATTCATCGATCAAACCCGTGTGCGCTTGAAGCACCTCTCGGCCGACGAATTCTCGGCGATGCCATTGGCGAATTTTTTCCCGCTCCTCAGCGATCAGGTCCTTAAAGGCCTTGAAAAAATGGTGGCGTTTGCGCGGATCTGTGGTTATTTCTCCAGCCGTTGAGAAATCCACGCCAAACTGATAATGGTTGAGTGAGTGTTTCATAAATGGGGATTACGAAATTATGATTCGGCTCTGAGTCGGTATCTGAAAAATAATTAAAATGTACGAATTATGAATTACCAGCATATCATCAAATCCATCAATCAGGAAACAGCATTAAATTTTCATGGAGATGCAGTAACTCTTACAGGGAAATTGAATATAATAAAGAAAGATTGAGTAGATATTTACAATAGGATTGTGAAAAATTGCTCTTCAAACCTTCAAATAAAACGCTTGCCGTAAGCCAGTTATTAACTTGACAAGAATGAGTATTATTACTAATCTTACGTCCTTCACCTACATTTGGATATCAAATTTATTGTAATTTTGAAGTTATAAAAACACTCAAGTTATTTTTAATGGAGTTTAAGAATCATGTCTGAACAACCAGATATAATTTACACAAAAGTTGATGAAGCACCAGAGCTTGCAAGTGGATCCCTTCTTCCTATTATACAATCGTTTACTAAGGTTGCAGGTATCAACGTCGGGACCAGGGATATCTCGCTTGCGGGGCGAATCATTGCACAGTTTCCTGAAAGATTGTCTGCTGAACAACGGCAAGAGGATGATCTTGCACTTTTGGGAAAAATTGTAATGGACCCGAACGCAAACGTGATCAAACTGCCTAATATCAGTGCTTCTGTTCCTCAAATCAAGGGTGCAATTGCAGAGTTGCAATCTCAGGGCTATAACCTGCCCGATTATCCCGAGGACCCGAAAAACGATGAAGAAAAAGAAATCAAAGCCAAATACGACAAGGTCAAAGGCAGTGCCGTCAACCCGGTTTTGCGACAAGGCAACTCCGACCGTCGGGCGGCCACGTCTGTAAAAAATTACGCCAAGACCAACCCGCACAGCATGGGCAAATGGTCCAAAGATTCCAAAACCAACGTCGCGCACATGAACGGTGGAGATTTTTACTCCAACGAAGTGTCTGCAACCATTACCGAGGCCAGTGTTGGTACCGGCCGGATCGAATTTGCAGACACAAACGGCAATGTGACTGTTTTGAAAGACAAGCTGGGGATGGACAAGGGCGATATCGTGGATGCAACGGTCATGAGTTGCAAATCTCTGCGTGAGTTCATTAAAGAGCAGATGGATGTCGCAAAAAAACAAGGCGTTCTGTTCTCTATCCACATGAAGGCGACTATGATGAAGGTTTCCGATCCGATCATTTTCGGGCATGCGGTCACCGTTTTCTTTGAAGATGTCTTCACAAAACATGCGGACGTATTCAAACAGGTAGGTGTAGATCCCAACAATGGTTTGGGTGATGTTTTTGCCAAAATGACCGGTTTGCCTCAAG
This sequence comes from Nitrospinae bacterium CG11_big_fil_rev_8_21_14_0_20_45_15, assembly GCA_002787235.1. Classification (GTDB taxonomy): domain Bacteria; phylum Nitrospinota; class Nitrospinia; order Nitrospinales; family VA-1; genus Nitrohelix. The sequence continues at coordinate 12,718 of PCWG01000001.1, forward strand.
CCAAACAAGATGAAATCGTTGCCGATATCCAGACCTGCCTGAAAAATGGTCCCGAACTGGCCATGGTGGATTCTGATAAAGGAATTACGAACTTGCATGTGCCCAGCGACATCATCATCGATGCCTCTATGGCGGCTTCCATCCGTAATTCCGGAAAAATGTGGGGTCCCGACGGAAAAGAGCACGATACCCTGGCCTTGGTTCCAGACAATTGTTATGCAGGAATTTATCAGGCGGCGATTGATTTTTGTCGTGAAAATGGGGAATTTGATCCCACAACGATGGGAACGGTTCCCAATGTTGGTTTGATGGCTCAAAAAGCTGAAGAATACGGCTCCCATGATAAAACTTTTCAAGCACCGGGCGTTGGCTCCATTCGTGTCATCGACGGTGCGGGTAACACCCTGCATGAACTGGCCGTAGAAGAAGGTGATATCTTCCGCAGTTGTCAGGTGAAAGACATTCCGATTCAAGACTGGGTCAAACTCGCCGTCAATCGCGGACGCGCTTCCTCCATGCCGGTTGTTTTCTGGCTGGATAAAGACCGCGCACACGATGCGGAAGTCATTGCAAAAGTGAATACTTATCTTAAAGATCACGACACTTCCGGTCTGGATATCCAAATCATGCCCCCGGTGGAAGCGATGAAACTTTCCCTCAAACGAGCCAAAGAAGGCAAGGACACCATTTCCGCAACCGGAAACGTTCTTCGTGATTATTTGACCGATTTGTTCCCGATCCTGGAATTAGGCACCAGTGCCAAGATGCTTTCCATCGTGCCCTTGATTGAGGGGGGTGGATTGTTTGAAACCGGCGCAGGCGGCTCGGCACCCAAGCACGTTCAACAGTTCGTAAAAGAAGGCCATTTAAGATGGGAATCGCTGGGAGAGTTTATGGCACTTTCAGAGTCACTGGCACATCTGAGCCGAGTCAAAGGAAACCCAAAAGCTCAAGTTCTGGCCGATACACTCGACCGGGCCACTGGCAAACTGATGGAAAATAATCAATCTCCCGGACGTTCGGTGGGTGAGCTGGACAATGCGGGAACGCATGTCTACGAGGCATTGTACTGGGCGCAAGAGCTTGCGGCACAAAATGACGATAAAGAGTTGAAAGATCATTTCACGCCCATAGCGAAACAACTGGCAGAAAAAATAGACACCATTCTTGGAGAGTTGAATTCCAGCAAAGGACAGGCAAAAGACATTGGCGGTTATTATCATCCAGATCCAGATAAGGTAAGAGCGGCCATTCGTTCCAGTGCAACATTCAACTCCATTATCGACGGTTAATGTGCTTTCCCCGCCTTTAACCGGGCGGGGAAATACCAAATCTTCAGGTCAAGGGATGTGAGTCTTATTTATTAACTTTTAGGTTGCCGTGCAGTCTATTGGCACCGAAGAGGGGATCATGCGAAAAAAAATCACCGTGGTGGGTGCCGGTCAGGTAGGGACCACTGTTGCGCAATTAACAGCATATAAAAATTTGGGCAACGTGGTGCTTATAGATATTGTTGAGGGTGTGCCACAGGGCAAAGCCCTCGATCTGCAAGAGTCGGGATGCCTTCAGGTATTTGACGGCATTGTAACAGGGACCAACGATTATAAGGACACAGCGAATTCCGACATCGTCGTCATCACCGCAGGCGTGCCACGGAAACCGGGACAAAGTCGAACCGACCTTTTGGCAATCAACGGGAAGATAGTGAAATCTGTCACGGAAGAAATCATGAAATATTCTTCCAACCCCATCATCATTGTTGTTTCCAATCCATTGGACGCAATGGTCCATGTGGTCAAAAAAGTTTCCGGTTTGCCCAAGAATCGAGTCATGGGAATGGCTGGTGTTTTGGACGCCGCCCGATTCAGAACCTTCATTTCTCTAGAGCTTCAATGTTCCATGGTGGATATTGATGCCATGGTGCTTGGCGGTCACGGCGATTCGATGGTTCCCATGCCCCGCTATGCCACCGTATCGGGCATATCCATCACTGATTTGATGTCGAAAGAGCAAATCGAGCGTTTGGTGGACCGCACGCGTAATGGCGGAGCCGAGATTGTGGGACTTCTCAAAAAAGGGTCCGCTTTTCTTGCTCCAGGAGCATCCGCTGTCAAGATGGTTGAAGCCATATTGCGCGACAAAAAACAAATTCTCCCTTGTACGGCGTTGCTTGAAGGGGAGTATGGATGGAGCGACATCTATTTTGGTGTGCCCGTTAAATTGGGGCATAATGGAATTGAGGCAATCATCCAGTTGCAATTAACGGACGAAGAAAAAACTGCCGTGGATGCCTCTGCTAAAGAAGTGAAAGAGATGATTGAAGAAATCGATAAAATTTTGTAAATTTGCTGTAGACGACAAAGACGCCGTCAGATAGGGAAAATCTACGGAACATGTTCCCTGTCAGGCGTCGATGCCGTAACCCTTCATTTTCCGCCACAAAGTCACTCGATGCAGGCCCAGACGTTCAGCGGCCAGAGTTTGGTTGGAACCACAGTTTTTTAATTCCTGCAGGATCGTTTCCCTGTCAATGACCCGACGTCTTGTATCCTTTATATTGGGCGAACCTTGTAGCGGTATCAAATTGAGATCAATCGGCTCAATCGTTTTTCCGGTGCAAATCACGCAGGCCCGCTCGATGACATTTTCCAATTCCCTGATATTTCCCGGCCAATCATAATCCATCAGTGTTCGCAGTGCCGAAGGCGAAATGCCGCTGAGCTGTTTGGTTTTCAACCCATCCCAGTTTTGAACGAAATGCTCAACCAGCAAGGGGATGTCTTCTTTTCTCATTCGGAGAGGCGGCAATTGGATGGGAATGACGTTGAGCCGATAAAACAGATCTTCTCTGAAACGCCCCTCTCTCACCTCGGCCATCAAATCTTTATGCGTTGCCGCGATGATGCGAATATCTACCTTACGGGTACGATTGTCGCCCACACGCTCGATTTCCTTTTCTTGCAGGACACGTAGCAGATTGACTTGCACACGCGGACTCAAGTCGCCCACTTCATCGAGAAAAATACTACTGCCATTGGCTTCTTCAAACCGTCCCTCACGGTCTCTCAACGCGCCGGTGAAGGCACCCTTGACATGACCGAACAGTTCACTTTCCAGCAGGCCCGGAGACAACGAAGAGCAGTTGACTTTGATCAGCCGTTTTTCCGAGCGCGGACTTTCTTGATGGATGGCTTTGGCGACCAGTTCTTTTCCTGTGCCGCTTTCACCCTGGATCAGGATGGTGGAATCGTAGGCGGCAATATTTTTTATAAACTTGAAAAGATCGGCCATTGCGGAACTTTTCCCGATGATATTGCGAAACGAGCGTGTCTCCTTCAATTCCTCACGCAATAGCTGAACTTCGGTCGCGTCGGTGATAGCCACCATGACTTCTCGTCTGCCGGAATCGCCCTTGTTGATCAAACCAACGTGGAAATCCCCCATCCGTTCAGAACCATCTCTTCTAATGAATTTGGATTGAAAGCGCAGAGGTGCTTTGAGTTCCCCCGTTTTTGCGGTCATACACAGGGCACAATTATTTTGGCAAATATTAGACTTGAAGAGGGTGGTGCACTTCTGCCCGATCACTTCTTCCTTTTTGAAGCGGGTGATTTCTTCGGCACGGGAATTAAAATTACGGATGATCATGTCCTGATCGTAGACGAAAACCGCCTCGTCGAGGACTTCAAAAATATTGCTGAGATATTCGGAGTTTTCTTCGGTCATCGCATCAAGTCAGGAAATAGATCAATTTCAGGGAAAAATATTAGCTCTCACTCCATTGAGGAGTGTTGCATTCAGTGTTGCATGAGCGGAGCGACGAATCAAATATTTTCAATGGAATGGAGGACTGTCTTTATTTCAGATTCACTGGGAACGCTACCGCCCCAGCGATTTTTCTCATAAAAGTGGGTGATGATTTCTGCGTGCGCTCTTTTCTCCGGGGGGAGTGCTTGTAGATTTTTCAAGAGTTCGCGGTGAGTCCAGCAGGGTTTTTTGCGAATGCCCGATCGTTCGAGACGGATCAACAGGTTTATATAAATTTGTGTTGAAAAGGATGTCTGGGACTTTTTATTGAAAAAATACCAAAAAATACCCACACCGCTCAAGAGTGTGATGAGAAGTCCTGTCCAGGGCAACGATGAGAAATTGATTCCGCCGCGAAAGACATCTTTTAAATTGAAACTTTTTATTTCATTCGTCCATCCCCGACGTTCGGAGTTGAGGAAATTGAAAATTTCCATTTGATCGCGAAAGGAATAGCGGACGACATAGCGTTGCCAGTAAAGTTGCAATAGATCCATCCAAAGGAAGGCGACTGAAGATCCTGATTGTTGCGCAAGCGATAGATCGGGCGGAGTGGGGTCGTATACCATCCAACCCGTACCGGGGACAAAGGCCTCGACCCAGGAATGCGCGTGTTTTTCCTTCACGATCAAATATTCTCCCAGCGCGTTCCACTCCCCTTCCGCAAACCCGTTGACCATTCTCGCCGCGACCCCTGCCTGACGAAGCAGTAGCGTCATCGCCGACGCAAAGTATTCACAATGTCCTTTCTTGCGTTGAAACAAAAAGAAGTCGATGGGAGACATGCCCGCCTCCGGTGCTTCCTTTTCCAGTGTGTACGAAAAACCGTTGCGCAGGTGATTTAAAATCGCCTCAGCTTTGTCGGGAACGTTGTCCCGCTTGTTTGTCAATTGCTCTGCCAGTTGAACAAATTGCGTGCTTGTTTCTGGCAGTTGCAGGTATCTGGAATGATATTGATTGAAATCGAGATTGGGTGACTTGAAATTGTAACTTTGGCCGGGATAGCCCACTTCGGATTGCATGACAAAGTGCCTTGCGCCTCCGGGATTGCCCGTCTTCAGAACAAATCCGGGGTCCATCCGCAAATGACGAAAGGTTCCATTGATGTTGCGGGGGATGCCGTGAGTGAAAACGATATCCGTATCAAAAGCTTCCCGGTACACATCCTGATGCAGGATTTCCTTTTCTGGCACAATGTGGAAAAGAGCGATGTCCTGACTTTCAGCGTGCCACAATTCCAATTCCTCGCTAGAGGTGGCCCGCCAGCGATTGTTGCTGTAATGATCGAGAACAACGCCACGCCATAAAATCGGTGATTGCGGGCGAACCTTTTTACCGCCTTTGGAATATTCGACGCGCATGACGACGGCTTCGTTCTGTTTGATCTTCCCAACATCACCGAGCACCACATTGTCCGAAAATCCGCTGATAGAATTCGAAGCAGAGTTTAGAGATAAAAAACTCAATCCCACCCGCGGGAAGCTGATGAAAATAAAAATTGTGAAGACCAGACTGATTGCAATGAGACCCGAAGAGGCACCAAACAGGGAGACGGGGAGTTTTTCGTGATCGCCCACCCATTTGAAAATTTCCGGTGGACTGTGACTGCCCACCTTCTCCACCGTCATATTGTAGAAAATCAGGCACAAACTGAGCGTCAGATAAAACAAAATAAAAACGATGCCGTAGGTGATATCCTGTACATGGAGAGCCCCGATGAAGAGGCAGACGATTGCCAGCATATAACCAAAAAGATAGTCATTGACCTCTGTTTTCAAAAGGAAACGGGTAAAGATAAGGAGCACCACAAACCAGATGGTTATATCAAATAGAGGCATATCCAGAGTGTAGTAGAGAACCGGGAGGATGAGAACATTCCAGTTGGATATCAGTTGATTCGAGGAAGGGCGCACCGGGATGATCTTCTTCAGTTCCAGAGCGTAAAAAATTCCCAGACTTGCTATCAGGGCAATGCCTGTTGATTGAGTGAAAGTTTCGCTCAAGATCAGGCAGAATATTCCCGTACCCGCGAGCAGGTAACTGAAGGTCGTGAGGCCGGTTCTTAGGGTCATTGGCTATTGTTTGACATTTGACAAGTCATTCCTTAAAATTCCCATCTTTGCTTGTCATTGATAAAAAGATGTGAAATTCAGTGAGTATTGTTTTATTCTAAGCCAAAATTGAGCAATAATTGCTGATTTGTTTGACTGAGCTAATCTGATTTTTAATCATTATGACAGGGATTCCTTTTACAAGGCGAGCCCTGGGAGGATGGAATGAACTTAAGGCTTTTGTTATCTGCAATTCTTTTAACCGGCATATTGAGCACTTCGGCCCAAGCCGAGGAAGTGGGCGTTATTGAAACCACTATGGGGAAAATTGAAATAAAATTCTTCCCGGACGTTGCCCCCGCACATGTTAAAAATTTCAAGGATCTGGCGAATAAAGGTTTTTATAATGGAACCACCTTTCATCGTGTGATTCCCGGTTTCATGATTCAGGGCGGCGATCCCAATACAAAAGATGCGGATAAAGGCAACGACGGAATGGGAGGCCCCGGCTATAACGTACCCGCCGAATTCAACAATTTGAAACATTCCAGAGGCATCCTTTCCATGGCACGTTCCGGTCATCCCGACAGTGCAGGATCACAATTTTTTATTGTTGTCAAAGATGCCAATTTCCTGGATGGAAATTACACCGTCTTTGGCGAAGTCATCAACGGCATGGATGTTGTTGACAAAATCGTTTCCGCTCCACGGGATGGAAATGACAATCCACACACGCGAATTGAGATGACGAAAGTATCTATCGAAAATCGCTGAGTATTTTTACTTTATCCAAAAATTCACCGGTTAAAGCCGGTTTTTTAAAGAAAGCAGGGAAAATATGTCAAATGAAACCGCAGTGATCGAAACAACCCTTGGGAATATAGAAATAGAATTCTTTGGAGATATCGCACCGGGTCATGTGAAAAACTTTACCGACCTTGCTAGAAAAGGATTCTACGACGGAACCGCATTTCATCGTGTCATACCGGGTTTTATGATTCAAGGCGGCGATCCCAACTCCAAAAATAAAGACAAGTCTCTTCATGGAACGGGCGGCCCGGGCTATACGATCAAGGCAGAATTCAACGATACCCCTCATGATCGCGGAGTCCTTTCCATGGCACGTGCTCAAGATCCCGACAGTGCCGGGTCGCAGTTTTTTATTGTCGTTAAAGATTCCCATTTTCTGGACAATCAATACACCGCTTTTGGACGAGTGACTGAAGGAATGGATGTTGCCGATAAAATAGTCAACTCACCCAGAGACAGCCGTGACAATCCCAATGAGCGTATTGAGATGATAAGTGTTAAAGTCATCGAAGCGTGATCCTGAAATTTTAAATAGAAAAAACGGGTCTTTATGGAAAAAGAATTTGTAGTAGACATTTACAAAATAACGGGGACCTCGACACCCTCTGGGCGCACTGCGGACGAGGGCGAGGCTTCAGGCGAGACGATTCGTCAGCTCATTCTCGACAACTGGGATCAACACGAGAAGATCGTTATCCTGTTTGAAGGCGTTGTGCAAATGACACGTCCCTTTGTGGATGAAGCTTTTGCCAAATTGCTTCGAGATCACAGTCTGGATGCGTTCAACCAGAAGCTGTTTTTCCCCGACGCAAACGACCGTATTGTAAAAGAATTGAATGCGGCGGTTAAACTGCGTTTGAAAATCAATCAAATGGAGAAGGATCGAGCGGAAGAAGCCGCAGGCAATTGATGTGGTTGTCTGAGTCGTGAACTTTCTAAGGCAGGATAAGCGGGTGAAAGTCCGTTGTAATGCAATAAACAGAGTTGTCGATAAAAAATCTACAGGCCCCCTGGAGCGATCCGGGGGCCTGTTTTTTGTTTAAAGTTCTTTGTATTCCTGGAGGATCTTGTCAATATCGGTGTGGGATTTTACGGGCATACGTGCCCCCATATGCGTCACAACCTGAGCCGCGCAATAAGAGCCGATGGCTCCTGCTTCGATCATTCCCCGTTTGTTGACCAGACTGTATAAAACGCCAGCGGCGAACAAATCGCCCGCACCGGTTGTGTCGATGGCTTGAACTCGAAAGGCTTTGACGAATTTTCTTTCCCCGCCCTTTTTACCAACATACGCACCATCCGCACCCAGAGTCAAAAAGAGTGCTTCTGCACGCTGGACGAGATCGTCAAACGCATCTTCAGGGTTGGACGCGTCGGTCAAGGCACGCGCTTCTACCGTGTTACAGAATAGAATATTCACATAGTCATGGATGAATTCATTCAAAGATTCTTTATGGTGATTGACAACGAAAGCATCGCTCAGTGTGAAGGCGACAGGTATCTTTTTTTCTCGCGCTATCTTAGCGACCTTCATGGCGGCAGAGCGGGTGTCATCCCCGGTCCATAAATAGCCTTCGATGTACACACATTTGGCTTTTTCTACAATTTGAGGATCAATGTTATCCGCGTGAAGGCTGGCCGAAATGCCCAGGTGAGTGAGCATGGTGCGCTCGGAATCGGGGGTGATCAGCACGATACAGGTCCCCGTCGTATCCGTTTTCTTCGCACCTTCGCGACCGGGAAAACCCACGCGGCACTCGAACATATCGGCTTCATAAATTCTTCCACTGGGGTCGTCGCCAATTTTACCAAAATAATAGCCGTTTCCGCCAAGCACACTCACACCGTGAACGGTATTGGCGGCGGATCCGCCCGAGCAGGTTTTGACTTTTTTTCCCTGAAGCACTTTCAGAACACGGGCTTGCTCCTCTGCGGTGACAAGTGACATCCCGCCTTTAGACAGGGAAAATTGACGTATAAATTCTTCATCTACCCGCGCTTCAAAGTCCACCAGCGCATTGCCGATAGCGACAAGATCGTATTTCATATTTTTTCCAATGAATTGTTTTTTTAACGAATCGATTACTTTTGGAAGTGCGAGACTGGTCTCGCAAGCACAAGCGAGCTATTCTGGAGCAGTATTTTGGAAAGCAAACATTCTCATACCCAGTAACGCAAACAGAACGATAGCGGAGACGAAGAAACATCCCGCCGATCCCTGAGCGAGTAACTCGATCGCGTTTTTAGACGCGCTCGTAGACCCCATTCGAGGAGCCAGAAAACCAGCCAACAGCCAAAAAGTGCCATAACCCAGAGCCCCCAAACCACTGAAAATTGAAATGCCCAATTGCCAGCGCGGAGCAAATTTAAGACCCGCAACAAGAAGAGAAAATACCAGACTGATGACTCCCATCGTTTGCGAATGCAGATGAGCACGTATCATGTAATTCCAGGATTTATTGACAACCCTGTTTGCCTTTTTTTGACTGCCATCATAAACAGTGTCCAAAACTTCAGTCGAGTCTTTTTTGAATTTGTCAACGATGGTGTCTTCACAACAGCCGAAACCCAATCCCAGACTGATACCGAGCAGGATGGATATCAATGCTAAAGCGACACCGTATTTGATGTATGTAAAATTAATCATGCCCATATTATAGCGGAAACTTATCTGGAATAAAAGAGGGGTGAAATTCAAAATGCCAATTGTATTTTCTTTACTCAACCAGTAGTATTTTACTATGCGATTTTTGATGCGACAAATTTTTTACTTTCCCATTTTCATTCTCACTTCCTGTCTGATTCTTGTTTCTACACCTGCATTTGCGGATACCCCTGAGATAAGTTTCAAGAAGGCGATTGAGGAAATTCTTGCAAACTCCTGTTTGCGTAAAAAACAGTTTGGTATCCAGATCGTTTCATTGAAGGATAAATCCAGCCTCTTTTCTAAAAACAGTTCTCATCCCTATATTCCCGCTTCCAACATGAAGCTGATAACTTCTGCGGTCGCCTTAAGAGTTCTGGGGCCAGATTTTCGGTTCGTTACAGGTTTGCACACTCCCGGACGCATCGAAGGGAATACTTTGCAAGGCGATCTTTATATCAAAGGTTCGGGCGATCCCAAGCTGGTGACGGAGCAGTTGTGGAGAATGGCCTTACAGGTGCGGAATTTGCCTTTAACGCGAATATCAGGCGATATTGTGGCGGATGAAAGTTTCTTTGATGATCGCTCGGAGGATCTCTGGAAAGCAGGGATCGAAGCATACAATGCGCCATTGGGAGCCCTTTCGTTTAATTTCAATACGGTCGAAGTTTTAGTGACTCCCGCAGAAGAAGTAGGGGACCCGCCAGTGGTCGTTGTCGAACCCGATATTGGCTACGTGCGGGTAGACAATCGGGCAAAGACCTTGCCCTTTGGCAAAAAAGGCCGTCTCATTGTCAACCGTTTGCAGGGTGAAGGTTTCGATACAATAACGGTCACAGGAGGAGTTTCCACGGATAAAGCGCGCTCGCGTTATTTTGTTAACATCACCAATCCAGCTTTGTATGCCGCGATGGTTTTTAAGGATTATTTGCAAAGAGCGGGTGTGACAGTGGATGGAGATGTTCGTAAAGGGGTCACGCCTGCGCAGGCGACAGGGGTGACTGAATTTACATCGGAAGCACTTTCTCAAGCCTTGAGTGGACTGAACAAGTACAGCAATAATTTCTTGGCGGAACAAATTCTAAAAACCATTGGGGCTCAAGTTTCGGGTGCGCCGGGAAGCACTAAAAAGGGTTTGGCTGTGGTCAAAGAATACCTGCAAACTTTGGGTTTTAAAGCCAGTCAATTTCGGGTTTTTGATGGATCGGGCTTGTCGCGGCGCAATGAAATTTCTACCGATTTGATTGTTGCCGTTCTCAAAGATATGCAATCGGACTGGAGTATTTTCCCCGAGTTTCTGGCTTCACTAGCAGTGATGGGAGCAGATGGAAGCGTTCAGGATAGATTGATGAAAACGGATGGGTCTAGAAAAATAAGGGTAAAGACAGGCACCCTGAATTTTACGAGCTCCCTTTCGGGATATGTCCAGTCAGCGGATGGCGAACGCTTTGCGTTTTCTATGTTGATGAACGATTTGAAATGTTCGAATGGTCGCGTGAAAAAAATACAGGACCGTATTGTGAAAGAACTACTGCTATTCAAACGAGGGCACTGATCTTCAATGATTGGGTGACAGGCTTCCCGTATAAAGGGTTGGTTATCAGTCGCCAAAAACCTTTCGGTTTTCTTTAGCGTCTTCTTCGAGGATTTTCTTCCAATTGCGTTTTTGAATTGGAGCGGCAAGAAACTCTTCATAAATCGATTTCGCCAGTTCTTTTCGATCAATCCCTTCAGGAGCGACTTGAATGTCGAGTTGCGCCATCGCCATGTCAAAATCCTTATCGAGCAGTGCGGCGGGGTCCATGCCATATTCTTTTGATGCTTGTTTGATGACACCTGTGCTGGCATTGAAGCGTCGAGCGACTTCGTTGATGTTGGCCTGACGATACTGATTGTCGGGACGAATGCCCAGATGGTAGGCGCAAAATAATTCAAAAGCATCAATTTTTGCGACATCTGGATTCAGCGAAGCACTGCCTGTCTGTGCGGACGTTGATGCGACTTGTGTCTGCGGCTTCACATCATTTTGTGCCTGTTCCGGATTGGAGCGGAAAGGGCGGTCGTTATTGTTACGTGGTTTGTTGTCCTGCCTTGATCGGAAACGGTTCTTTTGTTGAGACTTTGGATTGTTTCGCGGCGTTCCGTTTCTAGACTCGTTTTTAGTTCCATTGGAACTGTTTGAATTGTTGTTGTTCCGGTTTCCATTCGAAGTCATGGAAAGATGAGAAGTGAGCGTTTGTGAGGAGGAAGCAGAAAGCCATTGCTGAAGATTGTCATGGCGTTGCTTGGCCCCACTACGATTTTGTTGGGAGTGTGAATTTTTGGACTTTCCCCCAGCATTCTCGGTTCTACGATTTGTGTTGGTTTTGTAAGGTCTGTCGACCGATCCTGATTTCTTCAAAACTGTGTGCCTCTAATAAGGTTGGGATATGCCGCGTTTCTCACGCTTCGAGTTGAGCGGCGTTTCATGACGTTTTTCGCGACGTCAATTTTTCCAATTGATTTACCAACTCGGAAAATTTATTTAATGCGGCGTCCACGGGGCGCGGGGACGTCATATCCACTCCGGCATTTTGTAGTGCCTGGATGGGGTATTGGGATCCTCCGGAGCGGAGGAAGTTCAGATAGTCGTTCAGCTCTGATTCGCCACCCTCGACTGTACGTTCAGCCAAGGCGTAGGCGGCGGAAATTCCTGTCGCATATTTATAAACATAAAAACTGAAATAAAAATGCGGAATGCGAAAGCACTCCAGAGACAAGCTTTCATTGAGGATGACTTCATTTCCAAAATACAACGTTAAGAGTTCTTTGTAAACCTTTTTAAAGTAGTCCACTGTCAAAGGTTCTCCCGCCACAGCGGAACTATGTATCTTGTGCTCAAACTCAGCAAACATGGTTTGTCGATAAAGCGTTCCTCTGAAATTGTCTATTTCCCGGCAAATGAGATAAATTTTCATTTTCTCATCGCTCGCCGAATCCAGTAAATACCGGGTCAGTAGAGCCTCATTGAAAGTGGACGCGACTTCGGCGACAAAGATCGTGTAGTCGGCGTAAAGATAAGGCTGGTTCCTCCGGGAATACCGGGAGTGCATGGAATGCCCGGCTTCGTGAATGAGAGTGTAGAGACTATTGATATTATCGGCACGATAATTCATTAAGATAAATGGATTCGAATCGTAACAGCCAGAAGAATAGGCTCCGCTTCGTTTGTTGGCCGACTCGTAACGATCGGCCCAGCGTTCTTCCAGCAATCCTTTTTTCAACTCCGAAACATACTCCTTGCCCAGGGGTTGCAGAGCGGCTTCTATTGTTTCCACCGCAGATTCATAGGACATATCCCATTTCAGATCTTTAACCAACGGAACAGCGCAGTCGTAGATGTGCAATTCATCAAGTTCCAGCAAACGTTTTCGTATGGAAAAATATTTGTAAAGAGGTTGAAGGTTGTTGTGCACACTTTCGATCAGGTTGTCGTACACCGCCGCAGGAATGTTTTCTGAAAAAAGGGCTTGCTCACGAGGACTTTCGTATTTGCGCGCCCGCGCATAAAATAAATCCTTTTTCACACTTCCCGCCAGCAAGGCCGAATAGGTGTACTGGTGTGAAGCGTATGCTGAGTAGAAGGAATCGAAAGCATTGCGCCGCAACTCCCGATCATAACTTTGCAGAATACTTTGAAAGCTACCTTGAGTGATGGCAACATCGTTGCCATTGGAATCTTTCGCCGTACCCAATTGAAGGTCAGCGTTGTCAAGCATATCGAAACCATCCCGAGCGGCTCTCGCCATGTCTGCGGATGCGGCGAGCAAGGCTTCTTCATTTTCTGAGAGTGTGTGCTCTCGAAAGCGGAGAATTTTTTCCAGATGAAGTTTGTAGGGTTGCAGGCATTCATCGTTCAGGTTCTCATCAATGTTTGTGATGGACATGAGTTCCGAGTCGATGAAGCTACGGGCTTGGGACAGCCTTGTGGCCAGCCCGACCGCACGCTCGTACAATTCCTGATGTTTGTTATGGGTTTTGTCTTCGTCGTTTCTCAGGTGAGAGTACGTATAGACTCGATCCAGTGTGCGCATGCATTGCGCATCAAACTCCAGGCAGGCCTGAATTTTTTCCGGGCCTTCTGACAGCGTTCCTCTAAATTTTGCGTATTCTTTTTCACTCGTTTCGAGTTGTTTGAATTCTTCTTCCCAAGCTTGCGTGCTGGTGTAAAGCCCTGAAAGATCCCAGGTGTCCGCTTCGCTGATTTGTTCTCTTTTCGGTAGCTCGGTTTTCGCATTCATTGTGTTGGATCCTTTGATATGAATTGAAGTTGTCTCCTCTCTAAGGGAGGAGACAAGCTTCTTTGTGTTTTTCAGTGATCGGGATTGCTCAGGAGAGGGCCTGTTCGACGGTTTCCATATGCGCAAGGAGACGGGTTTTCTTCTCTTCCAGATCGGCTTTCCATTGTTTGTCTTTGGCCACTACGTCCGCAGGGGCTCGGTCAATGAAGTTTTTGTTGGCCAGTTTTTTGTCGAGCGCGTCCCAGTCTTTCTGGATTTTTGCCAACTCTTTTTCGACACGTTTTTTTTCTTCCGCAAAGTCGATGAGACCCGCGAGCGGCACGATCAAATCCATTCCTGCCACCACCGATGAAGCCGAGCCTTTGGGTTTTGTGATTTCCGGGCCGTACTGAAAATCTTCGATGCGTCCCAAATCACGTATGGAAGCGGCACAGTGATCGAGAATTTGACGAACGGATTCGTCCCGGGTTTTTAACAGAACATTCAACTTCAGTCCGGGACTCAGATTCATCTCACCGCGAATATTTCTGACCGCAGTTACCACATCCATGAGCAAGCCCACCTCCGTTTCTGCGGCTTCGTTGTGACGCTCGGGATAGTGTACCGGGTAAGGTGCGACCATGATACTGCCATCTGTTTCGGGTAACTTCTGCCAGATTTCTTCGGTGATGAAAGGCATGAAGGGATGCAACAGGCGCAGGCTGGTTTCCAGCACATGCACCAGCATGGCTTGCGCGGCCTTGCGATCACTGCCCTCGCGATAGAGCCGCGATTTGTTCAGCTCAATGTACCAGTCACAGAATTCATGCCAGATGAATTTGTAAACAGACATCGCCGCTTCGTTGAATTTGAATTCGTCCAGTGCACGCTCTGTATCGCGGATCGTTGCATTGAGTCGGCTGAGTATCCAGCGGTCAATGGTTGCCGAAGGTGCGTTTTTCTGCGCGTCGGGATCGGGAATATAATCTTCCAGATTCATGAAGATGAAGCGTGACGCGTTCCAGATTTTGTTGCAAAAATTTCGATAACCTTCGATGCGGTCTTCAGCCAACTTGACATCGCGCCCTTGTGCGGCAAAAGCGGCGAGAGTGAAGCGCAGGGCATCGGTCCCGTATTGACTCATGATGGTCAGAGGGTCGATGACATTGCCCTTGGTCTTGCTCATTTTTTGACCTTCTGCGTCGCGAATCAGGGCGTGGATGTAGACATGGCGGAAAGGAACATCGCCCATGAATTTCAAGCCCATCATTATCATGCGGGCCACCCAGAAAAACAGAATATCGAATCCCGTACAGAGTACGGAGGTTGGGTAAAAGGTTTCCAGGGTCTTGGTTTTCTCAGGCCAGCCCATTGTGGAAAACGGCCACAGGGCAGAACTGAACCAGGTGTCCAGCACGTCGGTTTCTCTTACGATTTCAGCAGAGCCACAATGAGCACAGACGGACGGGTCTTCCCGTGTCACGGTCATTTTCTTGCACTGAGCGCAGGCCCATGCGGGAATTTGATGTCCCCACCAGATTTGTCGAGAAATGCACCAGTCGCGAATATTTTCCATCCATTCGAAATAAGTGTTTTCCCAAAATTGAGGAACGATTTTTATGGAGCCGTTACGTACTGCGGCGATAGCGGGTTCGGCCAGGGGCTTTATTTTCACAAACCACTGTTTGGACAAATAAGGCTCAACAACGGTTTTACAGCGGTAACAATGACCGACGGAATGAATGTGATCCTCAATTTTTTCGAGAAAGCCGCCGTCTTCCAGATCTTGAGTCAATTGTTTCCGGCACTCAAAACGATCTTGCCCTTTGTAGGGACCTGCGTTTTCGTTCATGGTGCCGTCGGGTTCCATTACGTTGATTGACTGTAGATTATGCCGTCGTCCCAATTCAAAGTCATTGGGGTCGTGTGCCGGGGTCACCTTCAGCGCGCCGGTTCCAAAGGAGATATCAACGTAAGCATCTTCGATCAGAGGGAGTTCCCGGTTTAAAATGGGCAGGAGGATGGTTTTCCCTTTGATGGCAAAATGACGTTCGTCTTCGGGATTGATGGCAACGGCAGTGTCGCCAAGAAGGGTTTCGGGCCGCGTGGTTGCGATCACAAGAAACTTGTCTTCGCCCTTGATCTGGTAACGCAGATGGTAAAGTTTTCCGGGTAATTCCTGATGCTCCACTTCGAGATCGGAAAGCGCGGTTTGACAGCGCGGGCACCAGTTGATGATGTAGTCGCCTTTGTAAATCAGGTCTTCTTCATACAGGGTGACAAAAACTTCGCGGACAGCTTTGGATAAGCCCTCGTCCATCGTGAATCGATTGCGTTCCCAGTCCAGAGACGATCCTAATTTGCGCAATTGTTTTTCGATGGTGTCGCCAGATTCTTCTTTCCATTCCCAGACCTTTTCGATAAAAGCTTCGCGGCCAAGATCCTGTCGGCTGATGCCCTCGGCTTTGAGTTGTTTTTCAACAACGTTTTGAGTGGCGATTCCTGCGTGGTCGGTTCCGGGTTGCCACAGGGTGTTGTGTCCCTTCATGCGGTGCCATCGCGCCAGAATATCCTGAAGCGTGTTGTTGAAGGCATGACCAATGTGCAGGGAGCCGGTTACGTTGGGGGGAGGGATCACGATGGAAAAAGGCTCACGGCCTACTTCGTGGCCGGCGCGAAAATACCCTTTTTCTTCCCACAATCGGGACCAATAGTCTTCAACCTGGTTTGGATCGTATTGTTTGTCGAGTTCAATTTTCATAGTATTTGTGATGCCCGCCAAGTGGGGGAATGTAACCTTTCATAAAGTATTTGGCGTAGATATTTAACGCCATCGTATTATTTTATTTTCGTTACGACAAGGGTTATGAGGCTAAAAATGTTAAGGATCGCACACTCAATCCATTTCGACGATGGTGGCACCGTCGCCGCCTTCGTATTGCTCAGCAGGATTCCAGCTCTTGCAAACACCTGCAGTTGCCAGATAATCGCGTACCAGACTTTTTATGGTGCCACGACCATGCCCGTGGATGAGGGTCAAACGAGTGAGATTGCTCAAAATCGCCCGACTCATGAATGATTCGAGCGTGTTGAGAGCGTCGTCGGAATCCATTCCGCGAAGATCGCAGACCGCCGAGGATGACCCGGGTGTTTCGATATGAATCTTGACACTGCCTGGGGCCGGTCTGCTGGCTTGCACTTGACGATTGTCGGAACCACGCAGGTTTTTTGTTTCTACCAGAGTAACGATGTTCCCCATTTTCACCCGGACCTTTTTTTTGTCCGCCGGGTCTTCCATCAAAATTCCACGTGCGCCTAAATTGCTCAGCAATACAGTGTCCCCTGATTTTAATTCTTTGGCAGATGCAGACCAGCCGAGGGCTTCTCTTTGCAGAGGAACCGCTTCGGGACGTCCCAATGCGTCCAGTTTTTTCTCTATCTTTTTGAGCGCAGGAGCCGAGCGATTTTCTTTGGCTTCCAGCATGTATTTGCGGACCTGAAATTTGGCTTCGCGCAACAGAGTTTGCATGCGCTTGTTTTTGTCTTTGTTGAAGTTCGCTTGTTTTTCCCGCAGAGATTCTACAATGGTCTTTTGATCCTCTGCGTACTTTTCGGCGGCTCTTAGCTGTTCGTTGAGAGCGTCTTCCTTATTCTCAAGCTCGATGCGTTGACGGGTGAGTTCCTGCAACGTGGAGTCGGCCCGGTTGTCCCGTTCGCTATAAATTTCGCGTGCCTTTTGCAAGGCTTCAGAAGGCAGGCCGAGCCGTTCTGCGGTGTCGAGTGCGGCACTTTGTCCGGGAGCACCGAACAACAAACGGTATGTGGGAGACAGTGTTTCAGGATTGAATTCCGCGCAGGCATTGATAAATCCTTTGCGGATTTGTGCGAGCATTTTTATTTCCAGATAATGCGTCGAGACAATCGCGACGGCTCCTTTTTTTTGCAGATAAAGCAAGATCGCCTCGGCCAGTGCCGCGCCTTCTTGCGGGTCGGTGGCGATGCCCAATTCGTCGAGAAGGACCAGTGTTCCGGGCCGGGCCTGATTCATCACGTAGATGATTTTTTCGAGATGAGCAGAGAACGTCGACAGGCTTTCGCGTATGTTCTGGTCGTCGCCAATGTCGGCGAATACTTGCGGGTAAAAAGGAATTTCCGATCCAATCGCAACGGGCAGGCGCAAGCCCGCACGGATCATGAGGGAAAACAATCCCAGTGTTTTCAGGGTCACCGTTTTCCCACCGGTATTGGGACCGGAGATGATGATGGCCTGTGTGCCTTCCTCCCAGCACAGTGAGTTGGCAACGACTGGATGTTCGTTGAGAATCAGTTCTGGATTGCGTGCTTCCAGAAGATGCATTTTCCCATTTTGATTGAGCTTGCAGGACACGGCGTTCATTCTTCCCGCCAGTGAACCTTTGGCCTGAATGAGATCAAGAGCGGTCAGAACTTTCTGGTTGTTGCGGATGGAGTATTCTTCTTCCAGAACACGTTGCGCAAGAGCCTGGAGTATTTTCGTTTTTTCGTGCTCGATGGTCAGCCGGGCGATTTTCAGTTGATTGTTGAGCGGAACCAGTGCGGTCGGTTCCATGTAAACGGTTTGTCCGCTGGCGGAGCTGTCGTGCACGATGCCATCAAGGGTGGAGCGTCGGTCGGCACGGACGGGGAGGACGATTCGTTCTTCACGCTCGGTGAAATAATTGTCTTGCAGAGAAGCTTGAACGTTGGAGTTGGCCAACATCCGGCGGACCTGATCTTCCAGTTTTTGCCGGGCGAGTTGCGCGGTTTTGATGGCCTGTTTTAATTCAGGCGAAGCGTCGTCGCGGATTTCACCGTCTTCGTCGATGCACCGTTCCAATTCCTTGAGCAGTTCGGGCAGAGGGGATATCCGGTCGGCATGGTGCCGCAGTCTGGGGAATTCTTCACGCGTGCCGATGCTTCGGAGAATGGAGCGTCCCAGACGCAGAAATTTCAGCACCGAGAGACAGGCAACGGATTCGATGATTTGCCGCTCGGAAACTTTTTCCAGTATCGGATCGAGGTCTTCAAATCGCGTGAGCGGAAAACTGCTTCCAACGGAAATCAGTCTGCAAATTTCATCGGTCTCTTCATTCAGAAGGCAGACGGTATCAAAATCATCTTCCGCTTGTAATGACTCGCAAATCGCAAGGGTAGCGGGAGAATGAACGTAATAGGCGAGTGCCGAACGAATGAGATCCCAACCCAAAAGTCTGGCGGATTTCTTGAGCCACGAAGGCGATTCTGATGAGGTGCTGAGGGGGGTCATGGAAGAGATGCGAAGCGGGTGCTTTCCTCCCAACTGATTTTTATCTTAGCGTCGTAGAGCAATGTGGGGTCTCTTCTTTTTTTGAATCCACTCAGAAGCACGGATAAATCGCGTGTGGCTTTTTGGTGATAGGCGGGAAGCTTGGCACCGGTGACCAGTTTCCCGTTCTGGTCGGCAATGCTTTGTTTGGAAACATAGATTGTTTTATCCAGATCGACCATGTCTTCGTTCAGCAATAATTCGCACTCGACGATATTGCTACCCATCATCTCGATTTGATTGTCCCCCAGATTGGTGGCAAAAAACGTTCCGATTTTGCCGTCCTTTATATTCACACGTTCCTTCTCAGGTCCTGGGATTTGCAAGGCGGCCAGCTGTATTCCCCGGCTGAATCGGGCCCAGTGAATCGATTCCATGTGATTGGCTTCGCGTGTCATGCGAACGGTTTTTGGATTGGGATCGCGCTTTTGTGCCAGCAACCATTCTTGCAATGCGGGGACTTCTTTTTCGGGCAAAAAATGTCCGCCATGCGCATTTCCAGATTCTTTATGCTCGCGGTAGACGACAGGATATTTCATGTCGCTCAGGATTTGATAAATCCTCCGACTCAGTGAGATGGGAAATATGGGGTCGTGCTCGCCTTGAATCATATAAACAGGCGTGTTGTTGAGATTGACGAGAAAATGCATATAACGCGGGGTGACACTTCCGGCGATGGGAACAATGCCTGCAAAGGTATCGGGATAGAACATTCCGATCATGTAAGCCCCGATGGCTCCATTGGACAAGCCCGCCAGAAAAACACGATTCATGTCCACGGGGTAGCTGGAAGAGGTTTTTTGAACCAGACCCATCACCAGTTGTTCTGCATTTGGGGACCACCATGCCCCCATGGGGTAGCTGGGGCAGACGATGATGAAACGGTTCTGCAATCGTTCGACCCAGGCAGGAAGCGTATTGAATCCGCTTCCACCCATGCCGTGAAGGATGACGATCATGGGAAGAGATTTTTCTTTCGACTCCGGGACAAATATTGCGTAGGAATAGGTTTTTGCTCCGATGAGGATTTTTTCATCCAGCAAGGTCCCCGCCGGGCCTTTCCTTTCATCAAGAGATTGGCGCAATAAAGATTTTATTCTGCTATGAGAAACGTTATTGGAATTGAGGCGATCGATGATTTCGTTTTCAACATTTGGATCGGTTGCGGTCAGATACTGCCCAATGTCCTCTTTGAGGGATGCGTCAGAATAGTTTGATGTAATGCTTTCAATCGGGATTCCCGCGCAGGCAGAAAGGAATAAAAATAAGACGCTCAGGTATAGAGTTTTCATATCTTTCTGATGGGGGATTCCTTGAAAGTTTGATGATCGGTTGTGGTTCGGAAATGAATTAGAGACCAGATTATCAAAAAAAACAGAATATTCAAACCCCGAGTCAAAACAAAAGGGAGTAGGGCGGGCAGGGAATCTTTCATCCTGCGGTCATTTTAACTGGCGTCGAGGTCCAGAATCTTCTGTTTGTAAGCGGCGAGTTCTTTTGCTGGCAGTTCTTTGTGTACGGTTTTAATGGCTTTGAATTCGAAGGGATTCAAAATCTTCTTGTGTTTTCCGCGTGTCAATAATTCAAAATGCAGGTGCGGGGCGAAGGTTCTGCCGGTATTGCCAGACTCTCCGATTTTTTGACCCGCTTTAACATATTCACCGCGTTTGACATAGACGTAACTCATGTGCAGATAACGTGTCATCACACCGGCTGAAGGATGGTCGATTTCAATGCAATAGCCATTGTTGCGAATATTCCATTGCGTCCTGAGTACGCGGCCTTCAAAGCTGGAAAATACAGGCGTGCCAACATCGGCTTTAAAATCTGATCCGGAATGCCCCAATCGTCGCCCTTTTCTCATTTCTCCGGGCAGAGCGGTGATCTCAATATAATCGTGGATGGGTGCTTCCTTGCCGATGATACGAGGGGCAATTTCACGACCCTTTTGATCGTAATAAGCACCGTATTTCATGCCTTTGGCTTTGTAGAAATTGGCATAGAAAGTTTTGCCGAACAAGTTGCTTTCGTAAGCCAGTTTTAGAATTTTTATAGATTCGATACCATCGGGCTTTTCATACAAAAGCGACAGATTGTCTCCCTTACGGGGACTGCTGTTGACATCTAAAAACCAGGTCAACAAGCGAGCCAGATTTGCGGCTAAAATCTTGCACTCGGTAGCATCTTTTATTTCGTCACAAATGGTGTGAGTGAGCGAGGTATGAACCACTGTATTGATGGCATACACTCCCTTGCCTGAAATTTTGCGTTGAAACGATGTTTTTACAATTTGATTGAGGGGTGACACCACCGGCCCGGGGATTTCTTCTTCCAGAGCGGTTTCTTCCTGTAGCTCTCCCTCCTCCTCAACGGCTTCTGCAACGGGATCAGCGATGGGATGATCTGCGATGGATGCAATCTCGGTTTGTTCTGCTTGTCCGGGGGATTGGTAGAAGAAAAGAGATGAGCCCAAGCCAATTGAGGCGATCAAAGCCAGAAACAATAACTTTTTCCTGGAATTTTTTTTAGTATTTTGAATGCTTTGAGCGGCCAAAAGTGGTGAATCGTGCATAAAAAAATCTCAAAAAGAAATTAAGTAGGGGGATGGATCAAATAAAACAAGCACTTCGTTGAAAGTGCGCTGAATTTGTCTGGATCACTATAAAATAGCTTTAAAAACAATGAGTTGTGATTATCTCAAATTGTATTGGCAAGTGCAAGGGCTAATGCGGAGGAAGAAGTTTTTTTGTTCAATCCCTTGTGAATTTTCAGTCTTTTTCGTCAGCGGCCAGCAATCGACGAATCTGCTCGGCACCTTCTTGAGAGGGGTCCAGCATCAAAGATCGTTTGAAAAACGTTTTGCCTTCACGAATTTTTTTCCATTTGAAGTAATGCAGAAATCCCAAATTGCGAAAAGCCACTGGAGAGTTGGGGTTTTTTTCGACCGCCTCGCGCAAAAATTGATTTGCCAATTCAAGATGCCCCAATTCCATATTGATTTCTCCGAGGCGGGCATAGGTTTCGGGAATTGATGGTTCGATTTGGCGGGCTCGCAAGAAGAGTTGAATGGCATCTTCTTTTCTGCCTTTCTGGTAATACAAATCTCCCAGATTGTAGTTTGCAAAAAATATATTCGGATTGATCGCCAGCGCGCGCTCGTAATAAACAATGGATTCGTCAAAACGACCTTCTGAAGAGTAACCGCGGGCGAGGTTGACAAGAGGTCTCAACAACCGGGGCGATTTTTTCGTTGCATCACTCCAAAGTTGAGATTCGCTGGACCAGATCGCGCTTCGTTTCAAGGTGGTTGCGCTCAGCAGAAAAAGTATCAACAGACCTGAAAATGCAAAACGCCTGAAATCCAAAATACTTTTCCCCTGTACGATGACTTTGCAGAAAATGACCGAAAAAATAAAAAAAAGTCCAAAGGATGCCAGATAAACCCGGTGCTCCGCCGCTAGATCGTGCAGGGTGATGATTGACGAGGACGGGGAAATGACGATCAACATCCATGCCAGGCAGAATACATAAACCGCATTGCCTCGACAGGCTTGACGATAGGCGAAAATCATTGCGGCTACGATCAGTGCGGCGGACCCCCAGAACGCAGGATGCGCGAACGAAGTTGTCATGGGGAAGTCAGGGTCTACATTCAGATTGAATGGAAATAATGCGAGTCGAAAATAATAAAAAATCAAAACGGCGGGTTGAGAAAACATGTAATTCTTTCGTCCGATGCTCTCCCCTGCATCTGAATAACCGATGAGAAATGTTTCGTCCGAAAATAGTTTCCAGAACAAGATTCCAAAAATTAAAAAAATGACAGTACCTATTGCAACCCGCCATTTTTTAATCCGACTAAAAAATGAATGTTTCGGTTCCAAACAGCAGAGGTAATAAATCAAAAGCATGCAGGGCAGGGTGACGATGGTTTGTTTGAATCCCGCACCGGCAAAGAAGCACACTGCGATTGTCAGACCGGCAACGGACTTGTGGATCGCCTTCCAATTGTCTTTATATTCCAAAAGATTTTGAAATATTAAAAAAGCAGACAAGTAAAAAAAACCGGCAATCATCCCGGCCCGGCTCATGACCATTAACACGGACTCGGTTTGCAGGGGATGCGTTAAAAATAAAAGTGCTGATAAAATTGAACAGAGGGTTCGCCCGCGTTTGTCCTCATGGAACAGGTGCAGGGACTGGCATAGTTTGAGGCTGATGAAGTAAATCAGCAGGGAGTTTAAAATATGCACGGTCAGATTCAGAAGGCGAAAGCCGAAGGGGTCGAACCCGCCCCATTGCACATTGAGTGCGAGCGAACTCATCAAAAAAGCACGTCGAGTGTATTCCTTCCAAAGGTAATCGAAGGTTAACAATTGGCCGGGATCGCGCATGACGGGGTTGTTGGGGATGTAACGAACACTGTCAAACTGAAAGGGGTAGTTCAAGCTATTGGCATAAAGCAAAATACCCACGAAGACAATCGTCAGACACGCAAACAGGTGTCCTGATTTATTCAAAAAAATATTTTCTGTAGCGTTCGTCATTGTGTGTTGGCAGGTTGTTTTCCTGTCGGACGGTTTTGCATTTGTTGATAGAGCATCATCAGCTCTGCCACGCGCGGACTGTTCGGCTGTATTTCCGCAAGGCGTTTTAAGTACGAGATCGCTTCTTCAGGACGTCCCGTCACCAGATAGAGACTGACCAGATTGCCAAGAACTTCAGGGTACTTATCATCCTCTTTAAAGGCTTTCAGAAATTCTTTTTCCGCGAGTGAATAGTTTTTCAGATTCCAGAAGATGACACCTGCGTTGTTTCGCGCTTCGACATGTTTGGGGTTCCTGCGGGTAAGAATGCGGTATTGTAAAAGGGCACTGTCATAGTTTTTGATCTCTCGATAGGCGTTGCCGAGTTGAAAACGATATCCCTCATGATTGGGTTTCATCCCTACCGCTTTGGTGAGAAAGGGGATGGCCTCCTGGGTGCGTCCTGTTTGCAAGCGGGCCAAACCAGCGTTGTAAAAAACTTCGGCTCTTTCCGAGCCCAATTCCAGAGCGTGATCGAAATAAGGCAGTGCTTCGTCTGGTTTTTTTTGCCGAAGGAGGATGTTGCCCAAATTGATATAAGCGTTGGCGTAAAGTGGATCAATTTTCACGAGGGTTTCAAGTTCTGCTTTTGCCCGGTCGAATTGATCGTCTGCAAGATAGGCGGTTGCCAGATTGTTGTGCACCAAAGGTTTTTGCGGGGATTTCAATGCGGTGTCTTCCCACAAAATAATCCGGGTGCGATAATCGAGAGTGCGAACAATCATCAAACTCGAAAATAAAGCCAGGAGGATCGTCACCGTAACCACTCGCCACTGAACTTTGGGCAACACGCTCAGGATGGCCCAGGCCAGTAACAAGCTGACTCCAAAACCCGACAAATAGGTCCGATGCTCAACGGCGATTTGTTTCAAGGGAACAATGCTGGATGTGGGCAAGATAGTCAGCAAAGTCCAGATTGCCGCAAATTTTGCCAGCCGCGAGTGCTGGAAATAAAATACCGCTGTCAAACCGAATGCAATGAAAATAGAAGCAATGCAGGCTGGATCAGAAAAATTCTCTGCCAGAACGATGTCCGGTTCAAAATTCAGATTGATGGGGAACAGCAATTTGTTCAGATAATAGAAAATCCATATTTTGATCTGTGTGAAAAAATAAAGCCAGCGGTTGAGTTCTGCTGAGGCCGGATCGGCTGTCGCCGTGAAGATTGCTCCTTGACGCACATAACGAAGGACCAGATAACCGCCCAGGAAAGCTGCCGCGATGAAGAGGGGGGCAAAAATTTTCCTGCGATCTTCAGTCGGGGTCTTCAGCCACAGGTAACTGCCTGCGATCAAGGGCAGAGTCAAAACAATTTCTTTCGATCCAAGCCCTAACAAAAAGAACAGAAGGATTGTCAGGAAATATCCTGTTTTTGTTAACGGATTTTTTGGTTTTTTTTTGAAATAGAAGAGGATCGTATAAAACGTCAACAGGTAAAAAAAGGATGCGAGCAGAGAGGATCGGCTTGAAATATAGAGTACCGGCTCCACCGCCACGGGATTGACCGTATGCAGGGCCGCCGCGAACAAGGGCAGATTCTTTAATCGGGTGCGGTTCTCATCGCGTTCCAGTTGTATCAACTCCAGTGCGATGAAATAAAATACTATCGCGGAAAAGAGGTGGAGGAGGGTGTTGACCAAGTGGTACCCGAAAACGGATTGTCCTCCAATATGGTGATTGATCGCAAAGGTAAACTGCAGGACTGAACGATTGAAAATATTTTCGATGCCTATCAGTGTCTGGAATTGAGACAGGTCTTTGATGTAGGGATTGTCTACGATTGCGTGCAGATCATCGTAGAGAAAAGGGGAGTGAAGCCCTGCAAAGAAAGTGAGCGTTGCCAGCAGGGCCAGCGACACAATCGAGCTTAAATGTTGTTTGTGAGGGTGCAAAAACATCGTTAAAAAACTTTCCAAAATAAAGTGCTTGTAACTGCAATTTAAAAAATAGTTTTTAATTTTTAGAGTTTAAAGTTTCCTGCAATTTTTTGGTCCTTAGAATTCCTTTTTGAGCAAGTGCAAAATTGGGATTCAAGCGTAAGGCTTCACGAAAAGCCGATTCGGCCTTGTCAGGATGCCGGGTTGCCAAATAGGCCATGCCCAGATTGTAGTGAGCCTGAAAGAGGCTGGGATCGTGTTGCAAGGCTTTTTCAAATTCAACGATGGCTTGAGGATAGCGACCGGTCTTGCCAAAAATTTCTCCGCGATTCAGTCGTGCCAATGGGTAATCCTCACCCGGAAATTGTTTGTCTCTCAATTGGAGCGAGAGATCGAAAAATTTCATGGCTTCGTCCAAACGTCCGCTCTGATTGTGAACGGAGCCCAAACCCAGTGCCGATTGAAAGTCATCAGGTTTGATTTGAAGTGCTTTTTCATATTCTTTTTTCGCTTCGTCCAGACGCCCTGAATCCAGATACAGATTTGCAATGTTATAATGCGGTTCTGCAATGTTCCAATCTTTCCTGCGATTTGTCCGGGCAAGGTTTTTGACCGCAAGGGACAAATGTTTTTCCGCCAGCGTCCAGTTTCCCGCTTCATAATAAGCTCGTCCCAGATTATTGTGGGGTCTGGGAGAGTTTGGATTTTTTGTGGAAGCATCTTTCCATACAGAAATTTCGCGGGACCAGACTTCGTTCCTGTGTGCGGTCAGGGTAGAGAGTCCGATCAACACTATCAAAAAAATAATGATTTTACGCCCCTTGAGAAAACGATCCACAGCCCAGCCGCCGAAAAGGGAGAGTCCCAGTGTCATGGGTAGGTAGACCCGGTGTTCGACGGCGAGATCATTCAACGGGATCAAGCTGGAAGTCGGGGCCAGTGTGATGATGAACCAGACCGCAGCACTTCGAGTCCAGAAGTTTCCCCATTTCCAAACGGCAAAACAGGTACTCAGTAAAAGCAGAATGGACAGGACAATCGCGGGATCTTCATTGATTTTACTCAGTGGGAAACCGGGATCAATGTTGAAGTTGAAAGGCAGTAAAAAGAGTTTCAGATAATAAAAAACGATGACTTTCGCTTGAATCAGGAAATAGGTCGATCGTCCGTAAAAATCCATTCCATGATCGCGCGGACTGTAAATCCATTCCGGAAAAAGGAACAGGGTTGCGAGGCCCGCCAGAAATAGGAGGGCAAAAAATCCAAAATTTTTAGCTGTCAGAATCCTTTGCGACTCATGTGGAAACAAGCGCGGAAAGATGACAAAAAGAAAGGCCAGCAAAAGAATGAGTGGCAAGGTTGCCGAAATCAGTTTGGAAGCCAGAGCCAGATAAAATAGGCAGGCCAGAATGCCAAAGCCTGCGGTCAAGCGAACGGGATTTCTAAAAATTGAGGCAAATGAAAAAATGTAAGTAAATCCATACACTCCCGACAAGAAAAACAAAGTGGCAAGGAGGGATGATCGCGAAGAAATATAGGAAACGGCATCGACATTCAGAGGATGGACGGAAAACAGCAGTGCGGTAAACAACGGGATGGCAGAACGGCTGGCTTCTGATTCGGAAATGAATGCGCGTGATCTTGTCAGAATGAATAAGACCAGAAGGGAAATTGCGCAATGCAGAAACAGATTGACCGTGTGGAAGCCAAAAGTATTGTTCGGGGAAAGTTGATTGTTGATCGCAAATGAAAACAAAAGGGCCGGGCGATTGCCAAGGGCTCCCCATTCCACATTTTTACTGAAAGCCTGGGTGTCTGTAATCCAGGGTTTATGCAAAAGTTCCTTGTCGTCGAACTGAAATTCGCCTTTGAGCGAATTGAAATAACAGAGAACTGTTATCAGTATGATGATTAGAATTTGTCGGATCATTTCCTTGAACGTTGAAGCAGAAAAGATTGTGCTTTTACCGATACCCCATTCAGTGATTTTACCTCATAGGCACGTAATATTCAGACATTTAAGCATTAAATCCGAATTAAGGGATTTAGTATTTATCTGATTTTTCAATTGCTAATAATTGTAATACGAATTTTGTGACGAGATTGTGTTACTTTGCTTAATTCAGACCATTTGTTGAATAATTATAGAATCAGGGTGGGCACTTCTTATTGAATGTAGGAAATAGTCTCTAGGTTTTTTCGTAGTGAGCATTATTTTACTTTTCTGTATTTTAAAGTTACAATATGTTTTAATTTTTTTCAATTTGGTCTCTAATCGATAATTTTTTTGCTTAATCTTACTGGATGAATCAATGAAGCATATAGACAGTCAGGCGAATATTCAGGCAGTCCGAAAAATATCGTCTCTCTTCAATGTTACGACTCTGGAGATTGACGAATTGTTGGGTACGGTCATTGATACGGCACGAGACACAGTGGGGGCGTGTAATACCTCATTATTGCTGGTTCGTGACGGGAAGAAGAAGGCACTCCAATTTTATCAGGCTTCTGGTGATAATAAGGGTAAGTTGGCCGATTTTGAAATTCCTCCCAAGACTGGCATCAGCGGTTTGGTTGTAGAGACGGGGAAGACCATTATTTCCAACGATGTTCAAAATGACCCTCGATGGTATCGAGCTGTCAGCGAAAAGGTCAAACTTCAGGTGAAAGCCATTGTTTGTCTACCGCTGATTGTTGAAGGAGAGGTTATTGGTGTTGTGCAATTTTTGGATAAAATTGACGAAAGCCCATTCAGCGAGCGGGATGCAAAAGTACTTGAGAGATTTGCCAATCTGATCGCCAAGTTTTTTCAAATTTCCAAAACACGTGAAGTGTTGGGTGAGGAGTTTGATCGCCTGCGTGAAAAATACATGCAACGCTATTTGATTGTTGGTGAAAGCCCGGCGATCAAAAGTTGTATTCATCTGGCAGAGAAAGTTGCACCTGCAAAGGCCGCAATTCTGGTCACTGGTGAAAGCGGGACGGGAAAAGAGTTGTTTGCTCACCTTGTTCACGACCAAAGTCCCAGACAAAACAAGCCATTCGTTTCCGTCAGTTGTGGTGCGCTTCCGGCTTCCATTCTGGAGCGTGAACTGTTTGGGCATGAGAGAGGTGCGTTTACCGGAGCGGACAGCCGTAAAATCGGTCTTTTCGAAGCGGCAGATACCGGCACTCTTTTTCTGGACGAAATTGGAGAAATGCCCCTTGATATGCAAGTCAAACTACTCCGCGTACTTCAGGAGGAGACGTTCCTTCGATTGGGGGGGACAGAAAATATAAAGGTGGATGTTCGTATCATCACAGCAACCAATCGAGACCTTGAGAAAATGACGCAATCGGGTGATTTCAGACAGGATCTGTATTACCGAATCAATGTCATCAACATGAAACTCCCCTCGCTCCGAGAAAGAAAAGGCGATATCTCTGATTTGGTCGCATACTTTGTTAAAAAGCACACGACCGATTCAAAGCCTTCCAAAAAAATCAGCAAAAACCTCATCAATCATTTGATGAGTTATTCGTGGCCGGGAAATATTCGTGAGTTAGAGAATGCCGTCGAACGAGCCATCGTTTTGTGTGAGGGAGACGAATTGACTGTGGATTTATTCCCGCTGGAAGGCACTCAGGCTCCGGTGGAGATCAATGTGGGCTCTACATTGAAAGACGCCAGCGATGCTTTCCGTCGAACGTTCATAAAAAATACTTTAAAAACCACTCGTGGCAGTCGCACGAAAGCGGCGCAAATATTGGATATTCAACGTTCCTACCTGTCCCGCCTGCTCAAGGAACTTGATATCAACGATGAAAAAATTTAATTCCCGCCTTGAATTGATATAAGTAATCATTGACAAATTTGGGCGGGCCTTTTAACTTAGGCCCATGCAAATAATCGACGGTAAAAAAGTTTCAGAAGAAATCATCGAACAGATAAAAATCGAGACCGGGGAATTCAAGGCATCCTGCGGAAAGGTGCCTGGACTCGCCGTGGTGCTTGTGGGCGATGACCCTGCATCTGCGGTGTACGTTCGTAATAAAGGAAAAGCCTGCGAGCGTGCTGGTTTTCATTCTTATGAACACCGCTTGCCTGCTGACACCTCAGAGGTTGATTTGCTGGCACTGGTTCGCAAATTGAATGCAGATTCTGAGGTCAACGGCATTCTGGTGCAACTGCCTCTCCCTGAGGGTATGGATTCGCAAAAAGTTTTGGAAGCAATCGATCCGGCGAAGGATGTGGATGGATTTCATCCCGTCAATGTAGGAGGTCTGGCTTCTGGCATTTCCGACCTCGCGCCTTGTACCCCTGCGGGCATCATGGAGCTACTGGATCGTTATGAAATACCGATCGAGGGCAAAGAAGCGGTTGTTTTGGGCAGAAGCAATATCGTGGGAAAACCGGCCGCATTGCTTTTGTTGAAAAGAA
Source organism: Nitrospinae bacterium CG11_big_fil_rev_8_21_14_0_20_45_15 (assembly GCA_002787235.1). Classification (GTDB taxonomy): domain Bacteria; phylum Nitrospinota; class Nitrospinia; order Nitrospinales; family VA-1; genus Nitrohelix. Next base: position 42,495 of record PCWG01000001.1, read on the forward strand.
ATGCGACCGTTACCATTTGCCATTCGCGCACAAAAAATCTGAAAGAAGTCACTGCACGGGCGGATATTCTGGTGGCCGCTATTGGCAAAGCCGATTTCGTTACTGCAGATATGGTAAAAGAAGGTGCGACCGTGATCGATGTCGGTATCAATCGTGTCGATGGCAAGTTGAAGGGAGATGTCGATTTTGAGGCCGTTGCGCCTAAAACGTCCTACATCACTCCCGTTCCAGGCGGAGTGGGCCCTATGACGATTGCATTGCTTATGAAAAATACTCTTACCGCATTCAAGAAGCAAAACAGCCTGTAATTCAAGGCGTAGAAGAATTCTCATTCTCATGCCAATTCCCCCGGGACCCAAAGTCTATTCCGTTCGTGAGTTCACCGACGATACCAAAGCCATCCTTGAAGCCGCTTTCGATTCGGTCTGGATCGAAGGGGAAATTTCCAATTTACGCACACCCGCCTCCGGTCATTCCTATTTCATTTTAAAAGACAGTGCCGCACAGGTGCGCTGTGTTTTTTTTAAGGGCTATCGAAGCGGACTCAAATACAAACCGGAAGATGGCGACCACGTATTGTTGTTTGGTCGGGTTACAGTTTACAGTGCGCGCGGGGAATATCAGGTCATCGTAGAATCTGTTGAACCGCACGGTTTGGGTGCCTTGCAAAAGGCGTTTGAGCAATTAAAGAAAAAATTGTCTGATGAGGGATTGTTTGATGATGTGCGGAAAAAGACGCTTCCCGAATTTCCGTGGAAGGTCGGTGTCGTTACCTCCTCCACTGGCGCGGCGATACGAGACATCGTCAATGTGATTCAGAGGCGCAATCCCAAAGTATCGATCTTGCTTTACCCCGTCAAAGTGCAGGGGGACGGTGCGGCAGAAGAAATTGCCCAGGGCATCCGCACGCTCAACAAAATACCAGATATCGACGTTCTTATAGTAGGGCGTGGCGGCGGCTCGCTGGAAGATCTGTGGGCCTTCAATGAGGAAGTCGTTGCGCGGGCGATTGCAGAATCTCAGCTTCCCATTGTTTCAGCGGTGGGCCATGAAGTGGATTTTACGATTGCCGATTTCTGTGCCGATTTGCGTGCCGCCACTCCATCCGCCGGTGCCGAACTGGTGGTTCCGGATTTACGCGAAATCGAATCTCGACTGCGGTCGTTGACTCGGCAGGCGATTCTCAACACGATGGATAAAATTCGCGTCAACAAAGAACACTTGCGTCACCTGACGCGCAGGAGAGTGTTGCAGAATCCGCAGGAAATTTTTGCGTTCAGGGCGCAGAGGGTGGACGATTTGAACCGTCGATTGTTCAACAGCCTCGACCACTGGTCGCTCCTGCAAAGAGGAAAACTGGAGGGGTGGCGTCATCGTTTGTTGCAGTCTTCCCCGCAAAAAACACTGGCGGTACAAAACGAGCGTTTTGCATCACTGAGCAATCGTTTGAAAAGTGCTTCACCTGCCCGGTTGATTCCACAGCAAAGAGAACTCGCACAGGCACTGGCCAAACGCCTTGAACGGCTCATCAAATCAAGTTTCAAGCTGGTCAGTGAAAGGCGTAAGACAGTTTCAACCCGGCTTGCGACTCAAGCAAGTCGACATCTTCAAGTGCAAAGAAAACGGTTTGAAGGAGCCGTGAAGCAGTTGAACGCACTCAGCCCACTCGCGGTATTAGACCGAGGCTACAGCATCTGTCTGCACGATGGGAAAGCCGTGCTAACGAGCGCAAAAGTAGCTCCCGGTGATTCCGTGACAGTACGACTTTCCAAAGGACAACTTGACTGCGTCGTCAAGGAAACTCAAAATTAGACCAGGAGCTTTAAAGAATGGATAAAGTTTCTTGATTGGAATTGGGTCTTAGCATTCCTCGTAATAAACCCTCAAATTTGCGCGTAGAACCCAGGTCCTTGCATTATGCAAACATCGGAAAAGTTAAAGTGTTTTTGGATTTTTATAATTTTTTCATTTGCCTTTAATTTTGACAAGTTTCTACTGGGGCCACATGCATTTATTCGCCTTCATGATTCTTTTAATAGCGAATTGATACGCTACCTTTCTATTTCGCGTCACCTCTCAGACGGCTGGTTTTCCTGGCTTCCTGATATGGCAGGAGGATCTCCTGTCAACGCCTTTCATTTTGGACCAGAATATTTATTGGTCCTCGCTTCTTTATTTTTCCCACCTTGGTTGATTTATCATTTCGTTGTTGTTTTGCTGATGTTTTTGGCTGGTTTTGGAATGACAGTTGTATTGAAAGAATTTTTCAAACTGGAATTCAAGATTTCATTATTGGGTGGATTGTTCTTTGCTTTCATCACGCAATTTCAGCCAAACAGCTTAATTCATACCGTGTTTAATTGTGTATTCCCATTCTTTTTTATGCTCCTGCATTCACCCGCAGGGAAAAGTGCTTCAGATTTTATTTTGAAAATATCAGGACTGATTTTTCTTTCCTGGTTGTCTTATCCCATATTGACCGGCCCCATGTTTCCTGTGCTTCATTTGTCCCTGATTCTGATTTTGGCTCTGGAAGATAAGAAAATGTTGTGGACTTGGGGAAAACAGTTTGCTCTTTTTTGGATGGGTTATGCACTGTTGTTTGTACCCAATGTCCTTGCTCTTTTAAAATTTATTCCTTTGAGTCAGAGAAACAGCAAGTTTGCGGGAGAAACCATTCAGAATGATTTTTTTTCCAGCGTATCAGACTTTGTTCGAGTGTTTTGGGAAAACAGTTTTGTGGATAAACTCAGTATCACATTGCTTATGCCGCTGGTTATTTCCGGTGTTCGATTGTTGGGTAGAAACAAAAGTTTGGATCGCACCGGGATTTTACTTGTGGCATTGATGATCGTTTCAGCCATTTTTAATTCTAAATTGTCAGGATTTTTTAAAGAGACTTTTTTATCCCGTATGGATTTGGGGCATTTCATATGGACTCTTCCATTTGTGGTCGTCTTGTTTGCCACGATGGTGTTGGATGAATTGGGGCGAAGCAATGACCGGGTCCGAAAACAAGCGTTCGCTCTTGGGGCCATAGGTGGGTTGATTCCCTTGTTTCAAACCCAGGCAAACGTGATGCTAACGGGATTGAATTTCCTGATGTGTATGAGTGTTGGATATTATTTTTTCATTCACAAAAATCCTGAAAACACGCTCACGAGATTTGTTTCCAGATCGTTTCAATATTTTATTTTAGGAGGGATGATTTTTGTTTTGTGTGTGAGTGGCAAAGTTTTGCGAATGCTGGAAGGTGAACGGGTTGTCTATTCAAGCTACTTTCAATCACATCCGGTGCTTCAGGCTATTAAAGAGAAAGCAGGCGAAACGGTTTTCAGGGTTGCTACGGTGGGTCTTCCCCCTGCGGTTGCTCAAAGTTATGGCCTGGAAACATTGGGAGCACGCAGTCCCCTGTTGAATGGATATTTCAAAGATCATTTTGAACAGATCGTGGCCCCACAATTGGATAGCCCTGAAAAAAAAGAGTCCTATCGGCATTATCCTTATGATTTGCGTATGCAAATCGGTCCTCAATCGCACCCTGAACATAAATTCATGCGCCGACCCAAAGCAGAAGATTGGAACTGGCCTCTTCTGTATGCCAGTAATGTTCGTTACATCATTTCCAGTCGGCAAATTGTGGGTATGAAAGGAAAGGTCGTTGCGGTGCGAGCAGATCAGGGCGATAAATACGCTGAATTTGATGGTCCTGTCTATGCCTTTTGGTCCTTTTTGGACCGCCAGCTTTCAAAATTATCCTTTGTGAATTCGGGAAATATTGGACGTAGAAGGAAGCCCGTTCCATTGTATCTTTATGAATTGAAGGATTGGTTTCCTCGAGCCTGGTTGGTGGAGGATGTAGAATCTTTCACAGACCGGGAGAAACTTTTAGATGCTTTGGGGCAGGCAGATACTGAAAAATTGAAAAAGGTGGCTTATGTGTTTGACGGAGATGTTTCGTTAGAAAGTCTGAACGTGTTGCAGGGCGAGAAGCGAAAATCCGCAGACGAAAGTCTTAAGGTCACCCATTATTCTGCCGATCGTATTGTGCTATTGGCAAACGTTAAGGGAGAGGGAGCAAGGTTGGCAATCGTTTCAAATAACTACGATCCGCATTGGTCTGCGACCATCGATGGGCGTGAGGTCGAACTTTTTCGGATCAACCATGCTTTTCAGGGGATGGTGTTATCTCAAGCAGGCGTTCATGAAATTGAATTGAAATATCACGATGGTTCGGTGAAGCATCTGCTTCTTTCTTTTCCACTGGGATTACTTTTGATTTCACTCTCCCGGATTTCATTACGCCGTAACTTGGAGAGCATTATTTCGTAGGGTGTAGACCATTTGCAGAGAGGGATGATTGACCTGCCCCTGAGACGCGGGAGTGGATCCCACGTCTCAGAGGCCCTTCAACCGATGAGTGCAAGAAACCAGAGCTACTCTTTGCAGACGAGATGATAGACTTCCTGATACTTTTCTTCGACACTGCCCAGATTGAAACGGAAGCGGTCCTTATCCATTTTTTCATTGGTGTCCCAGTTCCATAAACGGCATCCATCGGGGCTGATTTCATCTCCCAGCAGGACTTCTCCTTTGTGCCGGCCGAATTCGAGTTTGAAATCGATCAGGCGGATATTGCGTTTTTTGTAAAAGTCGAAAAGCAGTTGGTTGATTTTCAAACCCCGCTCTTTGAGTTGCACGACTTCGTCTGCGGTTGCCCAGTTGAATACGTCGATGTGGCACTCATTGATCATGGGATCGCCAAGAGGATCGTTTTTATAGAAAAATTCCAGGATTGGTTTGGGAAGTGACAAGCCTTCTTCCAACCCCAGACGTTTGCAAATACTGCCCGCGGCCACATTACGCACCACCACTTCAACGGGAATGATGTCCAGACGTTTCACCAGCATTTCCCGATCATTCAACTGTCTGACGAAATGTGTTTTAGCACCGAGAGACTCCAGATACTGAAACATTTTAGAGGACACAGCGTTGTTGATACCGCCTTTATCTACAATCGTGCCTTTTTTGACTCCATTAAAGGCAGATGCGTCGTCTTTAAAATATTGAATGACTAAATCGGGGTCGTCCGTTGAATAGATGATTTTAGATTTGCCTTCGTACAGTTGTTCCCTGCGTTCCATAACAATTGATATCCTTTTTTAAACGGGTGTTCCCGCTAGTATTATTATGATTCGCCCCAACAACGTTTTCTGAGGGGAAACGTTGTTGGGGCGAACCATTATCCCTACCATTGTAAAACTATACTTATAATCATTAAACAAGGAGAACTCAACTTATTTACGAAGTCGTCTCCATTGCAAACCCATAAAACCCATGGTTATCGTGAACAGGGTAACGGAATAATGCAGTAAAACGGTGATCCAGAACTCACCGGTATCCGCGACCGAATCATAAATGTCATGACAGGTCTGGTTGCGGCCAGAAAAACACTCCACATCACCACTGAGTATCGCTCCAAGAAGGAACCAGGACATCACGGCCCCGAGGCCAAAAAATAAGACAATCGTCGTTTTATCGTACAACTTGAGAAAGGACTGACTCGACTCATCCTGCTTTCTTTCTTCCAATTGATACATCCAATGGGCAACCTTTGGGATGATTTGGCAACTGAGCCAAATCATGACCATCAGCATCAAGACTCTGAAATAAGGATCCAGCGAGGGTGGGAATTGTAGAAAATACAGACTCCTTGCAACAAGCACTGAAATAAAGAGGACACCTGCAACATAAAGCCTGACAGAGTTTCCTCCCTCCCTTTCAGAGAGAGTAGAATTTCCGGAAGGGCGGATTTGATATTTTGTCTCCTCTTTTTTTCTTTCCTGGATTTCGTTGTACTTGGAAAAAATGATTCCACACTGGGTACAAGTATCAGAAGAAGTCTGTTCAAACTGGCATTTAGGACATTTCATCAACTCACACTCCAGTTGCTCAAATCATCGAAATCACTTCATTTTATTTAAAGCAATTGGGCATGGTCTGGCAATCACTCTTTAAAAACTCTTCGGAAAATCGTGTCTATGTTTTTAAATTGAGATTTCAGTTTGAACTCATGTTCCAGTTCTTTAACGGTCAGGAATTTTTTTATGTCGGGATCTTTTTTGAGCAGAGGAAGAAAATCTTCGTCCTTTTCCCAAACGCGCATGGCATTTCGTTGTACCCAGCGATAAGCATCTTCACGCTGAGCGTTTTTGCGGACCAGAGCGAGCAAAACGCTTTGCGAAAAAATAAGGCCGCGTGTTTTTTCCAGATTCTTCATCATATTTTTGGGATAGACCAGCAGATTTTCCACAAGTCCTGTCATTTTGCGCAACATGTAATGTGCGAGGATCGAACTATCGGGACCAATGACGCGTTCCACAGAGGAATGGCTGATATCTCTTTCGTGCCATAGCGGCATATTTTCCATTGCCGCCATCGCATTGCCCCGCAGAATACGGGCGAGACCACTCATTTGCTCGGAAATGATGGGATTGCGTTTGTGTGGCATCGCTGAGGAGCCTTTTTGTTTGGCAGAAAAGTATTCCTCTGCCTCCAGCACTTCTGTGCGTTGCAGATGACGGATCTCGGTGGCTATTTTATCGATGGTGCCTGTAAGAATGGCCAGAGTGGAAAAATATTCTGCGTGTCGATCGCGTTGGATGATTTGATTTGAAACTGGCGCGGGCTGAAGTCCCAGTTTTTTACATACGTATTCCTCTACCTCAGGATCAATTGCAGAGAAAGTCCCAACCGCTCCAGAAATTTGCCCAACCGAGATGGATTTTCGTGCGTGTTTCAAACGCTCTATATTCCGTTCCATCTCGGCGTACCAATTGGCGAGTTTTAGTCCGAAAGTGATGGGTTCGCCGTGGATACCGTGTGATCGACCGATCATCGGTGTGTCTTTGTGTTCGTAAGCTCGTTTTTTGAGAGCGGCAAGAAAGGCACTGGCTTCTTTGATAATGAGCGTTGCCGATTGCTTCATCTGCACCGCCAGTGCGGTATCGAGCACGTCTGAAGAAGTCATTCCCATGTGGATGTAACGGGACGATGGGCCGACGTATTCGCCGACGCAGGTCAGAAAGGCAATAACGTCGTGTCTCACTTCACGTTCGATTTCATCAATGCGGTCGATGTTGAAATCGGATTTCTGCTGGATATCTTTCAGGGCCGAAGCCGGGATTTCTCCGCGTTGCGCAAGGGCTTCGCAAGCCAGAATTTCAATTTTTAGCCAAATGCTGAATTTGTTTTGTGGTTCCCAGATGGCGGCCATCTCGGGCAAAGTATAACGAGGGATCATTACTTTCCTCTTGAATTGGTGGAATGTTACAATGTCGAAAGTGGGGTTCATATTAATCATAAATCAGGTCGAAATCAATCATGGAAAAAAGCATTGTCTCCGTCAGTTTCGTTTGCCTCGGGAATATTTGCCGTTCGCCCTTGGCTCAAGGCGTTTTTGAAGACCTTTTGGAGCGTGAAGGATTGCTTGAGAAGGTGATGGTATCCTCTGCAGGTGTCGGCAATTGGCATGTGGGTGCGGAACCCGATGCGCGTATGCAGAAAACCGCCAAGGCTCGCGGGATCGTTATGAGGAGCCGGGCGCAACAGATTCAAGCCTCAGACTTCCGCCAACTGGATCTTGTTTTAGCAATGGACCAAAGTAATATGGATGCTTTGATGCATACGGCTCGTACGGATGCAGAGCGGGAGAAACTCAAAATGTTTCGTTCTTTTGATCCCGAGGCCAATGGTGATTTGGATGTCCCGGACCCATATTACGGGGGCGACAAGGGGTTCGATCTGGTTTTCAATATCGTGCATCGCACCTGTCCGAAAATTCTGCAATACCTTCGACAACACTATAGTTTTTTGTGATGCAAAAAAAACTGGAAGAGCGTCTGCAAGAAATTTTCTCGCGTCCTGTGTGTGTTGAACGCACTTTTCCTGTGAGTGGCGGGTGCATCAATCAAAGTCAGATTTTGTTGCTGGACAATGGCGAACGTGTTTTCATGAAGTCCAACAACCATGCCCCTGAGAATTTTTTCCTCGCCGAAGCAAGAGGCTTGCTTTTGCTTTCCAAAGCCCCCGGCGGACCTAAAATTCCACGGCCTTTGGAAACCCCTTCCGCACAAGCCGGTGATTTATTTATCGAGTGTGTGGAGGAAAGCCCGGCTCCGTCGGATTACCCGGTGGTTTTTGCCCAGGCCCTTGCGAGTCTGCACCGTGTTACACAGGACGAATTCGGTCTGGATCACGATAATTTCATTGGCAAAACACGGCAGATCAATGATCTCACAGCCGACGGTCTGGCTTTTTTTAGAGATCGGCGAATCGGGTTTCAACAGGAACTGGCGAGAAAGCAGGGACTGTTGCCCACCACAACGGATAGGGACTTGGATCAATTGAAAGCAAAATTGCCGGAATTGCTGAATCTGGATGGCGAACGTCCCGCACTTTTACATGGGGACCTTTGGTCGGGCAACCATTTTCCTGTGGGAGGGCGACCTTGTTTGTTTGATCCGGCAGTCTATTTTGGCTTTCGCGAAGCCGATCTGGCAATGACGCGTTTGTTTGGGAGTTTGCCTGAAAGATTTTACTCTGCGTACAGAGAAGTCTTCCCGTTGAATTCAGGATGGAAGGAACGTGAGGATATTTTTAATTTGTATCACCTGCTGAACCACCTCAATCTGTTTGGAACTTCTTATCTAGGCTCGGTTCAACAGATAACGAAACGCTACGCCGGAAACATCTGCAATAAATAGAAAAAATTTCGATGGCGCAATTTTCGTGAAGAAACCTTGAGTTGCCGAACTCAAGGTTCCGTCAGCGTCGTCGTTATTTCTCCCCTTCGGTGAATTCACCCATTCGGCGAAATTTTTCGTGTCGGAGTTCCAGCATTTCTTCAGTGGAATGATTGGCGATGATTTTGAAATTGGCGCGCAGAGCTCTGCGTACAAACGCCGCCGCCCGACGATGATTGCGATGGGCACCGCCTAGAGGTTCCTTGACAATTTGATCGATGACGTTCAATTCCAAAAGTTCTTTAGCGGTCAGACAAAGTGCTTTGGCGGCTTGCGAGACCTTGGTTTTGTCATCCCATAGAATGGAAGCGCATCCCTCAGGAGAGATGACAGAATAGACCGAATGTTCCAGCATGAGTATGCGGTCGCCCACACCGAGTGCCAATGCGCCGCCCGATCCGCCTTCTCCTATGATCATGACAATGATGGGTGTTTTCAGCCCGGACATTTTGAAAAGATTGTATGCAATGGCTTCAGACTGGCCTTTTTCCTCGGCATCAATGCCCGGATAGGCACCGGGTGTGTCGATCAAAGTGATGATTGGGAGTCGGAATTTTTCCGCGAGTTCCATCAAGCGCAGAGCTTTCCGATAACCAGAGGGTTGCGACATGCCAAAGTTTCGACGCAATTTTTCTTCTGCCGTCCGGCCTTTTTGTTGGCCTATGACCATGACAGAACGGTCGTCAAATTTAGCCAATCCACCCACGATAGAGGGTCCATAACCACCGCGACGGTCGCCATGCAGTTCCTGAAAATCCTTGAACACATGATTGACATAGTCGATCATGTGCGGCCGATCGGGATGACGCGCAACCCGGGTCATCTGCCAACCATCGAGTCCCGCGAATACTTCGCGTTTCATTCGTCGAAGTTTTTTGGTTCGCTTGGTTATTTCTTCTGTGATATCACCGACGCTGTCATACATGTGAGACAGGGATACCAGTTCCCGAATCTGACTTTCTTCAGCGAAAAGTTCTTTTTCAAAATCAAGTATTTGAACCATATCAAACCTGTAAAATTTTATTAAAAAGTGGTGGCCCAATTGCCGGGAAAATCCCTAGTGTTTTTATCTTTTAGCAAAGATATCTTGTCCGTTGCTCACAGGAAGACGATTGCTTGAATGTATTTTACTGATAATTTAGTTCGATTGTTATTTTTTTACAAGAGTGCTTCATGCTAATTTTTTTGAAAGAACGTTTTTTTAGTAAAAGCCAAAGACAGGGTGACGCAGGTTTTTTAATGTTTCAGATTCTGTCAAAGCACGTGCGCCTTCTCCACCGATGCGGTTTTGTCCTAACTTCAGCGACACGAGGCTGGGCAGATTAACCGATTGCGCGATTGCAATTGCCCCTTTATCGCCAATGAAATTAAAGTTCAGATTCAAGCGTTGCAGATTTTTTAGTCCCTGCGATTCAGCAAGGGCAACCGCGCCCTCGTCGCCAATTCGATTACCGGAAAGATCGAGATGGGTTAACTTGGCAAGCTTTTTTGAATGGGCGATTGCGACAGCGGCAGAATTGCTCAGACCCGCATTTTTTAAATTCAAAGTCTCTAATTCGGAAGCGTAAGGTAACTCCAACAATACTTCAACGCTCAGGTCTCCAGATAAAGTGGAACCGATTTCCTGCAATCTATTTTCTTCATAAGATCGCTTTATCGATTGAGTGATGGTGAATCTTTCGTAAGAATCTTTTCCTTTTTTACCAAGTGGATTGTAGGCCAATTCAAGTTTGCGCAGGTTCTTCAAAGTTTTGGAGTGAGTCAGTCGCCAGACACCCATATCTCCGATTTGATTGTAGTTCAAGTTCAGATCGGTCAGATTTTCCAATAAACGGGAGCTTGCCAGGGCCATCACACCACGATCACCCACTTGGTTGTGATGCAGATTTAAAACTTTCAGCTTTGAGAAGACGTTCGACTCGGCAATGATTTTCGCGCCAAGATCTGTGATCTGATCGGTCTCCAGAGATAAAGAAGTCAATTTTTTGAAATGCCGGGATTTTGCCAGCATCTTGACACCTTCGTCGCCAAGATTTCCATTGTAAATAACCAGAGTTTCTACGTTTTCCAATAAAGAGGATTCTGCGAGTGTATGCGCCCCGGCTTCACCTAAAAATTTATCATTCAACTTGAGTATGGTTGGGTGGTGCTTTAGTTTTTTTTTAATATAATTTTCGAGTTCTTCACCACTCAGGGGAGCGAGGCTCGCTCCCGAAAATAATATTAAAAGTAAAAGCCAAACAACGGTGCCAATAAATGTTCGTGCCATATCAGTTCAGAATTAAAATTATAGGCGAAAGGCCTGTGTCCGGCAGAACATAGAGCACTTTAAAACGAGGTGGTTCAACAACACCAGGCTGTGAGCGTGCAAAGAGATAAAAATATTTTTTCTCTCGCTATTCCAGGTTTCTGCGATTAATTTCTTTAATAATTATTTTACTCAGGGTTTTTATTGTTTTCAACATTGTTTAACCGGGATTCGAGGTTACGAATCTTGCGAATCAAGTCGGGAAGTTTGGGGAAAATTGCGACGTATTTTCTCCAGACAGATGCATCAGTCGCGGGGAATCCACTGATCGTAGAGCCCGCGGGAAAACTTTTTGCCACACCCGTTTTGGCCGCAACGGTCACATGATCGCCCAAGGTGATATGGTCTACCAAACCCGACTGCCCTGCGATCACCGTATAACGCCCGAGTGTGCAACTTCCCGCCAATCCAGACTGTGCGACCAATATGGAGTTTTCCCCGATCTCACAATTGTGAGCGATCTGGACCAGATTATCGATTTTGGTTCCCTGTTTGATGACGGTCATACCCAGTCCCGCTCGATCGACACAGGTGTTTGCACCGATTTCGACATGGTCTTCGATCACTACCTTGCCGATTTGATTGATTTTATAATGACGTCCGGTTTTGTCCAGAGTATAGCCAAATCCGTCGGCACCGATCACAACGCCTGCATGCAGGGTGACATGAGCTCCGATCTCAGTTTCGGGATAAAGAGTGACGTTGGGATGCAGAACGCTGTCGCTTCCGATTCGACAATATTCTCCTACCGAGACATTCGACATCACGACGGCCCCGTCTTCGACGACTGTATGGTCACCGATGTACGCAAAAGCTGAGATGGATACGTCTTTCCCTATCTGAACATTTTCCCCGATCTCGGCTTTGGGTGAAACACCGGGTTTGGGTTTTTTCAAGGGATGAAATTCATTGACCAGCTGGGCAAAGGCCAGGCTGGGGTTGGGGGTCACGATTTGTGGAATCTCAATATCGTATTCACAGTCAACCAAAACCGCTGAAGCCTCGCATCCTTCCAGTCGGGGCAAAAACTTTTTCTTTGAGATGAAGACAATATCACCCGGTTTTGCCGTTTCCGGTTGCGAAACGCCGGTGATAAGGATTTCAGGATTTTTAGTTGCTCTGCCACCGACCGAGTCGGCGATTGCGGAAATGCTGATTTCTTTTTGTGATGGCATGGCTGGTCTTTAAAGAGAGATGTTTGTATCGAGCGGGCCGAGTTTTCCATCAACAAGTTGCAGGACGCGGTCCAGACTGCTGGCTAATTTTTGGCTGTGAGTGACGATGATGAAAGTTTGATTTCTTTCCCTGTTCAACTTGCGAATCAACTCCATGAAAGCTTCACCCGCTTTAGCGTCCAGGTTTCCTGTCGGTTCATCGGCCAGTGTCAGCTTAGGTTGATTGATGAGACCCCGCGCCAAAGCAACGCGTTGCGTTTCACCGCCCGATAGTTCGCTGGGCTTGTGGTGCAAACGCTCTTTGAGACCCATTTCGCAAAGCATGGCTTCGGCTTTTTCGCGCGCGATTTTCCGGCTGTCGCCACGGATGAGGGCGGGAAACATGGCATTTTCCAGAGCGGTGAAATCTGCAAGCAAGTTGAACATTTGAAATACGAATCCGACCTGGGTGTTGCGAAACTTCTCTAAAAATCCATTTTCCTGCTGGAAAATATCTTTGCCTTCAAAACAAATTTTTCCTGTATCAGGGCGATCGATCCCTCCGAGAATATGGAGCAGAGTGCTTTTCCCGACACCAGAGGCACCGACTATTCCGAGCATTTCACCTTTTTGAACCTGAATGTCCATGCCCCGTAAAACCTTCAATTCGCTATGGAAGGTTTTGAAAGATTTATAGACTCCGTGTGCAGATAGCATGGGGACGAGGTCGGAGTGCTTTACCTCATTCATAACGCAGTCCTTCGGAGGGTTCCATGCGAGACGCTTTCCAGGCAGGGTAGAGTGATGCGGTGAAGCATATCACGATAGAAAAGATAACGATGAGCGCGGAATCAGTGTATTGGATTTCCGAGGGTAGCTTGTCGAGAAAGTAGATATCGCTGGGAAAGGCGGTGATTCCAAATGCGCTTTCGATAAAACCAACGATTTCGTTGAGATTGGGCACAATGGTGAAACCTCCGATACATCCTAAAAAAGTCCCTACCAGACCTATGATGAGTCCTTGCAGGCTGAATATTTTCATGATGCTGGTCTTGCTTGCGCCCATAGATTTCAGCACCGCGATCTCTTTGGATTTTTCCATGACGATCATGAACAAGGTGCTGATGATGTTGAATGCGGCTACCAGTATGATCAGAATCAGGATGATGAACATGACGATTTTTTCCAGCTTGAGTGCTGAAAACAGGTTCTTGTTCATTCTCATCCAGTCGCGAACGTAAAAAGGGAATGCCAGTTTTTTCTGAAGCCTTTGCGCGATTTCTCCAGCTTGTTCCAAATTTTTGACACGAATCTCAATGCCAGTCACATGATCACGCATGGCAAAGAATTTTTGTGCCGAAGCCAGTGCAATGAAGCCCAGGTTGGAATCGTATTCGTACATGCCGGATTCAAAAATACCCGCGACACGAAGGAACTTCATTTTTGGAATGAGCCCCACGGGAGTGATGCGTGGTGCAGGTGAAACCATGGACACGACATCTCCAGTGGAAACACCGAGACGGTTGGCCAGTTCTTTACCCAGAATAAGACCATCTCTTCCTTCACTGTCTTTTGTTTTTGCAGGTGCGAGATCCGCCAGGGCTCCGCTGATCAAATTTTTCTCTAAATCAGAAACCTTGGCTTCCTGTTCGGGGTCCACCCCGCGCATGACAATTCCTGAAACTCTGCCGTTATAAGTCAGCATGACCTGACTCATGATGAATGGAGCCGCGGCTTCAATGCCTTCGGTACTCAATGCGGTTTCGATGACTTGATTGTAATCCTTGATAGGTGCGCGATCAACATGGGTGACGATGATGTGACTGGTCGCACCGAGAATTTTATCGCGCAAGTCTTTGCTGAATCCAGACATGACAGCAATGACGACGATCAAAGCTAAAACTCCCAGGGCGACACCGCCGATGGATATCCAGGTGTTGAGTGAGATGAACTTTTGCCGATTGCGCACACCAAGGTGACGCAGACAAATGAAGAGTTCGTAGGACATGGCAAGCCGCTAAGCGGGTGTGGGTCTTGAGTGAAGGAAGAACATTTCCAGTAATCTGTTAAGAAAAATGCGACCGCAATTCCAACCGCTCAATTGATTTAAAAGTCATTGGATGGATTCTCGATTTGCATCGAGGCGTTCTAACTGCAACATCTTTCTAAATTCAGGAGGCTCGGGTCTCCTGGAAATGTGAAAAATAATTTACTGCAATGCATCTTTCTCCAGGACGACTCTAAACTTTTTAAGAATGAACCATCCCTTTGGAAATAAGATCAGTTAGAGAGTGCCTGATCCAGCGGATATGAAGACCGTTTCCTCTTTTCCATTCAATGAAGAGGACCTTTTCAGGATGCCTTGGGCAGAGTTGCATCCTCTTGTTCGGCATTTTCTTCTGTAGCGGTCACAGAAGTTTCAACGGTGTTCGGCAAACTCAATTTGCAAGCCAGACTACTCCAGCTGGAACATTTTTCACACTGGTGAGACCAGTTTTCTGTCACAGTGTTGCAAACTTTGCAAATGTATTCAAGAACTTGATGACGTACTTTGTTTGTGAGAGAAGATAAAACTTCTTCAGCCGCAGTACTATTGCCTTGCTCTTTATAGGCGGAGGCGAGTAACAGGGTTTGCTGGATAGAAGTTGATTTGCTGTGTGTCGTCAAGGTTGCTATGGCAGAATCAACGTGACCCGTTTCCATATAGTATGCGGCCAACATCATGATCAAATTCTCATTGGGATTCGTACCGGAAGCTTTAACAGCTGATTCGAAGGTTGCAATGATTTCCTTTTGATTATTGCCTTGTTTCATCGCAGAAAACCAACGTGCGAGACATAAGATAGCACCGGTCTGTTGGTATCCCGCTTTCCAGGTTTTAATAGCAAGGGTAGGATTCCCCGCTTCCATATGCGAATCGCCCAGTTTCATGTAGGCCGGGATGCAGTTGGGATCGACTTTTAAAGCCCGTCGCAGTTCGTTTTGTGCTGTTTCATTTTGAGAAGCGGAAAAATGCATCAGGGCTTTATTGAAAGTGTACTGAGCGAGTTTGTGATTTGCCTGATTCCGTTCTTCTCCAATTTTGGCTTGAGAAACGATTTTGTTTTGAATATCACACAAGGCGGTCCAGTCTTTATTTTTTTCCAAAGCTTCTCTCATTTTGGTTAAGGGAAGCGCGGACCGTGAGCTTTTATTGCGAATTTTCTTCAGGATTTGGACCTGTTCTTCAACTTTCCCGGCACTGGCATAATCTTCTGCCAATTCATAGAGCGCGGCGATATTTTCGGGGGCACTTTCACAAAGGCCGGAATGAATATGAATCGCGCGGTCGTAATCTTTCAAGTTCCTGTACACGGCACCAAGTTGCAAAAGAGCGGCAGGGTGTGAGGGATTTTCGCTGATGATTTTTTTGAAAAAATGGGCCGCTTGCTCATAACTTTCGCACAAATTGGCATTGACACCCTTTTCCATCAGAATATCCCATTGCAGTCGCTCTTTTTCTTTTCTTTTTCTGGCCATCGATTCTCCAACGTCAGAGAAGGTGCGCTTGATTTGAGAGAACCAGTAGATGAGCAAGCTGGAGAGAACGCCGGCCATGATGGAACCCAAAAAGAAAATGACCATAGGCATATGAAGCGTATCATGCTGGGTCAGGTGGAAATCAATTTTCTGAGGATTCAGAAAGGCAACATAAATGGAAAGAAGCGTGAGAACCGTTACGGTAACTATTATTTTGATCGACACGATTTGTTTCTACCGATTTAAAGGTTGACGTATATGTTTGATGAGCCTTAATTATATCTAGAATTTTTCATTCTGCAAGGAATGCTCTAAATCAGGGGTTCTTGAGGAACCCTGCGTTTTTCTTCTTCCAGTTTGCTCAGACATTTGACGCAATGTGTTGCGAAGGGGATGACCTCCAGCCGGGCTGTAGGTATCGGTGCTTCGCATTCTTCACAAATTCCATAACAGTTATTTTCTATATTTTCTATAGCCGCTTCGACAAGCTTGAGTTTTTGCCACTCTTGCTCACCAAGATTCATTCGCAAGTCTTTGGTGTATGTTTCGACTGCTTCGTCAGATATGTCTGGAGCGGGACCGCTTGAAAATTCTATTTTTCCTGATTTTTTTGTTCCGGAGCCATCCCCGATTGAAGTTTTAATTTCCAAAAGTTTTTTTAAAAAAAAATCCGACTTGTCTTGCTTCATAATCAAAATATACTCCGTCAGCTCGTGACATCTGCTTCCCTGTATGCGGGAGCATCTCCCCAGAGCCGTTCAAGGTCGTAAAATTCCCGGGCGTCTTTGAGGAATACATGAACAATGATATCCATAAAGTCAATGATCACCCAAGTGCCGGAGGTATAACCCTCGGTGAAGGCCGGCTTGATATTTGCCAACAGAGCTTCCTCTATAATGGCATTGGCAATTGCCTGTACCTGTGCTTTTGAAGAACCGCTACAGATCATAAAATAATCAGTTATATCTGAACGTCCTCTTAAATCCAATAAAACGATATCGATCGCCTTTTTTTCGGCCGCGGCCGAAACGACGATTTGTTGCAGTCCAACGAGAGTTTCTTTCATTGCCACCTCAGGCAGGGGCTATATTATATAAACGTTCGTGAATAATATATTGTTCGACTTCACTGGGCAACATTTTTTTAACGCTAATTCCGCGTCGGACATTTTCGCGAATCTTTGAGGACGATATATCCTGCAAGGGACATTCAAAAAAAACGACGATTTTTCCGGTATCCTGATTCTGAAAACGAGTCCAGTTTCGGTTTGCTTCGCAAAGACTCATCGGCCCCAAAGTATTCAAGGGGGGGCTCTGATGCAGATCATCACCCGTTCCCCAGGAAAACCCCGGGCGAGCTCCGACGATCAAGTTGGTATAATTCATCAAGTCCCCGGCATGCTTCCAAGTGTGAATTTGTTCGAACGCGTCTATCCCAAGAATCAAATAGATCTCTTCATTGTGAGACCGTTTGTCGATTTCTTTGAGTGTCTGGATTGTATATGAAACCTTTGGTTTGCGAATCTCCAGCTCATCGAGCTTGAATTGTGGTTTGCCGGACAGAGCAAGTTCGAGCATTTTCAGGCGAGCAGAAGGAGAGGCCTGACCTGCAGATTTGTGTGGCGATTGATGATTGGGAATGAACAGCACCTGATTTAAAGAAAAAGTATCCAGTGCGGCTTGGGCCAGATTGATGTGCCCCAAGTGTACGGGATCGAAAGATCCTCCAAATATCCCGGTTTTGATTGTGGCCTGTTTTTTCATTCCGTTTTAAGTCATTCAGCTCGAAAGCTGATAACTTTATCAGTTGAAAGATTACAAATAGCGGTACAAGGACTGACAAAAAACGTCAGTTTTTTCAATTTCGCGAAGGTGTCTTTAAAAATTCTATTTTTTAAAGTGCTATTTATCAATAGCTTTTAGTTTTTATCGGATGGTCTTAAGATTAAGGAATGATATTTGCTTTATCTCTAGTAATCAAATTCGTGTTTATTTGCCAGTGAAACAAAAATATCAATCAAGAAGAGGAGATTAAAACATGCTTGCGAAATTGAATGAAGCAAAAAATCAAAAAGGTTTTACCTTGATCGAGTTGCTGATCGTTATTGCCATCATCGGTATTTTGGCGGCCGTTGCGATTCCGCAGTTCAGCCAGTACAAAAGACGTGCATACCATTCGGATGCTAAAGCCAACCTGCACAATCTTTACCTTGCTTGCAAAGCATACTGGGGAGATAACTCGGGTTCTGATGCTTGTACCTTGACGGAAGCGAAGAAATCCACGTTTGGTTACCAACAGTCTACAAATGTTGCTGTAACGGTTGGTACCGGAACAGAATCTGGTTTTGCTGCAACTTCTACGCATAACAGCGGAAACACAGTTTTCTCCATCGATTCAGCTGGTAACATCAGCTAATTTCAGCTAACTTTTTGTTAAATGTCCCGTCCGGAGAAATCTCCGGGCGGGGTATTTTCCTCCTTCTATGTCCCCAGTAAAAATCCAATTTCCCGCGCCGGTTTTTTTTTAGTCCTTATTCCCTGGATCGTCTATCTGGCGACGATTTCCCCGACGGTGGGATATAAGGATTCTCCCGAATTCATCGACACTGCTTTTACTTTGGGGATCAGCCATCCGGCAGGATTCCCGACTTACAATTTGCTGGCCAAGCTGGCGACGTTCCTTCCTTTTGGTTCCATCGCGTTTAAAATCAATTTGTTTTCCGCCCTGTTTGCCTGTCTCACTTTGGGAATGCTTTATCTCACCTCCATCAAGATTCAATGTCTTGTTTGTGGACAGAAGGAAGAAGCTATTTATCGGAGAGTGGCACTGGTTTCGGTTGGTTTTCTGGCTTTTTGTCTGCCGTTCTGGTCGTTTGCGATCAAAGCAGAGGTCTACACTTTAAACGCTTTTTTTGTTTGTTTGATCGTCTATCTCCTTTTGGAATGGAAGCAGGTTAAAGACGCACGCTTTCTTTTTTCTGCGGCGTTTCTCTATGGTTTGTCGGCAGGAAACCACGCGACGGTGGGCCTTTTCCTTCCCGCCATCCTCATTCTTTATTTTGTTTGGAAAAGGGAAGGGGCACCCGGTTCACTTTCTCTTTGTGCGGCTTTATTTTTGATTGGATTTTCAGTTTACGCTTACCTGCCCTTACGCTCCTTTACGGAGCCGTCTTTTGACTGGGGCAACCCGGAAACGCTTGAAGGATTTTTATATCAGGTCACAGATCGGAAGGATGCCAATGTTCATTTTTCTATTTTTAAAGCAATGGATTCTTCTGCGGAAACGGAAGCTGGTGCGAATGTAAAAGGAGGACTGGTTTTCATTGTGGTGGGGATATGGGGAACCTTGAAATTTTTCTTGTTGGATGTATGGAATCGTTTGTCCCCATTGGTTGCGATTGGCATGTTGGGAGGCGGTTGGCTGTGTCTGCAAAAATGCAAACCCCTTTTCTTTTTCGTTGCATGGATCATTGGAATCAACGCCGTCTTCTTTAAAGGTTGGGGCGGCGAGAGTTTTTTCCCCGCCTATATCGTTGCCTGTCTGTTGACTTCGGTTTTTTTAGGTCAGTTGTTTTCGGGGAGAGATAAAGAAATCGACCCAGACCAATCCTCATTTGTAGTCAGTCGCTTTGGAAAGACCGATTGGCAAGGTTTGTGTGCGTTGGCAGTGGGATTGTGGATTGTTGTAACGGGAATCGTGCATTACCCCAGAATGGACCGTTCGGATTCCTATTCTGGCGAAACTTTCTTAAAGCCGGTTTTTCTATCTTTGGAAAATGATGCGATTTTTTTAGCAGGTATTTCCTGGTTTCAATTTTTTTATCACAATGATGTGGAACGTTTGCGCGACGATGTCATTGGCGTGCGGGCCTGGGATTTTCTGGAACCGTCCCCTTTGTCATGGATCACCCCGCGCAGGTTTCCCGAATTGTCGCTTCCAGATCCTCAGGCGCATCGTTTTGCCTCACGTCAGGAAGCCTGGAATTATCTACTGGAGTTTATCGAGCTGAACCACAAAATGCGGCCTGTGTTGACCGATCAAAATATCCAGCTATTTGAACAATTTCCGATGGCAGGGTATTTTCTGCCTTACAAAAACGTACTGCTAAAATATTCCAATCCGAGTGAGCAAGGTCGGTCAATGAAAGGCAATGAGAAGGCTTTTGAAGAATTTCAAGCAATCGTTGAAAGGGAGGCTGTGCAGGCAGGGATTGTGTTCCATAAAAACTGGATCAATAAAATTGCTTATTACACACCTTCCTTTGCAGAGTATTACAAGTCCCGCGGCCGTTTTGAGGAACAATCACAAGCCCTGCGCTTGATGTATGAATTTCTTGGTCAGCGGGGTGCTGGCTGGAGAAAGGATATGATAGAAAACTTGATCGCGAGAAATCAAGCCGACTTAGTAGAGTCGCATTGGACGGTTTTGCAGAGCGATTTCCCGGCAAGCTACGAAACCTTTATTGTGGAAGGCTGGCTGAAAGGTCTGCAAGGGGACTTGCAATCGGGGCAGACTGCTTTTCAGAAAGCCGCGACACTGCAACCGTCGAACTTTGAACCGCATCTGGAGGCAGGAAAATTACTGAGACGATTTCATAAGACGAACGAGGCGAAACTGGAATTTCAATTGGCACGCGCGAAGGTTGTGAATCTCATGGAGTTGAGCAAGGTTCTGGATGTGGAAAATTTAAATTGAACCCATTTCCAGAAGAGTTGGCTTAACTCAAAGGGGTCAAATCTTTATTTAATAGTTCTGGAGAGTCTGTCATTCGACTTTTTTTACCAGACCCGACCAGACGTAGCCCAATTTGCCATCAACGCGAACAATCAGCCAGGGCTTGTTGTCCAGCGTGACCGAAGCGGTACGTACGACTTGCAGGCGGTCGTTTCGATTGACTGTCATGGCGTCCGGAAAAATGGTTCCAGGTCCTTTTTTGATGGCCAGACCGTCTGTGCGTGGGGTCACAAAGCCGCTTCCGCCAGTGTACTGAGTTGTTACATCATCGGGACCCGAGAGGCCTGGCGTGGAGGGCGATCGCACACTGGGTCGGGAAACCTGAGGAATCTGGAAATTGTCTTCATTTTTTCTCATCTCCGGACGCATGGTGGAAGACACCCCCTGCGGTGCTGAAACCCTGGGCGCATTGGGTTCCGATATATCAGGACGTTGAGGATTTGCAGTGCCCGGATTATTCATGGCAGATTCTTTCAATCGCGCCACATGTTCTTCCAGAGTGCCAAAACGGACGAATATCGGGTTGGAGCTCAAATATTCGGTATCTCCCACGCTGACGTTGACTCTGTAATAAGATCGACCTCTTTTTTCGACTTCCTTATCCTGCCAGGAAAATTGATAGGGAAGCGGAACGGTTTCTTCTTTGATGATGGTCCCATTTCTTATGATCGTGACGATTGCCGATTTCTCCCCGCCTTTTAAAGAGCGGATCGAGCCTCTCAGCTCAGGGTAATCTTCTAGGGCAAGTTCCTCCCCAAGGGTAGCGATTCTGCCCGTATTCCGATCCAGTAGTTTAAAATCGTCGAGTGAAAGTCGATTTTCATCTACCTGGCGTACCGCGTACATCCTTCCCGCTTTCATCGCGTCAAGAATCGCTTGTTGGCTTCGTTCGCGTGCCAGAATAATGGTTCGTGTTTGTCCCAGTGTTTGACCATTTTCACCATCGCAAGTGATGGGGTTGCCACCCAGTCCCCAAAGTGGCTTTTCTCGTTTGTCGATGGTGTATTCCCTGAGGATGTGATCCCATTCCATTCCTGAGTTGATTTGAGCTGAGGCATCGAAAGAAATCGATTCAAACCCAGTTGCATTTTTAGACAAAACCAAATCTTCAGGATAAGGCATCGTTTCCAATTGAATGGATCCCATTTTCCTCATGCCGTTGGGTGCGCTCACACCGGCCCAGAAGGTCAGCCCGCCTGCAGAGTTCACATGGTCGATCCATTTTTGGTAAGGATAGATTCCTTGCGAACCATGATATTGATCGAAAGGAGAACTTTGAAAAGGGTGATAATTGAAAGTGATGAGGAGGAAGACAACAGCGAGACCCGCCGATAGTTTCCTGTAAATGTCTCTGACCACCATAAAGATACTGGCCAGAAAAAAGGCCAATCCGCCTGCGAACCAGGGAGAAACAGAACCTGAAACTTTTTTTGAAAAATTACTGTTCAGAATAGGAGTGTGTTCGTAATCGCTGGGGGTTTCAAGTCCAAAGGCCCATAACCTTTTTTCAAAATCATGCGCCACCAGATCATCTTTGAACACGCTTCCTGTCCAATAATAAAATGGATTGGCTTCCATTCCCGGTATCAAAAGAACATCCGGGATTTTAGAGTTGACCGTTTGTATTTCAGAAAGGTAACCCGTCGCGCTGGAAGTTAAAATGGACGCCATTTCTTCTTTTTTGCGAAAGATGCGCTCAAAGGGAGTGATGCCATATTCCAGAGAGTTGCGGATAAGATCGGTGTACAACACAACATCCACACTTCGTTGTCTTGCAATTTCAGCCACTTCCTCTATGGTCGAACAACCTGAAGAAAACCGCGTTTTGACCCCGACCACAGCGTCGAGTTGCAGATAATTCGCAAACACGGTGGAAGGTGAAAGGACCAATAAAATCAGGAGTATCCCAAATCCACGGGAAACACATTGAGGCAGTAATGTAGGGAAGATTGGCATTAAATTCTTTATGTCATTAATTTGTAAAATAGGCTCTGAATGAATATTTTGCTGTTATGTGTAATAAATACTTATGTTTATTATAGTCTTATTCTTTACTTACGGACAAATAATCAGCAAACCTTAGCCTTTACGGACAGAAATAACAACAGATTCGATAAATTATGTTATACTCTAAGCCATTTTAATTTAGTATGTTAGAGTTGCGTCACGAAGTTTTATTCGGCGCCTGAATACGGTGGACGGCAATAAAACGCACGTCCCACAACAACTTTCCGATGACTGCAAAAATCCTGATTGCTGATGACAGTGCTACAATTAGAAAAATTGTAGCAATGGCCTTCGAGGCAGAAGACGAGATCGTTGAAGGTGTTTCAAACGGGCAGGAAGCACTGGATCTCATACCCGATTTCCAGCCGGATATTTTACTTGCCGATATTGAAATGCCCGAAATCAACGGCTTTGATTTGAGTCGTCAAGTGAAGTCTAATCCCGAGTGGAGTCACATCAAAGTGCTTCTCCTCTCAAGTGATTTTGAAGAATTCAATCAGGAAAAGTTTTTAGAATCCCACGCAGACGGTCATATCAGCAAGCCTTTCAAATCCGACGATGTCATTCACAAAATAAGAAATCTTTTGTCTGGAGAGGAAGGGGAAGCGGATGACGATCCTGAAACCGCGCTCGACCTTGCCATGACTACCACAGTCAATCCTCCCCCAGAAGAAGACGTCCTCGCCCTGGGTGCCTCCGAAGAAATAACAGAGGCAGATGAAGATGAGGACGACGATGAAGAAGTGTTCGAACTGCCAGCGTCCGCTGAAATCAACCCTCTGGATGAAGAGGAGGGCACTCTTGATTCTACGGATTCTGAAGCAGATGAAGACGACACGGTAGCGGAAGAAACAGCAGGGGATAAGATAGAAGACTTTGCGGAACCCGTGACGGAGGAGGGTGTTGATGAGGACTTTGAGGAAGCTCTGGAAAAAGGTTTCGCCTCAGTTGAAGATGAGAAAGACGATGACGAGGATGAGGATGTTCTTGAATTTTCAGAAGACGACGCCCTAGGGGTAGAAGATACAACGACCGAAGAGGGTGCTGATGAGGACTTTGGGGAAGCTTTGGAAAAAAGTTTTGCCTCGGTTGAAGATGAGAAAGACGATGACGAGGATTTTGGTCTGGAGGACGAGGTTGAAGACGATGCCGAAAAGGATGTTGTTCGAGAGTTTCCCAAACTGGAGGAGGCCTTCCCCGAAGACAGCGCGCTGACAGAAGGAGAAGCGGTTGAAAAGATAGAAACCAGTGTGAAATCGGCGACCGAAGAAATGGAGTCTGCCGAGGCAGACAGCTCATTGGTGGAAACCCCCGCCATACTTTCGATTGCGCCGAAGGAAAAAACTTTTGATGAAATGTTGGACTCCATGTTTTCCTCTGAAAAACTTGGTTTTTTGGAGTCCGATTCCCAAAGTCCCTCCCTCTCCCCGAAGGCATTTGCCGCAGTAGATCAGGAACTTTCGGAATCCATTTTTAATGAGAATCGCGAAATTGAGAAGGATTCAACTTTCGAGAATGAACTGGCTGAAGATTTAGCCGATCAGGAAGAAAATATTTTTGAGGAAGTTTCTGCATTGCAGGAAGATGAGGATGTGTTTGAGATGTCGGGAAATGAGAAAAAATCAATTTCCGAAGAAGAAGTTGCAGAACAAAATCGTCAAGTGATTGCCGGGATGATGGAAAAATCAGAAATGATGAAAGAACTGAATGCGCCGGATGAGGAAGAATCCTTCAGTGGAATCACAGGGGATTTGCCCGGCTTTGATGAGGATCTGTCAGAAATTAACGTTAATGATATCGATGATGAATCTGATCTGGATCAGGCATTTTACGAATTTGAGAGTGCCCTGGGTCCCGAGCCTGCCGAAATTATGGAAACCACACCCTCTAATTCAAAAAATGACGATTCATTGGATGAAATCGTCGCAGAGCCGGAAGATCTTTTAGAAAAAATGGTTCCTTCCGCTTTTTCGTTCAGAAACAGTGGATCGACTTCCGACATGATTGAGAAGGACGATGATTTTTCTGATCTGGATAAGCAAGAAGAAGTGATGCGTCCCAGACCACCCCTGCCGACGCGATACCCTTCGCCGGCTCCCGTTCCTCACTTTCAGGCAACGGAAGACCCCTTCGTAAAGGTTGTGGGCGAGCGTATCAAAGGCATTCTCGAACAATCGCTGGACACGTCCATCGGAAGAGAAGTGGACGGTCTTTCGGAGATCATCGTGGAAGCGGTTCGCGAGATTGTAAGAGAGATCACACCTCAAATCGCACGCGACGTCATCAAGGAAGAAATCGAGCGAATCAAGCAAAGCGAAGACTTTTGATCAACTTCAGTGCCAGGTAAACCCAACCACGCAAGCCGTCCTCCAAAATTCTTCACTTTGCTCCAGTGTCGATTATTTTTCCAACAGACGAGGCATCAGTTCGACGAGGTTGCAGGGCCGATGCGTGCTGTCCATTTGATGCACGATGATTTGATCCCAACCGTCTTTGCAGGCCCCCGTCGAGCCCGGCAATGCGAATAAAAAAGTACCATTTGCGACACCTGCGGTTGCCCGTGACTGGATGGTGGACGTCTTGATGTTCTGATAACTGAGCATACGAAATAATTCACCAAAACCGGGGATGGGCTTGTCGTACATGGCTTCAAAGGCTTCGGGAGTGACATCTCGACCTGTCACACCCGTACCACCGGTAGAAATAACGACGTCCACATCTTCACGCTCGATCCATTCCTTGAGCGCGGCTTTCAGCAGAACAACCTCATCCTTGACAATTCTTTTTTCGACCAGATTGTGACCCGCCGCCTTAACGCGATCGACCAGAGTCTGACCCGATTTATCGTCGGCTTCGGAGCGTGTGTCCGAAACGGTCATGACGACGATATTGACAACTTTTTTTTGCTGAGCTTCTTCCATTGCAAGGATCTCCAGATAAAGTGGTAATGACGAAAAAATTATCGTTAAATAGGCGATATTAAAGTGACGGAAGTATACCTGTATTGAGAAAGGGGTTCAAGCATGCCCACAGCGATTGTTACCGGCGGAGCGGTGCGAATCGGTCGCGCACTTGCTTTGCATTTGGCCCGCGGGGGTTGGGACATTGCCCTGCATTATAGCCGATCTGAAGAATCGGCGCAGTCGGCGATTGCAGAAATCATTGCGCTCGGGCGACAGTGCAAAGGTTTTCAGTGTGATTTTGCAGATCCCGATTCTGCCGAAACATTGATCGAACGCGTGAGCGATTCGTTTGCAGACATTCAATTGTTGATCAACTCCGCTTCGATCTTTCTCAATCAGTCGATTGAAAACACCGCATCTGAAATTTTGCAAGACACTCTGAGTATCAACCTTGCGGTTCCTTTTATACTCATGCGCGACTACAAGCACAAGATCGGGCAGGGCATGATCGTGAATATTCTCGATCAAAGGATTCAGCGCAATATCCCGGGATTTTCTGCCTATTCGGTATCCAAAGTGGGTTTGGCGCATTTGACCGAACTGGCGGCGTTGGAGTGGGGATCGAGTATGCGTGTCAACGCCATAGCACCCGGCCTCATTCTTCCCCCTGCCAATGGCTCAGCAGACTATTTGCAACGTGCCTCTGAAGAAGTGCCGATGAAGACGCATGGTGATGTTTCCGACATCACGCGCGGTCTGCAATATTTACTGGACAGTCCTTTTGTGAATGGTGAGACCTTGTTCATCGACGGTGGCGAATCGAAAGTTTAAAGAAGTTCCTGCAAACCCGGTGACCCTGCCGCAGGTTTTCGGGCTTCACTGAAATGCAACGATGCTTTATGATTGGGCATAATCACTGAAAATGGTATGATTTAGAACTCATGAAAACATTACTTATATTCCCATCTCAATGGTATCCCACTCAGCCCTATCTGAGCACTCCGTATCTGACGGCCTATTTGCGGTCGAAGGGATGGGAGGTCGAACAGAGGGACTTCAATATAGAGTCCTACGATCATTTTTTATCCGCTCCAGTCATCAACGGATTGGCGGGAAAGATAGAGCGCAAGCTGGAAACCATGCGGGCTAAAAAGACATTCAGCATCAAAGACAAGACGATGATGGATGTGTTGGCCACCGGACTCAAATTTTCAAGTGTGATTGCAGGGCAGGTGGAAGACGCAAAAAAAGTTTTGAGGACGCCCGAACGATTTTTCGATTTCAATGCCTATCGTCAGGCCGATCTCATCATCAAATCGGCATTGAAACTGGTTTCCGATGTTTACGCTCCCACTGTCTTCAACCTGTCTACTTTTGAGAGTGGGACTCGTGCCGAAGAATCCACTTTTCGAGCCGCAGAATCGGCACGCGATGCAGAGACCAATCCCTTCATCGATTTGTACGACCAGGTTTTGTTGAAGACAGAAGACTGGTCGAGCTATCAAGTGGTGGGCATCTCCATTGTGGGCATCTCGCAGATCATCCCCGGCCTCACGCTGGCGCGCATGCTTAAGGAACGATATCCCGCATTGCACATCACATTGGGCGGCCCCATTTTCAGCGTCAACTCCAATCAGCTATTGGGAAAGCCCGAATTTTTTAAAGAATTTTGCCACAGCGTTGTCACCTTTGAAGGCGAAGAACCGCTCAACCGTTTGCTGTGTGCTTTGAAAGCAGGCGACTCTTTGGCGACGGTACCGAATTTGATTTATGTGGAAAAGGATGAGGTGAGGATCAACCCGGAACGTGTTGAAATGCGTTTCGAGGAAATCCCGCCGCCGACGTTTGATGGCTTGCCGATGGACAAGTACCTGTCGCCTTATCCCATCATTCCCATCCTGCAAAGCCGGGGATGCTACTGGGGAAAATGTACTTTTTGCACACACAGCTATGTCTACGGTCATCGCTACGGCAAGCAGAAAACCATGCAGATGGTTTCCGAAATCGCGGCCCATTCCAAACGCTACAAAACAAAATATTTTACCTTCTCCGATGAAGCGGTTTCACCGCATTCGCTGAACGATGTTTCCGACGCGCTCATCGAACAGGGTGTGGAAATCAAATCTCTTGCCTTGCTCAAATTTGAAAAGGTGATGGACGATACTTTGTTTCGAAAAATAAAAAAAGCGGGCTTCATTTTCCTCATGTACGGACTGGAAAGTGCCAACGATCGGGTGCTCGCTCTGATCGACAAAGGCACCACGAAGGAAGCCGAGCATGATGTTCTGATGCGAAGCCACAACGCCGGTATCTGGAATCACGCCTTCCTTTTCTTTGGCTTCCCGACGGAAACCCGTGACGAAGCGCAGGAAACCATCGACTTTTTGAAGAACAATCTCGAGTCGATTCACTCCTTTGGACCCGGTGTGTTTCTGCTGAATCGCGATTCGAGTTGTTATCAATTCCCGGAAAAATATTCCATCAAGGAAATCATTCAAGATCCGGTCACAGACATTTCCATGAATCTGGATTTTATCGCCGACAAGGGCATGAGCCGTTCGGAAGCGGTAGAAATGAACGACAAGTGCATCAAGTTTGGGGAAAGTAATTTCCCTTCGCTCCAGTTATGGGGCACCTTGCCACGTGAGCATTTTCTTTTGTATCTGGATCATTTTGGCAAAGACTCATTGGGCGGAAAAAAATCGAAATCTGAAAAAGAAACAAAATCTCTGTGCCAGGCCTGATCGTCTGCACGAAACGCCGGACTCATTAATATTAGGAAAATAGACTCTTATGAAAACACTCCTGCTATTTCCTCCCGACTGGTTGCCTTCGGAACCCTATCTGAGCCTGCCCTCTCTCACGGCAGTGTTGCGTCCGGCGGGACACGAAGTGATTCAGATGGATGTCAATGTCGAAATGTACGAGATGTTTTTCAGCCGTCCATTTCTGGAATACGTTGTCGAACGCATTGACTTTGAGTTGCAACATTTGAATCGTGAAGCGAAAAAGCGTTCATTGGATGAAGAGGAGAGTGCTTTAAAAAGTCATTTGGAATTGTGGACTCGGGACAAAGTGGAAGGCATCATTCGCGATGTTGAGTCTGCCTTGAAAATTCTACGCAGTGAAAGTTTTTACGATATCGACAAACTGGAGTGGGCGACGGAGCGTTTGCACGAAACGATGTCCTATATTTCGCTGGGATACTACCCCGCGCAGATTTGTTTTCCTCCCATCGAGACGGAGCTGGTTTACAAACCTTTCATGTCCACCGAGGTGGAAGAAGCTCTGGATGACGAGCAAATCAATATCTATCGCGATGTCTACACGCGCCTCATCCGTCCGGTCATGCAGAAGGAAAAACCCGGTGTCGTCGGTATTTCGCTGGTTCAGCAAAAGCAAGTCATCGCCGCCTTTACTTTTTGCAAAATGATCAAGGAAGACTTTCCCGACACACACATTACACTGGGGGGAAATATCGTCACCCGCCTGCGCGATGAACTGAAAGTCAACGAGCGTTTGTTTCAATACTACGATTCGGCAATCATCTATGAAGGTGAAACGGCTTTTCTTAAATTGATTGAAACGATCGAAAACGGCGAAAGCGATTTTTCAAAACTGCCCAACCTGATTTACAAGACGCCAGATGGAATACGCTCCAATTCTGAAGTATGCGCCGAAGACATGGCCAAGTTGCCGCCGCCTGATTTTGATGGACTCCCGCTGGAAAAATATTTTGTGCCGCGTCTCATCCTGCCATACCTTGCGACACGTGGATGTTACTGGGGACGCTGTACTTTCTGCGATCATTTTCAGGGCTACGTCGAGGGCTTCCGTACCAAACAGGTGCCGCAGATCGTCGAAGAAATCAAATTTCTCAAAAACAAATACAACACGCGCTACATGCATTTCACGGATGAGTCTTATCCTCCCGCGCATTTCAGAAAACTGTCACGCGAGTTGATCGCGCAAAATGTGGATATCGCCTGGACGACGCACATGCGCTTTGAAGAAAGCCTGCTCGATCAGGAGGTCTGGGACGATGCCGCCAAGTCGGGTTGTCGTTACCTGCATTTTGGTTACGAATCGGGCAATCAGCGTATTCTGCGTCTGATGGACAAGGCCACGAATCTGGATGCGATTCGCACGAATCTCCGCTTGTCTTCTGAGGCGGGTATCTGGAATCACATCATGGGATTCTTCGGGTTTCCCGGTGAGACGGAAGGTGAGACGGAAGACAGTAAACGCTTTTGCGAAGAAAACAAGGAACACATCCATTCGTTGGGGTTCATGACTTTTGTGCTGGGGCGTTACAGTCCGGTTGCATTCGAGCCGGAAAAATACGGTGTCGTGCCTTACAAAAATCCGGAATGGGATTTGGCGATGGATTATTACTTCACGGTCGAAAAGGGTTTGAGTATCAACGACGCGATGGAGGTGTTCAACAAATTTGAACGCGATCACGATCCGAAATGGGATTTGCGGACGTGTGTGCGGGAATACATCTTCCTCTACATTGATTATTTTGGCGACAATCGTCTCGAACAATTACAAATGACGCCGCAACAACGGGCGCAAATGCGCCAATCTGCTGTCGGCATGGTCTAACTCCTCGCCGGAGGGGCAATATGGCCGTGCATTGACGAGCGACCAGTGCGGATTGAGCGCAATCGTGAGCCGCTCTATATGATTTGGCGGATGGTTTTTGCCGGCCGATTTTTGATGGTATCGAGACTGCCAAGTATTCCGGTGATGACAACGGCAAGTACAGTGAGTCCGGTCGCTGTAATTACGGCCAATGGATGAAAATGCCAGGGAGCTTTCACCAGGTATTTCATGACAGTCCAGGACAGTAAAATCGACAGCCCCCCTCCCGCCAAACCCGCAAGGATTCCCAACACCGCATATTCAGCAGAGAGGATACGGATGACCGTTGCGCGTCGCGCTCCGAGAATTTTGAGCACGGCTGTTTCTTTCAAGCGACGGTACTTGGTTGAAGCGATGGACCCCGAAAGGATGATGAGGCCGGAGAAGATGCTGAATCCCGACATGAAATCGACCAGCCCCGCCAGTTTCTCGGTGATGCTTTGCACCGTTTTGATGATGTCGCTGGAACTGAGTGCGGTCACATTCGGGAGTTTGTTGACCACCGCCCGTCGTACAGCGATTTCCTTTTCTGCAGGCACATGAGCTGTTGCCACGTAGGTTACAGGCGCACCTAACAGTGCGGCAGAGGAGAAGATCATATAAAAATTCGTTCGCATGTTGCGCCAGTCCACCTTGCGAATGTTGGTTACAGGTGCCGATACCTGGATGCCCTGGATGTCCACCGTCAATATTCCCCCGATGTCCAGCCCCAGACGTTGCGCGGCATCTTCTTCCAGTGAAACCTCCGCTTTTGTTGTGCCTTCACTGCCCCACCATTTACCTTTGATGATGCTGTTGCCTTCGGGTGGCGTGTCTTTATCGCTGAAAGTCAGCACGAATTCCCGGTTGATGAACCACTCTTCCTGCGCCTGGTTTTTATATTTCCAGTCTTCGATTTTACGACCGTCAACCGAGTAGAGCCGAGATCGGATGAGCGGCGTCAAGTCGCGCTTGGCCGTGGGTGCGACCGACGACATGGCTTCGTTGAAAGTGGTGATTTGATCGGATTGTATGTCGATGAAAAAATAATTTGGCGGCGATTTTTCAGTGTTCCCGTTGAGCATGATCATCACATCCATTTGTGTCAGGCGTACCGTCAGCAAAAGCATGACACCGAGGCCCAGACAGGAAACAATGGGCAGGGTCTGGTTGTTTGGACGATGCAGGTTGGCGAGGCCATAGCGATTGCCAAGGTTGCCGCCTGCGGGAAGTTTTTTGAGCAGGCGGATGGCAAGCAGTGCCGCCCCGCTTGAGATGAGAATCGCAACGATCAACGCTCCGAGGAATATCCCGGTTCTCAGGATCGAACCTGCCTGCCAATATGCGAGCAGGGACAAACCCGCGAAAAATATCAACAAGGCAAGGACGCGTTGTTTTTTGCTTTCCTGCGGCGAAGTGTCTTCAAAATTTCTTCGGAAAATACGCAAGGGACGGGTGCGCGCGGCCTGCAACAAGGGCCAGGCACAAAACAGTGCGGTGGTTCCCAATCCGAGCAAAATCGCGCGTATCGCAGGTATCCAGTAAAATTCCGGTTTGACTTCAACCAAGAGCAGACCGGATAATTTTGCAGGCAAAATATATTGAAAAGCGTATCCGCTTCCGGCACCGATGAGAGATCCGATTGCACCCAGGAGCAGTGCCTGAATCAAATAAATTTTCCAGATCGTTTGAGCACGTGCGCCGAGGCATTTAATAACGGCTGTGGAGTCGAGCTTTTGCGCCATGAAAGCTTGTACGATCATGGCCACACCAATCCCTCCCATCAGCAAGGCAACGATGGCAAGAGAGCCGAGATAACGACCCATACGATCGATGGAGTCTGTCAGCGATGAGCGTCTGTCTTTATAAGTTCTGACGGATGCCGATTTGTCCTTCAGTTCTTTTTCCAGGATCACCGAAGTAGTGTCGAGACTGCTTGTCTTGGGCAGAGCGATGAGGAGCTTGTGACGTACCCGGCTACCCGGTTGGATCAATTCTGACGCTTGCAAGGTTTCCAGAGATACAAAAATACGGGGCCCAATGCTGAAGGCGCGAGAAAGTCGATCGGGTTCGGAAAGTACAATCGCGCGAATGCTGAGTTCCACTTTTCCCAATTGAAAAGTATCACCGGCTTGCAATCCGCTCCGCTCCAGAAACGAAGGTTCGACGATGGCTCCGCCGTTTCCGAGCAATTCTTCGATGGACTTTTGCGGTCGTGTTTCCAGTTTTCCATAAAGTGGATAACGTGGAGCTTGCAGAGGAACCGCCTTCAATTCTGCCAGCAGAGAACCCATTTGCGTCGTAGCATTCGGATCTGGAAAACGTGCCATTGCGTGCAATTCCTTGATCGAAACGATTTGCGAATCGGGAGGCAATATTTCATGCATTCGCTTTTGATCTTCAGGACTTTGCTCCCAACTGCTTTTGATCTCGATATCAGCGGCCAGCAGGTTTTTCGATTCGCCGACGACGGAATCTTGTAGTGATACGGAAAAGGTATTGATGACCGCGACCGCGCCCACGCCAATCGCAATGCAGAGGATGAAGAAGCTGAGTCGTCCCCAGGCCCCCCGGCATTCTGCCACTGCGAGTCGGAAGGATTGTGTGAAATTGAGTCCGTGTGATTTCATTCAGTATTTTGTGATGCGGTGTTCGAGGTCAGAGTATCTTCGACTATGTGCCCATCGGCCATGCGCAGAATGCGTTCTGTTTTTTCTGCGATATGAGATTCGTGGGTCACCATGACGATGGTGGTGTGTTGAGTGCGATGCATTTCGAAGATGAGTTCGAGGATGCGTTCACCGTTTTTAGAATCGAGGTTTCCGGTCGGTTCGTCGGCAAGAATGATGTCGGGCTCGTTGACAAAAGCGCGTGCCAATGCGAGACGCTGTTGTTCTCCGCCGGAAAGTTGTGCGGGATAATGTCCGGTGCGTTTGCCCAATCCGACGGCCTCAAGCAAGTCTCTGGATTTTTGAGCGGCTTTTGCGGTTTGGTTGAGCTCTGCCGCGAGCACAACATTTTCGATGGCTGTCAAAGTGGGGATCAAGTTAAAGCTTTGGAAGATGAAACCAAAACGTTGACCCCGAAGATCGGCGAGTGCGTCTTCGTCGAATTTCGTGATATCCTGTCCGTCAATAAGGATTTCTCCCTGAGACGGCGCATCGAGTCCGGCGATCAAACCCAGTAGCGTGGTTTTACCGCTTCCCGACGCGCCCGTAATGGCTGTGAATTGTCCACGCGGAATGTGCAGGTTGATTTGATTTAAGATGTTGACCCGGACACCTCCGGCCATAAGGTGTTTGCTGAGATTTTTAATTGCAATCAAAATAATTTTCCGTTCATTATCGTGAGAATTTATATATGAATAGGATGAACCATGTGCGTTATTGTTGCAGAATCTGTTTCAAATTGTTGGTATTTTTTTTCGCGATCGGGATTCTGATGTCTGCGGATATAGATGAAATAAATGCAGAATCCCAGCCGGTGATTCTGGCATTTGGCGATAGCCTGACAGCAGGTTTTGGTGTTACTGAAAAGGAGAATTACCCCTCGCGTTTGCAGGCTTTGTTGAAGGCAGAAGGGTTTTCGTATCGCGTGGTCAATGGTGGCGTCAGTGGCGATACCACAGCGGGCGGACTCAGGCGCATCCATTGGTTGCTGACGCTGAACCCTGAAATTGTGATTCTGGAACTAGGAGCCAACGATGGATTGCGTGGATTGGCACTGGAAGAAATGCGTTCCAATCTGGTAGAGATCATTGCGTTTTGTAAAAAGAAGAATGCGCGGATATTGCTGGCGGGTATGAAGATTCCACCCAATTATGGAGAAGAATACACCAAAGGTTTTGAGGATGTATTCGTATCCATCGCCGAAGAATACGAATTGCCGTTGATTCCTTTTTTTCTGGAAGGTGTTGCGGCAAAAGAAGAATGGACCCGCCCCGATGGCATACATCCCACAGGAGACGGTTACAAAGTCGTTGCCGAGACGGTATGGAAAAATCTACAGCCTCTGCTTGCGAAAAAATAAAAGTTGGGACCTCGTTGCTAGCGCAGATTGTTTAGACTTGCACGGCCTGTTCGCTGGGGTTGGGTTGAGTGGTTCCGTCCGTTGGAGCGTTTGTTTGTGGGTTGTCCAGGTTTTCTTTCAAAAGTTCGCTGACTTTATTTCGGAGCAGAGTCGATAGTTCCTCGAAAGTTTTTAACGTCTTTTTATCACCCAACAATTTATCGGCTTGCTTGGACAGAGCTGTTTCCAGAACAGACTGAACCAGCCCCGCAATATCGCGGATATTGGGGGGGGACGGTGGGGCTGGTTCCTGTCTTTGTAAACTTTCTGCGTTGAAATAAGGGTCCGGTTGTTGCGTCCGTTGTTGCGCCGAATTTTGAGTGGGTTGTCGGCTGTAACGGGATTCGCTGAACTGTGCGGTGATCGTTTGCCGGAGTTCGACGTCTATTTCCTGCAATACGCCCAAAGAAGAAGTCAACACCTTCCCGGTATCTTCAAGGGTGACATCTCCCTGATTGAAGAATTTGTCAGCCAAAGGTGTGAATCGTGTTGCAAGATCTTCTATCGCCTTCAACTCTTCCTCGTTCAAGTCGCCCTGAATTTGAATCGAATATCTGGAGGCCGCCAGAGAGGTGCTGGAAAATTCCTTAACAGTCGCACCATCCTCCGAGGACGATGTTTTTTCAGAGCCCTGCAAAGAATTCTGAGATGACGATGACAGGGTGACGAGGTCGCCTTCTTTGGTTTTGACACTCAAACGGGCAGAATTGGATACTTCTAATTTGCCCTGAAATTGGTTTTGCTCAAGGAGCGGTGAGGCTTGCGGCGATGTGTTTGAGACTTCCATAATACGACCTTAATTTTCAGCATTTTATGAAAACTGTGGAGTCTTCCCCATCAACCAAGGCCCCATGTTTCAACTTGGGTTGCTTATCGACGTAAAAAAGTGAAAATTAAGTCAGTGGATGAAAAAAGTTGATTCAATTTTTATAACCGATTGATATTAAATCGGTTAATTATTTTGAATAAAGTTCGGCAGAGGAGCTCAAAGCGAGGAAGGGATGGGGGACTGGCGACTTTTTATTGCGGTTTCAGTGGATGAACCATTCGTTTGTTCCCTCATCGGCATGATGTTTTTCATCGCTTTCCCAAGCGGTGATGAGGTAGTCGAGATTGAAAAGTTTTTTAGTCACGGGATTTTGCATGTCGAAATAACGGCGTCCGCAATATGTGGGAATGTACTCTTCGATACTGATTTGTTTGCAGGTCAATTGTTTGGCTTCCGCCTCCTGCCGCAGGCGTTGCAAGGAGGCAAGATCCGCAAATTCGACGATGACGGCGTATTCACCTCTGCCAACAACCAGCATGAATCGACTTCCATGAGTCATAGTGATAACCTTTGTCAGGAACAACTGAAGCGATTGTTAGTTTCTTTCCCACTAAAGAACTATACTATGTAGCGAAAATGAGTAAAAAACAAATTTTAATGTTATTTTGATTCATACTGATGCTGGATGAAAATATTTTTTTCAGTTCGCGCTTTACATTTTCGCCCGCGAATATACAATAAACCTTTTATCTGAAATGGACGAGGTGCATGGCGGACGATCTTGGGTATATACGCAAGTGGTTGAGACGTGGCAGAAGCAAGGACGGCAAGACCTTGGATTTCTCCAGTCGAAAAATCAATAATGAAATTTGTGCCGAGCTGGCAGAGAATCTGGCTTTGGAAGGTTTGGAGGTGCTGTATCTCCACACCAACAAAATCAAAGACGAAGGACTCGAAGAGTTGG
Organism: Nitrospinae bacterium CG11_big_fil_rev_8_21_14_0_20_45_15; assembly: GCA_002787235.1. Classification (GTDB taxonomy): domain Bacteria; phylum Nitrospinota; class Nitrospinia; order Nitrospinales; family VA-1; genus Nitrohelix. The sequence continues at coordinate 78,351 of PCWG01000001.1, forward strand.
CAGGCTGCGAGTTGTTTTCTTCTTTGAGGGAACTTTGGCTTTATGAAAACCGCATAGGGGATGAAGGTGTAAAGGCACTTGCCGATTCTCCCAACGTTACCAAACTGCGTTATCTCAGCTTGTATACCAATCGAGTGGGGGATGAGGGAGCCATTGCTCTGGCGGAGTCTGAATACCTTGGGCGACTGGAGACACTGGACTTGTCTTTCAATCGCATAGGCGATGAGGGTGCCATTGCGCTTGCCGAATCAGAAAATCTTCACAAACTGAAAACTCTTCATCTCGATGGCAACCGTATTGGGCGTGCCGGGATGCTTGCTCTGGCTGAGGCTAAAGGACTCGAGAGTTTGACCCACCTTCACCTACTTTATAATAAAATGGAGCCAGAAGGTTTGCAGACATTATTGGATTCGCCGCGCTTGAGAAAACTGGAAACAATCAAATGTGATTTGTTCCCTGAAATACCGGAGGGATGTTGACGCAATGATCACTGACGAACGCGGCCTCTATATCGTAAAAATGTTGCGCGAAAAGCTCGAACAAAATCCCGGGTGTCTGGATTTGAGCTACGAACGCATGGGTGATTCGGGGATCATTTTTCTCGCCAAGCAAAAAGATATGGAATGTGTGTCGCATCTTAATTTGAGTTGGAACGAGTTGACCTGCCGGGGATTGAAGGCTTTGGCGCAATGCAAAACACTCCACAATCTGAAGCATTTGGTGTTGGATGCCAATGAGATCGGTGACGATGGAGCGCAGGCTCTGGCGCATTCAGAATATCTGGTCAATTTGAAAACCATCAGCCTTATCAAAAACTCGGTGGGCGATGCAGGTGCGCTGGCTTTGATCAAATCACCAAAGCTCAAGCAACTGGAACGCTTGTCTC
>PCWG01000004.1 GCA_002787235.1 Nitrospinae bacterium CG11_big_fil_rev_8_21_14_0_20_45_15
TCTGGCGAAACTTCCTTCCCATGTTTTTATGGAACCGGCGATCACCAATTACCTGCTCGACAACAACGTGGACATACCTCCAGAATTCAAGAAAGAGTATGGATTGTCCGACGGGCCGGAAGAGGACGGTCGTGAGTCTTCCATGCGCAATCGGGAAAGCTTTCCGATCCCGAACGAGATATACAACGATCCCGCTTTTGACGAATACCTGAAAGCCGTGGGCCTGCCCAAACCGCCGCAAATCCCCGTGGGTTTCAAAAAGATCGATTCGAGCAAAGCGATGCGCTGATGCATTGCGGCTAGATTTGCCCGCACACTCCGATCTTTAGCTATGAGTCCACAGGCTGAAAATTCCTGTCAGTCGCTTATGTTGATTGTATTCAATGGGATACCGCAAGATGTTCTGCACTTTTTTCCAATCAAACAAAGTCCGGTATTTTCATTCTCTTTGGAAATTAGGGCAGAAACAGATTTTCAGCTGATTTTTTAAAAAAAATTCAAAAAAAGCAAAGAAATAGCTAAAGTTTTCTAAAAAACTACCGATAAGGAAAGCGGAGAGCTAAAACCTTCTGTCGTCAGGTAGATTGTTGCAACTTTGTAACATTTTATTTTTTATTGCTTTAGGCGGGAATGGTTTGAGTTGCGCTTAACTGTTTATCGGAGTAAATGCTGTAAACTTTAAAAAAATATGATAATCGTTGCTTTTTTTTGGTGTCGAGTTCATTTTTATTTTATGTTGGTATTTGAATGGATGATCAGGTGTTCATTCGAACTGTTTAAAAATTTTCGAGGTGAAGTGGTTGGGAAATTAACTGGGAGGACTTGACATGGCTGAGGAAACTAATTTTACACCGATATCTTCTGATCGAAGACCCGTGCCAACGCAGGAGTCTATTGTAACCAATGCGTCTGCGCGTAAGGACACTCAGCAGGACAATCGACGCGCAGATATTGAAACGCGCGACGCTCAGGGAACCAGCGATCGTGTCGTCATCACACAGGGCGCAATTGACTTGAGTCGTGGAGGGGGTGCAAATTCACCGGATACCTCCAGTGCCTTGGATGAGGCCGCGGGCAGTGCGAACATTGCCAGTCGTACATCGCCGTTGGAAGAAAACAAACCCCCTGACATTACCTTTCGAAATCTGAACGGAGCTCCAAACCCAAATGATAATGAAGTGGAGCGGGCGTTGCAATCCAACCCGGTTGATGATGCGGTTCAATCCAGCCGTGTTGTAACGGAAAACCGTGTCGCAAGGGTGAGCGTAGGAGATGCTGTCGAGCAAAGAAACTCCGACCGTCAGAGTGACCCGACGCAGGACTCTCCGCAACCTTCGGAAGCGGCTCCTCCAGAGCGGGGAACCAGTAGCACCCAAAATCGAATTGAAACTCAGGAAACGAGAGCTCAGGAAGCACCGGTGAACGATAGAACTGCAAGGCAGGATGCAAATCAGGCCCAGGCAGAAAATCGATCCCGGGAGCAGGGCAGAGGGACGGATGCAACTGCCGTCCAGTCTGAAAGAGGTCAGAATCTTGATAACTTAGTATAAGTTGCCGCGCCCACCGGTATTGCCGAACGGGCCATCTACAGTTGTTTGTGCTAGAGGAGTAAGCTTTAACCGAAGGATTCCCCAAAACTTGGGAGGTGGAGGGGGTCCATTTATCGGCTAATCATGTAGCGTCGTTGCGACCCTGAATGCGAACGACATACATACCCCTGGAGATTTTTATGCCTGCTGAAATTCGTCTGGACTTTCAAGGTGCGTCATCACCTATTAGTCTTAAACGTTTTCACGCAATACTGGCGGCGCGGGCGTTGTATCTTATTTATCTCACCAGGAAACCAATCTGCCTCCCTGATGATAGTTCCTTTATCGTCAGCTGAATTAAAACACTTTAGGAAATTTGTTGATTTTTTATTCTGGCAATGCGTCCGATCCTGAAAATTCAGGGTGTACGTATTGTATAAAGGATAACAACGAAATCCCATTTTGAGAACCTCTGACTATTTTTGAATTCAGGGTTTGATCTTGTCATGCATCTGTTCTGCTGTGGCGAAAGATCATATCAGAATTTCGGAGGCGCTCTGTAACCCTATCGGGCAATTTATATAATTGTCCGCATGGTGAAACATGGCGTCCAACGGAATTTTGCCGACCAGCCTGCAAGGCTCGTCGCTCCTTTCAAAAAATGGTCGAACACGGTCGAGTGTTCCGGTATCTGAGAGTGCGCGAAGGAATGACCTGCGCGACCCCGGACCGGACAATAAAGGTGAAATTGTTCTCAATGCCCTCACCGCCGGGCGCGCTCCTTCCTTATCCACCTCTGGACCCATCGCCGCATTTCGCGTCAACGACGCGATTCGTCTCCTCAATCAAAATAATAAAGCGACCGAGTCGCCGGCCCTCGTAGCTCTGAAAAAGTCAGCTCGTTTTGGAGGTCTTCAACGCAACCGCCTTGAAGGAATCAAAGGCGCGTTGAACAATCTTGCCGACACCGTTGATGCACTGCTGGCAGATGAAAGCCTGAACACTCGACGCGGGTACAACTCACGCCGTGATTTGGTCGAAGTTTCGGTGAGTCGGGATGCGACCCCTTCCCTCAATCAATTGGTGCCTACCCGACGTGCTGTCGAAAATACATTGGTTTCAGACAAGCAAAGCTCTGCTCTGGGGTTGACCGGAAGTTTTTTGGTGAATGGTTTTGAAATCAAGGTCGTTGCCACGGATTCCATTTTCGAGATTCGGGACAAGATCAATTATGGAGAAGACACCAATAAAAATGGACGGCTGGACGGGGCTGAGGATTTAAACCAAAACGGGCAGATCGATGTGATCAATGTTTCCGCAAGCGAAGCGGGTTCCGGTCGATTTGAAATTGAAGATCGTAACGGGAACGGGACGCTCGATCCCAGCGAAGATAGCAATGGCAACAACCGGCTGGATGGCGGAAGTGCCAAGAATAATGTTGCCGCTGTTGTTATCAATGATCGACTGATTTTGACTGGAACCGCGGGATCGGATAAAAAAATCAGTCTGCAAGACACCGACGGTATCCTGCTGAATCTGGGATTCTTTGCACTCAACAGCAAGGGCCAGCCGGTTTTGCAGGAACTAAAATACGATGCGGAAGACCTCTCGCCCAACCCGGGCGGGAACTTGAACAAAGATCCCGTCTTTGCGCAAATTCAATTGAATAGAAAGACACTGGAAAGCGATAGTAATCGGTTTCAATCAGCGATAGAGGGCGTTGAGATCACAGTCAAACAAGCCAGCGATAACAACGTTGTCCTCAAAGTCTTGCTCGATGTGGAACAGACATTCCAGCAAATCGAATCTTTTGTTGGTGCGTTCAATGATGCGGTGGGGAAGATCAATGAAACCCTTGTCGCCTCCCGGGCTTTTGCGGTGGATATAGATGTTCAAAATATCCGCAACGATTTGACACAGACGACTCAACAGAAAACCAGCGAACTGGATCGCAGAAATCAGAATATTTCCGCTTTGAATTCAACCATCGAAAATCAACACCAGGTGGGCTTGAGTGTCAATAACGCAGATAAGGCCGTACAGAGTGAAACCTCCATTTCTTCCGCGCTGGAAAATGCCAAACGCGGCTTGTCTTTCAGTGCCAGAGAAGCAGATATTTTATATCAAAGACTGAATTCTCTTGGCATCCAAACACTGAAAGACGATCAGTTCAAAATTGACCCGACCGAACTCAAGCGAGGTCTCACGATCAACACAGATGAGGTTCTCGATCTCTTCCTGAATGAGAAAACCGGAATTCTTCCGCAACTGAAAACAAAACTGGAAAATATACTGAGTGCGGGTATTGGCGATCTGGATTTTAAGGATACAAAGGTAAACATTAATACGACTTCGCCAAATATTTTGGCCAGAGATTTTCAGAAATTTTTCGAAAACCGGTTGTATGAAAACACGGTTCAAAACTTAATCACGGTGGCTTGAAATGAATCAATTGGGAAATTCAGAATCAGCAATAAAGATGTTGGAAGAAGAAAAAAAAATATATGAATTTCTTCTTGGGCGAATGGCTTTGCAAGAACAAGCCATTGATTCGGACAATGAAAAAGCTTTGATGGAAGTATTGGACGAAAAAGAACACGCACTCGAAAATTTGAGAGAAAAAAATCAGAGTCTCCTGCAATGGAGCTCGGAGTTGTCAGGTGCAGAGCGTGGAGAGATGGAAGAAAAAACGCGTGCGTTGAGAACGGAAATTGAAAATACGCTGCACCAGATCATTGAGCTGGAAGAACTTTGCGAGAAAAAACTCCAATCCAAAAGCAGTCGAATGGGGCAGAAGTTGACGGGGTTGAAAAAGGGAAAAGTTTTGCTGAAAGGTTACAACACACCTACGCGAATCAAACCAAAGATTTCAAAAAACGTTTAAAGGACGTTAAAAGTCATGGATTTTTCAATCACACCAACCCCAAGAGTGTTCAAAAGTTATCAGACACAGGAACGCTATGCGGAGTTGAACAAGAAAATCAGCGTAAAAATAGTTCAAGGGCAGGTGGATACCGTGAACATATCGAGCAAGGCCCGGGAGTACCTGGAAAAGGGCCCCCCTGCTGAAGAGATTTCTTATGCGTCGATGGTCTCTGCCAGGAAGTCTGATGTGGATAAAACAACGGAGGACAATACCGAAACCGATTTTCAGCCTTTCGACTTCGGCTCCAACGAGTTCAGCCCTGTAGGAGCGATGGCCGATGAATCGCCGGCGAGTGAGCCACCGGAAGCGTTGGGATGAACAGTTAAATTATTCCTTTTATTGCCCCCGACGGCTCGCCGGGCCCGCCGGAGCGGGAAATTTTGAGGCGTGTTGGTTTTATGGAAACGATCTGTTGATCGCTTTATTCAGAGCAGGCTTGGCCTGCTAGATTTTTGAAAAAGTTTGTTTTCTGCAGACGAGATTTTTCCCAGGGAGGATTGTTTCTTTTCCCAGATGCGCCTCGACTTGACCGATGGGCCAGCTATTGATTTGATGTTTTTTGCAGATTGCCGCTACCTTTTCCGCATCGCCCGCGCCCTCAACGACCACACAGAATCCTATACCCATATTGAAGACCTCGTACATTTCCGTATCCTCAATTTCGCCACAGTCCTGAATGAAATCGAATACAGGAGGGCAAGTTGGAATCGGGTCGATGACAAAGCGGATGTTATCAGCCTCAACACGGTTGAGATTGCCAAAGCCGCCGCTGGTAATGTGGACCAGAGCTTTGATGCGAATATCAGATTCCAGCATTTCCATGACAGGTCGAACATAGATCTGCGTGGGTTTCAGAAGTTCGTCGCCAAGAGTGGTGCCCAGTCGAGGTTCAAATTTGTGTACCGATTCCCTTTGTTTCTCAATGGTATCGCCGAGCAGAGTTCTTCGTGCCAGAGTCAGGCCGTTGGAGTGAACGCCCGTTGAGGCCAGCCCCACAATCAAGTCACCCGGTTGCACGTCTTTTCCCGTGTTGATGCGATCGATGGGAACGACGCCGATGCAGGCACCGACCAGGTCTACTCCGGTAATGATTTCGCGTATTTGAGAAATTTCACCCCCGGAAATGCTGATTTCTGCCTGTCGGGCACCTTCAGCAAGACCTTCGCCCAAGGCCGAGAAAATTTCAGGATCGGTGTGTGAGCAGGCGATGTAGTCCACCATGCTGACAGGTCGCGCACCCACACAGATGACATCGTTGACGTTCATCGCCACGCAGTCGATGCCGATGGTGTTGTAACGATTCATCATCTCAGCGACGATAATTTTAGAGCCCACACCGTCGGTCCCAAAAGCTATCCCGGTTCCGTTTCCCATATCAATGACATTTGCAAAATAGCCAATGTCAGCGGCAAGAGGATTTTTCGTGTTGAAGGTACGCGTTGGTAAAACGTGTTTTAAAATCCCGGACAGCGCAGACTCGCCGCCTCGGCTGGAAACACCGCTTTTTGTGTATTGTGAATCGTCGGAATGTGTGGGTTGGGTCATGGCTCGATGTTGATAAAAGGTTTTAATATTTAAGCGGGGCTATTCTAGCATCAATCGCGACTTGCGTCAGAAATGAGATCATTTTTTTCAAAAAAAATAAAACAGGCACATACGAACAGATTGGCCGCCAGCCCCCACATGCCGGCATGAAAACCCCATAGGCTGGGATGATCGACGTTTGCAAATCCAAGCCAGCCCGACCAGGCAAGGCCAAGGGTAACGCTGAGTCCGACCCCGATCCCGTACAATACAGCTTTTGAATTCAATCGTTTACAATGCAGGCCGAGGTAAAATGCCGGAACGCATTGAATCAATAACTCGAATTTTATTTTGAGAAGATGGATCAGATTGCCTTCGTAAACGAGAGCGAGCCAAACGATAGGGATCATCAAGGCCCATGAAATTCTTTTGCCGAAACGAGTCAGGATGGCAGGGTCTGCGTTGGGGTGGATATAGGTTCCGTAGATGTCTTTGCTAATCATGGAGCTCACAGTCAATAAAGCGGAATCGGCTGTTGACATGACGGCAGAGAGCAAGGCTGAAAAAATAATCACCACCAGCCAGTAACCAAACTCTGAAGATTGCATGATCTTCAGACAGAGTAAAGGCAATATGGTTTCCGATGGAGAGATGGCGCGATTTGCACTTGTGGAAAGGGAACCCATTTCCGGCGTGTATGCCGCCATCAGCACGCCAATGACAACGGCGACCAGGGCGGTGGTCAAAGGGGCCAGTGCCATGAAGGAAAGCGATTGTTTTAGAATGCGACTCGAACGGGCCGAGTAAATTCTTTGGATGGCTTGAGGATAAATGGCCGCACCGAGTCCAACCATCAAAATGAAGCTGATCCATCTGCGCAAGCCATCCCCGGAAGGCGGCAGTGTTTTTTCTATGGTTTCCGGGTTGCTTGCCAATTTTTGAACGGCGGAAGGAAGATCGCCGATTTCAGTGAATGCAGAACTCAAAAGAATGCCAAATCCGATCAATAAAACCCCGCCCTGCAGGGCATCGGTCCAGGCGACGGATCGCATGCCGCCCAGTGATTCGTAGATGAGCATGATGAAGACCAATCCAATCACTCCCACCCACATGGGGATACGGCCTTGAGAAATTCCTTCAAAGGCTGTGCCGAGAGTTTTCATTTGGGCCAGCAGGAAATTGCAGGCGGCATAGGTCATCAGAAGCGTGATGATGATTTTTAGAGCGTGGCTTTGATAACGATGAAAAATATAATCACCGGGGGTGACGAAGCGTTGTTCTTTGCTGATGTGATACAGACGGGGTGCCAGTAAAAGGTAAGCCACGATGATCGCGGTCATGAAGTGAACGGAAACCAGAAATGTGAAGCCTTCACGGTAAGCGGCTCCGCTGAAACCCAATAAGGTATTGCCGCTGTATTGAGTGGCGAAAAGGGTCAGGAACAGTACGGGAAGACCTATTTTGCGTCCGGCAAGATAGAAATCCTCAAAATTATTTTGTTGTGTTCGGGTATACGCAAGGGCACCGATTCCCAAAAGAATCGCGACGTAAACGCCGACGGCTAAAAGCGCGTCCACGCCGAATGGAAGGGCTTCAGTCCCGGGCATGATCTTCTTCGTTATCACGCCAGACAAACAGCAGTACGTAAATGGTGAAAAGGCTGAGGGTAGCTCCCCCAACCACGGTCAGGACGGTCCAGCTCGGGAGCCCGAAGATCAAACCATTGGTTGGCCAAAGCGGAAGAATGGCAATGAATAAAATGAGGTAAACGTACCAGACCCAGGAGGTGCGGCCCGGGTCTTTAAATTTTTCGGGATTTTCAGGGGAAACTTTATCTGACATTTTGAACGATCCGCGAAGAGATGGGCGGCAAGAGGCGGTGTGCTTAAAAAGATTGTCTGAACGTTGTCACTGATTGCGGGCGGACGTATGCAGGAGTTACCGATCAGATGCCAATCCATAAATTTGAATTGCGGTATTCTATGTCAATGTTGCGCAGTCGGGTGCATAATATTTTACCCAGATTTCGCATCAGCTTCATTCCCATTACAGGGTGTTTGTCCAGTAAGGCATTGAGCTCGTTGGAGTTGATTTTCAATAGTTCCGATTTCCCCTGAGAGACAGCAGAAGCCGAACGGGGAGCGTTGTCATACAGGGAAAACTCGCCAAAGCTTTCGCAGGATTTCAGTTTGGAAAGGCAGATCGATTCCCCTTCATGAACGGGATTGTTGACTAAAATTTCCACACGACCCGATATTATAATGAAAAGGTTCTCCCCGCGTTGATTTTCCCCGATCAATATCTCCCCATCCAGAGAACTAACGGGATGACACAGGGTTTGTATCAGAGACAATTCCTCGTCGGTGAGGGTGGAGAGCATTTCAATATTTTTTAGTATTTCCATGAAGAACCCCCTGGGCCGTGTGATGGATGTTTGTTTTTAACAAATAAAGGGTCGAAAAAAACTGTTAGAAAAATGTGAATTGTTCACATCTGTCCCTAATCTTCACTCGCCACGACTTTGTTGCGTCCTCTGGATTTGGCCAAATAAAGTCTCAAGTCCGCATTTTTGATGCAATCGTCTATTGTCTGATCTTTTGCCATGCAAGCGACTCCAGAACTTAGAGTGATAGAAATCTCTTGATTATTGTATGTAAAGATACTTTTTTCTATTTGCGCTCTAATTTTTTCGGCCAACGCACTGGCACCTTGAAGATCCGTCTCCGGCAACAACAATAAAAATTCTTCACCTCCCCATCGGCAGACGATATCCTGTTTTCTTGAATGGGATTCAATGATTTGAGCAAATTCGGATAGAATGTAGTCCCCTGCATCGTGACCGTAGGTATCGTTGATCTTCTTAAAGAAATCAATGTCACACAATACCAGGCTGAAAGGATTGCCGCTTCGGTCCATCCGGTTTTTTTCAAAAACCATTTCCTGTTCCAATCCTCTTCTGTTCAAAAGAGAGGTCAATGGATCGGTACGGGAAGATACTTCAAGTTGCTTTTTGATTTCAGTGAGCTCGGTGATCATTTTCTCTTTTTGCAATTCAGAAGCCTTGTTGCTCGTGATGTTTTCGATACTGCCAAAAACATTTTTCCCGGAATCGTCAAAAAGAAAACTGGTTTGCAGGCGGATCCACCGAGTTTCATTTTTTTCTGTGATAACACGACATTCTACAGAAAGTTCTCGCTCCTCTTTCTCAGCTTGGTTCCACTGACGAAAAACCATGTCCTGATCTTCAGGATGAATCACAGTCCACCAGTTGGCTCCCAATGCCTGAGTCACAGGGCAACCCGTGATAGACTCCCATGCGGGATTGACAAAAATATATTTGTCGCTCCCATCCACTTGGAAAATACCAATGGGCACAAAGTGCACGATGGCTTGTAACCAGTGCGTGGGTCCTTTTATACTCGGGTTTTCCAATGCTAAGATCACTCGTTCAAAATAAGAGGTAGAGGTAACAATACTATTTTTGCAATGCGCTACGGTGTTAATCTGTAGTTTCGCACTTTTTATCTTTTAGGTCAATAGGACTGTTAATCGTGAAATATTATTCAACAAGATTGTATGATTTGAAATATGTGATAATTTTGCGGAGCCCTTTTTTAACGATAAAAAAGTTTAGAAATCGACCTTCTGATGGTATTTTCTGGGGCAGGTGATCGCATTGGATAGATTTTAAGCAATTGTTTTCTAAGTATTTTTTATCTCAAATTTTTTATTATTTTAGAAAGTTTGGACATTGAGAAATAGTCAGGAAATTGTAAGGACCGTATGGTGGATCAAGATAAACAGATAATTGAACAGTTGCGTGATGAAATCCGTCATCACGACCATTTGTATTATGTAGAAGACAAGCCCGAACTCAATGACAGTGAGTACGATGCGTTGATGCGGCGTTTGAAGGAGTTGGAGGCTTTGCATCCGCAGTGGGCGGTGTCCGACTCGCCAAGCCAGCGTGTGGGTGGGATGCGGGCTGAAAAATTTGCACCGATCGTTCATAAGACGCCCATGCTCAGTCTTGACAATGCGTTCAGTGTTGAAGAACTGCGGGATTTTCACAATCGTGTTGTCAAAACTCTGGGAGATGACAAGCCGATTGAATACATTGTGGAACTGAAATTTGATGGTTTGGGTGTTTCGCTCACTTATGAAAACGGAACTTTGATACAAGGAGCGACTCGTGGGGATGGCAAGGTCGGTGAGAACATAACGGCCAATATCAAAACCATCGGTTCAGTTCCCTTAAAAGTACGTACCGAGGATTTCCCCGGTTATTTTGAAGTGCGTGGTGAAGTCCTGATGAATCGAGACGGCTTTGAGGCCCTCAATCGTATGCGCGAAGAGGCCGGCGAGGCCCCTTTTGCCAATCCCAGAAATGCGGCGGCGGGTTCTTTGCGTTTGCTGGATGCGGGAATAACGGCGACCCGACCTCTTGAAATATTCATCTACAGTCTGGGTTATGTGGCAGAACACAAGGGCGCAGGGTTTGCGACGCACGAAGAAACTTTGCAGGCACTCAAGCGCATGGGGTTCCGGGTCAACGAACACTGCTTTTTATGTCAAGGCATAGAAGAGGTGGTGGCTAAAGTGGAAGAGTGGCAAACGAAAAAAAGTGATCTGGAATACGATGTCGATGGTTTGGTGGTCAAAGTAAATTCGATTGCAAGTCATAAAAAATTGGGTGCCACTTCAAAATATCCGCGTTGGGCGACGGCGTTTAAATTCACTGCCGAGCAGGCAGAAACTCGGGCACTTGAGATCATTTGTCAGGTGGGCAGAACGGGAGCGGTCACACCTGTGGCTATTCTGGAGCCGGTTTTTCTTTCCGGTTCCACGGTCAGCCGTGCGACCTTGCACAATGAGGACGAAATTCGCAGGAAGGACATTCGGGCGGGTGATCGTGTGGTGATTGAGAAGGCGGGTGAGATCATCCCCAAAGTGGTGCGTGTAATTCTCAATGGTGAAGGCGAGCGGGGGCCGGCGTTTCAGATGCCCACGCAATGCCCGGAATGCGATTCTTCATTGGTTCGCCCCGAAGGCGAGGTGGTGTGGCGTTGTCTTAATTTTTCCTGTCCGGCGCAGGTCAAAGAAAGACTTTGTCATTTTGCATCACGTAACGCGATGGATATAGATCATCTGGGACCCGCTATCATCGATCAACTGGTCGAGACGGGCAAGGCCCGGCGGTTTTCTGATTTATACATTTTGACGAGAGAGGATCTGATTTCTCTTGAAAGAATGGCTGAGAAGTCTGCCAACAATTTATTGGCATCGATTGCAAAAAGCAAGCAGGCCGGACTCGCGCGGTTGCTCTTCGGCCTGGGTATTCGCCATGTGGGACAACGGGCGGCAGTGGTATTGGCGCAGACCTTTCAGACGATGGAAAGAATCCGGCAGGAATCTGTGGAAGGCTTGGAGTCGGTGATGGAAATCGGGCCGATCATTGCGCGGAGTTTGCGTGCTTATTTTGCGGATGAGGCGAACATCAGGGAAATTGAAACATTGAGTCGCTGTGGCGTCGAGCTGAGTGTTTTGCAATCGGCTTCTACGGAGGGAGCGTTGGAACGAGTGCTGGAAGGCAAGCAATTGGTGTTGACCGGGACTTTGAAAAATTTCACACGCAATGAAGCCAAGGAAATAATCAGTGCCTTGGGAGGGCGGGTCACTTCGTCCCTTTCCCAGAAAACCGATTATTTGCTAACGGGAACCGACCCAGGCTCCAAGCTGAACAAAGCTAAGGAGCTGGGGGTTAAAATATTAGAAGAGGAAGAATTCCAAAAATGGACGGGCCAGGCCCGCGATGAATGAATCGTTTCAATTTTTCCCGCTCATGTTTTACGGATGCTACTGAAGCGATTTTTTTACATCTCCAGAGTGACGTAATATCCATTGCGCCCTCTTTGCACCAGAAGAAGCATGCTGGAGCGGTTCCTGCCTTCAATCACCGCCTTGGAAAATTGTTTGAGATTGGATACATTGTCTTGATTGATCTGCCGGATGAGATCGCCCGGTTGCAGACCCATTTGCCCTGCGGCACCATTGGGCGCGACTTCAGTGATGAGAATGCCTTTACGTGAGGCCAGCCGGTAGCGGTTGAAGGCTTCCTTGGTGATGTTGGTTACTTTCAGCCCCATTTTCAATTGTGTGAAGCGTTCGACAAAATCTTTAGGCAGAGGGGCAATTTCCAGAGAAATCTTTTTTTCAATCCCTGCGCGTAACAGGGTGATTCCCACCTGAGAGCCGATGGCATAAGTAGCGATGCGTTCTTGATAATCGAGTCGATTGCTTATCTTGCGCCCGTCCACGGCTAAAATGACATCCCCGCTTTGCAGGCCTTTCAGATCGGCAGGACTCCCTTTCATGATATGAGAAATGAGTGTTCCCTGATTGGGTTTCAATGAAAAATATTCTCTCATCTCCTGTGTCAATTCTTGAACAGACGCGCCCAGCCAGCCTTCTCGGACTTTCCCGAACTGGATCAATTCCTTTACAATCCGCTTGGCGTAATTGATGGGAATGGCAAAGCCGATGCCTTCCGCCCTTTGATAGATTGCGGTGTTGATACCTATGAGCGATCCGTTGATATTCAGTAACGGTCCGCCACTGTTGCCGGGATTGATGGAGGCGTCCACCTGAATGAAGTCGTGGTAAATGGCACCTTTGCCCGAACCTTCACCCTGACCTTTTTTTGTGTCCAGAGTCCGATTCAACGCACTGATGATGCCGGATGTGACGGTGTGTTGCAGTCCGAAGGGATTGCCAATGGCGATCACAGGCTCGCCGATCATCAAGTCGTCGGATTCGCCCATTTTCAGAAAAGGCAAAGGTTCTTTGGAGTCAATTTTGATGATGGCAAGATCGGATCGAATATCAGAGCCTACCAGTCGAGCGGAAAATTCTCTTTTATCAACGAGGGAGGTTTGGATACGGACGGCTTTGCCGATGACATGCTCGTTGGTAAGGATATAACCGTCGGGATGGATGAGAACTCCCGAACCGAGACTGCGTCTGCCCGACTCCATTTGCGGCATGAAATCGCGGAGAAAGGGTTCAAAAAATTTACCACCAAAATTTCTGAACGGATTTTGAACTGAGTGAGGTGCTTCCTGAGTGTAAATATTGACAATGGCAGGTCCCGCTTTTTGAACGGCTTCGACAATAGGGGTGCGTCTTTCAAACGCCAGCAGTGGGGACGAATAGAGAATGCCGATGATGAGAATGGATAGCAGGACAGGTAAAATATTTTCGCGTAATTTCATAAGGGACGATTTCATAATATAAAATGCCTAAAAAAAAACGGGCTCAAGAGAGAGCCCGTTAAAAAATTAAATACGTCGATACATCCAGTCCAGACTCGGGAGGTCCGCATTCATCGTTCCATCGGGAACGATGAATGCGTTGTCCAAAATTTGCAGCAGGATCAATCAATTTTTACAGCAATGTAGATTGTGTTGCCACCGCGTCGTACCAGAAATAAGGCCGATTTACCAGATTGCAAACCCTTTTTCAGGCGATTGTAATCGTCCATGTTCATGATGGGAGCACGGTTCATTTCCGTAACCACATCACCGCGTCGAAGTCCAGCTTCCGCACCCGGTTCACCCGGAGTGACATCGGAGACCAGAACGCCATCGGTCGATTCGAGTTGCAGGCTTTGCGCGATCTGAGGAGTGATGTCCTGCATTTTCAAACCCAGAGGATCGACCGCGGCGGCTACAACTGTCTGCGATGCATCTTTCAAGACTTCAATTTTAACTGAAAGCAATTTTTCAATGCCGTTGCGGATCACTACAACATTCACATCTGAGCCAGGGCTGATACTTGCAACGACTTTGGGTAGCATTTCCATGTCTTTGATGTCTTTGCCGTCAAATTTAACGATGACATCACCGCGTTTGATACCTGCTTTATCTGCAGGACCACCGGGGATCACATCTCCAACCAGAGCACCTTCATTGCTGGACAAGCCAAACGATGTGGCCAGCTCTGGAGTGATTTTTTGAATCATAACGCCCAGCCAACCACGGGTCACGGTGCCTTTTTCTTTTAAGTCTGCCAAAATCCCTTTTGCAATATTGATTGGGATAGCAAAGCCGATGCCCACATTGCCACCCGTGTTGCCGGAGATGATTGCGGTATTGATACCGATAACATCGCCATTGATATTGATCAAGGGGCCGCCACTGTTGCCAGGGTTGATGGATGCATCGGTTTGAATGAATTCGTCATAAGGTCCCGCACCAATGCTTCTTCCTAAAGCACTCACCACGCCAACCGTTACCGTGTGGCTCAAGCCGAAGGGGTTGCCAATGGCGACGACCCATTCACCCACTTCAAGATTTTCAGAATCGCCCATCTTCAAAAAGGGGAAAGTCTCAGACTCATTTTCATTTTTAATTTTTATCAGGGCGATGTCGGTTTTAGAGTCCGAACCGATCAACTCGGCAGTGTATTCCTTGCCGTCTTCCAGTAATACAGTGATTTCTTCGGCTCCTTCGACCACATGGTAATTGGTCAGAATGTGTCCGCTGGCATCAATGATGAATCCCGAACCCATTCCACTCTTCGGACGAGGAGCCTGTTGTCGTTCTCCAAAAAAACGGTCATAAAAATTTTTGAAGGGATCTTTGGAGTCTGGAGAAGGAGATGGAGAAGGTGCCGGTTGTCGAAAATGTGCGGGTTCTTCTGGTGTCTTGGATCGGGTGCTTACGTTAACTACAGCCGGGTTTTCCCTCTTTGCAATTTCGACAAACAGATTGGTTGAAAATTGTGTGGTTCCCGCACTCAAGGCATGTGCAGAGGACGTGAACAACGCAATACTGAAACCACTCGCAATCACCGAAAAAAACAATAAATACGAAATAAATCCTGTGGTAGAACTTCTGATGGTGCGAATAAAATTCATTTGAAAGCCTCTCTTAGTCTATCGTAAACAATTTGTCCCTCGGTTCAGGCATGTATCTTCAAGTGGCCTTTCACGATTATGGGAAGACGTGTTAATACTGCTATTTTACTGAGTGGATAATTAATGTCCGATTAAAGGGCAATTAATATCCCTTAATAATCGGAAAATTTTATCCCGTTCTTTATAAAATCTTAATACCAACCTGATCTTCCCGATTGCCATAAAGCAAATAGGAACAGAGGCTCAAAATAAAGATTTTTTCTATTCATTAAATTATATACTTCTGAATTCGCCTTTGACAATATCAAAACCATTTCTATTAAAGATATTTGGGTTGACTCGACAGGGTATATCAATGATAATTCAAGCGGTTCTTGCGGAGTTGTATGCTCCCGCATGTGTTTTGATCCAAGGGCCAGTTGGCGGGTATTCAACCTGTCGCGGTTTAGCTTTTCAAATGTTTTCAACGCCTGGGACTTTTGACCTATGGGCATTTTCTTGACGGCGGTAGGCTTGATGATGATATTTGAAGGTGCCCCACTTTTTTCCTTTCCCGCGCATATCAAAGATATTGCCAGTCGAATCGTAGAAATTGAAGATGCAACCTTACGTGTTATCGGGTTGATTCTCATGATTTTTGGTTTGGGTGTTGTTTATTTCGGGAGATATTTCATTGGATATGAGTAATAAATTATTTTCTCTAAAGTGGATTGCTCTTGCCGTGCTGGCGACGTTTGTATTTTCGGCGTGTGCTTCAAACAAAACGATGATTGCCGGGGCTAACGGAGAACCAACATCTATCAAAGATGCGAACCCTTTTGCCAGCATTCCCATCCCTGGTAATTTCAAGTTTGACTCCAACAGATCCTTTATTTATGAGTCCGGGAGCGGGGCCGTCAAGGTTGGGCGTTTGTTCTATTACGGTTGGCTGAGTCTGGAAGAAACCATCCAGTTTTTTGAAAATGAGATGGTCAACAAGGGTTGGAAACTCATCAACGTCATCCGGCAAGAAGGCACCATTTTGAATTATCAAAAAGATGCTCAAATGGCCAGCTTGAGTATCACTCACAGTTGGGCCCAGTCTTATGTTGAAATTCGTATCGGTCCTCAATAATAATAGATGCGGACTGTACTCAAACAATCCATAGCGCATATCGGGGGTTTGCATTTTTTTAAGACCCCGTCGATCTTATTTGATCGCCCCCTGCGGCATGTCTCCTGAATCAAACATCCCTCGCCAGTTGATATTAAACTTCCCCACACAGCGGGAGTTCACATTTTCCAATTTTTCGGTCTCAAAAGGTTCACTCACGGCCTATGCCTCCGCGCAAAAGATTGCCGGGACTGAATCCACAGGTGTTTCATCCCTGTTTCTCCATGGAGCCAAAAATCTGGGCAAAACTCATCTGCTGATAGCGATTGGAAACGAGCTGG
Organism: Nitrospinae bacterium CG11_big_fil_rev_8_21_14_0_20_45_15; assembly: GCA_002787235.1. Classification (GTDB taxonomy): domain Bacteria; phylum Nitrospinota; class Nitrospinia; order Nitrospinales; family VA-1; genus Nitrohelix. Next base: position 16,331 of record PCWG01000004.1, read on the forward strand.
CTGTGCACTCGCCGGAGAAAAATACCTGCTATGTTGATGTTGGAACTTTGCTGAATTCTGCAAGCGATACTCATATTCCGAACGCGAAAATCGCTTTGCTGGCAGAGGCGGATGTGGTTCTGTTCGATGCGTTGGACGGCATTGAAAACCATCCCATCCTGCAAGAGAATTTGTACCATGTCTATAACTCGCTGGCAGAAAAAGGCGGGACGACTGTTTTTTCCTCCCGCAGTCACCCCAGGGATTTGAGAGTGGCGGACTATCTGGAATCGAGATTCCTGTGGGGAATGACGGCAGATATCCAGCCGTTCGATCCTGAAAGCATGGAACAGGTTATCATCAAACTCGGTCACGATGCAGGGCTCGTCATTCCGCCAGCAGGTGCTCATTATATAATCAACCGCATTGATCGTAATTTTTCGGCGATGAAAAAAACGGTGGATATTCTCAACGAATATTCGTTCCGGAAAAAATGCAAGGTGACAGTTCCTCTGATCAAAGAAGCTCTGAACTTATGAAAAGCTGTAATATCGGTGCCATGATTGACGAAGCGGCAGATGTTGCGCCAGAGTCCCTTGCCCTGCAAGTCCCCGCAAAAAATATCAGTCTGAGCTTTCGCGAATTGCGTACCGCCTGCGATGAAATCGCCAGTGGTTTGCTCAAAGCAGGGCTGAAACGAGGTGACCGGGTCTTGCTCATGGTACCCTTTGGAATGGACTTCATTTCCCTGACCTTTGCCCTGTTCAAAGCCGGACTGGTTCCTGTCCTGATCGATCCCGGCATGGGGCGACAGCACATGCTTCAGTGCATTGCCGAATCACAGCCCACCGCAATGATCGCCATTCCTTTGGCCCATGCGGTGAAGACATTTCGTTCCCGATTTTTTAAAAGCGTGCGTATCGCAATTACGGTAGGGCGGTGTTGGTTTTGGGGCGGGAAGACTCTGGAGCAAATTAAGAAGATGGGAAGTTCTGCTTTTGAAGTGGCGGATACGCAGGCAGAAGACACGGCCGCAATTCTATTCACCAGTGGAAGCACCGGGCCGCCAAAAGGGGTTTTGTACACTCACGGTGCGTTTCGACAACAAACAGAAATATTAAAATCGCTCTACAAAATTCAACCCGGCGAGAAAGATCTGGTCACTTTCCCTCTGTTTGGATTGTTTGGCATCGGCCTGGGGATGACGGCGATCATTCCAGAGATGGATTTTACGCGCCCGGCAAAAGTCGATCCCGAAGCACTCTGCGCCTTGATTGAAAAACATAAGATAAGCAGTGCCTTTGGTTCGCCTGCGTTGTGGAACACCGTCACCCGTTACTGCGAAAGACAAAACCGGAACCTGAAATCCTTGCGCCGCATTTTGATAGCAGGAGCCCCGGTTCCCGGCACTCTTTTGCAAAGATTCGAAAAACTGGTTGATCCCGCTTGTCAGATACACACCCCCTATGGTGCGACAGAATCATTGCCCGTTGCTTCCTTTGAACGCCGCGAAATTTTAGGCGAAGCCTGGGAATTGTCGCAACAGGGGATGGGGACCTGCGTCGGCAATCCGGTTCCAGGTGTGGAAGTGTCGATCATAAAAATCACAGATGACCTCATTGCATCCTGGAGCGAAAATTTAAAATTGCCGCAAGGAGGGGTGGGTGAAATTGTAGTGAAAAGTCCTTGGACGACACGCCAGTATTTCAATCGCGAAACAGCCAATCGACTGGCGAAAATTGCCGATGGAGAAAGCATCCGCCACCGCATGGGCGACATTGGGCGCATCGACGAGCGGGGCCGATTGTGGTTTTACGGTCGCAAAAGTCACCGCGTCGAAACAGGCACACAGACCCTGTTCACCATCCCCTGCGAGACCTTGTTCAACCAGCATCCCTATGTTCGACGATCCGCTCTGGTGGGAGTCGGTCCCGAAGGCAGGAAAACCCCTGTCATTATTATTGAGCCCGAAAATGAAATGCCTTGCACGACAAATGAACGCGATCATTGGATCGCAGAATTATTGACACTGGCCCGGCGGTCCCCCATCACCCAGCCTATCGAAAGGGTCTTGTTCTATCCCGATTTTCCCGTAGACGTTCGCCACAATGCAAAAATTTTCCGGGAAAAACTCGCAAAATGGGCCGAACAGCAGATTTGAACGAAAAAACAAATGCCAGATTTCAGATCGATTCAGACCATGGTTCAGCATTAGAATTTTCAGCCCCCTCCTCCCCTCCCTTTTGCCAACAGAAATTTATTTTGTTGAACCTGCAAGAATTTCCAGACTTTTCGAATCAGGAAGTAAAATTTATATTAAATATAGATTTGACCCCTATTTTTTGGAAAGATGAAAACCCTGCCGGATATTGTCCGGCAGGGTCCCAAAGATCGTCTTTAACTCTCTGACAAGAGAGGTTAACGTTGATCGTTGACAATGGCTTGCAGATCAGAGGCCAGCTTGGCTAGTTCAGAAGCGGCCGCTAGAGTGTCGTTCGCTCCTGCTGTAGTGCTTTGTGCCGCAGTCGCGACGCCCGCAATGTTGTCAGTGATTTCGGCACTTCCTTGAGCCGCGTTGGAGACACTCCTTCCCATTTCTGCGGCGGTTGCGGTCTGTTCTTCAACCGCACTTGCAATGGTGGCGGAAATATCGTTGATCTTGTTGATGATTTCAGAAATCTCGGCGATGGAAGTGACCGCATCTTTCGTATTTTCCTGAATCGCAGAGATTTTTTGGCTGATGTCATCCGTGGCTTTTGCGGTTTCTTTGGCGAGTTCCTTGACCTCGTTGGCTACAACTGCAAAGCCTTTCCCGGCTTCTCCCGCGCGCGCCGCTTCAATAGTCGCATTGAGCGCAAGAAGGTTGGTTTGTTCTGCGATGGAGGTGATGGTTTTGATCACGTCACTGATTTCAGTCGAAGCGACACCCAGCTCACCCACTGTTTTATTGGTATCCACGGCCATTTTTACAGCCTCACTCGTTATCCTCGCGGCTTCATTGGCGTTTTGTGCGATCTCTTTGATGCTGGCACTCATTTCTTCGGTGCCAGTGGCGACCGTCTGGACACTGCTACTGACTTCGCCACAGGCGGCGGACACGACATTTGCCTGGGCCGAAGTTTCCTCTGCGTTGCCCGCCATTTGTTGACTGGTTGCCGTGAGTTCCTCGGCGGCACCTGCCAGTGTCTGGGCGGTTTCCGTGACCCGAGTCATCACCCTTTTGGAACGTTCTTCAAGAGCAATTTTTTCAGTGACAACGACCCAGGAGACCATGGGGCCATCGTATTCTCCCTCGGCGTTGTAAACGGCAGTGATGTCGAGATCAAACACTTCGGGTCCAACTTGAATGAAAGCTTTGTGTGGCAGATTTTTGGGATCGGACAATATCTTGCGCTGGTGAGCGGGATTTTTGTGAAATATGTCTATGGATTGCCCGATCATTTCGTCCACAGGCATGGGAAGGTACTGCTGCAATCCCTTTAAAACGTTGAGAGTTGAGGGGTTCATGTATTTCATGTTCAGGTTCTTGTCCGCAAGAACGAGATTGATAGGAGCCCCTTCGACCAGTGATGAGATGGATTTTATTTTTTCTTCAGCGGCCAGTTTTTCGGTAATGATGTCCCATGTCAGCATGGAACCAATGTGCTTTTTGTTTTTGTCATAAATTGCAACGACCAGCAGATCCAGAATTTCTGGCCCCACCTGGATATGTGCGGTTAATGGCAGATTATTGGGATCGGCCAATATTTTGCGTTGATGAGCTGGATTTTTGTGAAAGATGTCGATGGATTTACCCATGATGTCAGCCGCTTTCACAGGCAGATACTGCTCAATCTTTTTTAAAGTATTTGTGGATGCGGGATTGACATAAGTGATGTTGAGATCAGTGTCGGCAAACAAAATGTTTGCGCGAGAGCTTTCCACGATGGAGTAAACTTTGAAGGCTTCGATCTCTACTATTTTCTTGGCTTTAGCTTCGCTCAGCATTCCTTCCAGATTGGTGAGGAATTCGCCTTCTACAGAGATGCCTTTCAGGCTGTCTAAAGATCCCGATAAAATGCCTGCGGAAGATTTGGTGAATTGGTTGAAGTTGTCCAATAACGACTTGAAAGACTGACTCAAGTCAAAAAGCTCGTCGCGTGAGTTCACTTTGATATCCTGAATCGCTTTAATGTCCCCCTTGGAAAAGCGTTTGAGCTCTGATGACAAAGCCAGAATGGGTACAGTGATCTGTTTGGATGTGAACAGAGCCAGAACAATAATCAAGATCGTACACGCGAACATGACCCACATGATCCGGTTTTCGATGTTTATCAACTCGGCATTTACGATCGAATCGGGAGTTCGGACCAATACCGACCAGTTCATGCCGGGAAAACCCAAAGCCCCTCTGTTGTGAGAGTAACCAGCGGCCTGTTCGATTTGCTTGCGGGCATGGTTGGCGTACATGAACCCGTTCTTCCCGGAAACGGCATTGACTGCGGCCTCGACTCCTTTGGATGCGAGGTTGAATTTTAGAAGGACGTTGAGATCGTGCGCAACAGATGTCGCGTTTCCTTTGCCTGAAGCGGGATCGTAGTCAATGATGATTTCACCTTTGCCGTTGAGGAGGGTGAGTTCTGTAGAACCCAGTCCTCTATCGGTCAGTGATTTTAATGCATCGATGAAAATTTCTTCAACCAAAGAAAATTTAGCGTAGTTGTTCCAGATTGCGATCACATTGCCTGCCGCATCATAAACGGGAGCGGCAAATCCCAGAGTCAAACCATCGTCACCGGAGTAAATTTTTTGAATATCTGGATTCTGGTGCAAGGGAACGATAACCGTTCCAGTGAAATCACCGGAACCCCCGACATTGCCTTTTTGACTGGTATAGAATTTTTTGCTGACAACATCTTTAAACCACTGGGAATTTTTATAGTTTTGATTGAAAAGAATTTCTGATGGAATGTCATTGCCGTCCTGATCTTTGTTGTTGACGGCGATCAGCTTCCCCTCCAAATCGACCAGAACCGTTAGATAGTAGATATCGTAAGTATTCACATAGTCGTTCATTGCTTTAACGATCGGACCCTTGGCATTGTACCAGTGATCGCGATTTTGAATGACATTGTTCAGCCCAAATGCTTGAACGTCCCCATAGCGTTCAAACAGATTGCGATCAATTTTGTCGGAAATTGTCTCGGCAACCGTTTGCAAGGTGGAGGCGTTCATGTCCTTTATGGACTGGAACGAAAAGTTGATGATAAAGAAAACTAATAGAAGGGGGGTGACGCCGACCAACAAGTAGTAGGCTATTTGTTTCCACTTTAAGCTTAAATTCTTCCAAAGGTTCATTATCGTTAATCCTTTTGTCTAATTAATAGTTAAGGTAACATGTGTAGTGGTTATGAAAATTAAAGTGTTTACACAAGGTTATTCATTAGGTTATAGAGGCCCTGATAACGCTGATCCCATAGAGTATGCTCGGGTATTCGTTATCCTTGTGGAAAACTCTCTCCGCCCCTTATAAACCTTTGGAATAAATTGAAAACTCCATGGCTGTTAATCCCTAAAAGGATTACATAAAATATAAGTATAGGCATAGCATAGCATAAATGTTTTGATTGCGATGCAATTTATTGGAAAAGGTTTCGAATTCTGAGTATTTTTTTGAACAATTCCTAATATATCCGTTTTTTTCTGAAATCAACATTGTCAAATTTGGAATACTCAAATATTCTTTATTTGAAAAGTATTTCGGATTTTTATGATCCTATTGAGGGAGGCGGATGGGATGATTTTTGGAAAGGGATGTGTCGATGCGGTCGATGGACCAGCGTCGGGATTGAGGCTGAAAATTCAGGTATCTTTGACAGCCCGGGTGGCTTAGCTGGGGCCGTCCAGACTGTCCATGAATTTTTGTTTTTCATTGCGCAGATGTTCTTTGAAGGCCTCGATGCTTCCGAATTTCTTTGTGTACTCTGCGCGGATGAATTCGGCAGATTCGATGCGTATCTCGGTGCCATCGCCGACCAGGCACATGCCCTGAGTGTCGCAAGCCCATACCGGATAATCCTTTTCGACCTGATCTTTGAGGTCTTCAGGCATGTTTTTATGATGTGGCAGGCTGTTGTAATTGACATCGTAATGTTCTTCGATGCGATCCAGTTCGTCCGCAAGCACCTGAATCGATTCTCCATCCCACTGGCCTAAAGTTTCATCGCCATCGGCAGAAAGGATTCGGTTGACCAATTGGGGATCGAGGTTTGATTCGTCGAGAGAAAAGCGTCTTCTAAATTCAGCCATAATAGATTCCGAGGAAATTGATTTTTGATAGTTGCGGGTTTAAAGGTTATCTTCAAAGCCCGGTAGGGTAATGCAAAAACTCGATTTGCAGATTAAATTTTTCTTTCAGGTGTTTGCCTACAGCACGCACGCCGCCTGTCTCAGTTGCATAATGTCCCGCAAAGAGCAGGCTACAGTTGCCTTCTTCTGCTTCATGAAAGTTGTGATTGCCGCCTTCGCCGGTGATGTAACAATCCAGATTTTCCGCAATTGCCTGATTCAGGATATCCCCCGCCCCACCAGAAACAATTCCAACAGTTTTGACCTCACCCTGTCGCGCGCATTTGACAGAAGTGTTCAGTTTCTCTTCCAGCTCCCGGGCGAGTTGCAGAGAGGAGCGCGATTCGATTTCACCTTTCAGCCCGATTTTTATCCCGGAGTATTCACCAAAAGGCTCAATATTTTGCAGTCCTATCAAATCGGCAAGGGCTCGGTTATTTCCCAGCACCGGGTGCATGTCCAGGGGAAGATGTGCGGAGTAAAGTCCGATATTGGATTGTATCAACAAGGCGATTTTTTCAAAATGTTTGCCGCGTATGGGCTGGTTGCCGCCCCAAAGTAATCCGTGATGCACAAACAGCATATCGCATTCTCTGGCTTTTGCCATGTTGAGGGTGGCGAGACAGGCATCGACGGCGAGACCTATTTTTTTTACAGGCCCCTGCCTTTCTACTTGCAGTCCGTTGACGGCATTGGGTGCGTCTTTTATGGAGGACAGATCAAGAAGATCGTCAAGGTATTTTGCGAGTTGCTGGATATCCATTTGCAATTGTTTCCTGCTGTTTGCCGGTCTTCAATTTCGACCGGCAAACTTTTTGGAATGTTGATGGGGGAAGTTGGTTACAGGACACCGTAAGCGAGCATCGCATCGGCGACCTTCACAAAGCCTGCGATATTGGAACCTTTAACGTAGTTTACAAAACCATCGGCTTCCCTGCCATGAGTCACACATTGATTGTGAATTTTGCGCATGATCCCTTTGAGTCGTTCTTCAAGTTCTTCACGATCCCAGGCAAGGCGAATGCTGTTTTGAGTCATTTCCAGACCCGAGACCGCGACGCCACCTGCATTGGAAGCTTTGCCGGGAGCATAAGGAATACGTGCATTTAGAAAAACGTCTACGGCGTCGAGGGTGACTGGCATATTGGCACCTTCTGAAACGGCTAGACAACCGTTGGCAAGAAGGGCTCGGGCGGAATCGCCATCGATTTCATTCTGTGTGGCGCAGGGGAATGCAAGGTCGCAAGGGACGTTCCAGGGCTGTTCGCCTTCATGATAGGTGCAGTCGTGAAATTTCTCTGCGTATTCGCTGATGCGTCCTCGTTGAACCGTCTTCAAGTCGATGATGTATTCCAGTTTTTCGGCCGTGATGCCATTGGGGTCGTGGATAAAACCCGAAGAATCGGACATTGTGACAACTTTTCCGCCGAGTTGGGTGATTTTTTCGGCACAAAATTGAGCAACGTTGCCAGAACCGGAAACCAGACAGGTTTTCCCTTCGATGGAATCGCTTTTCAGTTTGAGCATTTCTTCCATGAAGTAGGCGCAACCATAACCCGTGGCTTCTTTTCGTATCAGACTGCCGCCAAATTCGATGGATTTCCCGGTCAAAGTACCCGTGAATTCTCCTTTGATCCGCTTGTACTGTCCGAACATGAAGCTGATCTCGCGAGCACCCACGCCGATGTCACCCGCCGGGATGTCGGTGTTTTCTCCAATGTATTTTGACAACTCCGTCATATAGGCCTGACAAAACCGCATGATCTCTTTCGTCGATTTCCCTTTGGGATTGAAATCCGCTCCCCCTTTTCCAGATCCCATCGGCAAAGTGGTGAGACTGTTTTTAAAGGTTTGCTCGAATCCCAGGAATTTCAGGATGCTGAGGTTGACACTGTGATGAAATCGCAATCCCCCTTTATAAGGTCCAATTGCGTTGTTGAATTGGACACGATATCCTCTGTTGACGCGATAGTTGCCTTCATCGTCTTCCCAGCAGACACGAAAAATGAAAGTGCGGTCCGGTTCGGTCATTCTCTCTAAAATTCTGGGAACGAGGTACTTGGGATGCTCGTTGATGTAGGGAATAACGCATTTCGCGAATTCTTCAACGGCTTGATGGAACTCCGGTTCTCCGGGACTTCTTTTGACCAGACCTTCAAGAAATGTTTCAAGAATCAGTGGTGCTTGGTGGTTCATAAGGCTAATGTCTCCATAAGAGTAAATAAAATTTGAATTTGGAGCAGTAATTTTTTGAAAATAGAGGAGCCTTTATCGTCCGTCGTAATATTGGAATTGATCCCCACTGCATTCTATATGACTTTACATTTTTTTTCTATTCGCCTATTTAAAATAATTCATTTACAATGAAAAGTGGTCATGGAATTTTTCAAGCTATTTCTAATTGGAATCAAATAATGTCTTCGGCTGACTCTCATATATCCCCGGAAATGAATGAAGGGAACACGAATCTATCTCCTGCAGAGGAGCGGGTCAGTGAGGAAACGCGTATTCTGAAAGAAGAAAATCAGAGATTGAAGGCTACCGTTGCCAAAGTGCAAAAAGAAAGTCAGGCCAAGAGCGATTTTCTCGCTAACATGAGCCACGAATTAAGAACCCCACTCAACGCAATCATAGGATACAGCGAGTTGCTGGAAGAAGTTGCCGATGATTTTAAACTCAAAGATGAAATGGCACCTGATCTGAGAAAGATCAATTCCGCAGGCCGTCATCTACTTGCCATCATCAACGATATCCTGGATCTTTCTAAGATCGAAGCGGGGAAAATGGAACTTTTCCCTGAGAAATGCACGCTCTCGCAACTCCTGGAAGAGACCATCAACACCATCCAGCCTCTGGCAGATAAAAATGGCAATCAGTTGCAAATCCATCAGTCTGCAACCCGGGACGACTTTATTGTCGATGAGGATCGTTTCAGACAAGTATTAATCAACTTGTTCAGCAACGCCTGCAAATTCACCGAAAACGGAACCATCACTCTGGACGTTTTGGATAAAGTCATCAACGGCGTTGAGCACTATGTTTTTCAAGTTGCCGATACGGGCATTGGGATGAACCCGGAGCAATTGAATCGACTGTTTCAAAGTTTTGAGCAGGCGACCGTTTCGACTTCAAAGAAGTACGGCGGGACGGGGCTGGGTCTCGTCATATCGCGTCAGTTGTGCAATATGATGGGCGGCGACATACGGGTTGAAAGTGAATATGGGGTAGGAAGTACTTTTACCATTGAGGTTCCACGCGATACCTCATCCGGGGTTAGAGATTCCGCCTCCAGTCGCTCAAAAGAGATTCCTGCGTTGCTACCGGGAGAAACGCCGGTGGTTTTGATCATTGATGACGATCCCATGATGTTCGACTGGGTTAAAAAATCGCTCGACAATAAGAATATAAGAGTGGAGTTTGCCGCCGATGGGAAAACCGGATTGGAGATGGCCCGTAAAATTCGCCCGAAAGTCATCACCCTCGATATCATTTTACCGGACATGGACGGTTGGTCGGTTTTGACCCAATTGCAAACCGACCCGAGTTTGGCAGATATTCCCATCATCATCATTTCAATGATCGATGAAAAACGCAAAGGCTACGCCTTGGGGGCTTTGGAGTACATGGTCAAGCCCATAGATAAAGAACGTCTGAATTTTCTCGTGAATAAATATGGCGGAGTTTCCGACCGCACGGTGTTGGTCGTGGATGACGAACCCGATGCCCGATCGGTTCTCAGAAGACGGCTGGAAGAACGATCCTGTATTGTTTCCGAAGCTGAAAACGGAGAACTGGCCCTTGAGCAAATTCAAAAAGCAATGCCATCAATCATCTTTCTGGATTTGATGATGCCGGTGATGGATGGCTTCGATTTTCTGGAAATACTACGCAACGACCCCCGATTGAATAAAATACCCGTCGTCGTTGTTACCGGAAAAGATCTCACACAAGAAGATCGCCGCCGACTCAACGGCAAAGTGAAGCTCCTCCTGCAAAAAAAATCCTATCCCCAGGAAAATTTACTCGAACAAGTCCGCGAGCAAATCCTGCAACACCTTCCCACCCTTAGTTTTCGACCGTAGAAGATAGTTCCTCAATCAATCGCAAATATTGCTGATGTTTGGATTTTATCCTTGGATTGGATGGATAGGGCCGTTTGATTCCTCAGAGCTGAAGTGAATTTCTGTATAGAGGGGACGTGCAGAGTGGAAGAAGCTTGATGCAAGGCAAGACCTCGCGCGGATTTTTGCAATGGTTGCGGCGGGGCGGAGAAACTTCGAGAAGCTAGCAAATTCTTCTTTACCGCCTGTAAGGTGATGCGCTTTTCTTTTGCTTGTTTCAGGAGTGACTCAAAACTCTCCGAATTTAGCTTGGCAGGAGTGACACAAATAACCTTATCCATCATCAAAGATCAATGCGCCAAGTTTCCCTAATACTTCTTCCATAACCTTTTTAGTGGCCTTGGACTTATGTCTTGTCTGGCGTATGCGCCAGTCGACGCTTTTGATTTGATCGACGAGGACACAGCCTCCCCCTTCTTTCGGGGGAAGATTGACAGCAAAAGGGTAATTTTTTACTTTCGACGTGATGGGGCAAACCAGCACCAGCCCCACTTTTTCATTGTAGATTTTCTGAGAAATCACCAAAGCGGGCCGGTGGCCGGCTTGTTCGTGTCCGGCTTGGGGATTGAAGTCGAGCCAAATAATATGTCCTCTTTCAGGCACATACTTTCTTTTGACTACCATACCTCTTTTCCTTCTGGCTCACCAAAATCAATTTCCTCATAACTGTTTTCAGAGGAAATTTCATCCACCAGTGATTTAAGGGAATATTCCTTTACAGGCTTGACCACCAATTGCCCGGCCTGGACGATAATTTCCACTTTGGCCCCACTTTTTAAGCCAACTTCCTTGGCATAAGCCTTGGGAATCCTCAAGCCAAGGCTATTCCCCCATGCATTGATTACTGAATCCATAGCACTTCCCTTTCTCATTTAAATATATAGGTGTATATACATAGTATATCCAATAAAATAACAATTTCAAGATTTTCCCGGATAATTCATTCAGGGTTGGTTCACAGGGAGGATGGAAAGAGGGAATGGCGCGAAGGGTGGGAACGAAGTTATATCAAAAAACCGAATGTGCGCAGAGCAGGATTTTAAGTCCCTTTAATTTTGATACTAAATGTATATTTGATTTAAAAAATGTGTGTCAGAAGCTGTGTGAGCATTGACCGCTGTTCATACCCATTAAGGCCGCTGAAACGGTCTTGGCGGCAATTTCATCCCCCCTCCGTTCCCCTAAAATTCGAGAGTTAAAATAAGCAAACAAGTGATCACAGCGATTGCCAATGTCCGAAGACCGGTCCAAAGCCAAAATGTGCCGCTCACTTTTCCTAGAAAAAGACCCAGAAGAAAAATCGTCAAAAAGGCAAAACTGATGGTTGATTCCAGCGGAGGAATGGGAAGGTAAACTTCAAATTGACTCATCCATAAAGGAGATATAATGAACAAGGAGACCAGAAGAGGGGAAAAACCATTCACCAGAGCGATCCATATAGGCACCCATTGAGTGGCTCTGCCATATTCCGTATCCCCCAGGCTGACGACCATGGCTCTTTCCAATTCGACGAGTTCTTTTTTCCTTTCTTCAGACTCGCTTATATAGGCACTGGTAAGGCCGCTGACGAAAAGAGCAATTGCGGCTCCCAAACATGCGTTGATGGCGATGTGTGTCGGGACATTCCCTGTGCTGTAAAAGCCCACGTTCAACCCCAGCATGGTAAGGGCTCCATCATAACCGTTGGTAAAAAAGTACCTGCGGCTGATTCCATGGGCGCGGGAAAGATTTAATAGAAATCGGATGCGTTGAATCACAAGTCAATTTATTCTTTTTGGGGAGAAGCTTCCGTTCCTTCCACCTCCACCCCATCGATACTATGCACAGACCCTCCAAGATTTTTAATAGTATCTACGATGCCATCAAACTGGATGTCTTCTCCTTCAATCACCAGAACGATGGATTCGGTTTTTTCATCCACTTCCTCAACCGTGAGTTTGACGTTGCATTGGTTCTCTTGGTCTGCGATGGCTTTCGCGAATTCGAGCGCACTGGGGTGATGAGGTTTTAAAACATCCAAAACAATCCGTTTTACTTTGGCCATAGTACTCACATGTAGTAGCGTTTCGGAGATGTTTTCATTAGAAATCCAGTTGCCCCCTGAATATTACGTTAGTAAGGTTATTTTTACTACTCGAAAGTTCATGGTTGGCGGCGAGGCAGGAATGTGCCCGACACCGGCAGACAGTTTTAAAATTTGAGATTCTTTAAAGAAGGAAGTAAGAGATGAACAGGCAAGCCCGGCCCGCACACAGATAGGGATTCAATTCAGAAAGTGTGCTTGCAATAGCATTGTACGGCCCATGAAGCGGGCCCTGCGTCGAGCCGGGTGCAATCAAAGAAAAAGCTTGAACCATACGGGTAGAACTTTGCCCGTTGCCAGCAAACTCCTTCCACCCGGGCGGGTGGCGAAGTTCGGAGAAATGTCGATCCAAACCAAAAACTTCCGCTTGAAATTAGCAAACTCTCCCTCCCACGGGAGTGGGTGGTGCGAAGGGCGGGAATCGAACCCGCACGGTGTTGCCACCGCAGGATTTTAAGTCCTGTGCGTCTACCAATTTCGCCACCCTCGCATTTTATTCGGGAAGCATTATAATCTAAACCGACCGGTGTTGCTTCTGTAAAATGCATCAAAATTCAATCAGCCAGGGATAATACTATATTTTCTATCCACTTGCGACCCCGATTGACTTTCGATTATGATCTTTACAGTCAGGGAAATCCCTGACATCCTTATCAGCCGGCACAGACTCTAAATACCGACGCATCTTAGTGCGGGTTTCATTTTGTTACAAGTAGAAAACCAAAGGCAATATTTTGGAAACAAAAACTTTAAGACGTGTTCTCGCAAAACTGCTCCCGGAAGGGACCGAACTTGAACCCCTGTTCGATACCGGAGAGCCGTTGGAAGTCCTTGCGGAATCTTTGCGCGAACTGGAAAAGCTGAGCCGACTTCGGGAGTGGACCCGCGAAATGTTCGGCATCGATCTGGCAATTTCTCCGCAGACCTTTTTCGCCTTGCTGGATATTTCGGCGATCAATTTTGTCGAAACAACGGACCGGAATCTGGAAGTGGAAATCAAGAGCCTGAAAGAAGGCCGCAAGGAAACAGACCCGGTAACGGTGGGCAATCTGAACGCGACGTTACGCGAATTGTATCGGGCATTGGAAGGTACGGCCGAAATATATCGCAACAACGCGAAAGAGGAAATCTTGCTGGCGGATATCAGCAATGAAAAAATAGAATCAGGACGTGCTCTGCTCAAAGCATGGCATAACCTGAGCGGTGCCGGAATTTTGAATCTCACTTCGAGTTGGAAACGCAAGCGGGTCGAGCGGGAGTTTTCCGCCCTGTTTCCGCAGGCCATGAAAGGTCGAAAACTTGAAGAAATCTTTCAAAAATTAGCTTTGGAAATGGAGTTTTACCATCATTGCATGGCGTTGAATATCAAATGGAAAGCCCTCAATCTGGACCTGCTGGCAGTTTTTAAAGGCAAGGGCATCGCATCGCTGATGGAAAACATACAGGAAGTCGGCAACCTGCTTTGGAATGTGGTCTACAAACACCCGAAAATTTCTCAAAGTTCCGAGCGGGCCGGTTTGCAACTGGATGATGTCAACACGTTATTTTCAGCAGGCGCGAAGAAAAGCTGAAGTACAGGCGAAGATCGATCAAAAAAAACTCCAGAGTCAAGACCGGAGGAGAGGGGATTTAGTCTTGACTCTGGAGGGGGGTGCAACTGTTATTTGCCGCTTCTAAAGGTCGAAGGGTTTTCCTTACCTTCAGCTACCAACTGACCGATGGCACCTTTTGCAACCCGGAAGATACTATGATCTACCAGAGTGTATGCTCCAGGGGCGTCCAGCGTGAACTCTACGATGGTCGCGCCAGCTGAGGGAACCAGTGTTGTTTGTACATTGTGATTCACCGCACCTTCCAAAGAACCTTCCATGTGTACGGTGTCGAAAATTTCACCGATGATGTGGAAAGAAGAAATTCCATTGGGTCCGATGTTTCCAAAATACATGCGTACCTTGTCGCCAACCTTGGCTTTCAGAACGTTATCGCCCATCAAAGAACCTGCGCGACCGTTGAAAACCACATGATCGGCATGCTCCGCCAGGCCCTTGGCAATGTCGAAGCCCTGAACACCTTCGGCTCCATCGGTATAGAATTCGCTCTCAAAAACATAAAATTCTTTGTCTACAGGAGGCAAACCGCCTTTGGGTTCGATCAACACGAGGCCATACATGCCGTTTGAAATGTGGTCAACGATAGAACCCGCCGCACAATGGTAGATGTACAGGCCGGGGTTTTGTGCCTTAAAGGTGAAAATCTTTTCTTCTCCGGGTGCTACTGTATTCACAGCCGCGCCACCGCCGGGTCCATTCACTGCATGGATGTCGATATTATGGGGCTGGGTGTTGTCCTTGTGATTGTGCAAATGAAATTCAACAGAGTCGCCTACCCGTACACGCAACATGGGGCCAGGAACGGTTCCGCCAAAAGTCCAGAAAGCGTATTTAACGCCTTCGGCCAAATCACCCACAACTTCTTTGGCTTCAAAATGCGCCACAACCGTAGTCGGTTTGTCCCTTGTGATAGGGGCCGGTACGTTTGGAGCTGTTGTCAGCGTTGCTGTTTCAGCTCCTGCCTGGGCTTGAAACGATAATGCCAACAATATGGCCAATCCTGCGGCTACAAACTTATTACCCGATGTACTCATTAAAACGCTCCTTTGTAATGAAATAAATATTTGCCTGAAGTATTAGATGCAAGCAATATGCCATTGTCGGATAAGCCGTTCAATCTCCTTTAAGTACGCGGTTTTTGTCCGCATAGCTGTTTACGCAAGAGAGTATGTAGTGTTGCATTGTTGATGCATGCAACGTTTTTTTTGTGCAGTCATTGCATCGCTTGTTGCAATATATTTCTGCGGGTGGCCACTTCTATTTGGCTTGCCCATTGCATTGTGTTTCCCTTCGGGCTATAACCAATCAACTAACCTGGGTGAATGATGATACTTTCCGAAGACAATGTAATAAAACAGATTCGCGCGAATTCCTTGCGTGCGATGAAAATAGCAGAGATGGCACGTGCGTTGAAAGTTCCTGAAAATCAGCGCAAACCGTTCAGAAATTTGATCAAACAGATGGGCGACAGAGGGTCTCTCATCAAAGTTCGTGGGGGACGCTATGGTCTTCCCGATAAAATGAATCTGGTGACGGGGGAATTGCGGGGACATCCCCGTGGATTTGGATTTGTTGCCACGGAAGGGTCTACGGGCGCAAATGATCTTTACGTTCACCGCAAGCACATGAAAGACGCCATGCACATGGACCTCGTGGTGGCGCAAGTGCAACCCGGCGATTACGAACGACCGGAAGGGAAAATCGTCCAGATTCTTGAAAGACGCACCCAGAAGCTGACCGGAACTTACGAAAATGTGGGGCGGGAAGGTTGGGTGACGCCGCTGGAGGAGTCGCATTTTCACGACATCTTCATTCCCGCAAAAAACAAGATGGATGCCAAGACCGGGCAAATCGTGGAGGTTGAAATCATCAGCTATCCCACGACCCGTCAGGCACCTATGGGGAAAATCACCCATGTTCTGGGTTATACCGATGATCCCAATGCGCAAATCAAGGCTATTTTTCGACGTCACGACGCACCCATTGACTTTCCGGGCAAAGTACTCAGCTCAGCAGAAAGTTTGTCGTCGGCAATTCCCGATGAAGAGCGGGCGCATCGAGAGGATTTGAGATCGGAAAAAATATTCACCATCGATGGTGAAAAAGCCAAGGATTTTGACGATGCCGTTTCCCTTGAATGGGACGAAAAGGGCTATCGTCTCGGGGTACATATCGCCGACGTGTCGTATTTCGTCAAGGAAAAATCGACCCTAGATAAGGAAGCTTTTCAACGCGGGACGAGTATCTATTATCCCGATGGGGTTTTGCCCATGCTCCCGTTCCCGATCTCCAACGAAATTTGCAGTTTGCGGCCGAATGAAGAAAAACTCACGTTATCGGTGTCCATCGATCTCGATCTTGAGGGGAATCTGCGGGACTATCGTTTTTTTCCATCAGTGATCAAAAGTTGCAAACGCTTCACATACACCGAAGTTGCCCGGACGGAAGCCGGCGATCCCGGTGAATTGACACCGATCATTCTCGAAATGAAAAAGCTCAGTCAAATGCTGAGGAAGAGTCGATTCGAGCATGGAAGTGTTGATTTTAACATTCCAGAAGCGCAGATCATCCTGTCGCCTACAGGATCAGTGGAAAACATCATCGCGGCGGAACACAACTGGGCACATGAATTGATCGAAGAATTCATGTTGCTGGCCAATCAATGCGCCGCAAAGTTTCTGAAAAAGAACAAAATCCCCTGCGTTCACCGGATTCACGAAGCTCCCGATGCGGAAAAATTGACCGCTTTCGATGAATACATATCGACCTTTGATTTGAGCCTGCCGACCCGGGTCAATCCGAAATCGGTTGATTTGCACCGCCTGATCCAGAAAGTCAAGAATCGGCGCGAAGAGCGCGTCGTCAACGTCCTGCTCCTCAGGTCGATGAAAAAGGCCCTCTATTCGGAAAAGGATCTGGGACATTATTGTCTGGGATTTGACGATTACGTCCATTTCACCTCCCCCATACGCCGGTATCCCGACCTGTACACGCATCGTCTGATTAAAAAATACATCGACCACAAATGCCCCAGCTCAGACAAACAGTATTTGCATGAGCAGGCCATCGAGTGTGGCGTGCAGTCTTCGGCGCGTGAACGCAAAGCCATGGCAGTGGAAAGAGACGTTTGCGACCTGCGCCGGGCGCAGTATATGTCGGGCAAGATCGGCGAAATCTTCCACGGCAATATTTCCAGTGTCACGTCATTTGGATTTTTTGTGGAATTGAACGAAGTCTTTGTTGAAGGACTCGTCCTGCTGTCGAGCCTGACTGACGATTATTATGTCTACATGGAAACCGAGCACAAATTGCAGGGAAATCGCAGTGGCAAGATTTTCCGAATCGGCGATCTTGTGGAAGTACGGGTTGCCGAGGCCGATATCGCACGGCGACGAATTGGACTGGCTTTGGTCAAAAAACTTTAGGCCCGGCGGGCAGACATCGTCTGCTGGCAATAGGACTTTCCAAAGACCGTTTCTATCAAACTCTTGGTTTCTAGATGGACCCCGCTCCGGCGGGCAGACATCGTCTGCTGGCAATAGGACTTTCCAAAGACCGTTTCTATCAAACTCTTGGTTTCTAGATGGACCCCGCTCCGGCGAGCAGACATCGTCTGCTGGCAATAGGACTTTCCAAAGACCGTTTCTATCAAACTCTTGGTTTCTAGATGGACCCCGCTCCGGCGGGCGTGTGCGAAAAAATAAAACAATGATTGCGGGATCAACATTACGTGGTCAAATCTTGTATTTATATTTTTAGAGTGGTGGTTGCGAGGTTTTGGTACATTTCTTAGGAAAGAAACAGCTGGTTGCAGACGTGTTGACAGGTTTTAGCGGAGGTGTCGGGACGATGAATTCTTCCTCTATAGGCAAATAGCGGATGCTACGATTCCGCTCCACAAACAAACAGCCCATCACTTCCATAATGGAAATGATGGGCTGGGTTGTGACTGCTGATTTATCTGAATAAACTAAGGTTCTATCTCCTCCACCTGAATCAGGAATGGCATCCGGAAATTCCCGATGCTGGTGCTTTGGAAGTTGCCGTTGAAATTGTCTTCAAGGCTTTGAATCCGAAGACTGTAATTCCCCGTTGCAAGAAACGAAGCGTTTGCACCTAAAAGGTGCGGATCCAAAATAAAATGAAACGTTTTGGGCCCCCCGGATTCAGTGGAAAAAGAACTGCCGCTCAAATGCTGAACCATACGTTTGATAAAAGCAGGTTCATTAGGTAGAACGATCTCTGCCCCACTTGCGAGGTCTTTCAACATAAACCGGATATTTAAAGTGGTGGTCGACTGAAAACCTTGCAAAAAGAAAAAATCGTGGTAGGTGATTCGCAATATGGAAGTGCCGGAGTGCTTGGTGTAGTCCAGCACTCTTTGGGGAACGTCTGAATAAATTCCTGTGTTTGCAGGTGGAATAAATATAATATTAGGTAGCTCGGATACATAAGTGAGCCTTGCCCCTCCAGGCCCTGCTGGCCCCTGGGGTCCAAGATCCCCTCGCGGGCCTTGAAGCCCAACTTGACCCCGGGGTCCCTGTGGACCCTCTGCCCCATCCTGGCCGTCTACACCTGCTGGCCCTTGTGGTCCTGTTGCACCTGTATCACCCTGAGGTCCTGCTGGACCTTCTGGACCTTGGGGGCCGGGATCACCCTGAGGGCCTGCCGGTCCTGCTGGACCCTGCGGTCCGGGATCACCCTGAGGGCCTGGCGTTAACTGAATGTTATCGAGTTCGGTCTGTAATGAATTGATCTGTTTTTGAAGTTTACTGATTTTTCCGGGGATGCCGTTGTTGTCATTGTCTTTATCTTTGCCGTCGTCCTTTTTCTTCTGGCTATTTTTAAGTTTGATCTTGCCATCTGCCTTGCTCTGTGCAAACGCAATACGTGTAAAAACTGGATCAGCAGTGATCGTATTGCCTGTTAAACTTAAAATGAAAAACAAAACTGTAAACAGAGATACAAGTGTAGGTAGGCGTCGCATAATCCATCCCCCCTGTTGGAATTAGGTTCGCAGAAGATATTTTAAGAACAACCTTCAAAATTTAAAAGTTGAGTGCACTTTAAACTCAAAATAATATTCAAGTAACAATATTATTATTATATTTTTTTAAATTCAATTTTTAAACAGATATAGCCTTTATTAACCGAGCTATTTAACGGTTTTGCAATGGTTTTTAATATCAGAATAAAGGGGTCGGATAAAGGGAGCAAATCTTGAATTTATAGTTTTAGGTGAAGATTGTGAGGGTTTGTTGTACTTTTTAAGGGAGGTGCCTCCGACTTCAGGCGGATAGTCAGATTAGAGCTGAGGCGTTGGGACGCTTATTCTGCGAAGCAACTCCTTTATTTTGTTTGATTCAGTTTTTAATCTAAGCGAAACGTTTGGCCTGATCGTTCATGATGTTCAGACGGTCGGCGAGAATGCCGATCAACTGATCTTTGATTTTGCTCTGGACGATGGGTTTGAGTTTGTTGATTTGATCCAGATTGATTTTAAGGGCAATCACATCTCCGTCGGCGATCACGTAAGTGGTTCTCGCCCGTTTTCCAACAAAAGCGATTTCCCCGAAAACAGACCCGGTTTTTAATTTTGCAAGCACAACGTCGTGCGGTTTTCTTTTAGAAACAAAGACCGAACCTTTCAGGACGACAAAAAAAGCCTTGTCTATGTCCCCTTCATTGATAATTATATCCGAAGGTCTGAATCGTAAAACTTGCGCTTCCAGACCCGCCACATAATCCTTTTCTTGCGCGTTGAAAGCGGCAAAAAAAGGAATGGTGTCCAGTAACTCTATAATTTTAATCTTTTCAAGCATTCCGCCTGTGGTCACTTTAAAATTATGCTGATAAAATTAATTCTATTTTTTAAATAGAATCGATTAAGAATATCTAGAATTCTCTCATTTTCTAAATTCAGGATCAATATCTATAAAGGGGTCAAATCTTGATTTATTACTTTATAGGCGGGCAATTGGGCACAGTTTCTTGCATTTCCTCAGGCAGATTTCGCCGGAATTTAGCGAGGGCGTCGGGATGATGAAGACGGTCTTCCGGGTCGTCCCTTGGGGCGAGACGAGGAGTTCCCTGAAGGACGTGATGAGTTGGAAGAGGACCGGGGTTTTGGTTTTCTTCTTGGCGGTTCGCCGCCGGGTTTTCCAGCGAGGAACAATTCTTCATCCGGCCAAACGACAGGGATTTTCTGTTTCAAATACTCTTCAACGTGTTCCAGATGCGCGGCAAAGTTTTCGCAACACAGGGTGATGGCAGTGCCTTCAGCTCCCGCACGTGCGGTTCGGCCGATTCGATGGACGTAGTCTTCCGGATCTTGTGGCAGGTCGTAATTGATGACGTGGGTGATGTCATCGACATGCAGTCCGCGTGAAGCGACATCGGTGGCGATCAATATATCGATCTCGCTGTTTTTGAATTGATCCAATACCTTCGTGCGTTTGTTCTGATGCAGGTCGCCGCTGATTTGTGAAGCAACGTAGCCGTTGTGACGCAGTTTGAATTCGAGTTTCTCGGCCCAGGCCTTGGTGTTGCAGAAGATGATGACCTTTTTGCCCTCTTCACGTTTGAGCAGTCCTAAAAGAAGCGAGAATTTTTCATGCAGTCCGACGTGGTAAAGGGATTGCTGGATTTTTTCAACAACGAACTTTTCCGGCTCGATAGCAATTTTTTCAGGATTGTTCATGTGCTCGTAGCAAAGTTCGAGAACCCGAAAGTTCAGAGTCGCAGAAAACAGCATAGACAAACGCTCGTCGAAAGGCGTCATGCGTCGCAGGATGTAGCGCAGGTCTTGAATGAAACCCATGTCAAACATCCGGTCGGCTTCATCAATGACCAGTACCTGAACGCTTTTGAGACTGAAGAATTTCTGTTTGTAATAATCGATCAAGCGGCCCGGTGTGGCGATGAGTATATCGAGCCCCGATAAAATTTTCTGTTTTTGTTTTTCGTAATCGACCCCGCCGTAAACACACACCATGCGAAGACCGCAGTTGCTACCGAGTAAAATCGCATCCCGTTCGATCTGCATGGCCAGCTCCCGTGTAGGAGCGATGATGAGGCAACGGGGACCGACAAAATTATTGGCTTGTTTGGGAGCAGGACGGGTCAGCAAATGATTGAAAGCGGTGATGAGGAAAGCCGCTGTTTTCCCAGTGCCAGTCTGAGCCTGCCCGGCAACGTCTTTTCCCGCCAGTGTCAGGGGAAGTGTTTTGCTTTGAATGGGTGTGCAATGAGCAAAACCAGCATCTTTAATGCCTTGCAAAACGGTTTCTTCAAGTGGCAGGGAATCAAAACGAATCAAAGACAATAGGGGGCTCCAGAAAATGACAACAGGCTAGTTAGTAAGGAAACGCAGTGAACAACTTGCGCGAAATACGAGAAGAATAAGTATGAATACTACGCATGAATACTACTTGGGCTCTCATTATAAGCCATGCAACCGGGAATGCAACCGCAATCTTCTGCCCGCCAAGCGGGAGTGAATAGGCTGTGCATCCGTAAGGAACCGTTGCAAGTCGTGCGTAATCGCAAATTTCTCTATAGCCAGCAGGCGTTGCCTGCTGGTAATGGTGCGACGAAGAGACCCCTTTCATAAAATCAACACGCTATAGATTTTCCCGCTCCGGCGGGCGTGTGCGAAAAAAATAATCAGGTTAGCGATTGTGCCCTATTTGCCGGGTGCAGGTAGGGCACAGACCAATCATTCTCGTTTGGATGGGAGCGTATTGTGATCTATACTGCGAAAACTATTGGGATTCCGATTGATGTTGGAAAGAGAGTTTTTAGGGAGATCGTAAATGGAAAATGTGGATTTGATTATCTGGGGCGGTTTAGGAGCTTTCACATTAGTTGCGGGATTATTTTTCACTGGAAAAATTAGAGGATTTAAATTTTCCAAGGGAGAAGGAACTTTTGACTTGGAAATCAAGGGTGCTAAAGATGAATCCGCGCCGTCGTCAAAAATATCCGTTGGGAATATTGATCGCACCGGTGGCGATGTAAAGATCGGGGCGGGAGCGTCCTCCACAAAGGTAGGCGATATCAAAGAAACTCAGGGGAGTGTAGAAATAGGTGACGAAAAACCTATAAAAAAAGAAAACCCCGAAAAATGACCGATCCCTCCAAAAACGATCTGGAAAATACCGGCAAGACAATAGTGCCCTCTTCTGAAAGAGCTCCTGATATAAGCGTTGGTAATATAACAGGGACACAGGGCAATGTTCATGTCGGACCAAAATATGGGATCGACAAAGATGCCTTTGAAAAGGGGTTGGAAAATTTACGGAAAGAAATTTTAGAAAATCTTGCAAATTCTAATCGTGAAAAGACAGCCGAAGAAATCTATTTTCTGAAACAGCAACTCGCAGGCGTGGAAGCCAAACTGGCAGATACGGAAAAAGCCCTTGCGGACAGGGCGCAGGAGCTTGCGGAAACCAGAAGAGATCTGGAAAGCGAGCGACTGAAAAATATCATTCCGCAGGATCAATTGTTGGATGCCGAACGCAAATTGGAAGCTGGCGACTCTTCAAGCGCGGAAACCCTGCTCGAAAAAGTCTTGCAAGATGCCGAAACACAAGCGCAAGCCGGAGCCACCGCCGCATTCCGACTCGGAAAACTGGCAGAGGACCGTATCGACTACCGCAAGGCATTGGAGTATTTTGAAAAAGCCGTGCAACTCGCACCCGAAAATGCGGAATATTTGAACGAGGTAGGATTACTGCTGGTAGAACTGGGGCAATACGATCAAGCCATCTCCAATTACGAAAAAGCTTTGGAAATTGATATTGAGACTCTCGGTCCCAATCATATCAATATAGCGAAGTATTGGAACAATTTGGGTGGTGCTTGGAAAGAAAAAGGCGAATACGACAAGGCTATAGAGTTTTATGAAAAAGCATTAGAAAGTGACATCCAGATTTCGGGTCCAGAAAATTCTAAAGTGGCAATTTATTGGAATAATCTGGGTGGTGCATGGAGAGTGAAAGGTGAATACGATAAGGCTATAGAGTTTTACGAAAAAGCATTTGAAAGCGGTATCCAGATTTTGGGGCCCGACCATCCCAAGGTGGCCTTATTTTGGAGCAATCTGGGAGTTGCATGGGATTCAAAAGGCGAATACGATAAGGCCATAGAGTTTTATGAAAAAGCAGAGGCCAGCGACCTCAAAAACTTCGGACCTAATCATCCCAAGGTGGCTACTCGTTGGAACAATATAGGTGGGGTGTGGCATGCCAAAGGTGAATACGACCAAGCGATTGTTTATTACGAGAAAGCATTAGAAAGTAACCTAAAGACGTTCGGTCCTGATCATCCCAATGTGGCAAGTCTTTGGAACAATTTGGGAGAGTCATGGCGAAAAAAAGGCCAATACGATCAAGCCATCGTCTATTACCAAAAAGCATTGGCGAGTGATATTGAGAACTTGGGTCTCGACCATCCCAATGTGGCAAGAGATTGGAGTAATATGGGGTTATTTTGGCAAGCTAAAGGTGAATATGGGAAGGCTATCACCTATTTCGATAAAGCTTTAATAAGCGATCTCAAAACTTTCGGTTTCCATCATCCCAATGTGTCTATTCGTTGGGTCAATATTGGAGGTGCGTGGAATTGCAAAGGAGAATACGACAAGGCAATCGCTTTTTACGAAAAAGCTTTGGCGAACGACCTCAAAACTTTCGGAACCGATCATCCTAATGTTGCAAACTATTGGAGCAATCTAGGAGCGGTGTTTTATAACAAGAAGGATTATGCCGAGGCTTTGCAATATTTTGAGAAAGCTCGCAAGGTTTTTGACAAGGCGGGTCTGGCGCATCGGGTGAAGGATGTCGATAGCTGGATTGCGCTTACTAAAAGGGCGATGGGTTCGTAGTCGTTGGGTAGGCGTGTGCAAATAAAATAATTGGGTTATCGATTGCGCCCAGTTTGCAACGGTTCCTTGCACATGCACAGCCCATTGCCGCCGGAGGTACTCCGGTTAGACGAGTTCGAGGAGTTTCAGTCGTTTGGCGAGTGTGGGTGAGTTTTGCAGGGAAGTTTCGCCGGCGGGGGTGAGTCGGTTGCCCGCGACGTTGAGGACTTCCAGTTGTGTCAATTTATTGGGTTCGGCAAAAGCGCGTGCGCCTTCGTCGCCGATCTGATTCAGCGTCAAAATCAGTGTCTTTAAATTCTTCAAAGTTTCCGATTGCGCGAGTGCTTCGGCTCCCCGGGCATGAATCCAGTTTTCTTTTTCCAGACTGAGTGTTTCCAGTAGCGTCATGTATTTTGAGGACGCGAGCGCGATGACTCCGACATCGCCGATGCTGTTGTTGTTGAGACGCAGGAAGATGAGTTTCTTCAGGTATTTGCTTTTTGCCAAAAATTGCGCCCCCTCTTGATTCAATTTATTCTCTCCGAGATCGAGAGTTTCCATGCCCTTGATATTGGATGATTTTGACAAGAGGCGCGCGCCTTCGGCCTTGAGATCGTTGTTGTTGAGGTCGAGGTATTTCAGCCCGGTCAGCGTGGTTGATTCGGCGATGGAGATGGCACTGTCCGCGGTCAACCCGTTCCAGCTCATTTTGAGTTGTTCGAGATGGGCGAACATCGGCGAGTTGGCAATGGCGTAGACACCATCGTCTCCCAGGTGATTGTTCGACAGATCGAGGCGTTTCAGGTTGGGAAGAACGGAAGAGCGCGCGAGCTGTTCGATGCCTTCGGCAGAGAGTCCGTTGTCGCGCAGGTCGAGTTCTTCCAAATGTTCCATCGGTTCCAGTTCTGCCCACAGTTTCAAACCCTCGTCGCCGATGGAGACATCGCGCAGTTTCAGCACTTTCAATTGTCGTCCGAGGGCAGATTCCGCCAGCCCTTTGAGTCCGAGTGGCTCGATGCGATTGTAGGAAAGATCTATTTTTTGCAGATGCGGCATGTTTTCGGAAAGACCGAGGACTTTGCAACCGAGCGCGCCGATTTCATTGCTGGAGAGGTTGATCTCGCAAAGTTTCTGCAAATGAGCTGTTTTGGAAAGATAGAACAGGCCTTCGTCGTCGACATTGTTGTTTTCGACAGAAAGAAATTCGCTGGAAGAAAACAGCGGCGACATGCAGAGATGTTTTAAACCTGCCGTATTGAGATTGGTCTCGCCAAGGTCCAGATGTTTCAGGCTATGCAGAGGCTCGATCCCGGCGAGGATTTGAAATTCGTCTTCCTTGAGGCGTTTGCCCTTGAGGTCGAGAGATTGCGAACCGGACTTTTCCTGGACGATGTCCATAATGTCCTGCGGGACGCTGTTTTTTTCAAAATAGCGAAGGTAGGCGAGGCTGTCGCCTATGTCTTTTGCTTCGGCCATGATTTTTCCAGAGAGTCGTTGAATATTAATGATCCAACGCTAACATAAAAACCGGCTTGAGTCACTTCTTCGCTTACTTTTGAGGAGGATTTAAAAGGGAGAGAGGGTTCCCCCACAGTTTCCTGTGGGGGAGTAACGTCTGTATATTGACCGGTGATCACCGGGGAGTTGTTGTGCTTGCTCTGGGGCTTAGTTCAGGCTGACAGATACGGTTCTGGAAACGCCTTTTTCTTCCATGGTCACGCCGTACAATGAGTTGGCGAAGGACATGGTTTTTTGATTGTGAGTGATGATGATGAACTGGGTCTTCTCCGACATCTCCTTGAGCATTTCCTGAAAGCGGATGACGTTGGCTTCGTCGAGAGGCGCGTCGATCTCATCCAGCAAACAAAAGGGGCTGGGGCGTTCCTTGAAAACGGAGAACATGAGCGCGACGGCGGTCATGGCTTTTTCTCCACCGGAAAGCAGGTGCAGGTTCTGCATGCTCTTGCCTGCGGGGTTGGCGGCGATTTCGACACCGGATTCGAGGGGATTGCTGGGGTCGGTCAGGGTCAGCTTGGCTTTCCCGCCCTGAAACAGTCGGGAGAATATGGCTTCGAAATTTTCCGCGACTTTCTGAAAGGTTTCCAGGAAACGGTCACGCGTGGTCTGATTGATCCGCTCGATGGTGCTTTTCAGCATTTTGATCGACTCAAACAGATCTTCCTGTTGTCCCTGCAAGAAGGTGAAACGTTCGTTGGCGACTTGGTAATCGGACAGGGCCGCGAGATTGACCTCACCCATTTTTGCGATCTTGCTTTTCAGATCGGCAATGCGCTCATTGGCTTCGGCGACTTCTTCATCGTTCAAATGATCTGCGAGCGAATGGGCTACATCTGTAAGAATAACGTTGAAATCGTCGTAAGCTTTTTCTTCAAGATGAGCGCGCGTGATGCGAATTTCCGATTGCTTCAGTTCCGCACGGGAAAGTTTTTCGACCTGATCCTGTGTCTGCCGGGTCAAGGTACGGGCTTCTTCATCGATTTTGTTGTCTTCCTCTTCTTTGTCGCGCAAATTTTCTTCCGCACGAATCAATATTTCCGAGAGACTGTCTTTTTCGCGTACGGTTTTCAGCAGGTCGCTTTCCAGTGCCTTGATTTGTTCTTTCAATTCGGCAATCTTTTCAGCGTTTTGGGTCGAGTCATTTTTACGCTGGGAAATGCGGCGTTCCAAAACTTCAGCCTGTAACTCAATGCGCTTGATTTCGGTGAGGGTGTTGTCCCGTTTTCCCACCAGAGAGGCGATGAGTGCCTGCCGATTGCCCATTTGTGACACTTGCGTTTCGATGGTCTGACGGTCGTTGGCGAGCTGTTCGCGCAAACCTTCAACGGCTTTTTGAGCCGTTTCCCGTTCACTGTCTTGCTCGGCAATTTCATTTCGCAGATTTTCACATTGAGTCTGCAAATTGCTCAATTCCTCTTTGCCTTTTTCCAGCGAGGATCGAATGGAAGCGATTTTGTTTTGGTGCCGATCCAGATCGCGCACGATCGACTCGATATCTTTCCGGGCATGGGACACGAGCAAGGCTTGTGCGTTGACCGCTTGCTCGGCTTGCTTCAGTTTGGATTCCCATGCCATGAGGCGACCCTTTTGATCGCTGACATCTTTGATGGCCAGTTCAGAGTCTGCTTTCAACGACTCGGTTTTCTGTGTCAATTCCTCCAACTCGCGTTTGCGATTGAGCAATCCGGCAGAGTCGTTGTTTTCATGACCGCCGGTGACAATGCCTTGCGGATCGATCATTTCCCCATTTTGAGTGACGATGGAGCCAGTAAACTCAGGATTTTGATACAGTTGCAGGGCGGTTTCCAGGTCTTCGACAACCACAACATTTTTCAGGAGCAGTTCGAGCAGGGCCCGGTACTCTTCGCGGCATTCGATCTTGTCGTAAGCCAGACCCAGAACACGGGAATTCCCGTTCAGGTAGACAGGCGGTGTGGCAAATGTTTTGGGGCGAAGGGGGATGAATGAGCCGCGTCCGGATTTTTTGTTGTTCAAATAATCGACCGCTTTGATGGTGTCCGAATATTCATCGACGATGATGCTTTGCAGTTTGTCACCCAGCACCGTTTCAATGGCGGTCTCGAATTCTGCCGGAGCGCGTAGAACGTCGATCAATACTTCGCGCATGCCTTCGATGGGGCGCGAATTGCCTTCGCTCTTCATCAGACTTTTGACGCCGGAGTGGAAACCTTCAAATTTTTGCCGCAGTTCCATCATCGAGCTGACGAGGGAGGCATTTTTGATGTAATTTTCCTTCAATTGCGCGCTGGTTTTTTCCAGGGCGTCGAGTTGGATCCGGCCTTCGCGTACTTGTTGGGAAAGGCTGTCGCGCTCGGCGTTCATTTCGAGGAGCTGTCTGGATTTTTCTTCCAGAGCCAATTCCTCTTTTTTGCGCGTTTCTTCAAGCTCGCTGTGCAAACGAGAAAGCTCCTCCATCTCATTTGCCTTTTCGCCTTCCTGATCTTGCAAAAATTGACACCTTGCTTCGACTGCGGCGGATTTGCTTCTCTTGTCACTCAGACTTCTTTGAAGCTGATTGATTTTATTTTCGAGAGAGTTTACCTTGTCCTGCAATTCTCTCAGCAGGTTCTTTTTATCACCGAGAGCTTGTTTTTGTGCTTCGAGTTCGTCGCCTTCCTTATTAAGACGTTCCGAGTAACCGCCCAGCTCGGTTCGGCGTTGTTCGACTTCCAGTACGGAATGCTCAATGTCGCGACTCATTTCAGCGATGTCGCTTTCAGCCTTTTCGTTGTCGGCACCCAGATGCACGATGCGGTCGTTGCTACTTTTCAAGGTTTGCTCGTTGCGTCCGATGGTGAGCGAAAACTGATGAATTTGTTCGCGCGTTTCGTTCAAAGTCTGGTGAGCCGACTCGATTTCCAGTTTCAGGGCGACCGATCGGGTGGATAAAACTTCGCTCCGGGCCTGATGTTCTTCCTTGAGCTGTAAAGCTAAGGCGAGTTCTTCCTCAACCACTTCGAGATCCTTGGCCAGCTTCACGTATTTTTTGGAAAAAATCTGCAAGGACAGATCTTTGACTTCGGATTGAAAGGTTTTGTAACGCTCGGCTTTGGCGGATTGACGCTTCAGAGATTCTGCCTGACGTCCCAATTCCTTAACGATGTCGCCGATACGTGCCAGATTCTGCTCCGAAGTTTCCAGTTTTCGTTCCGCTTCGTGACGACGGTGCTTGAATTTCAATATGCCCGCCGCTTCCTCTATCAAGATGCGTCGATTTTCGGGCTTTGCGGTGATGATTTCGTGGATATGACCCTGTTCGATAACGGTCAATACTTTCGGGCTGATGCCGACATCGAGCAGAAAGTCGGTGATGTCTTTCAGGCGACAGGGAATTTGATTGATGTAAAATTCACTTTCGCCCGATCGGTAATAACGGCGAGTGACCTTGACCTCGTCGGAGACATTGGGGATATTGGCGATACGTAAGCCCGGGGGCACGCTGGCAAGGGTGAGGGAGATTTCTGCCCGGTTGAGAGGCTTGCGCGAGCCACTGCCATTGAATATCAGATCGACGGATTTGGTCCCGCGCAGGGATTTCGAGCTTTGCTCGCCGATGACCCAGCGGATCGCGTCGGAGACATTGCTTTTCCCGCAACCATTGGGCCCGACAATCGCGGTGAACCCGTTGTTGAATTGAATTTCCGTTGCATCAGCAAAGGACTTGAACCCTTCCAAGCCTAAGGTTTTTAGGTACATAGCGGTTATATTTCCCTCGAAAGATGAAAAAATTTCTTACCCGAAGGTTAGCTCAACCAAGGGGGCTTGTAAAGAAAAAACACACAATCACTGGTATATTTGATTTTAGGCTCTACTATATCTAGTATGCTCCTGTAATTCAACAGTTTTTTAAAATTGTTTGAATTTTGCATATTTTGGATGCCGTCCGATGGATGTGAAGAAGGAATTTCTCCCTTTGTTTTGATGATCTGCGTGCTCTACGAAACCCTCCGGGGCGATCCGGGGATTGTTTAATTTCTGCCTTTTTCCGCGTTCTCTGTGGTAAAAATGGGGGGGTAAATGTTTTAGCGGACGGATTTTTCAGGTGAGCTTTTTGAAAACGATTCGGTCTGTTTTGTGGGCTGAGTTGAGACGATATTTGAGTTGAGACGATATTAATTAATTGCTGGAGTGCTTTATGAAATTTTATTCCTATAATAAATGTGGAACGTGTCGGAAGGCGAAGAAATACCTTGAGGACCATGGCATTGCATTTAAAGAATTCGATATCACCGAAACGGCTCCTCCCAAAACGTTGTTGAAGCAGGCGATTGCCGCCAAAGGGCTCAAAAAGTTATTCAATACGAGTGGTGTGGTCTACAAGGAAATGAAGTTGAAAGACAAGGTGGCGACGATGTCGGAGAAAGAGGCTTTGGAATTGTTGTCCTCCAATGGCAGGCTGGTGAAGCGACCTTTTGCGGTGGATGGAGATCGAGTTACGATTGGTTTTCAGGTCGATGAATATGATTCTGTCTGGGGTTCGAGCAAATAATGGATTTGAGCCTGGTTGAAGCCAGACTGCGGCGTCAGTTTTCTCTCCAGTGGGAGGAGGCCTCGCGTCATCATCAGAGCGCGGCGGTTTTGATCGTCCTGTTTTCACAATTCGGGCAGGCAAAGATGCTGATGATAAAGCGTGCGATGACTCTCAAAATTCATCGTGGCGAGATCGCTTTCCCCGGTGGGATGATTGAGGATGATGAGAGTTTTCTTGAAACCGCGTTACGCGAAACGAGCGAAGAAATCGGTGTCAATATCCCTGAGGAAAAGGTCATTGCCTGTCTCAAGCCGGTGGAGACACTCACAGGGTTTGAGGTGACCCCTTTTGTCGCTGTTCTGGATTCGCCACCGGATTGTTTGGAAAGCTTCAATGAGGACGAAGTGGAGGAAGTGTTGTTTCTCCCCTTTTTGAAAGTTCTTTCAACCCAGCAAAGAGACATTGGTCACCCGCCGGAAGATGAAATGTTTGTGTATTGGCATTTGCATCATCGGATATGGGGGGCTTCTGCAAAGATGATATTCCAGATCGCCGAAGCGATTTTTAAATGATTGAACCCTCTAATCCTGGTGCTGTTGTGACAGAGACTCCTGTATTATTGTTGGCCCCGCATTGGCGCGTACCGCTGGTTCGTGCTTTTGCGCATGCACGGGACCGCCTTGGATTGAAGGGGAAGCTGATCTGTGCCGATAGCGATCCTTTGTCTTCCAGTCTGGTTGCAGGCGACTCTGCTTGTATCCTCCCGTCCTTTTCAGACCCGGAGTGTTTGCAAAAAGTTTTGGAACTTTGCTACGCGGAAGGGGTTCGTGCGATTTTGCCGCTGACAAACAAGGCGGTGGAGTTTGTGGACAGTCATCGCAGCGCATTTGATGTGGCTCAGGTTCATTTGTATGTTCCGCCCGCGTCGGCCATTGAAATTTGCCACGATAAATTAAAACTGAATCACTTCCTCGTGGGCCAGGGCGTGTTGACTCCCAGAATTTATGAGTCTCCGTCAGAGGCGGATGGATTTCCGCTGTTTGCCAAAAAACGTTGCGGGGAAGGTGGCGAAGACACGCTCTTAATTCAGGATCATGAGGATTTGCGCTATGCGAATCGCCGATTCCCGGACCATATTATCCAGAGCTTTATTGCGGGCAGGGAATTTACCATCGACTGGTTTGGCGGCGGCGGGGTGAATTTCTCAGCACCGAGAGAGCGGTTGAAGGTACGTGCCGGAGAAGCGCGTGTCACTCGATTGCGGATGGATGCCATGCTGATCGAAAAGGCGAATCAGCTTGCGGGCATTCTGCAATTGTGCGGACCGGCTTGTTTGCAGGGGATTCTTGACTCGAACAATGAATTCTATTTTACGGATGTTAATTTACGCTTTGGCAGTGGTGTTATGCATACTATTTTGGCGGGCGGCGATATTCCTGAGATGATCTACCGCGAGTTGGCGGGATTGGATCCGAGTGAAAGGATCATCCAGGAGGGGACGGTGATGACCCGTTTTTCGGATGGTTTTTTGTTGAAGGGTTACTGAGGGTCTATCATTTTAAGTGTGTGAGTGGTCTTTTCTGTTTTGCTCTTTTTATTTACGATTGATAATTTTTCTCCCTTTAAAATAAACGGCACCTGCTAAAATATTTTGTTCATCTTCTGTGAGTGCGATTGATTTGTGATTAAACTTCATCCCCCAAGATAAAAGACGGTAAATACAAAATACCCTGATTTTCTCAAAAATTCCCGTCTCCTTGTCTCGATAGACCCTCTTTAACATTTTTTTATAATTACCAATAATATTCTGCAATGCATACCAGGGTCCAAGAGCAACCCCTGTTTTAATAGGTTCATAGTCTTTAAATAAAGATTTAATCCCACTTGTTGAAACATTAAAATAATGGTCGGGAACATCGTGAAATGGGAAAAGGAATGGAATTCCTATATCAACATATCCCCCACCTTTTAAAACTCGGGTAAATTCATCAACAACATGGAATGGATTTTTCGTATGCTCCAATACCGCATGGCAGTAAATCGCATCAAAACTATTGTTGGCAAACGGTAAAGCGGATGCATCAGCAATCACATCTATAATTTCATATTTAAAAATATCCAGATGGACAACACGGTTATCGATTAGATTTGTGTTGCCCGAGCCAACATTTAAAACCCTGTGGTCTGGATTCATGTGAAGGTAATCTGAAAGTCCTTCTACACCATTTCTACTTAAACTGGTCGGGTTAATATCTTTTGTACGGTCAAGCTTGCTGTATGGATTTTCTAGATTGATATTATTCATGATTAAGAATTGAGGGGATCAAAGAGTGTCCGGTAAGGAACTTGTAGATAAAAAATAAGGGTTGAGAAATAATTTTACGTGATAGTTTTTTCAAAAAATGGATACGTTAGAGAAGCATTTTAACTTTCTGATATGGTTATTTACACAGATTTTTGGACAGACTCTCATCTGACCCCGTTGCTCTATCTGCTGGAAGTCGCTAAAAGATTATTTATCAACTCAAGCGTGCCTATTTTCAACAACGACACAATTTCTTCCATTATGTTTCGCTTGATAGAGGGCCTTGTCTGCCTTGGCAATTATAGATTTAGCTGTGTTCTTCTCATTGGGGGCGGTGGTGAAAACTCCCAGGCTGATTGTGACAAGTTTGTTGGGTTCGCTGTCTCGATGTTCAATTTTTAAATTTTCGACACTTTTGCGAAGTTTCTCAGCCAGAATGAAAGCCCCTTCTTCATTGGAGCCGGGCAGGGTGACGACAAATTCTTCCCCCCCATAACGGGCAAGCAGGTCGCTGGGTCGGTGCAAAGCGTCTTTCATGACATTGGCCACTCTCCTCAAACATTCGTCGCCTGCGAGGTGACCGTAGCGATCATTGTATTTTTTAAAAAAATCAATGTCGATCATAATCAGGGAAATGGATGTGTTGTCACGAGTTGATCTTTTTATTTCATTTGAAATGAAACTATCGAAGCAATAGCGATTAGCGACGCCCGTCAACCCATCCAGTTGAGTGATCTTTTTTAAGGCAATATTGGATTCTTTCAATTGCCTCTGACTTTCTCTTAATTCGTTTTCAACTTTCTTTTGTTCTGTCAGGTTTCTGGCAACGACCAAAGAACCAAGAAATTTTTTTTCTGTGATTTTATCGGATATTTTTGTGTCGGGAACACTCCAGAGACCTTTCGCATCGAGAAGGACTTGAACCGTCTTTTGTGTCTTGTAAAGTGTGGAAGTTTCGCAAACGTTTATTGCGATTTCAAGATCGGTGGTTGAACGCGGTCCGATCCTTTGTGTTGCAATTTTAGCATTCAGTTCTTTATTTGCATTGTTTCCTATGAGTTTGCAGATTTTTTCCCCGATCAATTGACTGGGCTCGTAACCTAAAAAGCTGACGGCTGAATTTGCAAAAATAATATTTTCCTCAGCATCCAGTTTGATGATGATGACGGGAACAGCCTCCAGAATAGAACTGATCTCGGCTTCTCTTTTTATCAAAGCTTGTTCAGCTTCGTAAGACCGTTTCTCCAGACGATGTATTCTGATGGCCTTGGTGAGGCTGGTTTCCAGGATTTCGAGACTCAACTGACTTTTTGGGATATAGTCTGCCGCCCCTTTTTGCAAGGCGTGAACGGCAGTCAACTCGTTGCCGCCACCGGTTAAAATAATGATGGGTGCTTTTTTTTTCTCAGCGGGAGAGAGGTTGTCCAGTAAATCGAATCCCGATCCATCGGGTAAAGTATTGTCTGAAAGGATGCAGTCGAATGCAGACGCTCTTATTTTTTGCAAGGCGTCTTTGATGGAAGACGTTTCCTCAATGGTGACGTTGAGGTGGGATTTCTTCAATAACCTGTTGACAGACATTCTGTCGAAATCGTCGTCGTCAATAATAAGGATGTTTAGCTCAGAATTCATCTCAGGCAAGTTCCTTAATAGTCTAAATGCAATTTTCGACAAGACCCATCATTGAAATCAAAAGATTAAGTATAACCGTATTTGACGCTGATTCAAACTAACAGCTTGTATTATAGATGAAACCATTTTTTTACTTTTTACAACTAATAGTTTGCAATGAAATAACGGATGCCAGATTTGCGCGACAAGGGTCGTTGACTCTTTTTAAACCTGCGCTTACAATTGCTGGATTGTAGATCGAACTTTCTACAGGTCGTTGCATTTCAAGGGAGAGTCCGATATTGATTTAAGGAAAGTCCCACGCTGTCAGTTGCATGAAATCATCATAGAGTAACGGGAACGAGAGCCATCATGAATATATTTTTTTCATTTCTACATCTTTTGAGTCTGGTTTGCTGGATTGGAAGCATCGTCTTCTTCTCTTTTTTTGCGGCACCCGCTATTTTCAAAAATCTGGATCGATCCGATGCGGGCAAAGTGGTGGGTGTCATTTTCCCCCGGTATTACGTTCTGGGTTATATTTGCGGAACCTTGATTTTGCTCACACTTGTCATGCAGGGTTTCGAGGTCTCACGTGTGAAACTGGGGCTGGTTCTTGTGATGCTGGTATGCTCTGTGTTTGCAGGTTTTGGGATTGGACCCAATGCAAGAAAGATTAAAGAACGTTTGCAAGGCTCTATCTCCAGAGAAGAGAAAGATTCTCTGGAAAGGAAATTTAAAAAATTTCACCGCATGTCTGTTCAGTTGAACGGGACAACCTTATTGGCAGGTCTGGTCTTGCTTTGGTTCACTGCGGAAGGTTTGACTTTATGAAATCTGCGCCGCGACCTTTTTATGCCCGGACGCGGTTTCTTTTTATATCTCTGATTGTTTTGGTTGTTTACGGCTATGGCTGGAAAATAACAGGGATTGACCTCGGCGAAATTGTGCGCGGCGCGCCAATGATACGTCCATTGGTTGTCAATTTATTGAGTCCCGATCTGATTCGTTACGAAAAAAAATCCGAAATTAAGGAAGCCTTTTTTGTTTTGGAAGATCAGGGCGGTTTCCCGGGCGTATCTTCCGCAAAAGTCAGAGACACCAGTCTCACGGTCGTTCCCTCGTTGGGGAAGGTGGGCGATAAGGTTGTTGTTCGCGGAAAGGATCTTCCGGCAGATCGCGAGGGGAATTTGATGTGGATCAATTCTATTGAGCAGGAGTACCCCCTCGCCACATTCAAGACAAATTCAGCGGGAGAGTTTGAATTGGAAGTGGTGGTTCCACAAACAGCTCGGGGTGAAGAACAAACTTTACGAGCGGCTGTTTTCTGGGAAACGGGCGAATGGAGTATGAGCCCCACGCTCAAACTGGTCGCCGAAAAAATGGTGGAAACGATTTTTCTTGCTTTGATGGCGACAAGCTTTGCTTTTGTTGTCGCCGCTCCCCTGAGTTTTTTGGCGGCGAAAAATCTGATGTGGAAGGGGCCGGTAAGAAAATCTCTTTATCTTTTTATTCGAACGCTCTTCAATATTTTACGTTCCATAGAACCCTTGATTCTTGCAATTCTATTTGCTGTCTGGGTTGGGATAGGGCCTTTTGCGGGTGTGCTGG
This sequence comes from Nitrospinae bacterium CG11_big_fil_rev_8_21_14_0_20_45_15, assembly GCA_002787235.1. Lineage (GTDB taxonomy): Bacteria > Nitrospinota > Nitrospinia > Nitrospinales > VA-1 > Nitrohelix. The sequence goes on from PCWG01000004.1 coordinate 51,853, forward strand.
CCTTGGGGGTGCACTCTATTGCGACTCTTGGAAAATTATTTTCAGAGCAAATTGAAACCATCGATCCGGGACCCATTGAAGCCATCACGGCAACAGGAGCCTCTGCCCTGCAAGTGGCATGGTTTGCAGTGGTTCCACAGGTCACCGCTTCTTTTTTGGCACTCACATTTTATCGCTGGGATATCAATGTGAGAATGTCTACGATCATAGGGTTTGTCGGTGGAGGTGGGATCGGCTTCCTTTTGCAACAATGGATCAACCTCCTGCAATACAATCAAGCGGGAACGGCATTGTTGTCCATCGCCCTTGTCGTCATAACGCTGGATCTTACGAGCGCGTGGATTCGTCAGTGCATGGCATTGAAAGAATAACTCGCCGTATCTTTTCGGAAACTCTATTCCAAAGACTTCAGAGAACAGGCATTTTCCTTGTTGATAGCAATTTAAAAAATTGAAAACCATCCCTTCAAATTCAATGTCAAAGCGATTGACCTATCTGACCGCGATCTATTTAATCATGGTCGGATATTACCTGAGCTTCTCAAAGTATGGCTTCAATGTCTGGGACGAAGGGGGTTTTGCCAACGGCTCCTTGCGAGCAATGAAAGGGGAACTGGCAGGACGCGACTTCAACCCCATTGGCTATATGCCCGGGCGCTACGAACTGGGAGCCTTCCTATACGATGTATTTGGCGTTCATCTGCAAAGCTTGCGGATTGGGATTGCACTGTTGACACCAGCGATGATTTTGGCACTGTATGCTTCGGCTCTGCGTATCATGCCGCCAGGGTTTGCATTTCTGGCAAGTGCCTGTTTGTTTGTCGCGCCTTCCATGTATTACAACCGTTTTTTCACACTGTTTGCAGTGCTCAACATGTTTTGCCTGATTCGCTTCATTGAATCACGCAAAGCATCAACATTGTTTGTGCTGGTAGTTGCATTTTTGGCAAGTGCGTATTTCAAATTTGAGGTTGCGCTTTTCTCTGCGTGCATCACGATTTTTGTTTTGGCGATCTTTTATTTTGAACACTGGCGCGCGGGAAATACTTCTCTGCAAGAATTGAAAATCCCGTTGCGGCAAAGAGGTTCTGTTTTCTGGATGATCGTATTTGGCATGGTGGGCCTGATATCCATGCTCATTTATCATGTTTATTCCATCGACCTTTACGGGAAGGGAGTCAAACAAGTTCTGGATTCTTACACGGTCTGGGGCAATCCTTTTCCTGAAGTGTTGCCTGTAGGGAAAGTTTATGGAGCCATCGGCGGGCATCGCTATTTTATGCGACTGCTGTTTTATATCCCGTTAATGCTTTATGTCCTGACGGGTGCCTTGTTGATTCTGCGGTTTGTAAACAAACGACGCAGGCGGGACATGGCGGACTATTACTTGCTGATCGTACTGGCGTTTGGGGTGTGTTCCTTTGGTTTGGTTTTATGGCGCGCGGGGCAGGATAATCTGATGCGTACTCTGGCTTGCAGTTATATTCTGCTGGGTTACTTTCTATATTTGTTGTGGAAGAGAGTCGTGCACTCCCAAATCAGTGCAACGGGCAGAATCGCAATGAACCTTTTGGTTACTCTGTTGCCCTTTTTGTATGTTTACGAAATGAACACACATCATGGCTTTTACGTAGGGTCGATTGGAGCAATGAAGCAGGAAACGGAACGTGTGAAAATCGATCGGATGGATATTTTTACCAATAAAGATGAAGCCCAGTGGATTCCCGAAGTCGTGGACCGTATTGAAAAATATTCCAGGCCGGGAGAGCCTGTATTTGCTTTACCGCTGAATCCGATATTTTATTTTTTGTCCGACCGAATCAATCCAACGGCCTACGATTGGATATTGCCGGGCATGCTCAATGAAAAGGAAGAAAGCGATGTTGTTGAGACATTGCGCAGAAACAGCCCAAAGGTCGTCGTCTATGTAGATATCCCCATCGATGGGAAAGAGGAGAGGCGATTTCTAAATTATGCGCCGCATATCTTTCAATACCTGACCGAAAATTACTCTTTTAAAGAGCAAATTGGTATCTTCCAAATTCTTTTGCCGCGCGGTAAACCCTGAAAACATAAAATTCATCACAATTTTAAGAGAAGCTTTAATGCGGCGTGGATTTGAAAATCAGCCATTCGCAAGAAGTTGATCTTTGTATAAAAATGACCAAGCAGGCTAGAAAAATATTGTTTTATTTTCTTTGAGGGCCGATATTTATTCCGTAATCAGAATTTATCAATGTGCTTTGAATATGTTATTTTCTAGAGAATTTAATTGGACTTTTAAATATAAAGTACTTAGAATAAATAGATAGCCTTTTGACATTGTCGTGAAAACAGCAATAATATTGCTTGAATCACGGCTGTTCTGGCGGGAAAGTATATTTTTTTTAAAATATTATTGTCAAAAAGCTGTTTTAAAATATTAAAATTTTTATTGGTTTATCGAAGATGAAAGAAAAAAAGGTAGGAGCGGCAAAATTTTTAGGTGAGAGAATTCGCCAATGGCGGAAGACACTTCCTCTCAAGTCTTATGAGTTGGCAAAGCTCATAAATATTTCTCAGGGTTCGTTGTCTGATATTGAAAACAACAAATCACTTCCTTCTGCAGATACGATTGCCAAGCTTTATAAGTACACCAATGTGAATATCATTTGGTTGCTGACAGGGCAAGGTCCAGTTAAGAAGGCTGCGGGTGTGACTTCTGAGGAGGGTGAGGAAGGCGTTGAGGCTTTGGAGCCTTATGGTCAGGATCAGTCCTTGAAGGAATTGGTTGATAAGGTGGTTCGGATTTACCATCATGGGGACGCTGAAAAGAAGGCGCATCTCAAGGGTTTTCTCATGGGTGCGGATCCGGGGGAATAAGTTTCCTCTTGTTGCGTGGGGGGATTGCCAAATTATCCCATTAGCTTGTGAAGAGTGCAGGCTGTCTTTTTCTAGAAATTGACAGTTTTCTCGGGGTGGTTGATTGCGTCGAGAAGCCGGTCAATGACAGTTTTCACAGCCTTCACATGCTGGGTTGTCGAAGCCATCCCGTCGTATTTGGGATCTTCATCTTCGATTGATAGAACTCCTGCACCTGCAAAATTCACATAGAAAATCCCCAAGGGTATCAAGGGGGATCCTACCTCTTCTTTATCACTACCATTTACAATTACGCTCCAGGTTTCTTTTTTGCTTCCCGTGTACACTTCAAAAATACCCCCGGTTTTGACTGAATGCAGTTTGCACAAATCTATGATTTTGAGAATATCCTGTTCGGGTATTGTTTTGTAGATCGTGTGCATTTTGCCGATTCCTTGTGAGCCGTTTGGTTGGCATGTGAAGCGTGTGGCCTTCGGGTTGTGTGTTCGCGGTGTATGGGTGCTTTCCCAAAACTAATGTGACATGTTTCGTTGCAGATTGCCAATGGGACACTTTTGATTTTGACTGGAAAAAAGTTCGTCTGTCTCCGGTTTGAATTCAGATAAGCTTCTGCGGTGATTTTTAAGTACTTATATCACAGGTATTCTAGCTTCCCAAAATATCTACTGTATTTTGGGAGTGGCCTGGTGCGATGATATTGTGTTCTGTATGAGTTGTTCGGTGATTTGAAATTTCGCGGACGCGAGGACGGCGGTAATGGGGAAATCTGATTTTACGGGTGCCATTTCCGGGTAAAAAAAGGGAAAGTCCTTATACCAGTTTCAGGCTGAAGCCCTTTCAAGAGTTTCTCTGAGTCGAGTGGACAGAACTTTGAGCAGAGGCATGAGCGTTTCCGGGCTTTTTTGAGCCAGTTTTTCAAAATTTTCCTTACTGATCACATTGACGTTGCCATCTTCCAGAGCCGTAACCGTTGCGGAACGCGGGCGACCGTCGATCAAGCCCATTTCTCCAAAAATATCGCTGGCATGGAGTACACCAACAAGTCGGTTGGTTCCATTTCCGCATTTTTTGGTGACTTCAAAACTACCCTTTTCAATGATGAACGCACAATCACTGACGGTTCCTTCCCAAAAAACAACATCACCTTTTTTTACTCTCAGTCCGGACATGTATCTCTCCTGAAAACAATATGTTAAATTGTCAAAAAAATGTCTTCGCATGAATATATGCAAAATTCAGACCAAATTGTTTTCTATAGGGAATTGTGCCTGAAAAGCTCGATTGATTGTCAACAGGAGGATTCTGTATTGTTACAATTGTGTAAAGATGATTGATTTTTTTACACTTATAGAATTATTGGGTGGGGCAATGTTTCGATTGTGTTGCGGCATTTATTGCCGCTTGCAGAGTGGCAGGGAGCAAAAAATGGCATGAAATAATCGTCAAAACTTCTGTTTTCTATATAATTGACGAAAAATCAGGTTGCTTGCGTGTTGATTCGTGGAGTCGAAGCGTGTGGTGGGTTGTGCGAGGGGGGGTGAAAGTCATTCGATTTTAAATTAGGGTGCATTGTTTTAAAGGGAGATATGGTAAAGTCGCCGCATAAATGTTCGGAAATTAATTCATCGGCAGGATTTTTTGGGGATTTGTGAGCAAGGTTACTGTAATGAATGAGAAAGTTTTGCTGATTGCGATTGTTTCGATCTTAGCGGTAGGAGCCGCCGGGACACTGTATTTAGCTGTCTCGTGGTTGAGTTACAAGGGCAGTATGGGTTGGCAGGCCATTATGCTGGACAATTTTTTGATTCTTGTGGCGGCTGGAGTGATTTCCATGGGAATTTTTCTTCTCATCAACCACTCTAAGTGAAATTTTTGCTTCTGCGTATTTTGAAAACCAATGCCCCCGCTGTTATGGAAGAAATAGCAAGCCCGCTCAACGCCATTTGATATTCCCCGATAAAAACCGTGACTGCAAGATTGAAAGCCAGCACGCCGAAATAGAGAACCGGACCCCACATCGCCTGCGCAAAATAGCTTCTAGTCGGAAGCGGTATCTTCTCATCCAATAATCTGTCAAATCGAGTCCAGCAGAGCAGGATGGATGCGCCGACAATGAACCATCCCGCAAAATTAGTCAGGGGAATATGGAAATATTCGCCGGCCTCTTTATAGGTATAAATTTTTCCTAAAAACCAGCGGTCGCCCAAAAATGCAACCGGATCGATGATCACATCCAGCATCATGAACAAAAATGCCGCCAGAAAAATGGTGCCCCAGGATCTTTCCAAAGCAGCATTGCGGTCGATTCGAATGTCCCATCCCTGCCCTTTCAGCGGAGACCGAAAAACCAGTGCAAGAGTCAGACTGATATAAATTAAAAAGGTAAATGAGAGAGAATCCATGAAAGGAACGTTGGAAATCCAAAGTTCCTGATGCCGGGTATTTTCGATATAGCTGTAGAATCCGTAAGGAAAACCATTGCGGGTCGAGGAATATTCGGAAATAAATGCGACCGTATAGGCAATTACGGAAAATAAGAGGCTTCGGGCAAGTCCCCAATGGCAGATGGCAATGCTGAGAAAAAATGCCAAAAAAACGAAAACATAAGGACGCAGGAGTAAAGTGCCCCATAGCAGTGAGAAAATTTCCATCTAGTTTTTGACCAGCCCGTTTGCGCGGAACCATTCAACGGCACTGCGAAGAGCTTCTTTTACAGAGTTTTGTGGAAGCCCCAGTTCGTGGACTGCGCGCGCGGGATCAAAGTACATATGATGCTTCGCCATTTTGACTCCGGCGAGAGGCACGGCGGGTGCTTTCCCGGTGAAAATATTGGAGATAGCTTCGCAAGTCCAGCCTGCGGCGTAGGCGGTCCAATAGGGAATCTGTATTTTTGGTGCGGGCAAACCGGTGATGGATTCGAGCGTGTCCAGAATTTCTTTCAGGCTCATGTTCTGATTGCCGAGGATGTAACGCCGCCCGGCCTGCCCTTTTTCCTCTGCCAGTAAATGCCCACGGGCGCAATCGTCTACGTCAATGAGGTTGAGACCGGTATCGAGGTAAGCCGGCATTTTCCGGTTCAAAAAGTCCTGAATGATTTTTCCCGTCGGCGTTGGTTTGATATCGCGCGGGCCGACCGGGGCCGTTGGGTTGACGATGACGATGGGAAGGTCGGCAGAGTTGAATTCCAGTGCCAACAGTTCGGCCTGATATTTTGAGATTTTATAATCGTTGCAAAGTGTGGCCGGATCGAAAGGGGTTTCTTCGTCGGAAGGTGCTTTCCCCGGCAGGAGACCCATACAGCCCACGGTGCTTGTGTAAACCGTTTTCTCGATTCCCCGTTTGCGGGCCGATTCAAAAAGATTCCGAGTGCCTGCAACGTTGATATCATAGATGAGGCGTTTGTTTTTATCCCACAAACTGTAATAGGCGGCGGTGTGATAAAGCCGTTCGCATCCGTTCAGTGCTTGTTCCAACGAATCTTTGTCACGCAAATCACCATAAACAATTTCAGCATCCAATCCTTTCAGATTCGAGAGGTCGGCATCTTTGCGTGTCAGCAAACGGATGGAACGCCCGTTTTGCAATAATTCGCGAGCGATTGCAGATCCAATGAATCCGGTGGCTCCTGTCACTAGGGTTTTCATGAAACTGGAAAGGGTTCGTGGTTCAAGGGATAATGGCCAGGGTGAAAAGGACCATTAAATGAATATTTTGATGTCCGCTTGTTTGCGCCATTGTTTCAGTAACTCGTCGGTACGTTTTTGCGTTTCCAGTTTGAGGAGGTGGTTCAGGATTTCGGATTCGATCTGCTCAAAGGGAACTGTTGTGCTGGGGATTTTTTCGGTGAGCAGAAAAATATGCAAGCCGGCAGAGCTTTGTACAGGCTTGCTGAATTCTCCGACCTTGAGAGGGCGCAGTGCTTCGGCGATAACAGGGTGGGTTTGTCGCAACACAAGGGCACCCAGGGCACCGTCTTTCTCGACGCTGTCCGTATCTTCTGAAATTTCATGAACGAGTTTGGTGAAATCCGCACCGGATTTCAGGCGTTTGTAGGCATCTTCAATGGCCTCTTTTGCAGATTGATTGATTGCTTGGACCATACGTTCGGCTTTTTCCGCGGCCTCTGGAGAGTTGTATTTGTCCTTTTCGACAGGTGGGAGGGTTGACGTGAAGATATGGCTGGCCAGATATTGCTCGGGCTCGATGAAGGATTCCGCATTTTCCTGGTAAAAGATTCGGGCCTGTCCTTCTTCCAATTGCACATTGGGAGCGATTTCACGGCGTACAAATTCTTCACTCGTCAACTGGTGTTCAATTTTTTTCTTCAGAGTGTCCAGCGTAAGGTGCTGGAATCGTAAAGCGTGGAGAAAGGCTTCCTCACTCGGGAATTTCTTTCGGATGTTGTCGATTTCATTATCGACCCTTTGGGGAGAAATAGAAATATTCAGGGCAACTCCCTTTTGGCGCAGTAATTCTTGATCGATGGCCCGCATCAAAACACCTTGGGCGATTTTATCATCTTGATCGTCGGGCACGTTACGACCTTGTTGAGAGGCGATCAATTTGTAGGCGGTCACTTCCCGTTCGAGAAGCGCGGCGGTCAATTCACTGCCATTCACAGTTGCAACCACTTCCGGCACGGGTTTGCCGTTGATGGAAAAAGATTCTGCGGTGGATGTAAGGGCCAGAAAAGTCAAAGTAAAACACAAAGTGAACAGAAGGTGGATGGGTTTCATTTCTAGATTCTTGGGGAAAGGATTATTGATAAACAGTAATAAGGGTATCTTTAATAATTCAATATTTTACCTTAAGACTACTCGCGAACCTTTATTTATACGGGCCGCTCATGGCCAAAAGAAATTTTTAGAGGTTCCGTAAGTATGTGAAAATTGTAGCAATCATTGAAGTCCTGATCCAGCCTCGTTCTCAATCATTGATCGACACTCAATGCGCATTGTTTTTCCAGGCAACGGAAGCCACACTCCTTGCAAATAGAGGATACGCTTTTAAATAACTGCGGTAAGCTCCGCTGATTTTAGTTGCCGGAACCGATGTCCATTTTTCGTTGGGAAAGGCTTCCAGATCCAACACCTCGACGAGTCTGTCGTCTTCTTTAACGATGACCAGATAACCATGATCTTCGACGAAATTTCTTCGCCCGTACAAGGTCACAGCGGTTTCTGCCGGGCCCGTAAGCTCTGCCGTGTAATAACCGTCCATATTATACAAGCTGTATTCTGTAAAATCCGAACGATCTCTTCCAATGTAAAACCCTTGAAAATAAGAACAATGGCCGCACGGACCGTAGAGATATTTATTGCGTTTCCATAATTTCAATTCGGCTTCCTGTCCGGCAAGAAGTGGAGCCACCCAAATTGCCAAAAGAAACATTCCCGTTAAGATGATCTTTAAAGTTTTCATGATATAGGATGATCCCATTCATTGATGAGCGGTCAGAGGATAAAAAATAGTTTAATTTCATATACAATTGTCCGTCATTTTCATTTTAACCGCAAGCCTGTGGAGACACAAAAATAATTACCATTGTCTTTTGGGAAAGGTTTTTTTGTTTTAGATCCTTTGTGACGAAATTTAAATGAGTTAAAAAGGAACGGGCAGGACGTTGATGCCGATAAATTTTGAATTCCCTTTGAAAAGTTTTCCTGTCATGCAAAGCAATAGTCCGTTTTGGCTGGACTGGATGCGCTGGTAAGTAAGGTCATACAAATCGACATTTTCTCGAAAAGTGTCCAGATCGCCGATGTTGTCGATCAGAGGGTTGACCAGATAGATTCCAGAAAAGAAAGAATATCCCAGCCCCAGAGCTCCCGTTTGAGGATGTCTTTCTGCGCCTTTCAATGCGGAAAAGGAAACGGCGCGGGTTCCACGATCGTTCAGATGATGGAAGATGACGAACTGCCCTTTTCCTTGCGCGGAGAGGGGGTATATCTGATTGACGCAGGCAAAGCCATCGTCTGCACAGGTCAAGCGAAGTCCATCGTTGCCTTTGGAGCATTGTTTTCCTTGTGCGCCAAAGTATTCTTCTGACGCGAGTTGATCGGGGCCCAGTTTCAGCATGGCGTCAGTCGCAACGTATTTTTTAAAGATATGGACCGCCGAGGGTCTTTCTCCGTTGTTTTGAAAAGAGGCTATTTTTTCAAACGCGTCGAGTGCTATCACATCGGCCTTGTGCGCCATATCCACCGTTGGCGATAAGGCAATGCTCGAAGGGCGATCTTCTTTCGATATAAAATAAACCGCCGACATTTTGCCACTGTGGAAGATTGAGCGGGTTTGCTGGCGAATCATTTCTCCAAAATAAAATCCACCTACAGTGTCTTGCAGGGAAGAAATGATCAAAGCATTTTCTTCAATCGTTGCGGACAAAAATTTTCGTGCTTGTTCGTAGGCATTGTCCTTGTTGAAATCGAGACGCGATAATTTCTGCGTATGCAGAACGATCAGAAAAAGCAAAAGCAAGCTCGACAGCGTGAGGTATCTTTTGTTTGTGGGGAATTCGATTCCGGGGATTTTCCCAAGGACTTCAGACAATCGCCAAAATCCATAGCTCTGCAATCCAACGATGAGTGGCAATAAAAAAATGGAGGAGCGAAGCGGTGCCTGTCTGCCACCAAAACCATAGAACAAAGCGGAGCCCAGGATCAACAGGGTGAAAAGCTGTGCAAAAAAATGATTCTGACGCAAAAGTGTCAACCATCCATATAGAAATGCGGCCAGAAAGACGACCCAGACCAACAGGGGATAATGCGCCAATTCTGAACGAGGATCATCGAGATATTTATATCCCAGAAAGGTGGAAAAAAAGTCCGGGATGGCGATCCAATTAGTATCGAAGCCTGCGTGCCGACTCATCGAACGGAAGATGACATCGTGATCGATAAAATAAACAATCGCAAGGATGGTGCAGAGTGCCACTGCGCAGAACAGAAAAAAATGCCTGCCCTGCAAATATCGTATTCCATGCCATCGGCTTTCCTCAATTTTGAAAAAACGCTGAGCAAATAAAATCCACAGCGAGCTGAGGAGTAACACATAAAACATCGGGGATGCGAGATTGGACAGGTAACAGGCGATGAAGAGAATCCATAGCGCGATCCAGTGTCTGAGTGTGAGTGGCGCGTGTTCCAGTTTGGAAAGTATCCAGTAAATGCACACGATGAAAAAAAAGTAAGAAGGGTAACCTCTCAATTCATGTGAGTAGTGCTGGTAAAAGGGGTTGAGGCATAAAAGACAAACCGCACCCAGAGCCAGCGGAGTCGAGCGCGACAAATCTTTGATCCATGCATAGAAAACAGCCCAGCTCAAAATACCAAAAAAAATAACGGGGAATCGAAGCCCAATCCCATTGTGCCCAAACAAGGTCAGGGATAGTTTCGACGCATAAATAGTCAAACCATGATTGGGAAATTGCTGGTTGGGGACAAAGCGGTTGGCAAACGATTTGTTGGTGAAATTGAACCAGTAGCCAGCCTCATCGACATGCACAGGAATGAGCCAGGCATAGTAGAACAAAAAAAATGCGCTCGCGAGGATGATGAAAAACGCAACCAGATAAAACGTTCGTTCCGCAAGGCTTGCGGGCCAGTGGGTTGTCGGGTCAGTGTTCATCGGGATTGCGTGCTACCGCGAGTTTCTCCTCAGCCTTGGAAATGGGTATTCGGGCTAGCCTGTCGGGTTTGTCTTGTTAGAGGTGGACTTCATTGCCGTTGCCCATCTTCATACCGGGCACATGCCAAATCCGGGAAGGCCCAATGGGATGATTGTTTTGCCTGTGCAGTATTGCGGATGCCATTGATTGCTGAAAACAAAAAAAGTCGGTCGTGTGCCCCATTGCGAATTTAAAAGTTCTGCAAAATTTTTATCGTCGCCGAAAGCGATTTCACGGGGGAACAGTCGTTGCGTGGTGGCGGAGCGGAACGAACCGTCTTTGCGATTTCCGGGTGGCATAAAAATCATTGCATTGTCGCGCGTGTGTCTGCGGATTTGATTGGCAACAATGTAGGTTTCTTTGTATTGATTGGGCATGTCAAAGGAACCGTCCGTTTCCGATCTCTGTTCCAGAGAAAGATTGGCCGTTTGGGAAATGAAATACCATTTTGGGCCGAGAAAAACCAGAAACAGAACCAGAAGATTCAATCCTGCAATGGCGTAGAGAAATGTTTTTATGGGCACGGGATTTTTCTCCGGTCAGAAAAAGATTGCTCGACAGCGGGCAGGATGGCGATGAAAAAAACGAATGCAGGGTAGAATGCGATCATGCCACGGACGTCAGACAGATTGATCGAACTTCCGGGTTTAAAGAAAGTCGCGCGCACGTATTCCTGCCATTCACCCCATTTGAGATCGGCGTAAGTGAATACACCCAAATGCAAAATCACAAATCCCAGTAAAATCGCAGCCAGGAATTTTGCTTCATCGGAGAGGGCTTGTCTTTTGATAAAAAACAGAAGCGCGATCACCGGTGTGAAGGCAAAAAACAGGGGGCCTGCGATCAGACGGAAAAGAGCGACCGATCCATTGTAAAAAAGACCGTCGAGACCTCGCATCAATGCAAAAGCCATGAAAATCAGGGCACCGTACAAAATGGGGAACACTAAATTTTTTGGCTCAATGCGAGCCTCTGCTTTATTGCTGATCGTCATCCACAGGAAAAATACCCATAGCCCGGCGCAGACGAACATCACTTCGGGTGTCTTGGAATAGGACGGAGAGCCAGACACGAGGACGATCAGACACCATAAGGTGGGAAGAGCCAGTAAAGGCAGACAGAAACAGGAAATTATTTTTTTCTTTTCAATGTGAGGCAAGGAAGCCATGCGATTCAAAAGGAGAAACATGAGGATGACAGGTGCAAGATCGTAGATCAGATATTCCCATCGCGTCCAGCCCGCCAAGCCAAAGAGACAGCCGCTCAACAATGCCCAGGATTGAGCTTGTTTCAAACTTGCAGGCTTCTTCAATTCGCGCGCGATGAAAAAAGCGTAGATCGTGCCCAATCCATAGAATGTTCCCACCGTGAGGTCGAGAAATGGCAAGGAACTGTGCCACCACAGGTAAGGCGTGCTTCCCAGTATCAACGTGAATATCGCGGCCAATTCTCCGTTATGAGTTTGTGCCAGCGTTCTATAATAAAACACCAGAAGCAAGCTGAGAAACAGGATGGGGAAGAGCACTTTGACCGTTTCGATTTGCCCGGAGATCATGTAACAGAATATCAAACTGACAAAGGGAGGGTATTGCCGCATTTGAACGGTCACCGCTTCTGAATTCAGATCAGCGGAATGAAAATAGGCCATGCCCTTGATGTGATACCAGATGCCGTCGGCCTCGGTGATGGGAACATTCAAAGCCATCTTCACGCTCAAAGCCAATAAAACAAATAATATAATTGGGGAGATGATTTTTGCCCATGAGAACCCGTCTGCTATGCGAGGCACATCGCCGAAGTTTGTCGCCCCGATTCCCGGTTTGAAGAAAAAGAACGTTGCAAACAGGAGGCTCAAAGAGACGGGAAGTTGCAGGGCGAGCACGGGCTGGAATCCTAACAGGATGAAAGCAAACAGGCTAAGGCTCTTGACGCCTGCGCCGATTAAAATAGCAAGTGCACCACGTTCAACGATGAACGGAATGATTCGCAATCGGCTGACCAGCAAGTAACCGATGAACCCTGTGATGATCAGATCAAGAACAAACATCCTGACTCCGCTGAGGGCGTTTCTTTTTTGAAAATAGAGATTTTGAGGGCAGGATAGGCTGACCAAAAGCGGATTCTGCTTCGCGGTAAAACCGTTGCGCGTGCCCGACATGCCGTCGTGAAAAATGAAAAATCTGCAATCGTTTGACCCCTGCCGTACGCGCAAGTGTTCCTGCCTGTTCCGTTGTCAAATGCCTGCGCTCGCGAGCGCGGTCTGTTTCCTCTGCGATGAAAGGCGATTCGCAAAAAAACAAATCGGCCCCATTCGCAAGCCCCACAATCCGCTTATTATTTGCTTCACTGAAGAGGGTGTCGGTCACATAGACAATTTTGTAGCCAGCAGATACTGTTACCAGCTTGTTTTTTAACAGGCCGAAGGGGATTTCTTTCAGGTTGCGGGTGTCATTTTTTATTGTCGGGGCATGTAACAGGAAGTCGTCCGCTTTGTTTTCCAAGGCGGCTGATTTCAATTCGTTCAGCCAGGGTCCGGCGACCGCATCGAGAGATTCGAGTTGCTCTTTGTCGATATGCGCTTTTGGTTTTTCTTCCAGAGCGTAACCGAGGCAAGGGACGCGATGCTCCAAAATAGCGGTGCGTACGGTGAAGTCTTTTTCATCCACCAGCAGTCCATCTTGAAAGGGCAGACTTTGTTCCTCACTGGGTTGAAATTTGTCGATGGCTCGAAATTGCGTTTTGATCAATCGGTCTTCATGGACTTCGGTCACCGCGATGGTCAGCGATTCGTCGTACAATTCGACAAGATTCCAGGTGAAGCCTGCCAGTTTTCCGGCAACATTGGCGGTGATATTTTCGGGGCCAAACAAATGAATGGTTTTCCCTTGCCCGAAGGACACGCGAAGCAGGCGATCGAAACCGATGAAATGGTCGATGTGTGTGTGGCTGATGAAGACGTGACTGGCCTTGAGTAGAAGCTTTGAAGGGATGCCAGAAAGATCGCCAAGGTCAAACAAAAACACGTCAGACGAATTTTCACGCTCCACCAGGAGACCGGGATCTCCAAATGGATCGTTGAGCAGGCTGGGTTGAAAAGTGGAATTCATGAGTAGATTGTTTTTGCAGGAAACTGCAAGTTTATTTGGAGCTTTATCTTGAGCCACTTGGGCCATAGCCCTCGTGTCAACTCAAGATAAAGTTTCGTGAATAGCTCAAAGGACTCAAACCGCAAAGCCGAAAGTGGCATCTGCAGGTCGAGACTCAAGATGCTGTCTTATCGGCCAAAAGAAAAGCTTCAATGAATTCTTCTATGTCGCCATCGAGAACCGCATCGACATTGCCCTTTTCCACATTGGTGCGCAAGTCTTTGACCATTTGATAGGGATGCAGGACATAAGAACGGATTTGACTGCCCCATTCGATTTTTTTCTTTTGCTTTTCCTGTTCTTTCTTTTCTTCGTCCAGCTTTTCCATTTCCATCTCGTGCAGTCTGGATTTCAGAACACGCAAAGCCGACGCTTTATTTTTGTGTTGTGAACGCTCGTTCTGACATTGAACTACAAGGCCAGAAGGAATGTGTGTCAGCCGAACTGCCGAGTCCGTGGTATTGACTCCCTGCCCGCCGGGTCCCGAAGCACGATAGACATCCACCCTCAAATCATCTTCTTTGATTTCGACTTCGACCGTTTCTTCGATCTCAGGGTAAACAAAAACCGATGCAAAGGAAGTGTGTCTCCTTTTGTTGGAATCGTAGGGTGAAATGCGTACCAGCCGATGAATGCCTATTTCTGCTTTCAAATAGCCGTAGGCAAAATCGCCTTTAAAAATGATCGTGCAGTTTTTGATGCCCGCCTCCTCGCCATATTGCGTATCGAGTATTTCCGCCTTGTAGCCATTGCGGTCGCCCCAGCGGAGGTACATGCGCTGTAAAATTTCTGCCCAGTCCTGCGATTCCGTTCCGCCAGCTCCAGAGTTGACGGTTAAAATCGCGCCATTGAAATCACTGGGTCCCGAAAGCATGGCCTTGATCTCGGCCTGTTCGATCTTTTTACTCAGTGCCTGGATTTCCGGTTCGATTTCCGCAGCGAGGGAGTCGTCGTCCTCTTCCTCTAAAAGTTCGATCATGGCCTGAATGTCTTCGGAAGCGTGATGCAAATCTTTCCAAAGATCAACCGTGCGTTGCAGGACGGCGCGTTCTTGCAAAACTTTCTGCGCCGCCTTGTTGTCGTTCCAAAAATTAGAAGCCGTGCTTTTTTCCTCCAGTGCCGCTATTTCCTTTTCTTTTTTTGCGAGGTCAAAGATACCCCCGCAGGCGCTCTATCTTGCGCCTCAAGTCATTGTGTTCCCTCTTTAAATCGTACTGCATCGAACAAACTCCCAATAAAATTTTAACTTTCAACGGCCTATTGTCTCCAATTGGCCATAGGAAAGCAAGCGTTTGGATCGATAAGGCAAGCAATAAATTGTTGAATTAATAGAGATACCTGCGATTGACATCGCTTCCCACTCACTGGCATAATTCTTTTGTGACAAAAATCGAGCCATTCTCATTTCCCAGACCTCCCGAAATTGATTTGAGCCTCATCGTTGTGAGCTACAACACGCGTGAACGCTTGATGGCTTGCCTGCGTTCCGTATTTGCCTTCACTCAGGATCTGGAATTCGAAATATTTGTTGTCGATAATAATTCCCCGGACAACAGTGCCGATGCCGTTGCAGAACATTTTCCGCAGGTGCATTTGATTCGCAATTTGGACAATCGGGGTTATTCCTGCGCCGCCAATCAGGCATTGCGTCAAAGCCGGGGGCGTTACTGCATTCTCCTCAACAGCGATGCCTTGCTTGAGGAGAACAGTTTTCACAAAATCGTTGCCCATCTGGATGCCTGCCCGGAATTTTATATCCTGACCCCAAAAATCCTCGATGCAGAGGGCAAGCTGTGCGCCATGCGCCTTTGGCGTGATTCACCCATGGATGCCCTGCGCAAGATTTTGGGATTCTACGATGCCTCCAGCGAAGGCCCCCGAATGGGAACTATCGAAAACAAGGAAACCGAGGTTGCCGGCGGCCCCTGTCTGGCTTTTCGCCGATCCCTGTTTGAAACCATCGGTCTCATGGATGAATCGTTTTTTCTTTACAACGAAGAGGACGATTTATCACGTCGGGCGCATGAAAAGGGCTTGAAGGTCTGTTTTTTCGCGGAAACGGCGGTGACGCATTTTCTCAGCCAAAGTTGCAGTCAGCCGGGCATCCGTGCCAAGGTGATGCGGGAAGCCTATAAAAGCGATCTGAATTTTTACCGGAAATATTATTCCTTTTCATGGAATCTCCTGTTGCGCCTGGCTTATCGGCTGGCTTTCTTTCTGGGAGCCGCCCGCTCTGCATTTCGGAGGATTTCAGGGATTCCCTCAACCGGATCGGATGATTCTGCTCAGTTGAAAATGCGGCTGTTTTTTCTGAAAATTCCCTGAAAACGCTCCATCGTCTTACTTGGATTTTTTTTACCCGATGGCCCATCAAGTTAAAGCCGATTGCATCCGAAACAATAGATACGGACCTTTGCGTAAAGTTTCCGATCAAATATTCGGATGATCAGAGATATCCTTAAGATATTTTTAACCGACAATCATCACTGTTCTTGAAATGGCGTCTTCAGCAAAAAATAATATCGTTCTGATTCTCATAGGGACGGCCTTCTTTTTTTCCGCTTGCAGTTCGGATGCGAAGAAAGAACCGGAGATGGCTTCGGTTCGGCTCAATCCCGATATCATCAACTTGGGTATGCGTGCAAAACTTGATTTGTCTGCATTGCCCAAACAGCTTCCCGAGATTTCCAATCCGGAAGAGAAGAAAGAATTGCAAAGCCAGCGTAAAGAAGACAAGGAAGAGGAACAAACCGACTTGTTCAAAACAGATCCTGATTATTTGAAGATGGATCGTATGGAAAAAGTGGATCGATCCACACACAAAAAACGAGTTCCTATCAGTAAATTTTCGGAAGGTTTGGAGTCAAATTTTCCGATCCTGGAAAGACCATTGATTTTTTCGGGTGCCGGTTTCGAGATTCATGATTTTGAAAAACTCTCCATGCAAATGAACG
This sequence comes from Nitrospinae bacterium CG11_big_fil_rev_8_21_14_0_20_45_15, assembly GCA_002787235.1. Lineage (GTDB taxonomy): Bacteria > Nitrospinota > Nitrospinia > Nitrospinales > VA-1 > Nitrohelix. The sequence continues at coordinate 68,483 of PCWG01000004.1, forward strand.
AGTTTCGATACGACGACCATTTGTATATTTTGTATCCGCATCAAGTTTTGGAGAAACATCTGACCACGCGGGTGTTTGAAGGTGCTTATGCTCGCAGTGACAGGTATTTGATTTTTCATCCCACGGGGCCTGTCTGGGGGGATAAATCTTTGCTACCGATAGTGGGTGGAGAAGGAGAAGCAACGACAAAACCCACTCCGGTAAAATTGGATGCGATTCCAGAAACAGAACTCACCTTCATGCCGGGTCTTCCCACGCTAATGACTTTAAACCGCAAAGAGGATGCGCTGAATTTGATCACAGGCAACGAGGCGATCAACAAACACCGTTATCAATCCGAATACCACCAAACAGTCAATTAGCCGAATTTGTTTCAACGGATGTTGAAGCTGGCGTAGCGGGGGCAGGATTTTGAGCAGAAGTGTTCCAGTAAAAAAATATCCAGAATCCCAAAATGAAAATTACCATGATGATTTTACGGGTGAGTGAAATCTTGTAGCCCGTATCTTCGTCGTTCGCTGGAGGCAATGCATTGGGGTCAAATTCAGTGTTCAAAACCGTTGCCTTACATCAAATAGAGTGGGCCAAAGCTCAAACCCGCCAATAGATTCCAAGTCCTTTTAAAAATCAATTATAACGTATTGAGAATTCGCACAAAAAATTATTTTCTACGCAGGCTTGAGAAACTGTGTGAATTTTTTTCAACACGCAACGAGCTAATATTGTGCGGGCAAAAATTGCAAGCGCAAATCGTTATCAATGTCCGCTATCGACCACTAGCGAACATCATTTGAATCAGCATGATTGCATGTGAAAATTATACTCCATCATGCAACAGGATGAGAAACATCAGCTTTAAATATCTTTTGGTACCCAAAAATCTGGCGAAATATCTGCATTTTTTCTTCCCGCAACGGCAAAATAATAAAGCGGTCGGCCATTGATTGACAATCTATGTCGGTAGCGTTCGATATGGTAGATATCAAGATATTTTGAGAAAATTAATTCTCTGATCAATGTGGAAAACCCGGTTTTGTCGCTCAGATCCAGGAAGGTGTCCTTTATGTTGAATGCTACCCATCCCTCATCGCGAATGATATTGAATGCAGTTATAAATGCTTTCGTTGGGATATCTCCAAAGCCAAGTGCCGCAACCGTCACCATGCAATCACATTGCCAGGATTCTATCTCTTCTTTCTTCTCCTCACTTAGTTTGCAAAAGTCCTCAATATAATAGGCGTCGTATACTCCCGGTCTATCGCGATTGAGCGCATCGTGAGCTTCCGGGATAATGTCAATTCCTATCAATCGAGAGATGCCATGCTTTTTTAGTTCCTCGCCCATCATGCCATTGCCTGCGCCCAAATCCAGCACTCGAAGTTCAGTGAAATTATCCGCAGACTGTTTGATAGCGGATTCAAGTATCGTGGTCACCTTGCCTGGAGAGGAGCATTTCAGGCGGTCATAAAACAGTTGCTCATACAAACCCGGCACCTGATAAATTTCGTCGTAGTCGTGGAACCTTATCTTTCTCCTTTTACTGGCTCCATCAAGGTAGAAATAGCTTTCATCCTGATTGTGATCCAATGATTCTGTTCTTGGAAACTGTATTCGATGCCTCTTGTTCATAACTTCCTCGGAATGAGTTGAATGTTTTTACAAATGTCTATAGATTTCTCTCACTCCTCCAATCGTTGCCCTCGGGGATAAATCAGTCCGCCTTCACCTGCTTTTAGAAACGGTTTTCTATGCCCAGTGAAGCGATGAGCTTGTAGTATCCATAAATAATGAAGATGAAAAACACAATGATAATGATCTCGTGTTTGAAGCTGTGTTTGTGAAAAAACTCCCTGTCCCGATGGTGTAAAACGTCCATCAGTTCATCCGCAAATTGAATGGAGAGGAACGTTCCGGCCACAGATAGCAATATCACACCCCAATAGGGAAACGGGACGGTAAGGATGGTGTGCAACAGTTGGGTCAGCACCGTGGTCTGGTAATATTCAGCAAAATAAAGCAGTGAAATCGTATTGATTGAGATGGCAAGAGCCCAGACAACCATTTCCGAAATCAGCATACGCACGCCAAATAAAAGCCGGAGTGGAAAGTCGATCAAAAAACCGGCGTCTGCAATAGGGGTGCAGAGCACGAAAAATGTCCATGTCAGCGCAGAAGCAATCCCGCCGGTCACGAAGTTGTATTGGTAGCTGAGGTAAGAAAAATAGCCCAGAAGCAGGGCGCAAAGCAGGATGAACTTGTAGACCACCTGTTGCTTGGGGTGAGTTTCTTTTTTATCGTTGAGGTCTTTCATTCCCGGCGATCCGGTGTGCGCATCTGATACCCTCGTATTTTACTGTTCGTCGGGTGGGAATCCCGGCTCCAGGGCACTTGGTGCGCCAATAGAAGCCCGGGCATCCAGCAAAAATATCGAAAAAATGAGGAGAGACTCTTGCTAAACCAGAAGGGGATCATAACAATCCCACCCGGTACTTCTCTTTAGCATACAGCAAGCGCAGGTTGTGCGGGCAAAAATCGAAAACGCAAAACGTTGCTAACCTCGACTTTCGGCCAACAGGGGGTATTCTTTCGCCAGGAATTCATCCGGTTTTCCAGAAGAGCGTAAAAATAATTTTATAAATGGAAATCCAGCGAAAGTAGAAAAAGGGAATAAAACCCAAAACAATTTGATCCTTATTAATAGTAGCAATCCAATCAAAAAATTACGTAAGCACATGCTTAAATGAATTCAATCCAAAACAATTGAGGCTCAAATATGATTACTAAGGTTCACGGCGATATCCTTTTAAGCGAAGCGCATGCAATTGCTCACGGCATTGCACCCCACGATCACTTTAACCAAGGCCTGGCACTGGCTTTGCGAGAGCGTTATCCTGCCATGGCGCAGGATTTCCGCCATTACTGTTTTCAGCAAAATCCAAAATCCGGACATGCCTGGCTTTGGGCTGGCCCAGAGAAGGTCGTTATCAATTTAATGACACAGGAACCTGCCCTCGCCAATCAGGTTCACCCCGGGAAAGCGAGCCTGAAAAATATCAATCATGCTCTTAAGGAATTATGCGGCATCATTGAGAAGGAAGAAATCAAATCAATCGCGTTGCCAAGACTGGCTACCGGAGTCGGGGGGCTGGAGTGGAGCGATGTCGAGCCGTTGATTGAAAAATATCTGGGCGACCTGAAAATCCCCGTAATTGTATACAATTCTTATGGCAAAGATGAAAAAGCTATCGAGAAAAACCTCAAAACAGCCTAAAGGCGCGGTATCAAGTATCAAGCGTGTATGCTTTCTGCTTCTTTTATCGGCTATCTGGTTCGCACTCCCACAGTTGAGTTCTGCGAGAGGACCCGATGTCTTGCGATATGGAGACACAGGGGATTATCCAGCAGTCCTGTTCAGTCACGACGCTCATATGGCTACAGGACTCAACTGCGGAGATTGTCATTACAGTATTTTTCAGAAAAGAAAAGGTGATGCCGATAGCGATGGAGAAATGACGATGAAAACCCTCGATGAGGGGAAATACTGCGGAGAATGCCACAACAACGATAACGTCTTTTCGACCAAGAAGAACTGCGACCGCTGTCATGTCAAAAAAATCATCGGCAAATAAAAAGAGGCACTGCCGGATTGATATAACCCCTTTTTCAAAAGGGGTACGCCTGAGTTCTAACTCCCACTCATTAAGCTGAGAGCTAAAGAATCCGAACCCTCACCAACATGCAGTCAGCTAATATTGTGCGGGCAAGAATTGAGAATGTAAATCGTTGCTAACGTCGTCTTTTGGACAAAAGCTGACATTCGGCGATGAGTAATTAGTAACCAATTATAAGCTTTTCCAAATTATTGATCTGAAAAGAATGCTCCGTTTCTACTTGGATAACAATAGTCTGTTTGTTTCCTACAAACATAGGGTGATTACATGGAACTGGATTCTTTAAGATAGCTAGATTTGGATTGCTAAGGTGTATATGAGCAATTAAACCGTCCATATAAAATCGATAAACCTCCCTTTTATTTGTGCCTACCTGTACCTGTTGCTTAATTGAGGCAAAATTATGTGTAGGTCCTTTTATAGGTAGTTGAATGAGAATAACCGGGAAGAAACTTAATTGATCATCTACTTCTCTAATAATGATTTTCCTTAGTCTTTCTATATCATTCAGAGTTAATTCAATTTCTTTAAATTCCGGTAGAGACGATACTGCCGCTCTCCACAAAAGGCTTAAGAAAAATATTCTAATTTTTGTTGGGTCATTAAACTCCACAATTGCCAATTCAGAAATTGACTTAGTAGCAGGCTGTCTTATTTTATCACTTGACCAAAGCAACCCTAAAGCTCGTAGCTCTTCTATCGCATGGGAATCTATATCGGATAAATAATCTTCGCCTTCTCTTATAACAATTGTTTTGTCATACCAGCTATCAGCTCTCTTGATATAGCGTTTGTCAATTGAAAGTGCAGGTTGAATAAATTTGTTTCCTAGCTTTGTTGGCCTTGTTAAAGCCCTTGGAATAATATGTGATTTTACAAATTTTCCTTGCCTACCAGTTAACTTGCATATCCCCACTTACCGACTCCTTGTAAAGTAAGATATTGCCCTTGTTTTGGGCAGTTAACTACCTTTAGAGAACATCAAAAGCAGCCCAATTTTAGAATTTTGATTAACTATACATATTTAGAACGAATACCTTGATTGGTTGCAGATTTCTTTCTTCACATTTTAACAATAAAAGGGAGAAGATTGGCCTGATTTACATATTCTCAGTAATGGCATTTTTGCTCTTCATGAGAATACCCGCTTTGGGTCGATTGTGGACACCTGCATTAGGATTAGGGTGTCTTGGCACACCGGAAGCCAAAGCTGTTGTTGCGGACTTCTGGAGTGAAGAAGCTTCGGTTGAAGGTGGGTGCGCTCAATCCGCAACCGTAGGACAGGCAGTCGAACCAGGAGCCGCCTTTTAACAGCCGTTTGTCTTCGCCGTATTCGGGACGCATAACGGTGTTGCCGGGGTGCGGCAGATAAAAGCTGTCCACCCATTCCCAGACATTTCCAGACATGTCGTACAATCCGTATGGGCTTCTCCCGTTGGGATAAGTTCCTACCGGCTGGGTCCCTGTGGAATAGTTGTAGGGGTGATTGGAGCGGTCCAGCTTCCACTCGTTGCCCCAGGGATAGATCAGCCCGTCTTCGCCGCGTGCGGCTTTTTCCCATTCGATTTCAGTGGGAAGTCGTTTCCCCGCCCATTTGCAATAATCATCGGCATCGAACCAGTTGACGTAGACGACCGGGTGATTTTCCTTGCCTTTGGGGATTTCGCCCTTGGGCCAGTGGTACGGTTTTTCTCTGGAAGTCGCTTCCGCAAAAATTTTATATTTGCTGTTGGTGATCTCATAAAGATCAATATAGAATGCGTCGGTTCGCGCGATGTGTTCGGGGCCTTCGTCGTCCCATCTCTCGTTGGAGCCCATGATGAATTCTCCTGCGGGGATCAACACCATATCTTCCAAACCGGGAGCGGTGTTCGATTTTTTCGAGGCCGGGGCTTTTTCTGCTTTGAGTTTGGGATGAGGGGTCTTATCTTTGACAGCGATTCTTTGCAGTGAAAGGTTTCCGAAGGGGCTGGACTGGGTTCGCTTGGGAATGCCGACGTGACAGGCCTTGCATTGCGGGCGTTCGGTGCGGTCGCGTTTTGCCTGTATGATTTTTTCGGGATCGTGGCAGGTGCTCTGGCATTTTTTGCCGTTGTTTTCAGTGAGCTGGTGTTCGTAGGCCAGCGTGACTCTTGCGTTCAGCAAGCACAGTGTCAGAACCAACAATTTGAGAAGATTGAAAGAGTGCAAGGGAAACTCGATGAAAAGTGTTTGATGTGTTTTTTAATGTGTGCTCAGTCCGTGCCTAAGGTTAACGGATGGGGCATATTGAGTCAAAGCCAAATATCATCTCGCGCGATTCCATCTGTACTCTGATTTTACAAACGAAACGGTACCGGATTCAATCCGCAAAAGCTGTGACCGAAGATAAGGAATGAACTTTTTATGATGGAATGGAGATTGATCTGCGACGGCCCTATGGCGGGTCCGGTGAATATGGCAACCGATCGTGCGCTTTTGCAGGCCTGCAACGAAGGGATTTCCGGTCCCACGTTTCGGATTTACGGCTGGGCGGGAACGGCGGTCACTCTGGGTTATGCTCAGGAAGAAAAAGGCCAGATCAACAGCGAGCTTTGTCAAAGACTGAATATTCCCATCAGCCGCCGTCCGACCGGGGGGCGCGCGATGGCGCATCAAAACGAATTGACCTACAGTCTGACCGTACCCATCCCGCACGAGCAATTCCCCTCCAGTCTCAAAGGAGCCTATGCGGTGGTGGCGACGGCGGTCGAGAAATCCCTGCAACTTCTGGGAGTCAAAAACACCCCTCATGCCCCGCGCTCGACAAAGAAGACAGAGGGTAAGGAAAAATTTCGCTCTCCGGCCTGTTTCGCACATTTGAACGGACATGAAGTTGCGGTGCAGGGAAAAAAACTGACAGGCGGGGCGCAACGGCGCCTGAAAGGGGCTTTTTTACAGCAAGGATCGATTCTGCTGGATTGTGATCGGGAATTTACGAATTCGTTGTTTGAGTTCCCCGATCTCCAGACGAGAGAAAGAAATCTTGAGATTTTGAGGGAGCAAACCATCAGCCTGCGTGAATTGTTAGGAATCGAAATTCCTTTTGAGCTGGCCGCCGGAGTATTCAAAAAAGGTTTCTCGGAGACCTTTCCCGGTCGCTGGCAGGAAAAAGGTTTGAGCGCAAGAGAGATCAGCTTGCGCGATGCTCTTGTAGAGGATAAAGGACCGGGAATCTCGCGCAGAGTCCTGGATGACGCCATAAAATAAAAGTGCTGAATTTTTCTTTTTGAGCGGGTAGAACCTCGGAATGGATATGGAAGTTTGTCTTTAGAAACTGGCAAAGGTCCATCATTTTGCGGGTCTATTCGTTGCCGTTTGGCGGGCGGCTTGTGTTACCATGAGGTTTTAAAAGACACCGCTTTCTGTGTTAGCTTGTATGAAAATCCTGCGTGAGGATTTTTGGAATTGGAATCGGAGAACCGCTTGCTAAAGCATCTCTGATGCATCGCTTATCAATTTGAGAAAAGTTTGGATTTGCATGTTTCCTAGAAGGGTCGTTATCACAGGATTAGGTGCCATGAGCCCTAATGGGAATGGAATCAAAAATTTCTGGCGCAATACCTGCGAGGGGAAAAGCGGTGTCGACCGAATCCGTTGTTTTGATCCTGGTGAATTGTCTTGCCAGATTGCGGGAGAGGTCAAAGATTTTGACCCCACTGAGCTTTATTCGCGGGGTGATCTCAACAAATTGCCGCGCGCCGTGCCTTTGGCCATTGCCTCTGCAACCGAGGCCTTGAAGGATGCGGGAATTGATCTTGCTGATTTCAGCGAAGAAGATTTTGAAAGTCTGGGCGTTCTGGTCGGGAGCGGTGGTGCCGGCTTTGATTTTTCCGAGAAACAATTTGAAATTTATTTCACCGGAAGCAAACATAAAATCAGTCCCTACGCCATTTCCAACTCACTGGTGGGGATGCTTTCCAGCGAAATCTCGATGTATTTCGGGTTGATGGGTCGAAGCCACGTGATCGCCAATGGTTGTGCGAGTTCGACCGATGCCATGGGTTACGCGTTTAACGCAATTCGGTTCGGACAAGAAGACTGGTTCCTGTCGGGTGGCGTGGAGGCCTGCGTGACCCCCGCGATGATGTGTGGATTCCAGCGCATGAAGGTCAATCCCATTCACTTCAACGATGACCCCACACGTGGATCGCGTCCTTTCAATAAGGATCGGGAAGGCTTTGTGCTGGGGGAGGGAAGCTGGATGCTGGTTCTGGAAGAACTGGAACATGCCAAGCGTCGACGCGCACCGATCTATGCAGAAATCATTGGTTACGGTTCGACCTGCGACGCTTATCATCGCGTTGCGATCATGCCCGATGGCAAGCAATCGACCCGCGCCCTCACTCTGGCGATGAAGGATGCAAAGGTCGATAAAAACGATGTGCAATATATCAACCTGCACGGCACCTCAACGGAATTGAACGACCGCATCGAAACGATGGCGGTCAAACAGGCATTCAATGGCCGCAATGTTCCAGCGAGTTCCACCAAATCCATGGTTGGGCATCCGCAGGGAGCTTCGGGTGCATTGGGTGTCACGGTGACCGCGCTGACGCTGAAAAACGGATTCATGACGCCGACCATCAATCAGGAAAATCCGGACCCGGAATGTGACATGGATTACATTGCCAATCAAGGGCGTGAGGCAAACGTTGATATTGCGATCAGCAATTGCATATCGTTCGGATCAAAAAACTCGGCACTTGTTTTGAAAAAATGGGCGGATGGAGCAAATTCATGAGGGCGACAATACACTTGAAGAAAAGAGTTCAGGGTTGCTGATAATGTAAGGAAAGTTTTTGCATTTTTAACCGGGTGCTAATTATGGAAATTAAAAAAATATCAGTCAGCGTTTTTATGTTGCTCATCCTTTCCGCTTGCGGCGGACCCTTGGTGTCGGTTGATGTGACGGTGGTCGATCAGAAGACCGCGCTGGAAAATCAAATCCTCGGGAGTTACGAAGAAATTGGCAACGACATGGCACTTCTGGCTTCCGTTCGTTCGGTGGATGAAGAGGGGGCGTTGATAACCGTTGCCGAAATTCCCAAGGGAAAAAAAGAAGCGATTCGCGCCCGGCAGAGGCAAGAGTTCAATCATGACGATATCCAGATGTTCAAAAAAGAATCCTGTGCCGGAGAAGGCAACGATGGATTGGTCGCCCTGTTGGCGATTCAATGCACGAAAAAAGACGATCCCAAATTTGTCGAATTCGCCAAGGCGATCATAGAGGAAGAAAACAAAAGCCGGCTCATCATCCTGCAAAGGATCATCGACACAAACGAAAATTTTGCAAAAGACGACATGCCCAAAGTCCAGAAAGTTTTTGCTGGACTCAATCGCGACAAAGCCCTCTCTGGTGAATGGATCCAACTGGAAACGGGTCAATGGCAAGTCAAAAAATAACTTGCACAAAGCGCGGGAGTGAATCTGTCGGTATTTTTTGTAGCGTCTGTTGCGTGCTTCGGGCAATGGCCCAACCTTTTCGCGGGGAATGATTCCTGCTTCCACAATTTCCTCTTTGCAAATCAATGAGGCCTTCCTTTAAAGAAATTTCCTTACCCACCCTTATATTCGTATTCTTTTTTTCGTTGTACCTGCTCACTGCTCAGGGTTCCATCCAGAGTTCGGATGGCAAAACCATGTTTCTGCTCACGCAAAGCATTGCCGAACATCAAAGCATCAGTTTCTCCGAACATGTCGCGGGTCCGCTGGCGGAAAAATACTACTCAAAATACGGGCTGGGAATGAGTGTTCTGGTCTTGCCGCTGTACCTTCTGGGCAAGGGATTGGGAATGGTGTTGGGCATCGATCCGGTGTTTGCGACGCGATTCACTGTCAGTCTGTTCAATGTGATCGTGACGCCCCTCACCTGTGTCCTCCTCTATTTTTTTGCGTTACGGCGACTGTATTTTCCCTCGCAGGTGGCCTGTTGGCTCAGTCTTGGATTCGGATTGGGAACCATCGCCTGGCCGTATTCCGAAGAGTTTATGAGCGAGCCTGCGACCTCTCTGTTCCTGCTGGCTTCGGCCTATTGCCTGACGGATGATCGCAGGTGGGATCGAAAGGCACTCAGCCTCTGGGCGGGTGTTTTTTTTGGAGTGGCCCTGTCTTTGCGATCCGCAACCGCAATCGCCCTGCCGGGATTCGTTGTCTACGCCTTTTGGACGGCAAGGTCCGGGCGGGAATGGCTGGAACGATTGCACGAAGCCCTGCGTTTCCTGATTCCGGTGATCGGTTTTGGTTTAGGTCTTTTGTATTACAATTATGTGCGTTTTGGCGACGCTTTGGAAACAGGCTACGAAAGCGGAATGGTCCCGCATTTCTGGACCGGATTCCTGGGCATGCTGTTTTCACCCGGCAAGTCGGTGTTCTTATACAATCCGGTTTTGATTCTCGCCTGTTTGGGAGTACCCGCACTTTTCCGCAAGCGTCCTCAAATGGCATTTTTAATCGCGTGGGTGATCCTGTCGCATGTCCTGTTATTTTCATTCTGGCACAGCTGGTTTGGCGGCATGAGCTGGGGACCGAGGTTGCTACTGGTCGTTGTCCCGTTCTGGATTTTGCCCGCCGGTTACCTTGCAGAAATTCGCCTCGGATGGTTTCGCAAAGCCATGGCCGTTGCGGTGATCGTTGGCGCGTTGATCCAGATTCCGGCGGTGTCTGTCAATATGGCGCGATACTATTATCAACTGCAGACGCAATCGGCCGAATTCGAGCCATTGTTGTTGTACGATGTGGCGCACACGCCCTTGATCGGTCAATGGCATCAATTGGCAGAAGTCGTTCGCGGTTTGAGTGATGAAGCGGCACTGCAGAAGCGCACGCAAATGGCCTTGCAGGGCACCCGTTTTGCGGGCAAAGACGTCGCCGAGGCATTGCGGTGGGGATTGGCCGTCAATGCCCCTAATTTCTGGTGGTATTATATGAAGCGATTTGGTTATCCTTGGGCACTGTGCATCGGCCCCCCCATTGTCCTATTGTGTTTGACCCTGCTTTGCGGGTATAAATTAGTATCGCATTTGAAGAGTGAGTCCCACTCTCCCACGTCATTTTAACTGGATCGGAAAAAATATGCAGAACGAATGGAACGATGCCGACGCAAAAGCGGCGATTGAAACATACAAAGATTGTTCAGAAGACGTTGCCCTCCGCGTTTACACCTCGCGTTTGATCGGTAAAAATCCCGCATTGGTTCTCCACGGCGGCGGCAACACCTCGGTCAAATCCATGGCGACCAATAAGGTTGGGGAACAAGTCAACACGCTGTACGTTAAAGGCAGTGGCTGGGATCTCGACACCCTGCTTCCCGCAGGTTTGCCCGGCGTCACACTCGACCATTTGCTCAAATTGCGCAAACTGGATGGCCTGAGCGACGAGGACATGGTCAACGAACAACGCACTCATCTGCTTGATGCGTCGTCACCCAATCCATCGGTTGAAACCTTGCTGCATGCTTTTTTGCCGCATAAATTCATCGACCATTCGCACGCCGACTCTGCGCTGGTATTGGCCAATCAGCCCAATGCCGAAGCACTGTGCAAAGAAATATACGGCGATAGCATCGGCGTGGTTCCCTACATCATGCCGGGCTTCGATCTGGCAAAAGCATCCGCCGAAGTTTATGAGAAGAAACCGGATGTCAAAGGTCTGTTGCTGGTCAATCATGGTTTGTTCACCTTTGGCGACACCGCCAAAGAAAGTTACGATCGTCATATCGAAGCCGTGACACGGGCAGAGGAATACATCGCCAGCAAACCGCTGAAAGCCTTCACGCCCTTGAAAGACGCACCGACGATGAGTCCCGATGAAATATTACGGGCCATTGCGCCTAAATTGAGAGGACTGTTTGCCGAACGTTCGGGCCGGTCCTGGCTCGTGCATCATCGCGAAGATGAGGTTCTGCGTGAATTCGCATCCAGTGAAGAATGCGCGATCTGGTCGCAGATTGGTACCGTGACACCCGATCATGTCATCCGCACCAAACAGAAACCCCTGCTTCTGAATTTGCAGAGTCTGGGCGATCCGGTGGCCTTGCGGTGCGACATTGAAGATGCGCTGGAACATTACATGGACGCTTACCACGTTTATTTTGAAGGCAACAAACAAGCGAAGGAAGTCGAGAAAAAAGAACTCGACCGTTTGCCCCGTGTGATTCTGGTTGCCGGACTCGGCTTGCTGACCGTTGGCACGACCGCAAAGGAAACAAAAATCTCGGCAGATATTTATCAACACGCGGCGGACGTGATCCGCAAATCCTTCAGCATTGGTGATTTCAAACCGCTCGGCGATGGCGATTTGTTCGACATGGAATACTGGTCGCTGGAGCAAGCCAAACTCGGCAAAAGCAAGCCCGCCACCCTGCAGGGTAAAGTGGCGTACGTTACTGGCGCGGCCAGTGGCATCGGTTACGCGACAGCCCGACTGTTTGCCGCGCAGGGCGCGAACCTTTTCCTGAGCGATCTCGATGGCGAAAAATTAGAAGCCGTAGCCGAGACCATCCGCAAAGAAAGCAAAGTCAGCGTCGCTTGCGGAGCCGTCAACGTGACCGACGAGCAGGCGGTTCGCGAATCGTTCAGCGAAGTGACCCGCATTTTCGGCGGACTCGATATCCTGATCTCCAACGCCGGAAATGCCATGCAAGGATCGATTGCCGATATCGACTCGCAGTTGTTGCGACAAAGTTTCGAGCTGAACTTTTTCGCCCATCAGACCATGGCCTCCGAATCCGTTCGTCTGTTCCGTCGCCAGAAAACAGGAGGCGTGCTTCTGTTCAACGCCTCCAAAGCCGCCTTCAATCCGGGCAAGAATTTCGGACCCTACGCACTGCCCAAAGCCGCCGTCATGGCATTGATGAAACAGTACGCGCTCGATTACGGCAGTGAAGGCATCCGCTCCAACGCCATCAATGCCGACCGCATCCGCACCGGAATTTTCTCCGAAGAAGTGATCGCGCAACGCGCCGCCGCACGCAACCTGTCCGCCGATGAGTATTTCCGAAACAACCTGCTGGAAAAAGAAGTTTACGACACCGACGTCGCGCAGGGATTTCTCAGTTTGGCACTCGCAGAAAAGACGACCGGAAGCGTGCTCACCGTCGATGGTGGCAACATCGCCGCCAGCCCGCGCTGATCGGGCACCGGGCAACGCCCGGTGGAAATGGATGGATTTGCGATGGTTTAATTGCTTTTTCCGGCAATTGAGAATCTGTTGCAAGACTGGTCACTCAGGTGTATTATCTAATAATACACTTTTGGAGAGGTAGTCATGCAAAGAAATACCAGTGTGGTGCTAGGCGAACATTTTTCATCATTCGTTGAAAGCAAGATCAAAGAAGGTCGTTTTGAATCCACCAGCGAAGCCATTCGTGCCGGGTTGCGATTGCTGGAAGTAGAAGAAAGCAAGCTCGATCTGTTGCGCTCCAGGCTGGCAGAAGGAGAGGCCCAGCTAGACAGTGGAAAAAGCACCGATGGGGAAACTTTCATGCAAACATTGATGGATTGATATGGGCACGTATGTTCTTTCCCTCAATGCTCAAGAAAGCTTGAAAGAGATCAAGGCCTATTCCACAGAAAAATTTGGGGAAGACCAAACCCGTATTTACCTTGGGAGGTTGCGTGATCGAATGCGTTACCTTGCGGATAATCCAGAGCGCGGTCAGGCGAGAAACGAAATAAGGTGGGGGTATTATAGTTACTTTGAGGGGTCTCACACCATTTACTATAAAATTCTTTCAGATCAGATCGCAATCATAGACATCTTGCATCAGTCGATGGAACCAATGCGGCACCTTTTGGAAAGTGACTAGCTGAAGAATTGTATTTTTAAAGTTTGATGGTTTTGTATAGCTTCAGATACTTTTCGGCGATGGCGTTCCAGCAATAGTGTTCTTCTACCAGACGTCTGCCATTTTCTGCGAGTTCTTGTTTCAGCTCGGGATTTTTGCAAAGGGCGATGATTTTTTCGGCCAGTGCCGGTGAATTTTTTTGCGGCACGGTCAATCCGGTTTTGCCATCCTTTATCATATCAACGATGCCGCCCACGTCGCTGGCGACCACGGCGGTTTTTGAGGCGAGGGCTTCGAGAAACACCACGCCCTGTCCTTCGGTGTCGCCGCTTTCGGCGATGATGGAGGGGCCGATGAACACATCGGCGGTGGCGTAAAAACGCGCCAGTTCTTCGCCCGATTTTGAGCCGGGGAAGAGGACTTTCCCGGTCAGTCCAAGTTCCTGCACTTGACATTTGAGTGCTTCCTCTTCAGGACCAAACCCCACCAGCACCAGACGCGCTGAAGGTTCTTCCTCTAAAATTTTCGGCAGGGCATCGATGAGGTAGCGGAATCCTTTTTTCTCCGCAAAACGTCCCACGCCGAGCAGAAAGGGACCTTCGATGCCCAGTTTCGATTTCAATTGCGGATCATATTTCTCTGCGCAAAAAATCGTTTCATCGACTCCGTTGGGGATGTAGGGATAAACCCCGTCTGCATAAATCGATTCGAGGGTTTCTTTGACAGAGAGGCTGTTCACCGCGCAAGCCGAGGCGCGGGACAGGGCAAAGCGTTTGATGGCGCGAGCGATGGGATTTTTTTGAAAGGCGTAAACGTCGCCGCCGAGCGCGGTCAGGATGAAGGGGATGCCCGTGATTGAGTGGATCAGGGAAACGAAGAATCCCTGTGGCACGATCCAGTGGCAATGGATGAAGTTGATTTTGTGTTTGCGGACGGTTCGCCATAGATGATAGGCCTGTGCGAGCAGGAAACCGGGCAATTGTTTTTTTGCAGAGGGATTGGATTTCAGTTTGGGCAGGATGCCGCCTTCGTAACACAGCACCTGTTGCGATTTCGGGTAGGCGTAGGGGTAGCGGATGATGCGCACGCCTTCCATTGTTTCGTATTCTTCCGCACCGGGAGCGTGCGGGACCAATGCCCAGAGGGATACTTTTTTCGCGAGACGTTGGGTCAGGTCGAAAACAAAACGTGGCTCGGCATCGCCTGCCCAGCGTGGGAAAGTGGTGGCGACGACGAGGACCCGCAGTTCATTTTCAGAATCCGTCATGAATACCTTGAGTTAATTTTTTGAGTTTTCTTTGTCTGAATCCATGTCTCGTTTTTTGACGCGGACCTGGATGTCTTCGAGGAGCTGGCGGTTGATCGCGATCAAATCCGCAACGATTCCCATCATGATGATCTGGAATCCGACTATGAGCAGGATGGCGGAAAGTATGAGCGACTGGACATGTCCTTCGGTCATGCCCTGAAAAAAGAAATAAAGGTAGCGACAGCCAATGGCAAAACCCATCAGGAAAGTGATTCCCCCGGCGATTGCGAAAACCTTGAGGGGCTTGTACATCGAATAAATTTTGATGATGGTCACAAGAGTGCGTTGCAGGTAGGACGCAATGTTGGGAAACAAGCGCGACTCACGCAATTTTTCGTTGACGCGGATGTCCACATATTCGAGAGCGAGATTGTTGTTGCCCGCACTGATAAGCGTTTCGATCGTGTAGGTGAAATCGGAAACGACATTGACCTGCATCGCGGCAGAACGGGACCAGGCCCGGAATCCGCAAGTGGCATCGGGAACCTCGGTGCCCGAAATCTGTCGAACGAACCAGCTCCCGCATTTTTGCAGAAAAATTTTCCAGGGCGAAAAATGTTTGATCGTTTCAACACGGCGGTTGCCGATGACCATGTCGGCGCGTTGATCGAGGATCGGTTGAATCAGTTTGGGGATATCGTTGGCGTTGTATTGATTGTCGGCATCGGTGTTCACGATGATGTCCGCTCCCAGCTCCAAAGCCCGGTTCAGTCCTGCCACAAAGGCTTTGGCCAATCCCTTGTTCGATCCCAGTTGCAGGATATGATCGACTTGATGTTGTTTGGCAATTTCTACCGTGCGATCGGTACTGCCGTCGTCCACAATGAGGGTTTCGATGACATCAATGCCGTCGATTTCCTTGGGCAGTTCCCGCAAGGTCAGAGGAAGCGTTTCTTCTTCGTTGAGACAGGGAATTTGTATGATGAGCTTCACGATTCAGGTTGGTTGAGGTCAATCAATCCGCTTGTAGATGCGTATTCTATCAGAATTTTCGGGAGATTTATGTTTTCGGATTTGAATATCATAAGAATTATTGTTGCGCATTTTTGAAGCAGAAAGAATAATTTTTTCGTAAGGATGAGAGCTGATGATTTGTTGCAATGCAGGGTCCTTCTTCTGCATCTCATTTTCAGGGAGCCAGCGCGCCCCGCGCAAAACGATCCATTTGGGAGGCGAAGCCGGGCTGAGCGCACTGTCGTCAATCATTTTCATTCCAGTATAGAAAGTGAGCGATTCGGCTTCATTGTCAATATAACAAGTGTCACCCGGGGTTCCATGCGTTGCAAAAAAATGCACAATCGCATCGAGTGGGCCCTGGTAACGGTGCGCGATCTCATAGCCGTAATCGTACAAGTGAGATTGCAGAGAAATTTCCCGCATGAAGGTATCATGCGCCGATTCAAGACGCGGTCCGGAAAAGAGACCGCGTGCTTTATCCACAACGGGTTTGAAAATCCATAGCGGCCCAATATGAAACAGATTGCTGAGGATCAAAGTCACAGCCATCAAAGTTTGCAGAACAGGTTTTCGGTTCAGACCTTTTGCCAGAATGATCCCCATGATAAAGCACAACAAGGGGATACCGCCCGCCACATATTGTTGCATGGGAATGGAATGAACCGTTGCCGTCAAGTAGATACCTACCAGACACAACAAAGGCAATTGCAGGATTTTCCGATGCGTGCGCAGGGGCTGGAGCCAGAACAGAGGGATGAGGATAAAAGGAAACAAATTATTGTTGGTCTGGAACAGATAACCCGCAAGCCGGGTGATTGGAGACATGGCATTGCTTTGGACCAGAATGCTGGCATTTTGGTAAAACTCTGTTATTTTGGTAAAAACCGGGATGATGGCGATTTGCCAGGGAATGGTCAGTGCCGCTACAACAAACGCCGAAAAATAAACGCGGTTCATATTCTCGGCTAAAATATCTTTTCGATTCAAATACAGATGAACCAAAATCCCGATCAACAGTCCGGCAAATTCCACATACATGGTCTGGAAGTAAACCAGACAAATCAAGGTAAACGCAAACGGATTCCAGGGTTTCTTCTCATACAATCTGAGGTAGAGATAAAGCAGGAAGGGCGTGAGCAGAATGGGCAAGCCCACATAGCGGGCCGTGCGAAAAAAAAGCAGAGCGGGAACAGAGGATGCGAGTAAAAATCCCGAAAAGAACGCAACCGATTTAGAACCTGTCATGCGTAACGCAAAATAATAAAGAGCGACGATGGACAATATTCCGCAGAGAGCAAAAGGGAGTCGGGCCGAAAAAGTGGAAGGACCCAAAAACTCCATAAAACCCGCTTGTAGATAATAAGGAAACCAGGTTCGGTAAACAAACAGTCCCTGATAGACATCCGCAAACAGCATCGTTGCATTGGTTTCGTCGGAATGCTTGGGAACCGCATATTTCAGAATGGTCGTGCTGACAAAGGTATCCGCCCCCTCATCGACCTGCAAAACAGAGTCCGCAAGACCCGGAAGGATCATCAGCGAAGCGTAAAGAACCAGGCACAGCAGGGGATATTGGAATTTAAAGTAATTTTTCAATGGGAATTCTGTTTTAGGGTGAACCTGCGCCTGCTAAAATTTTTCAAATTGCATTCCGTTAGTAAAAGTAACGGTCAAAATATCAATTAGTTTATCCGAGGTTGCAAAAGGGAACAAGCGACAATGAATGAGAACAGGGTGCTAGAATGACCTTGTGAAATTTATTCCCGCTCTTTCGACAGAGAGGAAATAAAAAGATGAACGCTTTTGAGACAAACCAAGAGCCGAAATGAGAGAAAAGATAGCAGACAGGGCAAAGTCTATGATAGGTAAGACCCAATGACCCAAAAAATTTTATTGACCGGGGCTTCCGGTGGATTGGGTGGACTGGTTTTAAGGAAATTGGTGGATGAGGCTATTTTCAGTATATCAGCACTGGTTCATCAGCAACCGCTTGAAAAAGGGATATACGAAGTCGTTTGTGGTGATTTGACAGATCCAGATTCCCTTCTTCCCGCAGTTGAGGGCTGTGACACCGTTTTACATCTGGCCGCCTTGACCCATTCCCCGAACGAGTCCGATTATTTCAAGGTCAACCTGGAAGGGACGCAAAACCTCCTGTCCGCCTGTCTTGCCAAAAGCGTCAAGCGGTTTATCTTTGTGAGCACCCGGTCCGCGCAAGCAGATGGCGGTGCATACGCATTGAGCAAATTGAAGGCGGAAGAAGCAGTGAAGCAATCAGGATTGTCGTGGCTGATAGTGCAACCCGGAGAATGCTACGGTCCTGGAATGAAGGAACCCATCAATCGTTTGGCAGAATGGGTTCAGCGTTGGCCGGTTGTACCCTGCATCCGTGATAAAAACTGCACCCTCTCGCCCGTTTACGTTGATGATGTGGTGCAGGCCCTTGTTACAGCTTTAAAGTTCGGACAGATTTCTAAGGAAACCATCGTTCTGGCAGGGCCCGAAGCGATGACATTTGAAGAATTGATCGACCGAATGTGTCATTATTATCAGGTAAAACGAAGAAAAGTGCGCGTATCGATCCATCTGGTTCAAATTTTGGTGCGTATCCTGTCCCGATTGGGAGTAAATGCACTCGTTCCAGACCAGATTCCCCGATTGATTTGTAACAAGCCAGAATATGACCCCTCCAGCAAAAATTTGATCGATTTTGTCCCAAAAACATTAGAACAGGGTTTGAAATCGCTAAATTTTCGATAGACTGAAATTTTTTCAGCATAAAATCCAAAAAATAGCACCGAAAATCATAAATTCACACCCTCAAAAGAACCAAAAAAGAAAATTTTCGCTTTCAGTCTCCAATTTTTTTGTAAACATCGACCGAATTGTCCAAAAATAATGAAAAATAATTTGGAAATAAAATAAGTATCGTGTTAACATCCATCAAATAGAATACACCTGTT
Organism: Nitrospinae bacterium CG11_big_fil_rev_8_21_14_0_20_45_15; assembly: GCA_002787235.1. GTDB lineage: Bacteria > Nitrospinota > Nitrospinia > Nitrospinales > VA-1 > Nitrohelix. The sequence continues at coordinate 87,188 of PCWG01000004.1, forward strand.
GCCGCCAGGCAGATATAATGGCTTATAAAACAGTCGGATGATAGTCCCCAAAATAAAAAAACAAAGGGATCCTCTTTTCGGTTGACAGGCACCATGTAAAACCTTTAGAATCCAAAGTTTCCATTTCGCTGGGCTGGCATAGCTCAGTTGGTAGAGCAGCTGATTTGTAATCAGCAGGTCGGGGGTTCGAGTCCCTTTGCCAGCTCCAGATTCTTGTGTTTTGATGTGGAGTGGTTACGGGTTGAACGGGGTGTGCTCTGTCTTTTTTTGTTGCTGTGTGTTCTGTTGGAAGGGTTAAGGGGAGATTCCCGAGTGGCCAAAGGGGACAGACTGTAAATCTGTTGGTTCCGCCTTCGGAGGTTCGAATCCTCCTCTCCCCATTCAAACCGATTTAACGGAATCAGGCGGGAATAGCTCAGTTGGCTAGAGCGTCAGCCTTCCAAGCTGAGGGTCGCGGGTTCGAGTCCCGTTTCCCGCTCCATCTTCGTTTTATTTTGAAGGTGTGTATCGCAGTATTGAATTTTCGGGTTTGGAAGCGTGCGTGGTCAGGGCGGTTTAAGAGGCGCTCGTTAAAGAATGTGCCCACGTAGCTCAGTGGTGGAGCACTTCCTTGGTAAGGAAGAGGTCATCGGTTCAATCCCGATCGTGGGCTTAACAGAAAGCTGGTAATTCGTGTTGTCTTTATAGGCAATGCAGTAACTTTGGGTGTCTGGTGCGATGAGAGATATTATTCAGTTGGCATGTGAAGAGTGTAAGCGACGAAATTATTCTTCTACCAAGAATAAGAAAACAACGACGCATAGGTTGGAAATGAAGAAGTATTGTCGATTCTGTCGTAAGCATGTTCCTCATAAGGAAACAAAATAAGGCGAAAGATCGACGCCGATTTGCAGGCGGCGGGCTGGCGTTTGTTTTCTTTAAGACAGTCGGCCAAGGTCGCTGTTATTGATGGAAAACCAAGGCCAGTAGCTCTAATTGGTTAGAGCATCGGACTCCAAATCCGAGGGTTGTGGGTTCGAATCCCTCCTGGCCTGTATAATATGCGTTGAGAGAGGCGAATGATAAGCAAAGCAATTCAGTTTTTATCCGAAGTCAAGATGGAAGTCAAGAGGGTCACCTGGCCTTCGAGACGAGAGGCTTTGGGCGGCACTATGGTGGTTTTGGTGACGGTTTTTTTGATGGCCTTGTTTTTGGGTGTCGTGGATTTGTTATTGTCCAAGGCGGTCCAAAGTCTCTTTTAATTGTATTGATACTGATTAAGTAAAGGGGATCTGTGGCGAAAAAGTGGTATGTGGTTCATGCCTATTCTGGATTTGAGCGTAAGGTCAAATTGAGTCTTGAAGAGCAGTTTGAGACGCGTGGCCTGAAGGACGCTTTGGGAGAGGTGTTGATACCGACGGAAGAAGTGGTGGAAGTTCGCGCCGGTAAGAAGAGAGTTTCGACGCGGAAGTTTTTCCCCGGATATGTTCTGATCAATGTGGAGATGGATCAGGATATTTGGTATCTCATTAAGGATACCCCGAAGGTCACTGGATTTCCCGGTGCGGGTGGTCAGCCTGTTGCGCTTTCCGATGCGGAAGTGGAGTCGATCATGTCGCAGGTAAAAGGCGAATCCGCCCGACCCAAGCCGAAATTTTCTTTTGAAAAAGGCGAGAGTGTGCGTGTTATTGATGGCCCCTTTCTTAATTTCAACGGGGTTGTGGACGAAGTCAATCACGACAAGGGCAAAGTCAAAGTTATGGTTTCGATTTTTGGTCGCGGTACCCCGGTCGAACTGGAGTTTCCGCAGATAGAGCTGGTTTAGGTTTGGCAACTCGGCAGATGCCGGGTTGTTTGCTTGTGGATCTGAAACTTTCCGGTATTTCACCTTGGCTGGGTTGAGTGAGGTGGGCAGTTTTAATCGCAAGTGTGGGGCGAAAGATGTGTGCGCCCGGCAGTGCCGGAGAGCAAATAGATAAAGTTTTTTGAAAGGGTGTATTTTCGTGGCGACAAAAAAAGAGGTGACGGGACTCATTAAGCTGCAGATCCCCGCCGGGCAAGCGACGCCTTCCCCGCCGGTCGGTCCTGCTTTGGGTCAGCATGGCGTGAATATTATGGAGTTCTGTAAAGCCTTCAATGCCAAGACTCAAGGGCAGGAGGGGATGATTATCCCTGTTGTTATAAATGTATATAAAGACAGGTCTTTTGACTTTATCACCAAGTCGCCTCCGGCGTCCGTGCTGTTAAAGAAAGCGGCGGGTATCGCTAAAGGGTCATCCAACCCCAGTAAAGAGTTTGTGGGTACTGTGACGATTGGGCAGGTAGAGGATATTGCGCGCACGAAGATGGAAGATCTGAATGCGTACGATATGGAAAATGCCGTCAATATTATAAAAGGTTCCGCCAAGAGCATGGGGCTCAAGGTGGAGGGTTGAATGGGATTGAGGACAAGTAAATGGTAAAGTTGGTTAAGAGGCGCAAGGCTGTAGCCGGAAAAGTAGATCGAAATGCCAAGTACGAGTTGAAAGAAGCTTTTCAGCTGGCAGTAGAGACTGCGAACGCTAAATTTGACGAGTCAGTAGATGTTGCCGTTAAATTGGGGATTGATCCTCGTAAGGCTGATCAGAATATTCGTGGTAGCGTGGTTCTGCCTCGTGGTACAGGTAAGAAATTTCGTATTTTGGTGTTTGCAAAAGGCGAAAAGGAAGCCGAAGCTAAAGAAGCGGGAGCCGAGCATGTGGGTGGCGATGAGCTTGCTGATAAGATTCAAGGTGGCTGGATGGAATTCGACCGCGTGGTTGCGACTCCAGACATGATGGGTGTTGTTGGTAAATTAGGGCGTGTATTGGGTCCTAGAGGTTTGATGCCGAATCCCAAGACCGGAACGGTTACGTTTAACGTGCGTCAGGCCATTGAAGAAATTCAAGCGGGTAAAGTGGATTTTCGTGCGGACAAGGGCGGCATTATTCATGCCTCCCTGGGGAAAGCCAGCTTCTCAGTGGATGACTTGGCTGATAATTATGGAGCTTTGATTTCCACGTTGATTAAGATGAAGCCTTCTTCAAGCAAAGGTCTGTATGTTCGTGGAGTTTCATTGTCCACCACCATGGGACTGGGAGTCAGAGTTAATTACATTCCGTAAACTGACGGGGAATGCCGTGCCCGTACATTGCAGGATATTGATTGCAGGATATTGAAAGGAATAGACGTGCCCAACGCAGAAAAAATTAAATCCGTCGAAGAATTGAATCAGGTTCTGGTAAAGGCCAAGTCCGCAGTGTTGGCCAATTATCAGGGGATTGACGCAGTCGAATTGGCCGCCCTGAGAGCACATATGAAGAAAAGCTCGGTCGAGTTCCGAGTTGTAAAGAATACCCTGGCGCGGGAAGCTGCAAAAAATACCCAGTTTGAGGTGATGAGTGAAAGCCTCAAGGGACCGATATCGTTGGCTTTGAGCTTTGACGACCCGGTTGCTCCAGCGAAAGCTATGGCAGATTTTGTTAAAACGGGACCCAAGAAAGCCCCGGAGGTTATCGGCGGTGTTGTTGAGGGTAAAGCTATTCTTCCACAACAAGTGAAAGATTTGGCGAATCTTCCTTCCAGGGAAGTACTGTTGTCGCAGATGCTTTCTGTTATGCAAGGACCGACCACAAATTTTGTTGGCGTATTCAGCAGTCTGTTGCGAAAATTGGTGGGAACCTTGGACGCAGTACGCGATAAGAAAAATTCCGGTTGAAAACCGGCAGATATTTTAAACAATTGAATTCAAACAATTATAGAATTTATATAGTGAAAGGAGATTTGCAATGTCCGTAACGAAAGAAGACGTCGTTTCTTTTATTGATGGAATGACCGTTTTGGAGATGTCTGCGTTTGTAAAAGAACTCGAGGAAAAATATGGAGTAACTGCGGCAGCACCTTCAGCGGTAATGATGGCTCCTGCAGGTGGTGATGCGGGTGGAGCTGAAGAGAAAACTGAATTTGACGTCATCCTTTCAGCAGCAGGCGATAAAAAGATTCAGGTTATTAAAGAAGTACGAGCCATTACTGGTCTCGGCCTCAAAGATGCCAAAGATTTGGTTGATGGTGCTCCAAAGACAATCAAAGAAGGTGTTAAAAAGGAAGAAGCTGACGATATTAAGGCTAAGATTGAAGCCGTGGGTGGAACGGTCGAAGTTAAGTAAATCTTATCGTTGGTCGTTTGGCTTTCACACTAAGAAGTTTCTCTCGGATAAAATAAAGAATCCCCACAGTCTCTGTGGGGATCTTATAACGACAAGAAGAAAATTTTACGAATCGCAAATAGCCCGGGCGCAAGTCCTGGAGTTCTATTTGTGATTTGTGTGTTATATTCTTTTGGAGGCTTGTTGTTTTTTTGTCCTGTTAGAAACTTTGTGTTGAGCCCGATGAAGTTTTAGATACGCCCTTTTGTTAACCCTTCCATTATAAGGCCTGCTAGCCTATGTCAAAAAGCCGTTCTCAAAGAGCGCATAGTAGCTTAAGAAAAAGAAGAAATTTCGCCCAGATCCCGACAGTCATAGACATTCCAAACCTGATTGAGATTCAGAAAAAGTCCTTTGAGCATTTCCTGCAATGGGATGTTGCCCAAAAAGATCGTAAGGTCAGAGGCTTGGAAGAAGTGTTCAGGGATATTTTCCCCATTTCAGATCTTAACATAAATGCGCTCATCGAATATGTTGGGTATGAGGTTGGTGTGTGGGAAAATGGTGAGGGCGAATATGACGGATTGGGTGGGATTGGCGTCGTTTGCGAAAAAACGGGGCAAGAAGTAAGCTATCGAGAAAAGTACAAATTGAGTGAGTGCCGCCAAAAGGGTCTGACTTATGCCGATCCTATTAAAATCATGGTGCGCCTGGTTTTGTATGATCGAGAGCGTATTGACCTCAACGAAAAAATGCTGAAGTCACTCCTTGGCAAGCATATTATGGAGGAGGTCAAAAGCCTGAAAAATGGCAAGACCATTATCCCTGCGCGCACTTTGGTAGATGACAAGATTCTGAAAATTTTGCAGGATGAAAACGTTCCTCAGGTTGTAATCAACAGTATCCGTGAAGTTAAGGAACAGAAAATATTCCTTGGCGAAATGCCGATGATGGGTCCGACGGGCACGTTCATGATCAACGGAGTTGAGAGAGTGATCGTGAGTCAGATGCATCGGTCCCCAGGAGCTTTCTTTTCGCATGATAAAGGCAAAAGCCATATCAGCGGAAAAATTCTTTATTCAGCGCGGATCATACCCGACCGCGGTTCCTGGGTCGATTTTGAATTTGACATCAAAGACATCCTTTATGTAAAGATCGATCGTCGCCGTAAATTGCCTGCGACCATTCTTTTGCAGGCGTTCGGGATGGACAATCGAACAATTCTTGAGACTTTCTACCCTATTGAAAAGATTTCGGTAGTCAGCAAAGGGGATGAGAGCCGATATTATATTGATAGCAAGAGCCTGCTTGTGGGCTTTAAAACGTTGGAAGATGTCATCGATCCAAAAACCGATGATGTTGTTCTCAAAGCCAATAAAAAGGTAACGCCGGTAATCAAAAAGAAACTAGGCCGGATGAGTAAATCCGCTGAAGTTGAGATCGATGCCGAAAGTCTGCTCGGTAAGTATATTGTCGATGACGTGATTGATCAGGAAACCGGCGAAGCTCTTATTGACTACAATACAGCGATTACCGAAGATATTCTTGCGACTTTCAGAGCGCAAAGTGTTAAAGAATTCCGCATTCTTCGTATTGATGATGAAAATCCCGATACGAGTATCCGCGACACCATTGTTGCGGCAAAAGTAACGTCTGAAATTGACGCAATTCGCGAATTATACAAACGCTTGCGTCCCGGCGATCCGCCAACAGCAGACATAGCCCGAAGTCTGTTTCAAAATCTGTTTTTCAATGCCAAGAGATATAATTTATCTGTGGTTGGGCGAATCAAGCTCAATCAAAAATTCGGATTGGATATTCCCGAGGAAAACCGACTTTTGACTTTGCCGGATTTGGTGGGTGTAGTGCGCCATCTGGTGAATTTGAAAAACGGGATCGGTTCCATTGATGATATCGATCATTTGGGAAATCGTCGGGTTCGAGCGGTTGGAGAGTCATTGGAAAATCAATTCCGGGTTGGACTGGTGCGAATGGAACGGGCGATCATCGAGCGTATGTCGATACAGCATCTGGAAGTCACCATGCCGCATGATTTGATCAATTCCAAGCCAGTTACTGCGGCGATCAAAGAGTTTTTTGGTAGCAGTCAATTGTCGCAGTTCATGGATCAGACCAATCCCTTGTCTGAGGTAACGCACAAACGTCGATTGAGTGCATTGGGACCGGGTGGCTTGACACGCGAACGCGCAGGTTTTGAAGTGCGAGACGTGCATCCCACGCATTATGGACGTATCTGTCCCATTGAAACGCCGGAAGGCCCAAACATTGGCCTCATCGCGTCATTGAGTACCTATGCGCGTGTCAATGATTATGGCTTTGTGGAAACTCCCTATCGTAAGGTTGTGAACGGCAAAGCCGGTAAAGAGGTTGAATTTCACACCGCGATCATTGAAGACGACTACATCATTGCGCAGGCCAATGCTGAGCTGGACGATCAAGGAAACTTTAAAGAATCGATTATTTCAGCGCGACAGGGTGGGGATTTTATCCTCACGCCAAGTGATAAAGTCGATTACATGGACGTTTCCCCCAAGCAGTTGATCAGTGTGGCCGCATCTTTGATTCCCTTTCTTGAGAACGACGACGCCAACCGGGCCTTGATGGGGTCCAACATGCAACGTCAGGCAGTGCCACTGCTTCGTGCTGAGGCCCCTTTGGTGGGTACGGGCATGGAGCTGGTTGTTGCCAGTGATTCTGGCGCGGTCATTGTTGCCGAACACGACGGTGAAGTCATCAGTTCCGATGCAACACGTATCGTTGTCCGAACCGCAGAAAAAGAAAAAGGTCGCGGAGTCAATTCTCGAAGTCGCTTGATGGATTCGAATGTAGACATTTACACGCTGTCCAAATTTCAAAGATCGAATCAAAACACCTGTATCAATCAACGACCGTTGGTGAAAACGGGCGATGTTGTAAAAAAAGGTGATGTCATAGCAGATGGCCCCTCTACTGATTTGGGTGAATTGGCATTGGGGCGTAATGCTCTGGTCGCATTCATGCCCTGGCAGGGATACAATTTTGAGGACGCCATCATCGTCAGCGAAAAACTCGTTAAAGAGGATGTTTATACCTCGATTCATATCGAAGAGTTTGATGTTGAAGCGCGGGATACGAAACAAGGTAAAGAAGAAATCACCCGCGATATCTCTAACGTCGGTGAAGAAGCTCTGAAAAATCTGGACGCGAGTGGAATCATTCGCATTGGTGCGAGTATCAAGGCGAATGATATACTTGTTGGGAAAATCACGCCTAAAGGCGAGACTCAGCTCAGTCCAGAAGAAAAACTGCTCAAAGCGATCTTTGGCGAAAAGGCTGGAGATGTTCGGGACACTTCACTTCGTGTGCCCCCGGGTATTCAAGGCACCATCATTGATGTTAAAGTTTTCTCGCGCAAGGGAGTCGATAAAGATTCGCGGACACTTTCTATCGAGACGGAAGAAATTGATCTGATCGAAAAAGACTTCAATGATGAGATTGCAATTGTTAAAAGCGAATCTGAAAAACGTCTGCGTATGGCACTGGTTGGCACGGTTGCCAATAAATCGACATCCGTAGGAGCCGCAAAATTCAAAAAAGGCGAAACGATTACGGAAGAACTGCTCAAAGGTTTGAGTTACAAAAACCTGATTGAAGTTCCTTCCCCGGTCGCCAATGAAGATAGTTTTAAGGAAACGGGAAGCAATTGTATCGAACAAGTTAAAATCCTTCAGACAATGAAGGAAGAAAAAGTAGCTCGACTGAAGCGAGGCGACGACCTTCCTCCAGGTGTTATCAAGCTGGTGAAAGTATTTGTAGCGATGAAACGAAAGTTGCAAGTGGGCGACAAGATGGCCGGACGCCATGGTAATAAAGGTGTTGTATCCACTATTGTACCCGAAGAAGATATGCCTTATCTTGGTGATGGTACCCCGATCGAACTCATTTTGAATCCCTTGGGCGTACCCTCACGAATGAACGTTGGGCAGATACTTGAAACCAATCTCGGAATGGCGGCAAAGGCTTCTGGCATTCATATGGCAACGCCGGTATTTGACGGAGCCAAAGAAGCAGATGTTCGCGCCATCCTCGAAAAGGCCGGTCGACCAACAGGCGGTGAAGCGGTTTTGTTTGACGGTCGAAACGGTCAGGTTTTCAGGCAGAAAGTAATGGTTGGCTACATTTATATGCTGAAACTGCATCACTTGGTTGATGACAAAATCCATGCACGTTCCACGGGTCCGTATTCTCTCGTTACTCAACAACCGCTTGGTGGTAAGGCTCAATTTGGCGGACAAAGACTGGGAGAAATGGAAGTATGGGCATTGGAAGCTTATGGAGCCGCATACACACTTCAAGAGATGTTGACGGTTAAATCCGATGACGTCGAAGGTCGAAAACGTATGTACGAAGCCATTGTCAAAGGGGATACAAACTTAATGCCAAGCTTGCCAGAGTCTTTCAACGTCCTCGTGAAAGAATTGCAGAGTCTCGCAATCGACGTGGAATTGATAGAGTCACCCAAATAGGAAACAGTCAGGGAATTTCCCCACTGTTCCTTTTGGCGGTTGGTACGCAGAACTGGTGTGAAAGAACGAATCAGGAATAATACGTTTGAGCCACGAAACTCAAGCGCGCTAATATCAAATTAAAGGAGATAAACCTGGTGGATAGCTTTATGTTTTTTGAAAAGCCCAAGAATCCCATTGTCTTTGATGCAATGCGGGTGCGCCTTGCATCACCAGAGAAGATTCGATCTTGGTCTTATGGAGAAGTCAAAAAGCCAGAAACCATTAATTACCGGACGTTTAAGCCTGAGCGCGACGGTCTTTTCTGTGCCAAGATATTTGGCCCCGTAAAAGACTGGGAGTGTAATTGCGGCAAGTACAAGCGCATGAAGCACAAGGGTGTGGTCTGTGAAAAGTGTGGCGTTGAAGTCATTCTTTCCAGAGTACGTCGCGAACGCCTGGGTCATATCGAGCTGGCTTGTCCCGTTGCCCATATCTGGTTTTTTAAAGGGTTGCCTTCGCGAATTGGACATGTGCTTGCTATCAGTCTCAAAGACCTGGAGCGAGTCATCTATTTCGAAAATTATGTCGTTATCGATCCGGGTGATTCGGACTTTGACCGGGGACAACTTCTCAGTGAAGAAGAATTCCATGAAGCTGAGATGGAATTTGCCGACACCCTCAAGGTGATGATCGGTGCTGAAGCCATCATGGAATTGCTGAGCACTCTCGACCTGGATGCCGAAGTCATAAAAATTAAAGAAGATCTTGCCGCCACACGGTCGGTTATGAACAAAAGGAAATACTCCAAACGTCTGAAAATCATTGATGCTTTCAGGAAATCAGGCAACAAGCCTGAATGGATGATTCTACGAGTGGTTCCTGTTATTCCACCCGAGTTGAGGCCCTTGGTTCCTCTGGACGGCGGACGCTTCGCGACCTCCGATCTCAATGACCTTTACCGACGCGTTATCAATCGAAACAATCGTTTGAAGAGATTGCAAGAGCTCAAAGCTCCGCAAATCATCATTCGTAACGAAAAACGAATGTTGCAGGAAGCCGTATCCGCCTTGTTTGACAACGGCAGACGTGGACGAACATTGCGTGGAACCAATAAACGACCCTTGAAGTCCTTGAGTGATATGCTCAAAGGCAAACAGGGCCGGTTCCGTCAAAATCTTCTTGGCAAGCGTGTCGATTATTCCGGTCGATCCGTTATCGTGGTCGGTCCCCATCTCGAGTTTCATCAATGCGGACTGCCGAAGAAAATGGCCTTGGAATTGTTCAAGCCATTCGTATTCAGCAGACTTGAGAAAAAGGGATACGCGGCGACTATAAAAAATGCAAAGAAAATGGTAGAGCAAGAACGACCCGAAGTATGGGAAGTGCTTGAAGAAGTGGTTGATGGGCATCCGGTGCTATTGAACCGAGCTCCCACGCTGCATCGATTGGGTATCCAGGCATTCATGCCCATACTCATTGAAGGCAAAGCAATCCAGCTACATCCTCTGGTCTGTACCGCATTCAACGCAGACTTTGATGGAGACCAGATGGCGGTGCATGTGCCCTTGTCGATGGAAGCGCAGGTAGAAGCCAAATTGTTAATGATGTCTTCTAACAACGTGCTTTCTCCTTCAAACGGAAAACCCATAGCGGTTCCGTCACAGGACATCGTATTAGGTTGTTATTACATGACCAAAGAACGCGGTGGAGTGCAAGGCGAAGGCCGAGTGTTCTCAGACGCACAAGAGGTCGTTTCCGCATTCGATGCAGAAGCTGTCGATTTGCAAGCCAGAATTCTGGTGCGAATACAAGGCGAGTTGGTTCAAACAACGACCGGGCGTGTGCTTCTCGGTGAAGAATTGCCCAAAGCATTGCCTTTCGCGATGGTCAACCGCTTATTGGATAAAAAGGCCCTGTCTGATCTCATATCCAAGTCATTCCTAATTGCAGGTAGAGAAAAAACAGTAGGACTGCTCGACAGTGTCAAAAGAATGGGTTTCCGTTTTGCTACCGAAGCCGGACTGACCATTTCGATTGATCAGATGAAGATTCCTGCCGCCAAACATATATTGGTAGAAAAGACTCGAGATGAAGTTCTCAAGGTATACAACCAGTATCGAGACGGACTCATCACCAACGGCGAGCGCTACAACAAGGTAATCGACATCTGGGCGCACGTGACGGAAAAAGTTTCCGAAGAAATGTTCCGCGAGCTGGAAGAGGAAGACGAGCGTATTGTAGCGGGAATTCAAGACAGTGATTTCAATTCCATGTTCATCATGGCCGATTCAGGAGCCCGAGGTTCGGCACAGCAATTGCGTCAGCTTGCAGGTATTCGAGGTTTGATGGCAAAACCTTCCGGTGAAATCATTGAAACCCCGATCACAGCAAACTTCCGTGAAGGACTTTCAGTAATTCAGTACTTCATTTCAACACATGGAGCACGTAAAGGATTGGCCGACACCGCATTGAAAACCGCAAACTCAGGATACCTGACACGACGGTTGGTGGACGTAGCACAAGACATCATCATTCATGAAGATGATTGTGGAACCATGCGTGGACTTGAAGTCACCGCATTGGTAGAAGCCGGCGAGATCATTCAACCCCTCGGCGAGCGAATTCTTGGTAGAACCGCTCTCGAAGATGTGTTGGATCCCTTCACCGATGAAGTCCTGGTGCATGCCAACGACATGATCGATGAAAAGGTCGTCGATTTGATCGAAAATTCAAGTGTTGAAAAATTACGCATTCGATCCGGATTGACCTGCGAATCCGAATCAGGGATCTGCATCAAATGTTACGGTCGAAACCTTGCAACAATGGGTTGGGTAGAAGTAGGCGAACCGGTGGGTGTCATCGCGGCACAATCTATCGGCGAGCCCGGTACCCAGTTGACCATGCGTACCTTCCATATCGGTGGTACCGCAAGTCGAGTTGCAGAGCAGACCACATTGCAGACCAAAAAAGGCGGTCGCGTCAAATACATAGGCATTCGAGCTATCAAAACCCATCACGGTGAATTGGTTGTAATGAACCGAAACGGCAGTCTTTCAGTTCAAGACGAAACCGGACGGGAAAAAGAACGCTTCAGCGTCGTGTATGCCGCAAAACTCAAAGTGCAAGATGGACAAGAAGTGCAAGAAGGGCAAACACTGGTCGAGTGGGATCCTTACGCAAACGCGATCGTGACTGAAGCGTCAGGAATCGTGGCCTTCGGCGATATCGTAGAAGGTGTGACCATGAAAGAAGATTTTGACGAAATCACCGGGTTGTCGACCAAAATCATTATCAGCCATCGTGACGAAAAGAAACAACCGCGCGTTTCCATCAAAGATGAAAAAGGTGAAACACTGCGGCGGTATCTGTTGCCCGCTGGTGCACATATCAACGTGGTAGAAGGTGACGAGGTGCATGCCGGTGATATGATTGTTAAAATCCCGCGTGAATCAGCGAAAACCAAAGACATCACAGGTGGTTTGCCGCGTGTAGCCGAATTGTTCGAGGCGCGCAAACCGCACGAGCAAGCAACCATCACTGAAGTATCCGGTATCGTGAAGTTTGGTGGATTTGTAAAAGGCATGCGAAAAGTTATCGTTGCGACCGAGACTGGAGAAGAATTCGAATATCTGATCCCTCGGGGCAAGCACATCAACGTCCACGAAGGGGACAGTGTGGTCGCCGGAGAGCCATTGATGGACGGCGCATCCAACCCACACGACATCCTGCGCGTGTTAGGCGAAAACGAGTTGCAAAAATACCTCGTCAACGAAGTGCAGGAAGTGTATCGATTGCAGGGCGTAGCCATCAACGATAAGCACATTGAAGTAATCGTGAGACAGATGTTGCGGCATCTCATCATAGAAGATCCGGGTGACACCGATTTCCTGATTGGCGATCAGACACCCAAGAAAGTTTTCAACCAGAGAAATCAGGAAGCCATTAAAAACAACTTGAAGCCAGCAAGAGGGGTCCCCGTTTTATTAGGAATCACAAAATCCTCCCTGAGCACAGAAAGTTTTATTTCAGCCGCCTCATTCCAGGAGACCACCCGTGTGCTCACAGAAGTGAGTCTCAGTGGCAAACGTGACAATCTCGTAGGACTGAAGGAGAACGTCATCATGGGCAAACTGATCCCCGCAGGGACTGGTTGTCGTGCATATTCTGGAATAAGAATCGAAGAACCCGAGTTAGAAGAGGTTGCCGCAGAGGTGGTGGCAACAGATTATAACGAGGTAGAAGCAGTGGGCGGTTCAATTGAGTAAAAAAACGCAGAATTAAGGAAAATTTACCTTGACTCTGAATTCCACAGTGATATTATAACTGACTTTCAAGACGCATATTCCAGTTATTATTTTCGCGCTAACCTGTTGTTTTTATTGTCTACTGGTGCGTATTCGCCGGGAGGCACAGACTATTAGTGTCTTTCGTCAGTAGAGGAGTTTTGCTTTGCCAACAATTAATCAGTTGATCCGGTCGGGTCGTCAGAAGCTAGTAAAGAAAACGGCGAGTCCGGCCCTGAAGTCCTGCCCCCAAAAACGGGGAGTGTGTGTGCGTGTGTATACTTCAACTCCAAAGAAGCCCAATTCGGCCCTGAGAAAAGTGGCCCGTGTTCGGTTGACAAATGGAATGGAAGTAACTACTTACATCCCTGGCGTGGGGCATAATTTGCAAGAGCATTCCATCGTGATGATTCGTGGCGGTCGTGTTAAAGACCTGCCTGGTGTTCGTTACCATGTTGTTCGCGGCAGCCTTGATACACTTGGTGTAGATAAGAGGAAGCAATCGCGATCCAAGTATGGTGCGAAGAGACCCAAGAAATCCTAGACAAAACTAAAAAATGGCAAGAAGAAGAGAAGCAACCAGGCGGCAAGTTACACCCGATCCAAAGTTCAATGATATTCTTGTGGCTCGGTTTGTTAATAGCGTATTGAAGCAGGGCAAAAAAAGCCTTGCTGAGCGGATGTTGTATAGCGCGCTAGACATGATTCAGGAAAAAGCAAGCGAAGAGCCTTTAAAGGTTTTTAAGAGAGCAGTGGAAAATGTTGCGCCTCTTTTAGAAGTTCGCTCGCGGCGCGTTGGCGGAGCTACCTATCAGGTGCCGGTGGAGGTGAAGGAGAATCGGCGGGTGGCTTTGAGTATTCGGTGGCTGATTCAGCATGCAAGGTCTCGTCCAGGTCGATCCATGGCGGAGAAGTTGGCTGGTGAGTTATTAGACGCCTATAATAATACGGGTGGATCTGTTAAGAAAAAAGACGAAGTGCACCGAATGGCTGAGGCAAACAAAGCGTTCGCTCATTATAGATGGTAAAGGAAGGCTTGATAGCAAGGAAATGAGTAAGAAAGTCTCGAAGGATAAAATTAGAAATATTGGTATTATTGCCCATATTGACGCAGGAAAAACGACAACAACTGAGCGGGTCCTCTATTACACCGGACGCAGTCATAAAATCGGTGAAGTGCATGAGGGGACAGCTACGATGGATTGGATGGAGCAAGAGCAGGAGCGTGGAATAACGATCACGTCTGCGGCGACAACCTGTTTCTGGGGTGGGTGTCAGGTGAATATCATTGATACTCCCGGGCATGTTGACTTTACTGCAGAAGTAGAGCGGTCTTTGCGAGTTCTTGATGGAGCGGTGGGTGTTTTCTGTGCGGTAGGCGGTGTTGAGCCCCAATCAGAAACCGTTTGGCGGCAAGCCAGCAAGTACCGTGTCCCGCGCATCGGTTTTGTAAATAAGATGGACCGTGCAGGGGCTGATTTCCTTAAAGTAGTCGGGCAGATGCGCGAGCGATTGAGTGCTAACCCGGTGTTGATACAATTGCCGCTTGGCAGCGAATCTAATTTTATCGGCATCATTGACTTGGTGACGATGAAGGCCAATGTGTACTCTGAAGAAAAGGATCGAGGCGAGACCTTTGAGACGGTAGAAATACCAGCTGAGTACAAAGAGCAGGCCGCTCTGTATCATGATGCTTTGTTAGAGGCCATTTCAGACGTAGAAGAGAGTTTGATGGAGAAGTATCTGGGCGGTGAAGAGATCAGCGAGAAAGAAGTCAGGGCCGCGCTGAGAAAAGGTGCTTTGGAATTGCGTTTTACCCCGATGCTTTGTGGGTCTGCATTCAAGAATAAAGGCGTTCAGCAGTTGCTGGATGCGGTGGTGAGTTACCTGCCCTCCCCTATTGAATCCCCGGATATCGTTGGAGTTGATCCCAACACTCAAGAGCCTTCCTCGCGAAGAGCTGAAGATTCTCAGCCTTTGTCAGCATTGGCATTTAAAATCATGACAGATCCTTTTGTGGGTCAGCTGGCTTTTGTGCGAATTTATTCCGGCGTATTGACGAGTGGTTCGTATGTGTATAATTCCACAAAGAATCAACGCGAGCGAGTGGGCAGGCTTTTGCGAATGCATGCCAATAAGCGTGAAGAAGTTGATTCTGTCAGTTCAGGTGATATTGCTGCGGCGATCGGTTTGAAGAAGACTTTCACTGGGGATACCTTGTGTGATCAGGATAAGCAGATCATTTTGGAGACGATTTCCTTTCCAGAGCCAGTAATCTCGGTCGCGATTGAGCCAAAGACGAAATCAGAGCAAGACAAACTATCCGATTGTCTGCAGAAGTTGCTTCAAGAAGATCCAACCTTTAGTGTTAAGGTTGATCCCGAGACCAATCAAACGGTAATCTCAGGGATGGGCGAGTTGCATCTCGAAATTCTGGTTGACCGGATGCGTAGAGAATTCGCATTGGATGTGTCTGTGTCAAAACCCCAGGTTGCTTATAAAGAGACAATCACCAAGGCGGTTGAAGGTGAATATCGATATGTCAAGCAAACGGGCGGTCGAGGACAGTACGGTCATGTCAAGGTTTTGGTAGAGCCAAACGAAGCGGGTGCAGGATTTGAATTTGTGAATAAAATTGTCGGTGGTGCCATTCCGAGGGAA
Source organism: Nitrospinae bacterium CG11_big_fil_rev_8_21_14_0_20_45_15 (assembly GCA_002787235.1). GTDB lineage: Bacteria > Nitrospinota > Nitrospinia > Nitrospinales > VA-1 > Nitrohelix. Next base: position 102,782 of record PCWG01000004.1, read on the forward strand.
TATATCCCCGCAGTACAAAAGGGAATGGAAGAGGCCATGGGTAGAGGGATCTTGTGTGGCTATAATGTAGTTGATGTCCGAGTTTCATTGTTGGATGGGTCGTATCATGAAGTCGACTCCTCTGAAATGGCGTTCAAGATGGCGGCATCTCTCGCATTTAGAGAAGTTGCGAAAAAAGCCGCGCCGGTACTGTTGGAACCGGTGATGGATGTAGAAGTAGTGACTCCTGAGGAATTCATGGGGGATGTAATAGGTCGTTTGAATTCCAAACGTGGAAGAATAAAAGACTTGAGCGATAGATCCGGTGCGAAAGTGATACGGGCTGAAGTTCCCTTGGCTGGAATGTTTGGATATTCGACAGATTTGCGATCCGCAACTCAGGGACGCGCAAACTATACAATGGAATTTACCAAATACGAGCCAGTCCCACATCAAGTCGCCGAGGAATTGATTGCGAAGATAACAGGCGCGGGCAGTGGTAAAGCGTCAGCGTGAGAATTTTTAAATAACTCAATTGAATAAAAATTAAAACCATAATTGGAGTAAGCTAAAATGGCAAAGGAAAAATTTGTCCGAGATAAACCACATTTGAACGTTGGCACCATCGGACATGTCGATCATGGAAAAACAACTCTCACAGCGGCTATTACCGTAGTATTGTCCAAAAAAGGGTTTGCAGATTCTACCCCCTTTGATCAGATTGACAAAGCTCCGGAAGAGCGAGAACGTGGTATTACAATCGCTATCGCCCACGTAGAATACCGAACAGAAAATCGTCATTATGCGCATGTTGACTGTCCCGGCCATGCGGACTATGTTAAGAACATGATCACAGGTGCGGCGCAGATGGATGGTGCGATCATCGTAGTGAGTGCATCCGATGGACCGATGCCGCAGACACGAGAGCATATCCTCTTGGCACGCCAGGTAGGTGTTCCAAAGATCGTCGTATTTATGAATAAATGCGACATGGTAGACGACGAAGAGTTGCTGGACCTTGTAGAGCTCGAAATCAGAGAGCTTTTGGATAAATACGAATTCCCTGGCGACGAAGTTCCGGTAATCAGAGGGTCTGCATTGAAAGCTTTGGAAAATCCTGAAGATGCTGAAAAGACCCAATGTATCTGGGATCTGATGAATGCATTGGATACTTATTTCCCAGTTCCAGAGCGACCAGTTGATAAGCCTTTCTTGATGCCGATTGAAGATATTTTCAGTATTTCCGGTCGTGGTACGGTTGCAACCGGTCGAATCGAAACAGGCGTAGTCAATGTCGGCGACGAAGTAGCTATCATTGGAATTCGAGACACTGTCAAGACAACAGCGACAGGTGTTGAGATGTTCCGAAAATTGCTCGATCAAGGGCAGGCGGGCGACAACGTTGGTATTTTGTTGCGCGGAACAAAGCGTGACGAAATCGAGCGTGGACAAGTTTTGGCCAAGCCCGGAAGTATTACCCCGCATACCAAATTTAAGGCTGAGGTCTATATTCTCAGCAAGGATGAAGGCGGACGACATACCCCATTTTTTAATGGATATCGACCCCAATTTTACTTCCGAACGACAGACGTAACGGGAGTAGCTACCTTGCCTTCAGGTGTAGAAATGGTAATGCCGGGAGACAACGTGGCTTTGGAAGTAACCCTTATTGCTCCGATCGCTATGGCTAAAGAACTCCGGTTTGCAATCCGGGAAGGTGGCCGAACCGTTGGCGCAGGCGTTGTAAGTGAGATTATAGAGTAATGAGCGATCAAAAGATCAAAATCAAGCTGAAGGCGTACGATCACAAATTGCTGGACTCCTCTGTGAGTGAGATTGTTGAAACCACTCGCAGAACAGGTGCGCGAGTCGTGGGGCCGATCCCTCTTCCAACAGTACGGAACCGGTGGACGGTGCTTCGATCGCCGCATGTAGATAAAAAGTCACGAGAACAATTTGAGATCCGTACACATAAGCGGATTCTGGAAATATTAGAACCCACGCCGCAAACGGTTGATGCTTTGATGAAGCTTGACCTTTCTGGTGGTGTGGATATAGAAATCAAGCTCTAATACGGGCGACCGACGAATAGAAAGAACTATGGAAGCGCTACTTGCAAAAAAGATTGGCATGACTCAGGTGTTCTCCGAAACTGGAGATTGCATCCCTGTCACCATCGTTCAAGTTGAACGTTGCGTCCCTATCTTGAAAAAAACGATTGAGAAGGACGGTTATCAAGCAGTACTGACCACCTATGGTGTGCGCAAGGAAAAGCATACCAACAAGCCGCTTAAAGGATTTTACGATAAGCACAAGGTGGAGCCGGGCAGATTGCTGACCGAGTTTCGTGATGAGGAGATCGACGACGATCAATTGGGGAAACCGCTGACAGTAGAGTTGTTTGCGGCGGGCGACCGGGTTGATGTCATTGGGACCTCCAAGGGTAAAGGTTTCGCGGGCGTAATGAAGCGATTCAACTTTGCTGGTGCTCCCGCTTCTCGCGGAAGTCACGAAGCATTTCGAGGCGGTGGATCGATTGGTATGCATACTTATCCCGGACGAGTCTGGAAGGGAAAAAAGATGCCAGGACACATGGGTAATAAAACCGTTCGCGTACAAAACCTCAAGGTATTTCGAGTGGACGTAGACAAAAATGTATTGTTTTTGAACGGAGCGGCTCCTGGCCCCAACGGTCAAATCGTAAAAATAATTAAGTCCAAAAAGGGCGGGAGATAGACGATGCCGGTACTGGATTTATTGGACTTGTCCAATCAGAAAATCGGGACCGTCGAGGCCTCCGCTGAGGTTTTCGACGTAGCCATAAAAGAGGACCTTGTGCATCAGTATGTTCGTTTGCAATTGGCCTCCAGAAGAGGCGGAAATGCATGTACCATTGCGAACAAAGGCGACCTGCATGGCTCCGGCAAAAAACCCTGGCGTCAAAAAGGTACCGGCCGAGCGCGATCTGGCACGACCCGATCACCCATTTGGCGCGGTGGTATGACAGTATTCGGGCCAACGCCTAGGAGTTTCGAATTCAAAATGAACAAGAAGGCGCGCAAGATTGCTTTGCGATCTGCCTTGACCGATCAGGTGAGAGAAAATAGACTTTCCGTTGTAGAAAAAATTGAGATCGACGGACCTAAGACTCGGTCTGCTTTGGAATTGATGAAGCGGTTGGAGAGTTCGGGTAAAACACTATTTATTCTCAATGAGGTAAATCGGGATCTGGAACTAGCGGTTCGCAACTTGCGTGGTGTGAAGACCCTGCTGGTTGAGGGTTTGAACGTGATAGACATTCTGCATCATGATAAGATTGTTTGCACCCCGGAAACGTTGAAGAAAATTGAGGAGCGACTCAGCTAATGGAACAGCATTATCAAATTTTGAAAAAGCCGCTTGTTACGGAAAAGGGCACGATCATGCAACAGGAAACCAACAGGGTTCTGTTCAGTGTCCACCCCGATGCCAACAAGATACAAATTAAAAATGCAATCGAAAAGATTTTTGACGTTACTGTTCTGTCGGTAAATACCGTCAATGTCAAAGGCAAGCAAAGGCGTTTTGGGCGAAGCATTGGCATCACTAAGAACTGGAAAAAGGCTTACGCGCTTTTGAAGGATGGCGACACGATTGAACTGTTTGAAGGAGTGTAACGGGAATGCCCATTAGAAAATTAAAACCAACCTCCCCTGGAGTACGTTTTCAGACGATCTCAGGATTTGATGAGATCACCAAGTCAGAGCCAGAAAAAAGTCTGCTGGTATCGAAGTCTCGCTCAGGGGGGCGAAACAATCATGGACGTATGACGTCCAAGCATAGAGGCGGTGGTTTTCGTAAAAAATACCGCATCATAGATTTTAAACGAAATAAAGATAATATTCCTGCCAAAGTCGCTGGAATAGAGTATGATCCTAATCGATCCGCTCGAATCGCACTTTTGTTTTACGCTGATGGAGAAAAAAGGTACATTCTCGCTCCCGCTGGTTTGAATGTAGGCGATCAGTTGTTGTCTGGGGAAGAAGCTGAAGCTCGATTGGGTAACACGCTTGCTTTGAAAATGATTCCTGATGGCTCCATCATTCATAACGTTGAATTGAAGCCTGGAAAGGGCGGTCAGTTGGCGAGAAGCGCAGGGGCCTCAGTGCAGTTGATGGCTAAAGATGGTGCCTATGCGACGATCAAGCTTGGTTCCGGCGAAGTACGGCTGGTAGACTCAAGATGTCGAGCCACGATGGGTTCCATCGGAAATGCTGACCACGAAAACATCTCCATAGGTAAAGCAGGCAGGAACCGATGGAAAGGCTGGCGCCCGCGAGTCCGTGCGGTTGTAAAGAACCCAGTAGATCATCCAATGGGTGGTGGTGAGGGGCGTTCTTCGGGTGGACGTCATCCTTGTAGTCCATGGGGACAGATTGCAAAAGGTCTTAAAACACGTAAGCTCAGTAAGCAGTCGAGTAAATTAATAATGTCGCGGCGCAAAAAGCGCTAAAGGCTTAACCTAACTACGGAAGCATTATGGCAAGGTCGTTAAAAAAAGGTCCATTTGTAGACGATTGCTTGGCCGAAAAGGTCGAGAAGATGAATCAGGCCAATGAGCGCAAAGTCATTAAGACTTGGTCTCGCAGATCCACGATTACCCCTGATTTTGTTGGACATACCTTCTCCGTTCATAACGGGAAGAAATTCATCCCCGTATTTGTGACTGAAAATATGGTTGGGCATAAGCTTGGAGAGTTTTCTCCGACCCGACTGTTCAAGATGCACGGCGGTAGGACGAAGAAATAGGTTCTGTAGTTAAACGGTGCCTTACAAATATATAACTGACGAGAGAATAAGCAAATGGAAGTTAGAGCGATACTGAGAAACGTACGTACATCTCCGCAAAAAGCCGCTTTGGTGGCAGATATGATACGCGGAAAGAACGTGAATAAGGCAGTCAATATCCTTCAGTTTAGCCCCAAAAAATCAGCTGCGATCTTTCAGAAACTCCTTAAGTCAGCCATTGCCAATGCGGAGGAGAATCACAAGGCATTGGATGTGGATGATTTGGTCGTTACGAAGGTTACGGTCAATCAAGGGGCAACTTGGAAGCGGAACATGCCACGTGCGCGAGGTATGGCAACGACGATTAGAAAACGAACCAGCCACTTGATGGTGGCTTTAGAAGAAAAATCCTAGGGGGGTTATCGTGGGTCAAAAAGTTCATCCATACGGGTTTCGATTAGGCGTTAACAAAACCTGGAGTGCCAACTGGTATGCAGGTCGTGACTACGCCGATCTCCTGCTGGAAGATATGCGAATTCGCAAATACATCAATGCAAGTTTGTCGCATGCAGGCGTTTCTCTTGTAGAGATCGAACGCTCAGCGAATCGCGTAAGAGTCAATATCCATACCGCCAGACCCGGAATCATTATCGGTAAAAAGGGTCTTGAAGTTGATCGTCTTAAAGAAGAGTTGCAAAAGATGATGGCCGGCAAGCAGGTCAATCTAAATATCAAAGAAGTTCGTCGAGCTGAAATGGATGCGACTTTGATAGCGCAAAATGTTGCTCTGCAATTAGAGAAACGAGTTTCCTTTCGTCGAGTTGTAAAAAAGAGCGTGACCTCGGCGCGACGGTTTGGTGCGAAGGGCATTAAGGTACGGGTTTCTGGTAGATTGGGCGGAGCTGAAATAGCTCGAAGCGAATGGTATCGCGAAGGACAAGTTCCACTGCATACTCTTAGAGCCGATATCGATTACGGAACAGCAACATCGCGCACGACTTTCGGAGCGATTGGTGTAAAAGTTTGGGTGTATAAGGGTGAAATTCTTCCAGAAAAAGCAAAGAGCTGAGCGTAATCAATCGCTGTGAGCCGTGGAATATAGAAAGGGCAAGGTAGTGTCATGTTGATGCCAAAGAAGGTCAAATATCGTAAGCGACATAAAGGTCGAATGCGAGGAGTAGCATTTCGAGGGGGTAAGGTCAGTTTTGGTTCCTTTGGGTTGCAAGCAACCGAGTGCGGACGTATTACAGACCGCCAGATAGAAGCGGCCCGTATTGCCATGACTCGATATGTGAAGCGAGGTGGAAAAGTTTGGTTGAGAATTTTCCCAGACAAGCCAGTTTCCAGCAAGCCCGCTGAAACACGAATGGGTAAAGGTAAAGGCAATCCGGATTTCTGGGTAGCCGTAGTCAAGCCGGGGCGAATGTTGTATGAGATGGAAGGCGTTCCGGAAGTAACAGCAAAGGAAGCCTTTCGGCTGGCCGCACATAAGTTACCCATCTCCACCCGTTTTGTAGTAAAAGAACAAATTTAAGGGAACCGCCAATAATTAGATTGTTTTAAAAGGCAACTCGCAACCTTATGAACAGGTTAAGTATGGTAGAAAGCCATTTGCAGAGATGCCCTTAAGCCAAAGGAAATATGAAGCCGCTAGAAATCAGAGAGTTGTCGGAAAAAGAAAGAAGCGATAAAATTGCGGACCTGTCTCAGGAGTATTTCAACCTGAAGTTTCAGGTCGCCACCGGGAAAATTGAAGATCCTTCGCGCTTGAAGTATATCCGCAGGGATCTTGCCCGAATCAAAACGATTCAACAAGAGTTTGAAGGCAAGGCCCAGGGCGCTGGTGCCGGGGTAGATGAGAAACAGGAGCCAGAAACGGCCCCCGCTAAAAAATAACCGGTATTGAGCCGGCAGGAGTATCTTTTGAAAGAAAAGAATGTAGCCAAAACCCTAACGGGCACCGTCGTTAGCGACAAAATGGATAAAACCGTCATGGTGAGCGTTGAGCGGAAATTTATGGACACAACCTTTAAAAAGGTTGTCAAAAGAACACGCAAGTTTAGCGTCCATGACGAGAAAAATCAGTGTAATACTGGGGATTTTGTTGTCATTTGCCAGACCCGTCCGTTGAGCAAAACCAAGCGTTGGAGGTTTTTGGAAATGATAAAAAAGGCAGAGATCATCGGAGAGGCGGAAGCTAAATGATTCAACTGAGAACTGTTCTAGAAGCGGCAGATAATTCTGGCGCGAAAGTGGTTCAGTGTATAAAAGTCCTGGGCGGCTCAAAACGGCGATATGCTCGTGTTGGAGATATTATTGTTGTTGCAGTAAAAGAGGCCGAACCACACACACCCATTAAAAAGGGTGAAGTGAAGAAGGCGGTCGTTGTGCGCACACGCAAAGAAATCAGACGTTCTAACGGGACATACATAAAATTCGATAGTAATGCTGCCGTGTTGATTAATGAGGCAAAAGAGCCAATAGGAACACGTATATTTGGTCCAGTGGCTCGTGAGTTACGGGCAAAGCGTTTTATGAAAATCCTTTCTCTCGCGCCGGAGGTGCTATAATGGCTGGTAGAGGGACAAAACTTAAAAAAGATGATATTGTGCAAGTCATCTCTGGAAAAGAAAAAGGAAAAAAGGGTAAAGTATTGGCCTTTTATCCAGATGAAGGGCGTATCACAGTTGAAAAGCTGAACATGCTCAAAAAACACACCAAAGGTGATGGCAAGTCTCGTCAACCTGGTATCGTTGAGCAAGAAGGTAAGATGCATATTTCAAACGTGATGCTGGCTTGCGATAAATGCGGCAAAGGTGTTCGTGTCAAACGCAAACAACTTGAAGACGGAAAACGCGTACGTATTTGTCAAAAATGCGGCGAGGTGATGGACAGGGTATAATGATGACAAATTTAAAAATAGCGTACAAAGAAAAACATCGAGCACAGGTTCAAAAAGATTTGGGTCTCACGAACGTGATGGAGATCCCCAAGCTTGAGAAAATCGTCCTCAATATGGGTTTGGGTGAAGCGATACAGGATTCCAAATTGATTGAAGCAGGCGTTGAACAGTTGCGAACGATTACAGGACAAATGCCCATTATCACCCGCGCTAAAAAGGCGATCTCCAATTTCAAATTGCGAGAAGGTCTCCCGATTGGGGTCAAGGTGACATTGCGTGGTGACAGAATGTATGAATTCTTTGAAAGACTGGTCGGCTTTGCTCTGCCACGTGTTCGCGACTTTAAAGGGCTTTCCCCGAAAGCATTTGATGGACGAGGCAACTATTCAATCGGTATCAAAGAACAGTTGATTTTTCCTGAGATTGATTTTGACAAAGTAGATAAAATCAAGGGAATGAATATCACAATTTGTACGTCAGCCAGGACCGACGAAGAAGCAAAATGTTTATTGACTCACTTGGGGCTTCCATTAAGGAAGTAACTTGAACTCTTGGTCACGCTTGTATAGGCGGTGACACCGGAAAACAAAATGGCAAAAAAATCGCTGATCGCCAAATCAGAGAAACCAAAAAAATTCAAAGTGCGCGAGTACAACCGTTGCAATGTTTGCGGACGTCCGCGAGCGTTTCTCAGAAAGTTCGGTATGTGCCGAATTTGTTTCAGAGAGCGTGCATTGTTGGGAGAAATCCCTGGCGTCACTAAATCCAGCTGGTAAACCGCCGCTTTAAAGCAAATAGCTAGCGCATTATATTCAGGAGTCTTAATCGCTTATGTCAATGACGGACCCCATCGCAGATTATTTTACCCGCATCCGTAATGGATTGATGGTCAAAAAGGATCGCGTTGAAATTCCAAGTTCGAAGCTTAAAACAAGGATTTCGGAGATTCTGAAAGAAGAAGGTTTTATCCGAAATTATCGCGTGTTTGAAGATGGTAAGCAGGGCATACTGCGCGTGTACTTGAAGTATAAAGAGGGTGAGTCTGTTATTCGTGGAATCAAGCGAATAAGCACCCCTGGTAAAAGAAATTACGTGAGTGCCGGCGAGGTTCCGCGTGTGCTGAATGGTTTGGGCATCGCCCTCATCACCACTTCTTCGGGAGTGCTCACCGATGAAAAATGTAGAGAAAAAGCCGTGGGCGGCGAAGTGCTGGGCCACGTTTGGTAGATGGTGGATCTAAAAGGCCCGCTAATAATTAATATCAGGCAGAATTCAAGGTTTAAGTTATGTCTCGGATAGGCAAAAAATCTATTCCCGTTCCCTCGGGAGTTGACTTTAAGATCGACGGCAATCAGATTACAGTCAAGGGCCCCAAAGGTGAGCTTAAGCGCGATTTGCATCCTTTGATGAAAATTGTGTCAGAGAGTGGTGAAGCTCGTGTAGAGCGCCCCGATGACAGCAGGCAAAGCCGGGCATTGCACGGTTTGACTCGTAGTTTGGTTAATAATATGGTTCTCGGCGTGACGCAAGGATTTGATAAGTCCTTAAAGATTGTCGGTGTAGGTTATCGCTGCGAATTGAAAGGGACGACTTTGGTTTTGAATGTGGGTCATTCACATCCCATAGAGTACCCCGCACCGAACGGAGTCACTTTTGAAGTGGATTCGAAAGCTAACATTGTAAAAGTATTAGGGATCAATAAAGAATCTGTGGGTCAGGCCGCGGCAGAAATTCGATCGTATAGGCCACCAGAGCCCTATAAAGGGAAGGGTATCATGTATTCCGACGAAAAACTCATTCGCAAGGCAGGCAAAACGGCCGGGTCCAAGGGCTGATAAAATATGAAAACAAATGCAAGGTATGAAGCAAGGCTGAAAAGAAAGCAACGTGTCAAAAAGAAAGTGCAACGTAATAAAACCAAGTTGCGCCTGACCGTGTTTAAGAGTGCCAATCATATTTACGCTCAGATCATCGACGATCTGCAGGGTAAGACGCTAGTTTCAGAGTCCACCCAGTCTCCCGCTTTTAAAGAGCAAATGAAGTATGGCGGCAATGTGAAAGCAGCCTGTCTGGTGGGAAGTCTGTTGGGTGAGAAGGCAATTAAAGAAGGAATCAAGGAAGTATATTGCGACCGAAATGGTTTCATTTATGCGGGACGTATTGGCGCATTGGCTGATGCGGTACGCGAAAAAGGTGTGCAGTTCTAGTTTGGTGAGACTGGTTTATTCCCAATTTAGATTTGTGGCGGTCTAATAATAGAGTGCTTTGAACGCATATGTAGCGCACGGCCGGAAAACCGGATCGTACTTTAGCGGAGGTGTGGATTGCAGGAACAAAAGGACGCGAGACAAGAATATATCGATAAGGTGGTCAATATCCGTCGTGTGGCCAAGGTAGTTAAAGGTGGTCGTAGGTTTGGCTTTAGCGCGCTGGTTGTTGTTGGAAACCGAGACGGTGAAGTGGGTTGGGGTTTGGGTAAGGCCAGTGAAGTCCCAGAGGCGATCCGAAAAGGTGTGGAACGCGCAAAGAAGAGCCTGGTGACGGTTAATCTGGATAAGGGAACCATTCCGCACGAAGTGATTGGAAGTTATGGTGCCGGACGTGTATTGATGAAACCCGCCTCAAGAGGAACGGGAGTCATTGCCGGAGGTGCTGTGCGTGCCGTTTTGGACGCTGTCGGGGTGAAGGATATATTGACCAAGTGCCTTCGAACAAATAACGCGCATAATGTCGTCAAGGCCACGATCGAGGGTCTGGTTTCGCTTCGAGGAGCGAAAGAGTGCGAAAGAATGCGCGACAAAGCATTATAACAAGGGATAAGAAAGTATGAAGTTATCGAATTTAAAACCAGCCCCTGGCACCAAAGTAACAAGAAAACGAGTCGGTCGCGGAATTGGATCTGGACTTGGCAAAACTTGTGGTAAAGGACAAAAGGGACAGAAGTCACGCTCAGGCGGCAAGCCACATCCATGGTTTGAAGGTGGACAAACACCACTTCAGAGACGTCTCCCCAAAAGGGGTTTCACAAATATTTTTAGAAAAGAATACGAAGTTGTTAATTTGGACCAAATTGCGGCAATCACAGGCGTAGATGCAATCACCCCTGAGGTTCTTAAAGCCAAAGGATTGATCCAAAAGATCGATCGCGTAAAAATATTAGGCGATGGCGAACTGTCGACAAGCATTGCTATTACAGCTCACAAATTCAGTAGATCTGCTGTCGAGAAAATTGAAAAATCGGGCGGAAAGATTGAGATTCTATAGATGAGCGGAGCGGATTCATTTGGTAACGTTTTCCGGATTCCGGAGCTGAAGCGGAGAATCATTTTTACACTGTCTCTGCTGGTAGTGTATCGTATCGGAACGCATATCCCAACACCAGGGATCAATACGGTTGCTTTGCTTGAACTGTTCGAAAAAGCTTCGGGAACGATATTAGGTTTTTTCAATATGTTTTCCGGTGGTGCATTGAGCCGTTTGTCGGTTTTTGCGTTGGGAATCATGCCTTATATCAGTGCTTCTATTATCATCCAGTTGATGACAATGGTTTCACCGTATCTGGCCCGACTGAAAAAAGAAGGCGAAGCTGGACAGAAGAAAATCACCCAATACACGCGGTATGGAACCATTGTTTTAAGTATGGTTCAAAGTTCTGGGATAGCCGTTGGACTGGAGGCCATGAAAAGCCCCTCTGGTGGATTGATTGTTCCTCATGCTGGTTGGGAGTTCAGGGTGATGACGATTCTGACTCTGACCGCTGGAACCGCGTTTTTGATGTGGCTTGGTGAGCAGATCACTGAGCGAGGCATTGGGAACGGGATTTCGTTGATCATTTTTGCAGGAATTGTCGCCGGTACACCTGCCGCAATTTTCCAATCAATGGATTTAATGGGGACAGGAGAAATTCCAGTTCTCGTTATGTTGCTCTTGTTGGTGGTGATGATTTTTGTTGTCGGTGCGATTGTCTATACTGAAGGTGGGCAGAGACGGATTGCTATTCAGTATGCAAAGCGAGTGGTAGGCCGTAAGATGATGGGCGGACAAACTTCGCATTTACCGCTCAAAGTAAATACATCCGGAGTCATACCCCCCATTTTTGCTTCGTCTATCATCATGTTTCCCGCCACGATTGCACAATTCATCAATGAACCGTGGATGCAAACAGTGGCAGGAATGCTGACTCCAGGAAACTTGTTTTACAGCATGCTTTTTGTTGGCGCGATATTTTTCTTCTGTTATTTCTATACGGCTGTTATATTCAACCCTATAGATGTTTCTGAAAACATGAAGAAGTCGGGTGGTTTTATTCCCGGTATCCGTCCAGGTCATAAGACTTCTGAATATATTGACAAGATTCTTTCAAGAATAACGTTTTACGGTGCGATTTATCTCTCTTTAGTATGTATTTTGCCGGATTATTTGATAAAGTACTTCAATATCCCATTTTATTTCGGGGGCACGAGCTTGCTCATTGTTGTGGGTGTTTCGCTAGATACCATGCAACAAATTGAGTCCCATCTGGTAATGCGAAATTATGATGGTTTTGTTAAAAAAGGAAGGTTGAAAGGTCGGAGGGGCTGACCTATGAGGCTCATCCTTTTAGGGCCGCCGGGTGCAGGAAAAGGCACTCAGGCCAAACTGCTAAAAGAAAAGTACGGTATTCCGCAGATTTCTACGGGTGATATATTAAGAAAAGCTGTAAAGGATCAAACCGCTGTAGGGATTGAAGTTCAAGCTTTCATGCAGGCGGGGAACCTGGTTCCTGATGAATTAGTCATCAATTTGATTAAGGAAAGAATCAAAGAGGGAGATTGTTCGGGAGGTTTTATTCTGGATGGTTTCCCAAGGACACAGATTCAAGCGGCTAAGTTGACAGAAACATTAGGAACGATGGGTATTGAAATCGATGCCGTTGTTGAGTTCTCTGTAGACAATAAAGCACTGGTGGATCGATTGACGGGAAGATGGACTTGTACTGAATGTGGTGAGATGTTCCATGAAAGTGCCAGGAAGTCGAGGGTTGACGGCATTTGCGATCATTGCGGCGGTGCATTGTTTCAAAGAGACGACGACAAAAGAGAGACGATAATCAATAGATTGGAAATATACAAACAGGAAACACAACCACTGATAAAATATTATAAACAACAGGGTCGGCTCAAAACCGTAGAGGGTCAGGGAGATGTGCATGAAGTTTTCTCTCAGGTCTGCTCACTCATTACCTGAGGTTCTATGTCAAAGGAAGAATCCATAGAAGTTGAGGGGACTGTGTTGGAGCCCCTCTCAAATGCAATGTTTAGAGTTGAATTAGAAAATGGACATAACGTAGTGGCTCATATTTCGGGTAAAATGCGATTGCATTTCATCAGAATTTTATCCGGAGATAAAGTCAAGGTGCAATTATCACCCTACGATTTAACTAAAGGTCGCATCACGTATCGCTACAAATAGGGAATAAAGGAAACTGTTATGAAAGTCCGATCATCTGTAAAACCAATTTGTATTAAATGTAAAGTCATTCGTCGGCGCGGTGTTGTACGGGTGATTTGTGAAAATCCGAAACACAAACAGCGACAGGGCTAGTCGGTTTCCCTGCGAATGCAAAACAATATTATTTAGACGAGGAGCTACAGTGGCCAGAATTGCGGGAGTCGATATTCCCAAGGACAAAAGGGCAGTGATTGCGTTGACCTATATTTACGGCATCGGAAGGACTTCTTCTGCTGAAATTCTTAAGAAATCTGAAATTTCTGAGGACGTACGCGTCAAAGACCTCACGGAAGGTGAAGTAACTCGTATTCGTAATTTTGTAGAAAAAGAATACGAAGTAGAGGGCGATTTGAGAAGGAATCTTAGTATGAACGTGAAGCGCCTGATGGACATCGGGTGCTACAGGGGTCTACGACATCGAAAAGGTTTGCCTGTACGGGGTCAAAGAACGCATACGAATGCTCGTACTCGAAAAGGTCCTAAGAAAAACGTCGGCGCATCACGCAAAAAATAATCGAAAGGATTGAGCTTCATGGTCGATAAAAAAGTAAAGGGTGCTAAGAAAAAGCAAAAAGTTGCACCTGAATTGGGAATAGCACATATTCACGCTACTTTCAATAATACGCTTGTCAGCATTTCAGATATGTCGGGAAATGTTATTTCCTGGTCCAGCGCGGGTGCGCAAGGTTTTAAAGGTTCACGAAAGAGCACTCCTTTTGCGGCACAGGTAGCGGCTGAAAAAGCGGCTCAAAAGGCCCGTGATATGGGTATGAAAAAATTGGAAGTTCATGTTAAGGGACCGGGTTCCGGTCGCGAGTCGGCAATAAGATCGTTACAAAAAGTAGGCATGGAAATTACGGTTATTCGTGATCGTACACCCATCCCTCATAATGGTTGTCGTCCTCGAAAGCGAAGAAGAGTCTAATAATAACTTCAGGTCCTAGTTAGTGATGGGGTTGGACCTCATATAAAAAAAGGGAGTCGGGGTTTGGCGAGAAATACAGGGTCGGTTTGCCGGCTGTGCCGCCGTGAAGGCATTAAATTATTTCTGAAGGGTGAGCGTTGCGAGACCGCTAAGTGCGCTATCGAGAAACGCGCTTACGCTCCAGGTCAACATGGCCAGGGAAGACGTGGCAAGTTCTCTGAGTATGGTACTCAGCTCCGAGAAAAGCAGAAGGTCAAGCGAATTTATGGCGTTCTGGAAAAACCTTTTAGAAATTATTTCGCAGTTGCGGATCGGAAAAAAGGAATCACCGGCGAAAATTTACTAGAGACTCTGGAGTTGCGTTTTGATAACGTGATCTTCCGCCTCGGACTTGCACCTTCAAGAAGTGCCGCCCGCCAGATGGTTCGGCACGGACATTTCTATATCAATGGGAAAAAGGTAGATGTCCCGTCATATATTCTGAAGCAAGGTGATACGATCAAATCCAATCCCAGAAAAACAGAAAAGGCTCCCATTAAAAAGGCGTTGGAGACGATGAAAAATCGAACGCTCCCACATTGGTTGGCCTATGATTTTGAAAATAAGCAGGCTTTGGTACAGGCCATCCCGGTCCGGGATGATATTACCATTCCCATTCAAGAACAATTGATCGTTGAACTGTATTCCAGATAATATAATCTGTTGTTTTAAGTTCATACGATAGTAGAAGGAAAACGTGCCGGTTTCGTGCCACTATCAAGCTTTCAGGACAGTACTCTCGGGTGCTAGAGCGACGGACGAAATGGGATACGGTTTCCGGAAATCAATAATAATATGGTTGGCAGGAATTAATTGGAGGCTACATGTTTAGCGCCCAGGGAATCGTAAAACCCAAGAGATTGGAATTCGATAAAAAAACCAAAACAGATTTCTACGGCAAATTTACAGCAGGTCCTTTTGAAAGAGGCTACGGTACTACGATTGGTAATTCTTTGAGACGGATGCTGTTGTCCTCTGTTGAGGGAGCGGCGGTTGTTGCTGTAAAATTTGAAGGGGTGTATCATGAATTTTCTTCAATACCCGGTGTCGTAGAAGATGTTACAGAAATCATTCTTAATCTGAAGCAACTTAACTTGCGCTTGGCTGAAGGGGTTTCTGAAAAGAGACTTTATCTCAGAATCGATGGTTCTGCTGAGATCAAGGCCGGGAATATCACTCCGGACGGAGAAGTTACCATCCTCAACCCCGATCTTCATATTGCTTCAATGGATGTCGGTGGAAAGATCGATCTGGAAATGATTGTTCGCCGGGGACGTGGCTATGCTTCCGCAGAGCAACATGTGATTGAAGATGAATCCGTTCAGATGATACCGATTGATTCGGTATTTTCTCCGGTTGAAAAAATCACTTACACGGTCGAGAATACACGCGTTGGACAATCTGCTGATTACGACTCATTGGTGATGGAAATGTGGACCAATGGCGGGATTACGCCTGAGGATGCAGTGGCGCATGCGGCTAAAATCGTAAAAGACCATATGCAGATTTTCATCAATTTCGATGAGGAACCCGAACCAGCTGTTCCTCAGGTAGATGAGAAACATCAGAAGACGATCACGAATTTAGCCAAAAGTGTAGAGGAATTGGAACTTTCAGTTCGCTCTTACAACTGTCTGAAAAATGCAAATATTCAAACCATTGCTGAGTTGGTGCAAAAAACCGATGGTGAGATGCTCAAGACTCGAAACTTTGGTAGAAAATCCTTGAATGAAATCAAGGAAATTCTTGAAGATATGGGATTGCATCTCGGTATCAAAGTGGATGATGAAGATTTAAAACAAATCAGTCAGTTGCGCAAGAAACGAGAAGTAGAGACGGAAGTTGAGTCATAAAAAACGGGTCGCAAGCACTTCACTTGTTTGGAGAAGTTTTTGCTTGATTGTGACCGTTAATAAATAAAACCTGTGTGACAGAAGTAAAAGGAAAATGAGGAGCCATGCGTCATTTAAAAGCCGGCAGAAAATTTAGCAGAACATCCGCCCATCGAAAAGCCCTTTTCAGAAACCTTGTAACGGCTTTATTGGAGAATGAGAGGATTCGAACGACTCTGCCGAAGGCTAAGGAACTGCGTAGCAAAGTGGAAAAAACCATCACTCTGGGTAAAAAGGGAACTTTGCATGCACGAAGACGCGCTTTGCGACTGGTTGCACAAAGAGACATTTTATCTAAACTTTTCGGTCCTCTTGCTGAGCGATACGCAGATCGACCCGGTGGATACACGCGTATCATAAAGCTGGGAAACCGTCTTGGCGATGATGCCCCAATGGCCTATATTGAATTGGTTGATCGTGAGGAAAAGGTAGCCACACCAGAGAAAAAAGTAAAGCCAAAGAAGACTGAAGTAAAAGACGATTCTTCTGAAAAGTAAGAATTGGCGGGTGTCTAGTTAGGTCTTCTGAACAAATCTGATTGTCTATGAGAGCCCCTCCCGGGGCTCAAATTTTAAGCGACGTTGGGGCTCACGCCTGTGAGCTCTTGCTTGAAACGAAATCGTGTGTTTTTCTTAATATACGTCAACAAATCATCATAACTTTTAAAGTGCTCTGAAAATCCGTATTCTGCCCCTGTATACTCGCAGGTTTTGACACTGTGTTCTCGGCAAATATAGGGTCGGGTCTCGTATATCATGCATTTATTGGTTGGCGATAAAAAATTGCATCTTGTGTGAATCATGATGTACCAGGCCTTGCGGTAGATGTAGAGCGAGACTTTTTCGTGTGCCAACTTCCACAACAGACATTCATAATCTTTCCGGGTCTTGGGCTCATCCAAAGCGAAGGCGAAATAATTGCAACAATGCGCTGGCAGACATTGTTCGCATTGATCGGTGCTGTTGACCTGAGATGTCATGTTGTTTCATCCTTTGTGGGAGGACGATGAGGCAAGGTGCTCACGTTTGTATATTATTAATTTATTCTGATCCATTCACTGTTGATTCAATCCTCGTTTGATATATTGCCTGTAAATTAAAATGTTGTCAAATTCCTGCGGAATGATTGTATGATTCAATTTGCGGATCACATTAGCGTTTTGCTGATAACGAACAGGGCGACCAACAGGATACAAACGGAAAACACGCGCTGAAGCATGGATGCGGATATTTGCCTGGAAATACGATTGCTAACGGTAAGTCCAACGATCCCCCCGAGTATGAACAGCAGGGTTGTTTGAATGGATATTCCTTCGCCAGCTATGAAGTGGGATATCACACCTGAAAGGCTGGTGAATACAATGACCATGAGTGAGGTGCCGACGGCACGTTGTATGGGCATACCGCTGAACATGATCAATGCGGGAACGATCACAACCCCACCGCCTACTCCGAACATTCCTGAAAAAACTCCCGTTCCCAATCCTGCTCCCAGTATTATGACGGCGCATCGTGAGCTGATCTTAAGTTTGCCATTTTCATCGCGTTGGCATGTAGATGTTTTCCGATCGGATTGCGTGGAAAAGGGTTTGAGTGATTGTCGCCACATATTTCCAGCGATCAAACACATCAATACGGCGAACAACAGTAATAGGATGGATTCAGGAATTTTACTGGCCAATCGAATGCCAAGAGGTGCACCGGTCATTCCCGCCAGGGCGAAAAGAGTACCGGTTGAAAACTCAACTTGATTTGCGCGGACTCGCTGTACAAGTCCGATCAATGCAATGGCACCGACTGCCGCCAGAGAAATCACAAAGGCTTCGTGGGGTGCTATAGAAAGGCCGTACACCAGCAAGGGAACAGCCAATAGTGTTCCTCCGCCGCCAGTCAAGCCAAGTGCAAGGCCGACAAATGAACCAAATAACAGGCTGAGGAAAGGTATCATGATAAATTCGTATTCAGGAAATAGGTATGTGAACAGGATTCTGGGTTGTGACCCAGGCCTGATAACCTCCTGCCAAATCTAAAACGTTGTCACGATTTTCTTTTTCCAGAAGACTCGCCGCAATCATCGAACGATAACCGCCCTGGCAGTGCACGATCACCACGCCTGTAAAGGGGACCTCTTTAACTCGCTCCACCAGATGGTTGAGAGGGATGTGGATACTGTTGGTGATGTGTCCTGCTTTTCGTTCATTCTCACTGCGAATGTCCAATATCGTGGTTTCACCTTCGTATTCCCTGAGAGTTGTGGGAGAGATTCGTTGAGTTTTAGAAATAAGGTCGGCGCGAGCATTGAGAGAATTCATCCCCTCTTTGAGAAATCCCCTCACATTATTAAAACCGATTCTGCCAAGGCGTATCATGGCTTCGGTGACATGATGAGGTTCTGCAACGATGACGATTGGAATATCCTTGTTCAAAAGAGTTCCACACCAGGTTGCAAATTTCCCGTCGATGCCAATGTTGATGGAATGGCGCAAATGCGCGCTGGCAAAGTCGGGGGCATCGCGCACATCAAGAACAACAGCACCGGATTGTTGCAGTTCAAGAACGGTTGTCAGATCGAGAGCATGGAACGATTCAGCCATGGACTCTTCAAGATTGGGTCGTTCTTGCTGATTGAGGCTGGCATCATAGCCAAAATATGCAGGGGCCTCTGGTTGGTCGGCTGTGATCATGCGGATGAATTCTTCTTCCGTCATGGGTTGCAAGGCATAATTGTAGCGTCGTTGTTCGCCAAGAGTCGATACTTCCTGGTCACTCAATGCCTTGCCGCACATCGAACCCGCACCGTGAGCAGGATAGACAAGGGTTGCGTCGGGTAGTTTCAGAATTTTGTTATGCAGAGAGTTGTAAAGCATACGGGCTAACTCCTGAGCGGACACTCCAACAGAAGCAAACAAATCCGGTCGTCCAACATCGCCAAGAAACAGGGTATCGCCTGTGAAAATTGACTGAGGATTTTTAGAATCAATCGTGTTATCAAAGGCCAGCAAGCTGATTCCCTCAGGAGTGTGACCGGGTGTTTCCATGACCACCAAACGAGTATCTTCTCCCAGTGCGATGATGCTTCCGTCGCTCAGTGGATTGAAAGCGAACTCCGCTCTGGCCCGCGCTCCGAGATGAATACAAGCTCCCACCTTGTCACGAAGCTCAATATGTCCTGCAACAAAATCAGCATGGAAATGGGTCAAGATAACGTGCTTGATTTCATATCCGCGCTCTCTGGCATCGTCAAGATAAAGATCGATGTCGCGTCGTGGATCTATGACAGCGGCTGTTTTCGTTGTTTCATCGGCAACCATGTACGATGCGTGCGACAAACATTCCAGATAATAGCGTTGAAAAAACATGGTGATGCTCCGGCTGGATTTTTAAAGGATATAACTGTTCAATTTTTGTTCCATGGCATCTTCATCAGTATCATAGCCATCGCGCAACTGTTGGTGATCCCTGAAAATACAAGGCCCGCTCCCACAAATGCAGATAGAGCGATGAAGGCAGGATGCACCAGCATGCCCAGAAGTGCACCGATAAGCACGAGCGATCCGGCAACTATCCGTACTTGCCGCTCAATTGAAACAGATGTTTGGCCATGAATAACCGGCAATCCCTTATCTTTCCAGGCCCGAGTGCCGCCTTCTATATTCACAATTTGCGTGAATCCCAAAGCATGGAACTGTTCGCAAGCTTTCAGAGAACGGTTCCCGGCTTGGCAGATAATATAGAGTGGTGCTTTCAGGGGAAGCTTTCGGGACTTCATGACAGCTTTGGGGTCAAGAGAATCCAAGGGTATATTTCGAGCAGATGTGATATGACAATCGCGGTACTCCGTTGGGGTGCGAACATCAATCAGCTCTATAGTCTGAGTGCTTTTTATCAAGGCATCCAATGCCTGGGGGGTGATCATTGAAATTGTGCTTGTCATTGAGGATCTCCAAGAATCGTATTATCGTGATTTGACAATATTTTTAATTATAAAAATCTAACCGAATCGATGCTGAATGCAGTCCATGATGCTTGCTAAATGAGGTTCGGCGATCTCGTAATAATTGCGTCTGCCGTCCCGTTGACTTGAAAGCAAACCGCAAAGTTGCATCAATCGTAAGTGCTCTGAAGCCATATGGCTGGGGATCTCGCAGGCATCTGCCAGCTCGCCCACTGCGTATTTTCCCTGCAATAACATTTGCAACATGCGCAAACGGTGAGGGTGCGCGATTGTCTTGAGACAGCCTGCGGCTTGCGCCAAAGCATCCAGATCCAACAGTTTTTGTTTGTTGTTCCTTTTAACAGCAGGCATGAAGCCCTCCTGTGAAATAGTGTTATATCGTAATATAACGATAATACGATATCTTTTGCGTGTCAAATGAATAATGTCTGTTTACTGCTTGAAATAGAGAGTGCCGGTCTTTGGGATTTCTGGGTTAGGAAAATGTTTGTAACCCAATATTTACCATTTCAAAAAGAAAATCTTGTGAATATAATAATGGAAGGGTGGTTCTAAATGAAAAATATCGATTTGGATTTCATGAGGATGAAGGCACTATATGAAACGTCATTTTTTGGGGTTTGTTTTTATCTTGTTGGGTGTTTTAGGAACCACAAATTCGGCAAGGGCTTACGATCCTATCGAGTTTACTCTGGTCAACGAAACGTCTACTACCCTGACGGCAATGTACATTACTCTCCCGGAAGATCGAACCTGGCAACGCAATATCTTTGACAAACAAGACACTATACGCCCGGGTGATACCGCTGATATATCGATTGATGACCGAATGCCCGACTGTGTTTATGATGTGTTGATGACCTTCGAAAACGGAAAAATAATGGAGGATCTGGAGGTGGATCTTTGCAATTTTGACGGAGAGGTTGTCAATGTACGGGATGCAGATCTCATCAATCCTGAAAACAGCTCAGATCTTTACGATGTCTTGCGCTTCCTATTTGAGTCATAACCTTTAAATGATAGAGAGTTCTGTTTGTCGTTGATTCAATCGAAAGATGTGCGCTCATCTGAGGGATTTATCAATGGCATCGAGAAACTTTGGAATGTTGATGGGTTTGGTAATGTAATCACGGAATCCCATATCCAAAGCCCGTTGTATGTCCTTGCTCATGGCGTCGGCGGTGAGGGCTATTATAGCGATATTCCGGGTTTGTTCCATCGCTTGCAGTTGTCTGAATGCTTCCAGACCATCCATTCCGGGCATGTGGATGTCCATCAGGATCAATTCAGGTGCCTGAGTCCTGGCAATCTCAATGCCTTCGAGAGCATTGTTTGCGGTGAGCAATTCGATTTCCGGTCGGCTATTTCTCAGGATTTGTTCCACCAATGCCCGATTGGCGGGAATGTCTTCAACATACAAAATCTTCTTTTTATTGGAATTGGGTGGCGAAAGTTGGACAGGTTCCTGACCCTTTTCAAGCTTGATGAATTCGTGTCTGATATTTTTAATGGGTAAATCAATATAGAAATAACTGCCTTCTCCCTCCGTGCTTTCAAAACCAATCTTGCCTTGCATCAATTCGATGAGCTGTTTCGAGATGGTGAGGCCAATTCCGGTGCCTTCGATGCTTTCCGCATCGACATCAAAACGCTCAAAAGGTTGGAACAGTTGGGCTTTTCTGTCTTTGGGGATGCCATGGCCGTTGTCTTTGATCCCGACGCGCATCATGCCATTGTTCAAATCTTCGTAGGAAACAATCACCGAGCCGTTGGGCTTGTTGTATTTGATCGCGTTGGATATCAGGTTCAAGACCACCTGTTTGAAACGAAGCGGGTCAATCTCGGCAAAGAAATTTCCGTGCGGGATTTTATGATATTCGAGAGAAATATTATTTTTTTGCGCCAGCGGTTTGGAAATGGAGATTACGTTGTCCACAATGGGAATCATGTCGGTGGTCTCAATGGACAATTTCATGTTTCCAGATTCAATCCGGGAAAGGTCCAGCACCTCATTGATCAATGCTAGAAGATGATTCCCCGCAGAGGAGATTCTTGATAGATTGTCTTTTTGAGTGTCTGTAAAATTTGCGGATTTGAGTTCCAGCAGTTGCCCAAAACCCAAAATAGCGTTCATTGGAGTGCGAAGTTCGTGACTCATCCGAGAAAGAAATTCGGATTTTGCCCGATTGGCTTTTTCAGCGATTTCTTTAGCTTTTTTCAATTCCTGAGTACGATCTTCAATGCTTTTCTCAAGGATTTGAGTCTGGTTTTGAAGTTTTTCGGACATGGTGTTGAACGAATGAGTGAGATCACCGATTTCATCTTGACTGGAAGTGTTGATACGGGTCTGGAACTCTCCTTTTGCCATGGCCAGACTTGCATTGCTAAGGGTGCGAAGAGGTTTGACGATAGAGACCGTTAAAATACTGGCAAGTATGAGCGCAAGAATTAAAGTCAGCATACCGGTGAAAATAAATCCCTGCCGCAATTCAACGACTGAAGCAAACACTTCATCAAGATGAATATCTACGATGATTCCCCAACCTTCCCCTTCGCGAGCATAAATGGTTTTGGAGTTTGCAAAGGCACTCAGATACCATTCCCCATTTCTTTCATAATCGAGAAAGCCAATTTCATTATTTTTAATCTTTGTCAACGGGAGCCACGTTAAGTTGTCGATCCCAAAATCTTTCAGTGTCGGTTTTTCCTTAGGGGAAATATTTTTTGAAGCGACACTGCTGAAAAGAACCGCTCCCCTATTATTCACCAAGTAGATCTCGATCCGTTCGAAACCAGAATCGGACTTGATGGAATCAATGATTTCTGCGATCCGTTTTAAATTGATTCCGGCCCTTAAAACGCCCACGGTATTCTGTTTGGGGTCCTTTATGGTCAAATTGGCATTGATGGCGTAGGTGTTTGAGCTGGAGTCGTATTCTACGTCGTCAACCCATCCGTCTTTAGTATTGATGGTATTTTGGAACCAATCTTCATCGGCCTGATAATAATCGGAAGTCTTTGGGGAGGCACCAATGATGGCTCCAAAAATATTGGTGGCGAATAACTCATTGAACGTTGAGTCCCCGTATTTCGCCTGATAGTAATGGATGTAATCCTTAAAAGATTGCGACAGGGGGTTGTTTAATATTGAGGATATAGATGGATTTTCAATATCTCGTACCCAATCTTCATCGATTTTCTTTATATAAGCATCACGGTCCTGTAATGACTCAAACGCCTCGTTGGATTTTTTAGTAGTAGACCCTAAGTGAATTCCTTGAGAAAAAGACTGTATCTGATCAATGTTCATATTGACAGTATGGACAATCTCATCGAGCGTTTTTTTAGCGATGAACAGGGTTCCTTCACCGATTTGGTTTTTGAGTGTGTTTTGGGCTTGCTGTAGCAATATAAGTTCAGAGACGCTTATGAGAAGCAGGATGCTAAAAATAAGGAGGGAAAATTTTTTCCAAATTTTCATGGATCTGGCAAATCCTACTTTAAAAGAAGGCTGGATGAAGCTTATTAAAGAAATAAGATATGTGGACTCTCAAGTTATGCTCTAAAAGATAACAGAGAAGAGCAAGTCGTATGACGTTCTATTTTCCTTAAGATCGGAGAAAAGAAGTCATTCGCAATCCCGTTGAAATCCGATTCTGCATACGGTGTGCTCATTTTCCAGAAGCACATGGATACTGCTCCCGAGATATCCCTTGATCAGGTCGAAAATATCGTCATAAAAAAACTTCAGATTTTCAGGAGTCGCTTCGGAAATTTTGAAAGGTTCTTTTTCCGAAGAAGTTTTGAGCCGAAAAAAATTCTTGTCCTTCTTGACTCCCAGGTTGATCAAGATCGGTTGAACAGGGTCGGTTTCGCAGGTTTTACAGACAAGTGTTATCTGAATTCCTATATGCCAGAATCTATCCTGTGCCAGAAGCATGGCTTCCCGGACGGTGTATTTTTTTTCAGGATCGGGTTTTACAAGCACCGGA
>PCWG01000008.1 GCA_002787235.1 Nitrospinae bacterium CG11_big_fil_rev_8_21_14_0_20_45_15
AGGATTCTGGTACGTTCCACCGGCTCGAACGAAGGCTTGAATGTATTCGCCACTACCAAACTCTTCTACGTCTATCATATCTGAGTTCTCTTGGTTCAAATGACGTCGCCATTGATGGCCATCGAGGTTAAACATTTGGTTCTGCTCATTGTGAGCTCCGAAGATGTTGATCATCACTCGGTCACCCGCATGGGCTTTGATCACTGGTGTTGCCGGGTCCTGATCGGCCGCTACACATGGCGTAAACATATTGCCAAGCTCACAACCCGCATCTTCCCGGTAACTCCAGGGTTCCAGGCGATAGTTCACACCCGTCAAACCAGCAACATTCTGCAGGTAAGGCATGAACGACGTTCCCAGAATATTGTCCTCGTCCTGAAAGAACAATGAAAAATCACGATAATTTTCCATCTTCGCATTTTCAGGGAAGGACTTGTCGATGATTACGTCCGCTTTCCAGGAGTTCGACATCGAAATGTCTTTACCCGTTTCCGGATCCCGGTAGACAGATCCGCGCGGGCCGATGATGATGGCTCCGAACATACCGTCTCGAACGTTGGTCGTCAAGTTACCGAAGTCCCAGATCAATGCACCATTGATATTGTAATCATGATGTGCAAAGAACGTGTAGGTCTTCGATTTGCCTGGCGCAACCGTTTGGTCTCCAGGATTGTTGCCCACGTTGATGCCCTGTGAATCCAGAGGATCGAATGCCATGTTGTTCACATGGATGGACGCATTTCCTTCTGCCAATCGGTTCGTCAGTTTGATCTTCACACAATCGCCAATGTTGGCATGCAGAGTCAAAGGATGCGGCATGTCGCCATCATCCGATGCCTTGCTCACTTCACCCTCAAGGGCGAAGATTTTGCCTTCAGCGTTGGCAAGGATCAATTTACGCTCGAAATCCACTTCGATCTCGTCTTCGGCATTCGCGTTGAACTTCAGTTCTTTGTTGATTGCAACAACACTGAAGTTTCGAACCGGTGCGCCACTCGGACAAAGGGTCTTGTTGGATTTCTTAGGATGCTCGTTGCCAGGAAGAACTTTCAAATCGGGTCGCACTTCATCGTACACCCGGAAAAGTCCCCAGCTACCTTCAGACAGATGCGAGG
>PCWG01000023.1 GCA_002787235.1 Nitrospinae bacterium CG11_big_fil_rev_8_21_14_0_20_45_15
GATGTTGTTTGTTGAGCCTGCGGTAATCGTGGTTGTTCCCGTCACGGCGAGTGTTCCCGAATCGGTGACGGCTCCGCCTGCGGTCAATCCAAAGGTTCCAGAGATGGTAGATGCACCGAGATCAATCGCATTGGTATCGACAAGTGTGACATTCCTTGCACTGGTGATGGAAACCGCTCCGGTAAAATCGTTAGCCGAGTTAGTGAGTGTGATATCGCCGGTGGTGCCCGCAGATAACGTGGTTGCGCCGCCGCTGATGAATGTGTTGTTGAATGCTAAATTTCCGGTGGCGTTGAAGCTGGCCGTTCCCGCACTGCTGATCCCTCCGGTTGTGGCATCGAGCGTCATACTGCTTGCAGATGTCAGGGTCACGCCGCTGGCAATGCTGATGCTGTCTCCGGTATCCGCAGAGTTGTCGGCATCCCCTTCGAGGGTCAAGGCACCGGTATCGGTGGTCAGATTCCCGTTGATGGCGATGCCCTGATCGGCGTTCACGGTCAGAGTGTTGAAAGTGGATGTGTTGTTAAAGGTCACACTGGAATTGTCCTCAGTGGCATTCAGCGTCACCGTTCCAGAAATATTATTGCTGTTTGCGGCGGTGACGTTATCAACGGTCACACTTGCAGAAGTCAGCGTCAGATTGGTGGTGGTGATGCGTCCCAATTCAGCACCGCTCAAGGTCATGTCGGTGCCCGTTGCGTCGCCCAAACCCAGCGTGGTGGGGGTGATGGTGGTGACGCCAAATGATACCACCCGGTTTTGAGCGGTAATGGCGAGACTGCCCGCACCGCTATTGATCGCACCTGCAAAATTGAGATCTTTGGATTTGAGGGTGATGTCACCTCCGCCAGAAGTGAGCGCGCCGAGAGTAATGGTGCCGCCTGCGGTAAAAGTGATCGCCCCTCCAGCCGTTTGCAAAGCGTCGCTGGTGTCGGAAAAGGTGATGTTGCCTGCGGTTGCAGTGAAGGTCACAGAATTGCCCGAACCCTGAGCCAGATCAAGTGTTCCGTCACTCAGGTTTTCCATGGTTATGGAATCATCAGCCAATAAAATGATGTCCGTTGTGCTGGAAAGTGCTTCCAGAGTATTTTCGTAAATTGTAGCGTTGTTAACCGATGATCCACCAATGGTAACTGCGCCGGAAGCGGTGGAGCCGGAACCGTTTTTGACAGTGATGGTGTCCGGGTCGAGCAGGAGGCTTCCCGTTTTGCCATTGGAGGCTGAGAGATCTGCGGTGCCATTGAAGAAGAGTTCTTCTTTACCGGAAACTTCTGCGAAACCGCCGTCGCCAAACAGTTTTCCGCCGCGTGCTTTCAATCTTCCCAGAAACTGGGTTCTGCGGTCGGCCCAAAAAATGATGCGTCCACCGTTGCCTTGTGTCAGCGCATCGGCGTAGAATTCTGCATTGGAATAGACATTGTTATTTTGCGCGTTCTGAACCGCTCCCTTGCCTTGATAGTCCCCACCCACGAGAATTTCGCCGCCGCCGAAGTCACCAGAGGTATCGATTTTTGTTGCGCCGAGCAGGTTGAGGTTTTCTCCCAGGACATGAACGGTGCCGCCGGTTTCTCCCGCACCGTATCCCGACGCATCGAGCGTACCGTTGACCTGAACATTTCCGGAACTTCCACCCGATAGGATGATTTTTCCGTTCTTTTGTTGGAAAGACTGCGCCTGAATCACGCCGTCCATATTGATGACATTGTCCACAATCCCTTTGGCGGAATTGACGTCAAGACGAACAGTTCCCGCATCTGCAAAGATACTTCCGCTATTGGAGACGAGCGCGTTGAGTGCGTCGCCGTTGGGGCCGATCACTTTTTCTGTGACCTGGCTGTTGAGTCCGATGTTGACCAACTGGTCGCCATACAAGTCGAGAGTGAAAGTGTTCGCGCCTGCGAGAGAGACTCTTCCCAGCTTGGCGTTGATGATGCCTTCGTTGGCAACGCCGGGTGCGACCAGCGCAAGCAGACCGCCATCGGCCACGTTGAGACTGCCACGGTTGATGATGCTTCGAGCGATATCGGGAGCGATGTTGAAATTATAATTGCCCGCCATGAAGTCGGAGTTGGATATGTCGCTGGTGGTGGCGACGAGACCGTTGACATCGACTCGGGAATTTGCGCCAAAGAGAATCCCGTTCGGGTTGATGAGCATGAATTGACCGTTCGATGTCAGAGTGCCAAAAATATTTGAAGGAGTGTCGCCTGTCACACGGTTCAACGTGACCCCGCTGGCTCCATGCGATAATTGAAAATCGACACGCTCGGGATTGGAGATGCTGAAAGAGTCCCAGTTGATGATCGCCTTTTGCGTACTTTGGTTGATTGTCAGTGTGTCTGGAGCCGTCTGGGTTGTGGTCGCAGAACCTGCCTGTACCGAAGGGTTGGAAGGCAGAGCGAAAACCACCGCCGGGAAAAGTCCGATCGTTTGGACAAGGAACAGAATGAACGCAGTCAGACCCCGTCCGGGTCGGGCGAAGGTTTGAAAAACCTGACCGCGTCGTCCCTTATTGGGATTGCTGGATTTTCGACTGGAGCGGGTATTTGAAATCCTTGCGAGTGATGCATTTTGCGCAAGGGCCTTTTCGCCCAGTTTCATTAAGTTCATAGTCAGTACCTTGCCGTTAGTCCAAAGAATATTCGTGCATTGTCATTTCCTTCAGAAGCTACAATTTTGTCCAGAGGTTTGGCAAATTCGAGGAAGCCAGAGAAATTATTATCAATATTGAACCGTGTTCCAAAACCGAGAGAATTCAAATCTCGTTGCGATTCACCACCAATGGTTCGACTGCGTAACCAAACCGAGCCAGCATCGTAGAAGGTGTAAGCCTGCAAACTACGCAGATAGGGTTTTTGAATCGAGAACGATTTCTGGATTTCAAGCTTGAAGGCGATGCCTGAATCGCCGGTGATTTCCGAGGAATCGTAGGCGCGTCCGTATTGGGAGCCACCAAATCCAAACTCTTCCAGAGCCAATAACGGATTGAAAGCATATTGCCAGTTGATCGCTCCAAGCAGTGACCATGAAGGAGCGATTTCCTGCAGACGCAAAAATTGTCCTGAGAATTTGGTGAAATCGCTGGTTCCCCGCTCACGCGATAACAGGGCACTGCCCGTTTCCGTGGCGTTGAAGATATTCAGTCCCTGACTCAAAGTGACGTTGACCTGATTGATACCGCGCATGGAATCTGCAAAATCGTAGCTCATCCCCAGATCAAGAACCCGCAGGCGATCCACCGAGTTGGGAGATTTGAGAATGTCTGTTTGCGAATCTTTCCCTGTAAAACCGACAAAACCGGTCAGGTTTTCTGAACGCGATCTGAGAAAGGGATGCGACACGCGAAAACCAATACTCGAACTGGTTCCATCGACTTCAAAAATTTTCAAGGTGTCTCCGGGCTTGGAAGAGCTCAAAGACCCGGAAACGAGAAATCGAGTTCCCTCTTTAGAAACAGGAAGTTCGTAAAATCCGCTAAAATACTTTAATTCATCCGTTTGTGCGGTGACCACACCTTGTCCCCCAAGTCGGCCATAAGCTTTGAGGGGGCTGTTCCATGTCGCATTTGCAGAGAACTGGTAGGGTCCGTTGAAAACGGTCCCGCGATTGTCGAAGCTTGCCGACGCATCGTAATTTTTATTTTCCAGAATGATATCCAGTCGCGAGGCACCCATATTGGTAGCCGAAGGAGTCAATACAGATTTGACCGTCACGCCCGGTAGATCATCTATTAAGAGAAGATAACGTTCCAAATCCACGGCGCGCAAAGGACGCGAGGACAAAAGTTTTTCCCGGTACTCGTTCAGCAATACCTTGGGGCCACGCACGTCGCCTTTGAAATTGACCTGATCGATATACCCTTCGATGATCTGGATACGAACCACCCCCTCGGCAATTTCCTGTGGCGGTATCACCGCCTTGGTCAGAATATAACCATTGTTGCGATATCTGGCGGTGATGGCTGAAGCCATCCGGTAGACATGAGCGAGAGTAATAGTGCGATTGAGGTAGTTGCTATAAAGCTTTGTGAAACGTTTTTTGTCGT
The DNA here is from genome assembly GCA_002787235.1 of Nitrospinae bacterium CG11_big_fil_rev_8_21_14_0_20_45_15. Classification (GTDB taxonomy): domain Bacteria; phylum Nitrospinota; class Nitrospinia; order Nitrospinales; family VA-1; genus Nitrohelix. Next base: position 4,046 of record PCWG01000023.1, read on the forward strand.
AAATCGTAGAACCCGAAATGATGATATTTTTCAGGTAGAATTTGATTTTTTTCAACTCCGAAGGTTCCGAGGGTTTCAGAGTGTCCTGCTCGAGCGGGATGATGGTCGCCTTGGGTTGATTGGGCGCGCGAAATCGAAGATCGAAACGACCCGGTGCGGCTTGTTGCAGGGTTTGGTCCCGTCTTTCAGAGTTGATTTGGGCGTGAGCGGTCGAAGGGCGCAACAGGAATTCTCCTGATATAAAGACAGCACTTCCCAGCAGGAAGGCGATCCATATTGCAGTTAGTTTTTGCTCTAAGTTTCTAATCACTTCGGAATCGTTCTGTTCAAATATATTAACGGTTACTTTTATGCAGACACAAGTGCATAAAAGCTTTATTTTCCAAAGGCTTTGAAAACACGCCCTTTGCGTTCAAAGCGTGAAATACCGATTTTTAGGGCTCACCACTCAGGTACTTTTTGCTCTAAATTGTTGAAAATCAGCAGTAAACGCTATTACCCAACACCTGAAGAAGCAAGGCTTATGCCAAAAAAAGGCATGGGTTGGAGAGGACTTCCAATTCCTTGGAGGGGAAAGGGTCTTTCCGGAAAATTATTTTTTTTTATGAATGAAATTGAAGAGGAGAGGGGGAAAAGCTTGCCCTACGGTGTCAATTTTTTGCCGGGTCAACTTTCAGTGATGGACGATGGATTCCCACAGACGATAAAAAACCGCTCCAACGGAAATGAGGATGATCCAAAAAATGATCGTTGGGTTGAAGGGAGGTGCGCCCGGGTCGTCGTCGAGTTTCGATTTAAAACGCACATTCAGGGCGTAAAGGACCGCACACGCGGGGATGATTATGTAACCTGATAACGAGAGCCATTCATTGGTCGTCATAGTGCTTTCCGTCAGAGAGTGAGAGTCACTGTTTGAGTCGGTAGTGGCAAAAAATCCTGACATCGCAAAAAAATTATTTTGGAAGTTTTTTTTGTTAATATAATGAAGTCATGGCATGGTTTGTTTTGCGCAATCATTTTGTTGAGCTGTCAAAACCATTGACGGAATTTCAGGGTGGAGTAACATGGTAGGTTAGAGGTAGAGTTTTTTTCATTGATCAAACCAGAATTTTTCTTATGTCAAAAGAAGATCCATCAACTCAAGTGGAGCTCGTCATTCCCCTTTTCCCCCTGCCGAATACGGTTTTCTATCCAGAGACCTTATTGCCCCTGCATATTTTCGAGCCGCGTTATCGAGAGATGACGCGCGATGCTTTGGACGGTGACGGAAAAATTGGAATGATCCTGCTCAAACCAGACTATGAATCAGAATATTTTGATCGACCGGGTATCCATAAAATCGGTTGCATGGGAAATATCGAAAAATACGTGCAATTGCCGGATGGTAAATTCAATTTCACTCTCAAGGGTATGAGTCGATTTGAAATCATCGAAGAAATAAAAGATAAGCCCTATCGTCGGGCGAGGGTTTTGATCTGGAAGGATGTGAATGACAGAAATATTGAATTGGGATCTGACGATCTGGCAGAGGAATTGAAGAAAAAATTTACCAGTTATTGTGTCCGTCTTAAAGAACTGGGTGTGCCTGGAAAAAGTCATGATTTGCGGACTTGCAAAACTTTGGGAGGGCTGGTGGATATTCTGGCGATGGATCTCGATTTCCCCACAGAAAAAAAACAATATTTTCTTGAAGAGCGCGACGCTGGCAAACGCGCGCATCAACTGTTGAATGAGTTGAATTTAAAATACGATCTGATTTCGATTTCTTATGAGCGCAACAAGACTCAAAGCGATCCAAATTGGAACTGAGGTTTCTAAATTTCAGGAGCTTGATATGAAAAAAATACTACGCGGGAAATTTTTTGCCTGTGTATTTTGCGTTATTTATTCTGCGGTCATGATGGGAGTCGCTCTTTTTGGTCACTAAAGTTTTAAAGCAGATTTTGAAGTATAAAAAGGCTCTGATTTATTTTTCCATTGCGGGTGGCTTTTCTGCAATCCTGATTTCCTATTATGTTTTGAATTATAATTATCATTGGATTCCTGCGCCGCTTGTTGAGTTGGCCCGAGAATCCGAATTGATAAAAACTCCGCCTGCAAAAACCTGCTCGGAATGTCATGCGAAAATTTTTGAATCGTGGCAGAAGAGTCGGCATTCCAAAGCCTGGGTCAGCGAGTTTTATGTCGAAGATTCTGAAAATCACTCGAAGGAAAAATGTTTGCCCTGTCACGTGCCGCAGACTGTGAATCCGGGAAAGAAGCCTGATCCCCGGTTGGACAACAGAGACGATGGCGTGTATTGCGTTTCCTGTCATTTAAAAGACGGTGCAATGAGAGGACCTTATGATCTGTTTTCCCCTTCGCATCCCACTCGGGAAGTAGGGGAGTTTAGAAAATCTGTTTTTTGTGGATCTTGCCACGAAAAAACCTATAAGGAATGGATGGAAACAGATCGTGAACGGTCCTGCCAGTCTTGTCACATGCCACGGGTTATGGGACGTTTGACGCAGAAATTTCCCCTCAGTTTATTGCATCGAAAACGTCAGGTTGCCGATCATTCTTTCCCACATGGCGAAATTGATCCGGACAATATTTTGCTGGAGCTTCAGTTCCAGAATGAAAAGGCGAGCTTATCTCTGACGAATTTAAAAATTCCTCATGCCTTCCCAACCGCAGACAATGGCGACCCGCGTTTGTATGTTTATATTTCTTTTCTTGATGCAACGGGAGAGGAAGTCACGAGTGAAAAAGAAATCATCGCTCCGCAAAAAGAGACCGCTTTGCCTTGGCAGAAAGCGATTGTTTATCCATACAGGGTAAATGCAAAAACCGAAAAGGCGCGTGTGAGTATTCAATACAAACCAGCATGGTCGAAAGAAAAAAAGGAAGTTCTGGTTCGTGAATTTCAGCGCGGTGATAACAGATAGAGTGTATTGCCCGCGAATCTGGAACAGATGGGCTCCATATAAATAATACAGGAGTTGATGCGTTGGCTTCTAATGGACTTTATAAGTGAATCGTAAAATTTTACTTGAGTTTGAATTGAAAGGAAAAGAATTTATGGAAAATAAAACAGGCTTTCGAGTGTGCTGGATGTTGCTGGTCCTTGGAGCATGGTTTGTATCCCCGGCTCTGGCGAAGGATGTTGTTATCAAGGAGCCGCCTGCATCATTGAGCAAGCAGTATCCGCCGGAATCAAAAGAATCCAAATGGCTTGATATCATGCATAAAATGAGCGGTCATTTTGGTGGCGTGTTTATCAACATGGGTCAGAAAGATTGGCCCAATGCTGAAAAACATGCACAGGGCCTGGCCGATGTTTATGAAGATGCTTCCAAATTGGTTCCTGAATGGAAGGATTATTTTGATGTGAAAGCGGCCAAAGATTTTGTGTCTGTTGTTAAAACACATGACCCTGCAGAAATCAGCAAGGCTTCAAAACTTGTGGGTAAGACTTGCGGCAAATGTCACGACGACAATCTCGTTGCGGTATGGACAAGATATCACTGGCCTTCGGTTGAGAATATCAAGCTGGAAGATCCTATAGATGAAAAGGAAGTGGAATATGGCAAGTACATGCATGTTCTGTCCAATGCATTCAAAGGAGTACGAGTCAATTTTGGTGATGGGAAAAATGATATCGCTTTGAAAGCGGCGAAGGATTTCAAGAAACGTTATATGGAATTGAAATCGACTTGTTCCAAATGTCATACCCATCCCGGTGTCAAACAATTTTTTGTTGGCGAAGATGTGAGCAAAGCTTTGGACGCTATGGAAGCAGAGTTGGCAACAGACAAGCCCAACCCCGGAGTGATCTGGAAAAATGTCGGAATCGTTGGTCAAGAGGGATGTAAAAAATGTCACTTGACGCATCGATCCTATGTCATTTTTCGGGATGTCTGGGAAGAAGAGGCTGAAGCAAAAAAATAATCGCACTCAAAGTTTGAGCCTGGCACCATTGGTCAATGCCAATGGGCCTCGCTCAAGCTGATGGGGCGGTCACCGATTGTTTTAAGATTTTCCGCAACACTTTTCAACCCGCCCGCCAAGTCTCCCGAAGCAAATTCCGATTCTCCCGGTCCCTTGTACCTGCGCGCAAAAACGGACAGTCTCTGTGCCGTTCTCTGTTCAAATTGATGTTGCAGGAATGCGTCCAGTTGTGACGGAACATTTTGCATGGGTGCTGCCTGCCCGACCCGGCTTTTCAAAAGGTTGAGAAAACTCTGATCGGTTTGCCATTTCAGAGGCGGGACCAATGCGGTTGGCGAATGCTCAAGCAGGGAATTGTCGTCGGTGATGGTGTTTGCCGACTTTAGAAATCCTTGCAGATACTTTCCGTCAGTCAGAAAAAAATCGGCAAAATCCAGATAGGATTGAATGCCTATTTCCTGTGCCATTGATTTCACTTGTTGATTTTCCATGAGGGCTTCGAAGCGATTTTTGTCCAGTTGGATGGGTTGGTCCGATCCCGCCAGAAGAACGATGCGCGTGAGGAAGCTGTTCCACACGGAGATATGCGGGAAGCTTTTCTGAAAAGTTTTGATGATCGCTCGTGCGTCTTCGGGACCTACCAAATGCAAGGGGAGCCATTGCAGGAAGATGCCGCCGGTGTTCATGCGTTGGTTCGCCAGTTCGTAAAATTCCTTTGAATAAAGATTGACCACTCCGGCCTGAACGGGGGACATGGGTTCGAGAGTGATCACATCGTATCGTGTTGGTGTCCAGCGCAGGTAGGTGCGGCCGTCCTGGATGCTCAGGTTGATATTGGGTTTGCTCAGGACATCTTTGTTCCAGCGTGAAAACCAGTGCGCCATATCCAATACGTTGCGGTCAATTTCGACGGCGTCCACAGAGACGCCGGGGAAAAGGGAAACCGCTCCCAGTGTGGTTCCTGTGCCGAAGCAGATGACGAGTGCTTTTTTCGGGTCGGGATGCAGAGCCATTGGGACAAAGCCCATGGCCTGCATATAGGCACTGCCGCCTACCGAGTCGGAGCTGGTTGCCGTGCTGAAGCCATTCATATAAATGGTGCGGGCTCCGTTGCGAGTGTCTTCAACAACTCCCAGGGTTGAAAAATCGCCCTCCTTGTAGTCCAGGAGTTTGATGGATTCTTTAGGCACATCAATTTCTATGCGGGCGAAATTTCCTTTTCCTGGCTCTTCCATTCCCGTTTGGGGCGCGACCGCGCCATAGCAGATCGATGCAGACAGGATCAGGACACCCAAGGAAACCATCTTTTTGATCGGGCTCCACTTCAGGTGCAGGGCCAGAGCGGCAAGGGAGAGTGCGATCATTCCGACAAACAGGACGAACAGGCTGAGGCGAATCCCGAACAAGGGAATAAAGAGAAACGGAGTGAGCAGGGTTCCCAGCACAGCACCCAGTGTGTTGGCGGAATAACTGCCACCCAGCGTCTTGCCAATGGAACCGAACAGGGAAAAATTGATTCGGTTGGCGATTGGGAAAATCAAACCGAATCCGAGAGTGGGGATGAACATCAGGCCAAACGCGAATGCCGAGCGTATCAACAGAGTGCGCCCGGCGGAACTGTCCAGTCCATAAAAAATTTGATCCGCCTGTCGGGTCCATTCCACCAGATGCTCGAAAAGTGGCATGATGGCAATGCAGGAGATGCCGATCAAAATTTCAACGAGCAGGAAGTACAAAATCCAATCGGAATTTTTGGGCAGGAAACTGGCGATCCAGCTACCCAAGGCAATGCCAAACAGGAAGCAGGCGAGGATGAGCGCGAAAGAAAATAGCGCACTCCCCAACGGAAAGACCAGAATGCGCGTCCACAGTATTTCACCCGAAAGTGCGGTCATCCCGGAATAAATAAACAACATTAACAAGAGCCATTGCAGGCGGCCCAGAGGCTCTTTAAATTCAGCCGGCTTGGATTTTTTACGCAATGGCGGTTGGGCAACGATTGCGCCGGAGTTGATAATGCGTTGTCTCAACCATAGGATCAAAGCGAGGACGAGAAAATTCATGAGCGCGGCCGAGACGGTTGCGCCGCGAACGCCGAACCATTGCACAGCGATCGATTGTGCGTAGAGACAACCCAGAACCGCCCCGAAAGTATTGAGCCCGTACAAGACTCCGACGTTTGAAACAATGGCGCGGGCCTCGTCCCTTATGAACCAGCGTCCAAGAATGGGAAGCGTAGCACCCATCAGGAAAGTGGCCGGGAGCATGAGCAGAGTGCCCAGACAAAATTCAAAGAAATGAAGCCAGAATCCGCCGCCACCGGTCAGGGCAAAAAAAGTGGGATAGGCCGATTCCAGAAGTTTCAGAATCCACGGGAAGGCGAGGCCGTACAGGCCGATCGCTCCTTCAAACAATCCGTACAATAAAAGAGGGAGGTCGGCATCGCGTTCTTTGGGAATGCGGTCCAGGTACTTGGAAACGATCCAGGCTCCGAGTCCCAGCCCTGTCATGAATGCGCAGAGGACGGCACTGATCGCGTACAAGGCACCGCCAAAAATCAACGCAAGTCGTTTGATCCAGATCAGCTCATAGACCAGACTGGCCGCTCCGGAAAACAACAGGCACAGATAGACGAGGTATCTGTCGAGAGCCGGACTTCTTTCTTTGGAATCGTTTGAGATGAATCGTCTCCTTTAATGACTGATATACAGGGAGAGCTATCATATATTGAGGGAGCGGATCTTGCCAGCCAGAATTTACGAGCCAAAGCTGTTGGAAAACGTTTTTTCATGAAGGTGTGATAAGAGAGCTTGCTAGATATATTATTTTTTAGTTTTTTGTTTTCTTGTAAATTCCCCATATTTGGCTTCCGCCGTCAATCAAGCACAGCCCACAAAAAAGTAGAAACAGAGGATACACGGGGGCTACGAATCGGGTCACCAATCCCGGAAACGATGTGACCGTACAATAAGAAAGCAGTAACAATCGGCAGGAAATTGCTGTTAAAAGAATACAATTTATCATCAGCAATTCGTTGAAGGAACGAGTAGCCACGGCACGTCCCAGGCATATAAAAAATAGCAAGAGGGCGGGCCAGGCCAGGAATGGAATCCCAATACGGTAAAGCTCTCCGATAGTTTTTAACATTTGGATGATAAAGGGGGTCTTGTATTTTCCCGCAGAATTCAGATGCTCATTTTTGATAACATAATTGATTTCGATCTTTAGGCCATGCGATTCATAGCCTTTCATCAATTCAGAAAATGGTATGCGCGCAATTTCCCCATTTTCTCCCAAAATAATCATCTGACATTTGTTAGTCACGCAGTTTGTTTGAAGGTCAAAGCGTATTTTGGATGCGGATGATTGCAGATTTTGAGCATCCGATCCTTTAATTTCTCGGGTTTCGATTGTGAATCTACCCTCGGGATTTGAGGGGTCTGCAATATAAACAGTTTTGATGGCTTGAACGTTGCTGATAATTTTGCCACGTATCAGCAACTGGCTTTGGTTTAGATAAATCTGAGAATGAATTATTTCCGCAAAAAACTCCGTCAATGCAAAGTTGCCTGTGCTTGATCCATAAGTGACGGAAATATCCTGCAGTGAAAATAAAAACTGGATGGCATCCCACATCTTATCAACCGTTTCTCCCACATATTTCCAGTGAAACACGGGTGCTAAAGTACTTCTGGGTGCATGGCACTCAAGCAATTTTTTGTCACAGGCTGTGTTGATCTCCTCAGCGAGGCGGGCGTAATATTTGCGTGCTTCCGGGGCAGAACGATAGTGACCTGCCAGAGACACCGCATTTCTCAAAGCAAATACAAAATGTGTCGAACGTATTTTCCCGTCACAGGGATTGATTTTGTTTGTTGTGCATCCCTCTCGAGCCCAACTCTGGCCTGAAAGACCTTCAAGGTAAGGTTCTAGTTCTCTGAATGCGGGGCTCACTTCATATACTTTTTCCCGGGCTTCGCGGGGAATCCCTATGAAACGCTCTCCGCTATGTTTGACCCGGGAAAGTGCGCCGTATGCAGATTTAAATTCCAGTTGTTTCAATTCAACAACATCATAAACTCCGTATTTGAGATAATTGATTCCTGCAACCAAATGGAGTCCTGTATAAACAATAACGATGGGCAACAGGGCAAGCCCCGCTTCCCTCTTCAATAGAGTCCAGCTGAAACCTTTTTCCCGGCACTGGGTCCAGATCAAAACTATCAGGATGAACGGGAATATGGGTAAAATCCAAATCCCTTCCATGCGGGTGATCCAGAAGCACAATAAAACCAGACCCAAGCCAATCGCCAGGTAGATCCGGGCGGTCCATCGTTGGTTGCGACGGTTGAACCAGATCAGGGTCATGGAAACGATGAGAACCGTCAGAGGAACGAAAAGCCCTTCACGAACCATGCGTGTTTGGTTCATGGTGTAAATCATCGGATTGAATAAATAGAAAATATAAAGAAACAGGCGGATTCCCTGTTGTCGAACATAGGGTGCAATGCTCTTGATAAACACAGCACCCGCCACCACATACAAGACCCCCTGCGCAAACAGGATTGGCGTGCCAAGCATGAAGTTAAAAGCAAGCCAAACCGAATAAAAAGGTTCTTTCAGTAAGGTCAGGTCAGAATAATCACCCAGCCAGTTTCCGCTCAGTATATTGACAGCCCCGATCAGGTACAATTGATCGTCATGAGCGGCGTGCGCCAATAATGGAACAGGCAAACCTGAAATCAGCCAAAGATAAATGGCGGAAACCAGAAGAAAAAGAATAAAACAGGTTTTTGTGAAGGGCATGGCAATCCGGCTGAGTTTCCCACAGGCGAAAAAGTTGACGCGGTCATTTTACAATGATATTTCAGCCCTCAGGGTTTTTTCAGCATTTCGTTAACAGTCGGGGAGACAGATTTCGTTTCCTATTTGGTAATGATAAGAAATCATTTTGAATTGTGGGAATTTTTTTCATAGCCTTGGTATCCTGTAATTTTTGATAGTTGCAGATCAAGGGGATGGGGATATAGAACATTTTCTTTGCGCTCAGAGACCGATAAAAAGGAATTCATGAGCTGTTGGGGAAAGATTGAAACTTGCTTGAAGGAATGGTAATCTCTAAAGAAAACTTAAATCTGGAGGATGAATAGTGAAGTCTTTGCGTTATTTTTTGTTGTGTTTGTTGGTAGGGGCCGGGTTTTTGAGCCAGTCGCATTCAACGGCGTGGGGTGATCCCGGCGACGGTGTTTCGTATGCGGTGGACATCCCCGATGTTGTTGCCAAGGTGAATGGCGTAGAGATAGATTCACGTTATGTCAAATTCCAGTTAGAACGTATCATCAAACTGAACAATCGACCCTTGACCGGCAATGAAAAGGCACGTTTGTTGAAGGATATTGTCGAAAAGGAAATCGTGCGAGAGTTGGTCTTGCAGGAAGGAAAATCGAAAAACAGAACCTTGCCTGCGGAAATTCTGGAAGAAGAATTTGGCAAGTTGAAGGCTTCCTATAAATCTGAAGAAGAATTCCAGAGTGCGCTGAAAGACCGAAATATTTCTGAAACAGATTTGCGCCGTTCGCTTGAGATAGATTCGCTGGCTCAGATGCTGATTGGGGAACAGATCAAGGGACGCATTGCAATTACGGATGAGGAGACGCGCGCTTTTTACGATCAAAATAAAGAACGTTTTCACCGACCGGAATCGTACCACGCGCAGCACATTTTCATCGCTCCGTTTCCTCCAGGATTTCTTGACAGTATTCCAGAAGGTCAGCGCGATGCTAAAAGATTGGAAATGGCGCGTAAGGCAGACAAACAATTGCGCGATATTCTGGAACAAATTCGCGGGGGTGGGGACTTCTCAACTTTAGCGAAACAGTATTCTCATGACAGGGCCAGTGCCGAAAACGGTGGCGATCTGGAAGTTGTTTATAAAGGAGTGCTCCCACCTGAGTTCGATGAGGAAATTGAAAAACTCAAGCCCGGTGAGATCAGTGAGCCTTTCACGACTTCCTACGGGCACCATATTGTGAAATTGATCGAAACGCGTCCTGCAGAGTATGCAGAGTTTGACGAAATGAAGGAATCCATCCAAAGGCATTTGTTTACAGAAAAAGCGCAGGTAGAAGTTCAAAAGTACATCGACGATCTGCGCTCAAAAGCCAAAGTCGAATTATTTATATAAAGAGATTTAGAAACGAGAATCGATAGTGGAAGAAAACAGATCCTTTCAGGACGGGAACTTCTTCCCAGGTAAACCTGTTCCCGTTCCATATGACCTAACCCAACTCGGGTGTACTTTGTGCGCTCGAAGGAGATTTTTTAATGGCAACCTATTCAAAAGAAGCAGATGTAGAAACAAAGGTAGAGGATGATTCCGAAGCGCGCGATGCCTTGCGCGAAGTTTTTGGAAACACAGCGCGATGGTCTGCCGATTTCAAAGGTTTCACCGCGAAGGCCGTCGTTAATATTGATGGCAAGGAAGTGGCTTGTACTGTAACGGTCAAAGGTCCCAAAGAAATTACAGTCGATTGCGCAGACGGTCCTGCAAAGGAATTTTTGACAGAAAATCTGGCTTCGATCGCTATGCATCGAGGTCCACGTTCTTTTGAAGAATCTGACGGTAAATACAAACTCCAGTTCATGGACGACGGTTCGCATCCCCTGGGACGCGCGGTTTCCATGGGCGGCGATGGCATGAGTTCTTTTTATCGCATCAAAGAAGGACGCATTCATCAAATCAACCGCAAGACTCCGAGAATGTCCTTCACCATCAACGTTGAAGAAAGTGCTAAAAACGAGGATGGAAAATTTCTCACTCGACGTTACACGGTTTATTATTTCAATCCCGAAGGTGCGGCTTTGAAGGATGTGGAAAGTTATACCGATGAATACACTCGGGTGGGTGGATGTGATTTGCCTCGCTATCGCCGCGTTATCAATGGCGAAGGTGGCGCGATTCATGTCAATTCGATGACTCTTTGCGACCATAAATTGATTTAATTGGTTTTAATTTTAACCCGCCCTGCGCTGAGGCGTTGGGGCGGGTTTTTTTGTGAGGTCTTTTGCGTTTAATATGGAAAATGTTGTCACTGGTTATCTTTCAGCCGAAGGCCATGTCGATCGTCTGGTCTCCGAATTAAAAGGCGTGGTTGCTGTTCACGACCGTCTTGTATTCACGAGTTGTCCCATTCAGAAAGTATACTGGGCGCAAAATATCTGGCTGAATCCCGTTGTTCTCAACATTGCTTCCATCACCGATGCGGCCCGGCAATTGAAAGCGATACAAGGAAGTTGGGCTCTGTTTCCCACAGGCCTGCATCGCAGGGCGTTACTCATAGCAGAAAAGTTACCGAGGGTTCCAGCTCCCGAGCTGGTATTTCCTGCCAGTCCACCGCGGTCTCCATTGGGTTCCTGGACTTTGCTGGACACAAACGTTTTGGTTGCGTCTTCGCAATGCACGAGTACCTTGCCAAATGGAGAGGTGCTTTTCAGAGAAGACAAGGTGGGGCCGCCGAGCCGGGCCTACCTCAAGCTATGGGAGGCCTGGACGGTGATGGGCGAACGTCCGCAAGCGGATGAGTTTTGCATTGATGCGGGTGGCAGTCCCGGTGGCTGGTGTTGGGCGATTCAAAAATTGGGAGCGCATGTTCTCAGTGTGGACCGATCGCCTCTCGACAAAAAAATAGCGTGTCTGCCGGGCGTCGAGTTTCAGAAAGGATCGGCTTTTTCTTTGCAACCGGAAGATTTTGATCAGGTCGATTGGTTGTTCTCTGATGTCATCTGCTATCCTGAAAAGTTATACGATTGGGCCAGACGCTGGGTCGATTCCGGTGTTTGCAGAAAGATGATATGCACGATAAAATTTCAGGGCGAATACGATTCTAAAATTGTCAAAAAGTTTGCGGGCATTCCCAACAGTCGCGTGGTGCATCTTTACAACAACAAGAATGAGTTGACCTGGATGTTTAAGACAGAGACCAGCGAGCCGCCAGAACAGTCGGATAGAGACACCGCTTTCTGATATGGGAACTGCTCAAAATAGTTTTTTCGATGGGGAAAAAATGCTATGGTTTCTCAGCGATCATCGCACGCTTATACAGAGAACGTGGATTCATCCCCATGACACCGTTTTGAGATGAGTCGTCATTTTACGCAATTAATTTCGGAGAGTTATGAATTTTCAAGACGTCATATTCAAGTTGGAACACTATTGGTCATCTCGGCAATGTGCCATCCATCAGCCTTACGATATCGAAGTGGGAGCAGGTACCTTTAATCCCGCCACTTTTTTTCGCGTTCTGGGGCCAGAGCCCTACCGGGCCGCTTATGTTGAGCCCTCACGCCGACCGACCGACGGACGTTATGGAGAAAATCCGAATCGACTGCAACATTATTATCAGTATCAGGTGATCCTCAAACCTTCGCCAAAAGACGTGCAGGAACAGTATCTGGGCAGTCTCGTCGCATTGGGAATCGATCCCATGAAACACGATATTCGTTTTGTGGAAGACGATTGGGAGTCGCCCACGCTCGGAGCCTGGGGGCTGGGTTGGGAAGTGTGGCTGGACGGAATGGAGATCACCCAGTTCACTTATTTCCAGCAAGTCGGGAGCATTGAGCTGAACCCGGTGGCGGTAGAATTGACCTATGGTTTGGAGCGGATCACCATGTACCTGCAAAATGTGGACAACGTTTACGATTTGCAGTGGAACGATACCCTCAAGTATGGCGACGTGCATCTGGAAACGGAAAAACAATTTTCCGCCTTTAATTTTGAAGCGGCAGGAAAAGAAAGGTTGTTCCAATGGTTTGATATGTACGAAGCCGAGGCCAACGATCTGCTTGAAAAAGACCTGGTGCTTCCCGCCTACGACTTCACCCTGAAATGCTCCCATGCCTTCAACCTGCTCGATGCCCGTGGTGCGATCAGCGTTACCGAACGCACCGGGTTCATAGGAAGAGTACGCAAACTGGCCCGTGCCTGCGCCGAAGGCTATGTACGCCAGCGCGAAGAAATGGGCCATCCCCTGCTTAAAAAATAATCGACGTTCGTTTCTATTTTTGCGAACCGGCGGCAGGGGCTTGAATCCCGACCCGTTTTCTGGCACGCCATTCGTAGGCGAAGTAGAGATAGAACGGTGTGTATTCAAAGAGTGGAATCCATGCCGAGTATTGCCCGATGTCCTGATAGTCGAAATAAAAATCGAGATAGTACATCCCCATGAGTCCGGTCAGGAGCATCCACGATCTCCACGGAAAGAAGCACAGAAAGGGCACGGTCCAGCAGAGGTACCAGGGGTTCTGCACGGGACTCAACAAAAAGACCAGCCCCATCATGATGAATAAATGCTTGACCCCTTCCTCACTTGTTTCTACACGTTTTTTAAAAAATAAATAACCGAGTACACCGAGTAATACCAAGGCCACGTTGGCTTTGGCGAAGAACTCTGGCAAAGGGTATTTGTTGAACAAAACGGTGTCTGTGCTCAGAGCGACCAGATCGCGCCAAAACCACAGGATCATCGCAAACAGGCTGTCATTGTTCTGCCAGGTGGCGGTGAAGGTGTTCAGTCCGGCAAAGGTCTTCCATCCAATATCGAGAAAGGGCAGGTAGCCGAGGATCGCCGTTGCCAGAAAGGCAATGGCTACGGCACAGGCGCGTCCCCAGTGCGCGTATTCCCCTGTTTCCTGATCCACCAGAAAGCGTTTGAAGAAAATTGGTGCCAATATAATGGGATACAATTTTCCGAGGAAACTGAGGCCAAGAAAAACGCCACTCCAGAGGGCCTGTTTTTTAACAAAAAAATAAACGGCGGCGCACAAGAAGGCGATGCCGATGATGTCGAGATGTGTTGAGTTGAAAGTCTCTTTGATAACGAGCGGACAAAGAAAGTAAATCGCGCACAGGTTAGGATTTTTCCCCAGCGCACGCAAAGTTTTCACTATGAAGAACAGGGCGAGCAGATCAAAGCCCAAGTAAGCCAGTCTCAGGGCGTAGATGTTGTCGGGGCGAAGATGGGCCACACTGCGAAATGTGAATTGCGCGAGCGGGGGGTAAATGGTCGGAACATCGGGATGGTTGATGCGATCAAAATAAAGTAGAGCCGTTTGGTTTTCCCAGCGCAACTTGTCTAGAAAATCCAGTTGCCCGCGACTTTCCTCATCGTATTCAGTGCGAAACCCGATGGGATGGCGAATGCGAAATTCAGTGGCATAGCTGATTTCAGAGGGTGCAAATTTGAAGGGGTTGATTCCTTTGGAAAAAACCTTACCGTCCCAAAGGTAACGGTAGACATCGTCTTCCTGAATTTGTTGTGCCGGAAAAATGGCAGCACGAAAGAGCAAGCCTAAAACCACGATCGTCCAGAACAGTTTGCGGTCAGTTCCCTTTTGCCGAATGCGATTGCAGAAAAAAGCGTACAGCGCAAACAGTAAAATATAGGCGGCAAGGTAGCTGAGAATGGGTCTGTCGGCGTAACCTTTCCCCCAATTGAATTGCAGAGAGAGTTGCCAGATACCCAAATAAAGAGCACTTGAAACCGAGCCAAAGATCAAGACATAAGGGGGTATGATCTTCTGCAAGCCTCGCTCATTGACTATAGAGCTATTCAAGGGATCGGCAGGCAAGGCCTGCTGGAAATGGATTGACTCACGATTGCGCCTGACCCGTTCCACTCATGAGGGCATAGCCCCTTGCCGACGGCGGCACACCGGTTAAATATGGGTGCGCACTTCCAGCCCGTCCATTTCATCCGTTAAGGTGATTTGGCAGGCGAGCCGAACATTGGGATTGGATTTCAAGGATTTCGCCAGAGTTTTTTCTTCAATTTCATTGCGGGGGCCCACATTGCCTGCAACGATTTCTACTTTGCAGGAAGTACACAATCCACGCCCACGGCAATTCAGAATTTTCTTGATATGCGGGTAGATACTCAGCGTATTTTTGATTGCCGCAGAACGCAAAGTCTCACCGGGTTCGGCCTGAATGCTTCGATTTTGAGTTACAAATTTAATGTTTAACATGCTTCAATTTGGATGAGATTTCTTAATTGGCCTTTTCCCCAATATCCGTGAAAAGCACTTCCCACGGTGGAGCAGGCATTGGTCATATGCACCAGTTGCATCTCGCCACCTCCAGCCTTTAAAGCACCTACCTGGCTGTAGGGGGGGATGGTCCCACCGCAGTTGACGCAAACTGTCGAGTACTTTTCGCAAAGCTCCAACAGGCAAGGTTTGCAAACGACGGGGTCAAAGAGAAATATTTCCTGCTCGTCGTACTCGGCGTGAGTCGGAAGCGATTCTACAGCTTGACGACATTCCTGACAATGGAATTGTGTGCTCATTTTTTATTTGTCCGCATGAAGGTGAATTCTGTTCGATGAAACCGTTTAAATTATTTCAAAGAACGATCAACTGACGCAAACTTTTTTCATATTCTCAAAATCGTCGAGGATGGCACCGGCACCCTTTACAATACTGAGGAGAGGGTCTTCCGGTGTGTAAACTTTCAGAGTGGTTTTTTCTTCCAGCAGTTTGTCCAGACCTCGGATCAGTGCCCCTCCGCCTGTCAGGTAGATTCCGTTAGAGTGAATATCGGCAGAAAGTTCGGGAGGTGTTTTTTCCAGGGCACGCAGGACCGCACTGGTGATTGTTGCGAGAGACTCACTCATCGCTTCACGAATTTCGGTATCGCCAATGACGATGGATGTGGGAATACCCGTTTTGACGTTGAGTCCTTTTACCTCGGTGGTTATTGGTTGATCCAGCTTGTAGGCACTGCCGATTGCGATTTTGACACGCTCAGCTTCAAAAATACCGATGTTGAGGTGGTGTTTCAAGCGCATGTGCCGAACGATGGATTCGTCGATTTCATCCCCCGCGAGGCGAATGGATTCGCCGTATGCAATGGCAGAAAGTGAAATGACCGCAACATCCGAAGTGCCTCCTCCAATATCGATGACCATATTGCCCTCAGGCTTATGCACGGGGATACCCACGCCAATAGCCGCGGCCATAGGCTCCTCTACAAGATTCACCCGTTTGGCTCCAGCCATGAGAGCCGCATCAATGACGGCCTTTTTTTCCACCTGAGTGATGCAGGTTGGAACGCCGATGACCATATGTGTGCTCACCAGAAACGTACGCGGCAAAGTCTTCTTGATGAAATACTGGATCATCTTGTTGGTGATGTCAAAGTCGGCGATGACACCATCCTTCATGGGGCGGATGGCCTCCAGTTTGGAATGAGTTCTGCCGTACATTTTCTTTGCTTCAAGCCCAACGGCCTCAACTTGTCCCTCTGAGTTGATAGCGACAACAGAAGGCTCGTCGAGAACAATGCCTTTATTGTGGACGTAGACGAGGGTGTTTGCCGTACCCAGGTCCATGGCCAGATTTGCTGTGAACAAATTTGAAATAGCTTTGAATAGTCCCATCAGGTAGTTTCTGCAAGAGTTTTTGAGGCTCGTCCATAGGCGAGACCTGTTAGTTCCGTCAGGTTCTTTCCATCGGCAGGAAAGGCTGACAAGCCCATTTCGACTCTCAGATCAAGAGCGATGGACATTGAGTAAAATCGGTTGTTGTCGAAAACATGCCGGAGTCTTCCTTCTAAAGACAAGACTTCTTCCCGGGTTCTGTCCAACAAGACAAGCAAAAAAGCATTGTCTGAATATCTGAAAATGAATTTCGGTGAAGGTGCGGAGCGCGATAATAATGACATCAATTGACGAAGCAGTTGATCGGCGCAATCGGCACCGTGGTTTTCATAAATGGAGGTCAGTTTGGGCAATCGCATTATTAAAAAGAAAACGGGTTTGTTGTCCAGGAAAAATTCACGCTGGACAGACTCCCGGTTTTCGACAAGAAACCGATAGTTGGGTGCGCCGGTAACGATATCCACACTGTTTTGGTATTGAGCTTTTTGTCGAGTTTCGGCGCAGTAGAGCGCAATCCCGGCAGAAGCCCCGATGATTCCCAGACGATCCACATCATCATGACCGATAGAGCGAGGCTCTCGATTCGCACAAAGCAGAACGCCACGCAGTTGTTCTTTTATCACCAGGGGAATAGCGGCATACGACATGAAGGGCTCATGATCTTCAATTTCGTTGAACAAAGCCAGTTTGCGTTGGGCGGCATTTTCAATGAGGACAGAAGTTTTGGTTTTGGCACAGGAACCGACGAGTCCTTTCCCCTCTTCGATAAAGAGTTCTCCCAAATCCTGAATGAAACCGCGGTGACCGCGAACCCTTCCTGGGAAACGACCTTCCTCAAATTCCACGACAGCGATTGCGTCGCATGTAAATATTTCAGCAGGGATTTGAAGCAGTCGTTGAGAAAGATCCTTGAATTGTGGTGATTCTGCAACGAAACGACTGTAAGTTCCTAGCTCGCGAAAGAAAGGCCAGACTTTTCCTCCACCCCGATTTTCCTCGTCTTCACGATGCATTTGCACAGCAATTTGCTCTGTGAAGCCGGTGATGATTTTTAGTAATTTGGGAGAAAAATTATAACTCTGTTTGCTGTCCAACGATAAAACTCCCAGCACTTTGCCGTTTTCATCAATCACAGGCACCGCGATAAAACTTTTTAAATTTTCTTCAGATTTATAAATTTTTAATTTGGCGAAATCGTCTTTAAAATTTTCAATGACAACAGCGTCCCCTGTCAAAGCCGCTTTGCCAATAGGGCTATGTCCCATTGGGATGCTCACGGCTTCATTAAACTTATGGCTCAAGGTCATAAATGTATGAGGAGTCAAAGCATTTGTTTTTGGATCCAAACGAAACAAGGCAGAGGTGTAGGCATCAGCTACATTGCCTGCAAGATGAACCAAATGGGTGATGATCTCGGGAGTTTTCATTCAATCGGGGAATGATTGTTAGAAAGTGATTAACGAGTTCTGTGTAGAATTTTGATTAAATAATAAGATCATGCGAATGCGTTAAAGTTGCCCTCTTTTTTTTAACATTTCCCGGTATTTCTGAATCGCTTCTTTGCCGACAATTTTTGCTACCGTCTGGTAAACAATGGCTGATACCTCTCCAGATTCTTCAACTCTTACAGCCTGACAGTTGAGGACCTTGCGCTCACCGGTTGTAGGGTGCCGGAACAAAACCTGGAGCAGGTCGCCCTCAATGATCGTGACGTTGGAGGAAAGCACCAGACTGTTTATAGACATCTCTATGATATCGACTTTATGAGTTTGATCGTAAAATTCTTTTTCACGTTCAATTTCAAGCAAGCCGGAGAGACGAGTTTTAGCCCGCTTGAATTTCCTTTTCCCAAGGGATTTTTGATCTTCCTTCGCGATCAGTTGATTGAGATGGTTTTTTATCCTTAGCAGGTCTTCCATAGGCAAATTTTCTATGGAGGAAAGGATTTCTTGAAGCATGTGCGGCAATCGAAAAAAGTTTCAAGATAACATTGACAGTTCGTAACCCGGCGAATATGCAGTAAGCATCGGGCAATCAGGAAAAAACCAGAACAAATCACTGAGGGTAAATCCAGTTTGACGGGATAGGAAATCCCTCAAGTCAAGCCCCTGTATACTAAATGGGGAGAATGGCACTGTCAATCTTAATAATGGATTGTTTTTTTAGATCATCCTCGCGTACTATTTAAAAACCGGTGGGCATTGTCAGGTTTGAAGACTTTGTGAGAGAATTCATGGGAAGCCGTTTGAAAAATTAATTGAATTAACTGTTTTAATTTCTTGACAGGGAATTCAAGCGCCAATATACTCCCATTCCTCCAGACTTATTGCTGGAATTTTTTAGGGCGGATAGCTCAGCTGGAAGAGCACCGGCCTTACAAGCCGGGGGTCACAGGTTCGAGCCCTGTTCCGCCCATTCAAGTTAGGAAGTGGCAGGGATAAGATTCGATTAGACTTCGGGACGTTTGTTTCCAAGCTAAAGAGCTCGTCCCGTTCGTATGAAGCCAGAGTATTGGTGAGGAACACTTTGAAAATTAAAAATTGCGGGGTCGTAGTTCAGTTGGTTAGAACGCTGGCCTGTCACGCCAGAGGTCGCGAGTTCGAGTCTCGTCGGCCCCGCCATTTATTAAATTAAAGACTTGCAGTTATACTGCAGGTCTTTTTTTTTGCAAAAATTCCCAATGTCATCAGCGAGTTGGCGTGTTTGAAATAAGTGGTTTTATAAGCCTTTTTCTCAAAGGTGGCTGTCGTGTCAAAAACATGCGACTGTGTTTGATTTTTTTTTGTTTGAGCAATAGCACTTGACCTCAGTTTGGTTTGCTGTAAAATAACGTCATTTTTAACTATTAGTACAAGCTTTTGACGATGTTTTTGAAGTCCTTTAGGTCAAAAGTAAAACCGGTCATTAAGGATTGAAACAGGATACAGAAATGAATCGATGGCTTAACTTCTCCAGCTTCAGCGTCCCCTTTCGAAAATGTTTGTTTGCGGTGCCAATTGTAAGTCTGCTTATGGTCACTTATTCCAGTCAATCGGTGAGTGCTATGGACGAAAAGCCTGCAGCGATGGCAAAAGAAGAATCTTCAGACGGGAAGATGATGTCTGAAGAGGAAGCGAAAGAAGGTGCTGATGCTGAAGGTGAAACAGATATTGCCTTGCAGGCGGCGGCAGAGCATGAGGCTTTGTTTGCTGAGAGTAGCTATCCTTCTGCGGCTACTTGTGGGACCTGTCATCCCAAGCACTATCAGGAGTGGGCGGTGTCTTCTCACTCGTACGCCCAATTGAGCCCTGTTTATTTGTCTCTCAGTAGTGAGATCAATGAATTGAGCAGTGGCACGAACGGTGACTTTTGCTTGCGTTGTCACAGTCCTATCGGAGCTAATCTGGGTGAGTCTCCTTTCATGTCGAACCTGGATCGACATCCTACCTCACGCGAAGGCATTACTTGTGTCGTGTGTCACCGGTTGAACAAAAATTACAATAAGCGAAGCGGTCGGCTTGCTTTGGTGAAGGGTGATCTTCTTCAGCCTGTTTTTGGGCCCAAGGGTAATGAAGAGCTGGCGCGCGTGTTAAAGGATGATAAGTTTCGTGTTGTGACCGAGAAAGGGAAGCCTGGCAGAAAGATTCATACCGAAATTAAAAAATTCCCGTCCTTGTCAGACCCGATATTTTGTGCAACTTGTCACGACGTTACTTTGTTGAACGGGTTCCGTTTAGAGGAAGCTTTCAGTGAATATCGGCTTTCCCCGGCGGCAAAAAATGGAGTGTCCTGTCAAGACTGTCATATGGGTAAGGTTCAGGGGGTTGCTTCTGGCTATGATGAGGGGCCTGGGGCAGTTGTTGGCGGCAGGGAGACCGCGGTAAGAAAAATTACCAGTCATTTTTTTGCAGGACCCGACTACTCTGTTATTCATCCCGGTATTTTCCCTCATAATGCAGAAGCGCAGGAAATGGCTACGATGAGAGAATGGCTCCAGTTTGATCATAAGGCGGGTTGGGGAACAGATGAGTTTGAGGATAATGTTCCTGAGGGAACCAAGTTTCCTGAAAAATGGAATTCGATTGACGATAGATATGACGCCCGCGAAATTCTCAAGGTTCAGTTTGAGCGATTGGCTTATGCCCGAAAGATGCGTCTGGAAGTCTTGCGTAACGGTTACTCGCTTGACGAGGTGGTGGTCGAAGAGGTGGGGCAAGATGGTATAGAGTTTAAAGTCCGGGTTTCCAATAAGACGGATGGTCATAACGTGCCCACAGGGTTTACGGGTGAGCGTTTGGTCTGGTTGCATGTAACGGTTAGAGATGCCAAGGGTGAGCTTGTGTTTGAGTCGGGTGACCTTGATCCCAATGGCGACGTTCGAGATCATGAATCCTCTTATGTTCATACAGGTACCCTGCCGTTGGATGAGCAATTGTTTGATATCCGATCCCGGTTTTTAGTTCAAAACCTTCGTGGCGGCGAGAGGGAGAGAATTATTCCCATTCCCTACCCTGTTACAACCATTCCCTTTGTTCGCCCCTCAATTCAGTCTTTGATTTTGACAGGTGAGCCTGGGACGGAGCGAAACCATCGTAGGGGTATCGAGCCGTTGGGTCATCGTTGGGCGGAATATGAAGTCGAAGCAGAGGAGTTGGTGGGGCATGAAGGGCCTTATAAATTGCGCGTTGAGTTTAAGGCTTCCATGGCACCGGCTAACCTGGTTGGAGCGATCCAGAAGCGTGGATTTGATTATGCGATGAGTGCCCGCGAGGTGGTCGATGGCGTGGCTGCGGGGCATGAAGTTTTGTGGGAAAAAGAGCTCGAGCTTGGTAATTCAAAATAATGCAGATAGGGTTGGCGTTACGTTGCCTCTGTGGAAGATTTTTTACTAATTGTCATTGGAGAAAGTGGATGTCGGTAAGCAAACGTTTTGGAAACCGATCTGGATCATTGGGTGGAATTTGTCAGCTGATTTTTGCAGGAATTTTCTTTTTCGCGACCGCTGTACCGGCATTTGCTGAAGGATTGTATCCTCTGGGTGATGTAGAGGGTATTCCCCGATTTTCCGATGAGCATATTCAGCTACGTCCTCCTTCTGACACGGGGACGCGCCCTCCTTTGATTGTGGAAAAGGGAGATCTTTTTTTAGGTGTGGGCAATCTTGATGAAGGTTTCACCACTCCGTGGGGTGCTGTATGGCAACCTCAATTGTGGGTTTTTGGGACCATGCGAAGTTCTCTGCAAATGTTTGATAACGGTGTTGCGAGCACTGCTTCCGAATGGCGTAACCGGTTTGATCTGTATGCTAACCTGCAATTGACCGGTACTGAGAAAATTCTTATCGGTGTTCGGCCTCTTGATGTCAATCGACCGGATGGTTTTTCGGGTGTTTCACTCAACGACAGTCGGGATGGCGGAGGGACAGAAAACTTCAACATGGCTATCCGAACCTTGTTTTTTGAGGGCGATTTTGGAAGTCTTTTCCCCGGGTTGGATTCGGGTGGATATAAGTGGACGGATTACGGATTTGCGGTGGGTCGCCAGTTGTTGCAATTCCAGGAAGGTATTTTGTTGAACGATGAGGTGGATGCCTTGGGTCTGGTGCGTAATAACATTCGATTGCCTGGGGTCTCAAACCTGCGAAGTTCTTTTGTCTGGGGCTGGAATGAGTTGGGCAGAAGTAATGCCCGGGTCAACGATGCGGCGCATATGTTTGGTTTTTTTAACTCAGCCGATTTGTATAAAAGTTCTGTGAATTTAGACTTGATTGTAGTTGCTGATAGCCAGAAGGATGGGGATGGTGTTTATGTGGGTGCTTCTACCATTCAACGTATTGGGCATTACAATACGACATTCCGTATCAACAGCTCGATTGCCGAGGGCAAGGATAACGCAAAGGTAGGCACTGGAGTGCTGTTGTCCTCAGAAGTTTCGTGGACTCCGAAATCTTCAGATGATATTGTTTATATCAATACCTTTGTTGCTTCCGGGGATTTTACTCAGGCGGGCAGAGAGCCTGTCGTTGGCGGACCTCTCGGTGCATTGGGAATTATGTTTGCTTCTCCAAGTTTGGGTAATTTTGGATCAGAATTGAGCAGTGCTGCCAGTGATGTCGCGGGTTTCGCGGTTGGTTATGAAGCTTTCTGGATGAATCACAGAAGAAGTCTGACGATGGAAATTGCGGGACGTAAAGATACAGGTGGTGGCGGGTTTGATGACATGGCTGTCGGTTTTGAGTATCGACATCGCTTGGCGCAGAGAATTCAGTGGCAGTTTGATGCTCACTATTCGTTGCAGGAGCGACGTACGGATGGCTTTGGTCTGAGATCTGAAATCGCATACCAGTTTTAATTTGGACGCATTGTTTTTCAGAATTTCTTGTTTGTCGGTTTGAGGTGTAAGTTTTCAAGAGCGGGAGACAGGCATTTGAAAATCCCTCTTCTTCTTACTAATAAAGAGAAGAGTGCGTTGTAGTAAAAGTCAAAGGCTCGACGGTGTCGTCGAACTTCATGCGAGGGCGATTTTTTTCATGTAGAGGGGATATTATGAAACAGAGAAGTTTGTTTTTAAAATTGCTTTTCCTGAATTTTCTATTACTGGCTGGCATTATCGGCTTATCAGGTTGGGTTGCATCTGCCGATGCGAATCCATTTAACAAGGGAGCCAAGTTATGCGAAGAGTGTCACGAGGCTGAATTTAAAATTTGGAAAAATACCAAACATTTTGAATCTTTTCGAACTGTCCATCGCGAGCCGAAGGATAAAAGCAAACCTTCACCCAAAAAGATTCTGGAAGCGGTGGAAGGTGAGAAAAGAATGAAGAGAAACAAAGCATGTTCTCTTTGTCATTATACCCTTGAGCAAAAAGACGCAGATGACAAGCCCGATGCGGGGTCAGGCACTTCCTGTGAAAGCTGTCATGGTCCATCCTCTGAATGGTTGGAAATTCACGATAATTACGGTGGAAAAGATGTGAAGCGAGATCAGGAGTCTGCGGATCATAAGGTTAAGAGAATTGCTGACTCCAAGGCAAAGGGGTTGATCTGGCCTTCCATGAAGTACGAAGTGGCTGAAAATTGCATGGTTTGTCATGGTTTGGCGCATCCTGAATTGACTGCGGATGAGTTGGCCAAGATGTTGGGTGCTGGTCATCCGATCAATCCAGACTTTGAATTGGTCAAGTATTCTCAAGGTTCCGTGCGGCATCGATACTATCCACCTAACATTAAAGAAAATGCGGAAATGACTCCAGCAGAGTTGTCGCGCGAGTACGTTGTTGGTCAGGCCGCAGCTTTGGTTTCTGCAACAAATGCCATGTCTAAGTCAGAAGATCCGAAATACAAGGCGGCCCAGGAACAACGAGTCGCTAACGCAAAGGCAGGATTGAGTGGTGTGCCGGAGGCAGCAGGTCTGCTGGCGGCACCAACTCGTGAAAATGCACTCAAGTTTGCGGCTGATATCGCGGGTAAGGATCTTTCGGGTGTTGTTAAGTTGCCTGCAAAATCTGATTACAAGTAAGTCGAATGTTAGCGTGGAAAACTTTTTTATGTGCTGCTAAAGGCGAGTGCATTTAAAGGCAATAATGAATTTCTGAAATGCTCGCGTTTGAACTTGTGAATATATATTTACGTTGATATAGCGTTATTTAATGTATGATTTAAAAGAAAGCCCTCCTGATAAGGAGGGCTTTCTTCCTCTTTTTTGAAAAGATGTGCGTGCTTCTTGATTTGCGATAAGTGAGCCCGGATATGAGATTGCATGGAGGAGAAGTTCCGAATCATTTGCAGGATGTCTTTGTTCTTGATGAACTTGGATATACTTTAAGAAAGGCTTGATGTAAAAATGGCCACACTTTCCCGCCTAAAACGTTGGGATACTCCCTTCAGCCCGGATATGACAGATGAGGAGGTTCAACGTCTTCTCGAAGTTAAAGAAATAGCCGAAATAGACCGCGATAAATTCCCCGTCAGTACCCCCCTTGAAGGAATTCTTAAAAACGATGCTCGCACGGTGCGTTATGAAGCGGGTGATATTGTTATACGTGAAGGGGACTATGGTAATTCTGCATTTTTAATTCTGAGCGGAGATTTGCGTGTGGTTCTTTCCCCGGGTCTGCCTGATGAGATGCTGGGACGTAAAAAAATTCGCAAGAAAAGCTTTTTTGAAGCACTGTCTCAGCTCTGGAAAAAAAGTATTATTCCTGAAGTCCGTGATACGGAGCGCTACAAGGATCGTTCTTTACGAAAAACGAGCGATTCTGGAGTGGCTCAAGTGTTTCTGCAGGATGTTCCCGCCGTGCTGGATTCGAATAAAACGGCAGTTCTGCATCCCGGTGCATTGTTTGGGGAGCTTGCGGCATTGGGCAGATTGCCTCGAACTTCATCGGTATTTGCTGAAACTGCGGCGACGGTTTTGGAGATTCGTTGGCAGGGATTGCGGGAGTTGAGGAAATTTGATGAAGGCTGGCGGAGTGCAATTGATAAACGCTACAGAGAAAATGCGTTGAATGCCTATTTGAGTGCCACTGAGCTTTTTTCTCATCTGGACGATACTAAGTTGCAAGCCGTGGCCGATAGTGCCCTGTTTGAGACTCATGGAAAGTTTGACTGGCATGTGACCTACAATCAAATGAAGGATATGGACAACGCCAGCGTCATTAAGGAAGAACCCGTGATTGCTCGCGAAGGTGACTACCCGGATGGGTTGTTGATGATCCGCGCTGGCTTCGCCCGTGTCTCCGTGCAAAAGGGGAACGGACGTCAAACTTTGACGTATTTAAAAGCCGGGGATTATTACGGTGACGATGAACTTTACAGAGCCTGGAAGGGTGAAAATAATGTCACGCTCAAGGTGACTATCACCGCCCTGGGTTACGTGGACGTGTTGCGTGTTCCGTCATTTTCTATAGAAGAACACTTATTTGCTCATTGGGAAGATAAAAACAAAACCGATTTCGAGCCATCGAAAGCGAATCTTTTTGATCAGACTCTTGCCGATGGTGCTTTGCGCGAGTGGGCGGTTCAGGAGCGATTTATCAACGGAACCCAAACGATGATGATCGATTTGGATCGTTGTGTTCGCTGTGATGATTGTGTTCGTGCCTGCTCCGACACGCATCAGGGGAATCCCCGTTTCATTCGTCATGGAAAAACATTCGATCACTGGATGGTTGCCAACGCATGTATGCATTGTGCCGATCCTGTATGTATGATCGGTTGTCCTACGGGTGCGATCCATCGCGATTTGTCGGGTGGAATGGTTATCATCAACGACGACACATGCATTGGTTGCGAAACCTGCGCCAACTCTTGTCCCTATTCGAACATCAGGATGGCTGAAATCCGGGATGTTGATGGCCGCCCTGTTGTGGACCCGGAAAATCAGAAACCCATTATTAAAGCGACGAAATGTGATTTGTGTGCAGGGCAGAGAACCGGACCTGCCTGTGTGTTTGCCTGCCCGCAAGCGGCTGTTAAGCGCGTGGATTTTCGAGAGGCATTTTCAGGTGCCTTTGAGGAGAGTTAACAGGCTATGATTCGACTTTGGATATATATCCTGCTGGCGGTTCTGTTTTTTGTGTTTATTGGATTCTGGACGAGGCAGGCCGAAAAGTTCCTTGCCGAACCAATCCTGATATCAGGTTGGGCTTTGTTTGCTTCTGTCGCATTTCTTGCGTTGTTTTCCGTACGCAAACGCTTACCCTTTTTATCGTTGGCACCTGCTTCGCGCTGGTTTATGTTGCACACAATTGGGGGATTTTTAGCATTATCCTTATTTTGGCTTCACATGGGATCATTGTGGCCCAAGGGTTTGGGTGACGAAATCATGGCCGGATTATTTTATGGAGTCACAGTTTCGGGGATCATCGGTCTGTTTCTTGAAAAGTTGTACCCGCATTATTTGACCCGCAGTGGAGTCGAGTGTATTTACGAACGCATTCCCAATGAAATTGCAGAGATCCGGAGTATGGCGGAGGATGTCGTGCTGGAATGTGCGCGTGAAACCGGGAGCGATACTTTAGGACAACATTATCTGGAAACGTTGCATTGGTTTTTCCAAAGGCCGCGTTTTTTTGTAAATCATGCGTTTATTGGTCAAAGTGCCCAACATTGGGTGCGTCATCAATGCCAGATTCTTGAACGCTATCTGGATGAGAAAGAACGCGGGTACCTGAAACAAATTTTTGCTTTGGCGGATTATAAACGAAAAGTCGATTTTCATTATACCGCGCAAAGTATTTTGAAAGGCTGGCTCCTTATTCATTTGCCTATTTCTATTGGAGTGGTGGCGTTGACATTCTGGCATATTGTCATCGTTCACGTTTATTACATATAATGGCCACTAATAACCCATTTTCACACGATCAAAGCCGTTACGAGCGACCCAACTTTCCTTATCGTTGTGGTCGTTCGGTATTATGGCAAAAGCCTTGCCATGATGGCCCGGAGTTCGATGGTTCTTGTGGGGGTGTTACCGAATGTTCGCCTGCAAAAAAAGGCGATCGTTGGGAATGCCGCCGGACCAAGATGGCAGGGGGGCCCTGTGAAGACGGTCCCGATTCTTCAGGGAAATGTTCCCGGACGCAACCGCCTTGTTCACCACGTTCCACGCTCAGGGTGATTCGAGGACGTCTTGCTATGTTGGCGTTGGGGATCATTATAGCTTTGATTGGAGGATCGCAGGGTGTGGGCCCGAATGAAGTTGCTTTTCTTGATATTTCCGACCCCGGTCCTATTTCAAAACCGCATTCCAAGTTCACTGAGAATAAAGGTTGTCAAGCATGCCACGCGAATCATGGAAAAGGGGTTGTTGCATGGACTCAAGCTGTATTTTCTGAAAATGACATATCAGCTCAATGTGTCGACTGCCACACTTTCGGCGGGCCAAGTTTTGTAGCGCATAATCGAACAGAGAGCAAGGATAAGAGTTTTGACAGTGTCAAAACGAAATGCACGATGTGTCACCGTGAGCATACGGGCAATGAGATCACTCGAAAGCTGACCAGCGAACAATGCAATAGTTGTCATAAAACACAATTTGAAAGCTTTGCCCGTGGTCACCCGAAATTTTCTGAGAAATACCCTTATGAGAGTAGAACCTCTATTTTCTTCGATCACGTGTCACATTTGGGCAAGCATTTTAAAAATTTAAAACATGCCGATAAGGCACCAAAATTGTGCACGGGATGCCATATCGCAACGTTTGCAAAACAAGAAGTGAAGCCCGCAGGCTTTGAAACTTGTGAGAAATGTCATGGCAATCAAATCGGTAAAAAAGAGCTGGTTCTCTTGAGGCTTCCCGAATTCACACAAAATCTTATGGACCCGGAATTGGTTCGTGATGTTTGTGGTGGAAGCGATTCTGCCGAATCCGACGATGATTTCATGAGTGTTTCCACCGATAAGGCCTCGTTGGTTAGTGCTTACCTGTTGAACATACCAACGGATGACCCTGAAGTTTACAATCAACCTTTGCAAAAATTTCTGGAAGGCCTTGTTGAAGAATCTTCCGGTCCTCTGGTTGAATTGATTAAGGAAAAGACAGGTCAAAAATCAATGACGGAGAAAATGCTGTTTGGTTTGAATCCTGAAGCACTCAAGCGTGCTGTTTGCGCCTGGGGGGCCAATCGAGAGTACGATCCTCCGGCGGAGGCAATGGGTGGCTGGTATGCAGATTTGCTGGAATTGCGTTACCGACCTTCGGAACATGGCGATGCGGTTGCTAAAAGCTGGATAGAGTTTGCTATTTCGGCAGTTGAAAATACGCAAGATGAAGAAGAGATGAATCGTGCGTTGGAACTGCGCGAGCAAATCCTGTCGCCGAAAGAAGGTGTGGGCGGTTGTATCAAATGTCACAGTATTTCCAATGTGTCTATGCCAGGACAAAATCCAAAGCTGGAGGTTGCCTGGAAGTACAAGGATTCTGTGGAAAAACCGCATATGCGTTTTATTCATGACAGTCATATCGAAATGCTGGGGCTTGGCAGTTCCTGCTCCAATTGCCATCACCTTGACAATGAAGCCGATTATGCATCCAGCTTTAAAACCTTTGATGCCACTCGTTTCGTTGCCAACTTCAAACCGATAGAAAAGGCAAAATGCGTGAATTGCCACAATGAAGGCAAAATCAAGCAGGATTGCCAAGTCTGCCACAAGTACCACTTTAAGACGGGTTTCAAACAGTCTATGTTGGCACTCAATGAGAAAAATGAGGCTACTTTTAAAGAACGGGAGCCCGTTATAGGGGTAAAGGAGGAATAGTGCTTAATTTTATTATCAGTCTTATCCCGCTGACTTTTCTGTTGGGGATGATCGCTTACGTATTGACTTTATTGGCCAATAATTCACGTTTGATGGCCATAACGCAAGCTACGGTCGATCTGGAAGCGAAATTGTTAAAGGCCAAAATAGATCAGGTGGTCAATCAACAGCGTCTGGAAAATGAAAAGAAGACTTCACACTGGAGCGGATTCCGTAAATTTCAAGTCATTGACAGGGTAATGGAGACCGATGATATCTGTTCTTTTTACCTGGCTCCCCATGACGGCAAGCGGCTTCCACCTTTCGAGCCGGGACAGTACTTGACCTTTCAGGTGCATCCAGAGGGACAGCCAAAACCTGTTACCCGTTGTTATTCTTTGTCAGACAGCCCCAATCATCCGGATAGATACCGTGTCTCTATTAAAAAAGTACCCCCGCCACCCAATGAACCTATGGTACCCCCGGGTCTGGTTTCGAACTATTTTCACAACTCCCTCAAAGTTGACGACATCATTGATGTGAAGGCTCCGAGTGGTCATTTTCATATTGACCAGACCAAGCAAACGCCGGTTGTTTTATTAGGAAGCGGGGTTGGCATCACGCCGGTACTGAGTATTTTGAACAGCATTGCTGAAAGTGACTCGAAACGTGAGACCTGGTTTTTTCTCGGCGTCAAAAATCGCAGTGAACATATGATGAAGGAGCATTTGGAGGCTGTTGCCAAACAACACGAAAATATTGAGGTTAAAATATGTTACAGCCGACCCGAAGCGAGCGATGTGGAGGGGCAGGATTATCATTATGGAGAACGCGTCTCTGTTGATTTGTTGAAACGTGTTCTTCCCTCCAATAATTATGATTATTATCTTTGCGGTCCGCCGCCCATGATCAAGTCTTTGCGAACCGATCTGGAGGCGTGGGGTGTTCCAAAAGCTAAAGTGCATTTTGAAGCTTTTGGACCAGCGACTGTCAAAAAAAATACGGACGAAAAGCCAGCCACTACAGAGAAAACAAGTACGATCCAAGTGACTTTTGCACGAACTTCAAAGACGATGACCTGGAATTCAGCGGTCAGCTCAATCCTGGATTTTGCCGAAGCCAATGGCATCCCCATGGAGTCAGGCTGTAGAGCCGGAAATTGCGGGACTTGTCTGGTGGCTATCAAATCGGGTGAAATTTCCTATGTGGGTGAGCCCGGTTCTACTCCAGAAGCGGGTTCCTGTCTCGCATGTATCTCAGTTCCAAAGAGTGATTTGATCGTTGATGCTTAAGAAACACGGAATTCCGCTGGAGGTTTGATTCCTTTCTCCTGAATGTAGAAGACTGGGAGTATCTTTCCCTTTTGATTCACAATCGCTACTTTTTTTTTGAGAAATTCAGAGCCGGTGGAATCGGGATTCGGCATGTTTGCATCTAAGTCCATATAACATCCATTTGAAATATAAAAATAATGAATTTGAATTTTACCAAAATGAGTGGCAGTGGTAACGATTTTGTGATCATTGATAATCGCAAGCCGGTTGTTCCTGCAAATGAGAAAAGAGAATTTGTTCGTAAGATTTGCGCCCGGAGAACTTCTGTCGGGGCAGATGGTTTTATTTTCATTGAAAATTCTGACACGGCTGATTTTAAGTGGGATTTTTACAACGAGGATGGTTCTTCAGCCGAGATGTGTGGCAATGGTGGACGATGTGTGGCCCGCTATGCTGTTGAAAATGGTATTGCCAGCAATGTTTTATCGTTTGAGACAACAGCCGGTCTGATAAGCGCAGAAGTCAAAGGTGCTACAGTGAAAATCAAACTCACTTCGCCGGTTGATTTACGCGCGGGAGTGGTGCTGGAGCTGGATGGCGAAACGTTTACAGTTGATAGTTTGAATACGGGAGTTCCACATGCCATTGTTTATACGGATTGTATTGAGGATATAGACCTTCCTCGTATAGGTCGGGGTATTCGCTATCATGAAGCCTTTGCACCGGCAGGGACCAACGTTTGTTTTGTTCAGGTAAATTCTGACGGCTCACTGGTTGTTAGAACGTATGAGCGTGGGGTCGAGGGCGAAACGCTAGCATGCGGAACGGGAGTGGTTGCCTCATCCCTGTTGGCTTCACGTCGGAACGAATTGAAGTCACCGATTTCTGCGTTAACGCGTGGGGGAGAGGTGCTGAAAGTATATTTTGATGCAGGTCAGGAAAATTTTGGAGATGTGTATTTAGAAGGTTTGACGAAAATTTCTTTTACTGGCGTATTGGGCGAACTGTGATGGGTTTTTTGTCTGTGACAGATTCATATAGGAAATGCCCGACGTTTTACTACGGAATTTATTATGTTTGAAGGATCGTTTGTAGCACTTGTTACGCCATTCAAAAACGGTAGGGTGGATGAACCTGCCTTGCGCGCTTTGGTAGATTTTCAGATTGCCAACGGGACTCAGGGAATTGTCCCGTGTGGTACGACGGGAGAATCGGCCACCTTGAGTCACGCGGAGCATGATGAGGTGATTCGCATTGTCGTGGATGCCTGCAAAGGGAAGATACCTGTATTAGCAGGCACAGGTTCCAACTCAACCGATGAAGCCATCACCCTGACTCAGCACGCACAAGCAGCGGGAGCCAGTGGTTCTCTTTTGATCACACCGTATTACAACAAGCCGAGTCAGGAAGGTTTGTATCGACATTTTAAAACCGTTGCGGCTGAGACCGATCTGCCCGTCATCCTTTACAACGTTCCGGGGCGAACCTCTGTCAATATGCTTCCCAACACGGTGAAACGACTTTCCGAAATAAAAAATATCGTAGGCGTGAAAGAAGCCTCGGGTTCCTTATCGCAAATCACCGAGATCATTGCTCTTTGTGGAGATGATTTCACAGTATTGTCTGGTGATGATGGCTTGTTGTGGCCGATACTCTGCGTGGGCGGGAAGGGGGTCATCTCTGTTACCTCCAACATTTTGCCGTCCCGGGTTGCCGCATTGTGTCAGGCCGCGAGGGATGGAGAGATGGAAAAAGCGAGAAAAATTCATCACGAATTGTTCCGGATAAACGAAATCCTTTTTATTGAAACCAATCCCGTTCCAGTCAAAGCGGCGTTGCATTTGATGGGGAAAATTGATGATGAAGTGCGCTCCCCGCTTGCGCCTTTGATGCGTGAAAGTTTTGAAAAATTAAAATCTGTTCTCAGTGATTATTCGCTTTGATCATTGGGCCCCGCGTTAATCTTTAAAAACTTTCCAGAATTTTAAACTTGTTTGCAGTGAGAAACCTTTTTTAAAGAATCATGAATAAAACAACGAAAATTGCTGTCGTAGGCGTTGCTGGAAGAATGGGGAAAACCATTCTGACTTGTATTGAAGAAGAGCCTGAAGCCTCTATTCACGGAGGCACGGAAGTTTCTGGAAGCCCCAATATTGGTAAGGATCTTGGCGAGCAGGCAGGTTTGGCGCGTAATAACATTGCCGTGACGGACAGTTTGGAAAAAGCTTTGCAAGGTGCGGATGCGGTCATTGATTTCAGTTCGCCAGAATCCAGCATGGAAACTTTAAAAATGGCAGAAAAATTAGGTGTCGCCGCCGTTATCGGTACCACCGGATTCAATGCCGAGCAGAAGAAAGAGATCGCAAAGCGAGCGGAGACGATTGCCTGTGTCCTGGCCCCCAATATGAGCATTGGTGTCAATGTCCTGTTTAAAATGGCAGGCTTGATCGCCAAGACCCTGGGAGATGCCTACGATGTAGAGATTGTTGAAGCCCATCACAAATTCAAAAAGGATGCTCCCAGTGGTACCGCAGTACGCCTGTCAGAAATTCTGGCGGAAGCGTTGGAACGCGATCTGGAAGAAGTCGGGGTTTACGGACGCAAGGGATTTGCTGTTCGCGGACCCAAAGAAATTGGTATCCATACTGTAAGAGCGGGCGATATTGTGGGTGAACATCGAGTCATGTTTGGTGGTATGGGTGAAACTCTGGAGATTTCCCATCGCGCTCAGAGCCGTGATACTTTTGCACGTGGATCGGTAAGAGCCGCGCTTTGGACCGTGGGCAGGGCTCCGGGTTTATACGATATGCAGGATGTTCTCGGCCTGTAGCCAGTGGCTTTAGGCTGAAAGCTTACGAGTATTTTTGCCAACGGTCTGCAATCGAAAATCAGCACAAATGCTTGCCTGAATGTTCATTGCGGGCTTGGCCCGCCCGGCGAAACGCCGGATGGAGGTATCCCGTGAAATTCAATCGCCGAAATTTTCTGAAAGCATTCTCCGCACTGGGGCTGGCTTTGCTTCCTGGCAATGGTTACGCCGTCCCCGATTATCGAAACGATAAAAATTTCCCCAAAGAATACGTTCAAAACAGAGATATCCCCGAATTCCACATTCGCAGTGCCAATCCTTTCCTGGGTGTCGATATTGACAATTGGGGTTTGGTGGTTGGTGGAAAAGTCAAAAATAAGCTGGCTTTGGGATATGAAGATTTGTTTGGATTTAAAACCCATTCCCAGATCTCGCGCTTGAAATGTGTCGAATGCTGGTCTGCAAAAGCAAAATGGGGAGGATTTCGTTTTGAAGAGTTGGTGGAAAGGGCCGAACCCCATCCCTCGGCAAAATACGTTCATTTGAAATCAGCCGATTCCTATTACGAAAGTTATCTGCTGGAAGAATTGCTCCGACCGCGGGTCCTGCTGGTTTTGAGTATGAATGGCGCGCCGCTTTCAAAAGATCACGGTTATCCCCTGCGTTTGATCGCTCCTTTCAAGTACGGTTACAAAAATATCAAGTACATCACGCAGATTGATTTTGCCGACTCCCAAGGTAGGAATTACTGGTCCAATCATGGCCCCTATTCGGTGGATGGAACCATTCAACCGGGGATAGACCATCCTTTGGATTACCATAAAAAACCGTTGCCTATCAACGGGGGAGAAGTTTTCCATCCTTTCGACAAACGCCCTGATCAGGGATGAGACTTTTCCTGTTTGCGGCGATTGTCATCCTTTGTTGCATTACCCTTGCTTGTGACAGCAAGGAAGAAGTGGAGCAACTCAAGGTTGTTGTTCCGTCCGGGGTGGCTGTGCCTGAAGATATGGTTTATATCCCTGCGGGTGACTTTATAATGGGCGATCCTTCAGATCCTAAGACCCTTCAGGGCAAGACCATCCACACAGAAGCTTTTTTGATCGACCGTTACGAGACCCGTCGAGGAAAATACGCATCCTTCAAAAGCGATTACAGCTTCGACCCTTCCAAGAAAAATTTTCCCGTCGCCAATATAGATTACGCTTCAGCTGAGGCGTATTGCCGATTCAAAGGAGGGCGACTCCCGACAGAAGCGGAGTGGGAAAAATCGGCACGCGGCATTGACGATCGTAAATGGCCCTGGCGTAATTTTTATCAACATCCCAACAATGGATTTTCAGGATTTTTACCAGAGCCTGTAGACAAGAGGCCGGAATGGATCAGCCCTTACGGGATTTATGGCATGGGGCACAATGTCTGGGAATGGACCTCCGACGATTACAGCTATCCCGGACAAGCCCCTGCCGAACTGGGAAAGTTTAAAGTGATACGAGGTGGTTTGACGCAGACGCATACGACGATAAAATTCACACCGGTGTTTTTTCGTAACTGGATGGAGCCCACAGCGTCCTATCCGTTCCTGGGGTTTCGCTGTGCCCGCTCAATCAAGTCGGTCGATTAGAAAATTTATCGTTCCACTTGCCTCTTCATGCAGGAATCTCACCCCATGTGATGTCATTGTCATTGCAGATCGTCTGGAATTGCGGCTTCTTAAAATAGAAGCCCTGAAACAGTCGAATCCCTATTTTGTACAGCGTTGAAAATTCGTCATAAGTTTCAACGCCCTCAGCAATGACATCAATGTCCAGTTTACGGCATACGTAGTGAATACCCTCTACAATTGCCTGGCGTTTGGCATCCTGGTGAACGTTGCGAATGAGAGCCATGTCCAGCTTGATAAGGTCGGGTTGAAAATCAGCCAACAGATTCAAGCCAGCGTAGCCCGCGCCAAAATCGTCGATGGCTGTTTTAAAACCAATGTCTTTATAGCAGGTGAAAATATTTTCCAGATGTTTGTGATCCCTGAAAGGTTCACCTTCGGTCATTTCAAAAATTATGTTTGTGTACGGAAAGTTGAAGCGATCCGCCGCATTGAGAGTGCTTTCGATGCAATGTCTGGGCTCATAAATGGCATTTGGCATAAAATTTATATTCAAAAATCTATCCAGGTTTTGTTCCGCCGCAAGGGAAATTGCTTTGGTTCTGCATAGCTGATCGAAAGCAAACCTGTTTTGAGGATTGACCTGAGACAAAATATCACCTGCAGATTCTTCGTGAACGCCTCTAACCAAAGCCTCAAAAGAAAAAATTTTCTTTTTGCCCACATCGACGATCGGTTGATAGGCCATGCTGATGTCGAAACCCAACTGTGAATTTGATTGGCATTTCGAGCAGTGAATGTCCTGTTCTGGGTGGGTCATCGTTGGCGTTCCCTTTGAGTTTAAACGAGTTCTTCATTCAATTCATAGTCGCCATTAAATTTTAACCGATCTCATTGTCAGAAGCTGAAATAATATTGCGAAAATATTTCAAGGCACTTTTCGGGCAAGGAAGAAAATGCTTTAATTTGAGAGTCAAGATAGCTAGAATGAATTAAAGAAGCTACCGAGTGTCTCTAAAAGTTTATTAAGCCGCGAGCAACTTCTCAAGTAGCAAGAGACAGTTGGCTCGGCTGTAACACATTAACCGGTTTAGAGAGAACGGCGCAATGGCTCTGGAAGTATCAAATAATGACCGAAAGTAGGAGTGGCAAGTCGGGGTGGAATTCTATCGGGGATATTTTTTCCTCGTCGTTAAAGCTCTCCAATTTTAAAAAGGCCGATCCAGAAGACTGGATTCATTTCCATTGGCCTTTAGTCGTTGGAAAAGAAATCGCTTCAATTTCTCAAGTAGAAGAGATTAAAAGAAAAGTCTTGCACGTTCGAGTGTCTACTAGAGAATGGTTGCCAGCCCTTGAACCCCTTAAAAATAAATTTACCCAAGAAATTAACCAGCGCGCAGGAATGACATTACTTACAAGTATTAAGTTTAAGATAGAGTCCAATTCCCCCTCTTGAGAAGTGCCTGACAGCGTTTTTTTGATCAATCAAACCAAAACTACCGATGAAAACCAAGCGATTGCAAGCCGATGTAAGAATGGGTGTTATTTTAGGACTGGCACTGTTTTTTTTGAGTGCCTGCGAAACGATTTCGATGAAAACACCTGCGGAGCTTGACTCCCAGGGGGCGGTAGACTTGTCCGACTCTTACGCTGTTCAGGAAGTGGAAAAGTTGCAAAATTCCTGGGGTGGGACGAAGGCCGGAGATCCCCGATCTTATTACCATTATATGATGGCTTTGAAATCGGATGAACGTCATCAGTTCGAAGAATCGACCGAACATTATGCAGAAGCGGCTAAGTATGATCCTAGAAACCTGTTCTTTCACGAACAATTAGTCCGTCAGGCTTTACGGGCAGGGAAGTTTGATATTTTAGCGAAAGCCGTGGAGGCTGGGCTGAAAAATTTCCCGCAAAATGCAGAACTCAATATGCGTCAGGCGGATGTTTACCGAGCGCAAGGTAAACCAAGTCTGGCGATGGAATTTTACGAAAAAGCTTATGATCTTGATCCCCGTTTGAGCCGTGCGTACATACTGCGCGGATCGTTGCTTGAAGATGAGAAGCGTTTCGACAAAGCGCAGGAAATGTATCAAAGGGCCACTTTAGCCTCTCCATTTGATCCACTGAGTTCCTATTATCTGGGCAGAGTTGAAATCAAGAATGGCGAATATGAAGAAGCGGTGAAGAATCTTGAGAAGTCTGTCACTTTGCGCCCCAATTTTATACAGGCGCGGGATTATCTGGCGTGGACTCTTGAAAAGCTGGGTCGGTTACAGGAAGCACTCGACGAGTATAAATTAATTTTGAAACTGGATCCGGGTAACGAAAGAATTCTTGAGCGCGTGACAAAAATGCATGACAGAGCCTCAATGTTCAAACGTTATAATCCGGAAATAGATTTCCCCGTGAGTAAACTGCTTGAGCCCTTGTATCCCAATATTAAGATGGGCGTCGTTTTTTATGATCGAGGCGATTATTTGCGCGCGTTGGAAGAATTTCAATGGGCGCATCATCAGGAAGAGAGTAAAGAAGTACTCATAATTCTATCCAAAATTTTTGAAACATTGGATCGCGTCGATTTGGCAATTCAAACTTTCGAAATACTGCGCGTTCAAACAGAGCCCACTGTAAGAACCCTTTTGTATCTTGCGCGTCTGTATAATATGAACCAGCAGGATGAAAAGGCAACCGAGTTGCTCGAAGCTGCTGTTCGCATGGAGCCTGATAACGATTCCTTGTATCATTCGCTTGCTTTGGCGTATCGGGCGATGAAAAATTACGACCGTGCGATAGCCAATATGCAGGAAGCCATCCGTTTGAATGCTAACAATGATTCCTATTATTTTGAATTTGGAGCGATTCTGGAACGTGCGGGCAAGTTTGACGATGCTTTGGCCAGCATGAAGCGAGCCATCGAATTGAATCCGATGCACTCCAATGCGCATAATTTCCTGGGGTATATGTATGCGACTAAAGGAGAGTATCTGGATAAGGCATTGGAGCATCTTGAAAAAGCTCTGGCGATTCAGCCCCGCAATGGTTACTTTCTCGACAGCATAGGTTGGATATATTATAAAAAAGGAGATTATTCCCGAGCTCTGTCAGAGATCAAAAAAGCAATGATTTACACTCAGCCCGATCCGGTACTTTACAGCCATTTGGGCGATATCTATTATTCCCTGAAAGACTATGCTCAAGCTCAAAAAGCATGGAAAACCAGCCTTTCCCTGACAATGGCTCAAGGTGAAGGTGTAACAAGTGACGAAGATGGCGAGTCTCCAGACCCCCGGGAATTGAGTGAAAAAATTGAAAAAGTAAGCCAACTGCTTGATAAAAGCTTATAATCAGATTCTTCGCAATTGAGCTATGATCTCTAAAAAGGGGCAGTGCTTTAAGATATGAACAACGATTTCCTTCGTAGGAATTTTTGATGCGAAATCCAACCTTCCTGGGAGTGTGTGTCTGGGTACTTGTTACTACAGGACTCCTGTCCTGTCAAAGCCTGGGGACTGATCTTTCTGGTGTTCGAGAAAATCTTCAGCCGCAATATTTATTGAGTCATCTCATAAATCGTCAATCGGGGATTCATTCCGTAAAATCTTTTCTCAAAGCTTCAATCAGCAGAGTCGGGGAAAACAAGACTCTGAAACAGGCATTGATTGTAGATGAGAAACAGTCCGTTCGCCTGGATATCCTGGGATTGTTTGGGAATACTCTGGGAGTTTTGATTCATAAGAATAATGAAACTTCAATTTATGATTTGAAAAACAGTCGCGTTTTTTCAGGTGCCGAAGCTCAAGATGTGATGAAAGAAATCATTGGTTCGCGTTTTGAAATACAAGAACTGATCCTGATTTTGTTGGGAAGGGCTCCCGGTCTTGAGACAATGACTGCCGAGGAAACGTATCTTAGCGAAGACAAAACACATTATTTTTTGTCGACGCTGGATCAAAAAAGCGGAGAAATAGCAGAAATAGAAATCGACTCATCTACGCTGTTGCCCCGTCATCTATTGCGTAAAAAAGGGAAAGCCGTTCTTTATGAGCTGAGCTGGCAGGAATATGAGAAGAGAAGTGGACAGTATTTCCCATTGAATATCACCTTGAATCGACCTCTTCAAAAAGAAGAAGTCAGTCTTAGATTTGACGATCCTCTGTTGAATGAAGAATTAGCACTTGGAGTTTTTGACATGTTTGTAGTACCGTCATCAGAAAGCAAGCAAGATTCATGAAGTTGGAAATCCGAACGCCGGCGAAAATCAATCTTGGGCTGAAAATTCTGGGCAAACGAGATGACGGTTATCACGAGTTGGAAACTCTCTTTCAGATGGTGGATTTCTATGACCATCTCGAATTTGAAAGCATTCCTGCTGGCATACAATTAGAATGTGACACACCCGGGATCCCTGTTGACAGTAGCAACTTAGTGTGGCGAGCGGCAGAAGTGCTCAAGGAAGGCCAAAAAGAAGTTCCCGGGGTTTCGATACGCCTGACAAAGAAGATACCCTCAGGAGCAGGTCTGGGAGGCGGTAGCGGAAATGCGGCCGGAACCTTGCTGGCCTTGAATAAACTTTGGGATTTGAAGCTAACCCGCCCGCAATTGCAAAAAATTGCCGCAACACTGGGGTCAGATATCCCCTTTTTTCTGGAATCTCCCTGTGCCTTGGGACAAGGCCGAGGAGAACGCCTGACCGCATTGCAAGGTGCTGAGAAATTTGACGTCCTGTTAGTCTCCCCACATTTCCCCATTTCTACGGCGGAAGTATATGGACGATTAAAATGGGGGTTGACAAACAGCGGAAATGATATTAGCATTCTGCGAAAATTTTTGTCTAAATCTGACGTTCAGGGGCTTGCTGGTTGCCTGTTCAACGACTTGGAACCTGGGGTGCTAGAGAAGCACTCTCAAATCCAGGAAATTAAGGATATGTTGACCGGCTTGGGTGCGAGTGGGGCCTTGCTTTCGGGAAGTGGTTCCACTGTTTTTGGTGTTTTCAGCGATTCGGAAAAAGCTGAAAAGGCTTTGATGAATTTTCCCAAAGGTGATTGGGATCTCAAGCATTGTAAAACCTTGAACAGCTTTGCAGATTTTTTGCCTGATGAAATTTTGAGCTATACGGACTCAATTTTGTTATAAGTAAGAGCGGCGCATCAAAAATGCACATGATATGCAGATCATGGTTGACTCTGCTGGAGTTAGGCCGTTAAATAAATTATCTAATCGTTTAGAAAAGCTTTTCGGCTTGCAAACTGCGTTTTCTGGGTTCCTGCGGTAGTTCCTCAAGATCCAAAAAGAAGAGGCGTGGACGTTTAAAGATTTCTGGTGTTGTTAAAACATCAGGGCCTGTCTTGTGTGGAGTTTCCTGTTGAGGTGGGGCAGGGCTTTTGCGTGGTCGTGATAGCTGATAGCTTTTGCAAATTAACCTTGAATCCCTCTTGAGGGTATTTGAGGGGAAGGTATTTTTGGGGCGTCGTCAAGTGGCTAAGACACAGGATTTTGATTCCTGCATTCGGAGGTTCGAGTCCTCCCGCCCCAGCCAATTATTCTGAAAGCGGTAAAAATAAATAATGGATAACAACAACGGTAGACCCCTTGTGTTTTCTGGCAGAGCCAATCTTGAATTGGCGAAGGATATCTGTAAGTATCTGGATATTTCTTTGGGTCAGATAGACATCAAGAATTTCTCCGATCAGGAAATTTTTGTCCGAATCGAAGAAAACGTACGTGGTGGCGACGTTTTCATCATTCAGCCAACCTGTTATCCCGGCAACGAACATTTGATGGAACTGCTCATCATGATGGACGCTTTCCGCCGATCCTCCGCAAAACGTATTACCGCCGTATTGCCCTATTACGGGTATGCTCGGCAAGATCGAAAAACCGAACCCCGAGTGCCTATCACATCCAAGCTGGTGGCCGATTTGTTGCAAGTCTCTGGTGCGAACCGGATTTTGACTGTGGATCTGCATGCCGGGCAAATTCAGGGCTTTTTTAACATTCCGGTTGATCATCTTTACGCCATGAATGTGTTGATAGATTATGTCAAAGAGCAACAGTTTGAAGATTTAGTAGTCATATCCCCCGATGCGGGTGGGGTGGAAAGAGCGCGTGCCTTTGCAAAACGACTTGGTGAAGTCTCTCTGGCCATCATTGATAAACGGAGAGAAGCCGCAAATATTGCAAGAGCGATGAATATCATCGGTGACGTTGAGGGAAAGAGATGCCTCATCGTTGATGATATGATTGATACTGCTGGAACATTGATGGAGGCAACCGATGCATTGCTTGGGGCTGGGGCTCTTGAGGTCCATGCCTGTTGTACCCATCCGGTGCTTTCGGGGCCGGCAAGGGAAAGAATCGTCCAGTCGCCTCTAAAATCCATGATTGCTACAAATACAATTCCCTTGAATGAGGAATTGAAGAAAATAGGAAAGATTAAAATTCTGTCCGTAGCACCCCTTCTGGGTGAAGCTATTAGCAGGATTCACCAGGAAACATCGGTGAGTTCCCTTTTTGACTGATCCATTGAAGAAAAACACAGAATTTAAAATAAATACACCCAGATAAAACAGGAGAAAAGAAAGCATGTCCGCTACATTGACAGGAAAAATTAGAGAAGGAAGAGGGAAGTCCTCGGCTCGGGCCGCGCGCAGGGAAGAATTGCTTCCAGGGGTCCTTTATGGAATGCAGGATAATGTTTCCTTCACAATTATCGAGAAAGAACTGAAAAAAATTCTGCATGCAGAAGGGAAAAACGTTCTTATCGATTTGAAAATTGAAGGAGATGCCAAGAGCAGAAAAGTTGTGCTCAAGGATTATCAGACGCATCCTTTAAAAGCCAGTTGGAGGCATGTTGACTTTCTCGAAGTGGATGAGAACAAGAAAATTCATGTTCAAGTTCCTTTTATTTTCAAAGGAAAATCACCGGGTGAAAAACAAGGCGGCATAGTCAATCATCTTATAGACGAAATTGAAGTAGAGTGTCTGCCAAGCAACATTCTCTCCTCAATTGAGATCGACATGACTGCGATCGGATTGGGAGATGTGCTCCATGTATCGGATTTGAAATTGCCGGCAACTGTAAATATTCTGACCCCTTTGACGACAGCGATCGTTGGTGTTATGGAAGAGA
The DNA here is from genome assembly GCA_002787235.1 of Nitrospinae bacterium CG11_big_fil_rev_8_21_14_0_20_45_15. Classification (GTDB taxonomy): domain Bacteria; phylum Nitrospinota; class Nitrospinia; order Nitrospinales; family VA-1; genus Nitrohelix. Next base: position 45,448 of record PCWG01000023.1, read on the forward strand.
AAGCCGAAGTTGAAAAAGTCGAAGCTGAAGAGACCGAAGACGCAAAACCTGCGGAGAAGAGTGCCGGCGGGGAAGCAAAGAAGTAGCAAGGGCTCGATAATCCCGTGTTTCTTATATTGGGACTTGGGAATCCCGGTCCCAAATATCAGTTTACCCGTCATAATGTAGGTTTTATGGCTTTGGATACCTTGGCCGATGCGCACGGAATTCGCTTGTCAAAGCATGATCAGAGCTCTCTTTTTGGTCAGGGAAAAATAGGCGACGAAACAGTCATCCTCGCCAAGCCGATGACCTACATGAATGAAAGCGGTCTGGCGGCAATCGCACTGCTAAGGAAATATCATTTGCAGGTGGACAGAATGATTGTCCTTCATGACGAGATTGATCTCCCGCTAGGTACGGTAAAGCTCAAGCGAAAAGGTGGAGATGCAGGGCAGAAGGGTGTTCGCTCAATAATTCAACGCACGGGTGAAGACGAGTTTGCAAGAATTCGGATAGGCATTGGACGCCCTCTTGACAAACAAGACATAGCCGATTACGTTTTATCCTCTTTTGAAATAGATGAAAGAGGTGCTCTCGGAGAAATTCTGGAGCTAGCCTCAGAAAAAGTGAAAGAGATTTTAAATGAGGCTCACTGAGTTCTATGACATCCTGTAAAATTTTTATGTTAGGAACTCACCATCAAATATCAGCCTGGTGAATGGCCAAATCAAATAAATTTTAAGTTCTAAAAAGTCACCATCAATTTAAACTGAGGAGTCAATAGAGATGTTAAAGGAATGCCAGGGAGAGCTGACGTTCGTCGGTCTATCTGTTTTAGTCTATGCTGTTATGGCGATGTTCGGCGTGTCCGGAAACTTCGCTTACGTGGCATGGATTTTTGGTTTTTTTGGGTTGGTTGTAGCGTGGAAAGTTTTTGAGTACGTAGACGACCAACCTGAAGGCAATGAGAAGATGAGAGAAATTGCCGATATGATCCACGAAGGTGCCATGGTCTTCCTTTCTCGTGAATACCGTATTCTGGCTTACTTTGTCGGCGGGGTTTTCTTTATCCTCGTTGCAATCATATCGTCTCAAACGACCCTTTGGATTGGTTTTTGGACAGGTATTGCCTATATCCTTGGAGCGGCATGCTCCATGGCGGCAGGTTTTTTTGGCATGAATGCCGCTACCACGGCAAATGTGCGTACCGCACAAGCCGCGACGGATGGCGGACAAGCTAAGGCTTTGAATGTCGCTTTCAACGGCGGCGCGGTTATGGGACTTTGTGTTGCGAGTCTCGGTCTCGTTGGCGTTGGTGGTCTTTTTCTGTTGTTTGCTCGCGGGGATTCGATCAGTGTCATCAGTGGTTTTGCAATGGGTGCCAGTTCCATCGCCCTGTTTGCCCGTGTTGGTGGCGGTATCTACACCAAGACGGCAGATGTTGGTTCCGACCTCGTTGGTAAAGTGGAAGCAGGGATTCCAGAAGACGATCCACGAAATCCCGGCGTAATCGCAGACAATGTCGGCGACTGTGTCGGTGACACGGCAGGACTGGGTGCTGATATTTTTGAATCCTATGTCGGTTCCATGATCGCAACCATTGCGATTGGTGCGGGTATGGCCGCCATGAGATTTGAGTACATGGCACTTCCTGTCATCATTGCAATGGTCGGTTTGATCGCATCCATCGTTGGTATTCGAGCGATGGCCTCTCTGGCGGAGCAGGATCCCGCATCCGCATTGCGTAACTGTACCTTTGTCAGCGCAGGTTCGATGTTGTTTGTGGCGTTCATCATTATCAAGGTAATGGGCTTGCCAACAGGTGTATTCTGGGCATTGACATTTGGTTGTATCGCTGGAATCGCGATTGGTTTGATCACTGAATATTACACCGCAGGGTCTCCTGTGGTTCGCATTGCAGAGTCCAGCAAAACAGGTGTTGCGACGGTCATGATCACGGGTCTTGCTGTTGCTATGGAAAGTTGTGTGCTTCCGGTTCTCGTCATCGCCTTGGCTATTTTTATGGGCGCGCATTTTGCGGGTCTTTATGGAGTTGCCTTGTCGGCTGTTGGAATGTTAGCGACCGTTGGTATCACTATGTCGGTCGATGCCTACGGCCCGATCGCAGACAATGCAGGTGGTATTTCTGAAATGGCAGGTCTTGGCGAAGAAACCCGAAAGATCACCGACGGACTGGATCAAGTGGGCAACACCACTGCCGCAATCGGTAAAGGTTTTGCCATCGGTTCCGCCGCACTGACTGCTCTGGCTCTTTTTGCCGCATTCACTCAAGCCGCGCACATCGATTCTATTGATATCACACGCACCCATGTTGTTATCGGTATGTTCATTGGCGGCACCATTCCATTTTATGTTGCGGCTTTGACCATGACATCGGTTGGGAATGCGGCCATGACGATGGTGGAAGAAATTCGTCGCCAATTTCGGGAAATTCCCGGTCTGATGGAAGGCACGGGCAAACCTGACAGCGCACGATGCATTGATATCAGCACCAAGGCGGCATTGAAAGAAATGGTTTTGCCGGGTGCTGTAGCTGTTGTCATGCCCATTTTGATTGGTTTTACCATGGGAGCAGAAGCTCTCGGTGGTATGCTAATGGGCGCAACACTGTCCGGCGTTCTTCTTGCTCTGCTGATGTCCAATGGCGGTGGTGCATGGGACAATGCTAAAAAGTATGTTGAAGCAGGCAATCTTGGCGGCAAAGGGTCCGAAGCGCATCATGCCACTGTAGTGGGTGATACTGTGGGCGATCCTCTTAAAGACACATCGGGTCCGGCAATGAACATTCTCATCAAGTTGATGTCCATTGTATCCCTCGTGTTGGCCCCCTTGTTTCTGTGACCTGTTGTAAAATGAATGGAGCTTTATTAGAAGTTCCCGGAAAAGGGATGAGGAAATTTCCTCATCCCTTTTTTAATGGGTTTTGATCATGTCCCCCCTGCGATTTGGTTGTCACGATTTTTTAAACGCTCAACCCCTGCTCAAAAATCTTAAAAAGAGTACGTCTGCTTTGAATCTTGTCATTCAAACAGGCACACCGGGAGAGCTTGCCGACCGATTGCGGGCAGGTGAACTCGACCTGGCAATGATCCCTTCCTACGAATATTTAAAAAATGTACGGACCTATCGACTTCTGCCCGGAGTGTGTATCGCCTCGAGAGGAGAGGTGGAGAGTGTGTTTCTAGTCACCCAAAATAAAGATTTCAAACAAATCAAGACGGTTGCCGTAGATTGCCGATCACGTACTTCCGTTGCGGTTCTTAACATTCTCTTTGGAGATCGTTTTGACAGCGATTGGAGTCTTCGCCCCGCCGAACCCGATCTGGAAGTGATGCTGAGCGAAAGCTCAGCGGCCCTCATCATAGGCGACCCCGCATTGGAACTGGATCGTTCCAGCCCGTACTTCCGATACGATTTGAGTCAGGAATGGTTCCACCGGACAGGAAAATCTTTTGTTCATGCGGTTGTCGCTATTCGCGAAGGGGTTCTCGTCCCAAAGGAAATATCAAATTCGATTCAAAATGCGACGCAAAAAGATGCAGATTTGCTTGAAGTTATTTGCAGAAAATATGCAGAGCAGGATGAAACAAAATTCGTTCAATGCCAAAATTATCTGACTCATAAAATCAGTTACCATCTGGGTTCTGAAGAAATTGAAGGTTTGACCCAGTTCCAGAAGATGTGTGAGAATATTGACGAGGGGATAATCCAGCAAGATTTTATCTGGGAGAATGTGGAATGACAGAGACGACAATACTTGTGGTTGAAGACGAAGAAGATATTCAGGAGTTGATCGTATTCAACATGAAAAAAGAAGGTTACAAGGTAGAGCGTGCCGATTCCGGGAGTGATGCCATTCGTATGGCACGTGAAATTCATCCGGATCTGATGATACTGGATTTGATGCTACCCGGTTTGAGCGGTCTGGAAGTCTGCCAGCAAATTCGTGATAACAAAGAAATGGCCGACATGCCCATCATTATGGTGACCGCAAAAGGAGAAGAATCCGACATTGTCGCGGGTCTTGAAATGGGTGCCGATGATTATGTGACCAAGCCCTTCAGCGTAAAAATATTATTGACTCGCGTTAAAGCCCTGTTGAGAAGAAAAAATGGAGGATCGTTGGAAGAAGAGGGGATTTTGCGGTTTCCTGATCTGGAAATCAATGTTGGCAAACACGAAACACTGGTTTGTGGGCAACAAATCAAACTGACCCATTCAGAATTTGCTATTCTCCACGCTCTCGCTCTTCGACCCGGCTGGGTCTTTACCCGCACCCAAATCGTCAACGCTATTCGTGGAGACGATTATGCCGTCACCGATCGATCGATTGATTTTCAAATTGTCGGCTTGAGAAAAAAACTGGATACGGTTTCACATTATATTGAGACGGTCCGCGGGGTGGGGTATCGCTTTTATGAATGATTTCGCGGGTTCAAAAAGGGCATCGTTCCTATTCAGGTGATGTGTTGTTTTTTAGCCACGCAAAAGAATAATGGATCCAGAGCAGGAGAGTGGCTCCCAGCAGTTCGGCCATTTCTTCGAGGGTGGAAAATATTTTGAACTGGCTCCAGGACGAAGCGTCGAGATAGTTTTCGGCTCCGAGGATTTTGGCTTGCATGGTTTCCAGACCGGCGGCCAGGGCAAAAAGGCCGACAAGCACCAGACCGGCAACGAACAGGTGAGGGTGGGCGCGGAATTGCAGGTAATAAAAAACACTGAGAGCACCTCCCACGAGTAGGATGATGGGTGAGAAGATCAGCGTCCAGAGCAAGGCCCCACCTTCTTTGGAAACCAGAAAATAGTCGCGCAAGTTATTTCCTCCCGAGCTTTCCATGAGCCAGCGCGTCGCGGTTTCGTGGAACTGTCCCGTTTCATCGATCGACATCAATAGCATGAGTCCCGTGACCAGTAACCACCCGCGATTATAAGGCGTCTGCTTGCCTTGAAAATAGCAGTGCAGTGCCGCTATCGCCGCAAGGGTGAATTTGAAGCTGGAATACCAGGTAGGCAGATTGCCTTCCTGACCGAGGTCCACTCTTTCGCCCAATAGAGGATGGTTTGCAAACAGCAGGTATAGGGCGAGGATGAAAAAGTCGGCGCAGATGAACCCGATCAATATTTTTTTAGGCTCTATGGGGAACATTATTTTTTTTCGGAGGGGGAGCGCAAATAACCTCCGGCGATCAATTCTTTGCGCATTTCCTCACTGATACCTTTTTTGTGCGATGTCCATTTCAATTTTTGCCGATCGCCCCATTCTTTGAGTATGGCTTCCATTTTAATCACCTTCTCGGGTTGCTCTGCAAGTAAATTCCGATTTTCTTTGGGATCATTTTCGAGATCAAGCAGAAGGGCAGAGGTTTTGCCCTGCTCGTCGACTTGTTTGATGTATTTCCAACGTCTGTCCCGGACAACACGGTATTCTTCTTCGTAAGGTGTTTCTTGCAGGAAAACCATTTCGTCTCCAGCGGATCTTTTATCCTGTGCTTGTAGCAGGGATTTCCCTGGCAACCAGGGCAGAGCCGGGAATCTCAAGGCTTCCATGACAGTGGGCACCAGATCAATGGTGGAAACCATTGCCTGAGAGCGAGCGGGAGTTTTAACAGCCGCTGATTTTGGAGGTTTGATGAGCAGTGGAATTCTTATGACGGGCTCGTAATAACGCCCGGTGTGGCCGGGGCCGGGTTTGGCAAACTGATGAGCGTAGGTTTCAAAATGCAGTTCGCCATGATCGGCCAAAAGCACGATCATGGTTTCGTCGTAAAGCCCTTTGGTTTTGAGGGATGCAAAAATTTTTCCCAGATAATCGTCTACCAATCGAATTTCACCGTCGTACAGGGCGACTGCCGGTTCCTTGAAGGATTCAGGTAACAGTCCATTGCGCCAGGCTTTTGCCAGATCGTTGGCGCAACGCAAATTGAAATCCTCATCAAAACCCTTTAATTTTTGTGGCGGCGGAATGGGCATGAACAGCGTATCGTAGGGCGGCGGGGGATCGTAGCTTTCATGAATGTTCTGAACGTGGAGCCATACGAAAAAATTTCCCGGTTTCGATGATTCGCCCTTCTTGTTTTCAGCGGGATGTTTTTGCGACCAGGTATCGAGCCAGTCGAGAAAGGCGGTGAAACCTGCGGTATCCTCTTCCAGGTCTTTGTCTTCGTGTTCGTGACTGGCGATCGGGATGTACTCGAAATTGGCGAATCCGCGATTCAAACCCGACTCTTCGCTCATAGCGTGGTAACCGATGAAAGCGGATGTATCGTAGTTTTTTCTGGAAAGATATTCGGTTAGAATGGGACTTTGTGGAGAGATCTCCATTCCATTATCGACAAGGCCATGTTGCAAAGGGTAAAGTCCGGTGAGCATGGAAGCATGCGAAGGTGCTGAGTTTGTCGCCACAGTGAAGGCGTTTTCAAATACCAGACTGTCTTCGGCCAGTTGGCTTATGTTGGGACTGGTTTCACGCGAGTAGCCGTAGACATTCAGGTGATCGTAGCGCAAAGTGTCGAGGGTGATGTAAATGAGATTGGGGCGAGTTTTAGACAGTGTGTCGCCGGACATGATGTTGAGGATGTAACGGGCTTGCAGGAAAACAAAAACGGTGCCAGCCAGGACGATCAGTCCCAGAAGCCATTTTTTTTCAAGAAAGAGGTTAAAAAATTTACGCAACATGTATTCTCTAGCCATTCATTATTTGCAAGAAACTCAGCAAGAGTTTTTTGATAAAACAGCCATTCAGGATGGTTGTGACCGTATTTCCTTCGGGCAATTGTGGCGGCAGGCAATGCGGATGGCGCATTGGCTTCAGTCGCAACACCCAGTTTGGAACAAGCCGTTTGTTGTGGATATGCCCAAATCGATTGATGCCATTATAACCCTTTTGGCGGTGCAGTTGACGGGCAATATCTATGTCCCTGTCGATCCTGAAAGCCCCCCAAAAAGGAAACTGGCAATCTATAAAACACTGGGGCCCTGCGTGACGGTGCAACGCGATTCGGGAGAAATAATATTCGACGGCGAAGTTTACAAGGTTCCTGAAGAAATTTCAGAAGAAGATTTTATTTCTATTGAATTGTCTATTCTGAAAAGTCTTGGCAAAAGAGGAACACAGGACCCACTGTATATTATCTTCACCTCTGGAACGACCGGTCAGCCCAAGGGTGTGACCATTTCCAACGCCAATGTGGTCGATTATATCGAATGGGCGGTTACAACTTATGCGATCACAGAGCGAGAGGTGATTGGAAATCAGGCCCCTCTATTTTTTGATAACTCGACTCTCGATTTGTATTTGATGCTCAAAACCGGAGCGACCTTGAGTTTGATTCCCAGAGAAACTTTGAGTTTCCCAAGTTTATTGGGAGAATATCTCGAAAATGAAAAAATATCATTTCTCTTTTGGGTTCCTTCTCTGCTTGCGAATCTGGTCAAATTTGATACCTTCTCCGGGCATCATTTAGGCGCACTTGAAAAAATTCTATTTGCTGGCGAGGCCATGCCGCTCGGTGTTTTAAAATCATTGCGGAGCTCGTTTCCCAATGCTTTGCTCTCCAATTTGTATGGCCCCACTGAGATCACAGTGGATGCCATTTACTGGATTTTTGGTGACGAGTTGGCGACCTTGAAGGCAACTCCTCTGGGCGTTCCCTGCACCAACCATCGTATTCTTTTTTTGGATGAGGAAGGTCAGCCCATCCGTCAATTCGATACCATTGGTGAGATATGTGTCGCGGGTGCTGGAGTGGGCCTGGGCTACTGGAATGATGCGGAACGAAGCGACCGGGTCTTTATTCAGAATCCAGAGCACCATTTGTACAACGAAAGGGTTTATAAAACGGGTGATCTGGGTTACCTTTCGGAAGCAGATGGTCTCATCTATATGGTCGGGAGAAATGATGATCAGTTCAAACATTTGGGCTATCGTATCGAATCGGGAGAAATTGAAACGGCTCTGGAGCAAATGCCCGGCATTGCGCAATCTTGTGTGATTTACGATAAAGACAAAAATGAAATTCTGGCATTCTATACCGCAGACAGCAATAGCGCAGGGCCTCCGAATCGTAAAGCGATGGCAGAGTTATTGCCGCCCTATATGTTTCCGAGACGTTTCATCTTACTGGAAAAATTTCCAACCACTGCAAACGGGAAGAAAGATCGTAGCCTTGTGTGGAACCAATACAAGAACCAGGATCAACGGTAAATCGAATCAATCATCATGGAATTAGATCAAATTGAGGAAAAAATCAGAGGGTTTATTGAGAGCGAATTCCCCAATTCCGGTGAAGAACTTGAAAATACAACGAATTTGCTGGAAGATTGGTTCGTCGATTCCTTTGGGATCATTAACACGCTGATGTTTTTGGAAAACGAGTTTGGGGTCAACGTGGATCGCGCCGATATCACACCGGGAAATTTCAAAAGCGTTCATACTCTTTCCCTGCTGGTACAAGGAAGGCTGTCAAACGTTAAGTAATGGCAGGATTGTTGGGCACCGGCCCAGTCACTCCGGAAGAGCAATTAAAAAATGACCGACATCACTGGGCTCCGGTCACAGCCGTCCTTCTTTTTCTAGCCGTTTTTATCTACCTGTTCACTTACGCTTCGGAAGAGCTGGATCTGCCGATGCCACAGTCTCTGGCCGAAACCTTGGGCTGGGAGCCAGTGAAAGTTTTTGACGATGACGGCAACGTCGATAGCAGTTTGTATGTCCCTCTAACGTTTATTTACGACAATGACGACGAACGTTTCATCTTGTTTGTTGGTATTGCCGTAGCATTTTTGCTGGTTTATTTTCTTCCCTTAAAATACAAGCGCGAATCCTTATTTGTTTCCTTTTGCGTCATCATGGGGATTCTTTATGGCACGCGTGGTCTTGCCGGGCTTGCGATGGGACACGCACTTGTCTACCTCTTCCTGCATCCCGTTTCGCGTTACCGCCTTGCCATTGCAGGATTGCCGGGATTTCTCGGAGTCATCGCCTTTGCTGAATATTCGATCCCCAATGCGAAATTATTGTTGCAGGCTCTGCTGACAGGCTTGGCAGGAGCCGTTGTCTATGTGAGTGTGGTGCGCCCCTTTTTGAACAAAGGGAAAATGGCGACTTTGTTGCAGACCCTTATTGTCCATTCGGCATTGTTCGTCACTCTGGGCGGTGCGCTGTACGAGAGGGAGACCGGCGACACTTTTGAAATTGCCCTGGGTGTCCTCTTGTTTTTATGGCATTGGGAGCGGTTGATTCTTTATCACATCGACTATAAAGATGGCAGGGTTCCAGAGGACATTTCTTTGGTGCGTTATCTGTCCATTTTCATGACGCCTGCACAGTTGGCTCATTGGACCAATGGCGTTTCCATAGCGCAGGGTTATTCATACTGCGAAGACCATTTCCTTTGCGAAGATAAAAATAAACTGGTTTTCGATGGCCTCAAATTGTGGACAGTTGCCTTGATCTATCTGGTTTTCGGGAACTGGTTGTTGCATCATTTTCTGAATTCTGTCAGTCGTTGGGGTGGCGTGGAATTTTTCTTGCGGAACCGATTGCTGGCCTGTCATTTTGTGGAAGGCGGCGCGGTTTCAACTTCAACGGTTTTGCTCACCACCTTGGCCGACCTCTTGAGATGGACCACACTATGGGGCGGTGTGGTGCACTTCAAGGTAGGATTGTGGCGGATTTGTGGGTATCGTGTCGATCCGTATTTTAACTATCCCTGGATATCGACCAATCTGGTTGTGTTGTGGTCGCGCCTGACCTTCCATTACCGCGAATTTTTAGTTCGCGCTTTTTATTATCCCGTGTTCTTCAAATGTTTCAAAAAGAGCCCGCATCTACGAATTTTATGCGCCACGCTTTCTGCCGCGACCGTGGGGAACCTGGTTTGGGGCCACATGACCGAGGGTGTTTTTTATAATGGAGTCGCATGGGAAAATATAGTTTTTGAATTTAAAAGATGGCCCTATTTTTTGCTGTTGGGTCTGGGCATCACCGTCAGTCAGTTCTGGCTCATGCACAAAAAAAAGAGTGCTCGCAAGCCCTGGACTTTTGATCGCAGGATAGGACTGGACATACTTGCCACCTATATCACCCTCCAGTTTTACGCATTGATCCACGTTTTCATGCATCCCTGTGCAGAAGGTTCCCTGTGGGACCATTTCCGGCTGTTTTTGATAGGGCTGGGTGGCTCGGCCTGATTCTGGAAATCTGTTCAGAGTACCAGAATGATCCGTTTGTGAAAGTATCTGAACGTTCCTAAAAAATTCCATCTCTCTTTGTCCGCAAAACCAACTTCACGTTGCACGGCATTTCTCTTAAAAATCACTTTAAAACTTCGTAGATTGATCAAGGCAAATATTGCACTTTTTTAACATATTACCCATTATTTGATAAATTATGCAATCGGATGGATTTAGCATAAAATAATAATCCACTGAAAACATTAGGTTTTAAAGTTTTATCCGGTTTGGCAAGGTATTTGCTTACTGTAAAGCAGAGTTTGAAATTCAGTGATTGCCTTCCAAGAGATTTGAAATGCTTGAAGTGGCATGATTGATGATTTTAATGAGCAATTATTTGGTAACAATTGAATGATAAGGAGAGGTGAAATATGACCCGAGCGGAATTGGTTACAAAGATTTCTATGCGAATGGATGTAAGTAAAAAGGAGGCAGAGTTGTATCTCAGTAGTTTTTTAGAGTCTATCGTTAGCAGTTTGCACCGTGGTGAACGAGTTGTTATTCAAGGATTTGGCTCATTTTCCATGAGAACCTATTCTGCAAGAGAGGCTAAGAAACCGTTGACAGGCGAAATCATGTTGCTTCCAGAACGGTCAAAACCTGTTTTTCAGCCGGGGAGAGAATTGCGTGAGAGGGTCAATCAAGAGATCTGTGATAACAAGAAATCGGCTCTGCCGCGACGGCGTTTGAGGATTTCTGTTCAAAATATATTGGAAACCGCTTCGATTTGATAGGCAAGTCAGGCGGAACAAAATTCTTTTGTGTTGAGCCTCTCCGTGATAGACTTCGGTTTGTTGTTACTTGTATTTGATAGAATCAAAACGATTCTAAAAAACAGCGAACGCATTCTCCGATGCGGGTATCTGAGCGGAGAATCCAAAATGCTCCGGGGTATCAATGAACGCTCCACTGGTTTGCGTGAAGTGCGGGAAGTCAGATATCATTTCTGGTGACATAGGCTTGCGGACCAACCGTGATAAGGAGCTTATTATGGTCGTGCGCAAATATCACGGAGTTGAAAAAAAGTCACCTCTCGTGCCACTGGTTTGTAGCTCTTGCGGTCATGTTGAATTCACAGTGGAAGATGTTGCGAGTTTGGAGGTGAGCCCTGAAGACAAGCCTATCAATAGAGAATTCCGTCCCCCGCCTTTGCAGGAATACGATTTTTAATCAGGAAGCCTGACTCGCCTTGCTGGCTCATGAAAGGCTGTCTTTATTAAACGATTGTTGTTTCTCCAGCTTGATGGGGGCCGTCCGCAGTATCCAAAATTTTTGTTAAAATTTTCCCCGCCTGATTGCGTTGTCTCTGCACTCTGTTTTTGTCTGCAAAGTCAGTCGCCACGACCCGTGTCAGCTGTAGCTGGCATCGGGATGGAAACAAATGACAGCGGCGGTTGCACTGGGAGGGTCGAATTCCCCTGAGTCTGTCAGCGTCACGCCAATGTCCTGTGCCTTCAGAATATCCCAGATCGTTTTGTTGTTCTTCAAATCAGTCAATGCCGCGTAGCCAGGACTATAGCGTTGGCCTTGCCGGTCCCTTTTTAAGCCTGCCCGTGTTCGTATCAGAGTGTGGATATATTCCGCGAGGTCTTCCGTGATGCGGTCTCCGAGACCTTGCAGGTAGAGCGACGATTCCGAGTCATGTTCGTTTTTGAATTTCGCGACCGCATCTACCAATTGCGGTCCTGCGGTGGTTATTTGCAAACCGAGCGCATCCATCTGCCCCGAACTTTTTGGGAAAACATATTGGGCGACGGAAAATTTGTCTTTCTGTCCCTTGCCAATGCAGAGCGAAAATTTGATTCGCCCGAGTTCGATCTGATGGTTTTCCGGATCGTAGAGAATGACATCGTCGCCATCGGATTGTGCGGGTAGCAACGCGAATCGCGAGCGTGGGGAGATCCATCCTTCGCTTTCAGATTTGCTCATCCACTCTTCGCGCAATTTCTCAAGCTCGCTTTCCTTGACACCTTTTTGTTCCCAGCTGGATTGTTTCCCAAATTTCCAGTTCAAAGAGTACAAGCTTTTGGTATCCAGATTGGGGGCCATTTTGTTGAGTTTCAGCTCCAGCCGATGAATGCCATAACCTTCGCGTGGGGGCTCGTGTTTTTTAAAGCTGACTTTTCTGCGTGGCAATTCTTCCAGCAGTTTATCGCGAGTTTCCTGCATCCCTTTCGCACGCTGATATTCTGTCGTCAAACGCTCCTTGTTCTTTTTTAAGAACGCGGGAAGTGTTTTCTTGCTGATGAGTTGGCCCATTGTGTTGACGCCATCCATGCCGTTTTCACAATAGAAAACATCACCAAGGATATTCTCGATTTCACTTTGGCCGTGCATGGCGACGTAGCCTGCGTGTCTGTGATTGACGGGTGCGCCACCGATGAGAAGAGGAATTTTGAACTTCATTTCGTTCAGCATGCGTGCGACAGATATCATGTGATTCGAGGTTTGCACCAGCAGGGCACTCATGCCAATGGCATCGGCTTTTTCCTTTTTCGCGGTTTCGATGAAATTTTCCAACGGAACCTGAACCCCGAGATCAATGACGCGATAGCCATAATTTTCAAGCAGAGTTTTGGCAAGATCTTTGCCGATACTGTGAACATCCTGATAGACGGTGCCGAGAACGATGACTCCTTTGTACTGAATTTCATCGGTCATATTGGCTCCGCTTTTGTGGCGCATCCAGGATTCGAGAAAGGTCATGACATGGCGCATGACATCAGCACTTTTCAATAAATGCGGCAAGCTGACTTCGCCTCTGCCAAAACCATCTCCCAGCTCTTTCATGGTTTTCATCAAAAAATCGTTGATGAATTCGAGTGGATCGTGTTTGTCTACTGCCTGCGCGACCTGCAAAACAATGGAATCTGAAAAATTAAAGACGCCACCGGCTTTTTCAAAGGAACCTATTCTTTTCTCTTTGCGACCGTCTCGTATTTTAAGACAGATACTTTCTTCCAGAGGAAGATGGTCGTAGTCGATTTTTGCTACGACGGTTCCCGTTTCCTTGGTCAGAGCGATTTCTTCGAGTCGCTCAAACGCCGCCATGTTCCGGTCGAGAATCACCTGCCGGGCCAACTCCACATCGTCTTTCGGCAAGCTTTCCAGCGGCACGTAATGATGGGGATTGAGGATGGCGCAATCGAGTCCTTTTTCCCGTGCCAGTTCGAGAAAAACACTGGTCAGGACTTTACGCATGTACGGTTTTTTGGCGAGACCATTGGTCAGGTTGCCGACACCGATGGAAGTTTTCAGATCGGGATGAATGGCTTTGATTCTAGGCAGGGCTGAAAGAGTCTCCGCACAAAAATTAAGTCCTTCGACCGATTCACTGCCAATCGGATAGGCGTTGACATCGATGAGCAATTGCGAGGGTTGGACGCCGTATTTATCGCGGCATTGACGCACAATTTCATCAGCGAGGTCGAATTTTTCCTGCTCCGTTTGTCCCGGCCCTTTTTCGCCGTTGACCAACGCAATGTATATGGGGCCATGAGCTGAAGTCGTTGACAAAACCGCGTCGAGTTTTGAAACTCCGTCCTTGTACTCTTCGAGGCTGATAGAGTTGATGATGGGTCGACCGGGATATTGTTCTATCGCAACCTGCAAGGCTTCGACGGAAAAAGAGTCGATACAGAACACGCCTTTAAAATCGCTGGTCATCCCGTGAATGATTTCGGGCAGGACTCGTTCGGTTTCAACAATGTTGCTATCCATGCAAATGTCTATGATTTCGATGCCGAGGTCGCGGACCTGTTCCTGCGCCACTTCGTCCAAAGCCTGAAAATCTATTTCATCGTCTTGCTCGACAGCGTCACGGACCTTTTTACTTCCTCGCACATTAAGTCGCTCGCCAATGCGGATCAGATTTTCTGAACTGTCGAGAGCCGCAACTTCCTGCGGACCGGAAACGTAAACGCGAGAATCGGAAGTGCGCTTGAGGGGAACAACACCTTTAAAACGTTCGCTCAATGCCTTAATGTGTGCGGGTGAGGTGCCGCAGCAGCCCCCGACGATATTGACGCCCCATTCGTGGACAAAGGGTTCCATCGCATCGGCCATATCTTGTGGCGATAATTTATAACAAGTCTTGCCTTCTTCAGAAATGGGCTGGCCGGCATTGGGCACGACAGAAATTGGACCTTTACAGATGCGGCTCATTTTCTTCACCGTATCCACCATGAGTTCTGGACCGACGTTGCAATTGACACCGAATACGTCGATATTCATTCCAGAGACGGCCGTATAAGCGGCGTGAATGTCGGTGTTGAATATCTGCATTTTTGAAAATTGATCGACCGTGACCTGAACCATGACAGGTAGCAAATGCTGTGCTGTGGCCATCGCATTTTGCGCACCAATCAGAGCGGCTTTGGTTTCCAGAATGTCTTGCTGGGTTTCAAACAATAGAATGTCTGCGCCGCCTTCGATGAGACCGGCAACCTGTTTTTGAAAGTTATCGACGATCTGCGCGAATGTGGCTTTTTTCAGATCTGCATCCGTGCTTGATAAAACGTAATTCGAGGGGCCGATAGAACCCGCGACAAACAAGGGCCGACCATCGTATTCCGGCAGAGCTTTATAATCTTCAATCGCCTGTTTGGCAATGCGGGCTCCATGAATGTTCAGATAGCGGGTGATTTCCGTAAGATCATTTTTTTTGAGATCGAGTTCAGCCGGGATCGCAGAAAGAGACGAAACGTCAATTTTGGAAAAATCAAATTCCCCCAGTCTTAAAGGAGTGGCACCAAAAGTGTTGGTTTCAATGATATTGGCTCCCGCCTTAAGATAAGCCAGATGAATTCCTTTGAGATCGTCGGGACGAGAGAAAATCAATAAATCGGTCAGCATTTTGAATTCGGCACCGCCAAAATCGGCGTCTTCCAATTCGAGTGCCTGCACCATGGTTCCCATGGCTCCGTCCAAAACTAAAACATGCTTAGAAAGTATTTCCTGAAAGGTCATGAAGTATTCTTAATAGGGAAAAGTTGAAATTAACACTCAATGGCACAAATACCGGAATTGAGTTGTAATAGTTATTGAGTCCAAATCGGAAGAATGTTCTTCGTGGATTTTGAAACTAGAAAATGCAACGCACTGAGCCCTGAATTTATTTTTCTGATTATAGCGTAACTGAAGCAAAGTCCCAAGCCAGTTTCCAGTTGGCAAAGCAAGTTGCATTATAATTCTTTTCCAGAAGAAGGTGTGGATTCTTTCCCGAATATACTTTCAAAAAGTGTGAGCTTGTCCTTGGCGCATCGGAAACCGACATCCATTTTTTTAGAGAGCGGGTTCATTTTTTCGCGGTAGGAAGCGCGTGCTTTTTTAGCGACGACATCTGCGTACACGCTGCCATTGAAATGACCCACACCCATAAAGGACAATCCTCTGAGCACGACATACTTTTTACCATAGTCCTTGCTCTCATACTGGTTGTGGGGATAGGGTAGATAATAATCCCAGACCCATTCCCAGACGTTCCCAACCATATCTTCAGTGCCAAACGGACTGGAGCTTGCCGGATAACTGCCAACCGGCTTGAGTCCTTTTCCGGTTTTTAATTTTACAGATCGGCTGAGATTGGCGGCATCAAAAGAGAACTCGTTGCCCCAGGGATAGATCCAACCGTCATAACCTCTGGCCGCCTTTTCCCATTCCGCTTCTCTTGGCAATCGCTTTCCAGCCCATTCGGCATAAGCCGTCGCATCGAAGAAACTGACATGGGTGACGGGTAAGTTTCCTGCGCCGTCTGGGTACTTTTGATAAGGTTTCCAGTGAGGTGGAGGGTGCCGGCCTGTGGCTTGACAGAAAATATAATATTGCTGATTTGTGACTTCGTACTTGTCTATATAAAAGGCTTTAAGGTATATCTTATGTTGTGGTGACTCATCAGCAAACCAGGGTTTTTGCAATCCCAGACCTAAAGCTTGATTTTCAGTGTCGGTTTCGTCGGTTCCCATAATGAATTTTCCAGCGGGTACCAATACCATTCCCGGCGGAGGAGGCTCAAGCATACAAGCAGATTGGCTTGTCAGCATCAATGTTAACAAGAATATTTTAAATTTCCAGGACATCGCCCGTTTCATGAATTTTTCTCCCCAAGAATTTCTGCTCATCGAATTAGATCAAATTGATTTTGAAGATCACCTCACCAATTTTTCGCTCAGCCAGGCACCTGAAGAATTGGAAGAATCTATCCGAACGGTGGGGATCATCCACCCTGTGGGTCTTGTCCGTAAATCTGAAGGGTATCGTATTGTTTGTGGACACAGGCGTTTGAGTATTGCCAGAAAATTAAAATTCTCTTCGGTTTCGGCATTTATCATAAATACAAATCTGGCTGATGAAGAGTTGATTTCATTTAATTTGCAAGAAAACCGTTCGCATCGTCAATATGGCGATATAGAAAAAGGTGGGATTCTTACGATTTTAAAAAAATCAGGGGTTGAAGATGACCGGCTTGTGCAAGAGTATATGCCCCTTGTAGGCTTGGAGAAAAGTAAAAAATTGCTGAATGATTTTCTGCAAACTTCCCGATTGAGTCATGGTTTTCAAAAACTATTGCACGATCTGAATGTTTCTCTGCGAATAGCCAACGTCATTTGCGGTTGGAGCAAAGAAAGTCGTGATTCTGCCGAGATTTTATTTTCCATACTTCGACCTGGTGTCAACAAGTGGCGAGATTTGCTTGAGTTGCTTGACGAGACCGCACTGCGCGAAAAATTGGAACCCTGTGAAATCATTCAATGGACACCACTACAAGCCATACTTGAACAAACTCATCTGAGTCCCGGCCAGAAATACGACAGCATTGTTCAATCCCTTCATCCCCGACGCTACCCCCTGTTGTCGGATCTCAACAAGAAAATCGCAGGTGCTTTGGACCGCCTGGACCTTCACCCGGACACTCTGGTGAAAACGCATAAAAATTTTGAGAACGACGAAGTGCGTATCGAAATGAAATTTCGTAACATCAGCGAGTTGAAAGGGCAACTGCTTCGTCTGACACCAGCGGTCGACTCTCCTGCAATGCAGGAATTGGTCGATACACTGAGAAATCTTGATTGAAGCAGTAACAGGCTTTCTTTGAGGTATTTGCGACGTAGCGTATTATTCCGACTCTTGATGTCTTTTCTTCACGTTCGGTACTTTGAGCCCAAAGAAGGGAACCTTTTCGTCCTGTATGGTCAAGCTTTTGTACAATGCGTGAAACTCTTCGTCGTTCAAGTCCGGATTTAACAACTGGCTGACCTGCTCGGGTGTTACGGTTTGTTGCGACAATTCGTCAAACATCGTGGCCCCGACTCCCACCCAGTGTGCAGGGATGAACTCTTGCACGACCAGACTTTCGATTCCGCTGGTGTATTTTTGAGACACTTGAAGAATATGGCGCGCAATGTAAGCTGGCACACAACGACCGATCGCAAAATTTTTGGAAGTATCACCTAAAGGATAAGGACGCAAGGCAGTACGAACATTGCCAATGGTCTTATACTCGGCCTTTATTTTTTTTTCGTCCTTGCGGAATTTTTGAGAGAAATAGCCTTCAACTTTAATCTTTTTCGTCCCTTCGGGAGCACATTCTTCTGCGGCCCAGACAGCTTGAGGGATTGTTCCCCAAATGCCTATTGAAAAGGTGAGCAATAGAATTGCGGTAAAATTCACTTTCATAATATTTTGTCTCCGAGGGTTATCTGAATATAAGAAAAGGGTATTGTGAAGGATTGTGCAAGCTGTTTCAATTTTAAAAAAGAATGGTGTTATAATACCGGAACCGAATGTAAGGTATTTTTAGCTATTGGTTGAACAGGCGGGACTGCAAAAATATTGTGTTTTGCCTTGCACGGTTTTAGGCAATGCCTCCTCGCGAGGTACAAAGGCACCGCATTTCGCGCAGGGAGTCATTTCTGTGGGTGCAGGACTTCTTCCCGACTTGACAAAAGACCAGAGTAGAGGAAGCGCAGCCAATAATATCCCAAAAATTATAAATCTTATCATGGCTTTATTCTAATATTGGCAACGTGTTGTTGGCAATTTTTTAATTTTATATACCCGGTTACCCTAGCTTAATATTTATGTCAGAAACAGATCCCGAAATAGATCCCGAAATCGAACTTGAATCAGAGGATGAAATAGAGGTCGAGCCTGAATCGGATGATTTCCTAAATGAGGACCTCACCGATGCGATTGATATAACTTCTGAAATCGATCTGGAAAAGGATGTCCCACCCGTAGACTCCATCAGTCAAGCCTTGATTCCTGTAGGCGAAAAAAATAAGTCTCTCGTCCCGCTTGACCCGTTGACCGCCTACCTTCAGGAAATTCGTCTGCATGAAGTGCTTTCCGAAGAGGAAGAATATCGCCTGGCAGTTCGCTTCAAAGAAACGGGTGATGTCAAGGCGGCTTATCGTCTGATCACCTCCAATCTGGTGTTGGTCGTGAAGATTGCGATGACCTTCCGGCGCGAATGGCAAAATATGATGGATTTGATTCAAGAGGGGAATGTGGGGCTCATGAAAGCCGTAAAGAATTTTGATCCTCTTCGCGGCGTACGTCTTCCAGCTTATGCAGGCTGGTGGATTCGTTCCTATATCTTAAAATACCTTTTGGACAATTGGCGTCTGGTCAAAGTAGGAACCACGAATACCCGCCGCAAATTGTTGTATAATCTCAAAAAAGAGAAGGAAAAACTGGAGAGTGAAGGACATATCGCTACCACCAAACTTTTGGCGGAACGTTTTGGCGTCGATGAAAAGGAAGTGGTCGATGTTTCCATAGGCCTCGGTGCGTCGGATATCTCGGTGGACTCACCCATGAAGGCTGGCGGAACCCTGACGCCATTGGATATTTTGAGTGCTGGAGGCTCATTTGAAAATGAGTATGAAGAAGAAGATTTGTTTTCGGCCTTCCGAGCTCTCATTGAAGAACTGAAAGACTCGCTCAAACCGATAGAATGTCAAATCATTGAACAGCGTCTGCTGACCAACGAACCACGTTCGCTTCGAGAAATTGGGGAAGAGCATGGCGTGACGCGCGAGGCCATTCGTCAGACGGAGCAGAGGTTGAAGGCTAAAATAAAAACCATCGTGAGTGAACGCCTGCCTGAAGCGGCCGATCATTTTACCGATTGATCAAAATCAACTAAAATTAGAACCCTCTTTTTTGGAGAAAAAAATATGGATTACCGGATCGAATCTGACAGCATGGGCGAGATAAAAGTTCCCGCCGATCGTTATTATGGCGCGCAAACAGCCCGTTCTCTCATCCACTTCGATATTGGTATTGAAACCATGCCGCGCGAGATCATCAAGGCCATGGGACAATTGAAAAAAGCCTCTGCCTCCGTCAATACCGCATTGGGACTGCTCCCCAAAGAGGTCAATGATTTGATCGCTAAGGCCGCCGACGAAGTCATTGAAGGCAAACTCGACGATCATTTCCCTCTGCGAATCTGGCAAACGGGAAGCGGTACGCAATCGAATATGAACAGCAACGAAGTGATCGCCAATCGCGGCATCGAAATCAGCGGTGGCAAAATGGGTTCCAAAACCCCCATTCACCCCAACGACCATGTGAACAAAGGCCAATCCTCGAACGATACCTTTCCGACCGCCATGCATCTTGCCGCAGTGGCCCAGATCAACGAACGATTATTGCCAGCAGTGAAGAAACTACGCGATACCTTGAAGAATAAATCGGAGGAGTTTGCTGACATCATCAAAATCGGACGCACGCACCTGATGGACGCAACCCCTCTGACGCTGGGACAGGAGTTCAGCGGTTACACCATGCAAATGAACAACGCTGTGAGACGCATCGAGTCCTGCTTGCCCGCCCTGTGCGAAATCGCACTGGGTGGAACCGCCGTTGGAACGGGTCTCAACTCGCATCGCGACTTCCCGCAAAAAGTGGCAGAAGAATTGGCGAAGATCACCGGACATCCCATCGTCACCGCACCCAATAAATTTGAAGCACTGGGCGCACACGACGCTGTGGTGGAAGCCAGTGGCGTTTTAAAAACAGTTGCCTGCTCTCTGATGAAGATTGCCAACGATGTGCGCTGGCTCGGTTCCGGACCTCGATGCGGCATCGGCGAATTGATTCTGCCCGCCAACGAACCGGGAAGCTCCATCATGCCGGGCAAAGTGAACCCGACCCAGAGCGAAGCCATGACAATGGTCGCCGCGCAAGTCATCGGCAACGACACCACCATCGCCGTCGGTGGATCGTCCGGCAATTTTGAACTCAACGTATTCAAACCCGTGATGATCTACAACCTCCTGCAATCCATTCGACTGCTGGCCGATGCTTGCCGATCTTTTGAAGAACATTGCGCCGTGGGGATCGAACCCAACCGCACGCAGATCGACGCGCACCTGAGAAATTCACTCATGCTCGTGACCGCCCTGAATCCCCATATCGGTTACGACAATGCCGCGAAAGTGGCGAAGAAAGCCTATGAAGAAAATTCGACCTTGAAGGAAGCCGCCGTCGCATTGGGCCTGCTCACAGCAGAGGAGTTTGACAAAAATGTGCGTCCCGAAAACATGACAGGACCCGCATGAAATCAGTGACAGGATAAAGGTCTAGATAGAGTCGCAAACAAATTTTGATGGATTTTGAGAGTTTCAATCCCGCTTGCCTGTCATCTTTGCGTTGTGAGATAATGACCTATGTTGAAACGTTTGTTTGATATTGCCAACGCCAATTGGAACCATTGGCGCGCAGAGAAGAAGGCGGAACCCGAATTTGAGTTTCGCCCTGAAGAGGAGTTTCATGACTTTTCAGAACAGGAGTCTGCACCGCCGTCTCATCCATTGGCGCAATATTACGCCAATCTGGAATTGAAACCCGGTGCCAGTCGTGAGGAACTCAAAAATTCCTGGCGACGTTTGATGAAAAAATATCACCCCGATCTGCATTCGAAGGATGAAGAAAAAAAACGCATTGCCGACGAATTGACCCGCAGGTTGAACGAGGCGTATCATATTTTGGATAAGGATCTGGCCAAACACGAGAAAGGATAGAGGTATTTTTTAATGGGACATTTTGAAAAAGTAAAAAATTACTTGCTGGAAATGGGGTTCTCCATAGACTCCGAGGATCTTGCCGAAGAGCTATGCGTTGTGAGCGACGAGGACCGGGGCATCAACAATCTGGTTTTGGATTGTGAAGACCCGATACTAATTCTCGAACAATTGATCATGCCGATCAAGGGAGGCTCTGCCGATAGCTTCAAACGCCTCCTGCAACTCAACCGCTCACTGGTCCATGGGGCCTTCGCTCTGGATGAGGACGGCACCACGCTTTTGTTCCGCGACACCTTGCAACTGGAAAATCTGGACCTCAACGAATTGGAAGGTAGCATCGACGCGCTCAGTCTCGCCATGGCGGAACACGGCGAGGAACTTCTGGAAATCGCGAAGTCGGCTTAGAGTTTACGCGTCGCATTCGTTCAGATACCGGATCAGAAATAATAAAAATTATAATTTAAATTTATTCAAAAGAAGAGGCTTCCAATGGCTGGTTTATTTTCGAGAATCGTACAGTGGGGAAAATCCGAAGCGCATTCAGCGGTCGATCAATTTGAAGATCCTATCAAGATGACCGAGCAGGGCATCCGCGATCTCAAAAAAGATTTGACCGATTCCATGCAGAGTCTGGCGCAAGTGAAAGGCATCGTCATCCGCATGCGCAACGACGCCAATAAAAATAAAAAACTCTCTGTGGACTACGAACGCAAGGCAATGGCACTTTTGCAAAAAGCGCAAGAGGGTGCCATCGAACCCGCAGAAGCCGAACGTCTGGCCACCGAATCGCTTGCGCGTAAAGAAACCAGCAGTGCAGAAGCATTACGATTGGAACAGGAACTGGCGGCGCAGGAAGGCATGGCCAATCAGTTGCAACGCAATGTCGAGAAACTGCGCACCACCGTTCAGCGTTACGAAAACGAACTTGTCACCTTGCGCGCGCGCGCGAAAACCGCATCAGCCACCAAAAAACTCAACGCGCAGATGGCCAAAGTCGATTCCAACGGCACCATCGCCATGCTGGAGAAAATGCGCAGTAAAGTCGAAGAAGATGAAAGTCTCTCCAAAGCTTATGGCGAGATCGCAGACTCTCACACCAGCGTCGATGATGAAATCAACAAAGCCTTGGGCTCAGGTGGGTCCATCGCTCCAGCAAGCGATAGCCTCGCCGCACTCAAAGCAAAAATGGGATTGTCCTAGTCAGCCTCACAACTAAAGAGATAACGAATGTTTGATTTTTTCAAAAAAAAGAAAAAAGAAGAAGCACCGCAATTGGAAGATTTGGTTCTGTCCAAACTGCGCCCCGGTTACCTGGTCGAACGCGACCTCAAAGTCTATACCGTAACCGCTCAGAACCGTTACGAGTGGGAAGAGGGGGGAGTGACCGACGAATGGGAACTCCAGCAAGGAGAAGAAGTCTGGTTTCTGGAGCGAGTTGAAGACGACGGCTACGCCGAATGGAGCCTCTGCCAGAAACTTTCTATTGATGAGATCGAAGGCGACATCGCCCAACACATTATTGAGAACGAAGACCCGCCCGAAAAAGTTGTGTGTCGGGGAACGACCTATCATTTCGAATGCGACGACATCGGTCGATTCTATCGTGGCAACTCCACAGAAGAAATGCATTTTGTCGTGTGGGATTTTGAAGACGACGCAGGAAAAAATTACCTCACTATCGAGCAATGGGGCGAATCCAAATTTGACATCACCCTCGGCTTCCCCGTCGAAGAGTACCAGTTCACCAATATCCTGCCCGGCCCAGCGTGACGCTGGACTCCAAGGGCTGAGCGTTTTCATATCGCCCCTTCATCCAGTGCGCAATCGGGGAATTTTTACAGAGATGCTGGATTGCTATTGGATTGATGCTTTTACAAAAATCTCATCGATTAAACTGTAGACGATGCTTCCTGATATTCTATCCCCTCGTAGAAGTACTTAAGAATGTAGAAATCAAATTCGTCTAAGTCTTCCACACTTTGGATAAGCTTTTCTTGCCCGATTTCTCTAAGTCGATCAATAACCACATGAACCGTATCATCTTGATTTTCCAAATTAAAAATCCCCGATCTATGTATTTTTCGTGAAATCATACGCGGCAACCCGTACTCTTCTAGCTGATATACTACAGTCGGTAAAAACGCATGGGAAAGCCTTGAAATCGCTAGCGTCAAATCCACTGGTTTATTTTTATTCATTCTATTATATATTGTGGCAACATCTCCGAGAAGCGAAGCTAGTTTGAATGTAGTATTTCGTTCCAGCTCAAAGAATTGATCAATGCTGATGTCGAATTCATTTAATTCTTGTAAAAGCTCTGGAATTGAATGGCTCCAGTTTTTAGAAAGAATCTTCACGAAAGTAACGTATTTACTAAAGTCAA
Organism: Nitrospinae bacterium CG11_big_fil_rev_8_21_14_0_20_45_15; assembly: GCA_002787235.1. Classification (GTDB taxonomy): domain Bacteria; phylum Nitrospinota; class Nitrospinia; order Nitrospinales; family VA-1; genus Nitrohelix. The sequence continues at coordinate 69,100 of PCWG01000023.1, forward strand.
TTCCCCACACCTCAGGTTGCAAATTTAAAAGCTTGTAAAGATAATGATCCCATTGGTCAACATTGCTTGAGTTTAAATGCCCCAACCCATTCCAAGTGCCAGGATTACCCTTAATAGCTATGATGATTTTTTGTATTTTATTCGAATCACTGCTTTGAAAAAGATCTTTGGTCCTGAAATATTCGGAATCAGCTGAACCGACTAATTCATTCATTTTTTCCCGATATTCAGTAACTGTGTTCATTTGCTCTGAAGAAAGCTCAAAATCTAATAATTCTTCATTAAGGGTTCCTAAAAGTTCATTAGGCATAGCAAGTTCCAACTGTGTATGAACATTTTGGGGAGGCTTCTCTAGAATAAATATCTTCCCTACAAAATGGCGAAACATTCGCCCCCCACGGCCAATGATATTCTTATAGGTGAAATCATTAATTTTCGCCCTGCCGTTTCGATCACTCCACAAGACAACAATTTCTGCCGATGTGTTCACGCCTTCGATTATTGAGGAGGTAGAAATTATACGATCGATTCCTCCTTCTTCTTCAAACAACCTAATTTAAATTTGACTTAGTGATCTGTGAAGTCTCCCGTTGTGGATTCCTACTCCTTTTATTACTAAATTAGTTAGAGCCCAGTTAGATTCATAATTTTTGGAAAGCCATGCTTGAAATTGACTGAGCAATACAGTTTCAAGGGACTCAAGGTTTGTCATTAATAGGTTAGAAATATTGCCAATATTTGTGTACGTCCCGGCATAGATTAGAGTTTTCCCCGAATTCTCACCAAGTATTCGTAATAGTGCATCGCTTTTTTTCTGACTGTCTTTTCCAATTTCTAAATACAAATCAGTCTTGTCTAAATAAACAGTATTAAAATCTAGGTGCAAAAATTCCATACCTTCGGTAAAAGCATTTTCTTTTAACTCGTTTATATTGGGTGCTAGGAAATAACGTTGGTCCGAAATCTCTGTCAAATTAATAATGGCTCTCATGAGTGCCGGAGAGCGATCCTTGTCAAAATCACGACTTGCTTTATAAAATTCATCAACGATAAAAATATCTATGTGTCCAAAAAGACCTAAATAACCAATTGCGCGCTCTTGAGGGAATACAAAAATGTTCCTAGAGCCAAGAGATTGGTCTGATGTCGTAATGATTTTATACGCGTTGGAAAATTTTTTTTGAAGCCGCCGTCGTGTTTCATCGGCTAGAGCAATTGTTGGAACTAAGATGACAACGTTTTTTGGTTTTCTAATAGAAATAAAAGAGTCAATAACGAAGCTTTTCCCAAAGCTTGTTGGAGCACTAACGGCAATACTTTTCCCATCCAATAAGGCATTTAGAAGGCGAGATTGTTCTCGGTGAAGGGTTACTACCTCTCCACCACCCACATCAACTTTGAATGCTTGGTATATAAATCGTTCTTCCCATGATGCTGTATTTTCCTCCATGTAGGGAAATAAACCTACATCTCGAATAAGGCGGTTGATAAGGGGGGAGTATTCAAGGCCATCTTGCCGAAGCTTTTCAAGCAAAAGAATGAGCTCATTTCGAGCTTCAGCATCATCTCCAGCCGTAAGAAGATCATTAACTTTGTGGCATTGCGCGAAAATTTCCATTTTCAATTTTTCTTATAATGTTTTACATTTTCAACGAAATTATCAATAATCGGTTTTTTTTGAGGGACCGGAAATAATATTAGATGAAAAGTAACTTCAGAATATTTAAAATCATCTTTTAATTTTTTAATCTGTTTTTTGAAGTATGAAATTGCACGGCCCTTATGGTATTCAATAATTCTAGCAATATATGCATCAGTAATTTCAGAGGCCTGAGCAGTTATATCGCATTCATGCAAAAGTAGAATGGGAATATGGATTAGTGGTTTAATCGCATCAATGGAGTGCTTATTTTTAAGGGCCTCTTTTATTTTCAATAAGGCATCCACAGGAATTTCCAGTTGATCTAATTCTTGAACGTTTAGGATAATGGAGTTTTCTTTTTTTAATTTATCGGTTTTGAGGGAGTTTTTCACCGATTCGACAATACTCTCCAATCGAGTATCCTCAATGCTGTTATAAAATTTAGCTTCGCCAAACCAAAGGGTGAAATCTGCATTATTTGCATCGATAACAATATGCACGCTATCAGCACCTTTAGCGTTGTCTTGAACATTCTGTTTGTGGAATATTTTCGGCACAACTGGAAGAGCTTTGTACTTATGGCGCATGATGCCGTACAAGATTATTTCGGCAAGTTCGCTACCTTTTCCAATATCTTGTTCCGCGTCGGTAAGGCGAAGATTCTTGGCTGCTTCGATTAACAACGAGTGAGGATACTCTGAGAGTGCTGCCCTTTCTTTATGAGAAAGGGCAGTTTGGGAAATATTGTCCCAGATAAAGTTGTTAAACTTTTCTCGTCTCCATTTCCCATCTTCAAAATCATTGACGATACTAACCAAGTTTTTATTATCTGAAGGGTCAATGCTCCCCGCTATACCTAATTCAACCAAAGAGCTATCGATAATAATTTTAAATTCCATATTTTAGTATCACCTTAGTTTTAAAGGAGAAGATGTATGTTAACTAAAGACCAAGAATCAATTCTTCCCTTTATAGGACATATGGCCATATACAGTTGCCTCTCTAATGAGGCAATTTCAAGAAATTTGTATCCCCAATTAAAAATCTTATCATATTCTAATTCCGAACTACGATCTAATTAGAGTGTCGGAATTTTTACAGTGGTCAATATATGAAAAGTAATTGAGCGAGGGCGGATTCAACCCGTAAGTGCAATTCCCTTTTATAAAAGGGGTACGAATTGATTGTTAAAGATTTGGTTTGGAGTCAGA
>PCWG01000044.1 GCA_002787235.1 Nitrospinae bacterium CG11_big_fil_rev_8_21_14_0_20_45_15
AATATCGTCCCGACCCTGCGGACATGACTTCAGCGGGCGACCTGCCATTTTACAATTCAGGCAAAGAAACCTTTTGGATGACTCTTATACCGGTGACATGTCCCGACACGCTGGATGAACCTCGCTGGCTGATCAAACTGAAGCCTGTTATGGAACAGCACTCACGGTCGGCTCTGGAAATGGAGTACGCCAAATTGACTCATCGCGAGATGGAAATCTGCTGGCTGGTAAAGGATGGTTTTGACGAAAAGGAGATCGCAACTCGATTGTTCGTCAGCCCACACACCGTTAACACACATATAAAAAATATTTATCGTAAATTCGGTGTGCATTCGCGAACAGAACTGATTGCGGCTCTCTACAAGGAGCAATCGTCATGAACGAAATTGTATCGTTGCCGGAAAGTGACTACCAGACAATCTTGGAGATCATTGACAAGCTATACTCCTGTGAGAGCGTCACGGAAGTGAAACAAATTTTTGAGAATGATATTTTAACTCTAATTCAAGCGCAAAGTGGACTGTTTGCTTGGTTGGAACGTGATATCGCAGATTGCCAGATTATTCAGGGAATCAATATGAGTGATACAGATGTCCATCTAACCACTCATTTTCTACCTTATAATAAGCTCAGCCTCATGGCTTCTTCCAGCAATCGCCCGGTAGTGGCGTATGGGGTTGACCGGGATAGGAACGAATTGAACGACGAAATCGAAGTCATGCTTGTCGAACATCCAGACCTGCTTGACAATGAGAACTATATTAACAGGATTTCTGGAGCGATTGTTGCTATTGATCGTCCAGAACCGAATCTGGGAGTCGGAATTCACCGCCTGAAACCTTGCATGGAGCCGTTCACTCTGCGTGAAGTCCGCATCATGGAACTTCTGCGTCCGCACATCATCAAGGCCATTCGTTTTGTGGTGTTGAAAGAGGAGTTTCATAAATATAAATCCATCACCGAAAGTCTAACGAACTCCACTTCTGCTTTCGCTCTGGTCAA
>PCWG01000020.1:0-1206 GCA_002787235.1 Nitrospinae bacterium CG11_big_fil_rev_8_21_14_0_20_45_15
AAAAACCACTGAAAGCACTCTTTCAAAAAGTCGCTCGCATGGATTTTGTAAAAAACATCTAAAACAGCCTCATTCCATCTCATTTCATCTCATTCAAAAAATTTAACTTTATTTCTTTGAATAACATTTTATTCGGAGAGGAGAATTCCTTTTCTTTTTTGGTTATGCCTGTCTACTTCTGGTCAGCAGGATGCGGAAGCTTTGCTTGTATGTATTTCCAGGATCCCTCATTGCTTCAATTCCAGCGGCTAGTGGAAGAAAAAGAGCGACGGAATAACTTACGTAATTTATTTGGGGTAGAGAATATCCCAAAGGATTCGCAGCTAAGAGATATCCTTGATAGGATTTCATCGACTGAGTTGGCGCCGATCTTCAATGATTTTTTTGAGCGCCTCAGACGACATAAACACCTTGAAGATTATGCCATATTCCCCAATACCCTTTTGTGCGTGATCGATGGCACGCAATACCACAGCTCTAAAAAAATTAGCGGTGAACACTGCTTAACCAAAGAGCACAAAACCGGTGAAATCACTTATAGTCACGGCGTGTTACAAGGCGCCATCATGCACCCGGATAAAAAGCAGGTTCTTCCGGTGATGCCGGAAGCGATCCAGAACGGCGATCCAACCCCAGGCTCAAGCACGAAAAAAGCCAAGCAGGATGGTGAGAGTAAGGCAGCCAAACGTTTTATTATGAATTTAAAAAAAGCGCATCCAAGGCAGAAATTTTTGCTCGGTGGCGATGGACTGATGTCGCATCAGCCCATGATTGAAACCGCTCTGGAACAGGGTATGAGCTGCCTGTTTGTCGCGAAACCGGACGACCATAAATACTTGTTTGAATGGATAGCGGCTTTCGATGCTATCCCCTCATGGGAATTTACCGATGAAAAAGGTCAAACGCATCGATACATCTGGCAAAACGATGTGCCGCTGCATGGTAAAGCCAATGCGATCAAGGTGAATTTTTGCGAATATCAGTTGTTCAATAAAAAAGGCGAACGTACCTACATGAATAGCTGGGTGACTGACATTATGCTCAGCAAAGAAAATATTAAGGACATGGTCAGGGCGGGACGTTGTCGCTGGAAGATCGAAAACGAGTGTTTTAACACCTTAAAAAACCAGGGTTATGACATTGAGCACAATGACGGACATGGCGAAGAGAATCTGAGCTACAACATGTACCTACTCACTTTACTGG
>PCWG01000020.1:1253-1395 GCA_002787235.1 Nitrospinae bacterium CG11_big_fil_rev_8_21_14_0_20_45_15
GCCTGTCGAAAAAAGTTCGGCAGTAAGCGTTACCTGTGGGAAATATTTAGAGGGAATATGAGACAATTCTTGTTCGACTCGTGGACTGACTTTATGGATTTTATCCTGAACCCGGATGAGTGGGAGGTCTCCCGAGTCAAAA
>PCWG01000018.1:0-36051 GCA_002787235.1 Nitrospinae bacterium CG11_big_fil_rev_8_21_14_0_20_45_15
ACATGCATGCACTCATTGACCAGAGCGAAAGCAGAAGTGGAGTTCGTTAGACTTTCGGTGATGGATTTATATTTATGAAACTCCTCCCTCAACACCACAAAGCGAATGGCCTTGATGATGTGCGGGCGCAGAAGTTCCATGATGCGGACTTCCCGCAGGGTGAACGGCTCCAAACAAGGTTGCAGACGGTGAATTCCTACCCCAAGGTTCGGTTCAGGGCGGTCGACCGCCGCTATCACACCAGTGATATTGTGCAAATATGATAAATCGTCCTGTTCGTATTCGGGATGTTCCCGGATCATTAAGGATATTTCCGATTCGAGTTCGTTAATATCATGGTCAACTCCATAAGCCACTACAGGCCTGTTGCTGTTAATCGCGGTAATGCTAAGTTGATTATAAGGAAGCAGGTTTTTAAAAGTTTTGACTGAGGAGTCTTTTATATTAAAACCCTCGATAATCTGGAAATCCAGAATGTCACGGTCCCACATAAGAAAAACTCCGCCTTGCGCGTCCACTAGCTTCAAAATGTTCTGCTCGAAAATTTGTTTCACTTCCGTGACGCACTCACAGGAGTATAGCTTGTCAATGATCGCTAAGATTGTTTGGTAATCACTTTCCGGCAACGATACATTTTCGTTCATGACGCTTGTCCCTTATATAGGGCGGCTATCAGCTCGGCGCGCGAATGTATGCCAAATTTACGATAAATATTTTTCATATGCGTGTTGACAGTGTGCGGACTGACAAACAATCGGGCCGCGATCTCCTTTTCAGAAAATCCTTCCTTAATTAAAAAGACCAACTCGGTCTCCCGGCTTGTCAGTCCGGCTTCCTGCATTGCCAGATTCAATTTGGAAAGAGGCTCCGTCGTCGGCTTTAGTTTCAAAAGGAGAGTCAGCGTGTCCTCTTGATTTTTCAGTTGGAGACGAACCAGCTCCAGACGAAAAGACCCTAGTGCCGTGGTGTAAAAAAACATCCCAGGTTCGACGTTGTCTATTTTATAAGGCGGGTCATATTGGGAAATGATCCGATTCAACAACGAATACAAATCGTCGGGAATTGATTGTCCCTGTTTGAGGCATATCTGATGCCGAAAGGATTCGGTACAAAAAATAATCTTTCCCTGAACTCCGATCATAGCGGTCGGCGTTAAGGATTTCCCAACGGTTTCTTTCAGCAGAGATTTGTATTGAGTCAATTCCTCAGTCAATAAAATGGTTTTGATAGTTTGCAGAAGGTGGGGCCGCAATAATTCCAGGATTCTCACCTCGCGGAGAGTGCATATTTGGTCATCATGAGGTGGATACCAGTGTACAGCAACTCCCAGGGTCGGGTTTGGCAGGTCGAGAGCGACCAGTCCGTGAACCACCCCGGCCGATAGAATGGATGGATCCTCTCTATGGTACTGGAGATTCTCTGAGAAGAACCGGTCAACAGCCTCGTTTCCCTCCTCCCTGGAAACATCTACATCGTAAGCAATGACCGGACGTCCGGTTTCAAGGATTTTGCGAGCCAGCGGGTCGTATGGGATAAAGTCCTGAAACATGCGAAGGTCCGACTCGCCAATCCCGAAACTGTCAATCACCTGGGGACACTGAATATCAGGATCGGTCCATCTATACAGTCCTCCCTGAGCTTTGAAAATGGAGCTGATGCAGGAATGAAAAGTTTCCTTTAATTCCTTGCGTGAAGTGCAACGGTAAAACTTTTCAATCACACTCAGGATGGAAAGGTAGTCTTTCTCCGGCAATAAGACTTCGTTATTCATATTGAATGAACCTCAGAAAAGATTTCTACCGGTCATCATGAAAATGAAGCAAGCATCCGAAGTGCAAGGCGAAAGTTTCGACTGAATTGTGACCTAAAATAATGTATGGCCTTCGCTATAACTTTGGCACCCCAATTTATTTAAATAACGATATTTTGTAAAGCAAAAACAGGAAAAACCCTACAGGTGATAGGAAAAATACCGTAATCACGGGATATTATTTTTTCTCCCAATAATTTATCTTTCGGGAAGGTAGAAATAATTTTATGTCTAACAATTTTTAATATGGGATTTCGCAATTAATTAAAGAAGGATCAGCCTTGCAGGTTGAAACTGAAATCGGCAAAAAATTTCAATGGCTCTAGCAAATCCCGGTGGGAGAAGGAAGGTTGAAATTGTGCAATGGGTAGAGCATTTACAAAAAAAAGGAGTTACCCCCCGGCAGATGGAGGTCATCCATGAAGCACTCAAAGGGCTCAGCGAAAAGGATATCGCGGCCCGGCTTTCGATCAGTCCAACAACGGTGAACACGCATTTGAAAAACATCTACCGGAAACTCGGGGTCAACTCACGTTTGCAACTATTTGCGAAAATGAATGATGGCAACCATCGGTTCTAATTGAAGTATGAACATTTCAAACAGGGCAAGCTTTTAGCAGGAGCAAGTGAATTTATGAGCGAGCAAAATGAAAAAATAAAATTTCTCGGCAATTTCTGCAAAGAACACTGCCAGCCCGTTTTGGGAAAGTCATTCCCGTTTTTTGCTGAAACTTTGGTTTGGAAAGGCACCGCCATCCGGTCTTTGATTCAGTCCGTGCCTCACTTGGCGGGCCGGTTCTTCAAGTCCGTCGATAAAACCCTGTCCAAACACCTGCGGGAGACCTCTTGCCAGATTTCCTCCCTGATCGAAGAGGTCCCGCAGGTGAAACGATTGCAGGCCTTCAACACCAGATTCATTCTGAATGGGAAATTTCCATTCTATAGTTCGAGAGGAAGAAGAGCCCAAAGGAGAATTGCATAAACCTTAGGTTGCTTTAAACAGAAATTTACAGGATCACTTTTTTAAAGGGGAAGGAAAGTCATGCGAATAAAAAAATTACTAAAAACAGGTTTGTGTTCATTATTTTTTTCATTGTTTCTTACAGGATCGGCATTCGCTACAACGATGATTGATGCAGGAGCCTATCAGGGTGTGTATTCCATCTCTGGAGTTGGGACCTGGTCAGCAATAACAACACCAACAAATACATTATCATTGCCTGCGAATACCTATGTTCTTACCATACAAAATAGCCGATTTTATTTTGATGTCGACGCGAGCGGGAATGTCAGCAACAACATTGCCAGCCCCAGTAACAACACCGATTCCCTCATCCTTTCCGGCAATACCATCACCTTCAAAAACACAGCTGTAAACATTGACGCAGGTGCTTACGAAGGCGTTTATTCCATCAATGGGTGTTGTACTGTTTCTGCTCCAGCGTCCCCGCTAAGAACCCTGACGCTGGTTCCGGGAGTCAACACCTATTCTCTTGGCATACAAAATAGCAGATTTTACTTTGATATCGATGCCGCCGGGAATGTAAACAACAACGTTGCCAGCCCCAGCACCAACACGGATACCCTCATTCTTTCCAGCAATACGATCACCTTTAAAAACACAGCTGTAAATATTAACGCAGGTGCCTATGAAGGCGTTTATTCCATCAATGGGTGCTGTACCGTTTCTGCTCCAGCGTCCCCGCTAAAGACCGTGACGCTGGTTCCGGGAGTCAACGCCTATAGTCTTGGCATACAAGAAAACAGGTTTTACTTTGATATCGACGCTGGTGGGAATGTTGGCAATAATGTTACCAGCCCAGGCCCCAACGAAGAGGCTTTTGGTCTTTCGACCAATACCATTACTTTTTTTAATTCCGATATCTTGATCGAGCCCAATAATACTTCAATTCCTTGGGGCTTAACTGGTATAGGTGGTACCAAAATCGGACCACAAACATTCACATTGGTGGACGGGGTCACTTATAAAATTGCTAACTTAAGTACATCCCCCTACATCAAAGAGCCTTTTAAAGTATTTCACCCCTGTGGAATATTTACGGGCAATCCAGATAACCCAAATGTCCTTGTTGTTGCCGACGATTCTTTCACCATTACATGTTTCGATTCGACCCCGCCGGACGCCGACGCAGATGGCATCCCGGATGCAAACGACAACTGCCCCAACATCGCCAATTCAGACCAGTTGGATCAGGACATTGATGGAATTGGCAATGCCTGCGACAATGATCTGGATGGTGATTTTGTCAATAACAACGTGGACAATTGTCCTTCTCTGGCGAATCCCGACCAGGCGGACGCGGATGGTGACGGCGTTGGAAATATTTGTGATGGCGATGATGACAATGACAGCGTCAACGATGCTACCGACAATTGTCCATTGACGCCAAACACAGACCAGGCGGATGGAGACGGCGACGGTCTGGGAAATGCTTGTGATCCCGACGATGATAATGATGGCGTTGCCGATGAGGTGGATAATTGCCCCAACACATCCAATGCCGATCAGGCAGATTTAGACATGGATGGAATTGGCAATGCCTGTGATGGTGATTCCGACGGCGATGGCATCATCAACGATGTCGATCAATGTCCGGCAACTCCTGCGGGTTCGTTGATCACTTCTGGAGGTTGCAGTGGATCGGAGTTCATCGAGCTTACCTGCAAACCAGAGAACTTCGTGAATCACGGATCGTTTGTGAGCTGTGTGGCTCATACCGCTAACGACTTGGCGGGTCAAGGCGTTATCACTCCAAAGGAGAAAGCCCGGTTTGTAAATCAAGCGGCTAAAAGCAAGTAAGTGACAGGGAGGGAAGCTCCTGTAATGGGAGCCTCCCTTCTTACCTTTTTAACGTTGCTAATAATGTGATCCACATGGGTAGATTATTCAGACACGCAATCGCAATATCTCTTCTTTCCTCGATTTTTTCAGGACAGGGTTTTGCCGAAACAGTGCCCGGTCACTCCCGGAATATTTCTCAGATTGGGGAAACTGGAGTATTTGAAAATCAGGAAGGAGTTCGAGTTTATTACATCAATCGCCTGCTCCAGGATGTATTACAAGAGATTCAGGGTAAAACCGGAATCCAATTTAAATTACAGGAAGAAGTGAAAAAAATTTCCATTACGGCTGACGTCAGGGCCTCCGATTGGGAGTTGGCTCTGGATCGTTTGTTCATGGACTACAACACAATAAAGTTTTGGGATGGTCAATCCAATTTGAGCCGGATTCATGTTTTAGGACAAGGACGTTCACAACCATCTTCCCACTTTAAACCGGAAGTGACCCTGGCTCCCAAAAGGGAGAAAGCAGTCTGGAAATGTTTTTCCCTTTCAGGCCAACGGAAATGCTGACTTGATTCTTGGTATCGATATTTTCTTAATTAAGGAAAATTTTTAGCGAAGTTTTGCGTGAAACAAATGCGCTACAGGAGAACTGGCGTGGACCTGAAGTTGATTAAAACAGAAGAGGATTTGCAGTCCACCCTCTACGCTATGCAGGTTACCGGCAAGCTTTACGCCGATATGATCCAAGGCGCGTTTGACCAAGTGGATAACCGAAAGGACCGGGGCGTCGTCTCCAGTGCGGAGAAATATTTAAAATTGGAATGAATAGTGAGTTAGAGGATGAAAAAATCATGATGGATTGGACTTGTTATTCTCATTCATACGACTTAATGGCGGAAAACAATCCTGCATATCAGGAAATCCTAGATTGTTATGCCAAAACGATATCACAATTAAATTTAAATACGAGTTCGGTCGTCGCAGACATTGGAGGAGGTACCGGAAATTTCTCGATAATGACGGCAAAGGTATATCCAGATTGCCGTGTATTGTATTACGACTTCAATTCGACAATGCTTCGGTTTGCAAAAGATAAGGCCGTAAAAGAAGGAATTCGAAATATTGAATTTGGTATTCATGATTTTGACCTATGCCCGTCAAATTCTCAAAAATTCTCTTTAATTGTATGCATTCATTCAATTTATACGATGAAGAACCCACTAGGCTTAATAAAATTGATTTATGAAATGCTGTCTCCAGGAGGACATGTTTTTGCCTGTGATCTTGGTCGTACGCTCAATATCATGGATTGGACAAAATATATTTTCAGTTCCTTGAGAGGAACCCATGGAATGGTTCACGCATTGAAAATATTACTTAAAGGGAGGGAAGTCGCTCGTGCCAATTATGATATTTCAAAACTTCAAAAATCTGGGCAATTTTGGCTACATGAATTGGATGATTTTATCTATGCCTTCACAAATTGTGGCTTTGAAATCGGGGAGGCAAAAAAAATGTATCGAGGATACAGCGATCTAGTATTTGCCCAGAAGCCTATGTTAAAGGGAAATTGATGCTGTGAAAAAATATATGCAAGCAACATGTAAATCATCTGAAGTTATTATTTCCAAGGCAGAAAACGAAGAAGAGAAGATGATGATTTATCATCAAAGATACCAAATAACCGTTGAGGAAATGTTGCAAAACCAAAAATGGGCCAACCATCAGGAAAAGTTCATTAAAGATGATTTGGATGATAGTTCCGACATTTATTATGCTCATGTAGATGGAGAAATTATAGCGAATATGAGAATAACTTGGGGTGCTTTGAAATTACCTGACAATGCCGAATATGTGTACGGAGTTTCAAAATTTTCCAGATATCTTTTAGAGGAAATATGTTTTACCAATAGGCTTATGGTCGTAAAGGAATGGCGGAACTCCATGGTATTGGGAATGCTATTAAAATATGCCTTCAAGAATGCCGTGGTTCGTGGTATTCGGTTGGATTTGACTTTTTGTACTCCAGGGTTGGTTGGGTTATATGAATCGCTTGGATATAGAAAATTTAAAGAAAATGTAATATTCCCAGATATTGGTTTTCGGGTGCCATTGGCGTTTTTGACTAGAGATATAAACTATCTAAATAAAATAAAATCCCCTTTTCTTCGTACCGCTAAAAGCTTGACGGTTGAAAATGATTCTGGGAACTGGTTTAAAGAAACATTTCATTATGTCGCCGAAATGGAATCGGATTTTATTTTATCGAACAGAATCCTTAAAGCAATTAATTTATTCGATGGATTCAATGATGGTGAGCTCCAAAAAATAGTGGATTCTTCCAGTTTCTTAAAAATTGAAAGTCGACAGACTATCATTCGAGAGGGTGATGCGAGCAATGATTTGTTTGTTGTTTTGGAAGGGCAGGCAGAACTCATATTGAAATCCGGAAATCAAAGGCCTGTGGTTGAGATGCTTTCCGTTGGAGATGTATTTGGTGAATTGTCGTTTCTGATTTCTGTCAGGAGCCCTTTGGAGGTTAGAACATTGACGCCAATAAAGGTTTTGGTGGTAGATAAAAGTATTTTACAAAAAGGAATAAAAAGATTTCCTTATATAGGGGTTAAGTTGATGCATAACTTATCAAAAATTATTTGTCAAAGACAATTTCAACAGATTGGTTCTTTATCGCTTTGTTTTGAACGTGGGATTTGATGCTGGTAGCGTTGTCATGACACGAATCCAGATTGTGCAATGCTTCAAGGCTTGGCAAAAATCTCTTAAATGCTTGCAGTCCTTAAAAAAGGATCGATGCAAAATTGCACCGAATAGATCATTTGAATTTTCAGCCCGTTAAATTGGCTTGGTGAGAATCTTGGGTAATCTTGGGTATAGGAAGTTGAATCTGATGGGCCTCTGATTTTCTATACACCTTGCGACTTCATTTTTTTATGTCCTTCTCATAGAGTCAAGAGTTTTTCAAAAAAGAAATTAAAATTCATAAAAAGTCGATCCTGAAAAACAGAAGTTTCTCAGGAACAGGGTTGGGAGATGATTGTGTTTTTTTATGCGGCGGTCGGCTGTGTCAAGGGCTGACTACCAAACCTGTCGTTGGCTACCGCGACTGGAATTACAGTCGTGCATGTATTAGGAACCTGTTTGACAGTTGATTAACTTTTATTTCAAATCCGAATGGAGAAAATAATGAAAACCTTTACGAAAAATCCATATGTAATTTTTTACATGAGTTTTATATTTTTATTCCTTCAATTTGCGAGTGCTGTTTTAGTTGATCACTCAGCTTGGACCAACATTGCTTTTGCAAAAGACAATGACAAAGATAAAGACAGTGACAAAGAATTAAAAGGCAACAAACTACTGATTCAAGCTGTACAAGACTTGCAAGGACAAACCGCCGATCTTCAAAATCAAATCAATAACATCGAGTTAACCCCCGGACCACAAGGCCCTGCGGGTCCACAAGGTCCCGTTGGTTTGACTGGAGCCACAGGACCGCAAGGTCTTCCCGGCAACAATGGGACCGATGGTGCAACCGGTCCTCAAGGTCCGCAAGGACCTGCCGGTCAAGACGTTGACCCTGCCGTGTTAGCGGCTTTGCAAGCCAATATTGTTACGTTACAGAATCAGGTTGCGGCACTCATCACACAGAATGCTACTCTGCAAACCCAGGTCAATGCCCTCTCCAATATCAACACGGTGGCATTGACCACCGATGTGAGCGACCTCAAAAACCGCCTCACGGGTGTCTCTCGTAATGGTAACACCCTGTTGTTCTCCGGCATGAACTTGCAGGTAGTCAGCGGGTCTGGGGCAACCGATGGAGTCGTCAATGGCCTGGGCAATGTGATCGTCGGTTACGATGAGAACATGGGGGCTACCGAGTCGGCGCAATTGTCATTTGCGCCAGGAAAAACGGGCTCACACAACCTTGTCGTCGGAATGGGTCACAGTTATCTGGGGTACGGTGGGTTGGTGGTCGGGCATTCCAATGCTATAGGTACGGTAGATGGTGCGGGCGTGGTGACTGGAAATTTTTCATCAGTGACAACGGGCTATATGAACCAGGCCACAGGGGAATATGCCTCTGTAAATGGTGGCGCATACAACAAGGCGTCTAATATGGCGGCTACCGCTACAGGCTATAACAATACCGCTTCGGGACCCTACTCCAATGTCAGTGGTGGACAATCTAATACTGCCCAAGGTAGTTATTCCTCAATCAGCGGAGGAGCCAATGGTTTTGCCAATGGAGATTACGCGTCTATAAGTGGTGGAAATTTGAACACTGCCGGTGGATATGCGACTTCCATTGCAGGGGGAATTTATAATCTAACGACAGGAACATATTCTGTCATCTCTGGAGGAGGATATAACTTATCTTCGGGATTTGCATCTACTGTAGGTGGGGGATATCAGCAAGCGGCATACCTCCAATGGCACGCTGTCAATTGAGAATGGCATCCGGTGGAGCCGGCATTGATGATTCCCGTTCAATCATCCTTTGATAACTAAAAAGTCGGAAGAGGAACACACCTCTTCCGACATTTGATTCCTGACGGAATGATTGCGAGTTTTAGAATTCCATAGAAACCGTGGGAATACTCGACAGCTTGCGAAGCTTGCATCATTCTATTGCTTAATCCTGTCACTGCTAAAGAGAAGATTTCTTCTCTAAATAAAATCCCACCTGTCAATCATCCGGCGGCAGGTGGGATTTTTTATGCTTCCTGTTGGACAAAGGAACCCAAGTGCAGATAATCAGGTCTGTCTTTCATCCCAATTGCACAAATCATCAATATTTCAGCAAAAAGTGGGACAGGAGTGGGACTATTAAATATTAATAGAAAAAGGGTTGCGAAGAAAACTTCACAACCCCTTATATTTTAAGAAGCCAACGCGCGGAATTGAACCGCGGACCTACTGATTACGAATCAGTTGCTCTACCCCTGAGCTACGCTGGCTTGTATCTTCTGATTTTGGACTCGGCATTAAAACCGTTTTCCAGAGAAAAATCAACTTTTATCTTTATTTATTTGCGGATGTTGCTCTTGCTTTTGTTTGCGGCTTTCTTCTGATGCTTTTAATCGGAAAGCATTGGGTTAAATTTGACAGGTCTATGTATTTCAGCTATTTTTATATGTTCTCATGGTAGCTTTTATGCTTGAGAAATTTTATAAATTTAATATTTGCTTGGTCTTGCCGGGTGTTTGCGCTTTCTTTAACAATACACGATTTTTGGGGTATGTGTATTGTAATGGTTCTCAAGCTTGGTGAGTCGCAAAATAAGATATATTCAATTGTCAGGGGTTTGCGAAAATTATGAATTCTCCAAAAAACGTTAAGTCAAAAAAGCCGGATTCCAAGAAGGCGAAGGCGGGTACAAAACAACCGATCATGAAGGGGCGCGACATCATTGTACGTGCTTTGGAAAATGAAGGGGTGGAAGTGATCTTTGGTTACCCTGGTGGCACGTCTATGGAGATTCATCAGGGTCTGACTTTGAGTAAGAAGATTCGTATGGTTTTGCCGCGTCACGAACAAGGGGGCTCTTTTGCGGCAGGGGGATATGCGCGCGCTACGGGTAAAATCGGGGTGTGTATGGCGACTTCTGGTCCGGGGGCAACTAATTTGTTGACGGGGATCATGGATGCGAAGATGGACAGCATTCCTCTTCTTGCGATTACGGGGCAGGTTCCTTCGACTGTTTTGGGAAGCGATGCGTTTCAGGAAACGGACATCATGGGTGCGACCTTCCCGTTGGTGAAGCACAGTTATATGATTGATGATATCAATGATATTCCGCGTGTGGTTCATGAGGCGTGCATCATTGCGACGACGGGGCGACCGGGGCCTGTTCTCATTGATATTCCTAAAAATATTCAGCAACAGGAAACGGTTCCTGATTTCAACGTTACTTTCGATTGTCCGGGTTACAAGCCAAATCTTACGCCTTCGATGTTTCAGATCAAAAAGGCAATTCACGCGATTAAGGAATCGAAACGTCCGATCATTTATTCAGGCGGGGGCATCGTTTCCAGTGAGGCTTCAAAGGAACTGCGCGCTTTTGTTAAAAAGACGGGGATTCCTATCACGACAACGGTTATGGGGCTTGGGACTTATCCTTCGGATGGTCCAAATTCGCTCCGAATGCTGGGAATGCATGGTGCGGTTTACGCCAATATCGCGATGAATCATGCCGATCTCATCATCGCTTTGGGGGTTCGCTTCGATGACCGGGTAACGGGCAAGCTGTCGGAATTCTGCAAGAATGCGAAAATCATCCATGTCGATCTGGACCCGGCGGAAATCAACAAAAATATCATCGCGGATATTCCCATTCAAGGGGATGTCCGGCAGGCTCTGAAAATGATGAATCAAGGTGTCGAGATGAAAACAGACATCAAGCCATGGGTCAAGCGGGTCAATGACTGGAAAGAGGAGTTCCCGCTTCGCTACGATTTGCATGAGAACGATATTGTTCCGCAGAACGTGATCTGTGAGTTGCGTAAACTTGCTGATCGGGATGCGGTGGTTTCTGTCGGCGTGGGTCAACATCAAATGTGGACGGCGCAATTCTGGGATTTCTATGAGCCGCGTCAATGGCTTTGTTCTTCTGGTTTGGGGGCGATGGGCTTTGGTTTGCCTGCGGCTATGGGGGCACAGGTTGCTTTGCCTGACCGACAGGTTATCAACATAGACGGTGACGGTTGTTTCTTGATGAACATTCAGGAATTGCAGACTTGCAAGATCGAAAACATCCCTGTCAAAAACGTGGTGTTGAATAACGCGCATCTGGGGATGGTCGCGCAATGGGAAGACCGGTTCTATAAATCGCTTCGTGGTCACACTTATTTGGGCGATGCGAACTTTGCTGAAATCGCACATGCTTTCGGTGTTAAGTCAGAGAGTATCAGCAAGCCAGAAGAAGTCATTCCCGCGCTCAAGAGAATGTTGAAGCACAAGGGACCTTACGTTCTGGATGTCAAATATCCTTACAATGATGAGAGCAGGGGACATGTTATGCCGATGATTCCTTCCAATCATACCTATCTCGATACCTGCCTCAATGAGTCGCAGTCTTTACGGGATTACTGGAAGGGCAAGGGCATTCTTGAGGATTGATCGGTATTTACGGACGGTCTCCTGTCATCAGTTTGTATCACTCTATGATATTCCCTGACGGTGAGGATTGATGACAGAAAATGTTCTCAAAGGGCATTGGCGATATTTGATTTACTTGCCCGTATTGACAGGATTTGTTTTGTTTTTCTGGGCTTCTCTGCATACGGATCTGTCCAAGCGTGAAGCACGGGAAGGCATTCCTGTCCTGCGCATGCAGGAAAATAAAAGCTGGTTGATTCCACGCATTGACGAAAACACCATACGTACCAAACCACCGCTCTGGCACTGGCTGGCCTGGGCAAGTACAGAAGTCGCTGGCACCCATGAAACCACGCTGAGGTTCCCTTCTGTTTTGGCGGGAACAGGAAGCGTCGCTCTGACGGTCTGGTTCGGCTTGCGCCTGTTCTCCCCTCTCACAGGATTTCTTTCCGGTTTGCTTTTGGCCTTGAGCTGGCGGACGATTTATCTCTCCTCCCATGCACGCATCGATATGTTGTTTGCATTTTTTACGACCGCGAGTCTGGCATTGTTGTGGAAACTTTGGGCCGAAGAGAATTCTCAAATGAGGCGGCGATACACCTGGTTTGCAGGTGCCGCTTTATCCGGTGCGGTGCTGACAAAGGGTCCGTTGGGTCTGCTTTTTCCTTTGATGACGATGGCGGGATTTTCGTGGCGTACGCGGGCGGGGTGGCGTGCATTGCCTTGGAAGCCACTCATCGGAATCCCACTGGCGGTTGCAGGAATGTGGGCCGGGGCGGCAATTTGGGAAGGGGGACCGGCTTTTCAACAAATGTTGTATCAGGAACTTGTGGGACGGTTGACGAGCAGTGAAGCGATTCAGGTTCATCATGAGCCCTTTTATTTTTATATTCCCAGAATTTTAGTGGACCTCGCACCTTGGGGTTTCTTTCTCCCACCGGCGTTATGGTACGGTTGGACGCATCGACAAAAAGAATTGCCGTGGCTGTTCCCGGCTTTGGCTTTTAGTCTTCTATTCATTTTTTTGTCCCTGTTGTCCGGCAAGCGCGGTGATTATTTATTGCCCTTGTATCCGTTTGCGGTCATCATTGTCGCTGTTTATTTTATTGAAGGAATGGGGAAAGTTTCTTCCTGGTTCTGGAAAATACCTGCAGGGGTATTGGCCTTTTGCATGGTAGTTTTTGCTGTTATTTTAGCGACTCCCTTGTATTTCCATGAACTGGACCCGGAAACCCAACTTCGATTTTTATCGGCCAGGGATCGTTGGAG
The DNA here is from genome assembly GCA_002787235.1 of Nitrospinae bacterium CG11_big_fil_rev_8_21_14_0_20_45_15. GTDB lineage: Bacteria > Nitrospinota > Nitrospinia > Nitrospinales > VA-1 > Nitrohelix. The sequence continues at coordinate 13,010 of PCWG01000018.1, forward strand.
TGTTGGGTTCCTGTTAAAAAATCACTTACCCGGCGCATGGTTTCTTGCCTCCAGTTCCCTTGTGATGTTGATTTGTGCCGGGCTGTCCATGGCGAGTATCCTGCGCAATAAAGGCCGACAACTCATCGGAATCACAAGCTTCTGGTTTCTTGCCACCGTGTCATTTGTGATGGGTCCGCTTGCTCAAGCCATCGACGACCAAACGACATTGAGACCTTTTGCTAAAGAAGTATTGAAGTTCGCAGGCGACCGCCCTTTGTACCATTATGGTGAACCGCGCGAAAATTTATTATATTATCTGGACAGATCATTACCCACTTTAGTGGATGACGAGATATTGACTGAATTGCAAAAACCGTCACATCCCTTGTTGCTTGGGAAAAACTCAGTTCGCCAGCATTTGTTGGATTTATCATCTGAATTGGAAGTGGTGCTGGATTCGAGGCAACCGTTCAAAGGCTATAGTTTATTATCTCTAAAATCTCAGAAAGAGAACCCATTTTGACCTCTATCGCGCCCTGGAAGAAAAATACAGGACTCATTCTCAAACTGCTGATCCTTGCAGATTTTGTGGGTTTGTTCTTTATTTATTTACGCACCGAGTTTCATCTCGATATTTTCCCGTTTCTTGGCAACCGGCTGAATACACTGCTGGCACTGGTTTTGATAAAAACTTTTATTCTGGGGCGGGTACTGCCGGACTGGGGAGATCGCTGGATGGCTCGGCTGGACAACTGGGTATCCACGGTGCCCAAGCGTTATTATTTGTTGGCAGGTTTGCTTGGGACGGAAGTTTTCCTAGAAATCATGTGGTTTCTTTATCCCGAAAATTTTATGTGGAACCTCAATGCCGAAAAAGGATATGGCACTCATTTTTCGACGATTCAATTGTATGTAGTGGGATTGACCGTTTTGTTGTGTGCACGACTGGAGGGCAAAGACGCAGAGTTTAAAGCAAAGGCCCCATGGTATCTCCTGGCATCGATGTATTTCTTCATCGGTATCGATGATTGTATCGGGATTCATGAAAACTTCATCAAATGGTCGCAGAGCATCGCCCCCAAGGCAAATGCCTTTCATTTCATCCATGAATGGTTGTGGTTTTACGGACCTTTCATAGCCGCTATGGTTGTATTCCTCGTATGGTTTTTTTTGAAGCGATTCAAGGAAACGCCAGGGGCATTGATTGTCAATTTTCTTGCACTCACCCTATGGATTGGTGTTTTGACATTGGAAGGATTGGCTAAAAATGTAGTGGACCCGACCGGTCTCGACGAAAGCAGGATTTTGATTGGTATGGAAGAAGGGTTCGAGATGGTTGGCGCAACGTTGTTTCTTTTCGGATACGGACAATACCTCATCCATGCCCGAAGAAAAAAACAATAGGCCATCGGAATTAACCCGATGGCCTGCAGTACGCAAATCTTTCCAATGTTCAGCTCAGAAATATTTGAATTGACCTAACCCGCGTCTGTTGTTCGTTCCCATCGCAGAATAGGGTTTCTCGCGGCCTGAGTTTCATCGGGACGGGAGACGAACGCACGTTCGGGAGAGTCATGGTAGCGGTGTGTATCCTGTTTTCCCTTTTGCGAAATTTCTATCATTGCTGAAATAAATTCATCGAGCGTTTCTTTTGATTCGGTTTCGGTCGGTTCGATCATCAAAGCATTTTTGACAATCAGAGGGAAGTAAACGGTCGGCGGGTGAAAGCCATAATCGATCAAAGCTTTCGCAATGTCCATCGTGCTGACGCCACCCTGATTCTTATCGTTGAAGATACACTCGTGCAGACTGGCATCGGGGTAGGGCAGGTGGTACTCTTTTCTTAACTTGGCCTTAATGTAGTTTGCGTTTAGAACGGCCATCTCTGCCGTTTCAGGAATGCCTTCCTTTCCGAGAGAGCGGATGTAGGCATAGGCGCGCAGAAGAATTCCAAAATTTCCATAAAAGTTTTTTAGCCGTCCGACACTTTTTTCGCCTTCTTTTTTCAGGCGGAATCCACGACTGGTTTTTTCCACCATGGGTAATGGCAGGTAAGGCTCCAGAGTTTTATTAACACCTACTGGGCCTGCGCCGGGTCCACCGCCGCCATGAGGGGTCGAAAAGGTTTTGTGCAGGTTGAAATGCATGACATCGACGCCCATTTCTGCGAATCTTGTTTTCCCCATCACCGCGTTGAGATTGGCTCCATCGCAGTACACCAGACCGCCTTTTTTGTGGACGATTTCGGTGATTGCCAAAATGTCTTTTTCGAACATTCCCAGCGTGTTGGGATTGGTCAGCATGATCCCTGCGGTGTCTTCATCCATCAATTGCTCGAGCTTAACCAGATCGATCAGACCATTGGGTCCGGAGCGCAGAGTAATAGAACGGTAACCGCACAGGGTTGCGCTTGCGGGATTGGTCCCATGTGCGGAGTCGGGCAACAGAATTTTAGAGCGTTGATCATTGCGTTCCTGATGATAGGCATGGATCATCAACATCCCCGCGAGTTCTCCCTGAGCACCTGCTGAGGGTTGCAGACAAACGGAAGACATGCCGCTGATTTCCTTCAGGTATTCTTGCAACTCAAACAGAATTTCCAAATTCCCTTGTGCCAGTTCTTCCGGCAGGTAGGGATGAGACCCGCTGAAGCTGGTGCGACCGGCAAGTTGATCGTTTATTTTCGGATTGTATTTCATGGTGCACGAACCCAAAGGATAAAAATTGGAGTCGATGCTGAAATTCCATTGCGAGAGACGAGTGAAGTGTCTCACCACTTCGAGTTCGGAAAGTTCAGGAAATCCATCAATGGGTTCTCTGATTTCGCTGGCAGGCAAGAGGTCACTCAAATCCGTTTCGGGGACGTCGCAGGCGGGCACTTTGCAGGCTCTTCTTCCTGCCGAACCGAGTTCAAAAACGAGACCTTCATTAAAAGCCAGACCCTTGCGAGCGGGACCTGTTTGAGAGTTTGTGGATGCTTCGTTCATTCTGAAATTCCTGCTGAGCTTGGGTTGGAAGTGGGATGAAGGAGTTGATCGATCGCGTCGAGAACGATCTCTGGCGCAAGTGTTTCAGTGCCTCTTTCCTCCAGAATAATATGACGATTGCCGAAGGGACCCCAGCGGCGAATTTCCCCATGTTTGAAGATGACTAACGTGGGGGTCTGCGTTGCTGAAGCCAAGTGCATGATGCCAGTATGATTGCAAAAAAGCAAACGGCTTTTTGCAATCAAGGCGGCTAATTTTTTAATGGAAAGGGCTGGCAGAATCCAGGGTTTTCGATGCATATTTTTTGTTGCGAATTGCACTTCATCGGCTTCACCGGGGCCGACGATGAAAGCGATTTGGGTTGCATCGTTTTCGAGTAATTTTTCGACGACGGCAATGAATTTCTCTGGTGCCCAACCCCATTCCCGCACGCGTGATCCCATCTTCATCAGAATGAGCGGTCGTTGCGAATCGTACCCGAATGATTTCAACAATTCGTCTGTCGAGTTTTTTTCATCCGTGCTGAAATAAATTTGAGGTTGTTCGACAATCTCAGGAACAGACAGAACTTTCAATAATTCCAGATTGTTCAGAATCTCGTGCCGGGGTTTGCTTTCGGGATTGGCATGGACATCCTGCAACCAGCTATTTTCTTCATGCAGGTATCCCGCTTTGTAGGTGGCACCCGAAAGCCAGGCCATTACCGAAGCACCCGCACTGAATTTTTTATTGAGCGTCAAAGCCAGATCAAAACTTCTTTTGTTCAGGCAGTCTGCCAGGAGCCAGGGGCGTCGGGGATCGTAGCCCAAAACTTCATCGACAAAAGGATTGTCATTGAAGATTTGAGCATAGGCCTTGTTGACCAATGCCACCGTTTGAATATGAGGGAAAGATCGCTTGATAGATTCGTAAACTGGTATGGAAAGCACCACATCGCCTAAACGATCGGGACGGATGACGAGTGCCGATCGAATGTTTTTCCAATCGATCGGGAAAGTGGGTTTTTTCCGTAGGCGACCGGCGACACGCCCGAATGTTTTCCAGCCCATCGATTTAGAGCAAGAACCCATTTTTTTCAAATACGATGCCATCAAATTTCCGATTATTTCAAAGGTTCCGCTTCATGGATCAGCATGATCGGGATATCGTCCTGAATGGGATATTGGAGTTCACATTCAGCGCATATCAAACCGTCTTCCTCTTCGCTGAGAGTCAAATCGCCCTTGCATTGCGGGCAAACCAGTATGTCCAACAGTTCTTTGTCAAAAGCCATGTGCTCACCTCATGAGGTTTGGGGTTGGGGAGATAAATTACTCGGTAGCATTTTTTCGGCACGGGCGAGAACATCCTCCACTGCGATAGAATTCATACATTCATTGGTTCCAAGAGGACACGTTCTTTTCCAGCAAAAACTGCATGTCAGGCGTTTGAATTCCGTTTGAGTATGCGCCCCGAACGGACCATTGCGTGCCGGATTGGTTGGTCCAAACAAAGCGAGACTGGGGATTCCAAGAGCCGCACTCAAATGCAGAGGACCGGAATCGTTGCCGACAAAAAATGCCATTCGCCGATACAGCGCAATGGATTCCACTATGGTGGTGGGTGGCGCGATCCAGCAGTTTTGTTTCATCGTCTCGGCAATCTGCTGAACCATTTTCTCTTCCCCCGGTCCCCAAGTCAATAGAACAGAAAGTCCCAGTTGAGTTGTGAGCCCATCGGCCAGGGCAGAAAATTTTTCCAGTGACCAGCGTTTCGATTCAAAACCGGCACCGGGGTTGACGGCCACGACAGGATTGTTGAGCAATTGAGTATGTGATTGAATGAAACGGTTGATTTTTTCATCGGCGGATGTTGATTGCGGAAGAATGAAGTCGTAGCGCAAATTTGCACAAGGAATGGCGGTTTGAAGCACCTGCAGGTTTGCCGATACCACATGACAGTCGGGATTGATCCTCGGGGCTTTATTATTGTTGAATAAACTGCTGATGGCTTCTTTACAGTTTGCGGTGGAAAATCCCACACGTCGCGAAGCACCGGATGCATAAGAAATGACCCCACTTTTGATGAGACCATGCAGATCGAGCACGATATCAAATTTGCGCTTGCGTATCTGCCGGAATATTTTAAAAATTTCGCGTATGGAGTTTGAGTCAATCTCTCGCCGCCAACGTTTGGTGTTAACGGGGATGATTTCATCCAGGGCAGGGTGACCTTCGATCAGACATTGAAAGCGTTCCTCGATCATCCATGCAATGTGAGCGTTGGGATGATTCGCGCGCAAGGTCTCGAGAGTGGGAAGCGTGTGCACCACATCCCCAAGGGCACTCATTTTCAACAGCAGTATTTTTGGAGAACCCATTATCATCGTGCACCAGTTTTCTGCAAAATGATCAAGTATAGTTTATAGCCCAAATACCCCATCACAGAACCCAGCACCGCACCGCCCAAAATATCCGAGGGATAATGCACACCGAGATAAACTCGGGAGTATCCAACCAGAAGCGCGAAAGTGTAAACTAGAAGAATCCAGTTGCGAAAGCATAACGTTCCCAACAAGGCAAAAGCGAAAGTATTGCTGGCATGGTTGGAGGGGAAAGAAAAACTGTTTGAGCAGTTGGTAATGTGATTTAGAGACTCAAGTACGTGGCAGGGTCGAGGGCGAGCGATCCATTCCTTGAAAATATGATGACTGACCCAGTCGTTCATGCCAACGGCAATTCCTCCGACAATTAAAAAGACCAGCCCACGCAGGCGATAGGTCCAGAGAATGAGGATGGCAAGCAACATTCCGGCGGCGACGAAATTTCCCTTAATGGAAATAAATTCCATAAATTTGCCAAACATTCGGTCCTGAAGATGGGTTTGGACCCAATGGATGATTGATAGATCCATTTCCATAAATGAAGAAGGCATGGCAATTGAGGTGAAATTATCCTGAAAATTCAGGCAGAGTTTGACTTTGACTGGCAAAGCGATTAAAAAGTGGCAGGGAGGGACATTTCCGGCCCATAATTATAAAATGCAATTATATATGATCTCTTATCAATGAATAAACCTAAAAGGCGAGCCATTATTTTATTTGCCAAAGATCCAGTGTGTGGCCGGGTTAAAACTCGCCTGGCATCCCTGCTGGATGAAGAGACCACATTGAAATTGTATTTGCATTTTTTGACAGCCGGATTGTCTTTGTTGGAATCGGTTCAGGGAGCCGACCGCTTCATTGCCGTTGCTCCCCCCCTGACTTCCGAGTATTTTCAGTCCAATCCCAGACTCGCAGCATTTGCAATCTTCACCCAGGAGGGCGACGATCTTGGACAGCGCATGCGTCAAGCATTTGCCCAGTGTTTTGAAGACGGTTATGAACGCGTGGTGATTGTGGGAGCAGACAGTCCGAGCCTTCCCGTCGAGTATGTCCAGCGCGCATTGGATTCAGACCAGGCCTTGACCCTCGGACCCGCCGTTGACGGGGGGTATTACCTCATAGGGATGGGTCCGCAAAGGGTAGAAATTTTCGAGAATGTCCATTGGGGAACCGGATCGGTCCTTTCCGATACCGGAGCCAATGCCCGGAGGGAAGGAGTTGAAGTTGAATTATTGCCAGTGTGGTACGATGTGGATCGACCCGAAGATTTGCGCTTTTTGAAAACACATATGGAATTGAGCAGGGACTCGAAAGAGTCTGCGCAGACTTTATTGAAATTTTTAGAGACATTAGAACTATAAAAACCGGACGAAATCATAAATCATGAAAATAGTAGCATTTGATCAGCCAGAATTTGCAAAAGAGATGAATGCAGTCGTGCACCGACTGGAAATGAACTTTTCGACTCAGGACGAGACCGTCCGAACCATATTGGATAAAGTTCAAAAAGAGGGGAATGCGGCACTGCTGGAATTCACCCGGCGTTTTGACCGTTACGAAGTAGCACTGGAAGATTTGCGCGTCAGTCCAGAAGAAATCAAGTCTGCCTATACAAAACTGAGTTCAGAAGAAGTCGAAGCCCTCAAACAGGCGGCAGAGAATATCCGAGTGTTTCACGAGCGGCAAAAGCCCGAATCCTGGACAATTCAATCCAATGGCATCAAATTAGGTCAAAAAGTGAGCCCGCTAGAGACGGCGGGTATCTATGTTCCCGGTGGGAAGGCCTCCTATCCCTCATCCGTCTTAATGAACGCGATTCCCGCCAAAGTCGCAGGCGTGAAGAAGATCGTCATGTGCTCCCCCTGTCCCGATGGGCAAATGAGTTCCCACGCCCTCGTGGCCGCCGATCTGGCTGGAGTCGATGAAATTTACAAAGTTGGCGGGGCTCAGGCCGTAGCCGCCATGGCATTTGGAAATACCATCATTCCTCGCGTAGATACCATTGTCGGACCCGGCAATATATATGTAGCACTTGCAAAAAGGATGGTATTTGGGATCGTTGGCATTGATATGGTAGCAGGTCCCAGCGAAATCCTGATCGTTGCCGATGCCGGTGCCAGAGCAGATTACATTGCCGCCGATCTGTTGTCACAAGCCGAGCATGATGAAGAAGCCGTGCCCATTCTGGTGACGCCATCCAAAGCATTGGCGGAAGCCGTGTTAGAAGAGCTGGAAGTCCAAAAAAAACAGTTGAAACGCCAGGACATCATCGAAGCCTCATTGAGCAATCGGTGCCTGCTGTTTGTTGTGGAAACCCTGGGACAAGCAGTCGAGTGGGCCAATAAAATCGCACCCGAGCATTTGGAATTGGCTATCGAGGACCCCGAAGCCTGGGTAGACAAGATCAACAATGCCGGAGCCATTTTCATGGGACGATATACACCCGAAGCTATCGGAGACTATATGGCAGGGCCAAATCATGTCTTGCCGACCAGTGGCACAGCCCGGTTTTCATCCCCATTGGGAGTGTATAACTTTATAAAAAGAACCAGTTTGATATCCTATACACAGGCGGCTCTGAAAGAATCATCAAAAACCGCACAATTATTAGCAAATATGGAACATTTGGACGGCCATGCCAACGCAGTGAGAATAAGGACAGAAGATTCAATCAGCAAGAAATAAGAAAAAAGTAGCAGAATAGCAATTTTGGCCTAATATTTTGATGAAGTTGGGAATGGTTTCATAAAGTAGCCTCTGGTTGCAGTAAATGCCCAAAGACAAAGTAATGACAATATTTTGAGCCTGAGTTGGTGATTAGGTGTAATCGTTGATTATGTATAGATTGAAGGCCAAATGAAAAGCTTCTGAAAACTGATTGGACTTGACATATAGGGTATTGTCGTGATAAAAACTCCGATCATTTTGTTCCGTGGTCGTGCGTCTTTTGTGTCTTTTTTAGTTATCAGGCCATAGTATATAAACCATTGAATTCAATGAATTTTATGTTGTTTTGTTGCTAGAAAATGGCTCTGATATGATGCAGACTCATGAAGTTAAGTGATTTTACGGTTGCTATTTTCTCTATTTTGGAGAAAAATGACCCCGCTTATTAAAAATAATTAAGAATTGTGCGTTTTCTGTTTATAGCGTTTGTATATCCATAATATTTTTAGTTACTAGAGTTGAGAATGAACAAAGTTCCCCAGTTTTTTAAAGATCCTAATACGGAGGTCAAGGACATGTTTGGGAAAACAATCAGCAAGAAGTACGGTGCAATAACCGTTGCGTTTCTGCTAGCGTTTGCAGTTTATCTGCTACCTGGTGCAGTAACCGATGCGTTTGCAAAAGAGGCGTTCGCTGAACAAGTGTTCGCTGAAGAAGCATTTGCAAAAGAAGTAATGGCGGAAGAAGCTGTCGAAGGTGAAGGCGAGCCCAAGATTGAATGGGGTCAAGACGTATTCTACAAGGACTGGGAAGGTAACCCGCTTAAGGGTCCCATCAGCGGAGCACCCGCCCCAGAGCTTGGAGAGAACGATTATAATCACTATGAGTTTGCTCCCAGCCGAATCATCATTTGGGTAGCGAACCAACAGCATCTCTACTTCGGTAGTTTTGTTCTGGCGGTTCCGATTTTCTGTATGCTCATTGAATTTGTGGGCATTCGATCTCGCGAGTCCGATCCAGTTATGGCAGACAAGTATGACAAGCTGGCTCATGACTTGATGAAAGTCAGTTTGACCGCTTACTCCTGGACCGCTATTCTTGGTGGTATCCTTCTTTTTACATTCATCACACTGTTCCCAGGGTTCTTTAAGTACATGGCGACGATCTTCCGTCCTGTTATGCACGTATACGCCCTGATGTTTCTTGCCGAGTCAGGCGTTCTTTACGTCTACTATTACGGTTGGGATAAGATGAACAACGACCCCTTCTTGAAGTGGGTTCATTGTAGTTTGTCTGTATTGCTCAACTTGATTGGTACAGTTCTTATGTATCTTGCCAACTCTTGGGCGACATTTATGCAAGCTCCCGGCGGTATTGACGAAAAAGGTCAATTTCTGGGAAATATCTGGCACGTCATTCATTCCACCTTGTGGAATCCGGTTGGCGTGCATCGTATCCTGGGTAACATCGTTTTCGGCGGTGGTATCGTAGGTGCGTATGCAGCTTATCATTACCTCACAGCAAGAAATGCAGAAGAACGAGCGCATTATGACTGGGTTTGTTATGTTGCTATGTTTATCTGTATTTTCGGCTTGATTCCTCTTCCTTTCGCAGGTTACTGGTTGATGAAGGAAGTGTATGCATTCCGTCAGCAAATGGGTATCACCCTGATGGGTGGCATCATGGCTTGGTTGTTCATTATCCAGGCCGTTATGATCGGACTGCTTTTCTTCGCGGCAAACTCATATCTGCACAATGGTATGGCGCGAGTAAAAGGTTCGCATCGTTACATGAAGTATTGTAAGTACATGATTCTCCTGTTGATCGTATGTTTTACAATGTGGATGACTCCTCATACGATCGTTATGACACCAGCAGAATTGAAAGTCATGGGTGGCGCGCAACATCCAGTTGTAGGTCACTTTGGAGTTATGTCCGCCAAGAACACGGCGGTTAACCTGATGATCACATGTACCGCGCTCTGCTTCGTGTTGTATCAACGAGCGAACAAGAAGATCAACGTTCCGTGGGCAACCATTGGCAACTGCTGGATTGCAGCTATCTTCGTTGGTGCGGCACTCAATATCATTTACTTGGGCGTTTATGGTTATTTCCTCCCCGCTAACCAGCGTGTAGGACTTTCCGTTCCTCAGGTTTCCAGTACTTTGACCGCATTGTTTGCGGGCGTTGCAATCAATATCTCTATGTTTAAAGACTCAGAGTCTTATGGTGATATTGAATGGGGAACGCAATCAAAAGTAGGAACGTATGCAATCTTCCTGCTGGCGATTTCCTTCACCTGGTTGATGGGCCTCATGGGTTACATTCGATCAGCGGTCCGCTTGTTCTGGCATGTTACCGAGGTTCTGCGAGACAACTCGGTAGACGCTTACACGCTGACAATTGGTGAAGCTGGAAAGATGTTGAGCTTCAATACCCTGTTTGTATGGACACAATTTGTAATCGTGTTCTGGGTAGCTAGTCTGACTGCGAAGAAGGCCACTGCGGAGAAAGCTCCCGATGGCGTTCCAGTGCCAGCCCAGCAACAGCAGTAATTTAAATTGAGTTGAATTCTTTCAGGTTGTTTGAGCCGTGGCCTGCCCTTTGAAATAAGGGCAGGCCATTTCGGACAAAGTCTGAAGGACGGTTTTACAGTTTGAAGGAATCTAAATAATTTGCGAAATTCGGTTTTATTATCAAGGTCTTTTAAGGAGAGGAGTTAGGAATGCTACCAGAACAGCATGATATCCTTTGGACTTACCTGACAATCATGTTTTCGTTATTCTCGTTTTATGTATTCATGAATGTTGTGATGCATTGTCGAGAACGCGGGAATTTGAACGGTAAGCTATGGGGGTCGATTTTTGGGGCGGGTGCTATTGTTAATATTATGTTGACGTCACACATAATGGATCTTGTGCAACAGGAACAAATGGCCGCCATTCCATTACAGGTGGTTGTAGTGTTGTCCACGATGTTTGTGTGGGGGGTTTTTCTTAAGGGTGAAGGTTTGCAGGATTCGTCACCTCCGATTGTACGTGGAGCCTTCTTTTGGACAACCGTATCCCTTCTTTTGGCAGGGTATACCAACTGGTTGCCCCAGCAAAGAAGTGATCCGCCGCCAAAGGCAGCAGCTATCAGTGGCGATATCACCATGGAGCAATATGTAGAGATGGGTCGAATCATTGTTTTCGGTGCAAAGGAAGTAGCAGGACAAAAGTCAATTGGTAAAGGCCAGTGTCCGCTTTGTCACACCTTTGATCCCGGTGATAATATCGGGCGATGTCCCAATCTGTTTGGTGTAGAAGAACGTGCCGCGCAGAAAAAGGATGAAGATCGATATAAAACTTCTCCTGTGGCCATTGGCGAAAAAGATCCGGCAACGGGTGTTGTAAAAGGTAAGCCAATGGAAATAGACGAGGCCTATCGACGTGGAGGAAGTGAAGACTTTATTGCAGAGGATTATCTGCGTGAATCTTTAATGTGTCCTTCCTGTTATGTAGTAACCGGCTATGGTAAAGATGGCGATACCAAAAGCCCGATGCCTGTGATCAATAAGCCTCCAATCAGTTTGACTCCGGTTGAACTCAACGCAGTTATTGCCTGGTTGCAGTCAAAGGATACGCCTGGCGATTTTGCTAAAGTAACCGTTCCTCTCCCAAGTGCAGAGTCTTCTGCACCAGCTAAAAATGAGAGTGCCGATGACGAGGAAAAACCAATATTTGTGACCGGAAATGAGTCGGTTCCAGATATGATCAATACCTTGGGTTGTCCGCTTTGTCACACCATTCCTGGTGTTGAGGGAGCCGTAGGAACCTTGGGTCCAGTCTTGCATGAGAAGACCAACGCACCCAATCGTATTAAAGATCCTAACTATAAAGGTAAGGCGACAAGTACGAAAGAGTACGTCAGGGAATCCATTCTCAATCCAAGTGCCTATGTTGTATTCAATGAAGAGGCCGGAGAACCATTTCCTGATGGTCTGATGCCAGGTGATTTTTCAAACAAACTGTCCGTTCAAGCCATTGATAAGCTTGTGGACTTTATTAGTGAAACGCAAGCTGAAGGTTAAGGAGCCGTCATGAATAAAACGTTGTTGAGTTTGATAGTATATGTGGCGACGCTGGGCGTTTTCCACAATGTGCTATTTCCCATCTTCACGCCTAAAGAAATAGGCATGGTGATGAATCGGTATGTGTATTACTTGATTATGGTTTTGACTGTAATCTTCTTGCATTTGATAATGAAATTGAAGCCTACAATGGCTTTTAGGGGACTGATGGTGTGGACCCTGGGATTTTATTTTTACAAATTTATCCTGTTTCCACCCGTACCATGGACCCTCTTTATTACTTACATGATGTTGTGGTCGATCGGAACTTTCCTGTATATCAGCCAGGATCCGATTACCTTTCGTGAGTTCAGAGAGCCCATCGTAAAGACAATTGTTGGCGAATATAAATTCGCTCAAATTCTTGTCTTCACCTTGATGCCCTTTTTGGTAGGTTTTGGTACCTATAAGGCGCTTTATCCGACCTTTGAGGAGCCCGTTGAGTTGAGAACAGTTCATCCTGCGCCCCCTGCAACGACCAAGGTTCATGGTAAAACCTATGCGTTGGAAGGTTTGCAGAATCCATTCCGTATTGCAGAGCAGGATGACTATCAAGATAGTTTTCCTTTTCTCGATGCAGACAAGTCTGAATATATGCGACATATAACAGACGGTGGATCACTGTTCTTTCAGAATTGTCATTACTGTCATGGTGATCAGTTGAATGGTTTGGGTATGTTCTCCCATGTGTTCAACCCGACTCCAGCTAACTTTGTTGACCCAGGTACGATTGCTATGTTGAGAGAATCTTTTCTCTTCTGGCGGGTTTCCAAAGGTGGCCCAGGACTTCCAAATGAATCTACTCCATGGTCATCGGCTATGCCCCCATGGGAAGAGCATTTGAAGACTGACGAGATCTGGAAGATCATCCTGTTTGAATACTGGTATACAGGATGGCATCCAAGAACATTCGATGGTGAGTCTTCAATCACCCTGAAAGAATAGTTCTAACTCAATTTTAAAAACGGTTATTAAAAACCTACTTAATAATGGTGAATCATGTTTCATAATTTCAATTACAAAAAGCCCCTTGCAGCGTTGTTGGCTTTTACTGTGAGTCTTGGAATGTCGGTAAGTGTTTATGCCGCCACTCCGGATATAGTAAAAAAAGACGTGCTTGAATTGGGCAAAAAGACCTACTTCAGACGTTGTGTCTGGTGTCACGGAGTCGAAGGCGGTGGAGATGGCCCCTCGGCGGATAGATTGTTCACACGACCAAGAAACTTCAACCAAGGTACCTTCAAGATCCGAACGACGGATTCTGGACACTTACCGATGGAAGAAGACTTGATTAAAACAGTTACGAACGGACTTCCTGGTTCAGCTATGCCCGCATGGGGTGAAGTTTTGAAGAAGGAAGAAATAGTTGCAGTCGTAAACTTTGTTAAAACATTGGTCCAGGATCGAAGTTTTGATGACGTTGAGGACGAAATAGTAGAGGTACAAGACTTCGGTAGCAACCCTTGGGGCACCAAGGGACCCTATCATTTAGGAATCCCACAAGAAGCGATTGATCAAGGTAAAGAAATCTTTATCAAGAACAAATGTTTCGAGTGCCATGGTGGTGAAGGTCGTGGCGATGGTAACCCAACGATGAAAGATGACTGGGGATTCCCGATTGTGGCTGCAGACTGGCAACAATGCTGGAACTTCCGCGGTAGTCGTCGGAATGCTTACGATCCATTCAACGTAGTAAGAACGATTAATACGGGATTGAATGGTACGCCGATGCCTAACTTTAAGGATCAGATCAATCAAGAAGACAGATGGAAGATTGCGGCTTTCGTAAACTCCCTTTGTCCTCGAAAAAATATCGATCCTTTGGCCAACAAACCGGTTAGTGACTTTTTGATCAGTTCAGAATTCACAGCAGGACCCGTTGCCAAAACGATTGATGATCCGATGTGGACTGTGCCAGATTCTGATACCAAGATCACTGGCTGGCAGGATGATGAAGCTTACAAGGAAGAATGGGGAGCTGTTAACCGCCCCAGGAAAAACTATGTAGCTATGGCTGGTCAGATCACTCGTGGTAAACGAAACTTTGACCCTAAAGTAGACAATCTTTGGGTCACTTCTCGCTGGAGTGAAGAAGAAAATGCAGTTTACTATCTGGTTGAATATCACCTCCGATTTCTCTCCAACGATCCTGAATGGAAAGAAATGGTTGGTATTCAATGGCCTGCAAAACTGCAAGACCTCTTCGGTGCAGAAAAACCCTATTTCATCTATGGCGACTCTAAAAAGCCGGTCCATGTTTGGAGAGCGGACTTTCTGCCTGTAAATTACAAACCAACCAATGCGCCTAACCCAGAAGGATATAAGTTAGACGTGAAGGTTACAGAATTGAACGCACACGGCTTTGAAGATGTTAAGGTCCGTGAGAACCCTGTTGTAGAAGTGGTAGACTCTATCTACAAACAAGGTCGCGTAAAAATTCTTTTCCGACGTGCATTGACCACTGAAAATGCGGATAAACTGGAAGTTCAAATTCCGGCTCAAAAATTTATCCCTATATCTTTCATGCAGTGGTCGGGTCGAGACCATGAGAAGGACGAACACATGGCTATTTCGACTTGGTTCTACACCATTCTTAAACCTCAGATTCCGAATTCAATTTATGTGAATGCGGTTATCATGGGTTGTGTGTTTGCGGGTTTCCAAGGCTGGTTGATGTGGATGACGCGCCGCACAAGAAAAATGTATGACGACGGAGTTGTTCTCAGGGATCGATTGCCTGATCAACCGTCCTAGTCGACATTAGTAAACAGGTACAGGAAAGCCCGCCGTGAGGCGGGCTTTTTTTTTGTTTTAATTTGTAAGATTTGACACAACGGAGTGAATGAAAAGTTGATGCGTCCAATGACAAATTCAAACGAAACAGTTGCACCACTGGAATAGAATTTTTAAGTTATAGGGGGCTCTGTATGCTATTGAGTATGAATGAGGTGGAGGCGTAGCAAGTTTAAAGCGGCTTGGGCAGATCTTTCTTTATTGATGCATCTGTCATCGTGAAAGAGAAATCGTTTGGCATAAGTGTTGTTTTCGCTCGATACACCTATATAGACCAAACCTACAGGTTTTTCAGCGGTTCCACCCCCGGGGCCGGCTATACCGGTGGTGGATAACCCCAAGTGGGTTCCCGCATTTTTTCTAACTCCTAATGCCAATGCCTTGGCGGTTTCTTCACTGACTGCACCGTGCTCGATGAGTGTTGATTCTGGAACATGCAGAAGTCTCATTTTTGCCGCATTTGAATAGACTGTAATGCCTTCCATAAAATAGGTTGAGCTACCAGGAACTTGAGTAAGGCGATGACCGATCAAGCCACCAGTGCAAGATTCGGCAACGGCAAGGGTGTGTTTCTTTTTTAATAATAATTTCCCAACACATTCTTCCAGTGTTTCTTCGTCGTGAGCATAGATGTTTTCTCCTAAAAATGGAGTCAACAAGTTTTCAGCAGTGAGAAGTTTCTTGTGGGCGTTTTCAAGCGATAGATCGACGCTGGACAGACGAATATTGACACCGTAATATGAGGGTAAGGACGCAATGGTTACGGCTTTCTCTAGCTCCTCAACGCTTCCGATACGATTCCATATTTCTGATTCGCTCATGCCTGTGGTTTTTATAAGTCTATGAACGATGCAGGTATTATTTTCCTTTGCAAGTTGTGGGTGTATGTATTTATCATACAGATGCTTCATTTCCAGAGGAACTCCAGGCAGTGCATACATACGTTTGCCATCACGATTATAAAGCAAGCCGGGTGCTGAACCCTTTTCATTGTAAAGCGGTTCACAAATTGAGGGTATTTCTGCCTGACGTTTGAACCGCTCGGTCATAGATTTTCCGCGTTTTTGCAAGATACGTTCTAAATTGGCAAGGGCCCCCGCATCAAGGGTCAAGCTGGTTTTAAAAAGATCGACCCATACATTTTTAGTGATATCATCATGGGTTGAGCCCAGTCCTCCCGTAGTGATTACGATATCCACTCGGTCCAATGCGGTTTTCAGGCAGTCTTTGATTGCCTCGTGGTCATCACCAACAGAAGTGATGCGACAGACATCGATGCCAGTTTCTTGCAGGCGGGTTGATAGAAAACGTGAATTACTGTCAACGATCAAGCCACTGACAACTTCGTTTCCTATGGAAACAATTTCCGCTCGTCTCATATTTTTAATTTTGTCGAACATGATTTTTAAAATTTAAAGTGATTAGAAAATTTCTATTAGATTATTCTTTAGAATAATACGCTAACTGAAGAAGGGTCTGAAATTATTAATATCCCCAACCTTGAATATTCTTTATGAGTTTTTTACAAGACAAGCTGAATGATTTGAAACATGAAGACCCCGAACGTCGAGCTCTGGCGACTCAGGCATTATGGAAGATGTGGTATCAGGAGGCCGGAGAATCTGGCGAAAAAGAAATACATATTGGTGTCGCTTTAATGGAGTCGGACAACTTATTACTCGCGGAAAAACATTTTCTTAAAATGATAGAAGACTATCCAGAGTTTTCAGAAGCGCAAAACAAATTAGCAACTGTTTTGTATATGTTGGGCAAGTACCATGAAGCGATAACAAGTTGCAAAAAGGTAACACTTAATAATCCAAACCATTTCGGTGCCTGGAATGGAATGGGTCTTTGTCAGTTTCAGTTAGGACACTTTGACGAAGCCATTGTAAGCTTCCAAAAAGCTTTGGAGATTCAACCCTACGCTGAGGGGAATGCACACTACATTGCCCGTTGTCGTGGAAACTTGAATTGATAGCAATCCGATGATTATATATTAAGACATGCTTCTCCAGAATCAAATGATCGAGATGGAGAAATTATTGAAATATTTGTTGAGGTAAAAGTATTTTAGACACAAGTCAATCTTTTGAAACCAAACCGGTAGATGAAGTTTATGCGAAGACCTACCGGTTTGATTTATGGCGCGGTGCCTGCGATGGAATTTTGGCTACGGGTGCGCAAACCTTTTGTCTGTTCATTGCGATCCGATATTATGATGCCAGTGAAGGTGTGAAATCTGCCATTGCCTCAGCACCCTTTTTAGGCATGTTTTGTTCCCTCCTTCTCGTTCACTACCTTTCTTCTGGTGGATGGAAAAAATCAACTTGTGGGGCAATTCCCTCCCTCATTACGGGAGCAGGATTGGTTGTTGCCGCATGCGCTGATTCTGTCGGAATTTTTGCTTTATGTGTGGTAGCGGCCTACTTGTCTCGAAGTGCCTTGATTCCTTTTGTAACGTCTATTTATAAGGACAATTACCCACACTCGAAGCGCGGTGTATCGATCTCTAAGCCATTGATGACAACGGTTGGAGTTTCAGCAGTTTTTGGATTTGGAGGATCTCTGATTCTGGAATCGGATATCGGTCATTTCCGATGGTTGCTTCTTATATTAGGGATCGCAGGATTTGTGAAGGCTTGGGCAGTTTATTCGATGCCGTCTCAGCCGATAGAAAAAACAGCTCATAAAAACCCTTTTGGGAATTTGAAATATTTATTCCTGGACCCTTCATTTGGTTATGTATTGCTGACCTGGTTCATCATGGGGTTTGCCAATTTGTGGACCCTTCCTCTGAAGGTGGATTATGTTGCCTCGGCTAAATATGGAATTGAAGCCTCAGCTTTTATTGTGGCACTCATTACTACTATTATTCCCGATACTTTTCGTTTTCTATTCATACCTTTTTGGGCAAAGTTGTTTG
Source organism: Nitrospinae bacterium CG11_big_fil_rev_8_21_14_0_20_45_15 (assembly GCA_002787235.1). Lineage (GTDB taxonomy): Bacteria > Nitrospinota > Nitrospinia > Nitrospinales > VA-1 > Nitrohelix. The sequence goes on from PCWG01000018.1 coordinate 30,838, forward strand.
ACCGGATGAATTTTATTGTGTTGCGGATTGTATTGAATTTGACGTTTGCTTTGGGAATCGGATTATTTTTTATCAGTAAAAATTTGATTGTCATAGGCATCGGTTCTGCACTCATTGGGTTTTCATTTTCAGGAGGGTATATAGCGTGGAGTCTATGGGTCACGCGATATGCGCCACCGGGCAAGACCGCGGCTTATATGTCCGTGCATGTCTTTCTGACGGGAGTGAGAGGAACCCTGGGACCGATTATCGGTTATTGGACAGCATCAAAAATAGGGACGGTCAACATTGGTATTTTATCTTCTGCGATGATGGTTTTTGCTTCAGTGATGTTGATTCCAGAAATTAAAAAAATTCGAATTTCAGAGAGTTGATTTTATTTAAACCCGTTTGTGAAAGACTGTAGAAGATCCATCGTGCGGCAGTGACGGTGCTGATAGAATCTACCGATAGTTGTTTTAAAACTTTAATTGTTATTGCTAAAATAGAAGGCGATAGAGTTAAAACCCACAGGAAGACTCGATGGCTGAATGACTCTGGCCCACGGGCCTCAGTTCTTGCCGGAAGATATAATGACTGATAAAAATAGAATTCTACATTCTATCGATGCATTGTTTTCCGAATTAGAAGGCAAGGTGTCACCTCTAGTTTTTCAATTCTTCAAAGTTCTGCGAGAATTTTATGAATCTGATGAAGACCTCTCTGCACTCTCAGAGATCCGCATTGATGAAATTCTGGAACGTTTAAAATCACTCGACCCCACCATCGAGTCAGCCAGTTTTAGTAATGAATCCTTGAGGATTTCACTCAACGATTCATTACTGGAATTGTCCAAGATTGGCAAAAATCCCTTTGCCATTGCCGTTGGGCCTAAAAATACCTTCATCGCTCAGATAAGAAATGTTCCCGCCAAAGAAGAGCCTGAAGCAAGAAGAGTTTTCAAAACTTCTGAAATAACTTTTAATCTGCCAGAAGAACTTCGACGCCAATTTGAGGAACAAGTCGAACTCCTGAAAAAAGAAGAGGAGAAAACCAATCAAAAGGTTCGCGAACTTTTGAAAAAGGAAGCTGAACTTGAGGCTGAAAAAAATCGTATCGAATCTGAAAGTCTGAATTTTCAAGCGGACTTTAAGGAAGAGAGCAAAAAATTATCTGAAAAATTTGAAGAAGAACGCAAACAAGCCAATGCTGAGATTTCTAAACTCAAAAAAAGTTTGGCAATTGCTCAGGATCTGGAACAGGAGCTTTTAGGGAAACATAAAAAAAGTCTGGATGAGTTTGTTGAGAGCCGTTCAAAAATGGAAGAAAGTTTCTCCACTCATGAGCGTGTGTTCCAAAATAAGTTTGCCGAAATGACACGATTGATGGAAGCACTATCCAAGAGTGAGAAGGAACTCTCTCAGAAAGTAACAAATGACCGACAAAGATTATCCGCTCGCGATCGAATTTCGAGCGAAACTTTAGAGGAAGCCCAAGCGAAATTAAAGTCTTTGAGTGCAGACTTGGAAGGATTGAGAAAAGATCGGAAAAATATCAGGGCTCGTTACAAAGAAGACGTTGAGGCAAAGAAAAAAGAATTGGATAAAGAGTTTACGCGTCGGTCGGAATATCATTTACGTCGGATTGATGAATGGGAAGAGGAAGAGAATCGCTTGAATCGAGAAAACGAACATCTGCGAGTCCGAGAGCAGTCTCTTTCGGTTGAAATCAAATCAAAAACCGATGAGCATTTCAAAGAACGCCAGGCCACTCTGGATCAATTGGAAGCAAAACTTAAAAAAAGTCAGAAAGAAATTCTTAAGCAGGAGCGCGAAGTGGAGCGTGACAAAGAAGGTCTTAAAATGCTGTTAAAGCAAGTTCGGGGAAAGACCATTGATCCTGAAATTTTAACGCCAATATTAAAGGATCAGGAAAAAATTACGCGCAGAAAAAAGAAAATTTTAAAAACTATTGAAGATACTGAGAAACTGGCTCGCGGTGATGTGGATGAGAAAATTCAAGCGATCGAAGCTGAGAAGCAAAAGGCTTTTTCTAAATTGGATCCTATTTACGAGGAATTGGAATCCGAACGCAAGCGCTTGATGAAGAAGGAATCTGTCTTGGTCAAACGGGAAAAGGAAGAGTTGGAACGATTGAATCAGGAATACGAAGAATTGAAGGGCACTTTTGAAGTTGATCAGATTGAAAAAGAAATGAAATTAGATGAAAGAGAGGATCAACTTTTTGAAGAAGAAGAAGAAATTTTTCAGACCCGGGATAAGCTTTTAAAGGAAGAAGCCCAAATTGTTAAAAAACGAATGGACAATGATGCGGCGATAGAGTCTGAGCTTGAGGAAATGCTGGGGATCAAATCGGCCACTTTGGCAAACCAATCAGAAATCAATTCATTTCTTGAGAATTTTCAGCAAACTTACTCGGACATCATTGATGTGCAACAGCAGGATTATGAGACGTTTAAATCCCGCATTTCAGAGATAGAAAACATTGCCTCGAAAGTTGCTGAAAGCTTGAAGGAACATGAAGCTCAATCCAGAGAAATTTTTACGGCAAGTGAAGAGGCTTTGAAAGAACGACTGGAAAAGAAAGAAGAGCTGGCGGCTCGATTGGAAAAAGATCTACGTGCGAAAATGAGTGAGTATAAGTCTCATATGGAAGATTTGACTCGTGTTAAAGAGGACATCGCCAGGGAAGGGGAGAGCCAGAAAAGAGAGCTTTTGGAAAGCGTGTCACATTACGAAGATAAACTGCAAGACTTGGGACAGGCTTTCGAAGAGCTGTCCACAGCATTCCATAAAGAAAAAGAGAAGGGGCGCATTGAAATCAAGGAAGAGACCGATGAACGGAAGCCTCTGGAGTTTGATGCGGCACTTGCTCAGGCAGAGTGGCCTTTGGCTGTTCGTCACAGGTTAGGAAATATTTCTCAGGGAGAGCATCCCCCTCATATTGAAGAATACATCTACAAATTGTCTGATACCTGGACTTTATGGGTTCCTGTGAAACCGGGGAAGTTTCAAATGGGATCTTCCCGTCCCAAAGACTATGCACCGCAGAGCATGGAGTCTATTGCGAAGCCATTCAGGATCATGAAGTATCCCGTCACGAATGTTGAATTTTTTCGTTTTATTGCTGAAACGAATTACAAAACGGATGTTGAGGGGGGAATTGGCGGGGTTGCTTTTGTACGTGGAAATTCTAAGAAAAATGAGAGCTTCAGTAATCCCGCTCTGCAAGCTGTGGAATCGGCATTTTGGTTACAGCCCGATGGATTTTCTGAATCTCTCTATGGCAAGTACAACCACCCTGTGACTCAGGTAACATGGAGGGATGCTCAGGCCTATTGCCAATGGAAAAGTGAACAGTTGGGGCAGAAGGTACGACTCCCCACTGAAGCCGAATGGGAATACGTGGCTCGTAATTTCGGCGAGGCCAGTACGGAGGACTTTTATTGGTCGAAAGAAGAAATTCCGCAACATTGTAATATCGAGGAGACGGGGATTGGAGATACAACGCCCGTTGATCATTTTCCCGAAAGCGAACTCATTGGCGGGAGCTGTGATCTTTTTGGAAATGTTTTTGAGTGGACGGCGGACACAAAGGTTACCTCCCGGATACATGTGTTAGAACAAAAGTCAGTACGTGGAGGCAGTTTCATCACCCCAGCCAGTTTGATCGCCCCTTGGCGTCGATATTCTTTTGCGATCAATTATGGAGCGGCATTTTTAGGGTTTCGTGCCGTCATGGAAGACTGAGGATACCTTGCATCCATTTGTAAAAACTGATATATACAAAAGGACTATAGTAGTAAATTTAAATTTTGGATGGAGAAATCATGCCAGCAGAGAATAAAAATGCTTTGGTAAGCATTGTGATGGGAAGCGATTCTGATTATGACATCATGGCAGAAGCGGCTTCCATATTAAAAGCCTTTGATGTTCCTTATGAAATTCTGGTTACGTCTGCACATCGATCCCCTGAACGTACTCGCAAGGAAGTCAAAAGAGCCACCCGTGAAGGGGTTCAGGTTTTTATAGCTGGAGCAGGTGGGGCGGCCCATCTTGCAGGTGTTATTGCCGCAGAGACAATCTTGCCTGTCATTGGTGTTCCCATTGCGGCCACTCCATTGAATGGTTTGGATTCTCTGTTATCCACCGCGCAAATGCCGGGTGGTGTGTCGGTCGCTTGCATGGCTATTGGAAAACAGGGCGCACGTAATGCGGGTGTCTTGGCTGTGCAGATTCTGGGTCTTTCCGATCCCAAAATATCTGCCAAATTGCTTCGTTATAAAAAGGATTTAGCTTTGGAAGTCCAACGTAAAAGCAAAAAACTTCACGTGGCCCATGCCCAAAAAGGTCAGAAGAATTAAGGTTGAAGGTCCTGCCCAGCTTTCCGCGCATTTCCCTCTCATTCAGTCCACTTTGAAGAGCGGGGGGCTCATTGCCTTTCCGACAGATACTTTTTATGGCCTGGGGGCCGATCCTTTTCAGGAAAAAGCCATTCAAAAAGTTTTTCAGCTTAAAAAAAGGTCGGCAGGAAAGCCCCTCATTGTATTGGCATCCAACCGGGAACAAATAGCAAAATTGGCGGAAGATATCTCGGAAAATGCAGAAATTTTGATGAAACGTTTCTGGCCGGGTCCTTTGACATTGGCACTCAAAGCGAAAGATACTTTATCTACTTTGTTGACCGCTGGAGGCAAGACTCTGGGTGTTCGCATTCCCGGGAATTCACTGACCTGCGCATTATTGGAAGGGGTGGGACCTTTGACTGCCCCCAGTGCCAATCCGAGTGATGAAAAAGCACCTGCCAGTGCAGACGAGGTCGCAAATTATTTTGGTGAGGAACTGGATTTGATCATTGACGGTGGTGAGACTCCAGGTGACAAGAGTTCTACTCTGCTGGATATGACGACTCATTCTCCGGTATTGCTTCGCGAAGGTGCCGTATCAATTGCGGATTTAGAGTTGGTTTTAGGTGTTCCCTTGCACAAAACTTTGGATATCAAACAATGATTTATGGGACAGGACTGGATATTATAGAAATTGCTCGTATCGAGCGATCGCTTGAAAAATATGGCGCAAAGTTCGAACAACGAATATTTACACCGACCGAAATTGCCTATTGTCGCTCTAAAGCGGGCATGGGCAAACACTTTTCTGCACGTTTCGCTGTTAAAGAAGCGGTATTAAAAAGTATGGGAATGGGAATGGATAAGGG
>PCWG01000018.1:36066-67563 GCA_002787235.1 Nitrospinae bacterium CG11_big_fil_rev_8_21_14_0_20_45_15
TTGAATCTGAAAGCGATTCATATCAGCATTTCTCATACTAAGGACCATGCCATTGCTCAAGCAGTTGCTGAGAAATAAATGAATTCACCTTTTAAGAAGAAAAAAGGGCGGCCCTGGCTGAATAACCTGCGCTGGGGGGCAGAGTTTGCGCTGGTCGAAGGTTTGACATGTTTATTGAGCCCTCTTTCGGCACAAACCGTTTATCGAATGGGGTGTTGTCTGGGAGGTTGGCTGTATGCTCTGCCGGGTAAGCGTAAACGGATTGCGATGACGAATCTTGGCATTGCTTTTGGGAATTCTCTAACCCGTCGAGAAAAAAAACGTATTTATCGAGAGTCGGTGACTCAGGTTGTGATTTCTGTTCTGCAATGTTTTTGGATCTTGCGAGATACTGAAAATCGCGTTCATCAATTGATCCCTTCCAAGCCTGAAGGTCTGGATATTCTGGAAGGATGTTTGAGCAGGGGAAAGGGCGTCTTCTTTTTAACGGCGCATTATGGAAATTGGGAGGTCATGGGCTTGGATCATGGCTACCGGAATGTGGGTCGTCTCAATTCCATTGTCAGATGTCTGGACAATCCAAAGCTGGAAAAGACAACCTGTGATCTTCGTACCCGATCAGGTAATGGGATTTTTTACCGTGAAGAATCGCCCTTGAAAATTGTCCGTGCGATTAAAAATAATCAATGCGTTGCGGTGATGATGGATCAAAATTCTGCCAAGGGTGGGATGTTTGTCGATTTTTTCGGGCAAAAGGCCGCCACGGCTCGATCGATTGCGGCGTTGGCTTATAAAACAGGAGCCGCCATTATACCTCTTTTCTGCTATCCTCAAGGGGACGGAACTTACAAAGTCGAATATGGTCCAGAATTATTGCCTCCTATATCGGGGGATAAGAAAATGGACGTGATCGTTTGGACGCAAGCCTGTCAAAAATTCATTGAGTCTGTCATAACCAAACAACCGGAATATTGGATGTGGTTCCATCGTCGCTGGAAAACTCGCCCTCCTGAAGAAACCCACCGCATCTACTAGACGGGCCAAGCCCGCTATGCCCAGAGCCTTACAAAAGCTCATTTCTCTAATTTCACAAATTCCCTGTATTGCCCGCTCCGGCGGGAAGGGTTTGCGGGCCGAACCTCCCTATGCGCAGAACTTTCCAATATAATTATTCTGCCAGTGAGAGCGGCTGAAATTTGCTCTGGAAGATAAGAATTGTGGTTGTGGTAGCGAGAGCCATAAAAAAATCCCCCTTTCCCGTCGGTAGATTACCGAAGAAAAAGGGGGATTTTGAGAAAGATATTTTACAGAATTTCCTGATTGATTAAAATCTCAGTTCGTTCTTTTTTATCATCCATCCAGTCTTGAAATAAAGTCTGCCCCTTTTCACTTTTCAGTTGAAGGGCAATTTTATCGTACTCTTCTTTGCTGGGAGTGCCGGCAGGTTCGCGTTCGTTTATTTTGATGAAGAAAAATCTTCTCACTGCAGACACTGAAGTTGTATCTCCCTTCTGGAGATTTGCAATGGCATCCTTAACATTTTGCACGTTACCAATGCCGGGAATCGAGTCCACCATACTGAATAGAGGAGTAACTTTTGTTTCCGTTTTTAATTCCGTAGCGAGTTTTTCAAGGTCTTTATCTTTTGCGAATTGGGCACTCAGTTCTTTAAACTTCGCTTTGGCATGTTCCTTGTTTTTGACACGCAGGACGGCGGCTCTGACATCTTCTTTAATAGCATCCAGTGCGGGAATGGTTGGTGCGACCCTTTCTATGACTTTGAGGACGTAAGACCGTTCGGGAGTATTGATCGGCTCACTGATCTGATCGTCTTTGAGAATAAAAGCTTGCTCGTAGAATTGCGGAGCGTTGCCAATTTCAGGCAAAATATGGTCTCGCCGTGTGAAGTAATCGGTGGTCTTCACTTCTACACCTTGTGTTTTAGCGGCTTGGACCAGGTCTTTGTTCGCTTGAGCTTCGTTCTGAATCCTGCGGGCTATTCGGCGAATTTTCTGATTGGCCTTGATTGCCTTTAGAGACTGAACAACATCGTCTTTAACTTCGGAAAGTGGCTTGGTTCTGCCGGGAGTTTTCTCCAGTAATTGAGCAATGTGGTATCCAAAAGGAGTGCGGATGACCTTGCTGATTTTGTTGATTTCCAGCTTGTCGATTTCTCTTTCAAATTCAGGAACCATTACACCGGCTTCAAATTCTCCTAAATCGCCGCCTTTTTCGCCGGAAACTTTATCTTCGGAAAACTTTTTGGCGGCGTCTTCAAAATTGAATTCTCCGCTTTCAATTTTTTTCAGGACATCTTCAGCTCTTGCCTTCGCAGCTTTGTCAGCGGCTTCCTGCTTTTCTTTTATGGTTGCAGATTCGTCAGCGACTTTTGGATCGAGTCGGAAAAGAATGTGTCGTGCCTTATATTTCTTCTTGACGCTGTATGTTGCAATTTTGGCGTTGTAATAATTTTCGGTTTCTTTTTCGTCAGGAACGATTTCTGATTCGTAGGATTTCCCATCCAGGAGTACATATTGTGCCTTGAATTTCTCCTGAGTTTTAAAATCATTTTTATTCTTATCGTAATGAGCCTTAAGTTCATCCTCGCTAACTTCAAATTTGGTTTCAAATTTATCGTCGAAGACGGCAACATAGTCAAGTTTGAATTTTTCTGATTCGCGCTTGAAAATTTCCATGGTTTCAGCTTCTGAAACTTTCGCGGCACTTTGAATCAGTCTCTGTACTTTGTCAATAATCAGAGATTCCCGCTGTCCTTCTTCAAACTGGAGAGGTGTGAGGCGGTTGAATTTAAGGTAATTGTTGTAAACAGAAGTATTGAATTTGCCGTCGCGTTGAAAAGAGGGGAAAGTTTTTAGTGTTTCAGCAAGCTCTTCATTGGTGACGATAATGCCCTGTTTTTTTGCTTCCACAAGCAAGATTTTTTTCTGGATAAGTGCATCAATGGCCTGAGTTTTTAAATCCAGACGCTGGATCATTTCTTCCGTGAACTGGTCGCGGAACTGTTGACGGTAAAATCGAACCATATTCTCGAAGGTTTGATTGTACTCATTGAAATTGATCGGTTCGCCTGCGACTGTCGCGACCACCCCACCTCGCGCAGTCGATGCGCCACCCATGCCCCAAGAGTAAAATATGGTTGCGATAAAAGCGGTGACGATGAGCCACAGGATACTCTTGATTATCCAGGAATCTTTCTGTTCTCTAATAAAATTCAGCATTACCTTATTTCCAATAAATGGTTAAAATCACTCATTCTAGTTAATTCCCATGCCAAGCGCAACCGCAAATCGTTAAGGCTTTCAATGTCGGGACTCATGAGCTATTTGTTTAAAGGATTACAACGGAATAGTGTCCAATACACGGTATTATTCAATCATTTGTAACCTTGTTGTTTCTTTGTGGAATTCTACAAATTTTTCTTCAGTTGTCCTTCATACATAAATCTGGATTATTTAACAAATCTTAATTTTTTGTTAAGGGAATTTTAATAATAAGATCATATTATACATACAGAGCGTTATCAGGAATTTTTACTCGCAAATACCACAGGAATCAACCTGATTTGTAACAATAAAGAGGGAGGAATGAGTCATGAAAAAATATGCAGGAAAGTCTCTGGTCATTTTAGCGATTTGTTTATTGGTAGCTCCGATTATTCAGGGAGTGAGTTCTTCACCCCATTCCACTTCATTGGCTCATGCGAATTCTGGGGCAGGGAATGTATTGGTGGGGACAAACATTGTTGAAACCGTTGCCCGCGAGCAGAACCCTGCAGTGGTCGGTATTCAAACGAAGTTACTGCTTGGTCCAGACGCTCAAATGCCAAATCAATCACCCTTTGGAGCACCTCCATTCCCAGGCACTCCTTTTCCAGGGCAACCGGATGATTCGATGCCAGGCGGTTCGGGATCCGGTTTCCTCATTGATAGCGAAGGGCATATTTTGACAAATCATCATGTTGTCGATAATGCCAAGGAAATTCTGGTCAGCTTGATGGATGGGAAGGAATACGAGGCAAAGGTAATAGGCGCAGATTCTAAAACAGACATTGCTTTGATTAAGATTACGGCCAAGAACGGTGAAAAGTTTCCCTATATCAAACTGGGTGATTCGAGTGCGTTGAACGTTGGCGAATGGGTGGTTGCGATTGGCAATCCTTTCGGACTCAGTCATTCCGTGACCGTTGGGGTTGTGAGTGCCAAAGGAAGAAATATTGGAGCCGGACCTTATGATGAATTCATCCAGACAGATGCCTCAATCAATCCCGGTAACAGTGGCGGACCTTTGGTCAATCTGAAAGGCGAGGCGATAGGAATCAATACTGCGATATTGCCAGGGACTGGCGGCGGGAACGTGGGCATTGGCTTTGCTCTACCCATTGACATGGCAAAAGCCATCCTGAAGGATTTAAAAGAAGATGGCAAGGTAACGCGAGGCTGGTTAGGTATTATGATCCAGGAAATAACTCCCGAGTTGTCTGAAGCCTTGAATTTGACAGTTAAAACGGGTGCTTTGGTCAGTGACGTTGAACCCGGTGGGCCTGCTGATAAAGGTGGTCTGAAGCGGGGTGATGTGATCGTTAAATTTGCAGGGCAAGAAGTGAATGATCTGGAAACTCTTCCCAAGGCGGTTGCGAAAGTACTGCCAGGCAAACCGGTGCAAGTGGAAATCGTACGTGGCGATAAGCGACAAACGTTAACCCTCGTCACGGCACCCATGGGCTCCTGATAGTTAAAAAGCAAAAGGGTTGAAATAGTGATCCTAATTTTAATCCTACCAACGGAGGTCTGAGATTCCTTGCTACTCTCCGGCGAAGTTCTCAGGCTTCCTTAAAAAGGCCGTCCCATCCTCCCCCTCCTGGATGGACGGCCTAGTTGGTTTTTGAGTTTTAATAAAACTGAATTTTTCCTTCCTTGTCGAATTCTATACCTTTGGCAGAAAGATATTTTAAAAGATCCTGTATGCTTTTCAGTCCTTCCAGTGCGGTAGTGACTTGTGCAAATTCCTGAAGGCTTGCTATTGGGACGCGTTTCAGTTCTGGTGCTTTGATGATTCCACCCATCAGTTTATTTTTCAGCCAGACCTCAACGCTGAGGTTGCCATTTTTAATAGTTATCAAAGCGCGATGAGGCGACGCAAGCTTTAGTTTTGAGCGGATATCAACGATGGCAGGTTTGCTTTCTTCAGGATCAATGGACAGCAGGAGACGGTCTAGAGTTTCGGCTCCGATGCGAGTGATTTCAATTTCAGCTTCGATCTGGTCGAGTCCTACACTTTCGTCGTTTTTTCCAAGCACCAATTTGAGACTTTGCCTTCCGTCAATTTCCGATGTCAAGCCGGTGAGTTCCGCGTGATTTTTCAACAGGACACCGAGGTCGAGGCCCGTAAATTCTGATGAAAATTTAAGGACCGGACCATCGGGCGAGTTTTCCAATGCGAATGATCCGCCAACAGTGCCATGCAACAAGTCGAAGAGGAACTTATCGATCATCAATCGATTGTCTTTGTAAAATAAATCGATGTCTATATTGGAGATCTCTTTGTCCTGGAATTTTAGTGAATCGATTCGGATGATATTTTTATAGTTCGAGAAATCCCGTAATTGACTGAAAAAGCCTTTTTGAGATGCAAAAAATTTATGGTCATTTCCAGTAGAAAGGGATCGGTCCAGAAACAGCACTTTGTCGAAAATGAATTTTCCATTGATTGCACCTGCTTGCAGATCGGGTTTCAGTGCGATTGTGAATTTGTCGAATTCTGCTGTACCGTTCAGGTCGACTTTTTTTCCGGCGATGAGCTGAAGTTTGATGGTTGATCGGAGGGCACCTTCAGCTGATAAATTCCCTTTTTCAGTAAATTGTACGCCTGAATTCTGCAAGGCTTTTTCGATTTCCATTCGGTTGTCAACATCGAGAATCAGAGACAGTCGTTTGAGCAGTTCTTCAGGTTCGGGTTTGACTTCTTGTGTTGCGAAAGGAAGAAAACCTTCAACACGGCCACTGGCCGAATGTATGAACCCCAGACTGTTGATACTGAACTCATGCTTGCGTATTTCCACGGCATTCATTTCGTTCAATTGATATTCAAAATTAAACGAAGGATCTATGGAGGTTTCGCCCATCAGCTTTTGTAAATAGAGTTGGCCTACAGCCAGCATGCCCGAGAAATTGGCATTTTTACCATCGGTCCGAACGCTGGCATTGAGGTTCAGGCCGGTAGTTTTGATGGATTGTTCGGGCAGGTGCGCTGAAACATTTTGAAGTTTTACTTGTGCAATGCCTGAAATGGGCAATTGCGAATTTGCCATCGAAAAATTTTCAGGCAAGTTTCCATTGGCCTTAAATTCTGCCGAAAGAGTGCCTGACAGTGATGGTTTGCCCGCTGATTCGAGAATTTTTTTGGGTGCCAGTGCGAGCAATGGTGCGAGTTGGGCTTCCTCCAGCTTGCCTTCTGTTGAAAATGTTTTCCCCCATTCTTGCGCCTTGCCTTTCATGCTGAAGGTGAGGAGTTGTGGAGCCTGTACTTGCGCTGAGTCGATTTCAAAATTTCCGTCTTTGATATTTTGACGGCTCACAAGTTTGAACGTCAATGCGGCAAGTTCGGTTTTCAAATCTTCGAGAGTGATAGAGGGAGAGACCAGTTTTCCTTCAACGTTCAAAGAGGTTTTCCCCAAGTTGATATCGTCTGCATTGATCTGGAATTTTGTTTGCAGAGTCTTTACCTTGGCCATATCCATCCCGCCAGCATTTTTTAGAGATAGCTCACCGCCCACAGAAGCATTTTCAAAGTTATCCTTGCCAAAATTTCCCTTCATTCCTGCCGTCAGTGCGATGTCATCGGCCTGTGCCTTGAAATTTTTTCCTCGCAATGATCCAATATTGAGTTTGGTTTTGAGTTGAAGAGGAATCAACGTGGGCGCAGAAGGATTGAAATAGGTCCCCATACCAAATTCCAGATGGACTTTCCCTGCCCGGGTCTCCCAGGTGTCGAGCGCATCGGCCTTGTCCCATAGAGTGTTGACGTGAAGGGAGTTGACTTGTGCGCCGTAAAGCGGATCATAGTAGATGGAAATTTTGGTGTTCCCCGAAGAATTTTCTAATCGCGCTTTGGCAGGTTCCTGAATGTTTACCGTTGTGTTTGACCAACTTGTGTCTGCGGATAAATGCGTTTTTTGCGGCATAAATTTTGAGTCAAGCGAGCCTTCCGCTTGGGCTCGTATATCAACGTTGCCCGCCAAGGCCAATTGCTTGAAGCTCTCAAGAAATCGTGATGGAACCATTGCAAGAGTTTTTTGCAGGTCCATTTGCAGACTTTGGTTGATTCTGAAAGATTTTTTACCAAAATTCTGGACGCTTCCTTCTGTAGTGCCTTGGACCAGTGACCCCGCAGAGTAGGATACATTGACATTTTTGAAATCGCCGCTAGCCAGGCTCCCTTCAACCTCTCCATTGACATTCAGACTGGTTTCAATTTTCCCAGTGTCTGGATGATCTATCTCAATCTTACCTAAAGAAAAATCCCAATTCGCAGAGGCACGGGACAATTGGGTGTCGTCGGCTGAAAATTTCAATCGATGTTGGAGTTGACTGAAGGAAACATGAGGGCCACTTCCCTGGTCAATGTTAAGGTCGACTTTTGCGGATAAATTTTTGGGCAATCCATTCTGTATTTTCAGAGGAGATGTGTGAATGTCTGCATTGGCATTACCTATGCTGATCTGCATGGGTTTGTAGTCAACAGACAAATTCTTTACTGAAACCTCGATCGGAGATATTTTGAAATCTTGAGGTTTGAATTGCGGAGCCGAACCTTCGACCTCAAAACCTTTGATATATATTTTTCCTTGGGCGGATACAGAGGGATCAAAGGTGCGAACCCATTGCGCGATCTCATCGATATTTAAAGACATCGGGTTCATCTGCGCTTTTATTTTTGGAGAGTGCAGGAAATCGAGGATGTGGCCTTTCAGGCTGAACGTGTTACTGGTGCCAGCGCGTAGTACCATGCTGTTCACATTGATCAATTCCGGCTTGGTAAAGAATTGTATATTGGTTTGCGCAAAGAGGTCGGGAACAATTTGTTCCTGTTCCAAATACAGTTGCGTGTGCTTGACCCCAAACATTCCCGTTAACTTTCCTCCAGAAAGGCCAGTCAGAGAAAAATCAAGATTAACCGCAACCTGAGTTTTGAGTTTGATTTTAGAATTTTTTGAAGACTCATAAAAAACATTGAAAATAGAACCCGTGAATGCAGGGCTCATGAACACACCAAATTCGGCAGATAGATTCTTTGGCAGAGCTTTCACCTTGGCGTCAAGGTTGAGACCGTAGAGTCCGGCAACCGAACCATCTTCAAGTTTGGCGTTGATGCGAATATTTTGAATAGCCGCCCGACGGATTTCTATTCCTATAGGCAGTTGAGGAAGTTTGATCTCTGTGACGGGAATCGTTTCTTTTTCTACGGTGGGTTCGGGTGTGGTTTTGCCTTGCAAACGTTCGAGCATTTGCACAAGGTTCCATTGCCCGTTGATCTGATTCAGGAACAATTCGGGTTGGTCAATGATAGCCTGATGCACCAACAATTTCCCGCCCAGAAGTGCAAGTAAATCATAATCCAGGATGATGCTGTTAACTTTTAAGATGGGTTGTTGAACGCCAATATCAAGTTCTGAAATTTGTAATCCATCCAATAAACGAAAGTCGATGGACTTGATGTTGACGGGAACCTTGAGAGCATGAGTCAATTCTCTGGCAATGTAAGGAGTGAGAAATTTTCCAGGAAATGAATATTGTAAAATCGTACATATGAGAAGGAATGTCCCAATGCCAATCAATAACAGTTTGAAAAGTAAGTGACTCAGGGAAGAAAAAAAACCTTTGTTGCGATTGCTGGTTGGAGGCTCATTTTCATCCTCAGGAGACAGTGGTTTTTCTTTCCCAGGCTTTGTTTTCATATCTTTAATCAGGTTGATCTTCATCATTATATAGTCGCATTTTCTTCCCAAAGAATCCTGATATTTTGAAAAGACACAAAAAATACCTTATCCACTGCCAGGATAGAAGGACAAAAATCTGACTTTCCAGATGGCCGGCACTGCCCATTAACGATTCAATTAAGTATGTGAATTTATTGAAGATAGACATTATATGTTATGGGTAATTACAGAGTCAAAAAATAGTTTACTTTTAATAATTGGAAGCTTAGTATTAGGGCTTTTAAAGCGGGGAACGTTGATATGTTTGCTTATGGAAGAAAAGAGGCCTCCTGTCTGCAAGCAGGAGAGATGACTTAAAGGTCTGGTACATGTCTTTTTTAAAGTACGATCTTTTGGCGAGGTACGGTTTTAAAAAACAAGATAAAGCAGAGCCTTATTGGGATTTTGGTTGAATCGGAATCCTCTCCTACGGAAGACCTTCTCTATTAATTCGAGAAACAATCTCTGAACAAAATCAGTACCGGGCGTTGCCGAACACAAATTACCCCATCATTTTGACTCATTCATTTGAGTATAAACAGGACTCCATTTTAATTTCATGTCATTCTCACAACAAGCATTATTGGCCAATGCAGGCCAGCGTCGCAAGATGGTCGAAGATCATCTCGTCGCAAGAGGAATAACAGACCCACGAGTGCTTTCAGCTATGAGCAAAGTCCCCCGGCATCTTTTTGTGGCGGATTCTCTGGGTCACAGGGCTTACGGCGATCATCCTCTTCCCATTGGCGAAAATCAGACGATTTCCCAACCGTACATTGTTGCGGCCATGTCTGCGGCACTAGAGCTTAAAGGGCACGAACGTGTGCTGGAAATTGGTACCGGTTGTGGATTTCAGTCTGCCATTTTAGGGGAACTTGCAAGTCAGGTATTCACTATCGAACGTTTGAGTGTTTTGTCCAAAAAAGCGAAGAAATTGCTGGATGATCTTGGTTATTCCAACATAAATTTTAAAGTGTTTGACGGCTCTTATGGTTGGCGCGATCAGTCTCCGTTTGACGGTATTTTGGTCACCGCAGGCGCACCTGAAATTCCATCAGCTCTTATAGATCAACTGACAGAGGGTGGAAAAATTGTAGCCCCTGTGGGTAATCTGGAAACTCAAAAACTGGTTGTTGCTACATTAAAAGGGGGTAAGTTGTCGCAGAAAGTGATTGGCGATTGCAAATTTGTCCCCTTGGTGGGAAAATTCGGATTGACTGGCAGGCCTGATCCTTTATAAACAGGGAGCTGAAGAGCGTGTTCCCGATGCCTCAGGATTCCTGGCCTAAGTAATAAAAATTTTGATTGTGTTTGATTTGTTACGTTTGCTTCAAGCGCGTAGCCCATTGCCCTGGCGGATTTGCCGGGAAGGAGAGAACGATGTTTTCGAGAATTAAAAAAGAAGGTCATTTTACTTTGAGTAATGGCGTAAAGTCTAATTACGACTATGATTACGCTTCAGTTTCTGATGATATGAACTCTGCTTACTGCAATTTATTGATGCGGAAATTATCGGATTGGCAGGTACATCATGGTAAATTCACCATTGTTGTCGGTTTGGAGACTGAAGGTATTCGCATTGCCTATCGTTTGTCTCAGGAAATGGATCTTCCCTTCCATGTGGTGCCTCACAATAGAGTGGCTTTCTCGCAATTGCCTATGCCTGCGATAACAGGAGACCCTCACTTTTTAATCGTTGATGACATTGTGACGACGGGATCGTCCTTTGTTCGTGCGGTCAATTTCCTGGATATTGAAGAAAAACCCGAGACGGTCACTTTCGCTTGCATGATACGCAGAGACCCATCGAATTTGGACTACAGCGCAGTGCAAGGAGATGCAAACAAAGAGCAATTCCTGGTTCCCGACGAACGGCTGGATTTCATCGACAAACGTTTGGTCTCATTATTTAGCGAGTAATCAGGCACATGTCTGCGCTGAGAAGTTTGGGTGCTCGATAATCAAATCCATTGACGGCATCCAGAGTGGTGTTTGCTCCGTAAGGGGCGTAGGTAGATTGCAAAGAGTTATTTTTTTAATAACTCCAGATCCAGGGGCGGGGTCTGCCGGAAGCTTCTTGTAAATCGTCAATATGGATGAAGCGTTTTTCGTAGGGACCCTTTTGTTTGATGCCGATGCCGGTGAAGCCCAATGGGATGGCAAGATTTATCAGACAATGGGCATCTTTTCCACCGATCAAGACATCGACCGCCTGTCCCCTAGTGTGAGGACCGCCTGCTCCCGTTTTTGATACCTCGCTGTTATGCGAACTGCATCGGTAGGCACTGGACAGTCGCATACTTTTCCCGAACTGGATGCGTAGATTTTCCAGTCGTTCCATGAAAACAGTTTCCATTTCGGCTATACCGCAACATTTGCAGGCCAATTCATTCTTTGAAAAATGCGCTGAACTTTCCATAATTTCTCCCTTTATTAATTCGTTGAAACTGAAATATTCCAACATTGTCGGATTGTGATTTGTATTTAAGTCAAGAGACAAGAATTTGCTCTGGAAGCAAAGTAGCTCAGGTATGTGTGCTTTATTTTGGCAGGTAGGAGTTTTGACAGATCGCTCTCATGGTTTGAGCGATAGAAGTTGCTCTAAAAAAAAATCAGAGACAAATTTCAGGGTGGCGAAACGGTGTGTCGGGTCTGCTATTGTGACAGGATTTGAACTTACCAAGGTGGGAGAACGAACTGTTTACCCCCCCACAAGACGGGCGGGGGGGGGTAAACGGTTGAATTTACTGAATGGCGAGAAAGCCGCAGGCTTGATAACAGGCGTTACAGTTGATGCAAAGATCCATGTCGATATGAGCCGGTTCTTTGCGTGTTCCACCGGTTATGGCACCCGTTGGGCAAGGCTTAATGCATGCACCACAGGCAACACAGTCGTCGGGCTTGACGAGATAATGGTACAGCCCGGTGCATTTAGCGGCATCACAGATTTGATCTGTGATGTGTCGCTCATATTCCTTACGGAAATACTTGATGCCTGTCAATACGGCATGCACGGCAGTTTCGCCGAGTCCGCACAGTGAAGTCATGTTGACTTCCTGACAGAGCTTCTCAAGCTTGTCGATATCTTCCAGCTTGCCTCTGCCTTCGGAGATATCGTTGAGTTTGTTTTTGATGAGGGTCAGGCCAATTCGACAGGGAGTGCATTTGCCGCAGGTTTCTGCTTCGTTGAATCCAATAGAAAATTTAGCCAGGTCAATCACGCAGGCAGATTCATCGTAGGCGGCAAAACTGGCTTGTCCCATGATAACGCCGACATTGAGCAGACTTTCGTAATCGGTTTTGGTTTCTGCCAATTCTGGAGGTAGAAAACCACCGGTAACACCACCGGCGTGGATGAGTTTCAGAGATTTCTTTTTTTGAATGCCGCCACAGAAGTCTTCGATAACATCTTTGAACGTGGTGTTCATATCGAGTTCCATGAGGCCGTTGTATTTGATGTTGCCAGAGATAGCCCAAACCTTACAACCATTGGCGTTGTCGGGTCCCATGGAGGCATACCAGTCGGCACCCTTTTTGATAATTGCGGGTACGGTTGCCCAGGTTTCGGCATTGTTCAGCAAGGTGGGCTTTCCCCAAAGTCCCTGATTACAGGAATGCGGGGGTTGCGCCTTGGGCATGGGTCGCTTTCCTTCGACGGATTGCATCAATGCGGTGGACTCACCGTTGATGAACGCTTCCATGCCTTCGTGGACGCTGATGTCAATGCTATAACCACTGCCCAATATGTTGTCGCCAAGGAAACCACGCTCGCGCGCCGCTTCCAGAGCCATTTTCAATCGTTTGACGGCAATGGTGTAATCGCTTCGTGTGTAGATGATGCCTTCCGTTGCCTGAATGGCAAAAGCACCAATGAGCAATCCTTCGATGACTTGATGCGGACAGCCTTCCATAATAGACCGGTCCATGTAGGATGCAGGGTTGCCTTCGTCGCCATTGACCATGATGTAGCGAGTGCCCAAATCATCTGTAGGAGCGTTGGCTGTTTTTTCCCATTTGACACCGGTCACAAAACCACCGCCGCCTTTGCCACGTAAACCGGATTTCTTGATCTCTTCGATCAGTTCATTGGGCTTGAAAGATTTGATGGCTTTCTTCAGCCCTTCATAACCGCCAACAGCGATGTATTCGTCGATGCTTTCAGGATCAATCCTTCCGCCAAATTCAGTGGCGACACGAGATTGTTTTTCCAGATTTTGGTAATAATCTTCTTTAGCCGCCGCTTTTTTGAAGACTTTTCCACCAACGATATGATCTTTAAGAATTTGAGACACCATCTCGGGCTTTACCTTTTCATAGGTCACCCGTTCCTCACCAGGGATGTATACGTCTACCAAAACATCTCGACTGCAATAACCACGACAGCCAACTTTACCCATTTCGCAGTTTTTATCACCCAGCTCGGCATTTGCCGACATTGCGGCAATTTGTTTTTCAAACTCGGAATAGACAAGCTCTGCACCTTCTGCGATTCCGCTCAAGCTTTTGCAGACGGTGATTTTAATGGTGCCTTGCTTTTGTTCTGTGGCCTGTTTTTTGGCTTCGGCAACTGGCATGAAACATTCTCCTGATATTTGCATAATGGGGAAATGGTATCCCCTATATTGAATAAAAAGTAGTAACAAATGACCCCATAAAATAAAGGGTCTATGTGAGTCCTACTTTCTCACAAACAAAGCTGAAAATCCAGACATTCTAGGGGGAGCGAATTAAAAAGTCAATCCCATGAAACACTTTAAATTGTTTCATGAGGCAGAGTTCAAAGCTCTTATGCTTGCAATGGTTAAGCCATGCGACTTTATAGTTCTGACCTTTATTGTTTCTATAATTTACTGATATAGCAATTTGTGCAAATTAGATGACGTACTACGAGATTTAGTTTGCATATCGGGCATTCGAGTTGCCCCGGATTTTAATGAACGGTCTCTTCGCTAATCTTCTATCCAATCCATTTTGCAGAAATTTAATATTTATAAGACAAGGTGTCAATGCTATGAATATTCTCCCGGTTCTTTAGACCATCGGAAGGTCTAACTGGATGCGCTTTTTCCCGGGGCTTTATTTTTAACGCAAAAAACGCAAGCACTGAAAAAATATTTTATAAGTAAATGTAAATATTATTTCTTGTGGCAGATTTGAGAGCATTTAAAAATTTTTCTGACGTTTTCCAAGGTATGTCCGTTGATCTTTTTCAATAAAGTTGAATTCAAACGATAAAATATGTTTTGAAGGGTTGTTAATCTGACGTACAGGAAATATATTATACATTCTAGGTAAATCTTATATTATGTGTATCCACTTTTGCATAATAATTTGGGATGATTTGAATTCATTTGCTCTTTTTAAAAGGAGTATTTTCATTGACAAAAACTTCATTGAGTTCCAATCGGATTGTTCGTTTGTCGCTGGCAGGGCTTTTATCGCTCGCAGTGATTGTGGGTTGGTTTGGACTGTCCGAAATAGAAGAGTTGGTTAAAATTGATTTGCGTGGTGAGCTTTCCCTTACGGTGTCTGCGAATGCAGAAGTTTTAAAAATGTGGATCAAGGAAAGAAAATCAGACTCCGCAGTTTTCGTGTCTACTCCCAGCATAAGAAATACTGTTTTATCGCTAGTGGAAAAAACAGCTTTAGATGATGGTTCAGGTTCGTCTCCTGAGGACTTGTCAGCGATCAAGGAAGTGGAAAAACTTCGCAAGATTCTAGGTCCGATCATAAAATATTATGATTATTTCGGCTTCATTGTTTTTGATCGGACGGGTTTGCAAATAGCTGGGGATAAGGATAGCGAGATGGGTACGCGCAACATTATGACTGAGTCAGATTTTGTTGAGCGTGCTTTAAAAGGAGAAACAGTTGTTTCATTACCTTTTATGAGTAAAAGCTCTTTCGGAGATTCAAAATCGAGTAAGCCTGCGATGTTTATGGCCGCACCTGTTTTGGATGACGAGGGGGAGGTTGTGGCTGTTTTGTCTTTCAGCCTGCGGCCGGAGGTCATGTTCACTCATGTCATGGATATCAGCCGCATCGGTCAAACGGGTGAAACTTATGCTTTTAACTCGGAGGGCTTGATGCTTTCTGAAAGCCGTTTCAAGGAAGATCTCAAAAATTTGGGTATCATTCCAAATCACCCCGATAGTTTTTCCACTCTATCTGTTCAGCTCAGAGTTCCCGTTGCCCCATCTTTATCCAAAGACGATACTAAACGAACAATGTCCGCGGAAGTTGCTCCTCTGACTCGCATGGCGGCAAGTGCCATCAAAGGGGAGTCCGGTGTGGATGTGGATGGATACAAGGATTATCGTGGCATTCCTGTCGTGGGTTCCTGGATTTGGTTAGATAAAGAAGGATTTGGTCTGGCAAATGAAGTTGATGTGAGTGAAGCTTTTGCCACTCTTATCACGATTAAAAAACTATTGCTTGCCATATTTGCTTTTCTTTTTCTGTTGATGATCATGGCACTGTTTTTACAGTTTATACAAGTGCGCGTCAGTCAATCATTACAGGCCTCACAGTACATGAGTCACGCGGTAGTGACTTCTGCTACTGACATGATTTTTACCTTCAAAGAGGATGGGACAATTTGTCTGTTTAACAGAGCGGCAGAGCGAATTTTTCTTTATCCTTGCTCAGCGGTTATTGGTCAAAAGATCAGCCTGCTGATACCTGCGTTTGCGAAAATCCACGAAGCCAATTTTCTGGGGAATTTTTTGAGGCAGAGTAAAGCTCTGGCCATTGGTTCTGGTTTGGAATTGATTGGTTTGAGAAAAAATAACGAAAAATTTGAAATGGAACTCTTTTTAAGTGAGGTGATTGTAAAAAAAGAGAGACTCTTGATTGGAATTGCTCGCGAAATTACAGAAAGGAAGATAGCGGAAAAGGAACTCAGAAAAAAAACGATCGGTATCGAATTGCTTCAGGGAGTAGCCGTTGCCGCAAACGAGTCTTCGAGTGTGGAAGAAGCCATACGGAGAAGTCTAGAACATATATGTAAAACGATTGACTGGCCTGTGGGGCATATTTACCTTCCCAAGCGGGCAGAAATCATAAAATCAAAATATGACAAATTTTTAAATATCGAGGGTGACTCTCTCATTCCCACAACGATATGGTATTTGGTTGATCCTGAAAAATTCCGTGCATTCAAGGAAGCTACCGAAAATACACCATTGATAAGTGGAGCGGGACTCCCCGGGCGCGTTTTTTCCAGTGGACAGCCCGAATGGATTGTTGATGTGACATGTGATTTGAACTTTCCAAGAAGTACCGGAAGGAATGATTTGGGCATAAGAACAGGTTTTGCATTTCCTGTTTTTATGGAAAAAACAATTGTCGCTATTATCGAGTGTTTCACGACAGAAGTCGTTGAACGCGATGACAACCTTCTTGAGGTTTTGAACCACACCGGAATTCAGTTGAGCCATATGATTGAGCGTAAAAAACATGAAGAAGCCCTTATGTTGGCTTCTCTGGTATATCAAACGAGTAAAGAGGCTATTTTAGTTGCCGATGACAAAAATTCTATCATAGCTGTGAATCCTGCATTTACTGTGCAAACAGGCTATAAGCAGGATGAAGTTTTAGGGAAGGATCCCCGTATTTTAAGTTCGGGCCGTCATGATCGAGAGTTTTTTGCTGAGATGTGGGAATCTCTGAATACGACGGGGTCTTGGGAAGGCGAAATTTATGATCGAAGGAAGAACGGAGAAATTTATCCGAAAAGACTTTCTATAACTTCAGCATTTAAAGAGGATGGGTCGCTTTATCGCAGGGTTGCATTGTTTTATGATATCTCTGAAAAAAAGAAATCAGAGGAGTTGATTTGGAAACAAGCTAATTTTGATGTCGTCACCGGACTGCCGAACCGCAATATGTTTTACTATCAGGTGAATGAGTCAATCAAGATGGCGAATCGGAAGAAAATCCAGATAGGACTGATGTTTCTGGATCTGGATCATTTCAAGGATATCAATGACACTTTGGGGCATGGTATGGGTGATCTTTTGCTCAAAGAAGTCGCGAAGCGTCTGGCTTTGTGTGTACGGGATACGGATATGGTTGCCCGTCTGGGCGGAGATGAGTTTACTGTTATTTTGAACAACGTCAATGATACCGTTCATATTGAGCGGGCGGCTCAGTCTATCCTGGATAATTTGTCCAAGCCATTTTCGTTAGAAAATGAGGTCGTTTATCTTTCCGCCAGCATTGGGATTTCACTCTTTCCTAAAGATGCCACCGATTTTGATGAGTTGCTAAAATATGCGGATCAGGCCATGTATCGATCTAAAGAAGCGGGGCGCAACCGCTTTACCTATTTCACGGCGTCGATGCAGGAACAGTCGCAAGCAAGAATGAATATTGCGGCTGATTTACGTGCGGCATTGGTGAAAGATCAGTTCTGGGTGGCCTATCAACCCATCGTGGAGTTGATAACGGGGAATATTTCAAAAGCAGAAGCTTTGATCCGATGGCAACATCCTGAGCGGGGGCCAGTGGGTCCCGCTGAATTTATCCCCATTGCAGAGGAGACAGGATTGATCAATGAAATTGGTAACTGGTTATTCCTTCAGGTTACCAACCAGGTGAAGGAGTGGCAACAATTGCACTCTTCTGCCTTTCAAATCAGCGTGAATAAATCACCGATTCAGTTTTGTAATGATGATCCTAAATACAAGGGGTGGGGCGAACAGCTGAAAGAACGTAACCTTTCAAAAAACAGTGTATGTGTTGAAATCACTGAAGGTTTGCTTTTGGACGCCAGTGAAATTACTAATAGAAAATTACTTGAGTATAGAGATGTCGGTATACAAGTCGCTCTTGACGATTTCGGTACGGGCTATTCGTCTCTGTCTTATATTCAAAAGTTTGACATTGATTACATTAAAATAGACCAGTCTTTTGTGAGAAATTTAAAGCGCGACTCAAATGAAATGGCATTGTGCGAAGCCATTGTTACAATGTCACACAAGTTGGGTATCAAAACGATTGCCGAGGGGGTGGAGACCGAAGAACAACGCGATCTGTTGATTGCCGCCAAGTGCGATTACGGTCAGGGATTTCTATTTTCCAAACCATTGCCCGCAGAAGAGTTTGAGGAATTACTTGCTTCCACGAAGCCCGTCTAGTCACAGGACGAGAAGAGTGCTTGAATGGAGTTGTGAATAGGTGATGGTTTTGCAATGTTTCTTTCCTGAATGCAAAATGCCATTTTTATATGTTTCAACACAATGTTTGGCCCTCTGCTCAAGCCCATTGTCAGAGCAGAAAATGGACATTGGATGATTTATGATTTGTAAATAATTTTTCTTGCCCGCCATAGTTCTCACCCTAAAGCGGTTCCCATCGCCAAATCTTTCCTGAATTCAAACTCTGAGCCGACGTGAAAGAAAAATACCTCGGCGCAGGATGGAAATCTTTCTCAAAATCCAGACTGCAGGACCCTAGAAAGAAATATAAATTTCCCCTGTATTCTTATAGGAAAAATACCTATAATAATCTAGGATTTATACCTATCTCCATGTTTGCAGATCAGTAGAAAGGCTTGGGTGAATCGGCCCGGGTGGTTTCTGGTTGGTAGCGAAGCATGTGGATTTGATATTTTATTTTCAATTAAGGAGTCCCTCTGGATGAATATTATCTTAAACAGCTACTGCAATTTGAAATGCAATTACTGTTTTGCGGATGAATATATGGAGGAAACGGTAAAAACTCCCGGCAAGTCCATGGAATTTGACTTTTTCCTGAACCAGCTATTGCCTAAAATTCACAACGCATCGGTCATTAACTTTATGGGGGGAGAGCCAACCCTGCATCCGGATTTTTCTGAAATACTTCGACTTACTTTTGAGGGAATGCAAAAAGATTCCTCACTTGGATTGTTTACGAATGGCCTGATGAGCGATAAAGTTCTAGATTTGTTAGTCAGTCTGGCGGGGCCCAATGGGGCTGTTCGAAGGAAAATGTATTTTGCGGTCCTTTTAAATTGGCAGACACCTGAAAATATATCTGAAAAAAATCATCGCCGTTGCCGTGAAGTTGCGGAAACGATCATGAGGGCCAACGGTTATGGCGTTACTTTCAGTATCAACCTGTACTCCAAAGGTCAGGAACTGGCACGTCAATGTGCAGAGATCGACGAAATTTATCAAACAGCAGGTATCCCGAAGGACGACAGCTATCGCATACGGATCAGCCCTGCATTTCCTATCATAGGTGGAGACGCCAATTCCTATCTACCGATTCGACATTATCCGGAGGTCGGTAGACAAATGTTGGATATTCTTAAAAAATACCCGCAAATGAATTTCCGTTTCGACTGTTCGTTCCCGCCCTGTTTTCTTGATGAAATTGCTAAAAATGAGTCTCATTTGGTCCAACGTTTTTATTTCCATGGGATCAAACAAACGCCACCGATGGAAGAATGGGACAAACACTATCTGTACTTCGGTTGTGCGGATGGCAGCCCTATGGACATCGATGCTTGTGGCGATTGCTTCAATTGCTTTCCTTTTCACAACCTCAAGCTTGGCAATATCAGTGAATTTCAACAAGTCAACACCATCGCAACGGCGAAAATGGGTTCCAAATTTCTGACGTCGGTTTTCGAAAAAACGGAAGTTAAAGAACCTTGTCGTTCTTGTCCCCATTACATGGTGCGTTGTTCGAGCGGGTGTTTTGCCTACAATTTTGTGTGAGTGTGAGAAGGTCAGTCAAGCTTTGCGCTTGCTAATTTTGGCAGATGAATTGAGGGGACTGCTATTTGATTCAGTCGAGTGTTTCGTTGGATTCGGGTTCTGTAGCTCTTCCCCAATTGAGTTTCTCACGTAGAATTTGATAGTAAGATTTTTCAGAAACTCGAATGAGCTGTATTGTTGTTTCAGCTTTTTGTATTTTCAATATATCACCCGGTTTGATTGGGCAACTTACCTGACCGTCGCAAGTCAGGCGCACGTCTTCACTTGCTAAAGTGAGGGTGATGTCAATTTCCGAGTCGTCCGGGATGATGATGGGACGATTTGTCAATGCACAGGGACAAATAGGATTGATGATCAGATTGTGAATATTGGGATGAATGATTGGACCGCCTGCGGAAAGGGAATAAGCCGTCGAGCCCGTTGGTGTAGCGACAATGAGACCGTCTCCGCGGTAGGAAGTCATGTAATGACCGTCAACCCGAACTTCAAGATTAACGATGTTTGCAATCACACCTTTACTGATGACCAGATCGTTTAAAACATAATGTTCTTCCGTTTTCTCTCCGTCACGCAACATATAAGCTTTGAGCAACATCCGGCGTTCAACCTTGCAGTTTCCAGCCAAAACCTTTTCCAGGGCATCGAAAAGACCAGCCCGAGGAACGTCCGTTAAAAAACCCAGGTTCCCCAGGTTGACGGCAAGCAGAGGGGTGTCGAACAAGTAAACCTCGCGGGTGACCTTCAATAAAGTACCATCACCGCCTAATACAACGATGAAATCCGCTTCTTTAGCGACATCAGAGATCGAATGGATCGGGGGTTCGCCAATCAAACGGGCGGTATCGGCTTCCAGAAAGACGCTTAAGTTTTTTTGTCGCAACCATTGGACGAGCTTTTGCAAAAGCTTTTGATTTTCAATCGGCCCGGGTTTGCAAAAAATACCAATGCATTGGAGGGGATGTTTCAAGAGAATGGCACTGAATGAGTTATTGTAGGTGGTAGCCATGAGCCACCTGATAGGGACTGATTTCTAAATAGCCGGTCTAGAGCTTTCCAAAATCCTGCGGTTTCAGTTTATCGAGCCAGTCTTGCCATTGCCTGTTTTCTTCACCTTCGGGTTTTTTTTCAGGTTCGGGCAGATCAAGGTGCTTGGCGGCTTCAATAACAGATTCTTCAACGTATATCGGTGCCTTAACGCGCAAAGCCAGAGCGATAGCATCGCTGGGCCGCGAGTCGATGGTCAGTTGGTTTTCGCCCTGAGTGATAGAGATGACTGCAAAGAATGTATTGTCTTTCAGATCGGTTACTAAAACATGATTTACTTTGGAATTAAGACCTTGAACCAGATTTTTTATCAAGTCATGAGTCATAGGGCGCGGGGTTGAGACTTTTTCCATTTCGAGTGCGATTGCGTTGGCCTCGAAATATCCTACCCAAATAGGCAGGGCCCTCTCGCCTTTTAAATCTTTCAAGATAATAATTGGCATGTTGGTGAGGGGGTCGAGCGTCAGGCCTTCCACCTTCATTTCTATCATGTCATTTACCTTTTGGTCGTGTCAGAAACTAGTTACAAGTCTGGAATCTCTTAACAGGCATTCCAGTAAAACAGAGTCGGCGGGTGAACTTGGTACTTATATCTACCAGATCGATAAATCATCAACAAATATAGTGAAACTGTATGATTTTGTCAACGTTGGGTTTGAGCACAGCACATGAAGACAGGTCAACCTTTAGATTGCTCGCTCTTCAAAAATTCCAATAGTTTGCTTTGAACGGCCTTGGGCATTTCTACCTTGCTTAAAGCCTCTCTGCAGATCGTTGTCGTTGATTTGTAAGTATTTAAAAAAGCAACGCAGGGTGGACAATCCTGAAAATGCTCTTCCAGATTGGCGTGCGTATCCGCGTCCAACTGGTTGTCCAGATAATCGTACAAAAGGTCCAAACATTCTTTACAGCAGATCATTAGTTCTCCTCCCCGGAGCGGTACTCTTCAAAAAAGGTAGAAAGTTTTTTTCTTAAAAATAAACGCGCCCGATGCAGTCGTGATTTGACGGCAGGTATAGTAAGGTCTAGTACTTCGCCCACTTTTTCTGTGGAAATTCCTTCGACATCGCGTAAAAGAAAAACCACTTTTTCTTTTTCAGGAAGTTGGTCTACTGCCTTTTGAATGATGTTTCGAGTTTCGTTGGCAAAAAGAAGCGAATCTGTTTTTTCTGACCAGTCTTGTACTTTTTCCTGTTGAAATCCTGCTTTGTTAAAAGTCGGAAGCATATCGTCAATAGAAACGCTTTGATCTTTTTTCCGACTCCGCAATTTCATATAGGCTGCGTTTAGTGTGATACGATAAACCCAACTAGAGAATGCCGACTTGCCTTGGAAGGTATGGATTTTCCTAAACAAGGTCAAAAAAACATCCTGAGTTACGTCTTGAGCGTCCATCTGATTGCGAGTCAGGTTAAAACTCAATGCGTAAATTTTTTTTTGAAAGCGTTCGACCAGTTGATCAAAAACTTCCATATTGCCAGCCTGAAGCTTTCGGACCAGTTCGTCTTCTTCTGCTTTATCTTCTTTTTTATCTTCGTTTGGGTCCAAAATCATTTATTAAGACACATCCTACAATTTTTGATCAAAGAGCGATGCAGGGATCTTCAGGTTTCGACCCAATACCATTCTTAGATGCCTGGTCATGGGCCATGGTTTCACGAAATTACGTCAAATATGTAATTTCTTTAAAGTTCTGGAAATAAAACTTTGCAGTTTCATTCTGGAATAACGAAAGTTTGCAATGAGCAACCCATTTTACTTTTCTCTTGTTTCGGTGGGTGCTTCTTCGGAAGATGCTAAGGGTGTTTCAGAATTCTCCTCAGAGCTTTCTGCAAGAGCAGGTGTTTCGGCCGCAAGGACTTCTTTATCAGAGTCGGTTTCTCCAGAGTCAACTTCTCCGGCTTCCTTCATAGATTTCTTGAAATTCTTGATGCTGTTTCCAAATGCGCTTCCAATTTCAGGCAGTTTGCCCGCGCCAAAAATGATCATGATAATCACGAGAATGATCATCAATTCTGGCAAGCCAATTCCCATCATAAGATTATTCCTCTTGTAAGTTATTGTCTGAATTTTTAAAAGGATAAATTGTAGCGCTTAATCAAGGAGATAACAATTTCATTCCCGATATTATTACGCAAAAATGGAGCAATTTTCGACATTTAGCTCTCATGTGCGGGTTTTTGTCACTCTGCAGGCCTGATTCAATCCTCAAGCTGGGGTGGATTGCTGTTGTCTACGGATATTTGAAAATGTCAGTTGGCGGGCTTTATCATCACAAAGGCCTGATTGGCGTAGATGTCCACATCCCAGTTCATGCGCTCCCCCAGGCGTGCGAGGGTGGCATTGCAAAAGAAATTAACGTGGGTAAAATCGTCTTTGTACCACCATTCGGCGAATTGTTGGGATGCGTCATTTTGTTCGATGAATGGATTGGAGAGGGCGGTCGAGCAGAGAAAGATACCTCCCGTAGCGAGAACCTTGTCAATCTCCTGAAATTCACTCCACAGGTCGTGCAGATGCTCGACGACTTCGAGTGCGATGATGAGGTCGAAAGTGTGCGGGTAGTGCTGGTCCTTCAGGTAACCGTTGACCATAGGCTCCAACGGGGTTACAGAGTAGCCGCGGCGTTGCAGTTCGCGTGTCATATGGCCCGATCCCGATCCAAAATCAAGAATATTTTGCGGCTGGAAGTAGTTCTGCGTCATTTGTAGAAGGACATCTACCTGTTTTTTCCAGAACTCCGGTTGTGTTTCCCCCCATTGTGTCTGGTAATGGTCGTTTTCTTTATCCTTGGCAGGGTAATCATTCGTGAAGATGAGACTGCAGGCCGGGCATTTGTAGAAGGTGCGATGATCTGCATGGAAAAAATTGGAAACAGTTCCGCAGACTTTGCATTTCTTCTCATCCGCCTTTCGCGTTGCCAGAGAGAGCCGGGAGAGTAAACCTTCGGCTTTGGATGAGGGTTTGAGGTCCGTTTGTTCCTGCATGGATAGTTTCAAAATCGATTCCCCTTGATAGAAGTATTTCCCGTCCTGAATCGGGTTACAAAGGTTTCTCTGCGCTCACATAGACCGCATCGCTCAGTGAATATTCCCCCGATGGCAAATTCCACAACTCCATCTGTCGAAGCCAGATTTGCAGAAATTGTGCGTCGTCAAGTTCATTTGCGGATTTGCCATAAAGGCCGATGGCAGAATCATGCATGGCATCTGAAAAATGTTTTCGTGCCGAACGCATGAAAGAGGGTGTGTGAATGAGGCGAGAAACCCCGTCGGATCGATCCACTGAAAAATGACCCGACAAATGAAAGATCGGATTTTTAAAACCCGTACGCTCCAACCATTGCCGATGCGTTTTGATTGTGAAATGATTGATGTGCTCCTTGATGAACCAGGAATAACGGGTCTTGTCCGCCATCAAGTGATAGTTCAGATTGTCGAGATTCGGAGTGGAAAAAATCAACCGTCCGCCGGGCTTCAGCCATTCCCAGACCTTGCTCGCCAATTCCAGCGGATCGAAGGCATGCTCCAGAACCGCAAGCATGACCACCACATCAAATTGTCCTTTCGGGAAATCGAGATCGTTGACATAAGATTGAATCACATCAACGCCCAGAAATTCCCTGCCCATCTTGCTGGCCATGGGGGAGGGGTCCACACCCACCGCATTCCAGCCCTTCTTTTCAGCAAGAGAAACCAGCGCGCCCACACCACAGCCAATGTCCAGTAAATTCCCCGGCTTCACCTGATGATAGGCCAGAATGTCCATAACGATCTCAATCGCCGTGACATTGACCTTGCTGTAAAATTCTTCACCGTGATAATAGGCCTCGACCGCCGAGTTATGCGGACGCGGATTGTAAAACTGGAAATCGCAATGGACACAACGCGCGAGGAAAATACCGTTCGCCGTCGTCAAAACCGGCTCCGATTCCTCCGAACCGCACAAAGCGCAAGCGGTCTCAATCAACTCATCGCAAACAACTTCCGTCATCTTACATTCATCCTTGAAATTGAAAAAATCCCTGAAAATAAACTTATCGACCGTTCACGAATTTTCCTTGACCTGTAATTCAGGGCTGTGAGAAGGCAATTTTATTGAAACCATTTTCAGGAAAATGAAATCCACCGCAGAGGTCGCAGAGAGTGCAAAATACGGCCCGCCTTATCGTCATCGTTCGTTGCTTGACCTTCGCGGCGGCAGGCATTAGGATTACGGAAAACAGACGTGATACGTCTCTATATGAAAATACCGTTCCATCAAACAACGCACCGTCCCGGTCACGGGGCAGATCAGGCAATATGTTCGAGCAGGCCTTCAAAAATATCGACGACGTTCTCTGGAAAGAAGCGGGTTGTACCACCGAGCTGGATTACACGGAGCAAACATCGTGGATGCTGTTCCTCAAATACCTCGACGATCTGGAGCGCAAGCGCATCGAAGAGGCCGACCTGCTCGGCCAGAAATACATATTCATCATCGAGAAGGAACATCGCTGGACGAACTGGGCCGCTCCGAAAAAAACGGACGGTTCTTTCGATCACGACAAAGCCTTAACAGGCGATGATCTCATCGACTATGTGAACCGGAAACTCTTCCCCTATTTACAGGGTTTCAAGCAACGCGCGACCGGACCCGACACCATCGAATACAAGATCGGCGAAATTTTCGGCGAGATCAAAAACAAATTCCAGAGCGGTTATTCCCTGCGTGAAGCTCTGGAACATATGGATGAACTGAGCTTCCGCTCGCAGGATGAAAAGTGCGAGCTGTCGCATCTCTACGAAGGCAAGATCAAAAACATGGGCAACGCCGGTCGCAACGGCGGTGAGTATTACACCCCGCGTCCGCTGATCCGTGCCATGGTGCAAGTGACACAACCGAAACTCGGCGAACGCATCTACGACGGTGCCGTCGGCTCGGCCGGATTCCTCTGTGAAGCCTACGAGTATTTGCGCCCGAAGGTGAAGAACGTCAGCGAACTCCAAAAGCTCCAGTCGAAAACTTTTTACGGTAAAGAGAAGAAGAGCCTGGCTTACGTGATCGCCATCATGAACATGATCTTGCACGGCATCGACGCGCCCAACATCATCCACACCAACACGCTCACAGAAAACCTTGCAGACATTGAAGAGAAAGACCGTTACGACATCGTCCTCGCCAACCCGCCCTTTGGCGGCAAAGAGCGCAAGGAAGTGCAACAGAATTTTCCCATCAAGACCGGAGAAACCGCGTTCCTGTTCCTGCAACATTTCATCAAAATGCTCAAGGCCGGGGGCCGGGGAGCCGTCGTCATCAAAAACACCTTTCTCTCCAACTCCGACAACGCCTCCAAAGCCCTGCGCAAGGAATTGCTGGAGGCCTGTAACCTGCACACAATTCTGGATTGTCCCGGCGGGACCTTCATCGGGGCCGGAGTCAAAACCGTCGTGCTGTTTTTCGAGAAAGGCGCACCCACACAAAACATCTGGTACTACCAGCTCGATCCTGGCAGGAACATGGGCAAGACCAATGCCCTCAACGATGGCGACATGAAAGAATTTGTCGCACTGCAAAAAACCTTTGCCGAATCGGAAAAATCATGGACCATCCCGGCAACGCAGATCGAAGCCGAAGGCTGTGACCTCTCCGTGAAAAATCCCAACAAGGCCGAAGAAGCACCGCTCCGCGATCCGCAAACCATCCTCGCCGAAATCGCCAAACTCGACGCAGAGAGCGCACAAATCCTCAACAACATCCAGGGGATGTTATGAAGAAGGGGTGGACTATTGTCAAGCTTGGTGATGTTTGTGATTTAATGACGGGGGGGACTCCAAGTAAATCTAAAAGAGAATATTTTGATGGGGGAGGGGTTAGATGGTTGGTTTCTGGAGATATTAATAAGAAGCACATTAAAGATTGTGATGGTCGTATAACACAATTAGGTTTGATGAATTCTAATGCCAAGTACCTTCCTGTAAACTCCGTAATGATAGCTTTAAATGGCCAAGGTAAAACTAGAGGAACCGTAGCATTACTAAAAGTAAAAGCTACTTGTAACCAGTCCTTAGTTAGTATTTTTCCGAAAGACGTTAAACAATTAATGCCTGAATATCTTTATGCAAATTTGCATGGACGATATGAAGAAATAAGGAGAATTACCGGTGATAGCGGAAACGACCGTCGTGGTCTAAATATGCCTCTAATTAGAAATATTGAGTTGCCAATCCCGCCGCTTGCGGAGCAGAAGCGGATCGTGGCGATTCTGGATGAAGCTTTTGAGGAGATCGACCGTGCCATTGCCCATACAAAAAAGAACCTCGCCAACGCCCGCGAACTCTTCGACAGCTATCTGAACAACGTCTTCACGCAGAAGGGCGATGGCTGGGTGGAGAAAAAAATGGGTGAAGTCTGTGTCTTACAAAGGGGCTTTGATCTTCCAAAACGTCTAAGGTCGGCTGGTGAATTTCCTTTAGTTAGCTCAAGTGGTATTATTGATTTTCATGCAGAGGCCAAAGTTCAAGGGCTAGGTGTTGTAACCGGTCGAAGTGGAAGCATAGGTAATGTGTTTTTTATGGAAGAAGATTTTTGGCCTCTAAATACCGCTTTGTATGTAAAAGAATTTTTCGGTAATCATCCTAAGTTTATTTACTATTTACTCAAAAAATTCAATCTGAAAAATTATGCGAGTGGTGCTGGTGTTCCAACTTTAAATCGAAATCATGTGCATAGCGAGATTATTATTATTCCAGAGAATATTGAGGTACAAATTGAAATAGTTGAGCGACTTGAAGAATTATTTTATAAAACCCAACAACTCGAATCCATCTACCGCAAAAAACTGGAGGCCTTGGCCGAGTTGAAACAATCCCTGTTACAGAAAGCCTTTGCGGGTGAGTTGACTGCCGAGCCGGAAGCGTCCCTCAAGCAGGAGGCCATGGCATGAACGAGGCGGAGACGCGCGCGGAGTTGATCGACCCGGCCTTGAAGTCGGCGGGCTGGGGTGTCGTCGATGGCAGTCGGGTGCGGCGCGAGGTCATCACGCTCGGGCGTTTGCAGGGCGCGGGTCAGCGCACGAAGCAGGAGGTTGCGGATTATGTTTTGTTTTACAGGGGGCAGAAACTGGCGGTCATCGAAGCGAAGAAACGCGACTTGCCGGATACGGAAGGGGTCGCGCAGGCGAAACGTTACGCCGAAAAATTGCAGACCCGTTTTGCCTATTCCACCAACGGTCTGGGCATTTACCGGGTCGATATGCAGTCGGGTGCGGAACATTATGTGAGTGCTTACCCGTCACCGGATGAATTGTGGGCGGAGACTTTCGCGCAAAAAAACGAATGGCGCGAGCGTTTTGGTGCGGTTCCTTTCGAGGACAAGAGCGGGCAGTGGCAGGCGCGTTATTATCAGCACAACGCCATCAATAAAACGCTGGAGATGATTGCGGAAGGCCGCGACCGCATTCTGCTGACGCTGGCGACGGGCACGGGCAAGACTTTCATTGCGTTTCAACTGGCCTGGAAATTGTTCCACAGTCGCTGGAACTTGAGCGGGGAGCCGAATCGGCGTCCGCGCATTTTATTTTTAGCCGACCGCAACATCCTCGCGGATCAGGCTTACAATTCTTTTTCCTCTTTCCCGGAAGACGCGCTGGTACGCATCGCACCGGACGAGATTCGCAAGAAGGGCCGTGTGCCGAAAAACGGTTCGGTCTTTTTCACCATCTTCCAGACCTTCATGAGCGGGAGCGATGAGAACGGCGACCCGGTGCCGAGCTTTGGCGAGTACCCGCCGGATTTTTTCGACTTCATCGTGATCGACGAGTGTCACCGGGGCGGGGCCAATGACGAAAGCAGTTGGCGCGCTATTCTGGAATATTTCTCACCAGCGGTTCAGCTTGGCCTAACCGCCACGCCCAAGCGCAAGGGCAATGTCGATACCTACGCTTATTTTGGCGACCCGGTTTACATCTATTCGCTGAAAGAGGGCATCAACGATGGTTTTCTGACCCCGTTCAAGGTGAAGCAGATCGCCACGACGCTGGACGAATATGTCTACACTTCCGACGATGTTCTGCTTGAGGGCGAGATCATAGAGGGCAAGCTATACAGCGAAGCGGAATTCAATCGGCGCATCGAGATCAAGGAACGCGAGAGGAAACGCGTGCGCCTGTTCATGAACGCCATCAACCCGAATGAGAAGACGATTGTTTTTTGTGCGACGCAGGAACACGCGCTCACGGTGCGCGATATGATCAATCAGATCATGACGAAGCCGGGCTATTGTGTGCGGGTGACGGCGAACGATGGCGAGATGGGTGAGCAGTTTTTGCGCGCTTTTCAGGACAATGAAAAGACGCTCCCGACCATCCTCACAACTTCGCAGAAACTTTCCACGGGCGTGGATGCGCGCAACATCCGCAACATCGTTCTGATGCGTCCGGTCAATTCGATGATCGAATTCAAGCAGATCGTCGGACGCGGAACGCGTCTGTTTGAAGGCAAGGACTATTTCACGATCTACGATTTCGTGAAGGCTTACGCGCATTTCAACGATCCCGAATGGGACGGCGAGCCGCCGCCTCCTGATCCTTGCCCGAAATGCGGCGAAGAGTTCTGTGTGTGCCCGACGAAAAAGCCTTTTATTTGCGGGATTTGTGACATCGACCCTTGCCAATGTCCCAAGCCACTTTGCGCGGTTTGCGGGGAGTGGCCTTGTGTTTGTGAGAAGAGCAAGAAGATCAAAATCAAGCTGGCGGATGGCAAGGAACGGACGATTCAACACATGATGGCGACGTCTTTCTGGAATCCCGATGGCAAGCCTCTGTCATCAACCCAGTTCATCGAACGTTTGTTCGGCGAATTGCCTGAGTTTTTTAAGGATGAGGAAGAACTGCGGAGCTTGTGGAGTCTGCCGGAAACACGCAAGACCTTGCTGGAAAGTCTGGCGGAGAAGGGATATGGCGAGGAGTCGTTGAAGGAGATACGGTCGATGATTTCAGCGGAGAAAAGCGATTTGTTCGACGTGCTGGCGTACATTGCTTTTGCGCTGGCTCCCATCACACGGGAGGAACGGGTGGCGATTCATCGTGAAAAAATTTTTTCGGGATACGATGAAAAGTTGCAGGGCTTTCTGGACTTTGTCTTGTCTCAATACGTTCAGGAAGGGGTAGGCGAACTGGGACAGGAGAAGCTTCCGGATTTGCTGAAACTGAAGTACCGCGCGGTCGAGGATGCGACGGAACTTCTCGGCGGCGCAATACGAATCCGCGAGACCTTTGTAGGTTTCCAAAAACATCTATACGAGCGGGCGCGGAGTACCTCCTCGCAATGACGTGATTTGAAGCTTGGGCGATCTCAGTCCGGTAGACTTAGAGAAACAAAATGCGGCTCGTGTCCACTTATTCCGGGGGAGATTATTTTCCCAAATAGGATAACAGATCTGTCTGATGAGCGATTACCTTCCAGCTAGCACCTTCTTTACGAAAGACTGTCGATGAACGAATTTCAACATTTTCAGTCTTACCATCCACTTCATTGTCACCACTCTCCACACAAGTGATCAGTGCCATGTCTGTTCCGACGACAGTGTTCAACTGTTTTGGGTTCACACAACCGCCAAGTTTCAACGCGCCGACATGATCCCACATCGATCCGATCTTCTCCCAGCCAAGGAGATAGAGTCCATCAGGGCCCATATAACTGATATCGTCACTATGTGACCACGCATCTTTCATCGGCTTGACATCGCCTGTAAACAGTACATTCAACGCTTTATAAAAACCAGAAACGGCTGTTTCAACATCGGCTTCACTTGTCATAATGATTCTCCCAGTCACATGTGGAACTTCAATTTTCTCGATTATGGAAATAACCCTATTGTAATTTTTAGAACAAATAATAGCCAGGGTCAATTTAGAAGCTCATTTATTCCCTTTAATTTTGATTTTTAATTTGAATATTTCCCGTGCCTCCGGCGGATCGCCGGTAGCCGATTGCGCCCGGCTTGCCTGCAATTATTAAAAAGGAAAGCCCATTGCCTCCGGCGGCTCGCCGGTTAGGCAGTGAAATCGACTTCCAGTTGTTTGGAGGCGTAGAGGTGGTAATAGAGACCTTCCGAGTCCATCAATTCCTTGTGATTGCCAATTTCCAGAACTTTGCCTTTGTCCATGACGACGATTTTGTCGGCCGAGTGGATTGAGCTGAGTCGGTGCGCGATGACGACTGTGGTGCGGTTGGCGGTGAGACGTTCCATGGCTTCCTGAATCAGATTCTCGGAATGGTTGTCGAGTGCCGAGGTGGCTTCATCCAATACCAGGATGGAAGGATTTTTCAGCAGGGCGCGGGCGATGGCGATGCGCTGTCTTTCGCCGCCGGAAAGTTTCACGCCTTTTTCACCGACCGTATGATCGTAGCCGTGTTCCAGTTGGATGATGAAATCGTGCGCGTTGGCAGATTTTGCGGCGGAGATCAATTCCTCATCGGTGGCGTCCAATTTTCCGTAGAGAATGTTTTCCCGAATCGTGCCGCCGAAGAGTAGCGTTTCCTGAGGCACGAGGGCAAACTGATTGAGATAAAATTTCGTGTCCAATTGGCGAATGTCCTGCCCGTCAAGTTTGACGGACCCGGAATCGGGATCAAAGAATCGCAACAGCAATTGGATGAGTGTTGATTTTCCTGCCCCGCTGGGTCCTACCAGTGCGACGGTTTCCCCTTCCTTAATATGCAGGTCGATGCCATTGAGAACGGGCGTTTCTTTTTGATAGCCAAAAGT
>PCWG01000018.1:67625-102411 GCA_002787235.1 Nitrospinae bacterium CG11_big_fil_rev_8_21_14_0_20_45_15
TGACCTCGACCGGAGCGTCGAATATTTCGTAGACA
Organism: Nitrospinae bacterium CG11_big_fil_rev_8_21_14_0_20_45_15; assembly: GCA_002787235.1. Taxonomy (GTDB): domain Bacteria; phylum Nitrospinota; class Nitrospinia; order Nitrospinales; family VA-1; genus Nitrohelix. The sequence goes on from PCWG01000018.1 coordinate 67,661, forward strand.
CGATGAACGGCACCGAGGGTTTCCTGCGCTTGTGTGTAGACACGGACGAAGGTTCCGATGGGGCCGGCAACGATGAGGGCGTAGAGAAAAAATGCCGCCAATTCACCGGGTGAGGTGGTGCCTTCCATGACTTGATTGCCGCCGTACCATATCAGACAGGCGGAAATGAGAAAAGTCATGCACAGAATAACAGGTCCGAAGGAAGCAGAAATTTTCAATTTTCCCAAAGAGATATCGAAGGCCGATTCAATTTCTTTGCGGAAGCGTTTGTTCTCATGCGATTCTCGTCCGTAGGATTTGACGACTTTAATGGAAGACACGGCTTCTTCCATAACCACAGCGGCTTGAGCCAGTTGGTCCTGGACAGCTCCTGCCAGACCGCGTAATTTTCTCCCGAAAATACGAGCACCTATCATCAGGGGAGGCAGAATCAGCAATATGAGCCCGGTCAATTTCCAGTTGAGGTATAGAATGATGGCCAGCGCACCGATGAGGGTGATGGTTTGGCGAAGGATTGCAACAGGTATGGAGACCAGTGCTTTTTCGATGACGGAAATGTCGTTGCTCATCCGCGACAAAATATCCCCGACACGCTGGGATTGAAAAAAACGCAGGGAAAGTTCTTGCATGCGTTTGAAAAAATCGATACGGAAATCAGCGGTCACTCTTTGCCCGACATAACCGAAGATGTAATTGTGCGTTACCGAAAAGATGGCTTGCAGAAGAATGATGCCGATCAGTTGCAGAGTCAGACTATTCAGAATGGTTTCATTTTTTAGAACCAGTGCGGCATTCACCATGTTCTTGACGATCAGGGGCAGTATCAAATTGATCGCGGAGGTGATCGTCAGACAAAAAAATGCCCAAATAATGATTTTTTTATAGGGTTTGGTGTAAGCCAGTATTCTGGAAAAACTTTTCATGTCTTATAGTCGTTGACCGTAAAGTCGGAGAGCGGAGTCTGGTTCTGTGAAAATGTTGCTGGGCTACCAGAATCGGACGTAATTTAAAATTTATTTTCAAAAAAGTTTAACATTCTACGTGCTCAAAAAAAACAAATCAATGGAATTCATCCCGAAATCTTTGATTTTTATGTCAGTTTATTCTTCTGGGCAGTTCCTTCCTGATTAGAAAATTTCCAATAAAAAATATGATATTAATCCTAAAGTTTGCTTATGTTTCACCGTTAAGGAGATTGGGAAGGCTCCCTGAACCTGACATTGGTACTCTCAGAAAGGTGGTTTTCTTAAAGAATTATTTTGGAGTGGTCGAATAACTAAGGAAAGAGGCTAGTCATGGATACTCAGTCGGTTACATCAGAAATGATATCGACATCTACGAGACACTCGACAACAAGCCAAAGCGTCAAGAAACCTTCGTCGCAACTAAGCAGTCCCGTTGAGGCGATCCCGGACAAAGACTCGGTAACGGTTTCTCTGGCGGGGAAGCAAGCTCTCGCTAATGGTGTCACCGGGACCGGGAACAACCCTGCGGATGCAACGGCATCTGCAAGTCAACGAAAGTTGTCCGTCACAGAAGACAATAGGGTGGTTCTCAAAATTGTTGACGGTCAAACGCAGAAGGTAGTTCGACAAATCCCTGATGAAGAGATTGTTCGCCTGCGCGATGCGGTACAGAGAAGTCTTGAGAATTTGTAAGTCAAAATCTGTATTTTAAAGAGCCTTATTAGGGTTTTTCATATTAAGAAAGGGGTCTGTCATGGAAATCGGTGGTTTGGGTAATGCTTCGGCAACGACTCGATTGAGCTCGGATTCGGCAAAGGCCGGGTCAAGTGATGGTGATAGTTTGAGCGCAACGACTCAGCAAGCAGGTGGTGCGTCGAGAGAGGCTGAAACCAGCCCCATTCCTCCTGCCAATGCGGCGGGAGATGCTCCTTCAAATCAGAATAATGTTTCGAGTCAAGGTGGAGGGGGTAGCACAAACGGCTCCGGGAGCATCATTAGCATCACTGCTTAGTTTATAGCAAGGGGATGTACAAAAGCCTCCGCTTAGGCGGGGGCTTTTTGTTTTTGCGACTTCCATTCTCAGACCACAGCCGGGAACTTCTAACTACTCTCCGAGTCCCATGGTCAAAAGATGACCCTTTTGGGAAAAAACCACTTTATTGGGAGTGATATTTTCCAAAATGGCTCCTGCCACAGTTTCACCCTGCTTCAGCTTTTTGTTCTTTTCTGTCGGCGTTGAAATAAAAATATGGTTGGAAGGGCTTTTGTCCTTAAAGAAAATAATGCCCTTGATCTTAATGCCTTCAATCGTACCATGTGCAATAGACTTTGTTGTTTGTTGGATCGCAGTCTTGGGTTGCGGATGCTGAGCTGAGGGAGGTGTCAACGCCTGTTCTATAGCGGGTCTTGATTGTGATTTTAATTTTGGTTCAACTTGTGCGGATGTCGGTGCCGATGCAACGATTTTCTTTGCCGGGATTTCTGCAGGTGGAGAAATTTTCGTATATGCTGGTTTGGGGGTTTCTGGTATCGCGGACAGTGAAAAACCGAGTTGTGACGAAGGTTTCTTCACAGGTTGCGCTATCTGCATTTGCGTTTTGGGTGCGATGGGGTGAATGCTTGTCGTTTCTAATTTTTGGGAAACATTTGTTTCTTTCATATAAAAAAACGCAATGGTTATGCCCATCACTATTCCACAAACAGTCAATCCCGCGAACAGCCATATTTTTTTATCAATTCCATTTGATTGCAAATAAGCAGGGCCGTCTCCCTGCAAAACCATTTCCTTGAGGTCCAGGTTTTTTTGCAGATCGTTTTTATCTTGTTCCAGCTTCTTAAGCGTTTTTAAAATTGTACTCATTATTTATCTGCTCTAGAGGATACAACCATCGATTCGGTAATAACTGTTTAGGTTCATTGGATTATTAACTTTGGAGTGGAATAAATATCGAGCTGGCTGTACAAGGTCAATTTGCTTTCTGCATTGAATTTCCCATCGTCAGGAATTTTGTTGTTTCTCTGGAATGCCTGAATAGCCGAGACGGTTTTGGGGCCCAGGTTGAGCGATTCACTGCCTTTGAAATACCCCAGAACCCGCAAATTTTTCTGGAGCCAGATGGATTCTTTCCCACTGAACCCGGATTCAAAATCTTCGGGTAGATTTTCAAAATCCTTCCATAAAATGATGGCTTTTCTTGTCCACAAACGGTCCAGCAGTTCCAGTGGCATTTTCATGCGGTCGATAGAACCGAAGGAACCACTGTCACCTTCCAACGATGTGAGTGACAGATATTTTGTCCCTTGGGAATTTGGGAGCGCAATTTCCAGCATGGCTGGATAATTCAGAGCTCTCAACCTTTCGAAAGTCGCGTTGCTTTCGTACACTTTCATCCCATAGTCATCCTGCACCTTTTGCAGATTCTCAATTCCCGTCGTATCTATATTCCAGGCTTTCAGCAACCACTTCATTGCTTCCTGTTTACTTTCATTCAATGTCAGGCTGGATAAATAGGTAACGAGTTTACTTTCTTCGGCGATGAAGAGGGCATTGGAAGCAGGTGAAACTGGTTCCTGCAAATCACTTGTTGTTGGGACGCTGACTGCCAGCACAGGTTCTGGCGAGGACGGCGTTTCAATATTTGGCTTGATCGGGTCTGCATGGGTGGATGTTGGGGCGGTCTTTTTTTTGATAGAGATAGCCGATGCCAATTGTGCGGAATTTTTGGCTATCATCGATTGAATATCTTTCCCGATATTTGCTTTGCTGGTTGTGAAGTCTGGCAGAACGAAGTACTTGGCTGTGAAGAAAACAGTTGCCAGGCCCAGAGCAACGGGTATCAAAGTTCGCCAGATAAAAGCACCTTTGTTTGCAAGGGGTCGGATCGCACCTATGTCTTTAACGGCAAGCTTGACGACCTTGGGAGTGATGTTTTTGACATTCAAAGTGTATGCAATCAATAAGGCACGATCGGTGATAACGTTGATCATGCGTGGGATGCCGTGCGAATAGCGATAGATCCATCGAGCTCCCTGGCGTGGGATTCGAACCTTGCCCTTTCCCAAGGCGACATTGAGTCGATGGTGGATGTAACCGCGAGTCTCCTCAAAGTTGAGAGGCAGTAGCTCCCAGCTGATGGTGATGCGCTGTCTCAGTTGTCGCAGTCCGTCTTTTTCAAGCAGGTCATCAAGTTCTGGCTGTCCGATGAGAACAATCTGAATTAATTTTTCAGTTTCAGTTTCCAGATTGGATAGCAGTCGCAGTTGCTCCAACACGCTGGGTTGCAGGTCTTGCGCTTCATCTATGATGACTACGACTCTGTTTTCTTTTTTTCTTTCCGCAAGTAGAAAATGATTCAATGTATCGATGAGGAACTTCTTGCTGTTGCTTTCTGCTGGCAAACCCAGCTCGGAGTTGATGGTTTGAAGAAGCTCCAGCTCATCAATGCAGGGATTGAAAATATATGCGATGTTAAAATTACTTTTCAGTTCGCGCAGAAAGCTTCTGCAAATAGTGGTCTTGCCCGTTCCCACTTCGCCGATGATTTTTAAAAATCCGTTATTTTCCTGCAAACCATAAACAAGATGGGCCAAAACCTCTTTGTGCTTGGGACTCAGATAGAAATATTTTGGGTCGGGAGTCAAATCAAAGGGTTTCTCTGTGAAACCGTAATAGTCCTGATAAACGTTCAGAGTTTTATCGTCTTTTGTTCGAGCGAACGGATTGTTTCTCGATTTCTTGGATTCGGGTGCGGGGAAATCTTTTTTGTCAATATTGTGTTCAGCGTCGTAAGCAGATCTTTTTTTCTGATCGGATAAGGTATCGAACGCCTCTTGAAGCATGGCAATGGGATCCCCCTGATTATTTTCCAAAGATTGCTTTCCATTTCTGGCATCAAATTCTTTCACCAATCGATAATAAGCCTGGTTGATTTGACTTTGGTTTGCGGCCGGAGAAATGTCCAGCATTTCGTAAAAATTTTGGGAGGAGGCAGTGATTGGCATATCTTCAATTAAATAAAAGGGTATTGTTGATTGCTAAATGAATAAAAAACACGCTGTTTGGAAATAATTTCGCAGGCACAAGACCGTATAAAAAGCCTGAATTTTAATAAATCGTTATTATACAATAGCTTGCTATTAATTCAAATAAAATCAATGGTTTGCGTAGAAGTTTTGAGAATGAATTTTCAAACGGTAATTTTGATTGTCGGTAATGCCGAGCATGGGATACTATTGAAAGGCTAGGGTGCGTCCTTTATTTCAACTCTATTTGTGTAGAAAATGACATTTCCTTTAGAAGATGAATTTGGTGATATTGTGCAAAAAGCTCGCGATCGCAGGCCCTGGTCGCAGGCAGAGCTTGCGCGTGAAACAGGTTTGAGCTCATCAGTTGTGATGCGGATTGAAAATTGTGATTTGATTCCCGATGCTGTGGACATCGCAAAAATAGCCAAAGCTCTGGATTTGCACGAGCCTTCGTTACAGGCGATCGCAAATGGAAAATGGGAGCCGGAAAAACAACCTGAGCTTTGTGGGGATTTTGAAGTCGTTTGTTTGCAAGTCTTCATGGGATCTTATCCCGTAAAATGTTATCTCTTGATATGCAAGAAAACCCGCATGACAGCGATTGTCGATACGGGCGGTAATCCAAAAGAGATCATCAATGCGGCAAAACAATGGGGCGTTACCCCTGGCATGGTTTTACTCACCCACACACACCCCGATCATGCGGGAGGACTCAACGTATTGCTGAAGCAATGGCCGCTGAAGGTTTATGTCGGTAAAAAAGAACCGCGTTCCGGGATGAGTGGATCCCCTCATTATGTTGAAGATGGAGAAAAAATTCAGTTGGGGGCGTTGACGGTTGAAGCGATCCAGACGCCGGGACATACTCCCGGCGGTGTGTCTTATCGACTGGGTTCGGTTGTGTTTTCCGGGGATTGTATTTTCGCAGGTTCTATGGGGCGGGCCAATACCTCTTGGTCGGCATTGTACCAGTCGGTGAGTCAACGGTTGCTGGCATTTCCCAATGAGACTCGTTTGTTGCCCGGTCATGGTCCTGCCACCACTGTTGGCGAGGAAAAACTTCACAATCCATTTTTCTTCTATAAAAAGTGAGTGGGTTCGCCAAACCTTTTTGGAATCACCCTTGGATGCAAATTATTTATCCACATTGTAAAATCGTAACGTTGTTGGAAGAATAGCTCTGTGCTATGCTCCCATGTTTTTTGATTCACACTCAATGATTTATTACCGCTATCTCAGGCGGTTTTTTCGTAACCTTCAGGTAATTGAATGAAAAAAATTCTAATAGTCCTTCTCCTTATAGGGTTAGGGGTTTTATCTTCCTGCACGCCGCCAAAGCCTGCTCCCAAAATGCCGCAGTTGTTTTATCTGGGCTATGCCATGGAAGCAGGAGCGGGGCCTTCGTTCATGATTTCGAAGGATTTTAATAAGGACGGAAATCTTGATTTGATCGTCACCAATAGCGGCGATCATACATTTTCGTATTTTAAGGGACGAGGAGACGGTCGCTTTGATGATCAGATTGTATTCCGCACCGGGCAAGATCCGATTTGTATCACCACAGGATTGTTCAACGCAGATGCCTATCTCGATCTGGCGGTGGTGAATTATGCCGACCAGTCCATTCAGATCTATTTGAATACCAAGACGGGAAGTTTCAGGAATACCGGACAAATCATACATCCCGGTAAAATACCGATCAACATTGCGGCGGGTGATTTCAACACGGACGGCATGGACGATTTAGCCGTTTCGATGCGTTATCATAAAGTGAATATTCTTTTGGCTCAGGGCAATGGTAAATTTTCAGAGCCCGTTGAGGTGCCTGTTCGCGGACAACCCACAGGCGTGGTGGTGGGAGACTATAACCGCGATAAGAAAATGGACGTTGGTGTTGCTCTGGCAGGATCGGGAAACACGGGTGTTCAGGTTTTATGGGGGAAAGGCGATGGCACATTCGACGCTTCTAAACTTTACAAGGGAGGCGGACAACCTTTGACCATTGTCGCTCTCGATTCAAACAACGACGGCTATGGCGATTTTGTTACCTCCAGCAACGTGCTTCACTCCATGACCTCTGTTGTCAGCGACGGGAGTGGCGGGTTCACCACGTGGAAAGATTTTGCTTCAGGAAACTTTCCGAAATTTGTCGCTGCGGCTGATTTTACCGGAGATGGCAAGGATGACCTTGTTGTGAGCAATGCGACCGACGATAAAATTTCGATTTCTCTGGGAAGGGGAGACGGTACGTTCACCTATCCTCCCATTTATCATAGTACGGATGAATATCCGCAAGGACTTGCAACGGGTGATTTTAACAAGGACGGTCTCATAGACATCGCGGTGGCTTGCAGAGACAAAAATATCATCGATATTTTTCTAAAGAAGGATATGGTCAACCCCAAGACAGAACCGATGAAGAAAAGCTGAGTTTAAGATTCATTCCAAGCATTTTAATTGGGCAATTTGAAAACACTTTGGCTTGTAGCTTATAAAGCTTTGAGGGTGCCTTCGGGGAAGACGGCGAAGATTTTCTCCGCGCCCAGATTTTTGGCGACGGCCATAACGTTTTGGTAGCCCGCCATATGGTTGTTGGCTGAAGGGATGAGTATGGCATCGTAGTGGGCGTCTTTCAGCCGGGATTGCAATTCTTGCGAGAGGGCATTTTCTGCGAAGAACCCGCTTCCATACGAATAATAGTTTCCAACGAAGTCCGTTGCCTGAAAATGATTTTGCATGGCATCTTGTCCCAAAAGATCGGAGGACGTTCCTGTTCGTTCCTTAAGACTTGCAAGGACCAGTTCGACGAACCAGGGTCGGGCGCAACGCAGGGTCAAAACTTTTGCGGTGGGCGATAGGGCTTCAAAGCTGATTTTCGCAGAGTCGGCAAAGGCCAAAGAGTTGAATTCAGCTTTTCCCCGGTCAAAGGCATCCAATGCGGAGACTCGATTTTCCAGAATTTTGTCTGCCGAATAGTTGGGATAACTCACCACCACACTGCCGCCGCCGTCGAAGGCCTCCCACTCCATATCCGGTGGCAATTGTCCTGCCGATACAGAGCTGTTGTAAAAATCAGTCCCCGGTTGCGGGGTATTTATTGAGACTTGAATTTCTGCAAGCAGGCCCTGATTGGACAATTCATAAATAAGTTCGACCGTTTTTCTGTCTTCCTCATAGGTCGATCCCAGCCCGCCAATACTGAAAGTCCCGTACACCAGCATACCAATCTCTTTGGAAAATTTTAAAGTTTTCCATAGATTCTTAAGATCGTGTTTTTTTCCCAAAGTCATTTTTTCTGCGATGACATCGCTTCCCGTTTCCACACCGATGCGGACTTTGTAATAACCAGCAGACCGCATCTCTTCGAGAGCTTCCCTGTCCAGTGAAGCGTATTCGCACATGGCTTCGTATTTTAAATTGTCAAGACCTGCCCCACGAATAGCTTTTGCCAGAGCGATGTTGAAGCTTTTTTTGATGTTGTGGACTTCTTCATCGAAAAAGACGCCTTCCATCTCAGGATATTTTTCTTTGAGGGTACGAATCTCCTCGACGACGTTGTCAACATTCCGTGGCCGCCAGTTCAGTTCGTCGTAGTAAAGCGTTGCTGCGGCGCAGAAATTACAACGGCGCGGGCATCCTCTAGACGCGTACATTTGAATTTGTCGGTATCGGCAATTGGGTTCGTGGTAATCGATTCGGCGGATGTCATCGTCTTCGGGAAAAGGGAGTTTGTGGATGTCTATCAACTCGCCTCTTGGATTGGGGTAGATGCCCGGTATGGAGCGCGGGTCTTTGCCGCGAACGAGGTCGAGAACTGCAAATTCGTACTCACCGATGCAAACGAAGTCTGCGGTTTTGAGGACGGTTTCAGGATCGGCCATGGGGTGCTGTCCTGTGAAAATCAGGCGAGTGCCAAAAGCTTCTTTGGCGGCCTTGGCCAATCGTAAATCTTCACGCAGGGTTCGGGTCGAGCTTTCCATCACCAGCCAGTCGGGCTGTTCTTCTTCCAATTTGGAAAAATAGGTCTGGAAATCCCAGCCCATCAAAGCTCCATCTAAAAATTTCACATCATGAGATGTTTCCCGTTTTAATAAGGAAGAAGTGTATGCCAGTTCCCACGGGTAGTAACCGCAATTGGTGAAATTTTTTACACCGAGCGACCAACGCGAAGGAACATGCACCATGTGGTAGCCGTTCGAGTCCACGCCTACGGAATTGGCGACGACGATTTTCATACGGTGCCTTTTTTTGATGCGGCAGGAAAAATTTTCCGAAACAAAAATTCACCTGCAAATCCGAGCGTGATGCTGGCAAATAGAATGACGGTTGTGAGCATATTGACCACAACGAGCAGAAGTGTGGATTTCTCCAATAGAATTTTTTTGAGTAGAGAGGAACTGCTCAATTCTTGATAGGCGATTCGGGCATTGTAGCCACGCAACTTCTTGGGCTTGATGATCCAGCCTATCAGGTCGATATTGGAGTATCCCAGTCCGTGGTCGATATTGTAAAGAGAAACGGCCAGATCAAATTTACAGCGTCGAAGAATTCTGAAATTCTTCATTCCCAGATTCAATACCGACATGCGCCCGGATGCCTTGAGACTCATCACCTCATCTATCAAGGGGTGCGGTTCTCCTGACTCGACCCATGTGCAGGGTGCCAGAAGGGTGATTCGTGAGTTGGGGTACTCCGCTTTAAGAGACTCCAGAGTTGCGTTCAGAATACGTGCGGCAGAACGGATCACCAGAATTTTTTTGGGCGCGGCGTCTGTCATTTTAAATGCGATCGGCCGCAGTCGCCTGGATTGTCAAGGTCGAACACTTTTCCTTCAACATTGACAGCCAACAGTTTTGGGATGCCCAAACGTTTTGCAATGGCTTTGACTTCGGCGTAACCGTTGCCAGAGATATTGTTGTATGGAATAACGCCTATCTCGTAAGAACGTTTCTGCAAGGATTCGAGCAAGGGCTCGGGAAATTCAGAACTGTTGAAAGGTCTGGAACCGTATGTGTGGATGTCTCGCAAGCGTTTATTTTGGGCTAGTTCCTTTTCAACGGCAGTTTGACCGACCGCAGAAATAGGGGCCGAACCAAATCGTTCAGACAATGAATTGACGATGTCGTTGAATTGTTTCATTCGTGAACTTCTGAATACGAGAATCTCTCCATTGCGATCGAGATTGATGGAAGAAAAGTTGTCTTTGGCTGTTGCAGAATAGCGTTGATTGAATCCCATTTCATAAAGAGTTTCAGCCTCGCGGAAATTGGCCATGACTTTCTCTGCCGGATATTCAGGGTTGTCCACAACACAATGATTGCCACCATCGAAATGTTTCCAATCGAGGTTCCGCAGATAGCCTTTTTTCAGCATCCGGTTATAAAACGGAGTGCCGGGCTGAGGGGTGCTGATGGACAACTGGAAACGCCATAGCAGGCCATTGTCTAATAATTCGCGTATGAATCGTACGGTTTTCTTGTCGCATTCATCGGTAGAGCCTTCGCCGCCAAAGGTGAAAGTTCCGTAAAATTTGAGACCGATGCGGGTTCCGTACTCCATCAGTTGTTTTAATTTTTTGATGTTGAATTTTTTCATCAACTCCATGCCACGCGCGGCATGTTCTCCGGCTGTTTCAATTCCGAGCCGAACCATGTAGTAGCCCGCCGCTTTCATATGATCCAGGACCTCTTCGTCCATCGGCCATTGTCCACACATGACATCGTATTTGAGATCGTCGAGTCCGTTATCGCGAATGGCTTTGGTGAGGTCTATGATGTATTTTTTGCTTCCGTTGTGAACTTCTTCGTCGAAAAAGATCCCTTCCATTTGCGGGTATTTGGCGCGCAAGGTCTGGAGTTCGTGAATCACATTTTCAGGATCGCGAGGTCTCCAGTTGGGCCGGGAATAAGAAATGTTTCCGCAAACGCAGAAGGTACAGGATAGAGGACATCCTCTCGAAGCATAGGCCTGTATTTCCAGATACTCACTCGAAGGTTCGCCGGGCATGCCGTATCGCAATCGGGAAACGTCATCGTCTTCAGGCAAAGGGAGATCGTTCACATCCAGAGGGGAACGCAGGTTCAAATTTGGGAAAAGGCCGGGGATATCGTTGCGATTTTTTCCTTGCAGGATGTCTCTCACAACCAGTTCGTATTCGCGCAAAACCACATAATCAGCGTATTCACTGACTTCCTCAGGAAAAGTGGTGGCATGCGGACCGCAGAGGATCAATTTGGTTCCAAACCGTTTTTTCAGCTCTTTGGCGAAGCGACTGTCTGCGGCAATGGTACGTGTGGCACTGTCCATGACCAGATAATCGGGTGCCATCTCTGAAACCTTTTCCACGAAGGCGTCGTGATCCAGCTTGTCAAGACAACCGTCAAAGAATCGCACTTCGTGATCGGTGTCCCTTTTGAGCATCGAGGAACAGTAGGCCAACTGCCAGGGATAGTAGGTGAAGATGTTTAAATCCTTAGAGCTGTTTGTCCAGCGGCTGGGCGAGTGGATCATCGCGTTTCCGTCAATATCAATGCCTACGGAATTGCATACGGCAACTTTCATATATATTCTCTTGAAAAGATGGAATTGATGTTTTTAGCTGTCATTGTCCAGACGAGCAGTTTCGCGAACCTTTTGAAATGGAAGCGGAATGATACTAAAGAGCTTATACATACGTTTGAGCAGAATTGAAGATTCAAGTCTGTCTGTAACCGGCTCCGCAAAAAATTCTAATGTTACTATCGGCGTAAATCAAATAAAACTTTAAGATTACGGTGTGTTGAGAATACCGTTTGAGGGGTACCGTGATTGCCGACTTGCAAATACAGCGGTTTGATTTATTATGATCCGATGGCAGGTTTACGGCAATTGCAGGGAATGCTCTGCCAACGTTCGTACATTATAATGAATAAAGCAGGCTTTGGGGAATCAATCCCGCTTGTTGAGATTTAAATTTTTGGGAAAGAATTGATGACAGAAGATACGAAACAGAAAGAACCCGAACAGAAAAAAGGCGGTTTTTTTTCGCGATTGAAGGAAGGCCTCCAAAAAACACGATCTTCCATGGTTGGGGGACTCAGTTCCATCATCGGAGGAAAGGGGAACCTGGGGCCGGAAACGATGGAAGAGTTGGAAGAAGCTCTGTTGAAAGCAGATGTGGGGCTTTCTGCAACCCATTATATTCTGGAACAACTCAGAGAAGGCATCAAAAAAGAAAAAATCAAGGAAAAACCCGAAGCGATGGCTTTACTGCAACGTATTTTGACCAAGCTTTTGGATGAGAACCAGACAGAGTTGGAATTTCCTGAAGGAGAACCTTTGATCATTTTGATGGTGGGAATCAACGGTTCAGGAAAAACGACAACGATTGGGAAATTGTCGGCTTATTGGAAAGGTCAGGGGAAAAGTTTATTGATCGCCGCTGGCGATACCTTTCGAGCCGCTGCCATCGAGCAATTGCAGGTTTGGGCGAAAAGAGGGGGAATCACCTGTGTTCATCAAAAAGCGGGTTCTGACCCCTCTGCCGTAGCTTACGATGGTGTTCAGGCCGCTGTTGTTCGCAAAATGGATCTGGCCATGATTGACACTGCAGGTCGTTTGCAAACCAACACTAATTTGATGGAAGAGTTAAAAAAGGTCAAACGAGTGATTGGAAAAGTACTTCCTACGGCCCCGCATGAAGTTTGGCTGGTTCTGGATTCTTCGATCGGGCAAAACAGCATTTCGCAAGCCCGGTTGTTTCATGAAGCATTGGGCGTGACGGGATTGGTGATGACCAAGCTGGACGGTTCCGGCAAAGGGGGTGTCTTGTTTTATCTGGCTAGAGAGATGAAAATACCCGTTCGTTTTATTGGAGTCGGTGAGCAGACGGAAGATCTGCAACCCTTCGTCGCCAGCGATTTTGTATCCGCATTGCTGGCACCGGAAAGCTCAAAATGAATTAAGAACAAGTCTGTGAACGGTAGAATTTTTTACAGATTTGGGATGGTTTGAAATTCAGAGCGACGTTTTCGCTGATATCAGCGGGAGCGTCGTTTTCTATTTCTGATGCTTTCAACTTTTGAGGAGGGATTGTCCCAGATCATGGGAAGGTCAAAATAAAATCGAAGTCCGAGTTCCAGATTGTGTGTGGATAAATCCAGAGAGTTTCCGTTTAAAACAAAGTAAGACGTTGTCAGGTATTTATAAGTGGTGAAGAATTCATAGCTGTTATACGGCGTGTAACTCATCCCGACAATGACTTGCCCCGCAGGTACGGAATTGTGACCGTCAAGATCATACGTGCCGTCTATGACAGCAATGCCGGCTCCAGCCCCAAAGTTTAATTTGAAATTCTCAGAGGTCTGAACGTCCATCAATACATTTAGCAGAAATGCCTGGCTGGTCAAGCTCCCGCCGATGGAGGTTTCTCCTGCCAATGAGGATACCCGGGCGACATCCGTTTTTTTGTAGGCATATTCCCCTTCGAATCTGAAGGGTCCCTGTAAATCCATGCCAAAAGCCAGATTCAGACCAAAACCGGATCGCGTGATGACTTCTGCTTCAAGCAATGTGGCCTGAGATATCAGAGAAGGGCCAGCGGTTTCCAGAGAAATATCCTCTGGGAAAACGGCAGAGCCCGAGAAGCTGAAGTATATTTTGTCTGCAGACAATGTCCGCGAATTTCCCGCAAAACTCACCCCTGTATTGAGGAATAAGGCGATGCCTGCAAAAGCATAAAAAAGACATCGGAGTTTTGTTTTTAAGAGATCGGGAAAAATCATGATCGTTTGAAATTCAAAAAAATAATCGCTCCAGACTCGTTGACAAGTCAGAAGGTTGTTTAAATTAAGGTTGAGTGGGTGATACTAGTGTAACGGCGAAAAAAAGGCAAACTGAATAAGTTTTGTGTAATTAAGGAGGGGAATGGGTGCGGAGTATCAGGCTTCAGACTTCTGATATTCACTTCAAAGCTAAAGACCCGGTAAATATTTGAAATAAAAATGGAGGTGCCGGGCGGGATCGAACCGCCGATAAAGGTTTTGCAGACCTTGGCCTTACCGCTTGGCGACGGCACCTCGATATAAAAATGAAATAAAAAAGGGGGTGGAGCGGGAGAAGGGGTTCGAACCCTCGACTTCAACCTTGGCAAGGTTGCACTCTACCACTGAGTTACTCCCGCGTATCTAATATATTGGAAAGGCTCTACCGTATTCTGTCGGGTGACAAACGATACAAGCACTGTCTTCAAAAATAGAAGTGTAGATTATAATGAGGAATGCTGTTTTGTCAATTTCTATTTTGACTTAAATTTATTTTCTGTTCCCGTTAACAGGCGTTTGATATTTGCATGGTGCCGTTCGATGATGAAAATCGCGATAAAGCTGGATAATAAGATATAGGGCTGTGGTTCTTTGAAGTACCAGGCAAGCATAGGAATGGCAAATGCTGAGAGTATGGAACCGAGGGAAACGTATCTGAAACTCCACAAGATGAGTCCGAAAATACCTGTGGCGCAAAGTGTGGGGATCGGGATGACATACAGCAAGACACCGAGTCCTGTCGCTACTCCTTTTCCACCTTTGAATTTAAGAAAAACAGAGTACAAATGTCCGGTAAAAGCCAAAGCACCTGCAATGGCGATCCCTGTGGGTTCTTTTAAGAAATGGTCCGCGAGGAATACTGCGAGCATCCCTTTGAGAAGATCACCGATTAAAGTCAAAACACCGGCTTTTTTCCCCAGCACACGGGCGGCATTGGTGGCACCGATGTTGCCGCTCCCGTGTTCTGTTAGATTTATTTTTTGGGTACGAGCCAGCACAACCCCAAAGGGGATCGATCCGAGCAGGTAGGCGACCAGTCCTGTTATGATTAATTCCATTTCCATAATGGAACTATTTATAACATGAGAGTTATGAATCTACCGAATTATCTTGATAGAGGAGTTGCGCTCGCAATTTGAGCCGGGATTTGGCTTTTTTTTCTATTTGGCGTATGCGTTCGCGTGACAGTCCCATTTCTTTACCAATTTCTTCCAGAGTTTGGGCTGGGCCATCGAAACCGAAGCGCAGGCGAAGTATTTTTTCTTCTCGTTCGTTTAAATCCTTGAGGAAGTGGTCGATTTTAATACTCAAGGTTTCCTGCATGATTTGGTCGTCGTATGGAATCGCATCGGCATTTTCGAGCAAATCAAGATATGGTGTGTCATTGTCCTGTCTTAGGGGGCAATCAAGAGAAACCTGGGTTCGGTAAGCGCGTAAGAGGGTTTCGATTTCATCCTCTTTCATGTCCATGCTGATAGCCAACTCTTCCTGGGTTGGCTCTCTATCCAGAGTTTGAGAGAGTCTATTGAAGGATTTCCCGATTTTTGAAATTTTTCCGGCCTGTTTGACAGGAATTCTTACAGGATGGGCGTGATCGGACAAGGCATGGAGTATCGCTTGACGAATCCACCACACGGCGTAGGTGATGAACCTCACTTCCCGGTCGGGATCAAAGCGTTTTGCGGCTTGCACGAGGCCAATATTTCCTTCTTCAATCAAGTCTTGAAGTGATAAGCCGCAACCGCGATATTTGTTAGCAACGTTGACAACGTATTTGAGATTTCTGCGAACCAGTTCCTGTAATGGAAATAAATCATTTTTGTCCTTTATAGACCGCACCAGCTTGCACTCTTCTTCCTTGGACAAGGGTTGGATTTTCCCAATGTCGTGCATGTATCGGCTCAACGCATCTTGATCCAGTCCATAGTTTTCTTTGTCTGGCTTGTCGTTTTTTAAGGTCATAGAGAATTGATTTGTGGATGGCTCGATCATATTGACAAAGTTTGTGCCCTTTTAATTCTATAATTCCTGTGATTTGATTTGTTCAAATATCCATTCTTATAGCTTGCAGGTGATAGATTCTATTTTGATGCTTTCTTGTTTCTTGAGGTTTTGGGGTAATCGAGTCTGGCCTGCTTTGTGAACACACCCTTGGGGAACTGTTTGAATAGTTCATCAAATGTTTTTTTGGCGGCCTCGAAATTTTGTTCCTTCAAATAAGATTCACCCAGCATGTATAGAGCTTCTTCAACGAATTTTTGATTGGGGTATTCTTTTAATACACCTTCCAATCTTAAAATAGAGGCTTGAAAGGACTGAGTTCGGAAATAAAATTTGCCAATTTCAAACATGTTTGTCGCCAGAGTTTCCTTTGATTTTTCCAGCTTTTTTTTAGATTCCGCAACGTATTTGCTATCAGGGAAGGTGCTGATAAGCAGTTCAAATCCTCTAATGGCTTTTTGTGTGTGCGTTTGGTCTCTGGAAGCAACGTCCATCTGCCGAAAATCGCACATGGATGCATAAAAAAAAGCGCGGTCTGCATATTTGTGTGCCGGGTGTTGTTGTGTGAATCGCATGTATTGAAATTTTGCTTCTTCAAATTCTTCATCGTTATAATGGACATCTCCCAACAACATGAGGGCACTGATGCGCTCTTGGCTGTTGGGGTACTCTTCCAGCAGTTGCTGAAATGCTTCGATGGCTTCAGTCGACTGATGACTTTTGGCTAATTCTTTCCCTTTTTGTAGAAGCTTGTCAGGTGGGAGATTAAAACGTGATTTGGTTGAAGTGCACCCCCAACTCGACAGAAGTGTGAAAATAAATGCAATTGGCAAAACAAAGGATGATAATAATCGTACAATTTTCATGGTGACTCACTGAGATGAATAAAGTCCTATTATATAGGATTGAGAAGGCTACAACAAAGAATAGATAGATCGTTTGGGTTTGCTATGCACAATTTCTTCATGTTATAACAAGGTCTTAACTGTGGGCATTCTTGGGAACTAATATGTTTTTAAAAATTATAATTGGTTTTATTGGGATTTCCCTATTTGTTTTGGGGAATTCTTCAGCGGCAATGGCGGCGGATGAAGTCGCTTCCTGGGGGCTTCTTGCTGTGATGGAGAAGGGTGGTTTTATGATGTATCCCATCATTTTTTGTTCTGTTTTGATGGTGGGCATCTCCTTTGAAAGAGCTTATAGCCTGCGTCGTTCAAATATTATCAATTCTGAGTTCCTCAATAACGTCCGAGAGCATTGGGATTGGAAAGATATCCAGCTAGGGCTCCGTTTGTGCAGTGCCCACGACAATTCCCTTTCCCGTGTTCTAAAGGCAGGATTGCTCCGTTTCGGCGGTCGTCTGGATGAGATCGAAGGTGCGATTGAAGGGGCGGGTCAGCATGAGGCGTCCTTGATGAATTCCAACTTGAGAGTGCTTGGAGCGGTCGCAAACATCACTCCGATGATGGGTCTATTGGGAACAGTTTTTGGCATGATCAAGGCCTTTAATGTTATTTCTCAAAGTGGAACGGGGAACCCTGGGTTGGTCGCAAGTGGTATTTCTGAGGCATTGATCACGACTGCGGCGGGCATGGTTGTAGGAATCCCAGCGTTGGCTCTCTATCATTATTTCCGGGGCAAAATTGATCGCTATGTCTTTGAAATGGAAGAAATTTCATTTCAGCTGGTGGAAGAGTTGTCGTATGAGGCGGCGCAACAAAAAATGCCAAATTCCAAAAAACGTCCCGTTAAAACACCTCCTCCGATTACGCCAATGAGCAAGAGGAAACCCCAAACTGAACCGTCTAAAGCCGTCGAAACGGCAGAATGATTACAAGTGCAATTTCGTAGGGAAGATGAGGATAATTTTGCACTCGATCTCACTCCTTTGATCGATGTTGTTTTCCTGTTGCTCATATTTTTTATGGTCTCAACGGTATTCGTTGATTTTAACCGGCGCATGGATTTGACTTTGCCCTCTTCGAAATCGTCGTCTTCGGAGGACCCCGGGAAGGTATTGACGATTGAGTTGACTGCCGATCAAAAAATGTTTTTTCAGGGGACTCAAATCTCAATTTCACAACTTGAATCTAAACTTAGAGCCGTCATCAAAGCCGGGGGAAAAAAATCGGCTGTAGTAAGAGCGGACAAGGGACTTTCGTTTGGGAAAGTCATCGAAGTTATGGGAATTTTGAGAGCAGAAAAAATTGAGGATATCAGCGTCGCAGTGAAATGAGCTTTATGATCTTTGCCGTTGCATTAGGATTAGCGGCGTAGCAATTGAGCTCTGCGGTTCTTTAGGACAATCCATTCATTCATCTTCCGAATTTCCTTAAGGGTCAAAATTGCCAGCACAGATTCAGGGGTGGAGTGATCTTCGTCGTTGATGACGACGCAGTAATTTCTATCTATGTAAGCGGCGACATGTGCTTTGAATTGGGGTAACTCAAACAACTCTGCAAATACGGCTTTATTATATTCAGGGTCGGCATTGCCTGACTCAAATTTGTCGAGTTTGGAGCTCAATTTATTTTGAAATTTTGCCTGGATTACAATGGCCATAAAAAGGTCCTCTGTTTTATCTTCCAGAAATAAAAACGCCTTATTTAACTGTTATCATAACACTTTTATCTGAGCCAATGAATTCGAAATCATAGATGAAGTTTTTTTCTGATTCTAAGATTAAGATACCTTGTGAAAGGGGATACGATTTGAATAAAGATTCATCTCAATCAAAAATTTGTGCACGCGAGCTTTTGAGCTATATAGATAAGGCTCCAACCCAGTTTCATGCGGTTGCGGTGAGTGCTGAAATTTTAGAAACAAATGGTTTTCAACGGTTGTATGAAAAGGATGCCTGGAAATTGACACCGGGTGGCAAGTACTACGTTGTGCGAAACAGTTCATCGTTAATTGCATTTTTGTTGGGGACCGAGGAGATAGAAAGTGCGGGTTTCCATATTATCGGCGCACATACTGATAGCCCTAACTTGAGACTGAAGCCCAATCCAGAGTATGAAAAATCGGGCTATGGGCAACTGGGTGTCGAAACTTATGGCGGGGTCTTGCTTGCTTCGTGGTTGGATCGGGATTTGTCTTTGGCCGGGCGCGTCTTTGTTCAAAATGAAGAGGGTGGGCCGTGTGAAAAACTGGTCTGCTTCGAAAATCCTCTATTGAGAATTTCGCAATTGGCGATCCATTTGAATAGAAACGTAAATGAAAATGGACTGATTCTCAATAAACAAACCCATCTCCCTCCCATTTTTACTATGGCAGGTGGTTCCTCAAAGTCAAATCTCAATCAATTGCTCGCGGGTCGTTTGCAATGTGAAACCGATCAAATTGTGGGTTACGATTTGGCCTTGTACGACACACAAAAGGGATCTTTGGGCGGTCTCAATGAAGAATTCATATTCACTTCCCGACAGGATGACCTGGCCTCTTGCCATGCGGGTTTGAAGGCGTTGGTAGATTCTCCTGAGAGCACGAAATCCACACGGGTTCTGGCTTTGCATGACCACGAAGAAGTAGGGAGTGCTTCCGCGCAAGGTGCAGAATCACTATTCTTAAAAGATGTTTTGGAAAGAATTGTAGGCAGTTCAAAACCACGTGAAGATTTTTTTAGAGCACTGTCACAGTCCTTCTGTATATCAGCGGACATGGCTCATGCAGTTCATCCCAACTATTCAGACTTGCATGATATTCGGCATATGCCAATCGTGAATCAAGGACCAGTGCTCAAGATGAACGTGAATCAGAAATATGCGACCGATGGCGCAACGGGAATGTTTTTTGAAAATTTATGTAAAGATGTTGAAATTCCCTTGCAAAAATTTGTCATCCGCTCGGACCTTATGTGTGGAAGCACGATCGGCCCCATCTCTGCGACCAATCTTGGAATTCAGACCGTGGATGTTGGCAATCCAATGCTGTCGATGCATTCTATCCGGGAAATGTCCGGGACTGCAGATCACGCGAGCATGGTTACTGTTTTCAAACATTTTTATTCAATTTGAATAATCGAGATTTTTCAAAAGCAATTATTGATGACGACTTTTAGTTGACCTGCTGAAAATCGTTTTCCCATTTTTGAGCAAGGGTTTTTGCTTTTGAAATTTCTTCAGGCGACATGATTTCTTCGAGTTCCTTCTCGGTTTTGGTAGCCATTCGGTAACCTTTTTTGCTTGCCAGATGGAGCCATTTGTAAGCTTTGATATAGTCCTGGGGAATGCCATCGCCCAGATAATAAAACATTCCCAGGCTGTGTTGAGCATTTATAAAACCGTGCTCTGCAGATTTTTTGTACCACTTCAGTGTTTCTTGTTTGTCTTTGGGAAACAGGCCCCTCCCTCGATAGTAGAGAAAACCTACATAATATTCTGCCTCAGGATAACCCTGACTGGCAGACAAAGTCAGCCATTTCGCAGATTCCATTTCATCCACTTCGACATCCGTTCCGGGCATTCCCTGATAAACAGTTGCTAACGCATATTGAGCTTCGGCGTTGCCTTGATGGGCCAGTTCCTTGATTATAAAAACAAAAGTTTTGGGATCTTTATTTCTATAAGCCTGCTTCGCTCTTTCGAGTTCCCCATTTGCGTCTGCAAAAGTCTGGTTTGTGATACCCACTAAAAGAGCTATTGTCAAAAATGCGGCCCATGGTTTCATTTTTGTACTCCAGTAAGATGCGCTCAAGTCCGGCGCAGTCGGTTTAAACATTGTCATCGTGCGTTCGCTGAGACCGTTACCTTTCATTAACCCAGGCGAGGAGTTTGTCTACGATATCTGCCGACGTGATATTTTCCGCTTCGGCTTTAAAATTTAAAATGATGCGATGTTCCAGTGTTTGTCGGGCGATGCTTTTGATATCCGCAATCGATACCGTCGTTCGATTGTCGAGCAAGGCTTTTGCTTTGGCTCCTAAAAGCAGGTACTGAGAGGCACGGGGACCCGCACCCCAATCGACCCATTCCTTGATAAAGTCAGGAGCCGTACCATTTTCACCCGGGCGGGTCGCCTGGGTCAGGCGCACGGCGTATTGCGCGACATGATCGGATACGGGCACGCGTGGAATCAGGTTTTGGAAATTTTGGATTTCCTCTGCATTCAATACGATTTCCAGTTTGGGATGCTCGCCCGAGGTGGTAGAAAGTGCGATCTCAACTTCTTGCTCATAACTGGGGTAGGGCACATTGATGAGGAACATGAATCGGTCGAGTTGCGCTTCGGGTAGTGGATAAGTGCCTTCGTGCTCGATCGGATTCTGCGTGGCAAACACAAGAAAAGGGGGTGCCAGATCGTAAGTGGTACCGCCCACCGTCACCTGTTTTTCCTGCATGGCCTGAAGCAGTGCCGCCTGTGTTTTAGGGGGTGTGCGATTGATTTCATCGGCCAGAATGATATTTGAAAAAATAGGCCCTTTGATGAATCGAAAAGAACGACCTTTGCCAGAACCATCATCATAGAGAATTTCGGTTCCCGTTATGTCTGAAGGCATCAAGTCGGGTGTGAATTGAATCC
Source organism: Nitrospinae bacterium CG11_big_fil_rev_8_21_14_0_20_45_15 (assembly GCA_002787235.1). GTDB lineage: Bacteria > Nitrospinota > Nitrospinia > Nitrospinales > VA-1 > Nitrohelix. Next base: position 88,974 of record PCWG01000018.1, read on the forward strand.
GGCTGAATTTAAGATTGAGAACTTGAGCGATGGATCGCATCAGCAAGGTTTTGGCCAAACCGGGGACGCCAACGAACAGACAATGACCGTTGCATAAAAGGGCGATGAATAAATTTTCGATGACTTCCTCTTGACCGATGATGATCTTGCGAAGTTCCTGTGAGACTTTTTCCTTGGCGCGCAATAACTCCTGCGCTTTTTCGAGGTCGTCCATTAATAGATTCCTTTGTGATTTTTCTGATGAGCCTGTGTTGTCCGAGTCATTTTATATGACGACGGAGTTGTTCTTGAAATTCTTTTTTATCCGACAATCCCTGCTTCGTATAAATTTGAATCAAACGATCGTAAACAATCGGATTGAACGGATTGACGCGTTGAGCTTCTTCAAAAAACTTTTGCGCTTGTGGATAACGCTGGGATTGCAGGTAGGTCTCTCCCAGGTTGAGTAAGGTCGTATGAAAATGAGGATAGTGCTTTAAACTTTTCATCAAAAGAGCTTCGGCCTGATCGTTTTTTCCGGTTCTCAAATAAGTTCCTGCAAGCTTGTTGTACACAATGGGATTGAGTGTTTCGGCCTCATTGACGGCTTTCTCATATTCTAGAACAGCGGCTTCAACGAAGTTTCTCGATTTCAGAATATCTGCAAGAAAAACCAGATCGCGCGTGCGTTTTTCTTCTATTTCCAGATAAGCGGCTTCTTCGGAATCCTGCCCGCCTTTTTTGAATTTTGAGGTCAAGGTCTTATGACCCGGAATAAAACTCAGATTGAGTTTTCGTATGCGCTTTTTCCAATTATCCTGAAACTCTGACAATGAAGTACCGAGAGCGATCTCAAGCGTCGATTGAAAATCATTCCCTTGTGCGAGCTGGGTCAATAGCTGAGACAGAAAAGAGTCCCCTTTCAACTCGGCGATGTATTCCATCATCGTAGAAACTTCAGCGTAGGCGAGTTGCACGTCCTCGGCAGATTTGAGCTTGGCAAGAGACGGCATCATGTTTTCCAACGGAATGTAATAATCATGCTGGAAAGCACCGGCGAGAACCGTTTCCATGATAGGGCTCAGATAATGCTTTTCATCACGCCAGCGAGTTTCCAGGAATTTTGCGGCACCTTCATGGAGCCATAAGGGGAAACGGTTCCGACTCTTTCGTGTCAGCAGATAATGCACGAATTCGTGGCTCAAAGTATCGAGCCAGTTGTATCCCCGCACCAGATAGCGAGGAGAGATGATCATGATGCGGTTGTATTTGCAAAGAGCGACCGTGCCCGAAGTTTCTATATCCTGCAAGGTCAAAGGCGATACGCGCGACAGGGCTTCCCTGCCGGGATAAATTTCGATCACGACCTTTGCGCCGGGGTGAAAATCCAGAATGTCGCCAAGCACCTTGTAGGACTTCTCCAAAGCTTCTTCGGCGAAGGGTAGCAAAACTTCATCCGAACCTTCCGGATATCTGAAAATAAAATGTTCGGATTCCCGGGTGACGAAATGCTCGGTGACTTGCAGCGTTTCTTTTGCCATCATTTTGAATTCAGTGACCTCTTGATGAGAGCCTCCCACATGCTTCAAACGATCCACAGCCAGGGCATAATTGCTCTTGAAAAAATCGATGCGTGCCAGCAGGAAATGCGCGTCGCCGGATTCGGGAAATTTTTCTAAAAGGGACAATGCCAGTTTTTCAGCCTGTTCGATATCCCAATCATTGATCAATTCATGTCCCGTGTAGACCTGATCGGGGACGGGCATTATTTCTGCGTCAACCGTGTGAGTCAGCGCAGAAAACAAAAATAGGCTGATGAATAAAAAAAACGGAATCGACTTCACTTGACCAGTTCCTTGTAATATTCCATCACTCTGCGTTCGTAGGATTGCGGCGTGAATTTTTTCATCGCGTCCATAATATCTTCTCGAAATTCCTGTGGAGCTTTGTATTGATCCTCAGAGGGAAGAAGCACTTTTTCTTTTTCCATACGCGGTGACCCGCCTCTTTGCTGATCTTTTGCCCGACCGGTTCCCAACTTCATTGGCGAATTACGACCGCCTTGTTTGCCCGGCTCTTCGCCTCCCTTTTTCATTTCCTCAAGCATTTCTTTGGTTTTTTTGAGTCCATTGAGAGCTTTGCGGCCGGAAGAAACACTGCTGTTGACATCGGGTTCCTTTAAATCATCGCTGGTTTGTTTCATGTCGCGACTGGTTTGTTCCATTTGTCTTGCGAGTTCGGGAGGTATCGTCGGATTGTCGCGATTCATCTCGGCAAAACGCTTGGCGATATCATCCGTATCTTTCCGCATTCCTTGTTGTCGCTGAGCCATTTCTTCCATTTGAGATTTATTTTCCGGCGTGAGACGCGATTGAAAATTTTCTTTCATGGCTCGTCCCAAAGTCCCAAGTTTTTTGGAAATTTCACTGTTGAGTCGGCTCACCTCTTTCAAGTCTTTGTCCAGTCGATCGGCGATGTCTTCTTTTCTGTTTCTGGAACTTCGCAAATTACTTTCTTGTCGGTAAATTTCAGGATAGATGTTTTGAAACTCACGATTGAATTCGTTGAGATCGGACAGCCGAGCTAATTCTTCCAGTGTTTCATACTGTTTTTGAATCGAAGGCAGAGATTTTCTGAATTGTTCGAAGGATCGTACGCGCAGAGAATCGATTTCACGCTCGATCTCCGAGTAGGCGTGTCGCGTTTCTCTCAATTGTTTAAAGTGTTCTTCTGAATTGCCTTTCAACTCCGCGTCGAGAGTTTTTTGCTGAACGGATTTTAATTTTTCTTCAGTCAGGGCTTTCTCATCAAGCAGATCATCGAGTTTTTTGATCGTAGGATGCAATGATAGATAGTCTTTATCTTCTTTGAGAAGGGTCTGGATTTGTTCGACCAGTTGGCGCAATTCTTCAAAAAATGTATCCATCTCTTTTGAAAAAGACTCAGATTGGGCTTTTCGCAATTCCTGATTGATGTCAGATGTTTGATCGAGAAGTTCTTTCTGTTTCTTTTCGAGAGACTCGATTTGATTGAAAGATTCTTCCAATTGTTTCATGATTTTTTGATCAATCATTTCGTCCATTTCATTTCGAGCCTGTTCGAGCTGATGGGACATCGTTTGCAAATCCCGGGTCAATTCTTCCAACTCTTTCATTGCTTCTTCCATCTTGCCGTCCTTCGCCAGATCGGAAATACGATCCAGTGCGGCCGAGAGTTTTTCCATCTTGAGATGTTCGATGGCATTCTTATTTAAAAATTCGTCTGGACGAGACTGTGTCTGCTTGGCGAGTTGATCCATGATTTTCTGCAAGGTTTTTCGTATTTCATCCAACTGGGAGTTCAGCTCCGAAGGACTCGGTGGAGATTTTTTGTCCAGAATATTTTGAAATTCTTCTTTCAATGCTTCTGTCAATTCTTCAAGTTGGTTTTCCAAATCCATCACCTGTTCCATTTTCTGACGATTGGTCATTTTGATGAGGAACAAGATGTCCCGCTCCAGTTGAGCGACCAGTCGCGAGTGGAGTGATCGATGCAGTGAATCATCCAATGAAATAGGCGTGGGTTTGTTGTTGAGAGGTTGTCGCATATCCGTGAGGGCACGGATATGTTCCTGACGCAATTCAGTGAGTCCCGAAATCAAATTGGCCATCAGGTTCAAATAGGACTGGGGAAACCCTTCAATGACTTGGGAGCGTTCTAATATCGTTTGGGCAATGCCAATGCTTTCGACCATGTGATCGGTATTGCTGATAAAGAGTTTCTTCCATTTTTCAGGACCCCCGACCTGCTGATTCAATGCCACTCCGGTTACCAGATTGTCGGCCAGCAGAGCAATGAGAGATTCTATCAAATGATCCTGCAAGGCGATGATGTCCTGACGTTCCTTCTGCGAATCAAAAATGGTGAAGCGGTAACTTTCGGATTGACCGAGGTTGGGGCCCTGTACGTTGTCGATGTCCTTGACTTCAAGGTAATACTGTACTTCGTCGCCCGAATGAAGATCCAGCGTTGCAAGGTCCCATAAATAATTGTCTTTATATTCTTTTTCCGGAACGCTGAGTTTTTTGATTGTGTTACGCACGATTTCGCCATTGATATGAGCCACCAGATCCACTTGAGCGATTCCATAGTCGTCGTTACTTTCATAGAACATTTTTATTTTATCATTATCAAAGTAGACGGGCTGAGGGTTGGATAGAAAAAGCATGATATAGGGAGCCCGGTCCTTTTCCAGCTCGATGGAAAATTTCTGTGGCAACAACTGCCGGTGACCGTTTTCGTCTCTCACCTGAATTTGATAAAACCCTTTTTTACGCACCAGAAAAGATCCGGTGAAAGATTCTTCATTTGCAGGTTGCATGGAGTAGGGGTCCTCTTCATTGACAATCAGCTCGGCACCTTGAACGTGAGGGAAAATCTTCGCGGTCAATACGACTTCGGTCCCCGGTAAGGCTGTCACCGAACCATCAGAAGGAGATTCCGTTTCGCTTTGTTTTTTTGTATAAGCGGGGAATTGAAAGCGTAGAGACATTTCCTCAATCGTATAAACTTTTTCTGGAACCGGAATGGGTGCCGAAGGGGACTCGTTTGCAGAGATTACGACATCTGCCAAATCGTCTGAAGATCGAAACCAGTTGGCATAACCCTGAGTCAAATAATCAGGGGCGGATATGATAAGCACCAACCAAAGGCCCGCGACTCCCATCAGAATTTTTGTGGATCGAAGGGTGTCCGAACGGTCGAGAAAATCTTCTGGCTTCCACTGCTGAAGAGCGAGTTGGGTTTTCGCCAGCAATTGGCGAATGAAAGCCAGAGAAGTTGCTTTGTCGGACTCTGGAGAATCGAGTTTCACTTGCAGTTGCAGAGAGCTGAGTAAATCGTTGTTCAACTCGGGGTGTTGCGTCTCGATCAGCAGGGCCGCCGAGTGGTCGGGGAATTCTGAAAATAGTTCGCGAAAAAAATAGCGGTATAAAATCCAAAGAGCAGGGGGCAAGGCAATCGCCAGATAGGGCTGAAAGTCCTGAGCGAAGCCGATCAAATTTGAAAAACAAATCGCAAGAAAGAGCGAGATACCAAGCCAGGAGAGCAAATGGAAAACTCCCATAAGAACTTGGTCTTGCGATCGCCCTTTTTTGATCTGGCGGATGAAATGATTTATGTACGCGCGCGGTTCCATAAGCGGATGAAATTGGGGATAAGAGTAGTCATCAGTATTTTATCAAACTTATGCGCGAAACGAAAAGTTTCGTGGAGTAAATGATCGGAAAAGATTTTGAGTTGCTGGTTAGTTTTTTAGGATCATCAAATGATTAAGTGTTGTCGGATCCAGGCAGGAGAATGAATTAGAGATGAACAGCTTCTAGTCCGCAGATTTTTCTTTAGTCCAGGGCCGATCACAATTCTTGGTTTTAAAAAAATCGCCGCCCTTTGCAGTTTTGTCATCCGTTCCCCAATGGGTTGTCTTTTCCAATTTTTTAAATAAGGGAATGTGTTTTGAACAATGGATGTAAGCCTCCTCAATATCTACCAAAACCCAACGCTCGGGTTTTACTTCATCGTCTAAACAAGGATCTTTGGGGAGAGCTTTTGTCAGGGCTGTTTCTTTTGAGATTTGGTCATTCTCGATGATTCTGGCTTTTCCGTTCACATGCAGGCCAATAGAATCCAGAGTGAAATCGATAAACATGATTCCAATATGCGGATTTTCCAAAATATTTCCAAGGCTAGCTAAAACCCCATTGCCCCGGTATTCGGGGTAAGCCAGAGTTTTTTTGTTCAGCACTTTGACAAAACCGGGTTTCCCAGCCCGAAAAGAGCTGTCGCATTCACCCTTGGCATCGGAGGTGGCAATGAATGCCATCTCTTGGCGAGAGATAAACTCACACATGCTGGCATTGAGATAATCCAGCATTTGTTTGTTATAAAAAGTCGTCGCTTTGCGGGAAGTTCCCTGTGTCTTTTGTAAACGGTGTTCGCCATCCGAACCGGGTATCACTGCCATGTGGCCTCTATAAGAGTTTGCTAAATTGAGGAACGCTTGATTACAAGCTTCTCTAAAAATAGAATTTGAAATCCGTTGCGAGAGAAGCCGCGTATTTCAATATTCAGTTGATCCTCATGAATAGGAGTGGGTGCTGGATTTGGATTGCACGATGTCGAATAAACGCTAAAAAATTTTGATTTTATCACTGATAAAAATTTGCGGATGATGTTTTGTTCGATGATTTTACCGCAAGGGTTGTTTCGTTATGGTTTGATATAGAGGTAGCCTTGTTCCTGTAGATCGGCAATGCGTTTAACGGCTACAGGGTGTTCCGTTGGAATAAATCCATCCAGAAGCGTGGCCAGAGGTCTGTCGTATAGTTTCATGGACACTTGACACATTTCTGGCTTCACACCCTTATCTATTACTATTTTTAGCTTCTTTACCAACTCCATATCGGCGTCGACTTTATCAAACAACATCAGGGCGGGGCCGTGAACGACGACTTTTATATCGATCTTGTCTGGGCCACCCTCAGCCTCAATATGTTTATTGATCAACGCCATGGCATAATTGACAACTTTAATCTCTGAACTGTCGATGTGGTAAAGCACCTTCAGTTTTCCGTCAGGTCCGCGATGGCTCCCTGCATCAACTGCCGAAACACCAGTAAACAACATGAACGAAGATAAAATCAGTGCTGTGAAATTTTTCATCCTATTGACCTCGAAAAAAGTTATGTAAAGATTCTTTTTAAGATGGTGTTCATTCGGAAATGGTTTCAAAAGGTATTTTGGAATTGATTCAATTACCTGGCCATCTAAAAGTAGCTGTCGTTCAGTTGCGCGAGAAGCCGCGTATTTCAATATTAAGTTGTTCATCAGGAATAGGAGTGGGCTCCGGTTCTTTGATGATGCTACTGAGATCTCTTTTCTCCAGATAAAAAATGGTTTGATCGGGATTGATTTTATTTTCTGGACACATTTTAAGGTGTTGCTGAAAGAACGGCATGTTCCCCATCGTATCGTTGTAATGGCAGTCCAGACCAAAAAAATCGAAGAGACCCTGCATGGGGCGTGGACCTGCGAGAAATAAAATACCGCCAGGCAACAACGCTTCAACCGCGTGTTGCAAAATCAACTGGCAGGTATTCTGGTCCTGAAAATACATCTGTGGAATCCATTTGAAAATCAATCCGAATTTCCCCTTATAAATTTCCTCTACATTTTCTCTCTCTGGCAGGAATGAAACTTTTTTTAGATTGTCCAATTGGCCTTTGGACACGCCATGATCCCATAACAACTGGGCATTGCGTTGCGCCAACTCCGGGTCGCTGAACAATACCGTGTACTCGCGCTCGGTGGAGCTGTCCACACATCCGGCAATGACCATGTCAAAGGTATGGATGAGAACGCGTTCGACCTTTTTTAGTTTCTCCGGCATTCCCGGCGACATTTCCATATAGTAGATGATCTGGTCCAATGCCATCGGTTGCAGGCCAGATTCATCAATTTCAGCCGCCCCTTCGGGATAAAACGGCAAGGCGTAAAACTTTTTGACAGGGTCCACCTTCGGCGGAAAACCGTTGAAGAACCATTTCCATGTATAAGGGTATTGTGGGGAGATACGGTAAGGTGTGGTTTCAGGTGTGATTTTCCAATTCGATGAAAATGGGATTTCCCTGATGAGAGCTCCATCACGTATGAGAAAACTGCTCACCCCAACTTGCACATCTCTTTCGCAAGAACTTTTACCGCCCTTCATTGTGTTGATATAGGGAATGGCAACATCGTCTTCGAGACCTGTGACCTTGAATAAATAGCCTTCCTGAACGGTCAGACAAATTTTATGCTCTTTGCTGAAGTAGCGCCAGGGCGGATGAGGTCTCAGTGTCCACTCGATCTCATGCGAACGGTTGGGATCCATGAAAACCTGAAAAATTTTCTGACCGCGCGGGCCTTTGGGTTCAAAGAAAGAGGAAAATATATTAAACGCCGCACGTGAAGGGTAAGTCGGCAAGCCACGATAGAGTAGAGGTTTCATCTCACCTGCACGGCTTTGATCGTCGCACAATCCCCATACAAATTCAAAAACAGCACCGCCCGAGCCGGGCAGAGTGGATTGAAACAACTCAACCACAGGGATCAGATCAAGGTTGGCCCAGTTCACAGAAAACATAAAGCTGATGAAAATATTTTTTTCAAACGTTCCGTCGATCAGCGCATACAATCCATCTTTGACGAGTTCGACTTTGTATTTCCCACCACCTTGATGTGTCAGTCGATCATCCGTATAGAAATACTTCACCTCAGAGAATGGAACCCTCCACGCCTCTGCGGCTTTCTCACGCAGATCGTCCAGCACGAGTTTCTCCCAGCCCTCTTGCGAGCTGATGTCGATTTGCGAAGTGAAAGTTTTCGCTTGAGGTTTCAGACCGACCCATTGCTTGCAGTCCAATTGCATGCGCGCCAGCTTGAGGATGGTTTCGCCGGATGTTTCATCTTTCCCCCAAAGAGCTTCGTGTAAAGGTTCGCCTTCTGGATCGGAAAATAAAAACCGTCTGCCTTCGGCATCATAAAAAACCATATGGCCGGTAGGGTAAATTTTAATGCGAGTGTTTTTTATCGTGGGAGCGTCATTGATGAACCAGCATTCCCCGGCTTCGGTCTTATTTTTTTTAAGAAGCGATATCTGTCCTTTGATCGCCTCGACGTTTTGTGTGTTTTCAGGGAAGCGGATCGCGTCCGGGTGATTCAAGGCATTTAAAAAATTATCTTCAATAGTCACAGGAGAAGCCTTTGCTTTAGAAGTTGCAGATGAGTCAGCTAGTATAGATGATAATGTTTAAAGGGAAAATAATAAATCGGTACTCGACAGCAAGCTATTTGTCCCCGGTTTTATTTGCAAAATTCAATTCTTTTTGTAAAGCATCCTCGTCATTGACGCAAGCGCGGATAAGATATATAATTCCGCACTTACCTCAGATCAATTCAAATCGCGTTATTGCGTAATACTAATATTTTGAAAATTTTGAGTTGGGTTCATAAGAGTTGTTTCCTCGTTTAGGTTAGGGAACATTCAAGAATTCTACTCCAATGAATTTGGGAACAATCCATGGACGAAGGAAGGCAGTACGAAAAGCAAGGCTTTGAAAGTCTAAAAAATAAGGACATCAAAGGTGCGGAATCCAGTTTTAATAAAGCACTCGAGGCTTTCCGCGCCGAAGGCGACGAAATAGGGCAGGCGTATATTTTGGGGAATCTGGGCAATATTTGCTTTCAGACACGACGCTTGGACAAAGCCGAGTCGTATTACACCGAATCTTTGAATTTGATGGAAAAACTCAAAGATGGCAAAGGAATGGAAAGTTCCCTTGGGAACCTGGGGAGTATATTCTTCTATAAAGGAGATCTCGACAAGTCGATCGAATACTACGAACGCGCTCTTTATTTGATGAAGGATGCAAAAGAATCCGAAGGTCAGGCCATATACAGCGAGTATTTGGGGAACGTGTACCTCAAGAAAGAAGACCCCAACCGCGCTGGAGATTATTACGACAAAGCCCGCCAATTGATGGACCCGTCCACACAAAAAGAATCCATAGAACAAATAGATCAGAAAATCTCAGCCCTCAAAAAACATCCCAAATACGTCGATAAGGAAAACGAATCCTTGTGGGCTGAAGCCGAAAAGTTAATACGCGACGGTCAAGCCAAAGACGCTTTGAAAAAGTTTCAAGAGCTGGAAGAAATGGCATTTCAGGCCCAGAGACTGGATCTGGCTGAAAAAGCGATCCGTCGATCGATCGAACTTTATGAAAAGCTGGGAGACACCTATTCCGCAGGCGTTTGTCTGGGGAATTTATCGGCCCTGTTACTGCAACAAGGTTTTAAAGGTGACGCTGAAAAATTGACTCAGGCCGAAACCGCCTGTTTGAAAGCAGTAGCCGCAGTCAATAAAGACAAAGATACCCGTCGCTATACCTACCTGATCGGTAGCTTGGGAAGCATTTATCTGCATAAAAAAGAATTGGAAAAAGCCTGGGATTATTACAGCCAGACTTTGCCCTTGATGAATCAGATCGGGGACAACGATGGATTGGCGCGAGGTTATGCCAATCTGGGCGACGTCAAAGCCCTGCAAAGCGACTGGGATTCCGCATTGGAAAACTACCACAAGTCCCTTGAGTTGATGGAGCAATCCAATAACGAAAAAGGGATGGCAATGCAGTGTGAGGTTTTGGCCGATATCTATTTGAAGAAGAAAGATTTCGCGCAAGCCGAAGGCTTCTATATGAGAGCCAGCGGACTTTATGAGAGCCTGAAAGATAACCAAAATCACAATTTGGTGCAGGAAAAAATTCTCTATATCATGCGAATGCCAGAGTATTTGGAAAAGCGTCGGGAAGAACTGCTTGCAGAGCTCAAAAGCCCTGCAACAGAAAAAGACGAAGACAAGAGATTCAACCTTCTGGACGAGTTGGGGAATCTCTATATACTGGCCAATCAGCCAAAGGAAGCCATCGCTACCCTGCAAGAAGTATTAACATTGAAAGAAAAGAAAAAAGACGAAAGCGGGATCACCCAGACACGAATCAGCCTGGGGAATATGTACATGGAGCTGAACGCACCCGAAACCGCCGCAGAACATTTTGATGCCGCTATCCAGATAAAAGAGAAACTTTCTGACGCGGATGGCATGAACGAGCTCTACGCCAACCACGGTTCCGTTCTTTTGATGAGTGGCAGACTGGATCTGGCTGAAAAATCCATGAAGAAAGCCTTCAAATTAAACAAGGCGCAGAATAATGAAAATGGATTGATCCGGGATCACCAAAACCTGGGCAACCTGTGTCTTCAAAAAACAGATTGGGTCGCGGCCGAGAAACACTATCTGAAGTCCCTTGAGATAAACAAACGACTTGGCAACAAATGGGGAGTGGCCGAAGATTACAGGAACCAGTGCAACCTCTATCAAAAAAAAGAAGATTGGAATCAGGCCTTGAAATACGGTCTCTTGGCCTTGGAAGCTTCAAAAGAGGCTCAGGACGACAGAGGTTGTTGTCACGACAGTCGAACCCTGGCGCAAATATATTCCGAAAAGAAGGATCGTAATAAACAAGAAGAGTATTATTTGCAGGCCTTTGAACTTTCACAAAAACTTGGCGACCCATCAGAGCAGGTCATTGACTTTAGAAATTTGGGCAAATATTATCTTGAGCGTGGATATAGAGAAAAAGCGGAGGAAAAATTTAAAGCCGCCTACGATATATCCGTGCGAATGAAGAATAAAAAAGAGATCGCAGAAGATTTCAGAAACCTTGGCAACCTGGAATTTTCTAATGGTAAAAGGTTAGAAGCCGAGCAAAATTATTTGCAGGCTTTGAAACTGACTGAGGAAATTCAGGATTTCAACGGAGTTGGCAAAGACCAGACCTATCTCGGCAATTTGAAATTCCGGGACGGCGAATTTGAAACAGCAGAAAAATATTTTGATCAAGCCGTAGAAAACTTTACAACAGTAAAAAATTGGGGCAATTTGATTCAGTTACTGCTCACCATTGCCCGTATGGAAATCGTTGTTTCCAGAAAAGAGGAAGGCACTAAATATCTGGATATGGCGAAAGAGTTGTCAAAGAAAATGGGAGATCCCGAAGAACTGGTTTCTACCATTGAAGAAATTGCGAAAATGAAAGATAGCGTTGATCAACGCTAGAATGAGTGTGGTTTTGCAATTGGTTTAAGAAGTAGCACTGAAACAGAGTTTAAGAGTGCTTGGCTAATAACCCATTTGAAAACAATAGGTTGCTATTCTTCTTTGAAAAAGGGGGAATGTGGTCATTGAGAAGTCTTGATTTTCTGGTACTTTATCGTATCAATCGTGAACTTGATTTCCCTTGACAATGAGCCGGAAAGTACCTATAAAACTATATATTAACTAGAAAAATAGAAAAAGAAAACTTCATAGTTTTCCTAATAATCCAAGCGGTTAAAAGCTCTTTATGAAAATTTCCTTTAGCCCGCAGTTGATGGAAGAGTCTGTCTTCAGACATCTCAACCATTTAGAACGATCTGGGTATCGATCCGAGTACGATGAATATCATTCCTTGGCCGATCCTATTTATGAACTCCCGGAAGATGACAGGGAGATCGCCTTTGAAAAGGTAAATAAAATATTTTTCGTTGAGAGATTGAAACTCGGCGATCATGTTTTGAGGGCCTTGGAGGCTTGTGGTCTTATCCCAAAAAGAAAACGTGCGAGACGTCGGATAGAGACTGCCCCGTCCCTGCTTGAAGCAAAGACAAAAATTGAAGACGATACAGCGCAGGAATCATTAGAAGAGTCTTCAGAAGAAAATTCAGAGTCAGAAAGTCCAGCGTCAGAAAGTTCAGAATCCCCCTCAAGTGAAGCATCTCCCGCCACCCCAGAAGAAAAATCTTCAGTAGTACCAAGCGATTACAATCCAACTGAAGATTCAGCTTCCCAAGCTCCTGTAGAAGTGGATGAAGATGATATCGCGTACGACCTAGCTCGCGATTTTGAGGAGAGGATCAAGGAAGTTGTCGTGAAGCGAGCGATCAATAAAGTGGACGAGGGATCGAACGTTTTGAATCGAATTTCCGGCAGACCGATTATAGAATTGAGAGTTCTTGCCAGTCGCTTCTCTAACCCGGAAGACGTTAAAGACCTGGGAGCTTTTTTGATTCAGGAATTCATGCATGCCAAGGATATGGTAGATCCTGAATTCGATTATGAAGATGCATTCATACCCGGCAATCCTTCTATCAAAAATCTGATAACAGCACGGTTCCGTTTGTTATGGAACATGTACGTAGACTCCCGCCTTGAGCGAATGGGTGTTATCTCCACCATGCCGAAGGAAGCCAGATTCCGCGAATTTGATAACTTCTATCGCAAGGTTCCCGACAAACAAAGAAGAGGAATCTTTGAAGGCGTGTGGCGTACAGAAGTGTTTACTCATGAAGAGTTGTTGTCCATGGCGACCGACTTGGAAACTCTCATGACCAAATATATTGATGATGTTGAATTTACTGAAGAGGAAAGAGACTACATCCATTTGCAGGGTGCACCTTGTCCGCTGTGTAAATTTCCGACTTATAACTGGGTTGACGATCCTGAAAGTATTTGTGATGAAATGGTTCTCGAAGCCATTCAGATCGACTTCCCAGATTGGGAGAACAGGGATGGTGCCTGTGACCGCTGTATTGAAGTGTATGAATTGCGTGCAGGAGTGGGGTGATCTTTAGTCGTATCTCCGCTAGAGATAAAGTTTCTGTCGCATGGGGGGGGATTGTAATCCAAACCAAGAGCAGAAGTACTGGTGTTGAAAAGCTATTGTAGTTTATATAGAAGTGCTAGTTTTAGTTGAATGAGTTTATTCAAGTAGTATTTCGAATCCATTTAATTGGGAGGGCATGAAGAAAATGAGATTAAACAGGAGGAAATTCTTGCAGG
>PCWG01000024.1 GCA_002787235.1 Nitrospinae bacterium CG11_big_fil_rev_8_21_14_0_20_45_15
GAAGTTGTCCAGTCCTTAGTTGAAATTTAATTTGGACAGTTTTTGCTTTTCCATTATTACGCCGCTTGCAAAAGCCCTTCTTTTTCCTTGAAACCCTGCATGGCTTTGATTTGGTCCATCACGGTTTTGATATCCTGAAATCCCTTCACCGTGCGAAAAGTTTCTTCCGCATGCAAGACCACCGCCGCCAGCCAGCGCTGGGACATTTTTGATCCGCGGTAGCGTTTGATATTTTTCTCGCAGTGGCGGACCTGTGAAAATAATGATTCGATGGGATTTGTCGAATGCAGGAGCTTTCGCAACAGATGCGGCACCTTCAGCCGGTGCAGCGTTAAAAGTTCTTCTTGAGCTTCCAGCAGGGAGTCTGCAGCCGATTCATTGATCTGGCGCAACCAAGTTTGGAAATCTTTCATCCCGGCTTTTGCATCCGCGTAGTCATTGAGACCCAGGACGTTACGAAACCTTTGATGCGCTTCTTTGCGGTAGCGCTTGGGCAAATGATGCTGAATGTTGCGATCCTTGTGAATCGTGCACCTCTGATGAATTAAATCCTTTCCGAATCGATCTTTCAACATCCGGATAATTCCAAGCCCGCCATCGGTGACAAACAAAATACTTTTGTCTATTTTTAATCCGCGGTTTTCTAAATCCCAAAACAGTGCACGGGCGACGTCTTTATTTTCAGTGGCGCCCTGCCAGAAACCCAAGCCCCGCTTGGTGCCGTGAATATCCACTCCCAAGGCCACCACAAAGGCTTCGCCTCCCCGATGCACCGTGTCCAAAAAGATCGCGAAAATTTCAAAGTCTTTTAAACTCCGCTCTTGAAGGTCCTTAAGTTTTCGCCCCGTGGCTTCGATCAAACGATTCGAGATGCTCGTCGGAGAGACTCCGAAATGCGCGCCGGTTTGGGTAATCGTCTCCCGGTATTTCCGCGCTGAAATCCCTCGCATCGCCTGCATCAACAGCTCCTCTGAAAACTCTTTGGGATTCTTCATCTGCTCATAACTGCGCAGAAATGTTTCCCGCCCGTGCTTACGCAGCCGGGGATGAGCCACTTTCACTTTCTGTTTACCGAGATAAATCGAGCCTTTCTGCCAGCCCCATTTCTCATATCCATTCTGGGGATCATAATCCTTCCCCGCTACTTGCTGCCGATCCCAATCCATAATCGCCTCGCTAAGAATACGTCCCATCTCCATCATGCACCCATCCAACGCTTTCTTCCCGCTCCTGAGTACTTCCTCAAATTCTTCCGCCACCCACGATTCTTTGCCAATACCCTCAAAAACTTTCTTGGATTCTTTCCCACTTTCGACTATTCTTTTCATCGGACAGCTCCTTTCTTCTCTCGAAGATTTTCCAACGTGGATTATCCACGTCGGAGCTGTCCATTTCAATTTCCAACTAAAGTCAGTTTAACTTCCCGGCAAAGGTTGCCTGAAAAAGGGAAATATCATTACCCTTAAACGCCCTCGCTTTTTTTAATGAGCAGGAAATATAGCACCATCCCAATCACCGGCAGCACCAGAATCATCAAAATCCACAACAGCTTCTTGACAGAATCGCTGGACGATTTCACGCAGTCAACAATGGCAAAAATGTCCAAAACCAAAATGAGAGCCCCGACAATTCCGTACATACGCCCTCCTTTCCCCTGACCGGTTAAATGATTCGCAGCCGGTCTGTTATCTTTACCTGATTTTATTAAACACCAAGGGCTGTCGGCGCATGATAAACATACACAAAGTGCACATTCGGTCCCTGTTCCGGGATGGGAGTCACCTTGAGATATTCCTGGTACCGGGCCTGGGCGAGCTCCGGGGACACATCCGCTCCCTGAAAATCAGCTAAAACCAAATCGCGATCCATGACTTTCATTTTATAAAGCACCAGATTTGGATTCGGTCTCGGTTTTTTCAGTTCATTCTGGTACTCCGCGTATTGCAGGGCCGCCGCACGGGTGTCGCCTTTCGCCAAGTAATTAAAATCTGCAAGCGCCAGCTCTGTCAGTTCAATTTCTTTCACTGCCCCCATATAGATAGGCGCATCTTGCCGTATGACGGTGATAATCGTCGTCGTGTCCTTGGTTACGGTTTCGGCGTAGCCCGGAAACGACACAACCGCCAATGCCAATACCCCTAAAACTATCTTTGTAAGTGTGTTCATATTTTCTCCTTTTGTTATTTTAAATAGATCATAAACAAAAGCACCCGGAGGACACCATGGGGTATTAACCCTATCCACGGTTTACCGGGTTTATTTAAGCATCTGCTTGTTCATCAGGAGAGCCCCTTTT
>PCWG01000026.1:0-29665 GCA_002787235.1 Nitrospinae bacterium CG11_big_fil_rev_8_21_14_0_20_45_15
TTATCTGAAGTAGATGGTAGCGTCAAGGATTTATATGTCAGCGAAGGTGAATATGTGGAAGTGGATACGGTTTTGATGTCCATTCAACCTGCGACCTGACTGGCAGATAAAAAGATTTTGGCCGTTGTCAGATAAATCAAGATGCCCAGGATATCGTTGGATACAGTCACTACTGGCCCGGCGGCAATTGCGGGATCTATCCCCATTCTTAGAAAGATGGATGGCGCGAGAGAACCGATCAGTGCCGCCACGGTTACCGCCATGATAATGCCAGCTCCGACCACTATTCCCAAAATCGGTGTAGAATGAAGCAACGGAGAGGCGACGGTTGCGATGAATCCGCCACAGAGGACGCCGAAGATGAGTCCATTGCTCACGCCAACGAGGAGTTCACTTCTCACCACTGTCAGAAGATTGTCCGACTGAATATCTCCGGTTGCCAGGCCACGTACAATAACGGTAGCACCCTGTATTCCGACGTTCCCGGCCAGACCAATGACGAAGGGGATGAAAAAAATAATCGTCGCAAACTCTGCAATGGTCGTTTCAAACAGGGCCATGATTGTGGCACTGATCATGCCACCCAAAAAGGTAGTGAGGAGCCAGGGGGCCCGGGCAGTTATTTTCCCACGTACGCGTTTCGCGAAGGGGTCCACCTTGGCGGTACCGACCATGGTAAAAATATCTTCGCTGGCGATGTCCTGCATCATCCTTATAACATCGTCAAAAGTCACGATTCCGAGTATCTTTTTGTTTTCGTCAACCACAGGAATCGCACTCAAATGTTCATGATCCATGAGGTTCGCTATCTTCTCACAGGTTTCATGAAGCTGTACGCAGGCAATGTCTGTTCTTGTGAAAGTGGATGCCTGGGCAGATGCGGCGACGTTGAGTAAATCGCGCAATTCAAAATATCCCAGCAATTCTCCGTTGTCTTTGACAACGTAGAAATAGGGCGACCGATCATGGTTGATTTCTGCTTTCAGGTGAACGAGGATATCCGTTGCGGTCTGTTCAGGGGAAACTTTATTGAAACGCGGGGTCATTAAGCCGCCAGCGGTTTCCTCGCTGTAGGTGATGAGGTTTTTGATAACCTCAGCATCTGCGAATTCCATTCTGCTGAGAAGTTCTCTTCTGGTATCCTCGGCGTGCTCTTTTAAAAGATCGGTCGCTTCGTCCTCAGGCATTTCGTCCAATAGACGTGCAAGATACTCCTGATCGAGAGATCCCTGAATTTCCAGACGACTGTCCAGATCGGTTTCGTACAACAGATCCTGTCGTTTCGATTCTGTATCCAATTCCGAAAATACTTTGATTTTTTCTTCTTTAGAAAGCTTGTGAAGCAGGCGTGCAATTTCGAAATGGTTGCTTTGGTTGACGGCTTTTGAAAGCTCGGCGGTGTCGGAAGATTGGAGCAGGTCTTTGATTTTTTCCAGAGGCATGTTTTTTACTGGCAAATGGGAACGTATTTCGATAGTTTACTTATAGTCGCCCAAATGGTGGGCGAATCTTATTATCATAGAGATAGATGGCACGTTGTTCAATAAAATAGATAAAGGCGGTTATGGTTCTAAATATTTCACACGAAGATAAAAAGAAGTATAAGGAAAGATTGAAGGATCAGAAAACAACCAGTCGCAAGAGAAGGACTGCTATCTTATCTGATAAAACGATGGGCAAGGCCTTGAAACAGTCCAAGTTGTATACTACCTCTGCCATGGAAGACGGGTCGGTGCAAATAGATGAGCATATGAAAATGAACGACAATTATATGCGCACGGGACCTTACCAACCTAAAAAGAAATGATTCATTTTTCTCACCCCACAGGGGAAAATGAATCGAAGAGTTTATTATAATCGGTAGATCTGTAGAGATGCGGGCAATCGTATTTCATGAAGCCATTAAGATGGAAAGTGGTTTCTGAAATGCGACTGAAAATGTGTGGATTTTGTTGAATCGCAGTGGCAGAGACTGCAGGATTACTTGGAAGTTGTGGTGAGTTGCTCATCCTGCTTGGTTTCGGTGTCAGGACTTGCCAGAGTTTCATATTTTTGCTTATATTTTTCGTAGACCCCTTCATTGATGAAAAGCTCTACCATCTCGTTATCCAGCTCCCCGTTTTTTGCCATACTTCTCAAAATTTTGTAAACAACATTCAGAGGCATTGCTTTTTTGTAAGGTCTGTCTGAAGCCGTCAGAGCTTCTGCAATGTCTGTGACTGCCATGAGTTTTCCTTCAAAAGGAATTTCATCGCCAGCTAGTCCAAGAGGATATCCTTTGCCGTTGATGTACTCGTGGTGCGCTCCAGCAAAAAGAGGGATGTTTTTCAGTTTTTTGGTGAATGGGATTTGGTTCAGCATCTTAAGAGTAACGGAGGCGTGATCCTGCATTTTTTTACGCTCTGCTTCGGTGATGCTTCCGCGTCGGATGGAAAGGTTGAGAAGTTCATTTTCATCAAGAAAATTCTGTTCGTTTCCATCTTCGTCAACGTAAGTCATTTTTGAAATGTCCTGGAGACGTTGGATATTATCGTCCTCAAGAAATTCTCCAGGTTCATTACAGCGATTGATGAATTCCTTGATGTCCTTAAGCTCTGCAATTTTTGCAGTCATTTCTTCGTCAATTTTCTGTATGATTTCAGGGCTGACACCTTTTTGCATCAGTTCGATTTTTTTCTCCATTCCCTTCAGTTTTACTTTTTGTAAAAGGTAATCCATCCTCACATTTATGTAATGGATGCGGTCAAAAATGGTCTGGAGTTTTTTGGCTTTCTCTACAATCTCAACAGGTGTGGTGACTTTGCCGATATCATGCATCCACGCCGCAATGCGTAACTCGTACATTTGATCGGCTGTGAAATGTTTGTCTTTGAAATGTCCATCAAGCTGTTGGTTGATAATGTCAGCCATGGTCAGTGTCAGATTGGCGACTCTGCGAATGTGGCCACCGGTGACGGGAGATTTTTCATCGATTGCAGTAGCCATGACTTGCACGAAGGATTCAAACAAGTCGGTCATATCGGTGATGAGCTTGGCGTTGGTTACAGCTACAGCGGCCTGTGAGGCCAGCGATTCCGTCAGGTTTTCATTGTCAGGAGAAAATGAAATGACTTTGCTCGTTTTTGGATTTTTAGCGTTGAGTAATTGGAGTACGCCTATGACGTCATTTTCATGATTTCTCATGGGAACGACTAGCATGGACTGCGAGCGGTAACCTGTGGACTCATCAAATTTTTTGGGGCCGGTGAAATCAAATAGATCGGTGAAGTATACGTCGGGGATATTTATAGATTCACCCTTGAGGGCGACAAATGCGGAAACATTGGTTTCTTTAAGTTCCACAGGGGGAAAGGGAATAGCTTCTCCGGTCTTTCCACCCATTCGTATCTTCAGAGTGTCATTTTGAACGATTTTAAAACGAAGACTGCCTTCTTCTTTTAAATACAAAGTTCCCGCATCGGCATTGGTGAATTGTCGCGCTTGATCAACAATCATTTCCAGCAATTCACTCAGGTCATGAACACCGGACAGAGCTCGCCCGATATCGGATAGTTTCGTAATCTGATGGGCGAGGCGATCCGCATAAGTTTTAACCTCGTGAACAACGCTTTGGAGCAACTCGTCTAAATTGTCGTCTTCGGAAAGTTTGGTCTGGCCTTGACCATTTAGATTTGAATTTCCAGAATTCATCTGTGCTGGCTCTGTAAGTAATTGAGATTTATTGTCTATGTATTATCCTATGAGTGGTCTTAAAAACCAAGCATTAAAATTAACGAATTTTAATGCTTGGTTTAGTGAACGATTATTTTGATCGCATTATAAATAATCTTTTAATAAGAGTGGCTCGGTTGTATGCCAGATTTTTTTCCCACAGACATTCACAAACACGGGATTTTCTTTTTCAAATAAAGCGAGATGCGATTGGTAAAGATCTTCTTGAGTGGTTCGACAATCGCCGTACATTTCTTTTTCCTCATTAAAGATTCCTTCCTCGAACAGTTTGATACCTTCGCTGGAAGGTCTGTTTTCGAAATAGGAACGGATCAAGGGATCTGTGATTTTCTCAGGATTCTTGGCCGATTTTCGCAACAGTAATTTGATGCCACGGGAAGAGGGGGATTCAAACAATCCCGCTCGAATGCAGGCGTGCTGAGACCGCCCTTTTTCGATCGTCCATTTTTCGATGGCTTCCTTTGAATAGCCCATCGCACCGTAAGTGGCTAATTGATGTTTGACGGTGTAAAAGGTCGAATACGCAACGATGAGATCGACATCCAGCTGTTCTTCCAGATGCAAAATAGGGTCAAAGGAAAGGCGGTTGGAGTGAGCGATGTCTTCGGGGGCAACCTTCGCGATGGGGGAACCCACTTCACCCAATGCGGTTGCATAAAAAAGGTATTTGAATTTACCACCGCTGAAGGCTTTGATTTTTTCGAGACATTCGGGATCGGTTATATCCCCAAATAAAGTTTCGTCTGCCCCTTCGATGCTAATGCCATCGTCTTTTTTTCCGTACCAATTGGCCAGAATTCTTACGGTACCGCCAAATTGATGGCGTAAAGCTTGAATGGCAGCGGTGCCCATGACTCCGGTGCCGCCGACAACTAATACATTGTCCATGATCATCTCCATTGGATCAAAAGGGTTATCTGATATTTATCGGGTTGACAGTTGCCCATAGAAGATTTGAAGAGGCAAGTCTGTCTGTAATCGAATCAGTGTTTTAATTCAAGGCCGGGCACTCAAGAACCACCATAGTTCTCGTCTCTATCCCAGTAAAGTAAACGGGAATTTTCTTGTACGGCCTGTAGCAGATAGGGTTCTGTTTTAAAAAAATCGTTGGTCTGAGAGAGTAGTTTTCGTGTCTCTTCTATGAACTGTGTTTGCGGTTGCGATGAAAATTTTTCCAGTAAATTTTGGTAACGATCAAAGAAAAGACCCGATGCCTGAATCGTTGATTCTACTTTTTCAAGGATCAGACTGCGGTGCAGATTTTCTTTAGCAAAAAGATAATACTCAACCCAGGAATTGATTCTTTCAGGTGGTGTCCCAAGCTGGGTCCATTTTTTTTTAAAATCGGGAATGCTTATTTGCTCAAGTTCTTTTGCGATAAATCGACCAAGGTCATCGTAGGGAACCCCCTTCAAAGTATTGCAAAGGTAATTCAATGTGGAAAAAAGTTCTTTAATTTTTGCATCAAGCTTCAATGCTAGAACCGAATCGTTTCTTATCTCGGCGCGTTTCTCAAATTGTGCCCATACCCCGCCTTGTTCGTCGGCTTTTCCATGCGCTTGCTTGTAGGGTGATATCCCTTGCAAACACTGTTCAGTGGCTTCGTTGGCTTGAAGAGTTGTTGGCACAACCAGTAAAAGACACAATGTAAAAAAACTCAGTCGGTTTAATTTCATAGGACTTGAAAATGAAAGAACAAATGCTGTAACTATTCACGCATACGTCCATGCAATTTAAAGGTGCATGGCGTGCAAGTCAATTGACTTTTAATCTTTATTGATCGTTTCAAGTTTTTGAAAAACTTTATAACGATAGATTGAGCTATAGTTTTATCTTTCCCATTTTGAGCAGAGTCTTGAATTCAACAGGACTCAAGGGCATGACCGAAAGCCGAGATTGCTTGACAAGAGCGATAGATTCAAGTTGAGGTGCGACTTTCACTTCATCCAACGTCACAGCGTGATCGAATGCGCGTACAGCCTCGATATCGACGACAACCCAGCGTTCGTCATTGACGGTGGGATCGGGATAAAATTCTCGAATAACACGAGCGACTCCTTTGATTTCTTTGCCAACCACGCTGTGATAAAAGAGCACGTAGTCCCCTTTTTTCATTTCTTTCAAGTTATTTCGTGCCTGATAATTTCGTACTCCATCCCAGAGCGTGCTTTTATCTTTTACAAGTTGCTCCCAACTGTACTTGGACGGTTCCTGCTTTACGAGCCAATATTTCATGATTTTTATGAATTCGAAGTAGAGTTAATGGTAATGAGCGGACCGTTGCATGAGTTTTTTAGCATTGTTTGGCCTGTAAATAAAATATCTGATTGACCCTGCCAATTTATCCCAATATAATCAATCAATTCAAACTATTATTTTGTAAAATTGATTCGTGGTCAAAAAAGCATCGTTCTGGTTGGCGATGTTTTTTTGCCAGAGGCCCACTAAAATGTATCGTAAGGAAATTAAAGTAGTTGATTGCACCATCCGTGATGGCGGATTGATGAATAACCATCTGTTTTCAGATAAATTTGTGAATAGTGTTTTCAAAGCCGTCAATGCTTCCGGCGTTGATTATATTGAGCTGGGTTATAAAGCAGATGAGTCTCAATTCAGCAGAGATGAGTTTGGGCCGATGAAATTTTGTTCGGAAAAAGACATCGCAAAGGCCATTGGTAAAGAAGAGAAAAAATGCAAGATATCCGTCATGGTAGATATGGGCAGAGTGAACCCGGACGATATCATCCCTCAGAGCGAAAGTCTGGTGGATATGATGCGTGTTGCGTCGTACGTCAAGGACATTGATAAAGCCATTGATCTGGTCAACACCATCAAGGCAAAAGGCTATGAAACGACGATAAACATCATGGCCGTTTCGCACGCACGTGAGCGCGAACTGGACGAAGCACTGGAACAAATAGAAAAAGAAAGTGCGGTGGATGTTGTTTATCTGGTGGACAGCTTTGGTGCTTTGTATTCTGAGCAAATCGCGTACCTTGCGAAAAAGTACAAACGTATTTTGAAGACGCGCGAACTCGGCATCCATGCCCATAATAATCAGCAATTGGCTTTTGCCAATACGATTGAGTCCATTATAAATAATATCAACTATCTTGATGGCACCATATTGGGTATTGGACGAGCAGCAGGAAATTGCCCTCTGGAACTTTTATTGGGATTTCTTAAAAATCCGAAATTTGACTTGCGTCCCATTCTGGCAATTCTGGAATCCGACTTTGTCAAACTGGCCCAGGAGATTGAATGGGGATACACCATACCCTATATGATTACCGGTATTCTGGATCTTCACCCCAGAGCGGCCATGAAAATGCGACGCTCGGAGAAAAAAGACGCCTATCTGGAATTTTACGAGCAATTGACCAACGAAGCCATAATATGAGTTCAGGCAGGTATGGGTTGGATTTTGACACAACTCTGTTTAAGGCAGAGCGGGTCATGGGAATCCTGCGGGGAGTAGATAATCATTCATTAGGAGGAGTCCTCCAGGCCGCACAGGCTGGGGGACTTCGCTTTATAGAAATCACTCTCAATACGGACAATGCCCTGGCGTTGATCGAGCAGGCGAATGAATTGGCCTCATTATGTATTGGAGCGGGGACAGTTCTCAGTTTGGAGCAGGCGCGTCTTGCCCATTCAGCGGGAGCCCGGTTTCTAGTAGCACCCACCTTGAATGAAGAGGTCTCCAACTTCTGTAAAGACCAAAATATTCCCTATTTCCCCGGAGCTTTGACTCCGACGGAAATTGAAAAGGCTTGGTCTGCCGGAGCGTTTATGGTAAAGGTCTTTCCTGTTGAAAAAATGGGGGCCGATTATTTGAAAATGATAAAAGGTCCTTTTCAAGATATAAGTTTAATGGCCGTTGGCGGTGTGAGTGCTAAAAATGTTTCAGAATATCTGAATGCGGGGGCCTCTGCTGTGGCTATGGGCGGGTCCATATTCTCTCCCAAGCGGATGCAAGACAGGGCCTTTGAGGTGATTCAAAAAGAAATTCAGGAATTTATGTTGCCTGTAAAAGAATTTTGTTCTAAAAAGTAATATAGGGTATTTCTTAGCGACTTCTGGAAGAAGGAAAATTTTTATGGCTTTTGATTTTATGAAAAGTTTTATGATGGTCGAAGATGATGCAAAATTTGGGCGCCTTTGCGAAGCATTGGAAGAGGCGATCAACGATATAGAATGCGGTGAGGGCAAATTTTCCGATTTGGAAATTATGCAAGCTCTGGATTACCTTGGTTTCAACCTGTTTCGCGACGATTGGGAAGAGTTCAAGAAGATGGAGATCCCTCGCAACTTGGGTGGCATCGACTCGAATACCATCAGCACTAAAAATTTAATCAATTGATACGTCCTTCCTCGGCGGATTTACCCTCCTGATTTTTCAAAAAATTCTCAATCGATTTTTCTGCAGACCTAAGCCGTAAAGGGGACTCACTCCCCTAACTCTGCGGTTAGGGGATGTGTGTTTAGCGTCAAAGTTTCAGGATGCCGCTGTCTTCATCGTAGAAGAAGGTGTCACCATTGGGACCACGATAGGCGATTTCTTTGACTTCCCAGATATGTTTCTTCTTTACATCGGCCTCAGCCGCGATGAAACGCCCCTCTTCCTCGCGCTGGAGCAATAAAAACTTTCCATCATTATTGGAAACAATTTCCCATACATGGTAATCGCTTTGCACTTGATTGTTCTCATGATCGATACTGATAATGTTCAATGTGTCGCTCCGTATAAATTCTGTTTGAAATATCAATAAATAATATTGGCGGCTAACTCCCGGACCTTTTCCAGAGTATTCTTTTTGTCAGCCGTGTTGATGTTTTTTAAAGCCATTTGCGCCAGGCCCAGCAGTGCGTCGTGGCCACGATCTAACTTCCCACCGCTTTGAATAACGATTTTCTCTACATCTTTTTCTTTGAGGCGTAGAGAGGGGAAGCCCGGAAGAGTTGTCTTCTTCTTGTGATAAATATCATCTTCAGGAATTCCTTCTTCTGCTACATCTTTCCCCAAATCAGTTTCTACCATAATGTCTGGAATGATGCCGTGTTCGGTAATATCTATTCCAGAAGGAGTGTAATATTTCGAAGTGGTCAGGCGTAAGCCTGCTCCGTCGCTGATGCGGAATATGGTTTGTACCGACCCTTTCCCATAGGAGGTTTCTCCCAGGATCAGGGCTTTCCCGACGTCGCGCAAAGCACCGGCAACAATTTCTGAAGCACTGGCACTGCTACCGCTGACAAGGACGACCACGGGTGTATTGCGCTGGCTGTTGTCATATTCCGCCCGGTACTCAGAATAATCTTGTTTATCGCGGCCGCGCGTGTAAACAACAAGACGATTGGGTGACAGAAAATGCCCCGCAACTTTAACCGATTGGGTCAATAATCCGCCGGGATTATCGCGTAGATCGAGAATGAATCCTTTGACCTTGTCTTTTTTTGCCTGTTTGAAAGCATCTTCCAATTGGTTGTCGGTTTGTTTTGAAAAACTGGTGATACTGATATGACCGACGAGTCCGTCCAGTGTCTCATATCGTACCGTTTCAATTTCTATAATTTCGCGAGTCAGAGTGTATTCCTGAATGGATTCGTCGGAAGGACGTTTCAGTGAAAGTTTTACCTGTGTGTCCGGGTAGCCCCTCAATCGATCGGCCAGTTCCTCAATCTGGATGTTGGCAACATCTTTTCCATCGGCGGATACGAAGATATCCCCGGCTTTAATTCCTGCCCGGCGTGCCGGTGAATTTCTCATCGTATCGACGACTTCCAGACGTTTGTCGCGCATGGTGATCAGCATTCCCAAACCACCGTATTTTCCTTCGGTATCACGCATGGAGCGGCTGAATACTTCGTTGTCCATGAATTGAGAATAGGGGTCCAGAGTATCCATCAAACCTCGAATTGCGGCCTGCTCCAGTTTAGACTTGCTGGCTTTTCCTTCGAATTCATCCACAAGAAAATTATAAACATTGACAAAAGATGCAAAATTTTCTTGGTGTTCATAAGTCAGGTGGAAGCGAAGCGTTCTGCCTTTCCATGTCAAAGTTTGAAATTCGGGGCGTTTTTTGTGGGCCAGTTTTTCATCATCAATGGATTTTACCATCCCCTCAATCGCTCCTTCAAACAGAGTTTTGAAATTGGGAGGGTAAACATATTTTTCTGCCACAAGCTCTACAGTTTCCTCAAACAATTCCAGGTCCCGATCAAAAAAACCCGCATGAGCCGAGGAAAAAAATAATGATTTCCCTTTAATTTCAAAGGAGATCGATAGGATCACTGTGCCTATAAAGACAAGGAAAAATACAGGCAGATACTTAAAAGTTTTTTCCATAATTTGGGTTCGTACAACTGACCTTTAGTGGTGAATTGCAATAATACAAAATCGAATGAAACGGCCTTATAAAAAGGCCGTTTCATTAAATCATATGCGTGACAAACAAAAGATTAAAACTACTTTTTGGAGCACTCAGAGATATCTTTAAAGAAATGCCTTTTAATTATAGCTCAAAATGTCATCAAAAATCTGTTCCAATCCTTTAGTCATTTCGTCCACACTTCCACTGTATAAGCTGGGGGCAACTTTCAAAACGTCATTGATGATGAGGGTCGGCGTTTCATCTGCTCCATATTGCTTGGACATGTCGAGAGATTTTTGTACTTTTGCCTGAATTTCAGGATCTTGCATCGCCTCTTTCATTTCCTTTTCAACGCCGAAATCCTTGGCGATAAACTGGATGACGCGAGGCTGAAAAATATTTATGTTCAATTTGAAATTGGTATCGAACAATTCCTGCGTGAACTTTTCTTCAATGCCCAGATTGTCCGCAATATAAAAAGCGCGAGCCGGGTAGGGTTGTTGGTTGCCCCAGTACACCGGGAATTTAATGTGATGGAGCTTATCTTTGTATTTTGCTTTCAAAGTTTTTACCGTTTCGAGAAAACGATAACAATGTCCGCAGGAATAGTTAAAAAATTCCTTCAACTCGATTTGCTTGGCACCCTTCAATTTCTGGATATCGCCGATTACTTTATAATTTCCCCTGATTTTTTCATCCGCACACGCCATATTGGGAATGAAAAACATAATCGATAAAATCAGTGCTAAAACAATTTTCATGAATTGCTCCTTCTTACTTAATGTTTGATTTTAGGCCAGTATGTGCTGAAATTAAATTTTGGACTGTGATTTTTTACATGGCATTGATTGCAGGCTTTGTTTGCCTGAGCACCAAATCCAGCTTTGGGTAATTTTGAATGTTGCAGGCCAGGGCCGTGACAGTTTTCGCATTGTACATTTTCCAGATCGGGTGTGTCCAATTCGCTTACAAAACCACCGGGCTGGTTGAAACCGACAACGTGACAGGCGAGGCATTCCGGATCAAACGCCTTGTTGACTTTTTTGAGCGTAGCGTAAGCGTGACCATGGCGCGATTGAGTCCATGTTTCATGACTTTGAGCATGACAGGTCTTGCAGACGTTTTCGCCCGCGTAAATTTTTGTTTGAGTCTTGCTTCGGCGCGCCGTCATCGTTTCAAAAAACAGGGTTTCGATTTCTTCATTATACTTTTCGTACAAGGCGGTCATTTCTGCGTCAAACTCGAACGCCGATCCCAAAGGAATCATTTTTTGAGAAAATGATTTATCACCTGAGGTTGAGATTTGTATCTTCAGCTCACCCATTTTTTGTCCCCGGGTACCGGATTGTACAAAAATTTTACCGGATTTTTCGACGGGCGTTGTATCTATCACGTCCGTGGCTTTTTCAATGTTTCCGTTGATGATGACGTCTATTCCGGGAGTTTCTAAAAAAGAAAGCGATTTTTCCCGTTGCATATGTGTCATGAGGACGATCAAGTCGGGCTGTTCTTTTGATTGTAGTTCTGCAACGAGAGTGTGGACCGTTTCCTCCACAGGAGCCATCTGTTCGCCACTGCCCGAATAAAACAGTTCGGGGTCGCCGACAGCGAGAATGGCGACCTTGAGGCCATCTTTAAAGCTTTTGATTTGGTAACGGGGAAGGGGCAATCCGTCGATTTTATAATTGCTGCCAACCCATGGAATTCCCTCCTGATTTTTCAGGAAATCTTTGCCATAAACCAAGTCCTTATCACCCAACATGATTGCAGAGTAATTCATGATGGAAAGACTTTGCATCAAGTAACTTGCCTTGATCTTGCCCTGTTGCGTGGGTTGGTCGAAGCTGTCTCCCGTATCCAGTAACAGCACATTGTTCTGCGTTGCCCGGATTTTTTTTAAATAGGTAGCCCTTCTTTCGATGCCTCCCTGATCTTCCTCGCGAGAACAACCACAAGGTTTCAATTCCCCCAAAGTATTGCCTGAATAAACGATAAAAATCTCACCGCTTTGAGCGCGAACATTTGGAGACGAGCAAAACGAAAGCAAAAAACCAAATGTTAGAATAGTAACGAAGCTACAAAAAGCACGCATTTTGTGTCAGCCCTAAGCCTAGTCTGTAAAGAATATATGAAATAATGAACTTATACTGTTATCATACTCATCAAATATAGATTATCTTATTATAACGAATGATGAAATCTGAAATTCACATGCATTCCATTTATTCTGACGGAGAGTTTTCTCCCCAGAAACTAGTGGAGATTGCCAGGAAAAATTCTGTATCCGTTCTCAGCTTGACCGATCACGATACTTTTGAAGGAATCGAAGAGTTTATCGAAGCATCGCGTTTGGCGGGGATTGAAGGATTTCCCGGTATTGAGATCACCGTATCCTATCGTGATTTTCAATTACATGTTTTAGCCTATTTCAGAGCCCAGGAAGACATCAAGCCAGAATTGGCGCTCCGAGTTAAGGAAATGGCCGACGCACGTGTCCAGCGTATGCGAGAGCTGATCGATCGTGTCAACGATTTGATTCCCGATCGTTTTAAAGGAACTATCGAGTTTGACAATGTCAGAAAAGCAGCAGAAGGAGTTTTAGCTCGTCCTCACCTGGCGCGGGAAATGGTGCGCCTGAAAATTGTGTCCAGCACGCGCGACGCATTCGACCGTTACCTCGCCCCCTATAATGTTTTACGTAAAAATATTGATATCAAAGACGCCCTGCGTCTTATAAGAGAAAGTGGCGGGATACCTGTATTGGCTCACCCTGGGGAGCGTGCCTATTCATTGTATTGCCCCACCAAAGGTAGAGAGTATGAAGACGTACCGCCAATGGTCGAAGAACTTGCCTCCTGGGGATTGATGGGACTGGAATGTGTCTACCCCTACCATGAGAAAATCCGCAAAGTGGAATATTATAAAGACCTGGCACGACAATTCGGTTTGATCATCACCGGAAGCCGGGATTTTCATGGATTCTCCACCGGTCAGTCTGCAAAAGTTTTAGGTGGCACCCGCATGGATTGTAAGTTTTACCATGAGTTCAAGCGCGTGTGGAGTGCAAGTCAGGCCAGCGTGGGCTGAGCCTGCAATGAACATCAGGTTACAAAGTCAGATACTTGCAGTTCGTCGTAGGGAATCGGTATTTTTTGGAAAAGTACGATCGTATTCAGCAAATGAAACTGAATCTTGACTTTTTTATAGAAGACCTTTTAAAATAGAAGAATTAGTGCGTTACGCTGACAGGCGTCAGGGGAGCCTTCAGTGTAAATGGCATACCCCTGATGAAAAGGAGGTGATCCCTTGTCTAATTGTCACAGTATGAAGGGAGCTTCCGAGGAAACTTGTTAACGCCAGGTTAACGGAAGCTCCTCTTGCTCGGATACAGGAAAGGCCCCGCTTTTAAAGCGGGGCCTTTTTTTGATCATTTTTCAGTGAAATATAGCAACTTCACCGCAAGTTAGAACCAACCTTCCCGCATTTTACTTCACACAAGATCAGGATGATCTATTCATCGAGTGCAGGTTTTGACAGCATCGGAGCATAACCGACAACAAAAAGTGCAAAGGCAAATGCCCAAAGTATTGCGGAACTTATAATCCACCCAATGCTATAGCTCGGAGCAATTACAAGTCCAAACACTCGCATGAGAGCCGCGCATTGCACCAGCACAAAACTTAAGGTGGTTAGTTTTGTAGCAACCTTACTGCGTCCCGTATGTCCCAATGTCACACGGCACATCATGCCAAGCGTCATAGACCCGATCGCTCCGGCAGTGAAGGCGTGTAACGCAATGGAGAAAGGAAGAATGCCCAGTGCCGAGCCACCCAGCAGAAGTAATCCCAGAATGAGCCAGCTGTAACCCAGATGAAGTATCCACACCATAGAAATATTCAATATTCTGCGCGTGTGATAATATCGCAGGCGCAGTGTATGAATAATGGCGGATAGAAAAGCAGTGATAGCAAGAACATGTTTTTCCTGTGCGGCGAACAGGAGTATCAATGCAATGCTTGCCAGAGATAAAATTGCGAGAACATCCAACATCGTTTGCGAGGTCTCGTCCGCTTTTTCTCCTCGCTCCTCAAGAGCATCCACGGTGAAAGCCGGAATGATTCGACCGCCAATCAAAGAAATCATGGAGATTATGACCATCACAGCGACATAAAGTGATGTCCGGTCTTTTGAGATAATGAACGCCATGTCACACGCAAACAAAATGCTCAGCAAGATTAGAAATATGAAGTTTCGTTTGTTCCAGTCTTTGAAAAGTGGGATCGCCAGAGTGAGTGCCAGCGCGGGGATGAAAGCTCCTTCACAAACCAAAATGACACTGTCTGGCAAGCTCAGGTTAAAATTCATTACCACACGCCCGACTAACCAGAGCATGCAAAGTCCTGCCAGATGAAGTTTCTGTGTGGGTGGGCTGTCTGTCCAGTTCGACACAGCGGTGAGCAAAAAACCGGCAACAATTGCCAGTGTAAAACCATAGATCATTTCATGGGCGTGCCAGGATACAGGATCCATCATGAAGACGGGGGGCGTGACATGCCCCGCATAAAATCCACCCCAGATGAGCAAGCTGATAACAGAATACAGCGCACCCAACAAGAAAAAGGGTCTGAACCCGTACCCGAGAAGGGGATGATCGAACAGCCCTTTATGGGATTCTGCCATTTTGATTCCTTTGAGAGAGTCAGGTCTGTGACGTTTGATTAAGGATCATAGCGTAAAAATATTAGGGAACCTCTCCTGAAGATATCATGTTCTATAGATAAGCGGCGATCTTCTTCTGCAGGCAAAAGGTACATCAAAAAAATAATTATTGGACAGCAGGGGAGGGTAATATTTGTTTTAATCTGAGGTTTTGTAGATACAGAAGCAGTTTGTTCAGGATGGACTGATCGGGAAGCTCAGAGAGAAAGTGGTGCCCTGGTTTGGGTCAGATGATACATCTATTTTGCCACCGTATTTTAAAACCAGTTGATGAACAATATTCAAACCCAAACCGGTTCCTTTCCCTTGCTCTTTGGTCGTGAAAAAGGGATCGTAGATTTTTGATAAAAATTCTTTAGGAATGCCGGGACCCGAGTCTTTGATTTTCGCGATCACATTGCCATTATCTCTTACGGTAGAGATTTCCAATTCCCCTTTACCCTCCATCGCTTGAACGGCATTGACCAGTAGATTGATGAATATTTGCTGGATTTCTTCAGGCTTCGCCTTGATGGGTGGCAGGTCCGAAAACTTTTTATCGAGATGGATGTCATTGTTGTAAGTTGTAAGAATCGCAATGTCAATGGCCGCATCGATGCGTTCGTTGAGGTCTACATCTTTCTCTACCGCTGAAAGAGCTGATCGGGAATACCCCGACATATTGAGAATAATGGACGACATGTGTTTCGAACGATCAAAAACTTTACCGGCAAATCTTTGGATTTTTTCACTGTCTGTTTCGGCAAGTATGGCTTCTGTGAAACCCATGATGGAAACCAGTGGATTGTTCAACTCATGTGCAATGCCGGCGGTGAGAGTCCCCAGTCCTGCAAGTTTTTCCGCCATCGCCAATTGGTCGTGCAACTCCACATCTTCCGTGACATCTCTTAAGAGAAGCCCGAGGCGTTTGCCGCTGTCATCGTGAATGACAATATTGAATATCTGGAATGCGAAAATTTTAGAACCCAGCTTGATCGTCTGTTTCAAACTTTGTAAAGAGGGAGATACTTTGGGGGCAAGCGGGTCGCGGGCAGTATAACATTTAAGGGGTTGATTTTTTATCCCTTCAATTTCGACAGAAAGGATTTCATTGTGAAAATTTACGAGTGCGTCTTGCACCTTGCACCAGCTGGAATCCGGTTCGCGATCAAGGTCCATTAAAGTACAACCGCGAAGTTGTTCTGAAGTTTTCAGGGCAATGGATTCAAAAGCCGCGTTGACGTATTCGATTTTCAAATTCGGATTAAAAATGGCGACCGCATCGGGAACACTTTTGAGGATGCTATCGGTGTATTCTTTGAGGTAGAGCACTTCCTCTGTTTTGCGACGTACCTGATTTTCCAATCCTGAGAAAGATTTTTGCAGTAAGTTATTCATTTGGTTTACTTCATTGGCCAAAGCTTCCAGTTCGTCGCCGGTTTTTATTTCCAGTGCTTCGACTTTTTCCCCTTTGCCTATGCGCTCAGCGGCCCTCTGGAGTTTGCGAATGGGTTGAACAATTTTTTTTGCCGCCAGAGAACCCATGAAGGCGATCAATAAAATGGAGACCACTCCAGCCATGGCGACCCATGAAAAAAGTTTATTCATAGGTGCAAACAGTTCATCCGAGGCCTGCCATGCAAAAGTAAATATGGATTTGCCCTGCGATTTAGAAATCCATTTCCCTGTACGTTCCAAGGGAGAAAATCCAATGATGGAAAGTTCCCGACCGCCGTGACCATCTCCCATGGTTTTCGCCCAGTCGGGTTTATTTTTAGTCACCTGTTTGACGAGAGTCGGGTCCGGTAATAGAAATCCCGTTGGCAAAATAGGACAGTCGATCACTATCCCCATCGAATCAATCAACATGACATGTCCCGTTTGACCAAAAGTGATGGGTTCAATGGAGCCTGAAAAAAATTCTTTCGCATCAAAGACATGGTGAAGGACTCCGATGGTTTTTTCATTTTCATCCAGGATGGGAAAGGCGAAAGTCATCAGGAATGATTTCAGCTTTGTGTCGAAGGTCAGAGGGCCGATGTAAACAAAATCTTTACCTCCTGAAATGGTTTTTTCCCATTCCGGTTTGTGAGCGTATAAAAATTCGGGGAAGTCGTTGACACTGGCACGGAGCACACCGGAAGCATCCGTGATGTATAAGGCCCGGGTTGCGAGAACAGATAAGGTTTTTCTTTTTAGAAAATTCTGGAGTGCCAGACTGGCATCTGATTTAAGGATCAGAGGGGATAAGTTGTTGTGCCAGTCGGCTCCCTGTTTCTGAATATTTTTTTTGCTTATTGAAGGATCAAGGGCGAGATGTTTTTTATCAAAATCCAAAACAGCAGATCGAATTTTTGGGTGCGCCGCAAGACGTATATTGCTGGAGATTTCACCCTCAATCAATAAGTCTATTTTTGTCGAGGTTTCATAAGCCAGAGCTTTGAAGCTGGCTCCTATCACACCTTGCAGGGATTTTGTCCCTTGAAGATAAGACAGGATCATTGCCAGCATCAAAGGCAAGGCACCGACACCCAGCATGGTCCAGATCAACTTATTGGTCAATCCGGCCTTTATGCCCGTCCGTAATTCCATTATCATTTCCCCTTCTTTTCAATTAGAGGAATCGTTGCAAGGGTTCCCATCATTACGGAAACCCTTGCGATGGAGTTACCGTTCAGGCATATTGAAAGTCTTGCGGAGCCGCGAGAATTTCTTTAACTTTTGCCAGCAGTTTCTCTTTTTCTACGGGTTTGACCATGTAATCCCGAACGCCTTTTTTCAGCAAAGAAACGGCCAGTTCTGAGTCGGGATAACCTGTGATCACGATGATGGGAATGCTGGGCGCATGTTGTTTCAAAAAGTCAATGGCTTCAATGCCGTTGACCTTCGGCATTCTGATATCACAAATGATCAGTCCCACTTGAAGCAAGTTAGAACCCGACTCCATCATTTTGAGAGCTTCTTGACCATCGGAAGCTTCCAGCACAGTGTATTTCGCAGATTCCAGATGAAGTCTCAATACTTCTCTCACATCCTCTTCATCGTCTATAACCAGGATTTTCCCTCTCGTGCCGGATACTTTATCTATAATTGTCATGACGATCTCCTCTAAAATTTTTAGAAGCAATGTTCATTGTTTGGGGAAAGCCAGATATCGTATCCTCAAAAAATGAACGCCAACACCAACACTGTAGGGAATATAGTTCCCCAAAATGGATCGCGCTACAGATTTGCAAATTAATTTTTGTTCATTAATTTTTTATGGTTGCAGAAGTGCGGCTGGGAAGCGGGTTTGAATTGCAGTGTTTCAGAAGGGGTGAGCGGCAGGGGAAAGAGTTCAGAGGGCCGACCGTGAGGAAGATCTTAAAACCTGAAAATCTGTTGTCGCATCTCCTAAAACTTTCTAATCAGATAAACGCCCGTGGCTAGCAAGAGGACACCCAGACCTCTTTCCCAACTCAAGGGGCGGATGGGAAATCCCAGCAAGCCGTAGTGATCGATGACAATCGACGCGACCATTTGTCCGGCGAGAAAAGTGGCGAGCAGGGTCATCGCTCCTATTTTAGGACCTGTGAATACCGAAACCCAGACGACAAAGGCACCGATCATGCCCCCGCACCACATCCACCAAGGGATTCTTGTCAACTCGCCGACTGGCGGCCAGATCAGGCGAGCGGAAAGGCTATATAGAGACAATACTGAAAATCCTACGCCAAACGAGATCACGGTTGCGAGTATCGAATGACCCAGACGATCCGCAAGATTTGCGTTGAGTCCTATTTGTACAGGGATGATCAGCCCGGCGATCAGTGCGAGCCCGATGTGGAAGTAACTCATCTCAGTGTGTTTTTAAAACAGTGTGTTTTGTGAATTTTTGGTTGGTGGAAGGATGCCAAAATGACGGTATGCGGCTTCTGTGGCTACGCGACCGCGAGGCGTTCTTTGTATGAAACCGGCTTGCAGGAGATAAGGTTCGAGTACGTCTTCTATCGCATCTTTTTCTTCGCTGATGGATGCCGCCAGAGTTTCTACACCAACGGGACCTCCTCTGAATTTTTCGATCAAAGTCAGCATGAGTTTGTGGTCCATTTTGTCGAGACCCTGGCTATCGACTTCCAGCATTTCCAGCGCGTATTTGGCGACTTCCTGACTGACGATACCGTCGGCTTTCACTTGTGCGTAATCGCGGACACGACGCAGGAGCCGGTTGGCAATGCGTGGGGTGCCACGGGAACGGCGTGCGATTTCACCGGCACCATCGGCAAGGACTTGAATGTTTAAAATGGAGGACGATCGCATGACGATGGTTTCCAGTTCCGCGGGTGTGTAATGGTCGAGACGGTGGATGACACCGAAGCGGTCGCGCAAGGGCGAGGTGAGAAGTCCGGCGCGGGTAGTGGCTCCGATCAACGTGAAATGCGGCAGATCGAGTTTGATGGAACGCGCGCTCGGTCCTTGTCCGATCATGATGTCGAGCTGAAAATCCTCCATCGCGGAGTAAAGAATTTCTTCGATGATGCTGGACAGTCGGTGAATCTCATCAATGAAAAGAATATCGCCCTGTTTCAAATTGGTCAAAATGGCCGCGAGGTCTCCAGTCTTTTCGATAGCGGGACCCGAAGTGCTTTTCAGGTTGGCACGCATTTCTACAGCAATGATGTTGGCCAGCGTGGTTTTGCCGAGTCCGGGGGGGCCGTAAAACAGGCAGTGATCGAGCGTTTCCTCGCGCATACGTGCGGCGGATATGAATATATCGAGATTTTTTTTGACTTTGTCCTGACCGATATATTCGTCGAAACTGGAGGGACGCAAAGTAGTTTCAAAATTCGAATCTTCTCGATCGGCGGTCGGTTCCGTCAATCGTTCGTCATCCATCATGTATTATCCATTTTAGGACAAAAGATTCAGGCTTTCCTTGATGAGTACTTCAAGGGCCGGAGTTTCCTTGTCTTTTCCTGATAGAAGTTTCAAAGCTCTTTCAGCTTCGTTTTTTTTGTAACCCAGATTGACCAGTGCCGAAAGCGCATCGTCCATAATGGCATTTCCTTCCCAGTGTTCCACATGCGATTGAGGAGTTGCTTCTAGTTTGGGTAACTTGTCGCGAATTTCGATGATGAGACGTTCGGCGGTTTTTCGCCCGACTCCGGGAATTTTATTCAGACGTGCGATGTCGTTATTTTGTATCGCGACCGTTAAGTCAGCAGGTGACATGCCGGAAAGAATCGCCAGTGCCAGCTTGGGGCCGACTTTGTTGACACCGATGAGCGTTTCAAAAAGTGTCAGTTCCTCCTGTGTTAGAAATCCAAACAGTTTGAGAGCCTGTTCGCTCATGTGTGTGTGGATCTTCAGTGCCACTTGTCCCCCCAGTTCCGGCAATGAATAAAAAGTAGAGAGAGGGGAATGCACCAGGTAACCGACACCATTGACATCGACGATCAATTTGTCTGGCGAACGAAGAATAAGGTTGCCTGAGAGTTGAGCGATCATTATCGGGCCTTGGCCAAACGGTTGTTTGATCCCGCGGTATGAATGTGGCAGATAGCGATCGCGAGCGCGTCGGAGGCGTCGAGAGGTTCGGGATCTTCTTTCAGATTCAGTAGCGTTTTTACCATGGACTTCACTTGATTCTTGTCAGCGCGACCGTAACCGGAAACCGATTGTTTCACTTCCAGAGGGCTGTATTCACCGAGCGGAATATTTTCGTTGACGGCTGAAAGAAGGATGACGCCGCGCGTTTGCCCGAGCTTGAGAGCCGATTTGACGTTGACGGCGAAGAACATGTCTTCCACCGCAACGGCAGAAGGTGAGTATTCGCGCATCACATCGGTCAAGCCATCGTAGATTTTTTTGAGACGTTCGGGGAAGGGCGTTTTGGAATGGTTGTGTATGCTTCCCCATTGAATCGCCTTAAGCCCTCGGTTGGTTTCTTCAACAATTCCCCAGCCGGTGATAACGCTACCAGGATCGATTCCCATGACGCGCATTTAATGTGATTCCTCAAACAAGGGGTGAGTGGCGGAGACGATGATATTAGCGAGCATGAGAGCGGGTGAAACTGCAACTGGTTTTGATACGCTGTTCGGTGCTGTCAAAAATTGAATCGAGATTCCTTGAATCAAGATTCCTCGATGAGGGCCGCCATTATCTCGTCTGAGATTTCAAAATTGGAATAGGCTTTCTGGACATCGTCGTGGTCGTCCAAAAGATCCATGAGACGCAAGATTTGTTTTGCCTGTGATTCGTCGAGAGAAACGGTGTTTTGTGGTATCCGGGTCAGCTCTGCCGTATCAATCTTGACGTTGGCTTCTTCCAGTGCCTTGCGAACAGATTCAAAGTTTTCGATAGAGGAGATGATTTCATACATGTCCCCTTCAATTTTAAGATCGTCGCCACCCGCTTCCATAACCAATTCCAGAAGTTCCTCTTCACTTCGATCTTCAACCGGGACGGTAATGAGTCCTTTTTGCTCGAACATCCAACCGACACAACCATTCTCTCCAACGTTGCCGCCGTTTTTTCCGAAGATGGTGCGGATTTCTCCAATCGTGCGGTTTTTGTTATCGGTCATGGCTTCGATGAAGATTGCCGCTCCACCAGGACCGTAGCCTTCGTAAGTGTGTTCTTCGTAATGAACACCTTCCAGTTCGCCGGTACCCTTTTTAATGCCACGGGTGATGTTCTCGAGAGGCATATTGGCCTGTTTTGCGGCTTGAATAGCGGTTCGCAAACGCGGGTTGCCATCGGGATCGCCCCCACCCATACGCGCCGCAACGGTGATTTCTTTGATGATGCGAGTGAATATTTTGCCGCGCTTTGCATCGGCGGCACCCTTTTTATGTTTGATACTTGCCCACTTGGAATGACCGGACATATGCTCCCTTTCAAAATAAAATTCTGTCTAAATGTAACATAATCAAGCAGACGCGTCCAACGGACTTTTTGCTATTTCCCCAACGTATTTTTTGATTGGATGCCGAATATTTAGAGCTTCGATCCAAAGAACATTTGTTATGATTGTTTAAAATATTCAGGAAAGTGGTTTATGCATTCAAAGCCAGCATAAAATAATTACTGTCAAATTAAATTAGAGAACTGATTTTGCCAAATAAAAAGATTGAAATCACAGTTTCAGGAAAACCATTGCAGGTAGACTCCGGAATCACTCTGGTGCATGCGATCTGGTCAGCGGGCAGGTCAGAAGAAATTTTGACTGGTTGCGATGGCGGGGTTTGTGGTGCCTGCACAGTGTCTATTCAACTCAAAGAGAAGCCCGGGAAAACGATCATTGATTTGGCCTGTTGTCGATTGGTGGAAGAAGGGATGACGGTTTTTCCTTATCCCGTTCCTCCCGTCCCTCCAGTGCAACCTTCTTCGGAGCCGTCTGCTGACACGCTCCGCAAGGCTTACCCGACTTTGGATCGATGTACGAAATGTGATGCCTGTACGACGGTGTGCCCCATGGGAATACCGGTTATGGAGTCCATCAAGCGTATGCAGGCCGGGGCTTTGGAAGAGGTTGCCGAAGATTATACGACTTGCATCCATTGTGGACAGTGTCGGGCGATTTGCGAGGATCGTGTGCAACCGCACACGATGGGCATGTGGGTGCGCCGTTCACTGGCGATAAAAAGTTCTGCTGAAACCACCGTGCCTGTTGATGAAGATGCATCCAGAGCAGAACAAGAATGGGCGTATCTTTTGTCGGGCGACAGAAAGACTCAATTGCAACACTGCCAGCAATTTCGGCAAACAGGGAAGGTTGGAATCTGATGGAGTGGGCAAAATCTCTCATTAAAAAGGTTGAAGACACTCGGCAGACTCGATTGACGGCTCCTGCGCCTGAACTTTCCGCAGATGAATCGCAGGCTTTGCTGGAAAAATATCATCCTGATTATTCGGGACAGACGCGTTCGCTTTGTGTGGGGCCAAACGCCGGGGACGATGAATTTTTCCCGCAGGAATTGGCGGATATGCTGGAATCTGCAAGCATCCTGCCTGCCGATTTTCAGCCAACGCCGGACATTGAAACGGATGTTCTCATCCTTGGCGGTGGAGGGTCGGCGGCTTCAGCGGCTCTGGCTTTGGAAGGCTCTGGTTTGACCGTTCATCTGGCGACAAAATTACGTTTGGGTGATTCCAATACGGTCATGGCCGAGGGTGGGATTCAAAGTGCTTTGGGGCACGACGATTCTCCGCGGCGGCATTTTGCCGATTCTTTTGTCGGAGGTCATGGCGCGAACGATTCGGGTTTGCTCAAGATTTTGTGTGAAAGCGGACCGAATGAAATTCAACGCCTGACCGAATTGGGCTGTTTGTTTGATCGTACGGAAGATGGTCGTTTCCGTCTGCGTTTGGGCGGTGGTGCTTCGCTTCCCAGAGTGCTGGCATGCCGGGATTACACCGGTCTCGAAATCATGCGTGTTTTGAGGGATGCGGTGCGTCTGACCTCCGTGACACTATTAGAGGAAAGTCCCGCTCTGGAGTTGCTCGACGACGGCGAAGGAAACGTATCGGGTGCTGTTCTGTGGGATCGAAAAAATAATAAAACGGTATGCGTTTCAGCCCGTGCGGTATTGCTCGCAACCGGAGGTGCGGGTCAACTGCGTTTGCAGGGATTTGGAACGAGCAATCATATCGGTGCCACGGCAGATGGCCTGACTCTTGCCTATCGTCAGAACTGTCGTTTGGTTCATGCGAACAGTTTTCAATACCATCCCAGCGGTGCCTGTTATCCCCCTGCGCTTGCGGGGCGATTGGTCACGGAAGCGATCCGGTCATTGGGGGCTCAGGTGGTCAATCGCGAAGGCAGGCATTTTGTCAGTGAAATGACCTTTCGCGATGTGCTCTCATCCGCAATCATTCGCGAGGTGAAAGAGGGCAGAGGGGTTGAGACACCCACCGGGAGTTCGGGCGTTTGGCTGGACACTCCGCTGATCGACATCAAACATGGTCCGGGGGCATTGCGGCAACAATTCCCCGGATTGTTTCATCGCTGGGAACCCTTCGGCATTGATCCGTCGAAACTTCCCATATTGATTTTCCCGACTCTGCATTATCAGAATGGCGGCATTCGTATCAATGAATTCTGTCAAACCGATGCCCCTGGACTTTGGGCCTCAGGCGAAGCAACGGGCGGGGTGCATGGAACCAACCGATTGATGGGGAATTCTTTGCTGGATGTGGTGGCTTTTGGCCGCAGGGCAGGTGAGCACATTCGCGATCATTTGCCGTCGCGAAAGCCGATCACAACAAACAATGCGGATCGTTTCCGTAGCGAGCTGAATATAAAACGGTCGAATGCGGTCAAGGGTCCGCTCCTGTTTCCCAAAGCAATGAATGTAAACATCAATATTGGCGATTGAAAAGATGGAAGGTTTGAATTTTACTGAAAAAGGGCCACTTGTTTGGGTTGGATTGTTGGCTTTGGCTTATCTGTTGTGGCGTTTGTTTTTTTCTCAGGGCAGAGCAGAAACAAGCGACGATCTGGACCGTATCCTTGCTGGAATGGGAGAGGCTTATCGAATCATCAAAGGCGCGACATTCATTGCTGACCACGCCATGATTCGCGTCGATCGTTTGATCGTCTCAGCCTTCGGCGTTTTTGTCATCACGGTTGTTGATTATAAAGGGATACTGAAGGGACGTCTGAGTGATCGGGAATGGATTTTGAAACGCGGACGTACTGAGACAGTGATTCACAATCCTTTGTGGATCAACCGCAAACAGGCAAATGCTCTCGAAAGCTTTTTGCCAAAAACAAAAATTGTTTCATGGGTCGTCGTGCTGAACGCGCAAATACAAACAGAAACCAGCAAAAAAATTCTGTCATTGGATGCGTTTGAAAAAGAAGTGGCACAATACAGGAAGGAAGTTTTGAGCTCTAAACAGCAAGAAGAGGTTCTCCAGATCGTGAGCCCGAAACCGGAAGAACCTCTAATTGCTTGATTTAGGAAATAAAACGATTGTAACTATCGTCAGGCGATAACACTTATAGAGGAACCCGACGCTTGCGCTGTTTGTTTTGAAATCTCGGCGGCAGACTGAATCAATTCGATTGCGTTGTTGCCTTGTTGTTTTTGTACATTGAGAGCGGTTTTGGCCGCACCTGCCTGATATTGGGCAGAAGCCCCCGAAGCTGAAGAGACATCCATAATTATTTCCTCCCAAGTTATAATTATCCTTAAATGGCTTATCGGCGATTTGTTGAGTAACTTTAGCGTTTCTTCCATAAGAAAAGAATTTTCCCCAAAAATCTGCATGGCTTGAATTTTAATGCGTTATTTCTCTATGAAATCTTGACAGACAGGGGGGGAGATGGACTACAATGGCCTCAAATCACCTCAATCTGGACGGACGTTAATCTAATGAAGCTTAAAAAAATTCTTGCAGGTCTGATCATTTTTCTCTTTTCTTTACAAGGTTTTGAAGGGCAGGCTCTTGCTACCGAAGGTTGTGAGTCGGGTGAAACCACCATCTGCACCATCGAAATCTGGCTGGCTCATGCCCAAAAGAAAAAGAACAAAGAATTGAGAAAGTTTCTGAAATCAAATTCGCTGAAAGTTCTTCGGCATACGATTCAGTATTGGAAACCACTCGGGGGTCATCCTCCCACCAATATTGCCATTGGAAGTGGATTGGCGGTCAAAGACGCTCAATTTGCGATTGATCTGGCCTTGCAATACAACGATAAAATAGATGGTTTGATTTTTCAGAGTTTGAATCCGCCGAACTATGTAGCGATTGCCACCTCCGCCTGGGACGATAAATCTGAAACGAAAATCAGCCCGGAGGAATTGGAGAAACTGCGTGACCCGTCTCTGACGACCGAAGCTTTCCATAAACTTTATAGAGATTTGACTGGCGAAGCCGGAGTGGTGCCAACATTCTACTGACAGGCCTCAGGATGCCGGAAAGTTGCCGACCTGCCCGTTTATAGATTTTCCTTCTCCTTGACAAAAACAGCTGGATTTGATAGAAGCAACGGTTTGTATTCTTCTCTTTAGTCACCTGAGACGGAAGATTAGATTTTAAAGGGTTGCCTTTAAATCTGGAATTTTTTCCCTGATAAAAGGATCTTCTGCTCTTATTATATCAGGGATTATTATATCAGGGATTATTATATTTAACTTGAGAAAACCATAATGCTTGATACTGCCATTGCTATGATGCCTCCTACAGAGGGGCAAGACGGAGGCCCGGGATTTCTGGGAATGTTGCCTCCCATGATCATGATGTTCTTGATTTTTTATTTCATCTTGATCCGCCCTCAACAAAAGAAACAAAAAGAAACACAAAAGATGATTGATGAACTTAAGGAAGGCGATCCGGTGGTCACGTTGAGTGGGATACACGGTACGATAAGAAAAATTAAGGACGACATTGTAATTTTGCAAATTTGCGAACAGCCGAATCCAGTGAAAATCAAGATCAATCGGTCGTCTATTGCCGCTAAAAAGGATTGAACTCAGGTATGTATAAAGCGTTGAAGTGGAAAATTCCCTTAATTCTGGCGGTTCTTATGGGTGCGGTTTTTTTGGCGTACCCTCTGGACAAGAAAATCAATTTGGGACTGGATTTGCAAGGCGGCATGCATTTGCTTTTGGAAGTGCAGGTCGAAAAAGCAGTTGAAACCAGTCTTGAACGTCTGGGCGATGATTTGAAACGCGAAATTGAAGGACTTGATATCGAAGTAGACAAGGTTTCGCCGCAGATTGACAAAGGCGGTGTGCAAGTATTGTTGGTTGATAAAAATGATACCGGCCCGGTTGAAAAGTTGATCTCTGAAAATTATTATTACCTTGATAAAAAAGAGGCGACTGACGGAGGCCTGACCTTAAATTATCAAATTTCCTCTGACCGAGTTAAGGAAATTGAAGACAACGCCGTTAGCCAGGGGCTTGAAACGATCCGCAACCGAATAGATCAATTCGGTGTCTCCGAGCCCAGCATCCAAGTTCAGGGTGATCGACGCATCCTGGTTCAATTACCAGGAATCAAAGATGCCGGTCGAGCCATCAAACTGATTGGCAAGACAGCCCGTCTCGAATTCAAACTGATGGATGAAGACAATAGCATTCAACAGGCACTGGACGGAGCGATTCCCGAAGGTAGCGAAATTTTATATGAGCGTGTAGAAGGAGTAGAAGGACAGGAAGCCACAAAGGAACCTAAATTACTCAAGAAACGCGCGGTATTGACAGGCGAGACCTTGACAGGCGCGGAAGTTCGTTACGATTCTGATTTCAATGAGCCCTATGTTTCTTTGACCTTCAACAGCGTGGGTGCCATGCTGTTTCAGCAAATCACACGCGAAAATGTCAAGAAACGATTGGCTATCGTTCTGGATGACAGCGTCTATTCCACTCCAGTGATTCAGGAAGAAATCGCAGGAGGACAAGCGCAGATCACAGGACAATTCACCACAGAAAAAGCGCACGATCTGGCGATTGTTTTACGTGCTGGCGCACTGCCCGCCCCAGTAATCATCCTCGAAAATCGTACCGTTGGACCCTCACTGGGTAAAGACTCCATTGAGAAGGGCGTTCAGTCCATCATCTTTGGTGGTGCTTTGGTCATACTGTTCATATTGATTTACTATAAGCTTTCTGGTCTCGTTGCAAACATAGCACTGGTATTGAATGTGGTTTTGCTCATGGGAGCACTGGCCTATTTTGGTGCTTCGCTCACCCTTCCCGGTATCGCAGGTATCATTTTGACCGTAGGCATGGCCATCGACGCCAACGTACTGGTCTTTGAGCGCATCAGGGAAGAATTACGTAATGGAAAAACCGTGCGAGCGGCCATTGACTCTGGTTTTTCCAAAGCATTCAGAACCATTGTAGACGCAAACATCACCACCTTCATTGCGGCGGTGGTATTATTCCAATTTGGCACAGGCCCTGTTAAGGGTTTTGCTATCACGCTTTGCATCGGCATCGCGGCGAGTATGTTCACTGCCGTGTTTGTGAGCAGAACTATTTTTGACGTCACGATGAGCGCCAAGAAAATCACCCGTTTGAGCATCTAAATATGGAACTGATTAAATCGGATACTTCGTTTGACTTTATGGGGAAATCCCGAATTGCTATCACCCTTTCCGCATTGATGATTTTGATTGGTATCGCATCGATTATTTTTCACGGCGGCCTAAAATATGGTATCGATTTTTCCGGTGGTACTCTGGTGCAATTGAAGTTTAAGACAGCTCCCTCCCTGCAGGATGTTCGCGACGGATTGAAATCCATGGGACTCGACGACAGCACGATCCAGGAATTTGGTTCCCCAAATGATATTCTGATTCGAGTTCAACGTACGGATGGCAAGCTTGAAGCGGTAGGGGAAGACATCAGA
Source organism: Nitrospinae bacterium CG11_big_fil_rev_8_21_14_0_20_45_15 (assembly GCA_002787235.1). Classification (GTDB taxonomy): domain Bacteria; phylum Nitrospinota; class Nitrospinia; order Nitrospinales; family VA-1; genus Nitrohelix. Next base: position 28,152 of record PCWG01000026.1, read on the forward strand.
AATGCCTTGGGAAGTAAACTCAATAAAGAAGATATCACTGTCGAGCGCGTCGAAATGGTCGGGCCTAAAGTCGGTAAAGATTTACGTGAAAAAGCACTTCTGGCCATCATCTACGCCATCATCGGAATCGTTCTGTATATTTCCTGGCGTTTTGAATTCCAGTATGCTCTGGCCGCAATCATCGCATTGATTCACGACGTGATGATAACGGTGGGTTCGTTTTCTTTGCTGGATAAAGAGTTCACTCTCGTAACCATTGCGTCCATTTTGACCATCATCGGTTATTCATTGAATGATACCATCGTTGTGTTCGACAGAGTGCGAGAGAACCTCAGGCGGCGCGGTAAATTGTTGTTGAAGGACATCATCAACACCAGCATCAACCAGACTTTGAGTCGAACCCTGTTGACCTCAGGCACGACATTGATAGTGGTTGTGGCCCTGTTTTTTCTAGGCGGCGAAATCATTCATGATTTTTCTTTTGCCTTGTTGGTGGGGATCATTGTCGGAACCTATTCCTCTATTTTTATCGCCAGCGTATTTCTGATTTACTGGGAGTCTCGTTTCAGTCCCAAAAGGTAGTCCCGAGTATAGAGTGTATTTACAAAAACTTGCCAAGCTCCCCGATGTCATGCTAGATTATTTCTCATTATTTATCCCTTCCAAAGAATGAGAGCTTGATGAATCCTCAGCTGAAACTGCTTGTTAGTCTGCAAAAAATTAAAGATTCAGCGATGGTCCTTGAAAAATCCCTCGCGGCGATTCCCGGACAAATCAAGGGAGGTGCCGGATTTCGTGATGAAAAGCAAAAGCTTCTCAAAGAAGCCCAGGACGAAATTGATGCCTTGAAGAAAAAGCGTCGGGATTTGGAAAGTGCGGTCCAGAATGAAAACGACCACATGGCCAAAATCAAAGTCAAATTGCCCAACGTAAAGACGAATAAAGAGTATCAGGCAATCATCGCCGAAGTCGATGTGGTCAAAGAGAAAGTTTCAAAGATCGAAGATCAGGAGCTGGAGGTGATGGAAATCCTGGAGTCGAAAGAAAAAGCATTGCCCGCCATCAAAAAAGCCTGCCAGGAAGAAGAAGAAAAATTCAAAGCCTACGAAAAGAAAAAAGCCGTCGAGGCAGAGCGAGTCAAAGCTGAATTGGAAGGCCTGGCCCTCGAACGAGCAAAAATCACCGATCATCTTGAAAAGGCATGGTTGAAGAAATTTGACCAACTCACGAAGGCCAGAGAAGGTGTTGCCGTCGTAGAGCTCTTAAAGAACATTTGTGGCGGGTGTCACCAGCACATCTTGCCGCAAACCATTGTGAATGCAAAGATCGGCAAAGACATTCAGGAATGTTCGAGTTGCCTGCGTTTGTTGTATTGGGTTGAAGAATCAGAAGAGGAACAAGCACCGAAGTAAACAGGGCGATCGCCGTCGCGACTTATCATTGCGAGGGAGGAAAGTCCGGGCTCCACAGGGCAGGATACTCCGTAACGCGGAGTGGGGGCGACCCCAAGGAAA
>PCWG01000026.1:29728-65252 GCA_002787235.1 Nitrospinae bacterium CG11_big_fil_rev_8_21_14_0_20_45_15
GCTTGAGCCTGTCGGCAACGGCAGGCCTAGATTGATGATCGCCGCCTCGTTTTGAGGTACAGAACCCGGCTTACAGTTTACTTCGGTGTTCACTCTCTGCATTTTTATCCGCAAGAACTTTCACCCCATTCACATTATCCGCTTTTCCCCGCACCCCGGCATGACGATTTTTCATGTGCAGAGTGATCGCATTGCCCAGCGGATCATTGCCACGCGAACTGATAGCCCCCGCGATGATTCCCGCAACAATCAATAATGTTAAGACTGGTTTCCACATACAGGCTTTCTCCTTCCATGGATTGCCGTTGACATCTTCCCTGAACGACATCCCATCGCTGGAGCATTAGCCCCGCCCGTATTTTTACACTTTATCCCGCCTTTTCAATCGATTTGAAATTTGGGCATATTATATAGTCCTTGTTTCGATATAGAAACAGACCAGCAAATAAAAAGGACTTACGCTGGGTTTGCGTAAGTCCTTTGGGAAGATAAGCAATGTGTTGTTAAATGAATATGGAAAGAATTGAATTAAACTAGCGATATAATTTCTTTATAGTCATCCTATAAATAGTCTTGAAGTTCAAGTGAAGCGACCTTCAATATTGAGGTTTTGTTTTTATAATTCTCTACAATTTGTAACTCTTTCCGTAATAGTCCAATTAACATATTCTTGACAATTACCAATAAAGCGATTGTCCTCAATTGGCCTGTTGGGATGGACTCCTACCAATATCATCTCATTTAGAGTTAACTGTTTTTCTTTTGAAAGGTTGTCCCACCAATCAGGATTAAAAAAAATGTTTTCGCATGAATTGAAAAAAAAGTTGACGACGTGATTAGGGAGATCAGAATTTGAAATCTTATGTAGACTCTGAATAAATTTATAACAACTTTCACTACTATCCTTATGCCATGTGAAAATTATTGCCCCACCCTTATCGGTGGCGATTGAAGAGAACGTCAATATATCCATCTTGGATTCCAAATCCATCAAATCCTGAATTTGATTCCCGTTGAAATCATAATCAGGAGTAAAGCCACCACACCCCATTATTTCTGGTGGAATCTGGGTTTTTAAAATATAAAACTTGACCGACTCATAATCTTTTTTTATAAGAATCTCATCGAATCTTTTTTTTTCACTGAATATATCTCGTAATCCAGCCTCTACACCTAGACCAAGGGATGAAGTTATTTCTTGAATATATTGTTGTGTAGATATATTTCTCCCTCTATCTGTTTGGTGATAAAGAGGCAGGGTTTCAGCTAGGGAGGTTTTTGTGAAACACTCCCTAGAAATTGCTCGATAAGCTAATAAAAAACACTGCTTTGATGTTCCTATAAAAGGGTGATTGTCAACTGAAAGAAAAATTTCCTTATCATGTTTGGAACAAAACCCAGTGAATGTTGAGGCCAAATTAATCCCAGTTAATTGAGGTCTCAGTGTGCCTTGATTTTCATTTAAACTTTTGAAATTTACTTTATAGGAATAGACATGTCCATCCCTTGTTATTTTGGATAGAGAGCCACTTTTCCCCACAGTGTGTGCACGGATAATATTCCCTTCACATTCGTGTTTAAGTTGCGTAGGGACACTACAATATTTTTTGGAAAAGTTTCTTTTTAAAATCGTTTCAGCTTCCCAAGGGTTTAATGGCTCATCTTTATCTCTATCGAGATGACATTTTTTGAATTTAACTCCTGAACCACACCAGCATGGTTTATTGCGGCCTAGTTTTGAATTCATCAGGAAGTGCCTAAATGTTTAATGATTTACTTTTTCCCAGCAGAGCGATCATATAAAATAGCTCGTTTAGATTTTTAAGGTTTGTTGGGGAAATTTTGGCTAAGGAGATAAAGTTTTACTCTTAGCAGGATTGACGCATCCGGTATGTAATTTTGAAAAGATTTTTATTGAATTTTTTATAGACGGATAGGAGTTGATGGGGAACGAGGAATAGTATGTACAGAGATTGCAATAAAACGATTAATTTACCAATAAAATTCATCGTTCAAACCTATAAAGTAAAGGGGTCAAGTCCATTCTTGACTGCTAGTCGAGGTATTCCTAATGTCTAAAGGAACGCCAATGGGTCGAGTCCTCCCGCAGGCCTCATTTGCTACCAGAGCAAGAGGGGCTCTCTTATTCAGGACAAGTCTAGTTTTAGCTTCAGTTCTTTGAGCTGTTTGGCGTCCACTGCTGAAGGGGCCTCGGTCATGGGACAGGAAGCTTTTTGTGTTTTTGGGAAGGCAATCACGTCTCTTATGGAGTCAGAATCGGTCAACAGCATGGCGATGCGATCGAGCCCAAAGGCGAGTCCGCCATGCGGCGGGGCTCCGTATTGCAGGGCATCGAGCAGGAAGCCGAATTTCTCCCGGGCTTCTTCATGTCCGATCCCCATGAGGGCGAATGTTTTTTCTTGCAGGTCTTCTCGGTGAATACGAATGCTTCCGCCGCCGATTTCGTTGCCATTCAATACCAGGTCGTAGGCACGGGCGAGTAGTTTTTCTGGCGGTGTGTTCTCAAATTCAGTGAGATCAGACTGCATGGGTGCGGTGAAGGGATGATGTTTGGCGGCCAGACGTTTTTCCACTTCGTCGTACTCGAACATGGGGAACTCGGTGACCCACAGGAAATTGCTTTTTTCAGGATCGATGAGGTTGAGCTTATCGGCCGCGGAAAGCCGGATATGCGCCAGCGAGTCCGCAACGATATTGGCGGTGTCGGCGGCGAAAACGAGGACATCTCCGGTTTCACCCCCCATTTTGCTAACAATATTAGCGATGGTATCGGGATCAAAAAATTTGATGATGGGGGATTGCAGTCCGTCTTCCTGAATTTTTATCCAGGCCATCCCTTTTGCTCCGTAGGTCTTCGCTACTTCGGTCAAATCGTCCAGGGCTTTGCGGGACAAGGCGGTTGCGGAGCCTTTGATGTTGATGGCTTTGACTTGTCCGCCCGATTTCAGGGCTTCGTTGAAAACTTTGAATCCGCAGTTGGCAACGGTTTCGCTCAAATCGACCAGTTCCAAACCAAATCGGGTGTCGGGCTTATCGGAACCGTAACGACTCATAGCCTCTTCGTATGTGAGGACGGGGAAGGGCGTCTCCAGAGTTTTGTTCACGGTCTTCTGGAAGATTTCCTTGATAAGTTTTTCAGCAATGTCGTAGACCTGTTGTTCTTCGACAAAGGACATTTCGATATCGATCTGGGTGAATTCGGGTTGCCGGTCCTGCCGCAAATCTTCGTCACGGAAACATTTGACGATCTGAAAATATTTGTCCATGCCTGCGGCCATGAGAATCTGTTTGAACAGTTGTGGCGATTGCGGGAGCGCGTAAAAATGATGCGGTTGCACTCGGCTCGGTGTCAAATAATCGCGCGCGCCTTCTGGCGTGCTTTTGGTGAGCATGGGGGTTTCGATTTCAATGAATCCGTTGGCATCGAGTACGTCTCGTGTTGTTTTTGTGATCTGGTATCGAAGATGAAGATTTTTTTGCAATCGGTCACTTCGCAGGTCGAGATAGCGGTATTTGAGGCGAACGGATTCAGAAACATCCTGTCCTTCCCAGGGGGAAAAGGGCGGTGTTTTTGAGGGGTTGAAAATTTCAAGGTTATCAATGTAAACCTCAACTTTTCCCGTCTTCAAGTTTTTGTTGACCATCCCCTCAGGACGTTCTCGCACGACTCCACGAACGCCGATCACATAGTTGCCACGAAGTGACTGGGCCTGTTGATGGGAAAGTTCGTCGATTTGCGGATTGAGCACGACCTGCGCGATGCCTTTTTTGTCCCATAGATCGATAAAAATGAGCCCACCATGGTCCCTTCGTGTATGAACCCAGCCGCAGAGTGTAACGGTTTGGTCAATGTGGGTTTCGTTGATATCACCGCAATAATGAGTTCGGGTAAACGTTTCGGGCATGGTCGATCGATTGCTTTAATTTTAAAGGGTTTGCATTATGGGATTTTGTCTTGCAGGCAAAGACTCACAAGAATAAATAAATGACCCTCAACTTGCAAGTGTAAAATAGCTTTGAGCCGTTGTTGTCTGAATTACATCTTTTAGAATAGATTTCTTACGCGTGCCCTCTAGCAAGAATTGCTTTTAATAGAGAAGTTTTTTCTATATGATATTATACTTACCGCCTTCATTTTCTCATGAAAACTGTGGAAATGCGGGGTACTTGTTTGTCTGAACAAATTTTATCAAGTGAGAGTCATGAAAACATACGAAGATTTGGCTGGAGACGGTGGTTCCAATATTGTGGAACAGGTCCAGAACTTGGGCGTCAAACTCCGTTCACGGCTGGACAAAATCAAATACAAAATTTGCCTGATGAGCGGCAAGGGCGGTGTCGGCAAAAGTTCGGTTACGGCAAACATCGCGGCTTGTCTTGTTGACAAAGGTTACACCGTCGGTATTTTGGATGCCGATTTGAATGGCCCCAGCATTGCCCATCTTTTGGGCATTTCTCCTGATGACAAACTGGTGATTGATGAGTCGGGCATTCAACCGGGTAATGGGGTGCATGGTATTCGTATCATGTCGATGGATATGTTGCTTTCGAGTCCCGATCAACCCGTGATGTGGACGGAAAATGCTGAAGCCAGCGCGGTTTGGGTCAGTACCATGGAATCGACCGCATTACGAGAGCTGGTTGCGGACACGTGTTGGGGTGAGTTGGATTTTCTATTGATTGATATGCCTCCGGGGAGTGACCGCATCGATAATATTCGGGGTCTCATTCCCGAGCTTTCGGGTGTTGTTGAAATCACGATTCCTTCTCCGTTATCTCAGCATATCGTCAGCAAGTCGATCACCAAGAACAGCAAGATGGGTGTTCCTGTGATTGGTCTGGTTGAAAATATGGCGAGCTATGTTTGCCCGCATTGTGATAAAGAGGGCGAATTGTTTGAAGGGGATGATGTTGAAACCTTGTCTACCCGCAAGGGAATTCCTTTTATCGGGAAAATACCTTTTGATACACGTGTTTCACGAAAAACAGACTCTGGCGGATTGTTCTATATGGAACATCAGGAGTCGCCTACTGGCAAAGCGATTTGTACGGTCGCAGATGCCATTCTTAATTTTATAAAATAATTTTTCAGATATAGGAGGAGTAATGAAATTTCTTTGTATCCCTTGCGACACGCAAATGGAGACCCAGGTTGACGGTATCATGCCAGAAGAAAATAAAAATCTGGCCATGAAGTTCAAATGTAAAAAATGCGGCTATTCTATCGCCATGCTCACCAACAAATTTGAAACCGAGTTTGTGAGCAAACTGGGTGTTGAAATGGGTGGTGCCTCGGCGGAAGGCAAGGCCCCGTTGGGTGTGGTGTCTTCTGCTTTGGCAGAGGGTAAAGAAGAATTGAAAAAGGCCGCACCGCAGGCAGATGATTTGATCTGGACGGAAGAAGCTCAGGAACGTATTAAAAAGGTTCCTTTCTTTGTTCGCAATATGGCCAAGAAAACGGTGATCAATTTTGCACTCGAAAGAGGCATCACGACCATCGACGCCAAGCTGATGGACGAGGTTCGTGAAAAAGTAGGTATGTAGTCGAGCGGTTCATTTCGCGAAGAGGCCGTTTTTACAGTTTTAAAAGACTCACGTTATTTCGATAATGTGGGTCTTTTTTTTTGTATTTTGCGGGAGGGCTACAGGAACAAAAAACGGGTTCAGGTGTTGGTGAATTTCGGAAACACCTGCTGAAAAGCGGTTGGTAGATTTGCGATCAATTCAGAGGCGATCAGGCTGGCTTGACCGCATTTTTTTTCCGCAAAGTCACCTGTCAGGCCGTGAATATAAACTCCGGCTGAAGCCGCACGGTCGGGAGGCAGACCTTGCGAAATCAAACTGGCTACGATGCCCGTCAACACATCCCCCGAACCGGCGGTGGCCATGCCTGCGTTGCCGGTGGGATTGATGAAGCAGCGTCCGTCGGGGCAGGCGGTGAGGCTGTCGGCTCCTTTCAATATCAAATAGACATTGTGATTCCGGGCAAATTCGAGCGCGACCTCGATTTTGTTACTCAATATATCATTGACAGTTTTTCCGGTCAGTCGAGACATTTCTTTGGGGTGGGGACTCAGTATTTTTATGGAATTGTTGGCGTTGAGGACTTGGGTTTTTCCTGCAAGCGCGTTGAGGGCGTCGGCATCCAGAACGATGGGCAATTGCAATTCTGCCAGAAGCTGAGCGACCAGTTCGACTGTTTCAGGATCATTGCCCAGTCCCGGTCCCAGTGCCAGAGCAGATTTGTTTTCACAAAGTTTCAGAATCTGATCTTTTGCTGAAAGGGCAATGCCACCGCTTGATGTTTGAGGGAGAGCGACAGACATGACTTCGAGCGGATTGAACTCGACAGCTTTCTGGCATTGCTCTGGCAAGGCCAGAGTTGCAAGCCCGCATCCCGAGCGTAAGGCAGAAAGAGCGGTCAGTGCTCCCGCCCCCGCTTTGCCCGGCGATCCTGCGACAACGAGAACATGCCCATAACTGCCCTTGTGGCTGTCTGCCGGGCGGATGGGAGTCCAAAGATTGAGATCCTTTTCTTCAAGTTGATGAACCTGAATTTTTTCTGCCGTGACAGCTTGTGGAGGAATGCTGATATCGACGATGCGTACTTCTCCCATAGCCGATGCGGCTGGATAGAGAAAATGACTGCGTTTTGGCAGTGCAAGTGCAACCGTCAGATGGGCCTTGATGTGTGCTCCGATCAAACTACCGCTGTCGGCATCGATGCCTGAGGGGATGTCGAGCGCGACAATGTATTTTCCCGTTTGATTCAAAGACTCGATCACGGTTTTATAAAATCCATCGACCGCTTTGTTCAGACCCACGCCAAAAATAGCATCGACGATCACATCGGCATGACGCAGATGATGTTTGAGCGAAGACCAGTTGTCGGGAGAAACCGAATGAATATCCAGTCCCATATTCTTGGCAATGTTTGCGTTGACGGCAGGGTCTGCTTTAATTTGTTCAACAGTGCCGAGTAAAATGATTCGGACATGAGCCCCTTTATTGGCGAGATGTCTTGCGACGACAAAACCGTCGCCCCCGTTATTCCCTTTACCGCAGACGACGATGATTTTTTTGTCGTGCAATAGCGGAAATTTTTCCTCAATAATGCGGGCAGATTCGCGTCCCGCATTTTCCATGAGCGCAATACCGGGGATACCGATTTCTTCAATGGCACGCCGGTCAATGGCCTGCATCTCTTTTGCAAGGGCAACGTTTATCATGGCAGGCAGGCTAAAACTTCAGACGTAGATGGAATAGGGGTAGTCCTCGGACAGTATCAAATCCGTTTCCTCTCGGGTGGGTGCCAGACCATTGATCACTGCAAATTGTGTGGGGCAGTCGTAGCCTTTTTCAAGTTTTTCCTCTCCCGTCATGGCATTGTACTGGTCGGGAGTCAGGAGGAAGACGGTATTTTTGAAATACTCATGAATAAATAATTTAATGCGGAGTGGCTTGCCTTCCAGTTGAGGAAGTGTATTATTTCTCTCTTCGTTGTTATCATGGTTATAATTGAAGGCGAAGCGTATTAAAACGTCGTATATAAAACAATAGTGATAAGTGTTCATGTGGTGCCAACCACTTTTCGAGATCAAACCCTCCCATAGTTTATCGAGAAGGGTTTTCATGGTCTGGGCGGTACCCACAGGATACAAATGAGGATAAAATTTTCTGCCGTCTTCCAGCCAGAATTCGGGGAGTTGGCGTACCAGAAAATCGATGGTTTCTTTTTCCTCTTCGAGTGCCGCTTTTAGCAATTCAAAAGGATCTATTTCCAGACGTAAAGCAGAATGGGGCGCAGGATCTTCAATCTGCGAAGTTGAAGTGTAGATGTTTTTTTTGAATGCCAGCATAACAAAATATTGAAGTTGTTTAAGGACGACTTTGTGAATTACTAGAAGGCAACGTCCTTATTTGTTAAGGGTTGTTCGTGATTAAAAGTAAAAAACAAGGTGAAAGTGATGAAAAGCTCTCACCTGATTATATAAAATGTCCTTAATTTGTTTCAGTTTAAGACTACCGCAAAATTCAATAGATTGCCAGTCTCATAAATATTTGTGGAGGATACTTTGAAATCCATTTATGAAATAACGTTAAAACGTATCGACGGTCAAGAGACGAGTTTGTCGGATTATAAAGGGAACACTCTTTTGATCGTGAACGGAGCATCTAAATGTGGTTACACTCCGCAATATGCGGACTTGCAAAAACTACACACTACCTATAAGGACAGAGGATTAAAAATTTTATTGTTCCCCTGCAATGATTTTTTAAATCAGGAAGAAGGGGCGGAAAAGGAGATAGAAAATTTCTGTCAAACAAGATTTAAAGTTGAATTCGATTTGTTTGAAAAGGTCAAAATTTTGGGGAGCAGTCCACATCCCCTGTATCAATATTTGCAGGATTTCAATCAGCCTGCAATTTCACCCGGAGGCATTAAGTCTTTCTTGTTCAGAGGTTTCAAAAAACTGGCTTATTTTATGATGGGGAAACAACCGAAAACACCGGGTGGGGTTCAGTGGAATTTTCATAAATATCTGATAGGTCCAGACGGTGAGTTGAAGGCTCATTTCTTGAGCGAAATGGAACCTTTTGACCCTGCGTTGATTGCGAGAATTGAAGAGCAATTGAGCAAAAACTCATAAGGTCAATTGCCCCGTTGTGTCGTAGGGGTCTTTTTCGCAAGGCAAAAGTCGAATTTCATTGGGAGTGGGAATGAGTTTGTTGATGACTCCAAACAAGCAGGGAATTTGAAACAAAGGGCTTTCTTTTTCTTCAGGTGACAGTGCGTTGAAGCCTTCAGGAGAAATAAGGAATGCGGTCGATATAAAGGTTTCTTCCAAAAATCGGTCAAAATCAATAATTTCGCCGTCCATTTCGGGAAACATTTCCATGCGTTGGTCAAAGTCTCCATAGCTGTATTCTTCTATCATTCCGTAAAGTGTATCGAAGAGATAACAAAGGTGATAGGCGTTCATATGCAACCAGGTGTTTGTTGTGACCAATCCTTCAAGCAAATTTTTGGAAATGGCGTTGAGAGTTTGCACTCCACCAAATCGAGAGGCGTGAGGAAATAATTTCTGGAGATGATCCTGTTGTTCTTCCTCTTGCGCCAGACCTATGAAGACACGGCGGTCAGATACCAAAGCGTTTAAAAGAAAATCATAATGAGACAAGGGTATGGGTGGATTTTCTGGATGGGACTCTTGTTGAGGGGCATATATATTTTTTTTAAAAATCAACATGGCATTATCTATCAGGGGATGGGTGAACATAGGTTTAATGTATTTTGATACTAGCATAAGCGTGCCGGGAGGGAAGAATCATTCGCTATGAATATTGAAAATTGGAAATCAGAAGGCCCTGATACGATGTTGATGGGAAAACAGAGAGACGAATTTCTGCGCCTTTACCAACGATTTTTGGCCGAGAAAACAAAACTTGAATGGGGCAGAATCCAATCTCCTCCGGCAAGCCGATTGGCGGATTATCAAACTCTTGCAGAGCCCTCAAAAAACACCGCGACGGAAAACTATTCACGTTTGGTCGTTTGCAAGTTAAATGGAGGATTGGGAACGACGATGGGATGTGGTCAAACCAAATCCTTGTTGGAGGTACGTGAGGGGAAATCCTTTCTGGATTTGATTTTTGATCAATTGAAAACGGTAAACCAGAAATTTTGCGCCGATATCCCACTGCTTCTGATGAACAGTTTTTATACAGATCTAGAAACTCGGTCGGTGTTGAAGAACTATTCAGGAAAAGTACGCTGGCAAACTTTTTTGCAAAATAAGTTTCCGCGATTGCATGCAGACACAGGAAACCCATTGAGTGAAGACGAGTATGGAGAGGAAGCTTGTTATCCTCCGGGGCACGGGGATCTTTTCTTTTGTCTGGAAGAACAAGGGATTTGGGATTCCCTGGTGTCAGAAGGGCGCGACATTCTTTTTGTTTCCAATTCCGATAACCTGGGAGCATTGCCCGACGATAAAATTTTGAATCATATTGTTGAAAATAATATTCCCTTTTTAATCGAAATGACTCCCAAAACCATAGCGGATGTCAAAGGGGGTACGCTCTATGTTGATAACGACCGCTTGAATCTTCTTGAAATAGGTGCGGTTCCCGAAGAACATTTGTCCGAATTTTGCAGTCAGCAAAAATTTAAAATATTCAACACTAACAATATCTGGATCAATCTCGTGGCATTGCGAGAACAGATGGTAAGGGGTGGTTTTGATTTGGAGGTTATAGGCAATAGAAAAATGGTTGGAGATACTCCCATCATCCAACTGGAAACCGCGCTCGGATCAGCAATCAATCGCATTGAGGGAGCTTGCGGGATAGTTGTCCCTCGGGATCGGTTTTTACCCGTGAAAAAGACGAGCGATCTTTTGCTACTTCGTTCGGATTTGTTCATTTTTAAAAACGGCGTGCCCGAAAAAAATCCTATCAGAAAACTAGAAGGATTGCCTGAAATCCGCCTAGGGGCGCAGTTCGACAGCCTTGAAGACTTTCAAGCAAGGATTCCCATTCCCTTAAATATTATTGATTTGCGATCCCTTGTTATAGAGGGAGATGTCCGATTTGAAGGGGAGTGTACTTTGACTGAGGATGTGGAAGTAATTGCGGATCAAAAGGCGATAGTGATTCCCAATAAAGCTGTTATTTAATATAGGAAAAGAAGAAGTAGGTTTGTAGGCATTGAATTCCACCGTGGCAATTCATCCGAAATAATACAGGTTTGAGAAAACGATGAAGCCGGAGGTTTATTGAATCAGATATCCTGTCTATGGGGTCAAATCTTTATTTAATATATTATAGATACTTAGCGTTTCAAACGATGCTGTATGGAATTGTCTGCTCAGGGAATATTGCTGATGCCTTTATCAATGGTATTGCCATTTGGGAGCGTTGAATGGACCGACTTGCTGGTAATTCTTTTAATCTATTCATTACGCTGATTACGATGGTAAATTATCACTGGTGTCTCCAACTCATAATATTCAAAAAACTTTGATTCAAGAGTGTATAGAAGGCATTTATTTTGTTAAAAAATGTATGGTAAAAAGGGTTGACATATTGCGCTATGTAGGTGTAAATTGCACCTATATTAGGAAATAAGACTACATGAATCGGTGTTTAATTGCTTAGTCTATGGTTTCTTTAACGTTTAACATTGTATTGCTATAAAGATTAATAATTCGGTTTGTTTTTCTGAAACGGCTTAGGGGAATAAAAGTAGAACCTTCTTGTTAACTAGAATAAGGGAGATTGAAAATGAAAAAAATTGTAATGATGGTTGCAGTTGCATCAGTTTGTTTTGCCAGCTCGGCTTTTGCAGGTAGTTTGAATCCGGGTGACTCTGTTTCTTGTAATAATGCCAACAGCATTACCTTGGAATCAGCTGGAACTCCTGGTGATGATCGTGGTGCTGCAAATGCGGCTGTTTGGAAATCTTCAAATTTCACAACAGTTGCTATTTCATTGAGCCCAAATGATGATCAAGGCTTTCCTGGAGAAGGTGCTGCCGGGGCCCATAAAACAGGTGTTGATCCTCGATATACGATGGGTCGAAAACAGGTTGTTTTAACAAAGCAAACCGAGTTCAGCCGCGGTGATTCCATTGGCGACATCAGTGGCGAAGTTCGAATCACGAACATTGGCACGGTAGGTCTTTCTGTAACCTGCGGTTAATCCATTAGGAATTGACGGAGCCCGGAGGGAATTCATTCCCCTCCGGGCTCTTTTTTTGTCTGAACCTTGTCGTGTTGTGTGTGTTTGAGGGCTTAGCGGGCTGTGTTGCTGGATGTGGATGCGAACTGAAAAGCAACTTGATATAAAGAATACGGTATTTTTTATAAATAAGCAGGATTAGATATAAAATAGTAAAATTATTGCGGCAAGCAGGCATCGGTAGAGGACAAAAGGGGTCAATCCAAACCTTTTGACTACCCCCAATAGCAGGTGTATTGAGCCCAGTCCAACCAGAAATGCTACGGTGCATCCCAGGCCGATCACAAAATATTCATTTCCCTGTAAATTTAGTGAAAGTGAGAGCAATTCGTAGACACCAGCCGCAAAGATTATGGGGCTTCCCAGAAGGAATGAAAATCTTGCCGCTCCAGCCCCGGACAAGCCACAGAGCAATCCGGCACAAATGGTGATTCCTGAACGAGAAGTTCCTGGAATAAGTGCCACTGATTGGGCTATTCCTATAAATAAAACAGCGTATAAACTTAATTTTCTGATGTCATGCACCGTCTCCGTGCTTTTCTTGCTTTTTTGGTCTGCCCAATAAAAGATGATCGACCAGAAGATCAGATTGCAGGCAACGAATTGTGGGGAGCGTAAATTAGTTTCAATCCACTCTTGACCGAAAAGGCCAGCGATTCCTGCTGGAAAAGAAGCGAGAATGATATTTCGAGAGAGTTGGTGCATTTCCTCATCATGTTGAGGTCTGAAAGCACTTATCGCCAGCTGTGTCAGGTCCTTCCTGAAATACACAAGGATAGCAAGGAGCGTTCCAAGGTGGAGAATTGCATCGATTTCTAACCCCTGATCTTTATATCCAAGAATTTTGGGGACAAGGATCAAATGACCGGAACTCGATACCGGTAGAAACTCCGTCAATCCCTGAATGATTGCCAGGACGATGATTTGAAAGTAGTCCATTTTTTATATATGCTTTTCGAAAGAATAGGTGTAAAGAGTAACTAAATTTGAGAGTGTCAAATCATTTGGGAAGAATAGTCAATGGTGCTTATTCAGGTGGAGTGTAGCTTTCTCTTATTAACTGATAAAACATCCTGATGTAGAGTAATATAATAGCATGACTCCGGTCGAATCTGTTGCCGGGTTTATGGATTTATGCTATGTTTCGTGCGTTTGCTTTCATACACTGAATAAAATATTGGAAAATTATGTCATTTAAGGAATTTCCCCGGATTCAAAGACTCCCTCCCTACGTTATTGGCATTGTCAACGAGCTGAAAATTGAGGCGAGAAGGAGGGGGGAGGATATTATTGATTTTGGCATGGGAAATCCCGATATGCCAACACCCCCTCATATTGTTGACAAACTGTGTGAAGCGGCTCGTAAAGAAACAAATCACAGATACTCTCAGTCCAAGGGAATTTATAAGCTCCGTCTGGCAATCGCAGACTGGTACAAAAGAAATTTTCAGGTTGAATTGGATCCCGATTCGGAGACCATCGCTACCATAGGGTCGAAAGAAGGAATATCGCACCTTGCTTTGGCAATCATGAGTCCCGGAGACACAATTCTGGCACCCACCCCAACTTATCCCATTCATACTTACGCGTTTATTTTGGCTGGTGGTGATGTTCGTCACGTCCCAATAGGCGACGGTGAAGAGTTTTTTGAATCCTTACTTTCAACCTTCAAGAGTACGTGGCCGAGACCAAAAGCAATCATCATAAATTTCCCTCACAATCCTACTACGGCAGTTGTGGATCTGGATTTTTTTGAAAAAATTGTAGAATTTGCAAAAGAACATGACCTGATTGTCATCCATGATTTCGCTTATGGTGATATTGTTTTTGATGATTACAAAGCACCCAGTTTTCTGCAAGCCAAGGGCGCAAAAGATGTCGGTGTGGAATTTTTTACCCTGTCCAAAAGTTATAACATGGCGGGGTGGCGCGTTGGATTTTGCGTCGGAAACCGTGAAATCATACATGCTTTAGCTCGTATTAAAAGTTATCAGGATTACGGTATGTTTCAGCCCATTCAAATTGCGGCGACCGTTGCCCTGAATGGCCCACGGGATTGCGTTGAAGAGGTGCGACGGGTTTATAAGAGTCGTCGAGACGTTTTTTGTGACGGTTTGAATCGAATTGGCTGGAAAGTAGAGCCGCCCAAAGCGAGTATGATGGTGTGGGTCAAAATTCCCGACAAATACAAATCCATGGGATCGCTTGAATTTTCCAAATTATTATTGAAAAAGGCAAAGGTTGCCGTAGCTCCTGGTGCAGGTTTTGGTGAGGGTGGCGACCAACATCTGCGCTTTTCGCTGGTGGAAAACGAACAGCGAATACGGCAGGCAATTCGAGGCATGCGAGAGCTTTTTTAAATCCCCGTTAGAAATAGGAAATATTGAATGAAAACGATTCATGCCGGGCTGATCGGTTTTGGAGTCATTGGCTCTGGAGTTGTGCGTATACTGGAAGAGAGCAGAGAGTTGATTGCACGCCGTCTGGGTGCAGAACTGCGTCTAAAAAAAATTGCTGATCTGGATATCGAGACAGACCGGGGTGTGCCTGTCAGCCGGGAGCAATTGACCACAAACGTAAATGATATTCTTGAAGATCCCGAAATTGACATCGTGATCGAATTGATAGGTGGCTACGAACCTGCACGATCTTTCGTTTTAAAAGCACTGGAGAATGGCAAGCACGTAGTTTCTGCAAACAAGGCCCTTCTGTCCAAACACGGGGATGAAGTATTCGCATCGGCTGAAGAGAAAAATCTTACGGTGGGTTTTGAAGCCTCTGTGGGAGGCGCAATCCCCATCATCCGTTCCATTCGAGAAGCATTTGCCGCCAACCCCATCACTCTCATTGAAGGTATTGTCAATGGCACTGCCAATTACATCCTGAGCCGGATGTCCGATGGCTCCTGCGATTTTGATTCAGCACTACGCGAAGCGCAAGAAAAGGGTTTTGCCGAAGCGGATCCTACGTTTGATATAGAAGGCATAGATTCAGCTCATAAAATAGCTATCTTGACCAGTCTGGCCTTTGGAACTTCGGTAGATGTTGATAGAATACTTGTAGAGGGAATTTCAACGATAGGATTGGAAGATATACAAAGTGCCGCTGACCTTGGTTTCAGGATCAAGCTGTTGGCGATTTCAAAATTTGATGGTGAAAGTGTAGATGTTCGTGTGCATCCCGCAATGCTACCCAACGATCACCCTATGGCATCTATCAATGGAGTTTTGAATGCAGTGAGAATCTGCGATCCGTGGATGCAAGAAAATGTTCTTGTCGGTCATGGTGCAGGATCATTGCCTACGGGAAGTGCTGTTGTAGGGGATGTTATTGAGATTGCACGAGGAATACTTTCTGGAAGTTCAGGGCGTGTAGCACCTCGGTCGTTCCCTCAAAAGTTTCGCCGTGATATTCCGCTTCGTGATCGAGACGACATCACTTCCGCTTATTTTTTGCGAGTCAAAGTGAATGACCAGCCGGGAGTGCTTTCCACACTTTCCGGAATATTGGGTTCCCATGCAATCAGTATAGAATCTGTCCTGCAAAAAGAGCGATGCGCCAAAGGTCGAGGCGTACCTTTAATGATAATGACGCATACTGCTAAAGAAAGAGACATGCGACATGCACTCCAGAAAATAAGTGAACTTGAGTGTGTTGATGAAAACCCCGTATTGATTCGAGTTGAAAAATGAGTAACGAGTTTTCCGCAAAATTCCAATGTATCAACGGTTGCTCCCAGCAATTTGAGTTAAGCGAGATCCTTTACCGTTGTCCAACGTGTGGAGATTTGTTTGAAGTTCAGCATGATATGGACAAGCTCAAGAAGAAATCCTCCGAAGAGTGGAAGGCTTTGTTTGAGAGTCGATATCGAAAACATGAGTGGCCTTACGGGAGTTCCGTCTGGGGTAAGAAAGAGCTGGTTTGCCCCAATGTGGAAAGTGAAAATATTGTTTCCACCTACGAAGGTGGCACCAATTTGTTCTGGGCCGAGCGTCTTGGAAAACAGATTGGACTGAATGATTTGTGGGTCAAACAGTGTGGCATGGCGCATACCGGTTCTTTTAAAGACCTGGGTATGACGGTACTTGTCTCCATGGTCAAACAGATGATTGCAGACGGCAAGAACATCCGCGCCGTAGCCTGTGCTTCTACCGGAGATACCTCAGCCGCATTGGCGGCCTACTGCGCCGTTGCAGGAATACCCGCAATCGTATTTCTGCCCAAAGATAAAGTCTCTCTGTCTCAACTCGTTCAGCCCATCACCCACGGAATCACAACGCTGTCACTCGATACCGATTTTGACGGATGTATGAAACTGGTTCAGGAAATTTGTTCCAAAGAGAATATTTATTTGGCAAATTCGATGAACTCATTGCGGATTGAAGGACAAAAAACAATCAGCTTTGAATTGGCGCAACAATTTGACTGGGGTACTCCCGATTTCGTGGTGGTGCCAGGAGGCAATTTGGGCAACGTGAGTGCCATTGGAAAAGGCTTTAAAATGATGTACGATTTGGGAATCATTCAGAAATTGCCCCGATTGGTATGTGCTCAAGCCGCTAACGCTGATCCTTTGTACCAGAGTTATAAAGATGGCTTCAACAGTTTCAAGCCGCAACGCGCTCAAAAAACACTGGCATCGGCCATTCAGATCGGCGACCCGGTCAGCGTGAAGAAAGCCATTCGTGCTTTGCAAGCCTTTGACGGTATTGTCGAACATGCTACTGAAAATGAATTGGCCAACGCCGTGGGTCGTGCCAATCGAACCGGATTATTTTGTTGTCCGCATACGGGAGTTGCGCTTGCGGCATTAGAAAAGCTGATCCAGCGTGGAGAGATCAAGTCGAGCGATCGGGTTGTCGTCATTTCCACCGCGAATGCTCTGAAGTTCACTGATTTTTTATATAATTATCATAACAATTCCCTGCCAGGGGTTGAGTCTGAGTGTGCATTTTCATCCATTGACTTGCCCGCAGACTATAATCAGGTTCGAGATGCTATTTTCAAGGCGATTGATTGAAGTAGCGAATTTTTTTAAATGAAGAAGTTAGTCGGCAATTCAAATAAAGTTCAATAGCCGAAAAATTTTAATAAAATCACTATGGGAAGGTTAGTCCACCATGTCTGATATAAAAAATGTTGTAATCATAGGTTCTGGCCCGGCAGGCCATACCGCTGCTATATACTCGGCTCGTGCTGATCTTAGTCCGTTCATGTTTGAAGGTTACCTGCTGGGAGGGTCCGCAGGAGGGCAATTGACAACGACAACGGATGTTGAAAATTATCCGGGTTTTCCCGAAGGTATTCAAGGACCCGAGTTGATGCAATTGTTCCGCAAGCAAGCGGAACGCTTTGGCACAGAGATGGTTGGCGAAGATGTGACTGAAGTTGATCTGAATCAAAGACCTTTTGTGATCAAGAACGAAAATCGCGAGATCAAGGCGCATTCCATCATTATTTCGACCGGGGCCACCGCAAAGAGGATGGGAGTTCCCAGTGAAGAGCGATTGTTTAATAATGGAATGTCGGCTTGTGCTGTGTGCGATGGCGCATTGCCATTTTTCCGCAATCAACCTCTCATGGTGATTGGCGGCGGGGACACCGCAGTGGAAGAGGCAAATTATTTGGCCAAGTTTGGTTCCATCGTTTATCTGGTACATCGTCGGGATGAATTGAGAGCTTCCAAAATCATGCAGGAACGCGCGAAAAATAATCCTAAAATAAAGATTATCTGGAACAGTGAACTGGTAGACGCCATTGGCGATCAGTTTGTCACCGGAGCGCAGATCAAAGATGTTAAAACGGGTGAAACTCGAGAGATAGAGTTGGCAGGTATTTTCTATGCGATTGGCCACACCCCGAATACCTCCATCTTCAAGGACTTTATTGAGCTGGATGAAACGGGATACATCAAGGTCAAACCAGGGACTCAGGAAACAAATATTGAAGGCGTATTTGCCGCGGGCGATGTCCACGATCACAAATACCGGCAGGCCATTACTGCGGCGGGTACAGGTTGTGCCGCCGCCCTGGAATGCGAACGTTGGCTTGGAGATAAAGGCCTCATCTGAAAGAGTTTTTGGGAAAGACAAAATGGATTCTAGCGCGCCCTTAGACCCTTCCCTTTCTGAGATTACCAGAGCACTCGAAAATGTTCTGGCAAACAACGATCCAAAGGCAAGGCTGGAAAATTCTGTAAAAGGTGGCGGTGAGCTGGTGACTCTCATCAACATCCTTTTAGACCGAGCCGAAGCAAGCTCGGTCCGAAACGAACAACTCAAAGACTCCCTCAAATCTCAAATAGCGGTAAGGACGCAGGAATTACAAGATCGCGTTGCTATGTTAGAAACCGCGCTTCGTGAAGCTGAAGTGGCTAGCAAAAGTAAGTCGATTTTTCTCGCCAACCTGAGTCATGAATTGAGGACGCCACTCAATCACATCATTGGATACAGCGAATTATTGAGCTATTCGGCCGAGGATGAAGGGCTCGAAAAGTGGGTTCGGGATTTGGGGACCATTCAAAATTCCGGCCAGGAAATGTTGACATGGGTCGAAGAAATTATAGATCTTGCCACCATTGAATCGGGGCGTGGAGAGATCGAAATTTCCAATGTTCCCGTTTCATTGTTACTCGATAGTATCGTCACCTGCTTTCGCATCAAAGCCGAAGCTCGTAATATTGAGTTTGAGGTCAATTTAAAAGAACCTCTGGGTGAAATTCTTTCAGATCATAAACGTCTCCATAGAATTTTGAATCACCTCATAGGCAATGCCTTCAAAGCCGCAGAAAGAGGAAAAGTGATTTTTGATGTCTATAGAGAATGGGTCGGCGATGTAGAATGGATAGAATTTAAAGTCGTTGATACCGGAGCCGGAATCAACCCGCGTATTCTGGAAAATCTGTTCAAGGTTTATCACGACACAGACTCCAGTCTTTCCAGCAGTTTTGGTGCAGAAGCATTGAACTTGGCAATATGCCATCGCCTGACCTTGGTGATGGGAGGGCACATATTTGCTGAAAGCGAGCTTGGCAAAGGCTCGACATTTACCCTTCGTTTCCCAGTAGATATCAAATCTCACCTTGAAAAACCTCATGTAATTCGTGCTACGAATCGTTTGATGGACGATATTCTCAAGCATTGAACCCAAGTTCGTAAAAAATACCTCCCAGCTTGACAGTTCGGTAATTGGATTTTATTTGAATAGTACCGGAAGAGATTTTTATGCCGGCTGGATTCCGCTCCAAATTTGCATCCGATTTATTAACGGGCAACAAATGTTTGAGGATTGGCTTATGTTCGCATGAGTTTTTATATTCATCAAAAATCTCGCAAATTTATATTCAATAAAATTAAGCGATGAGTGAGCGGACACTACTGGTTTTATTAAAAAATCAGAGAAACAATTTTTTCGAGGTTACTTATGCGATTCGAACAAATGACAATCAAACTTCAAGATGCCCTGCAATCCGCACAAAAATTATGTGAAGATAAAAACATTCAGGCCATCGAAAGTGAAGCCTTGATATTGGCTTTGCTGGAAGATGCTGAAGGTGTAGGAGCGGCTCTTATCAAAAATATTGGCGTTGAACCCGGTGTGTTGAAAAACAAGTTGCTTGAAAAGATCGGGAAATACCCAACCGTTTCAGGTGTCTCAGGGCAAAGTTACATCTCTGCGACTTTGAAGGAAGTTCTGGATCAGGCCTTCGATGAATCGAAGAAGATGAAAGACGAGTTCCTTAGCGGCGAGCATATTTTCCTGGCCTTTGCGCAACACAAAAAATGCAATGCCGATTTTAAGGCCCTCGGTATCACCTATCCGTCTTTGCTGAAAGCACTGCAATCCATTCGCGGCAGTCAGAGGATAACCGATCAGAATCCAGAATCAAAATATCAGGCACTGGATAAATTTTGTATCGACCTGACCGAACGAGCGCGTTCTGGCAAGCTTGATCCGGTCATCGGGAGAGACTCTGAAATTCGTCGTACCATTCAAGTGCTCAGCCGAAGGACCAAAAACAATCCTGTCTTGATCGGTGAACCGGGCGTTGGAAAAACAGCAATCGTAGAAGGACTGGCTCAACGGATCAATCATAAAGATGTGCCCGAGGGTTTGAAAGATAAACGCATTCTCATGCTCGATCTGGCGCAAATGGTTGCGGGTACGAAGTATCGAGGAGAGTTTGAAGATCGACTTAAAGCCGTCCTCAAAGGGATTGAAGACCAGAATGGACAAATCATTCTTTTCATTGATGAGTTACACACTCTGGTGGGAGCAGGTTCTGCTGAAGGCTCAATGGATGCCTCCAATATGCTCAAACCCGCGCTGGCCCGGGGTGAATTAAGGTGTCTGGGCGCAACGACCTTGAATGAATACCGTAAATACATTGAAAAAGATGCCGCTCTTGAGCGACGTTTCCAGCCCATTCCCGTTTGCGAACCTTCAATCGAAGACACAGTGTCCATCTTGCGCGGACTGAAAGAACGTTACGAATTGCATCATGGTGTGCGCATTCAGGATGCGGCGATCATTGCCGCAGTGCGTTTGTCACATCGTTACATCGCCGATCGTCAATTGCCGGATAAAGCGATAGACTTGATCGATGAAGCGGCGTCGAGTTTGCGAATGCAGATCGATTCCATGCCTGCAGAAATAGATCGTCTGCAACGGCGGACCACTCAATTGGAAATTGAAAGGGAAGCCCTTAAAAAAGAAAAAGATCCAGAGTCCGAAAATCGGCTGATCGTCATTGAAAAGGAAATCAAAAAACTTAAAGATGAAAACGATGCAATGCGTCAGCAATGGCTCGACGAGAAAAAAATCATCAACGAAAAACGAGCACTGAAAGAAAAAATCGAACAGGCGAAGCAGAGTTGTGAAAATGCCGAACGTGAAGGACGGTTGGAAGAAGCCGCTGAATTGAAATATGGAACGCTTCCGCGTTTGCAGGAAGAATCTGAAGGGTTGATTTCCCGGCGTGCAGACATTCAGCAAGAACGACGAATTCTCAATGAAGAAGTGGGCGAGGAAGAGATATCAACCGTCGTTTCCAAATGGACAGGTATCCCCGTTGAGCGCATGCTCCAGTCTGAAAAAAACAGATTGCTGAACATGGAGAGTACGCTTCACAAGAAAGTGGTGGGGCAAGATGAAGCGGTTGGTTTGATATCGAATGCCATCCGTCGTTCGCGATCTGGTTTGCAGGATCCGAATCGTCCCATTGGTAACTTTTTATTTTTGGGGCCGACGGGTGTCGGAAAAACGCAACTTGCAAAAACACTTGCCGAGTTTTTGTTTGACGACGAGCAGGCAATGGCCCGGATCGATATGTCAGAGTTTATGGAGAAACATTCTGTCGCTCGTTTGATAGGCGCACCTCCAGGATATGTCGGTTATGAAGAAGGTGGTTACCTGACCGAACATGTCCGCAGAAAACCCTACAGCGTCGTTTTGTTTGACGAAATAGAAAAAGCGCACCCGGATGTCTTCAACGTTTTTCTGCAAATTCTGGACGAAGGTCGTTTGACCGATGGACAAGGTAAAACGGTTGATTTTCGCAATACCGTCATTCTCATGACCTCAAACATCGGGGGTCGTATGATCCATGAATTTGGGCAGAAGGTGGCCGATCAAGAAGAGCGAGAGGGTGAAGTCCGTCAGGATTTGTGGGATGCGGAGTTTGAATCGGTACGAACAGCGATTGGGGAGGAATTACGAGAACGGTTCCGCCCTGAATTTCTGAACCGGATCGATGATATCGTGATCTTCAGAAACTTGAGTCGAAAACAGATCAAGGAAATCGTTGAAGTTCAATTGGTCGAATTGCGCAAACGTTTGGATGAAAAAAGGATGACGATTACATTTACGGAAAAGGCTTTAGAGAAATTAGCCGAGAAAGGTTACGATCCGGTTTTTGGAGCGCGTCCGCTCAAGAGGGCGATCCAGAAATACATTCAAAATCCACTTTCCACCAAGTTACTGGAAGAAACCTTTTGCGAAGGCGATGGCATCACAGTCGATTGCAATGGTGAAAGCGATGTCTTTCAGTTTGATAAAGTGAAAATTGATAAAAAATGATTCTCTGACCTTGACGAAAGTTGAAGGGGATTTTATTAAAACGAAGAAGGCAATTCTCCTTTGATGCAATTTCAGTGATAACTAGCACAGACAAAAACGTCGAATCCAGCGACGACGTTTCCACTGGCGGAGGGCGCAAGCTCTCCGCCTTTCCTTTTTCAGGATTGCAAACAGGAAAAAGGAAGGTGTGCAATTAAAGGAATGTTGTCTAGAAAAGGCTGAGGAGGGGGTGATAATTTTTATTTGCCAGATGGGAGGATCAGCGGCTGGCAAGGCCCAATGAATCTGAAGAGTCCTCTACCCCGTGCGGGGTAGAGGCTTATTTTTTTCTAAGTGTTTAGAGAGCTTTGGCGATGGTTTTACCAAGGTCGGCGGGGCTTTTCACTACTTTGATGCCACACTTTTTCATGATTTTCATCTTTTCTTCAGCGGTTCCTTGACCGCCGGAGATAATAGCTCCAGCATGTCCCATACGCCGACCGGGAGGTGCGGTTTGTCCCGCGATAAAACCGATCACAGGTTTAGTGACGTGTTTTTTGATATAGTATGCGGCTTCGTCTTCCGCCGTTCCACCGATCTCACCAATCATGCAGATGGCTTTGGTGCCACGATCTTTTTGAAACAATTCCAAAGTATCAATATAGCGCGTGCCGATGATGGGGTCTCCACCGATGCCGACACAGGTGGATTGACCGATTCCAAGTTTGGTCAACTGACCCACAGCTTCATAGGTGAGGGTTCCACTGCGTGAGATGATTCCTACAGATCCTTTTTTGTGGATATGCGCTGGCATGATGCCGATTTTGCATTTGCCGGGGGAGATGACACCGGGGCAGTTCGGGCCGACCAGTCTGGAATTGCTGTTTTGAACGTATTTATAGACTTCGACCATGTCGTAAACGGGAATGCCTTCGGTGATACAGATAATGAGTGCCACACCTGCATCCGCCGCTTCGAGTATTGCGTCAGCCGCAAAAGGGGGTGGTACAAAAATCATCGTGGCGTTTGCTTTGGTCGAAAGTACGGCATCTTTAACAGTGTCGAATACGGGGACATTTCCTAAAACTTTTTGTCCACCCTTGCCGGGAGTGACCCCGCCTACCAGGTTGGTGCCATATTTTTGGCATTGCTCCGCGTGGAACATACCTTCGCGTCCGGTGATTCCCTGGACAATCAGTCGAGTTTTTTCGTCTACAAGAATGCTCATTGGATTGCTTTCACCACTTTTTGAGCGGCGTCTTTCATACCGTCGCCGACGATAAAGTTCATTTGAGAGGATTTAAGAATTTCGTGACCTTCTTCCATGTTGGTTCCTTCCATTCGCACTACGATCGGAACCTTCACGTTCAACTTTTTAGCGGCAGATACAACGCCTCGTGCGAGTATGTCGCAACGTAGAATTCCACCAAAAATATTGATGAAAATGGCTTTGACATTAGGATCAGACAAAAGAATACGAAAGCCGTTTTCGATCATTTCTTCATTGGCTCCACCACCGACATCCAGAAAGTTTGCGGGCTGTCCGCCGGAAAGCTTGATGATGTCCATTGTGGCCATGGCAAGTCCTGCGCCGTTGACCATGCATCCAATATTGCCTTCCAGCTTGATGTAGTTGAGTTTGAAAGAGCTGGCATCGACTTCCATGGGATCTTCTTCATCCAGATCACGGTAGGCGACAGTGTCTTTATGACGATGCAACGCGTTGTCGTCGATATCAAATTTTGCATCGAGGCAAAGAACCCGGTGATCTTTGGTGACCACAAGAGGGTTGATTTCCAGCATCGAGCAATCTTCTTTTTTGAAGCATTCGTAAAGGTTAATGATCAAAGGAATCATGACCTTCATTGCTTCGGGGGATATATTGAGTTTGAAAGCAATCTTTCGCGCCAGATAGGGTTTTACGCCAATGATGGGATCGACTGTTTCTTTGATAATTTTTTCGGGGGTCGCTTCCGCAACTTCCTCAATTTCCATACCGCCAGCTTCGCTGGCCATAATCAGGGGAAGACTGGATTCACGGTCTATGACAATGCCAAGATAAAGCTCTTTGGCAATTTCCATTCCCTCTTCAATGAGAACTTTTTTGACAAGTCTACCTTCGGGGCCTGTTTGTGGTGTGACAAGTGTCATACCCAATATGTCACCGGCAAATTTCTCAGCGTCTTTGGGGCTCTTGGCAAGTTTTACGCCGCCACCCTTGCCGCGTCCACCCGCATGAATTTGGGCTTTGACTACGGTTACCGGAGTGCCTATATCCTTAGCCGCTTTTGCGGCAGAAGATTTGTTGTCTATGACGATACCGTTTGGAACTGGCACCTTATATTTTCTTAGAACTTCCTTGGCCTGATATTCGTGTATCTTCATAATGGCTGATTGAGGTTAACTGGCAGATTTAAGATTCACCGTTTCTATCATAACGTTTATCGTTTTGTCAAAAAAAAGTTCTTCTTTTAATTACAATTGTACAGCAAGTTTTAAACCGAACAAGGTTCTTATGACTACTGTATTTACTGGCATGTAGCTGGCTCTGTAAATATACTGAAGGCAATCATTATGAATTCCTTTATTTCCTTAAAGGATACCAATTTGTATATGACGTTATTATGAATCTGATGGTATGAAATTATTTTTAGTTGGCCTGAATTTTTCAAATTCTTTTGATAGCTCCGGTTGATCGTGAACAGTATGAAACAATATTGGGTACAATTGCTGGTAACATAAGATTTTTTAAATTCGATGTCTTAAAGATCAAAAAACAGAGGTTTGAAATGACAATTGTCGTGATGGCAATATGAATGCATCGCCGGAAAAAAAAGAAATTCTTTGGGGCGTTTTATTGATGGGGCTGACGGGTTTATTGATTGGACTTGCAGTTCATAGCCCAATGTTGATGGTTGTTGCAGGCGTTTTAGGAAGTGTGATTGGTGGATTCGTGGGTTGGTTGGGTGGTCATCGGTTCATGCTCATTGTCTGCGCGGGGGCTGTTGTCGGAGCATTGTTGGGATATTCATCCGGGGACAGGGATATTTTGATCATTTCTGCCGGAAGCGGTGCGGCGATCTCGGGATTTTTGGGAGCTCAAATTGATCTGTTTTTTGGGAAACGCTAGGGAATCAATATGTACTTCAGAAGATTCCCCCACAACCTTTTGTGAGGGAATCTTCAATCCGGTGCAATCTTACTTGGCATCTCCCGTTTCGTGAACGCCAATTCTTTTGTAATCTGCATCTGTGAGCATTTTGGAACCTGAAGTATCTGCCGTAGCACCTTGACCTGTTATGCAAGCCGAGCAAAAAGCAAGCATAGCGAGAGCAATGATTAACTTTGGAAGATTTCTCATGAATGTCTCCTTATTAATTGTTGAGAATGGTTAGACTTTACATTAATTATGGATTATCGGCGTGTCATTATACTGTTTTTTTTTGAAGATGTCGCCTCAAAGTCGATTTTTTATCGGTAGGGAGGTGTAAAAAATCTGTTTTCTGGCCTCTATTGCACTAAGGCAGGGGAAATGTTTATTTTTTCTTTTATGTTTGCAGATTGAAAGGTGTCTTCTATTGTTTCCAGCACAAAATCTACGGGATGTATTACGGCCAGCCCGGAGTTTTCCTCAAAGACGATCCTGGCCTGACCGGTTTGCTGACTGATGGCGGTGTCGGAATAGGTCAGATAACCTGCAACAATTCCGATCAATCCCGGTTTGGTCACAGAAGAGGTTCCTCCGATGCTTATGATTTCAGGTTTATAGATCACAGGTCCTCCGCTGTTGCCGGGGAAGATCATGGCATCGATCAAGAAGTCGTTATCGTCTCGAGTCAAGGCAGGCTGAATGCGTGCGATGCAACCTGAACGAGCGATCACATAATGTCGCAACTTGGATGCAATGCCCATGGGAAAGCCCAGGACGTATACGAAATCTCCTTCTGACACGCCCAAAGTGGACATTTCCTGAGTGGGCATGAAGTGCTCGTCGGATTGAAAAAAATTATAGGGAGCCCCGCGTTCTTCCAAAAAATCTGCATCAATGCCAATGGCGGCAATATCAATTTCAGGATTGGAATGCCCTTTCCATAAGGGATCTCCATTTTTGCGATAAAGTGGGATATCGTAGTTTTGGGCGGTCGATCCATTCGATGGATTGAAGCGAACCACAAGGTCACCTTGATTGACCAGAACATGGCGGTTGGTAATTATGAAAATATGGTATCGTTTTTGACCGTTGGATTCGGTTTGGAACAAACGACCGACGAGTGTGCCAGTGCCAATCCAGGAGACTTCTCCTTTTGGGGAACGGGCACCAAGGGTAACAACACAGTTTAAATAGGATCTGGGTATGAGGGCCATACTGTTTATTCGGTTTTTTTTCTGTAAAAGTTAATAAAATCATTCAAATTGGGTGGGTTGTCGGGATTTTCAAAACTATTTATCGAAATAGTAATGTTTGTTGTAGGGTTTGATACTTTGGAACGACATAAGCCAATGTTGTTTGCAGGACGAAAAAACATTTTCTTACTTCAGTTTTTATCCATTTATAAAGCGGATGGATTTCGATAACCAATCTTAATGAAAAGTGTCCAATGAATAAAAAACAAGTCAACGGTTTCAACTGGATTAAAATGATGAACCGAGTGCTTTTTCTTGCATTCTTTTGTTTGGGGTTTTGGAGCGTAGGTATTGGATTTTCGTCGGCAGATGAAATTAAAACGGTTCGTGTCGTGGGGTCCACAACAGTGGCTCCGATTGCCGCACGGGCGGCTGAAGCCTTCAGCAAAAAACATCCCGGGATTCGGATTGTTGTCAATGGTGGAGGCTCTGGGGTCGGCATCAATGCGGTGGGTCGAGGTTTGGCTGAAATCGGAATGGCATCAAGGCAGGTGACGGATAAAGAGAAAAAAAACTTTGCGAGTGTTCATCTCACAGATCATATTGTGGGGCGAGACGGGGTTGCTTGTGCGATTTCTTCTGAGATTTTCAATGCCGGTGTCACTCAGCTCACTCGGGAGCAGATCGCAGATATTTATTCTGGAAAAATTAAATCTTGGAAAGCTGTGGGTGGACCCGATCGTCCTATTCTGGTCATTGACAAAGAAAAACATCGAGGCACTCGCCATGTTTTTATGGAGTACGTGTTCAACGATGTCAACGCCCGAGCAAAAGGTGCCAAACTGATTACGGGTTCTAATAACGAGGAAAGATCCAAAATTGCTCAAAGTGATTCTGCAGTGGGCATGCTTTCTGCCGCATGGCTCAATGCCGATGTGGAAGGGGTTGCTCTTAAAAAAGGAGATACATTTATTGCTCCTACCGTGGAAAATATACAGAGTGGAATGTACCCTGTTATAAGAGATCTGTTATTCATAACAGCGGGTGAGCCGAAAGGCATTTTAAAAGATTTTATTGATTTTGTGCGCGGCGAAGAAGGTCGCTCCATTGTGACGGAAAGTGGATATGTTTTCGTTCCTGGTTCCTGATCGTCGATGCCATGCCGATCCTATGTTCTGGATCACTGTGTTTTTTGCAGGATTGGTATTGCTGGTGGCGATTATTTTTTTCAGCTACTTGATATTTGAAAGCATGCCTATTTGGGAGCAGGGGGTGTGGGCATTTTTGACCTCGGTGGAATGGGAGCCTGCAGAAGATATTTACGGCGCGGGTGCGATGATTTACGGCTCTTTCATAGTCACGACACTGGCTCTTCTATTTGCCTTGCCGTTTGCGCTTTGTGGTGCGGTAACCGCTTCAGAGTTTCTATCACCCAGAACACGATTGGTATTCAAGGGGGCGATGGAGATCATGGCGGGTGCTCCCGGAGTGGTTTATGGGTTACTGGGTGCGGCTTTGCTCTCTCTTTGGATAAAAGATTTTTTTGGATTGATCGATGGCGCAACCTTATTCACTGCTGGAATCCTATTGGGAATCATGATTCTACCGACCATCATGACATTGGCCGAGGATGCGATTCACTCAGTTCCAGGAGAATATAGAGACACCGCTTTGAGTTTGGGACTCACTCCCCTGCAAGCCTTTTTAAAGGCCGTCGCTCCGAGAGCGTTACCGGGGGTCATTGGTGCTGTTTTATTGGGATTGGGCAGGGCTTTGGGGGAAACGATCGCCGTTATGCTGGTCATCGGAGGGTTGGACATCGTCCCATCGGGATTCGACTTGTTTTCCCCGGGACAAAATATTCCTTCCAAGCTGGGGCGCGAGGCGGCCGAGGCGATTGGTTCGGGCTTGCACTGGAACGCTTTGCTCGCGCTCGGTGCGGTCTTGTTTTTCGGAACCATGCTGTTGACGGGAGCGGGCTCTTGGTTATTGAGAAGAAATAAAGTATGAACAGAAAAATGAGAGATAACATTCTGCGCGGAATCATCTATTTGACCGCTTTTGCGGGGATGTTTATGATGGTAGCCGTTTTGTGGGAAGTGATTCAAAGAGGATGGCCTGCTCTGTCGCTGGAATTTTTGTTGCAACCTTCAAGTAATTTCGGAGCCGAAGGTGGTCTGCTCTATCAAACGCTTGGAACGATCATCCTGATGGCGGGCGCGGTATTGATTGGTTTTCCTGTTGCCTTAGGTTCGGCTTTATTTCAGACTGAATACGTTCGTTCCGAACAGGTCAAAACATTTTTTAGAGCGATCATATTCTCTCTGAATGCAGTGCCAACGATATTATTTGGACTCGCAGGCTATCTATTTTTTGGAGTGTATCTTGCGACCGGTGTTTCGTGGTTGACCGGGGCGTTGATTTTGGCAATCATGATATTGCCGACGATACAGGCCAGCATTCAATCGGCCATAGAATGCCTTCCTGAAAAATATCGCGAAGTGGGGATGGCTTTGGGCCTGACGCCCTGGGCATTGGCAAGGCGTGTTGTTTTGCCACAGTGCTGGTATGGTGCCGTGACGGGTGCATTGCTGGGTTTGGCACGTGCGGCGGGAGAAACGGCGGCGATCATGTTCACCGCGGCCGCTTTTTCGGGGGCGACCTGGCCGCGTTCGTTTGCCGATCCGGTGCCTACGTTGCAAACACATATCTTGGTGCTTGCGCAGGATTCAGCCGATGCGGTTTCCCAGACAAATGCCTGGGGTGCGGCATTGGTTTTACTCATGATCGTATTTATTTTGATTCTAACATCTCTTGTAGTGCGTAGCCGGTTTTCAATGGAAGCTCAACGATGAAAAAAAGCGAAGAAAACCTGGAATTCATCAACGTCGAAATCACCTATAATGGCAAGCCAGTTCTAAGAGATTTGTCTTACAATTTTTGCAAATCGGCAGTGACTTGTATCCTTGGACCCTCGGGATCAGGCAAAACCACTTTGCTCCGTTCTCTGAGTCGCTTGAACGATCGTATTCGTGGTTTTAAAGTGCGCGGTGAAGTGTGGGTTGCTGGAGAAGAAATTTACTTCAATGGTGTCGATGTTTATCACCTGCGCCGCAAAGTGGGAATGATATTTCAAAGTCCCTGCATCTTCCCGGCGAGTGTGTATGAAAATGTTATCTTTGGTTTCAAATACCACCACCCCGAACGAAAAAAAGAATATCCAAAAATTGCTGAGCGGTATTTGAAAGAGGCGTATCTTTGGGATGAAGTTAAGGATCGATTGCACAAACCTGCGCAGAACCTTTCCCAGGGGCAACAGCAAAGGTTGTCCATAGCAAGGACATTGGCCGTGGAGCCGGAAGTGCTTTTGATGGACGAACCGACAGCCTCTCTGGACCCGGTCTCCAGTGATGCGATCGAAAAGCTCATCTTTTCCTTAAAGGAAAAACGCACCATCCTTCTGGCGACACATAATATCGCTCAGGCTAGAAGGATTGCCGATGATATTATTTTCCTTTATGATGGGTCGATATGGGAAAAGGGGAAAGCCTCGGATTTTTTTGAACGTCCTGTGAAAGAAGAAACCCGAATATTTTTGGAAGGTGGCGGTTCCTCTCCTACCTGAATTCAGGATATCCACTGTAATTTTGAAGTCACCACTTTGTATTCTCGATACACTAGAAAACGAAACAGTGTGTTTGTATAATCCAAAAATATTTTTGGATAGAGGCTGAAATTTTTTCCTCAGGAAATTTGTATGTCTCAATCAGAATCCCGACGTTCAACAGGCCGTTCGAGCCCAAAAGAATCTCTGTCCACTCTCGGAGACGCATTGCGCCAGCAAGACCCTCAGCTTGCAAGGCGTTTTGAAGTGTTTCAGGAACTGGCAGAACCTGCGGCGCGTCTTGTTCAGGTCACCCACGATCTTCTTCCCTACAATTGGGAGGACCCTGAATTGTTTGAAAAAGGCATCGAAATCACTTCACAAGGACGTTACGCTGAGGCCATCGCTGTCTTTCAGCAAGTATTGGATGCGCAACCCGAAGCTTATCCTGCGCTCCATATGTTGGGCCATGTTTTTGGATGCTTGCAGAATTTCAGAAACGAGGCAGAGTCGTATCGAAGAATCATTAAAACGGGAGGCAATTATCCGCAAGTGTATTTGAGTCTGGGTCTGGCGTATTGGGAGCAAGGCAAGGATAAAAAAGCTTTGGAAGCTTTCATTAATGCCATCCCTCTGGCAACGGAATTTGCTGTGGTGGATTACTGGTTTACCTTCAGTATTGACCGCTTGCACCGGTTTTCGAACGACCGGAAAGCGGGCAAAAAAGATGTCGTCAATCGAGACAGATTGTTTGCAGATGTTTGTTATCTGACAGGCTTGGCCTATGTCGAGTATGGACTCCATGCATCGGCGCGACAGGCATTCAAAAAAGCCGCCGGCATTGATCCCCGGTTTGCAGATGCCTATTACGAACTGGGGCTTTTGCACATAAAAAAATTAAGGAATCCCAAACGTTCCGCAAAATATCTTGAACAGGCTGAAAGTTTATATATAGAGCAGAATGATTTGCACAGGGCCGCTCTGGCTCAGCATCTTCGTAAACCGAAGGATGCGGCAAGGAAGGAAACAAACGCTGAAGCCTGGCTGAAAGAAGGTTTGCGATTGCAGAAACGTGGGCAACACCAGTCTGCTATTGATGCTTACAGGACGGCTGTCAACTTGCAACCGGAATTTGCAGACGCGCATTATAATTTGGGAATCGCGTACGGCTGTCAGGTCGATGAAGGTTTCGCCGTTCATCACAAGGCGATTTGGGAATTCGAGTATGTCATCCAATTGAAGCCCGAGTTCATTCATGCGTACATTGCTCTGGGAGCCGCTTTTATAAAAAAAGAAGAGTTCGAATCTGCTATCAGGGTATTGGAAATGGGCATGAATATTGATGCAACCGATCCTAACCTCTACTACTATTTAGGGATTGCTCATAAATTCTGCGGTCAATTGACGGCTTCGGTCGATGCCTTGAAACGTGCGGTTGAATTAAAACCGCAATCGATTCCCATGCGGTTTTATTTGGGAGTTGTCCTGACTGAAGTGGAAAATTTTCACGAAGCCTGCGAAATGTTTCTTGAAACGGTTCGATTGAAACCCGACTTTGCTGATGGGCATTATTTGTTAGGCAACATTTTTTCTAATTCAATTAAAGATCAAGAAAAAGCAGTTTTCCATTTAAAAAAAGCAGAAAAACTATTTTTCAAACAAGAAGACTTTTCTCGATCAGAGCAAATTCGCGAACGGCTTGCTGGGTTAGACGGATGATCTTTTGCTTCCGTTTTAATAAAATGATCACTCTATGAAAGTATCCGGACAAATTATCAGCAAGAAGACGCTGGCAAGCATGCTGTTATTTTTTCTTGTATCTTTTTTTTTCACCTCCCATGCAGGATCATCCAGTATTGAAACCTTGAAAAAGGGGCACCTGCCTGCACAATCAGTGGCACGTAAGGCACTGGAAGACTCTTTGTACTACCGCTTCGATCCCTGGTTTGAAGTATTTGAAAATAGAATTCAATCGCTGACAAAAGCCCCGGAAACAGTGGAAAATCTTCTGGAGTTGATGACATTTTATTTTGCTTATGCGGGCATGCTGGGAGAAGTTTCTCACACTCTGGCATTCACCAGTCGCTATAAGCTGGATTCTGTTGCAAAGCCGTTTTCCTACTACAGTCAAAAAGCCAAGGAAACTGCAAATATTCTTTTAGACAAAGATGGATTGACCGACTCGCAAAGAGCAAAAGCATATCTGTACCTGGGGGGAGCCGAGGGATACATTGCCATTTTTGATTACGGGCAGGGCGATCTTTTATCGGCCATCGTGAACGGATTTCAGGCTGACGGGCATTTGGAGCAAGCCTTGCAATTGAATCCAGATCAGATTGAGGCGCATTTTGGTCTTGGCATGTACCGCTATGGGAACAGTCGCATTGGAGGCGTCAGTAATTTCCTCATGCAAGGAGGACGTGACTTGCGGTTGAAGGGGTTGAATCATATCGAAGAGGCCATTCGTTTGAATTCATCCTCGAGCCCTTTGGCTTATAAAACACTCATCTGGTTCAATATTGCAGAACAAATCAATCCTGATAATGCGGATCTGGAGCCAGGCGATCCGCTGTCTCCTGTACGGCGACGAGAGAGGGCCATCGAATTGCTGGCACAATTCAAGGCGCGCTATTTTTCAGATACTGCGCGGGAAAATTTCATTGGCAATAAAGAGTTTTACATGATGAGTGCTTTGCAGGCAACCTTGGATGGTCGTTATGAAGAAGGAAAAAAAGGATTTGAAAAAGTTTTGGAAATTTGTAAATTTCTGAAAAATGAAAAGAAAATGGCGATCAATCCACAATTGACAACTTCAGTTCAAGCAGGAATAAGGTTTTGTGATTTGATGTTATTGAACCCCTCTTTAAAGGATGAAATCAGTATTCGTTCTGCTTGTCTTAAGATTGACGAACAATTGGATTTTCTGGAAGGCGGTGGTGCCATGCTCGAATACGATGCAAGAAAAATCCGACATGAATTGCAAAATATTTTTTTCGAAGCTCTTAAAAAAACTTCTAAAAGACTTGATTGCTGAACGATGTTTCCCGATTTCTGTTTTCCTCCTTTTAAAACGGTAAGTTTCTTTCTTTATACGCGACTTTCTGAAAGCAGGTTTGATATGTTTTCAATTGGAGAAAAATATTCCTCTGGAGAAAGCTGTGAATAAAAAGTTCGTATTGCTGGCGGTTATCGCTATGGCCGTTGGATCATTTTTCTATTTTGATTTGAATCAATACCTTTCATTAGAGGGATTGAAGAATAACAGAGACCAGCTCCATGATTATTATGCCGTGAATGCATGGGGCATGATATTGGGATTCATTGGTGTCTATATAGTTGTTGTCGCCTTGTCACTTCCCGGTGCGACGATCTTGACCCTGAGTGGTGGCGCGATATTCGGGGCTGTTGCAGGAACTGCCGTTGTGAATGTAGGTGCGACTATTGGCGCAACGCTGGCCTTTTTGGCGGCACGTTTTGTTTTACGTGATTGGGTGGAGAAAAAGTTTGGCGAACGTCTTGCTCCCTTCAATGAAGGGTTTTCAAAAAACGCGATCAACTATATTTTGTTTCTGCGCCTGGTACCGCTGTTTCCTTTTTTTCTGGTCAACTTGTTATCTGGCGTTACGAAGGCTCCATTGAAGGTCTATTTTTTTGGAACGATGTTTGGTACATTGCCCGGCACTTTTGTTTATGCCAATGCCGGTAGCCGTCTGGCATCCATCAATTCACTGTCGGATATAGCCAGCCCCGGAGTATTGGGAGCCTTTGTTTTGCTGGGGTTATTCTCACTGATACCAGCTCTTTACCAACGTTGGAAAAGTCGAAACTCTAATTTACCGGCTCCTTCAACAGAGCAAAAGTAAACACAGGGTAAAGTACTAAGAGCTTTTTAGATTTCAGACGCGGTGGAGAAAATCTATTTAACCTCCACAAAAATACCAACAATCCTGTAATATATGCGTGAACAGATTTCTTTTTACCTTGCGAGGGAGTTTTTCGAATGGTGGATGAATTGGCCGCTGAAAAGCGGAGAGTAGAGGCTAATAAAAAGTATTTGGGAAAAGCCAGTCTGCGCGAAGCGGGCTTGTCAGAAGCGCGTTTGAATGGAGCTTTGATGAAGGAAGCCGATCTGGTACGCGCTGATCTTGCAGGTGCTAATCTTCAGGAGGCTGATCTGTCTCGTGCGGATTTGTTTCAAGCAGATTTGAGAAACGCCAACTTGCGTGGTGCTAATTTGAGCAAGGCTAATTTGAGCGAAGCCAATCTCAGCGGTGCTAATTTGACAGGAGCTATTTTAGGGAAAACGGATTTAACGGCCGCTATTTTAGAAAATACCGTTTGTGATATTGCCGATTTCAGGCAGGCAATTTTATATGAGGCTGAATTTGATTCGGCAAGTCTGCGTGGTGCAAATTTGAGAAAGGTTGATTTTTCTAAATCAAATTTGCGGAATTCACATTTGGAAGGAGCCGATTTGAGGCGTGCAAATTTTGATGGTGCGCATCTGGAAGGGATCAATTTGAGCAAGGCTGATCTCAGCGGTGCTACGTTTCATGGCGCAAATTTGACGGGCGCGTATTTGAGCGGAGCGAATCTGAACAAAACAGTTTTTACAGAAGCGAATCTCGCCGGTGCGGTTTTTCGTTACGCGCTGAATATGACTCCAGAGCAAATGCAGTCCGCGCACATGGATGAAACCACAAAAATTCCTCAGCATATCAAAGATAAGCCAATCCTGGGGACCGAGTGCTAACCTACGCGATGTATACCTGAATGCGATGGATGCCTGCGACTCCCGAAGGAAAGGCATCGCGCAAACCATCTTCTTGCCTGCCGCTGTACAAGTCCGTTGCTTTGACCGCCAGGTTGAAGGGGCCTCTGCGATAGGGTTTCCATTTAAAACTCCAGAAGACCCAACTGTATGGCGAGAGAGGTTTCTCCAACCGGGCGAGAGCCCAGGATTTCTCCCCATCGGTGGATACTTGCACGTACTGAATGCCACGGTCTCCTGAAAATGCGATTCCCTTGATTACTTGAGTTCGGAAGGGAAGCGTTTCCGCATTTTGGGGTGTATCGATTCGCGAGCAGATTTTTACCTGAGCTTTTTGAGTCCAGCCGCGCTCTTGCCAATAGCCCTTAAAAGATCCGCGTGATATTTCTATTTCGTTTAGCCATTTGACTTGTTTGATGCCATACAATCCGGGCAGGATGAGGCGCAATGGATAACCATGATCGCGAGTCAAAGGTTGGTCGTTCATCTGATAAGCCAGCAAGGCTCCCGGATGATAACCTTTTTTCAAAGGAATGCTTTCATAATAGCCGTCCCCGGCGCGCAGGATCAAACGATTGGCGAGAAATTCCGGGTCTGCTTTTTTAAGAAGTGATTTCAATGGCACGCCTGTCCAGCGTGCGTTTCCCATAGCGCGGCCGCCGACGGGATTGCCGATGCAGGTAAGGGTTGCTATTTGCTGGATGGATGGAAGTGCGCGGATTTGTGCCAGACTCAAGTCAAGTGAGTTAGCGACTTGACCGCTGATCTTCAAATGCCAGGGATCAATCGGATTGTCCGGCGGACCAGAAATGTCTTCAATGTAAAATTCTGTAACCGAGGTAATGGGCAAGGTTTCTTTTCTCTTGCTGATCACTCTGGGAACCATGTCGCCAAGGACTTTGAGCGGAAAAAGAATTAACAGAAAAAAACTTTGCAGGAGGAGTCCTAAAAAACGAAGACGGGTCATGGTAGCGGCGGTTCCTTTT
>PCWG01000026.1:65277-128564 GCA_002787235.1 Nitrospinae bacterium CG11_big_fil_rev_8_21_14_0_20_45_15
GAATCGCTTCCCGCAGGTTTTTCATCTTCTGGATCGTAGAGAGTGAAATGACCGGCATAGGGGGGAGCACTTAAAATTTCGGCGACATGGGAATCAACTTCAATTGGGGTGCCGACATGAAATTCAACCCCTCCGAAGGAAACATGCTCGAAGGGACCGTTGTATATTGCAATCAGAGAATCGCTACAACAACTGTCTTCGTTTTCCCGTGGTTTGTGGGCAGTCAGGGTGTAGGAGTAAAATTTGATGCCTTCAATTTCTTTCCAGAGATAATCTTTCTGAAGTGAAATACCGTGAAAGCCTATTTCCCTTGCTGTTTTGATGAATGCGCCGAGCGTCATGGCACCGGAAGCGCATTCGCCCCAGAGTTCCCGATTGTTTTGCATTTCCTCGGGAGCTTCTTTGTCCGCAATGATATCGGAGATAACGAAGCGTCCTTCATGCCTTAAAATCCGGAAGATTTCCTTGAAGACCTCTCCTTTGCTCACTGAAAGGTTGAGAACACAATTAGAGGTCACAAGGTGGACGCAACCGTCATCCAAAGGAATTTTTTCTAAAAAGCCGTGTTTGAATTCCACGTTTGAATAACCCAAATTTTCAGCGACCCGAGTTGCATTCTTTGTGGCCTTATGCAACATTTCTTCGGTCATGTCGATGCCGAAAACTCTTCCTTCAGGGCCGACAATTTTAGAGGCAATGAAACAATCAATGCCACCTCCAGAACCGAGATCGGCCATGAACTCGCCAAGTTTTAATCCAGCGCGATCCACGGGACTGCCACAACCGTAAGAAATTTCCCGGACTTCCTGGGGAATGTGTGCCAATGCATTGGGGTCGTAATCAGCCGGACAACACAAGCTTTCCTGTGTCGCAAGTGCCGCTTTGCCGTAAAATTCGCGAACATCCTCGCGAGTAACGGCTTTATTATTTTCAGTCGATCCGCAACAGGAGTCGTCATTCATGAGTGTTTCCTTCAAATAGATTCAAGAGTTGGTCTTAAGAGAGTGTTTGATTTTATATTTCAATTCCGGACGCAATGATACTTCATTTTTCAGATCCGAATCTTCAGCTCCCAGTTTTCTGGCCAGAGTTTTTATAATATCCAATTGTGTTTTGTAACATTGGCAGGCACCACAAATGGCCAAATGTATTTTGATGCGCAATTTCTTGCCAAGAGAAATGCGATGATCCATGCTCTCAGAAATAAGGGGAGAAGTGTCTTCGCAAGAAATTTTCAACTGTTTGAGTAAAGCCCCGATCATCTTCATGATTTAGTTTTTTTGTCTTCTTGTTTGCTGAGCCAATGGGCTTCCAAACATTGTTTCAATTGGTTTCGTGCGCGATGAAGAATGACCCAAAGGTTAGTCGGCTTGATATCAAATTCATTACAAATTTGAGTGGAGTCAAGGCCGTCCACTTCTTTCATGATAAATATTTGCCTGAATTTTTCTGGAAGCCCGTCAAGGCATCCTTGCAAGTGTCGCGCAAGCTCGTTATTTTCAGCGGCTTTTTCAGGGTCAAGGCCCCAGTCTTTGGGAAAAATTCTCCAATGCCCTGAAGTGTCATAATCAGGTTCGGTCGAATCATCGTTGTCAGATAGGTTGAAGCTCATAAGTCGTTTCTGACCACGAAAATGATCCATGATTTTATGCTTCAAAATTCCAAACAACCAGCTTTTTTCAGTTGAGAGTCCGGCAAAGTTGGATTGCGCCTGAATTGCGGCCATAAAAGTATTTTGTACAATTTCTTCTGCGGAATCCACATCTTTGACACGCAATAACGTGTAGCGGTACATGATGTCTCCGTAGCGATCGACCCACATATTGCTATCTAGTTTATGGTCACTCATTATGAGACAAAATCAGCGGGCATCTTTCGCAAATTTTTCTTTAAATGCAATTTCAATAAATTGTTTGAGAAATGATTTTGCAATGCGAGCTGGGTTGAAGGAAATGTCCATCTTGCGTTGGGCCAATTCAAATCCTGTAACTCGCAGGGCTTCCAGATCGGTTTCTCCCATCAACTCAATTTGTTCCAAGGATTCAGCTCCATATTTCAATTGGCTGGCGGCAGTCAGGGCGTAAACCTGTTCTTCAGGCACTTGTAATATATCAGCGATCAGCCGGTCAATGGCGGTGAGATCAGAGCCCCCTATAAGCAGGCCCAGAGGGTAGGGTGTGCCGTTGATGGGTCCGTTGCCCTGCATTGCGGTGATGCCGTCTACGATGGTGATGCCGGGCGCAACTTTCCGTGCGATCTCGACGATCAAGCGTCCAAATTTTACCTTATCGTTTTGCACCAGACAATGCAGAATGGGTTTGCGTTTTCCAATGACAACGCCAAAAAGATTTTTGATCGCGAGGGTCAGTGTCATTTGGCAATGCGATTTGACTTTGGGCAAATTGACGATCTGGTTGTAGTCGTTCAAAGATCCTGCAATTTTGAGATGAGGAATCTGCTCTAAAGTTTCCATGGCGGTTGGCCTTGTCAGTGATGTCAACCGAACGCCGTAGCGTTTTTCAAAGGGACCGTAACCGGCTTTTCGCGCGACCTGCTGTGGGCTGCCTAATGCAGGGCTGTCGGCAATATCAATTTTTTTAACGCCAAAGTCATTGAGGACAATGCAAACAGCCTCAACAACTTTAGGGTGTGTGACGACGCATTGCTCGGGTTTGCTGGCACGCAACAGATTGGGTTTCAGCAGGACACGGTCGCCAGAGCGAAAAAGGGGTGTCGCGGCAGAATGGATGGCAACGGTGTCGCGCACGAACGCAACGATGTCTTCCAGGCAATAGTCGGCTTGTTTTCTAAGAATTATCTTTGATTTCATTATTAACCCAAGAATCTGATTATACGTTTTAGAGCGGGAAAGGCAATGACCTCTATTTGATTTCTGCTACCCGATATAGTTTTTTATAGAGCCAGTAATTTCTAAGCACTTTTTTTACATAGTTTCTTGTTTCGGGGTAAGGAATGGATTCTGTAAATTCATCGCGATCCTTGATATGTTTGAATCGCTGTTTCCATTTTTTCAAAACGCCGGGACCGGCATTGTATGCGATCAATTTGTAAGCTTTGTTTTTTCCTGTCGATGCTTCCAATTGTTTTAAATAAGCCGCACCCAGTCGGATATTTATGCCGGGATCAAAGAGATCGTCATCCTCTTCCAGCGAAACTTTTGTTTTTTGAAGAGCATTTATCCGGCGGCCGGTTGCGGGCATGATCTGCATCAGACCCCGTGCTCCTGCAACGGATAAGGCTTCTTCTTCGTAGAGACTTTCTTGCTTGATCAATCCTTTTATAAAATTAGGATCGACTTTATTCTTTTTGGCCTCGCTATGGATGATATCCGTGTAAACGGCAGGATAAAAAGTTTTCCAGTAGTCGATGGGTAAGTTTTTCTCTTCTATCTCTCCGACATGGTTTCGATAAAGTTGCAAGAGTCGGACGGAGTCAGAGAAAGCACCTGCCTCATTATAGAGTTTTGCAAGCCAAACGACTCCAGATAAATTTTTCTTGAGATTCTTTTCGAGCAACTTCAACTCTTCTCTTGCATGGGCGAATAGTCCAAGAGAAGTCAACTCTTTGGCCCGCAGGACCCTTTGTAGTTCATCCTTGGTCACTGTTTTAGCAGGGATGATAGAATTTTTTTGAGCTGTTTCGTTGACAGCTGATTCCTGGAGACCGCGCAGGCCGTAGTAGGTGTAGGGAAACCGATCGTATACTTCCTGAAATAAGTTTTTGGTATTTTTGTCTTTTCGCTTTTCTGCGGTTTTAGCTTTCCAATACAGGTTATTGACGATGTAAAAGCCATCGGGTGCAAGTTTGGCGTTCAGTCCGAAGCGTTCCCAGGCCTTGTCGTATTCCTTGTTTTGATAATAGATCCATCCCAGTCGCCAGGCCGCCCATTGACCGTCATCTGTCTCACCATGTTGTTCGGCAAGATGGAGAAATTGTTTTCCAGCTTCTTCATAATTGGCTTTATCCTCGTGCATTCGGCCTAAAATATAATGTGATTTGACCGACCATTTACTGGTTGGATAATCTTTGATTATCTTTGCGAACAGTTCGTTGCTCTCTTTGTTCTGTCCAAGATTCCATTGATGCCGAGCGATTTTATACATTGCTTCGGGGATATATTTGCTTCCAGGATAAAATTTTATGAACTGCTGTAATGTCCCAATGGCTTCGGCTCTCTTGCCCAAGCCGGCTTCGGCACGGGCTTGAATGAAATAAAAGTCCGATGGAAGTGGAGATTTGTTTGCGGATATTTCTTGAACTTCATCCAGTACTTTTTTGTATTCGACTTTTTTGAGCAAGGCTCGCAGTCGATCTTCCGTTTCGTCAAGAGTCAACGGAACAGGTTTGAAACCTTTGATGCCTTGAAGCTTTTTTCGCTCTGCTTGAGCAATCTCTGCATTAGGATGATCGGGATGATTGATGAGTAATTGTTTTAAAATTTCATCGGCGTCTTTAAATTTTTTCAGAAAGATCAGGATTTGGGCAAGATGCAGTTCCAGTTCGGGTTCAATTTTCTGACTTTTTTTGAAAGTAGTGCGCACGGAAAGTTCTTTCAGAGTATCTTGCAAAATCTGAACAGACTCATTTTTTTTATCAAGAGCTTCCAGCAGTCTGGCACGCAGTTGTTGCGCCTCTGGATAGAGGGCTGTTTGCGGGAATTGTTTCAATAACGTTTCAATCTGATTGAGAGCTAATGGATATTCCTTCTGCAAGTTGTGCCATTGAGCCAGTTCGTAACGGATATAATCCTCTATCTCGGGATAGGCCTTAAGAGATGCCTTTAATTTTTCAAAGGCCGATTTCTTATTTTCTCTGACATCCAGGAGAGCTGATAAATAGACGGAACGTTTTTCTTGTGACGATGCGTCAAGCAGGGTGCGTGCTTTTGCCGAACGATCGTTCATGATGTGCTGACCGGCTTTTTGCAGTTGCGTTCTTTGTGCGAGGACTGCTTTTGGAATGAGAAATAATGAAATTATTAAAAGGATGGCAAGTGCTTGTGAAAATTTTGGGAC
Organism: Nitrospinae bacterium CG11_big_fil_rev_8_21_14_0_20_45_15; assembly: GCA_002787235.1. Taxonomy (GTDB): domain Bacteria; phylum Nitrospinota; class Nitrospinia; order Nitrospinales; family VA-1; genus Nitrohelix. Next base: position 70,314 of record PCWG01000026.1, read on the forward strand.
GATCTTGTCACGCAAAGTTTCCGGTGTGTCTTCCGGTGTGACGGGTATGGAAATTGAGTTGGGAACTTTTTTAAACCAGGTGATCTGGCGTTTGGCATAGTGCCGGGTTTCCTGTTTTATTTTTTCTATAGCAGTTTCAAGGCTCGATTGCCCGTTGAAAAAGTCAAGAATCTGCTTGTATCCGATACTTTGGAAAGGTTTCAGGTTGGAGTCCCAGCCTTTTTCTAAAAGGGAGCGTACTTCCTGAACAAGACCTCGTTTTATCATTTGATCCACACGTTGATTGATATTTTTATAAAGCGTTTCCCGTTCCCAGTCTAATAGAAAAACCCGATAGTCATGGTTCGAATTTTCTGATTTTTCATTTTGATGCAGGTCGGAAAGTTTTTGATTCGTCTGATAGTAAACCGAAAGCGCACGTTCGATTCGTTGTGGGTCGGTTGGTGGTATTTTTTCTGCACTGACAGGATCAATTATTGTTAATTCAAGGTGAAGCGCAGGGGCCCCCCGCGTTTTGATTTCTTCCTGAATGCGGGCCTTGATAACTGGATCGATCTGTACCCCGCAGTCGTAATCTTCGGTCAATACTTTGAGATAAAGTCCGGTCCCACCCACGAGGAGAGGTGTTTTTCCTCGACTGCGGATGTTCTGCATCCTTTGCAGTGCCCGCATTTTGAAATCAAAGGCAGTGAATTCTTCGTCAGGCTCCAGAATGTCAATGAGATGATGCGGTATTCTTGCCATCAATTCTGATGCAGGCTTGGCGGTACCGATATCAAAGTATTTATAGACTTGCAAGGAGTCGGCACTGATGATTTCCGATTCGAGTCTTTCAGCCAATGCGATGGCGGTTTCGGTTTTTTTAGATCCGGTCGGCCCGGCTAATATGAGAATAGGAGGCATAAATGCTTTCCATGTGGGAGGTGTACAGTCCGTTTTCCTGATAAACGTAGAGTGGTGGTTCAATACTACAATCGGATTGCCTGCTTTTCAAACTTTCGAGTAAAAATATTTTTGCGGGAGCCTTGTTTGTTCCGTGGATAAAACGAAGCCGCGAAGGATACAGATCATTCTCTGGTAATTGCACCATGGCATCTGCCAGCCGTTTGGGTGGATAGGCGATAATGAAGCGACCTCCTTTTTTTAGCAAGCTGGCGGCAATACGTGACAGTTTTGCCAAATCGAGTTTCAATTCATGCCTGGCAATGGCTTTCTCTGAGTTGAGATTCATTCTCCCTGTATTGATCTGGCGATAGGGAGGATTGGACACAATGACATCAAAAGATGCTTTTCTCAATTGCAGAGCAGTTTCAAGAATATCTCCCTCCAGTATTTGAATGCGGTCGGTAAATCCTTTTTCTTCTATGTTTGTTCTTGCAAGTAGAGCGAGAGTGGGCTGGATTTCAGCGGCAATGAATTGGCTGTCTTGAGATTTGCTTGCAAGCAGAAGGGGAATGATCCCGCAACCGGTCCCAATATCCAGAACCTGCGATTCAGGGGAGAGGGTCAGAAAATCAGCAATCAGAAAAGGCTCAATCGAATAGCGATAGCCTTCAGCATTTTGTCTCAAGGGTGTTTGCACGGCGAGAATGGGTTTTTTGAATTTTAATACGATCGGATATCAATTGTGCAGGGAGAATGAATTGAATACCAGTATAAATTATTTTTCCGTTTCAAAGGCAATCAAAATGTAAAGAACTTCTGATTTTTTTATTTTCTTAAAAAGGCCATAAACTCTTTTTCTTATCACTCAAAAGAATTGCCGCTGTTTCGGATTGATAAATGATCGGCAAGTGTCTGAGTACCACCAGAGTCCCCTTTTCAGGTGCGATAATTTCTTCCAGAATTTTTCCCGACAAAGGATCTGTGATGATGCCGATGACTTCTCCTTGTTTGAGAAATTTCCCAACGGATGTTTTGGGTTGAAACAGGCCAGGGTTTTGATTGCGAATGATCACTTCCCTGTTTGATGTGAAGAAAAGCAGTTCACTATTTGCTTCAAACTTTTTGTTTTGTCTTAAAATTTTCAGGACAAGTAGAATGTTTAATATTCCTTGAAAAGCCAGGTCGCAATAGTTCTGTGATAATGAGCCCAAACTGCCTCCGCTGAAAATGAGAGCGGGGGTTTGTTTGTCGTCCCATTGCGAAAAGAGTTGCGCCCTGTGAGTGGGGGTCGGGCAGATTTCTCTCAGAATGGGAAGGCCGGAAGCAAAAGCCATTTTTCTTTCTTCACTATGGGCTTTGTAACATTGCAAATGGGGGGTGTCTTCATAGTGACGTGCTCCTGAGTTGATCAGGATCCCCGCATGCGCATCGAAGATTTCTTCATAGACGGCGCGTGCCATCTGTTCTTCGGGTTCGCCCTGGCGACTGCCGGGGAATGACAGGTTGGAGTCGAGGCCATCGGCGGGCCAGACATGCAGTCCGGTTTGCGATGCTGGGACATTCAGGGTTGGAAATATTTGAATCTTCCCTTGAATTTTATATTCAGAACTTTCGTCATTTTCAATGCGATCAAGGAACTCGATGAGCCTTGCGCAGATATGCAAAGCGTTGAAGTTGTCGCCATGAAGAGCCCCGACGATGGCGAAGCTGTCGCGTGGGCTGGCACCTTGCCACTGGAATTTGTAGAGGTCAATGGAGGCGGATTCCAGGGTGATGAGTTTAGTCTTCATGCGGCTTCAGGGCGATACGTGCCAGGGTTGAGCCCGGACGAGTCAAAGGATGTTGACGCAGTGTGAATAAAAGTCCGCAAGCCGGCGAGAATACAGGCTCGGGTTCCTGCTCACTCAATGGGTCGATCAATTCACCAATCCAGTCGCCACTTTGAACTTCCTTTCCCAATGCGATCCTGGGAATAAACAGGCCAGCTTTTTTGGCTTGAATAATGACGACCTGATCGGGGTTCAATGTTTGAGGTGTTTTAAAATCGGGCGTATTTTCCTGTGCTTTCAAGCAACCGACTTTGCGTAAAAAGTTCAACAGTCCCTGTAAAATCTGGAAGCAGTATTCCTGATGGATTCTCAGACAGATCCCGGTTTCGATGACCAATGCCGGGATCCCATTGCGGTTGAGATTGTAGGCGAGGGTGGATTCGTACACAGGGCCCAGCGGATGAACCCACAAAATATCGGTGTTGCACATTTGCGCAAGCGGAATCAGCTTTCTTCTATGCTTTTCCAGTATCCTGATCTGCGGCAACTCGGCCAGATGCAGGTTACTGGCATGGATGTCGAACACATAATCAGACCGTTCCTGTATGTCCTTGAATAAGGCTTGCGCCATTTGGCCGGGCAAGGTGGTATTGGTTTGAGAACCGAACTGACGATTGAAATCTTCAGCGAAATAAGGCGCAGAACGTTCTCCGGCCAGAACCGCATCGGGATTGGCAACCGGATAGATATTGATTTCCCCGGTAATAGAACCTTGCTCATTGTGTCGGATGAGCCGTTGGGTCAGGAGATTGCAGATGTAAATCCCGTCGTACTCATTGCCATGCAAACCGGCGACAATGGACACGCGCGGGCTTTTTTTCTTTTGTGAACCTGTAGCAAAGGTCCTGCGTTTGATTTCAGAGCTGTTGCCGAATGGGCCTTGAAATCTGGCGACGATTTGAGTCGTGTCTGTCATTGATCCAGATCGGCCTTGTCGGAGTCGTGTGATGATCTGCTGTTTTTGGGATCGATCTTCATGGCGTCAATTTTTCTTTTCAGGGTATTGCGATTGATGCCAAGAATCTGTGCGGTGAGGGTCTGTTTGCCAGAATTTAGCGCGAGCGTTTGCTGAAATAAATGTTTTTCTACGATTTGGATCAAGGCGTCGTACAACTCGCCGTCTTTGTGCGATTTGTTGATGGCAATGAATTCGGCAATGAGAGGGCTCAGCTTTTGTTCCCATTGTTCCTGCAAACCCGTTGCAGGCTCAACAGCAGAGCGGACCGGAAGGGGAAAATGCTCCGGCAGAATGGGGCCGGCAGAGGCCAGAATGATGGCACTTTTGCAGGCATTTTCCAACTCGCGAACGTTGCCGGGCCAGAGGTAGCCCCGAATCAAGTTTTCCGATTCTGATGAAAGATAGACTTTCGACCGTGTCAGGGTGCGAGAGTAGGTTTCAATAAAATGTTGTGCCAGAAACAGGGCATCTTGAGCACGCTCTCTCAACGGTGGCAGGTGCAGGGTCACGACATTCAACCGATGATAAAGGTCCTCTCTGAAACGTTTTTGTTCGATCAGATCATTCAGATTTTGATGGGTGGCGGCGATGATGCGAACGTTTGCTTTCAGCGACGTTTTGCCTCCGACCCGGTAATATTCTTTATCTTGTAAAACACGCAAAATTTTGGCTTGAAGGGCCGGGTCCATGTCTCCTATTTCGTCAAGAAACAACGAACCCCCTTCCGCAATTTCAAACTTTCCCTCTTTTGTTTCAGTCGCTCCGGTGAAGGCCCCTTTTTCGTGACCGAACAATTCTGATTCGAGCAGGTCGCGTGCGATGGCGGCGCAGTTGATCCCAATAAAAGGCTTCTTGTTTCTGCGGGAATAATTGTGCAGGGCGCGGGCGACCAGTTCTTTGCCTGTTCCACTTTCGCCGGTAATGAGCGTGGGCAAGTCGGAGTCGGCGGCTTTACCGATGATTTTGAAAACGTCCTGCATTTGCTTGCTTTTGCCAACGATGGGCCCGGTGGGACCCTCTTTTTTTTCGTTTGCCTTGTTTTGAGGGGGGATGATCTTTTGCAGGGCGACTACTTTTTCGACAAGAGTGTAGATGTCTTCGAGATCAAAAGGTTTGCTGACGTAGTCGTAAGCTCCCAGACGCATGGCTTCGATGGTGTTGTTCATCGTGTCTTGCGCAGTTATCATAACAACGGGAGTCGGATTGTCGGCTTCCCGGACACGGGCAAGGAGTTCGAGACCGCTCATCCCTTCCATAAAAATATCTGAAAAAATCATGAGATAGGAGGAGGTTGCCAATTTTTTTAACGCATTTTCTCCGTCGGCAACGGTGGTGACACTCCAGCCCTTTTTTTCAAGTGCCAGTTTGAGGATGTTACGGATATTTTCTTCGTCGTCGACAATCAGGATTTTGTATGGAGAGGACATGAAGCTATCGTATCATTTCTGGGGAAGGGGAAGAAATACCTGAAAAGTGGTTCCTGCATTTTTTTGTGTGCTGACTTTGATGGTTCCTTTGTGATTTTCGATGATTTTTAGTGTCAAAGCCAATCCGAGCCCCACTCCCTTGCTTTTGGTGGTCACAAAGGGAGTGAATAAAGTTTCGATTTGTTTGTCGTCCATTCCACAACCGTTATCGGCGACTTCAACAACGATGAACAGGAGAGGCTTGCTTTGGGAGACGGCGGAAAAGGCATAACTGCCGTGATAACGGGTGCTGACTCGTATTTGTCCACCGTTTGGCATAGCCTCGCGCGCATTTTTAATCAGATTGAGGAATACTTGCTTGATTTGATCGGGGTCTGCCTTTATCAATGGCAGACTGGGGTCGTATTCTTGCAGGAGAGTGATTTGATGGGCAATGAGGGTTTCTTTTTCGAGTAAGAATATTTCTTCCAGTGAACGATGTATGTTGATGAGTTTTACTTTTGGCTCCGCTTCCTGCGAGAAATCCATCATTTTTTTGATCAGACGATTGATCCGGTCGACTTCAGAAATAATGATCTGGATAAGCGAGGCGTTGGGGGAAGTTTCCAGATCGCTCAGTAAAAGTTGTGCCGATGCACGAATGCCGCCGAGCGGATTGCGTATTTCGTGAGCCATGCCCAAGGTCAAAGCTTCCGTTGTGGACAAACGCTCAAACGGACGCGATACACTTTCCAGATCTTTCAGCAGGCTCAAGTCTTTGATAGTGGCCAGAGCCCCCAGAGACTCGCCCTTAGCACCAAATAGCGGGGAGAGGGTCATTCCTGCCGGGAAATGAGAAAGTGCGTTCTTGCGACAGGCTCGACCTTCCAGGAGCTGGTACGAGGCACTGTTTGAAATGACTTCCTTGAATTTATCTTCGAGTGCGGGTTGCTCGGGGAAAAGAAGGGAAAGTGGTTTGCCAATCAAGTCTTCACCTGATCGGCAAAACATCTCTTCCAGTGCCGGATTGCTTTTCCGGATATTGAGTTTTGTATCTACGATCAATATCCCGTGGATGAAAGAGGAGAAGACATTTTTGAACAAGTCTTCACAATCGTCCATGACCTTGCCGCTATTTGGAAGTTTTGACTTTATTGGTTTTTGCACCGGAATAGGGGTTTTTAGCCGCAGGTTTTTTTGCCTTGGGTTTCGGCTTGCTTTCCTTTGCAGCAGGTTTGGGAGCCGGAGTTTCGGTACCGGTACTTTCGGTACTGGTACTTTCGCCGCTAGCGACCGTTGCGGGTTTAGCATCATTTGAATCCTTTTCCCAACCCTCCTTGCGGTTTTCCGAAGGATAGTCGGTGGCATACCAGCCGCCGCCTTTCAATATGAAACCGGAAGCAGAGACAAGGCGACGAACCTTTCCTTTACACTTTTCAGACTCACATTTGGTTAACGGCTTGGCTGAAATCGATTGCATGGCTTCAAATGTGAGACCGCATTTTTCACACTCGTATTCATAAATTGGCATGTTACATTATGCTCCTTGATATTGACTTGTTTGCTGTTTGGCTGATTCTGAGGTCTATATAAGATTCACACACTGTCTCCGCAAGCTAGGGAGGGATGGGTGAAGCACTTTTTTTTGTATTGCGCTTAAATTCGCGTCAGCCAGCCATCAAATTCTGGGATTTGTCCTTTTGCCGCTTCAAAATAGGTTTTCTGAATCGAGTCAGTGACAGGCCCTTTTTTTCCAGCTCCGATGATGCGTCCATCGACCTCGCGAACCGGGGTGATCTCTGCGGCGGTTCCGGTGAGGAATATTTCGTCAGCGATGTACAATTCGTCACGGGTGACGGCATTTTCCGTCAATTCGTAGCCATTGCGTTTGCAGATCTGGGCGACGGCATCCCGCGTGATACCCGCCAAATTGGAGCAGGACAAGGGCGGCGTATTGATTTTCCCGTTTTTGACGAGAAAGATATTTTCTCCCGAGCCTTCAGACACCAGCCCGTTGGGTTCGAGAAGGATGGCCTCATCGTAGCCGTCGCGAATCGCTTCCGCCTTGGCTAAAATAGAGTTGATGTAGTATCCACAGGCTTTCGCCTTGGTCATGGTGACATTGACGTGGTGACGGGTGAAAGACGATACACGAACCCGAATGCCCAGATCCAGACCTTCATCCCCCAGATACGCACCCCAGGGCCAGGCGGCTATGGAAACGCGGACATCGACGCCCGCAGGATTGAGACCCATTTTATTGCTACCCAAAAATATGATCGGGCGTATGTAGCATTCTTCCAGCTCGTTTTCCCTGACAACGGTCAGGACGGCTTCATGCAACTGCTCTTGAGTGAAAGGGACATCCATGCCAAGGATTTTAGCAGAGCCGAAAAGTCGGTCCATATGCTCATTCAGGCGAAAAATTGCCGATTCCCCTTTTTTAGTGCGATAGCATCGAATGCCCTCAAAAACACCCAATCCGTAGTGTAAAGTATGAGTTAAGACATGGATTTTTGCATCGTCCCAGTCAACGAGTGCTCCATCCATCCAGATAAATTTAGATTTTTCCAAGATATTTCTCTGTGTTAATTGTGTAGGCTTGACCGCTTCCGTATTGAACAAACCAAATTTTATTGACCCGGAAGCTCAAAAGCAAGATAATAAATTAATTGACAAGCATTTGACAGTTTGTTAGGTTTACCGCGCTTCAATGCGGGCCGCTAGCTCAGTTGGTAGAGCAACGCCCTTTTAAGGCGTGGGTCGAAGGTTCGAATCCTTCGCGGCTCATTTTATCGTTCCCATTTTCATATTTGGGGAGATACATTTATAGAAAAACGTCCCCATCGTCTAGCCCGGCCCAGGACACCGGCCTTTCACGCCGGCGACGCGGGTTCAAATCCCGCTGGGGACGCCATTTTTCTACTTTATAGCTCAAGGGCTTAGCGTTTTTCGCTAAGCCCTTTTTGTTTTTAAAATAGAAAGGTGGTTTTTAATACAAGTAATGTCTTTCATTCTTTTTAAATAAAATAAACCCCTGCCTCCAGAAATTCGGGAATCAGGGGCTTAAAATTGGTAAAATGGATTCAGATTTGAGGGGCGTATGGCCAAAAAATAATAAATACTTAAGTTATGTAGACTGTTAATCCCTTTCAAAGGAACCAAACATGGAGATTATTAAACCACTATCATCAATTTTTGGTTTTTTGGGGAAAACCTTTTTTGAGAAAAAGAGCTTAGAAAAAAAATCGGATTTAGAAAGTTACAACTTGCTTAAGGCTAGTATTCAACCGTTTGATGAAGTTAGATTCTTTTTTAAAGAATGGGATTTTAGAGGGGCCTTCTCTTCTTCTTTTTTAATCAGTTTTTACGAAGGAGTAGAGAGATTTACCGATAATCCAGAAAATCATTTCCATGACCAAGACTTACAAAAGCACATTATGGAAGTCCTAGAAACCACCTCTTCTATGGTTGATTTAGCACTTAAAAAATGCCGGAAAACAAATAGCGATGAATATGATTTCGAAATTAAATGTAGAAAATATGGGGATACAGAGGATGATTTGGAGACAGGGGATAAATTAAATGAACTTTCAACCCAGATATTCCAGAAATATTCAACTTTTTTGGAATTAGCAAAAAAGAGGTTAATCGCAACAAACGAGCCTAAAGGGTTAAGTTGATCTGGCTGTCTTTTAATGCGGTGTTCCAATCCTCCAAAATCCGGGAAAGTTGGTTTGAACTTTCTGACCTCGGGGACGCCATTTTTTTACTTTATAGCTCAAGGGCTTAGCGATTTTCGCTAAGCCCTTTTTGTTTTGGAAATACGAGTCTTGTTAGGACCAATCTGACCATTATATATTTGTCACTTTTTCAAATATAATAAACCTCAAACTTCAGGATTCGGGGAAATGGGGGTGTATGATGAATTTAAAAAAACACCTAGGAAAATTATCCCATAAAGATTCCAGATCTATAAGGTCACGCTATGTTATCTAATTTTAATTTCATTGATTTTTTCAGAGAGGTGGCAAAAAGTACCAAGTTTCAGATTTCTGCAGCTGTCTCTTTTGGGGTTGCGTTATTTCTTATTTGGTCTGAAAAAAACGACCCGGTAAAAGTCACACTAACAATCCTCTTTCTTTTTGCTGCGTGCATGTTGGTTAGTTCTCTGGCGGAAAAATTTGGGTGTTGGATTTTGAAAAAGATCAAACGAAATAAAGATTGGAATACCTTGACACCCGAAGAGAAAGAATTTGTGTCGCATTATATTTTGAATAATACCAAGACTAGGTATGTAATCACCTTCAACGGCGCATGGCGTGATAGCGGAATAATAAATCCCTTGATCCATAAAGGGGTGCTGTATTTGGCAAGTGAAATTAGCGAATACAGAGGCGATTCATGGGAGATTATGGAACAGACATTTCCAATAAACATCCATGATGATGCTTTTAAATTCTTCACAAAAAAATTGGAAGAAGTAAATAAAGATAGTTGATTAAGTTATTATTTGGGAGTCAAGCTTAGATGTTGACCGGAAATAGTGGATACGAAGAAAGTGATGGATGTAATCATTTTCGGTGGAGTTCTTGTGTTTTCATATTCCTTATAATTTTATTTGCGCCCTGTTTTATCAAATTCATATTTTTAATCTAATGTTAATGAAACTTTAACCTTGAGGAGCTATCTTGGTAATGTAGGTTTGTGAACTTCAACTGTTTTTTTGGAGCGCGAATTTTATGAGTGAATCAAAAAAATACAGGTCCCGGCAGTCTTTGGCGGATGCCTGGCAGAATACATTTGAGGCAAGCGAACGTACTAAGAAAGCTTCTGATATTTCCTGGATTGTGTGGTTGTGTGAAAATCCAGACAGTCCGTTAGCGTTTCATGGTGCGGCCAGTCTGTACAACCACGATCATATTCATTTGATTTTGGGTCGATGTCTGGATAAGAAAGATGAGGCTTTTGTGATTGGATTTACTATGGGCAACGATTCTAAAACCACAGGCTTGGAAGTGGTTTTATTCAAATTCATTTCTTTTTTTCTGTACCCGCAAGCGTATCGGTTTGATCGAGAACATTTGCGAATTTTTGATCTTGGTTTTCAGTACGGGCGTTCCAGAAAATTCAAGGGCATCAACTCTTTCGATTTCTCTAAAATTGACCATCGGGTGAAATTGTCTCGTTTGCGCCGATTTTTTGATATTTCTGACGAAATTTTAAATGAAATGAATCGTCGTATTCAATCTGTGAAAGGGTCTGCATGACCGGCGGCTGGGTTCAGCTGATTGTTGCGGGAGTGTTTGAAATCATTTGGGTCATTGGGCTCAAACTGTCTGATGGATTGTCCCGGATGGCTCCGTCTGGTGTATCTCTGGTTGCGATGCTTTTCAGTTTGTACTTCTTATCGCTTTCGATCAAAACGCTTCCTCTGGGGACTGCTTATGCCGTGTGGACGGGGATTGGGATTCTGGGCACAACTCTGATCGGCATTTTCTATTTCAATGAACCCAAAACGGCACTCCGTTTCTTCTTCCTGTTCTTAATCATCGCGGGAATCCTCGGTCTCAAACTCCAGTCCAAATATTGATATCTACTCAACGGTTGAGTGCTGGAATCTCTTTCGTGAAACACACTCGGCTTTCGACTGAAGATGGCACTCGTTCAGGCAGGTTGCGGTCGCGAATCCAGTTTTGCTTCTGAGGCCTTGCTTTCGGGTCCGAGTGGCTTGAAAGTCATGATCAATGCGGGGAGCAGGGTCAGGTTGTTGAGCAGTGCGACGATCATTGCAACGCCGGTCAGCATGCCGAAGTAGATTGTGGGGATGAAGTTGGACAGGGTCAGCACCGAAAATCCAAAGGTGACGGTTATAGAGGTGTAGTAAATGGCGCGGCCGATGCTACCGTGACAGATTTTCAATGTGTCTTGATAATTTCCGCTCTTGGCAAATTCTTCTTTAAACCGATAGATGTAGTGGATGGTGTCGTCTACGGCTATGCCGATGGTGATGGCGGCAATGGTGATGGTCATCATATCCAACGGTATTTTGAACCAGCCCATGATCCCCAAAACCAGCCCGGCGGATAGCAGATTGGGGATGATGGCGAGAATGGAGAGGTACACTCGTTTGAACAGGATAATGAACATTATCAGAATCCCTAAAAAGACCGTCCCTAATGTGAGTATCTGTGATTGGTAAAGGCTGTGGAGCATGTTGTTATAGAGCACTGCCATGCCGGTGAAGTGGATGCGTTCGGGTTCCAGATGCATTTCTTCGACCAGATGTTTGCGAATTTTTTCGATCAGTTTGCCTCGGTTGAGTTTGGGATTGACCTCTTCAATGCGTGCTGAAAATCGGATCTGATTGGCATCTTTGGACAGATAGGGATGTATGAAGATTTTTTTCAAATCTTCCGGCAGAAGTTTGCGGATCAGCGCAAGGTCATAATCCTCAGGCAATTTGTCATCATTCAATATTTTGAGAACTTTGACAGTCGTGGCGATGGACAGGGTTTTGCCAATTTCTGGCAAGCTTTCCAGGTAATCGTGAATTTTTTCGGCGAACAACAACTGCTCGGAGTGGAACCAATAGTTTTCTATCTCTTTTTCTGAAGCTTCGCTGAAAGGGTCGTCTGCAAAAGGGTCAGGTTCTTTATTTTCCGCTTCGATTTCCTTGAGGTATTTGAAGAAGTCTTTGTTGGCATCGATAACGATGTCCAGAGGAGTGGTTCCCCCTAATTGCTGATCAATGACACGCATGCCGCGATAGATTTCTGTCGATGGCTTGAAATAGTCGATGAAACGGTTTTCAACCTGAAGTTGCGAGACGCCGACAAAACAAAACAATGCAAGCAAGCCTCCAAGGCACAGAATCAGCTTTGTTTTACTTAAAGTAAAGCTTGCAAAGGCATTGGTCAGTTTTTTAGTGATGTCTTTTGCTGAGACCGAGGGCAGGGGTTGCAACAGGACAAGGCAAGCAGGGAAAAAAATGAACGAAAGACAAAAGGCAACGATGATACCGAGAGTCATCATCCAGCCAAAGTCAATGACCGGGCGTATTCCACTTGTGACCAGCGACGCGAAGGCCGCAATGGTGGTGATAGAGGTGTAGAAACAGGGCAAAAACATATGCTCTACGGTTTTATAAACGATATCGTGTCGATTGATATCGGGAAATTCTACATAGAGTTCTCCATATCGGACGATGAGATGAATCACCAGAGATATCGTGATGACCAAAAGAATGGAGATGAAATTGGAGGAGATGACTGTCACCCGCCAATCCAGAAAACCAAGAACTCCTACGATGACTAAAGTGGAAATGGCACAACAGGCTAAGGGTAGGGTGATCCACCGTGTTTTTTGAAAAAATGCGGCGAGTGCGGCAATCATTAAAAGCAAAATTCCCCAGCCGAAAATCGAGATATCGTGGCGGATGTAATCGATCATGTCAGAGCTGATCATGGGAACACCGCCCAGATACATTTGGCCGTGTTGCCTTTGCGTGTCCATGATTCTTCTGACCTCTTCAATCTCTGGACCTTGTTTGTCCAAGACTTCCGCGGTGTGCTGATTGAAAGCCTCGATGACTGTTTTTAAACGAAAATTCTCAGTATCAGTGAGTCCTTGATGCGCCTTCTTTTTACGGAGATCGTTGCGTTCGTTCAAAAGCGAAAAATATATTTCGTCTCTCTTGTAATTGACGAGGATGGCGGTTGTTTTCCCATCGGGACTGACGAGTAACTTCTGATAAACAGGACTTTCACGAAATTCTTTGAGAGCCAGTGTTTTGTCAATATCGGGTGTTTGCAGGCTCCGAACATTTTTCCCTATTTCTGTGAAATCAATTTTGGGACTGTTTAACAGAGGCGCGTCGAGAATTGTGGTGACACTGGATACGTGGTCCAATTTTTCTAATTGAGTTTTTAATTCGCGGATACCTTGCAGAGAATCTTCGGACAATAATTCTTTGTTGGGAGTGTAGGTGATGATGAGGAAATCCTGAGTGCCGTATTCTTTACTGATCTCGCGGAAATATTCCAGATCTTTATCATTTTCCAGAACCAGCGATTCGGCAGAGGCGTCCAATTTGAAATTGGGTATATAGCTGGCGAAGAAAATGAAAACGATAGCGACGAATAAAAGGGATAGGTAGGGACGTTTTAGAACGACTTGATCGTAAATTTTTAGTGGTAACGGATTCATTAAATTTTATCTTTGAATTTACGAACAGAAGATGAAAGTCTAAAAATGGTGGTATACTACCATTCTTGGCGCAATGGCAAAACGAATAATTTACGAGGCGTGATCAGCCTTTCACTGCAAAGATTTGCTTCGTACGGCTTCTTGCGAGGTAAATGGCTTGAATGTAGTTATCGATGGATTTTTTTAAGTAAATTGAACTTCTTTCCTGTTCTGATTTTAATTTCACTCAGCGTTGTTTTTAGGGGATAGCAAATCTTCTAAAAAGAATGCGGAAAACTCAGCTCTTCCTGTCATACTGGATTTCTTATAGATATCAAGCGATTGTTGTCTCGCCGTTCTTTCACTGGTTTCTCTGAAAGTTGCAATTTCCTTAAAGCTGAATCCTTTAAGCAGAAGCAGACCCACTTCTTTTTCAGCTGGAGTAAATTTCCAGTGTGTCATTTGTCTATCTATCGCGTCTCCTAGACCCTTCAAATATTTTTCAGCTTCACTTTTCCATAAGGCAGTGTCTTGTTTCGATTGCTCCAGGTTCCGGTGCAATTTTTTATTCTTTTCTTTTACCTGAAAATTTTCTCGGGCGATCACGAAAATCCCGCTGAGAGAGGCAAGAAAAATGATCCCTTCTGCACTCATATGTCCTATGGAGGCACCTTCTCGCAGGTCAGAAAAAATATCCAGGGCACTGATTAATGAAATGAGGATCAATACACCGCCTAGAAGAAGACTGTCTTTTGACATAGGGCTATTCGTAACTATAGGTGAACAAAGGTTTTATTTTATAGGTCATCTGACGAATTGAAGAATATATAGAATTCGTTATTTTGGCAACATGGCAATTGAAAAATAATAACTTTTTGTTTGGAGATGAACAATGGATTTCACACACATTAAAATTGGCCTGGCTCTGGCAATGATAGCAATTTTGTTGGGAGGGTCAATGGGGCTTGGGTTTGGTTGTTGTGAAGAGACTTTTGAGGACACTTTTAAGGAAAGTGCGGCGGCAGTTTTAGCTGAAAAATACAATGGCGACCAGAAAAAGGCCGACAAGGTAACGAAGAAATCCTGGGTTTACATGAAGCGTGCTCACTTGCATTCGCAAACGATGGGAGTCATCAGCATCGCATTTTCACTGATTGCGGCGGGCTTGATGTTCCCTCCCAAGTTGCAAATGGGAATCTCCATTTTGAGTGGATTCGGTGGTTTGGGTTACGGTTTATTTTGGCTCTTTGCCGGATTTCTAGCTCCGGGTATGGGGTCCACAGGAGCGGCCAAGGATGCGGTAGGCCTTTTAGCGCAAGCTTCGGCGGGTTCCTTCTATATAGCGGCACTCGCTCTGTTTGGTGCATTGGGATACCGGGTCTTTTTCCTCAAAATGGCAGGCCAAAAAAATCCAAACTCTTCAAATGGCTGAAATTAAAGTGTCCAGCGTTTTGTAATAAGAAAAATCTATCTATGAATGGAGGATCTGATTATCTGCAAGTAACCAGAAAATAGTTTGTCTTTCCGCTAAATCGTTTTGAATGTGACTGACCCTAATGGGCAATTAAAATCTTTTTTGGAGATAAAAATCTTATGAAAAAAATAATTCTAGTTTTGGCAACTCTGCTATTTGTTTCCACCCCGTTATTTGCTTTTGCTGAAGCACCGTTGTCTTTGCAGGCAGATGCTAATGCGGAAGCTCAAAAACATAATGAAGAAGGAATTTTACATTTTAACAAAGGCCACTTCGATGTTGCACTCAAGCATTTCGAGGTTTCAGAAAAAGCTCAGCGAACCGCAGAAGTCTATTTTAATGAAGCTCTTGTATTCGATAAAATGGGCAAGCACGGTCAGGCTACCACGCATTTTAAGGAAGCTAAGACATTAGCCAACGGCAATTCAAAAATTTTGGATTCAGAAATTTTGAATGGACATCTCAAAAATCACTAGTATATTGGCATGGATAAGTTACCTATACCTTTATGGCAGTCTCCCTCCAGATGATGGAGGGAGACTGTTTGTATGGTTCAGCTGAAATTTAAATACTACCGTCGATTTTGGATTTTTTTAGTGTTCCTGGCGATGAACTGCAATCAACCGAAATACTCGAATTTTTATTATGAGTGTGGCTGGATTCTTCGATCAAAACAATCCCCATCCTTTTTTATCCCGACCTTTTTTAGGAGGTTAAATTGAATTCTCTGAAAAAGACGTTGTTTTTCTCATTAACGGGTTTGCTGTTGCTCTGTATTTTTTCAGAAAATGTTTTGGCCATTCCACTTTTTGCCAGAAAATACAAAGTCAGTTGCGTGATGTGTCATACAGGCTTCCCGCAACTCAATAGCTTTGGCAATGCTTTTGCTAGCAATGGCTATCAAATGCCCGATGAGGATACAAAAGACTTTGTGGATGAAATTGAGGATGGAAAATTATTTCTTCACGAACATTTTCCTTTTGCGATTCGAGTGGACTCCTTTTACAGGGCCCGCAAGGACACCGACATCAACTTGGATATTGAGTCTCCCTTCTCGGTCAAAATCTTGACCAACGGTATATTAGCGAAGGATATATCGTATTATTTTTACTTTTTTTTTAATGAAAGAGGCGGGGTAACGGGGATTGAAGACGCGTTTATCTATTTCAACAATGCGTTTAAAATTGATAATTTTGATGTCCGCATGGGACAATATCAAATAAGCGATTCCATTTTTCCACGCGAACAAAGACTCACGTTTCAGGACTATACCTATTATACCGTTCCTGTCAGCAACAGCGGTTTCAACCTGGTCTACGACCGTGGGGTGGAGGCCAGCTACAGCATTGAAGCAACCGAAGATTTTGGGATAGGTCTCCTCGGCGGTATAGCCAATGGCAACGGAATCAACAATTCAAACGCCGCGCGGAATTTTGACAGTGATCCGTATAAAAACTTTTACGGGCGCATTTCATTCAGCTACGGGAATCAAGGCATTGGAATCTATGCTTATACTGGAAAAGAAGAAAACACGAGTAAAGCCGTGAACGAATTTTATCGAATCGGACCCGATTTCAATTTCACCGTTTTTGGAGACTGGAATATATGGGGAAGTTATCTTTATGGTGAGGATGAGAATGCGATTTTCGCGGCAAATGGAGTGGGTGATATCAACTCATGGGGTGGATTTACCGGTGTAACACATTATTTAACTGATCAATGGCTTCTTTCTCTATTGCATAATGTTGTAGAGGTAGACAGGAAACCGCAGTTGGATGTCAATGTATTTACGGTGAATTTCAGTTATTATTTGATGCGGAATCTTAAATTCATGTTTGAAGGGACTGCTGATTTGAAAGGCAAAGGGCCAAGCCATCCGCAAAAAACACATACGGGTGAA
Source organism: Nitrospinae bacterium CG11_big_fil_rev_8_21_14_0_20_45_15 (assembly GCA_002787235.1). Classification (GTDB taxonomy): domain Bacteria; phylum Nitrospinota; class Nitrospinia; order Nitrospinales; family VA-1; genus Nitrohelix. Next base: position 86,953 of record PCWG01000026.1, read on the forward strand.
TTTGGTATTGTCTTTGCCTATTAGACGTTTTAGGGGCCGATTGAATTTGAAAATAGAGGACTACTATGCAAAACAGAATTGTCTGTACTTCATTTTTTATTTTAATCACGTTTTTGATGAGTGTGGTGTCCGTATCGGCGCAACGGTTAGGGATCAACTTGTCAGGGTTTGACGTTGATGTCGAACCGTTTGCCCCAAAAGTCAAAGAAAGCTATGGATTGAAGGTGATTCATCCCTACGCTTTTCCCCTCAGTACGTTTCAGCAAAGCATGGCTTCTTTGGTTTTCAATGAAAAATCCATATTTGGCTCCGACAAGAAAAGAATATTTAAAAACGAACTAATAAAAAAAATTGCTCCAGAATTTGTAACCAGATTCAAGGAAGCGGGGCCAGGAGAAAAAATTGCTTTTGAAATTTACAGCCGATCTGGAAAAAAGTTTATTCAAGGAGACACTTTTTTAACCCCTCAAGGTCTGCATTGGCGATTTACCATATTGGATTGGGAAAAACGTGATTTTGATAATTCTGATATTTCAGGAGTCCCTTGGACTATTGTTCCACAGGATAATCAAGAATATATGAAGTGGGTCTGGAAAAAATCGAAAAGAGTTTCAGAGGATCTTACGAATTGGATTGTTTTAAAAAATGTTCTCCCCATTGCCGCAAATGTATTGCCCGCCCCTCTTCCCTCGACAGAAGCCGAATCACATCGTAAAGATTCAATAATGAGTATTGAAAATCGGTTGTTGAAGCTTGAAAAATTATGGAATGAAAAAATTATTACCGAAGAAGAGTACAACTCCAAAAGGAAGGATATTTTAGAAGATTTGTAAAGCGTAGGTAAGTTTTAGTATCGAGTTTTAAAGAAGGATCCCCCTCTAGCTCAAAAAATGAACCGTTCCGCAATAGAATTTTTATTTTTCTACTAAGGTTGTCTTTAATTGCGCGAATTCATTGAGCCTTCCCCGTTTGTTCATGTATAATTTCATAAAGGGTTCTACGTTTGCAGGTTGCGGAATCCCTTGAAAAAAAGTTATTCTCCATAGTTTGACAGATTCCCTTGATTTCCTCACGTGTAATGAACTCTATAGAACTCGACATTTCAAATACCATCCCCTTGATTTCGCCTGAAGAACGTTTGGCTTTGGATGATAGAGTCAAGTATATCCATTCAGCGATGGAAATGCGAAAAGGTGTGGGGGCAGACTTTTTGGGTTGGGCTGATTTGCCATCGCAGACCTCCGCTGATTATCTGGCAGAAGTTGATGCTGTCGCCAAGACCATTCGCAATTCTTGTGAGGTTTTGATCCATCTTGGTATTGGTGGGTCTTACCTTGGTGCCAGAGCTGGAATCTCATTTTTGGGAGTGGATGGTTCCACTAAGAATATTCCTGAAATTCATTTTGCAGGTTGTAATATCAGCTCAGACTATTATGCAGAATTGTTTTCGGTGATAGAAAATAAAGACTGCTGTTTGTTTCTGGTCTCAAAATCGGGGGCAACTCTGGAGTTTGGCATTGGGTTTCGTCTGTTGCGACAATGGATGGAAAAGAAGTATGGGGTTAAAGAGGCGGCCCGCAGGATTTTTGTTGCCACCGATCCTAAAGAAGGTGTGCTGAGACAATTGGCCAACGAGAAAGGATATTTTTCCTTTGATATTCCCTCCGACATCGGGGGCAGGTATTCGGTATTGACCCCGGTAGGATTGATCCCGATGGCTGTTTCAGGAGCGGATATAACAGCTCTGATGAGCGGCGCGCGGGATATGGAATCGTTGCTTCGACAAAATGCATCTTCTGAGAACAACCCCGCGTATTTGTATGCAGTCAACAAACACTTATTGAAGACTAAAGGAAAAAACATCGAAATTATTGCCGGATTCCATCCTTGCTTGAGGGAGTTCCTGGAATGGCAAAAGCAATTAGCGGGCGAAAGTGAAGGGAAGGACGGCAAGGGAATTTTTCCTGCTTCGGTTGAGTATCCCGCCGATTTGCATTCGTTGGGGCAATGGGTTCAGGAAGGGGAAAGGAGTTTGTTTGAGACCTTTCTCGTGATAGAAAAATCAAGTCATGAAATCAAAATACCTGAATTCCCAGGCGATGAGGACGGCCTGAATTTTCTGGCAGGGAAGACTTTGGATTTTGTCAACGAAATGGCGTATAAGGGAACTGCCCAAGCCCATCTTGAGGGACAAGTCCCCAATATGACTCTTCGAGTCAAAGATAGAAGTTCCTATTCTTTGGGGCAATTGTTCTATTTTTTTCAACGCGCTGTCGCCATGACGAGCTACCTGGATAAAGTCAACCCCTTCGATCAGCCCGGTGTCGAACTCTATAAAAATAATATGTATTCTCTCTTAAATAAACCTGGATATTAGAATAAAGGACAATTTTTTATGACGCTTTTCGCCCAAAAAATGGATTCAGCCATTCATCATATTGCTTATGAAAAGATCCAACCCGGTACCCCAACCGCAGAGTCAAATCCTCTTTTGGCTAAATTGAGAGAGATGAACAGTGAGGTTTGGGTGGATACGGGGGAATTAGAAAAAGCACAGGCGATTTGGAAAAGCGAAATGACCGCATTGACGACAAACAACACTCTGGCCAATCAAGTGGTACAAAGCGGCGTGATGGACGAGGTCATCCGCGATGTGGTCGCCAGTCTGAAAGAAGTCGCCCCCGATTTGTCTTTGGAAGAGCGTATTATGGAAGTAGGTTTTGTCATCAATTGCAAAATAGCCTTGCGTCTGGTTCAAGCTTTTAAGACCAAAGTCAGTGTCGAATTGCATCCGGCGATTTCTTACGATCTTGAGCGCACGCTTTATTATGCGCGAAGATATTACAAGGTTTGTCCCGAATATTTTATCGTTAAAATTCCTTTGACGCCTGAAGGTTTGCTGGCAGTAAGAATACTTAGAAAAGAGGGCTTGCCCATTAACTTCACATTGGGATTTTCTGCGCGACAGAATTGTATTTCTGCCCGCTTGTCGAATCCCGATTTTGTCAATGTTTTTCTGGGAAGACTCAACCAGACAACCATTGATAATGGTTTGGGTAATGGTGAGTGGGTGGGCGAAAAAGCGACGCTTGCGACACAGGGGGCTTTGCGGGAAATTCGACAAAAATTTCCAGAAATTTCTACTCGTTTGATTGGTGCCAGTGTGCGTAATGGCGATCAGGTGGCTTACCTTGCCGGTTTGGATGTGTTGACCATTCCTCCCAAGGCACTTGACGAATTCCTGAATTCTGGAAAATCTCCTGAAGATTTAAAAGACCGGGTGGGTACGGAAATCACTCCAGGAATTGATGCCGGGAATCCACAAGCGTCCCGCTTTGATTGCGCTTGGGAGGTTGATAAGGATTTTGAGGATTTTATGGATGCACTGATGAGCAGGGATGATCTGGATCGAATGTCGGGCGATGAATTGAGAGTCTTTTGCAAGGAGCACGGAATCAATTTGTTTCATGACTTCTCATCAGCCGATCAGGAAAAAATCAGACAACACGGGAAAATTCCCAAACTTGAAGACTGGCCGACAAGTGTTGCACTGGATGATCTGCTGACTCAATCCGCCTTGCAGTCTTTCACTCAGGATCAATCTGCTTTGGACGGTCGTCTGCGATCTTTTCTTGAAAAATAGCAGTTGGTTGTAAAATTAATTTGTTTCCCCATTCGGCCTTGATTGTCAAAATCCATTTGGCATCAAGGCCGACTTGCCAATAGAGGGTAAAATGACTGCAGACTCTTCAAAAGAAACGATTATATCGATTCCTATCAAGGGGATGTCCTGCGCAAGTTGTTCCTCGCGAATTGAAAAGAAAATAAAAGCATTGCCCGGTTTGATCACTGCGAGTGTGAATTTTGGTGCCGAATGCGGCGAGTTTGTCTATTTGCCTGAAGTCATTTCTCCAACGGAGATTGTCGACTCGATAGAGCAACTTGGTTTTCAGGCAGAACGAACCAAACGAGTTTTTTCCGTGCGAGGTATGACATGTGCCTCCTGTGTTTCAAGGGTAGAGAAAGCACTGCTAAAATTTCCGGGTGTCTTGCATGCACAGGTGAATCTTGCCGACGAGTCCGCATCAGTCGAATACTTGCCCACAGTCAACGGCTATGACAATTTCAAGACTGCTTTGGGAAAGATGGGTTTCACACTCTCTGCTCCCGAAGAAAGTTCCGCTGTAGAAGGGGATGCTCATCGAAATCGTGAATTGCGTTCGTTGAAAATCAGACTCCTGATTGCGGTATTGGCCGGAGCCGGGGTGATGGTTTTGAATATGATGAGTCGACCCGACCTGCATTGGTTACAATTGCTCTTGGCCACCCCGGTCCAGTTCGGCTGTGGTTGGGTATTTTATCGCGGTGCCTGGAAGGCCGCTCGGAACGGTTATGCCGATATGAATACCTTGGTGACCTTGGGAATTACTTCTGCCTATCTGTACAGCCTGTTTGCAACCTTGTTTCCCGAACAGGTTGTTTTGGATGTGAACAACGGAGTGTATTTTGATTCATCCCTGATGATCATAGCATTGATTTTGATGGGACGCTTTCTGGAAGCTCGCGCGAAAAGCAGGGCGAGTGATGCTGTCAAGCGTTTGGGGAAACTGCAACCAAAGATAGCAAAAGTAATCCGAGGCGGCCAAGAGCAAGAGATTCCCGTTGACGAACTGGTCATGGGTGACGAAATTTCGGTTCGACCGGGAGATCAGATTCCAGCCGATGGTGTGATTCTTGAAGGTCAGGCAACGATTGATGAATCGATGTTGACAGGTGAAAGTCTGCCCGTAGAAAAATCAAAAGGAAGTGATGTTTTTGGGGGAAGCTTGAATCAAACCGGTTTCTTCATCCTGCGTGCCACGCATTTGGGCAAGGATTCTATTTTGTCACATATCATCAAACGCGTTGCAGAAGCGCAGGGATCGAAAGCACCGATTCAAAGATTGGCCGATCAAGTGGCGGGAGTTTTTGTCCCAATAGTGATGGGAATCGCGGTGTTGACCTTCGTTTTTTGGTATGGATTCGGATCGTCGTTTTTGCAAGTCAGTCCCTTTTTATTCGGACTGACTGCAAGTATTTCGGTTTTGATCATCGCTTGTCCTTGCGCGTTGGGGCTTGCAACGCCTACGGCTATTATGGTGGGTACGGGTAGAGGTGCCGAGTTGGGCATTCTTATCAAGGGCGGAGAAATTCTCGAACGGGCTGGTAAACTGGACACCATTTTATTTGATAAAACCGGAACGCTCACCGAAGGGAGACCGGAAGTGACGGATGTGTTTGTCGAGTCCGCTGGGTCTGTAACCGAGGACGAATTTTTAGGTCTTTGTGTTTCACTTGAGACAAAATCTGAACATCCATTAGCTCAAGCAGTGGTCCGATTTGCTCAAACGAGAGATATAAAAATACAGGAAGTTTCGGAGTTTAAGGCATTGCCGGGGTTTGGGGTGGAAGGCCAATTGGAAGGAAATCATCTTATTCTGGGTAATCTTAAATTAGCCAGAGAGCTGGGTGTAGAAATGTCTGCAATTGAGCCTCAACTCGAAGCACTGGCTAAACAGGGCAAGTCTCTGATGATTTTATGTTCTGACAAAAAGATTTTAGGGTGGCTCGCGATTCGCGACAAGCTGAAACCCTCAGCCCATCAAGCAGTATTGCGCCTCAAGGAAATGGGATTGGAAGTGCATATGGTCACCGGTGATAATTGGACGACGGCTCATGCGATTGCAGATGAGTTGGGCATCGACAAAGTTTCCGCAGAAGTGCTTCCTGCGGCTAAAGATGATGTGGTTGCAAATCTGCAAAAGGAGGGGAGAGTTGTGGCTATGGTGGGAGATGGTATCAATGATGCTCCGGCCCTGGCTCGGGCCGATGTTGGCATTGGTATGGGAACCGGCACAGACATTGCTTTATCGGCTTCTGATATTGCGCTCATGTCGAAGGATTTGAATACAGTGCCTGTCGCTATTCTATTGAGTCGGAAAACACTTGCCAAGATCAAACAAAATTTATTCTGGGCTTTTTTCTATAATAGTCTTGCTATTCCCCTTGCGGCAGGTGTTCTGTTTCCAGCGTTTGGAATTTTATTGAAACCGATGGCCGCGGCAGGAATCATGTCACTCAGCTCCGTTTCCGTTGTCTCCAACGCATTATTGTTAAAACGGTTTCGTCCTACCTTCGGGCGTGAGTAGCCCATAAAGTAAGCATCGGAAATAAATGGGGATCGTTAATTCCCTAGGCAAAGAATTGCATCTTAATCAAGTGGAAGTGCCTAAATTTTTTATTGCGGAGAGATTTTGTGGAAGAAACATTAGAAGAAGAGACTAAGGAAGAAACTTTTACTCTTAGCGATTCTGACATACAAAGTATCGAAAAAAGTATAGAGAAAGGGGAGGGAGAAGTCGTTGAAACGGCTATTGCCAACCTTAGTGCCTCTGATTGTGCTGAACTTTTAAGCAAGGTCAGCGACGACAATCGCCAGATCATTCTGACTCAGCATGTTTCCGCGATCACTCCCGATGCCTATCTGGAGCTTGATCCAGAACTTTGCAAAGGAGCACTTGAGGAAATGGAAGCACCTCAAGTGGCAAATCTCATTTCCACGCTTGAGAGCGATGACGCGTTAGATGTTATCGAAAATCTTGAGCCTGAATTTCAAAAGGAAGTTCTTGACCAACTTCCTATTAAAACCAGGGCCACGGTCGAAGAGGGATTGAGTTTTCCAGAGAACAGCGCAGGCCGATTATTGACCCGAAAGTTTGTCGCGGTTCCAAAGTATTGGACGGTGGGAGAGGCTATGGTCTATTTGCGAGAGCCCTCTGATGATTTCCCCGAAACATTTTCAGAAATATTTATAGTTACTTCTAACGCTCAGGTAGTGGGTACGGTTGCTTTATCCCGTCTGCTTCAGGCGGGGCGACAAATAAAACTGGAAACTCTTGTTGATGAAGAGGTTTATTCAATACCGGCTACGGTAGACCAGGAGGAGGTTGCACAGCTTTTCAGACGAGAAAATCTATTGTCCGCCGCAGTGGTTGATGCTGAAGGGCGAATGCTTGGTGTGATAAGAATCGATGATGTGGTAGACGTCATAGATGAAGAAGCTCAGGACGATATCCTTCAGTTGGCGGGAGTCAAAGAATCCAGCATCTATCGTGATGTTATATCAACCAGTGCTTCTCGTTTTGGTTGGTTATTTGTGAATCTTTTCACGGCGATTCTGGCGTCTGCCATCATTTCTATATTTGATTCAACTATAGAGAAAGTGGTTGCGTTGGCGATATTGATGCCGATTGTTACTTCTATGGGAGGCAATGCAGGGACGCAGGCTCTGACGGTTGTTGTGCGTGCTTTGGCAATGCGAGAGGTTTCTAACATCAACGCGCTCCGCGTTGTGTGGAAAGAAACAATGGTATGTTTTTTGAACGGAATTGCTTTTGCTGTGATTGTAGGTCTTGTTACCTTCTTCTGGTTTGATGACGTCAAACTGGGGGGCATCATTGCTGTTGCCATGATTATTAATATGTTTGTGGCGGGCCTGTGCGGTGCAGGAATACCCATTTTTCTGAACAAGATAGGAAGTGATCCTGCGGTTTCTTCCACCGTTCTTTTGACCACGGTTACAGATGTGATTGGTTTCTTCGTATTTTTAGGATTAGCGGCTACTTTCCTGCTCTAGCGTTTTGTTGATGACGTAAAGCCTTGCGCTATAGTCTTGTTGCTATGAATGAGTTTAAACCTTATTCAAGGGAAAACTTTTTAAACCTTATCTCATGCGACAACAAATAATCAGACATATTTTGTGTCAAAAACTCTTTGTGATACTCCTGATTTTTGTCCATTTTTCGGGGGGGTGTTTTGGTGATAAAGGTCGATCTCTGGGGGAAATTATCAAGAGTGGAAGACTCATTGTCCTCACACGCAACGCGCCCACCACTTATTATTTGGGAAATGAAGAAGAACCTGCCGGGCCAGAATATGAAATGGTGGAGAGTTTTGCTAAAAAATTGGGTGTGAAAGCCGAGTATAAAATTCTGAATACAGTGCATGATATTTTAGAGGCATTGGATAAAAAGGAGGGCGATTTAGCCGCGGCGGGATTGACTCAAACAAAAATCAGAGATGAGCGATTTCTATTTGGACCAATTTATCAAGAAGTGCGGCAACAGATCGTGTGTCTGAATGGTGTTATAAAAGATAATGATATTGCTGGGCTTGCAGGCTTGAAACTGGTCATTCCTAAAAACTCCAGTTATGAGGCAAACCTTGTTAATTTGAAAAAAAAATGGCCGGCACTGGCATGGGAATCCACAGAAGGGGTGTCCTCTGAACAATTGCTCGAAAAAATTTCGAATAAAGAAATCGACTGTACTGTTGCAGATTCCAACATTGCATCTATAAACCGAAGATACTTCCCAGAGCTCATCGTCACTTATGAAATGGAGAGTCCTGAACCTTTGGCATGGGTTCTAACGCCGGGTAGCATTGATTTAAAAGAAGCACTGGATGAATGGTTCAAAGACTATAAAGCCAATGGAAAGTTGGAGCAAATCAGGGAACGGTACTATGGGTTCGTTAAAAAATTTGATTATGTAGATATTCGAGCCTTTCATCAAGCGATTGATAAAAGGTATCCGAAATACCGCCACATGTTTGAAGCGGCGGCTGAAAAATATTCCATTGATGCGAATTTGTTGGCGGCACATTCGTATCAGGAGTCACATTGGAAACCCAAAGCTAAAAGCCCAACGGGGGTTCGCGGAATGATGATGCTGACCTTGCCAACAGCGAAATCACTGGGGGTCAAGAGTCGCCTCAATGCCTATCAAAATATTATGGCTGGAGCAAAACATTTTTCAGATCTTTTGAAAAGTTTTAACGATAAAGTCAAACCGCCCGACTTGTTCTGGTTGGCTCTCGCGGCATACAATATTGGAAGAGGGCACCTGCACGATGCTCAAATACTTGCTCGCAAGCTGAACAAAAACCCGTACTTGTGGAGCGATCTAAGGGAAGTCCTTCCACTTCTGAGTAATAAAATATACTATAAAAAACTGAAGTACGGATACGCTCGTGGCAGTGAACCCGTTGCGTATGTCCGTAGGATAAGGGACTATAAAAATATTCTGGATATGAAACTGGCACAAAAGGATGCGGTGCAGTGACAAAAGAGCGTGTGTAATAGAGGAATCATTGTATCCAGTGAAATCTTGCAGGTAACGGTTTTTTGATGATCTAAAAAAATCAGGTTTGTTGACCATGCTATATTATTTATTGTAACTTTTTGATAACATTGGCTTTATTTTATAATTGAATTCATTTTATAATGGCTTTGATGAAAAAATATTACCAAATTTTAAAGATTGAGCCCGGCGTTACATTTGAAGAAGTCAAGCGGGCTTATAGGGAGAAAATCAAGTTCTGGCATCCTGATAGATTCCCCATGGAATCGCCACGCTTGCAAAAAAAGGCTCATGAGCAGGTGAGTCAAATCAATGAAGCCTATAAGGGTCTGGAACTTCTCTACAAGAAAAGCAACGGCGGCGTAAATTGGTTGACCGATGATTTTTCAGATAACAACAAAAAGAGATCTACGATCTTCAAGTTTCAAGAAAACTCTTCTCCAGAAATGATACGGGCACGACAAAGTCCAAGCTACAGAACCTTTACATGGCATAACGGAAACAGGTTTGAAGGTGAGACGCTTGATAATAAAATGCATGGATGGGGAGTGTATTTCTACAACAATGGAGATCGTTATGAAGGTCAATTTTTTGAAAGCAAACCGCACGGTATGGGCTCCCTGTTTTTTTTGAATGGCGATCGCTACGAAGGTGAATTCATTGCAGATTCAATCGCCGGTCAGGGGATCTATTACTACTCAAGTGGAGACTCTTACAATGGGGAGTTTGTTAATGGAAAGCCGCAAGGGAGAGGCACTTTAAAACTTTCTTGTGGGAGTGAATACCGTGGCTGGTGGAAGGATGGGGAGTTTTTGGGTAAGGACTCATGAATGAAAGTTTGTCAGCCAATCATTCCAGGCTCAAATCCTCTGTAAATAAAACCTGGCTGGGTCTGGAATCCAGGTGTGAAAAAAGTTTTCCCAGATTTTAGAATGACCATGGCTTCGGTATTGTCGAGCAACCGGATTTTTTCGAGAGCTTGAGGACCCATAACGAACAAGGCTGTTGCGAGAGCATCTGCATCCATTACAGAATTTGCGAGTACCGTCGCGGAGATAACTCCGCTCTCTTCTGCGGGTCGGCCGGTTTTGGGGTTCAAGATATGGTGGTAACGTTGCCCTCCCTGAATGAAATACTTCTGATAATCTCCCGATGTTGCAATCGCGCGTTTGGACAAGGAAAACGCGCCAATCATTTTGTCGGGATAGCGTGGATGTTGCAGGCCGATTTTCCATGCCACCTCGGGACTTCTCATGCCAATGGATTTCAGATCTCCCCCCGCATTGATGAATGCATCTGAGATACCTTCTTCCTGTAAAATTTTTATAGCGCGATCTACCGCATAGCCTTTCCCGATCGCTCCGAGTTGGACAGACATGCCTTTGCGGGCAAGTCGAGCCTGACCCTCTTTAATTTGAATGTCCCTGTAGTTGATCAAACCCACGGCTAAATCAATCTGTTCGGAAGAGGGCAGAGTGGGTTGATCATCGTCAAATTTCCATAATGCGACAGCAGGTCCCACTGTTATATCGAAGGCACCCTGCGACCACTCCGACCAATATTGAGCTCGTTTTAAAACTTCAATTGTTTCTGATGAGAGGGTTTCCCAGCCTTCGCCGGCATTGCGATTGAGGCGAGAAATTTCGGAATCGGGCAAATAGGAACTGAACAGGTTCTCAATGCGTTTGATTTCATCAAAAGCGAGATCAACCGCATGCCTGGATTTTTCCGCGTCGGATTGTTTGAGAGCAATTTCTACCAGAGTGCCCATCAGAATTTGAGTCCTGCGCGCCAGAGGTTCTTCTTGCGAGCAGGAGATCAGCAGAACTGCGGATAGAGCAATGGTCAGCAGGAATCGGGTCATTGCACACGACGGGTTAGAATTTCACGATTGTAAGCGGCGACGACGTCTGCCCGCGAAATCATACCCACTGCTTTTTGTGGGTCGTTGGAGCGTGCAACCGGTAATTGTTCTACATCCAGACGGGCAAATAATTCCATCGCTTCGTTTAAATTCTGGTGCGGCATCAGATATTGGACTTCGCGTGTTGCCAAATCTCTGGCGACAATCAGATCATCCAATCCTTCCTCAAAGAATACTTCACGAATATTGGAAAAAGACAGGATTCCGGTCATATTTCCCAGTCGATCGATCACAGGAAAATAAATCATTTTTGAATACGAAATAGTCTCAAGAATTTTTTTGAAGGGCATTTCTTCCGGGATAGGAGTCACTTCATTCGTCATAACATCCTGGACGCGAATAGCGTTCAAAATAGATACTTCCCGGCCGTTCTTGATTTTGATTCCTTTTCGTAAAAGATATTGAATGTATATCGAATGCTTTGCAAGTTCTCTGAAAACGTAAGCAGAGACGATGCAGGTTGCCATAATGGGTAAAATGAGTGTGTAATCGTTGGTCAGCTCAAACAGCATCAAAATATTAGTGAGAGGAGCTTGCATGACAGCACCCGCCACGGCACCCATACCGACAACAGCGTAAGTTTCTGGCGATGCTGTCCATTGCGGGAAGACACCGTGTACGAGGGAACCGAAAGCAGTGCCGGCCATCGCCCCAATGAATAAAGAGGGCGCAAATACACCCCCCATGCCTCCCGAACCCAGAGTGATTGAAGTGGCAATTATTTTCATGAAAACCAACGCAAACGCCAGTCCCCAAAACATTTGTCCGTTCAGAGCTTTTTCCATGGCCTCGTAACCGTTTCCTAATACTTCAGGAACGAAGATAGAGATAATACCGACCAACAGTCCACCCAGCGCAGGGGTCAACAGCGAACTGATTTTGCTTTGTTCGCTGAAAAAATCGCCTGATTTGAAGTACGCCCAAGTAAAAAGTTTTGATACCAGGCCACACAAACCGCCCAGAAGCAGGTAAAAAATAATTTCAAACTGGCTGACGAGTTCGTGAACAGGCACATCGAAAGTCACCTCATTCCCTTCCAGAGCACGTCCTGTGACGGTACCGATGACTGAGGCTATAACGATGGGACTGAAGGTATGAATAGTGAAATCACCGAGGATGATTTCCATTGCAAATAAAACCCCGGCAATGGGAGCATTGAAGGAAGCCGCAATTCCGGCGGCCGCACCACAACCTACCAGAACACGTATTCTTTCCGTCGAAACATTCAAAGCCCGACCGAAAAAGGAACCTATCGCTGAACCAATTTGTACGGTGGGTCCTTCGCGACCCGCCGATCCACCCGAACCAATGGTTATGGCAGATGTCACAGCGGCAGAAGCAATCGTATGTGAATGAATTTTACCATTGTTCAGGGCAACCGCTTCCATGACCTTGTGAACGCCATTTTCTTTAACCGCAGAAGGAAAATAATAGCAGATCAAACCGATCAGGCCACCGCCAAACATTGGAATGAGAGGAGTTAGATAGGGGATAAAAGCTGGGGATACTCCGAGATCGATCAAACTTTCTTGCGAAAAAATGAGGTCGACGAAGTCGATCATCCAACGGAAAACAGTCGATGCGAGACCGGCCAAAAACCCTAAAATAGCGGCCACTACGAGGAGACTGTTGTCCAGTAACAACAATTCTCGTGTCCACTTCTGCAAGATTTTTTTTAATCCGGGGCTTGTTTGTTCTTCAGGTTTCATGTATAGACGAGGGGGTTAATCAGATGTACCATTATAGATTAGTTTTTAGTTAATCTCCAGTAAGACCCTTCATTTCTAGAATAATATTTGCTATCAATCTTACTTTTTAAAATTCACATTGGTAAATCATAGCTATGGTTAAAATTGCTCCTTCTATACTTGCCGCAGATTTTTCCCGACTGGGAGATGAAATTAAAGCCGTCGAAGATGCCGGTGCGGACTGGATTCATGTCGATGTGATGGATGGACGTTTTGTCCCCAATATCACGATAGGCCCTGTTGTGGTCGAAAGTATTCGCAAGGTGACCAAGCTCCCGCTTGATGTTCACTTGATGATTGAAGATGCCGACCGTTACATAAAAGATTTTGCGGATGCTGGAGCCGACTTCCTGACAGTTCACGTTGAGGCCTGCCGACATTTGAATCGAACCATTCAGTTGATCAAAGAAAATGGTGCGCGTGCAGGAGTTGTCCTCAATCCCGCCACTTCCTTGTCCAGTCTGGAAGAGATTCTGCATGATGTGGATCTCATATTACTGATGTCTGTCAATCCGGGTTTTGGAGGACAACAGTTTATTCCTTCTTTGGAGGACAAGATTCTCAATATGCGTGAGATAATGAACCAGTACGAACAAGATTTTGATTTGGAAGTGGATGGTGGAATAAAAGCTTCGAATGCGGGTGCCGTTAAAAAAGCGGGTGCGAACGTACTTGTTGCCGGTTCGGCTATTTTTAACAGCAAGAATTACGAAAAGGCAATCGCAGCACTTCGCTCTGCATGACCCTGTAAATGCCTTTTCCCGAGATAAATGACTCTAATATGAAAAAATTGACGAAGGATGAGTTTCTTGGTCTTATTTTTAAAATTGGTTTCTTCAAAACCTTCACACCTGAAGAAAAGTACAGGCTTGCTGATGTTGATGGTCACACAGTCTCCTTTTCTCCCAATGAATATATTTTACAGGAAGGCGATGTCGGGAACGCATTGTATATTCTGCTCCGTGGCAAAGTCTATATCAGTAAGAGCAATAGCCCCGGTGTCCGGCTGGCAGAGTTGAATCCCGGTGCGATTTTTGGAGAGGCATGCTTTCTGGCATCGCGAACACGAATAACGAACGTCCGTGCGGATGGTAACGCATTGGCACTGCGTATCGACCCGGATTATTTGAAAAAAGTAGGACCTGAAATAGCGGATAAGACGAAAGATCAGCTCATCAAAGTTTTGATTAAAAAACTCGAGCGAATGAATCTTATGCTACAGGAAGCTAAAAAGCGTATCCCCGATGATGATTGGCACAAGGTATTCTTGTAAGTTGCAAAACGGGTAGCATTGAGGAAGACCCTCAGTCGGAAAGAATCGAGGCAAAATCATTGAGTCCCTCTTCCCTGGCTTTCTGAGCGATGGATTCCCAGGATTCTTTGTTATCGATGGCTTGGGCTGTCGGACTGGAGTTGTCCAGTACAGCTCGGATATCCGCCAGTAATTGCGTAACGGCGGCATGATATTTATACTCTTCTTTTAGATCCTTGCCATTGGCCCAAAAGGTATCAATTATTTTTTCTAACGGCATCATAATGGTTGGTGTGCTTTCAAAAAACTACAAAAGTTATAAAATCGGGTGCGGAGTACAAAAAAATATTTCTTTTTATCTTTTAGCATATGTAAATCTATGAGACAAAGAAATTCTGTTAGAGTTATCGCTAAATCGTCGCTGTGAAAAAAGGGCGGTGTTGTGACTGATTTCAGGACGACAGGCCTGCTTTTAAATTATCTTATTATTATGTATTATTTCAACATCTTATAATTCTGTTTTCCCCGAAATAGAGTGATTCTTTGATTCCATCCCGAACTCAATTGGGTTTGATTATCGTTGGTTTTTTTTTAGTATTTGGTCCTGCGTTCGGGGTGCATTACGATAATGCAATCAATGAATATCATTTCAATGACGATGCCAGGCAGCAAATTGCCCCGTTCGTTTTAATGAGCCAGTCTGTTCCTCCCTCCTATAGTTCAGAGTATTACGTCCAGGTTTTTTCACCTACGGGTTTTCGTTTGTTATACGAATCGGGGATCAAAGAGTTTGATCCAAAGACACTCTCCAAAATCCAGCCTTACTTTCTCGCCGTTGTGATGTACCTTTGCATTGGATTGTCGGCCTGGAGATTGGGGGGATGGTTGAGTTGTTGTCTCTCCTTATTACTTGCATTGTCTGCAGATATTTTCATGGCACGTATGGTAGGGGGGTTGCCGAGATCTTTTGCGTTTCCTTGTATTGCGGTTACCATTCTGTGTTTGATAGAGGCAAGAGCTGTCTGTCTTGCGCTGATCGCTGTTTTAGGAGCCGCTTTTTATCCCACAGCAGGTCTTATCAGCGCGTTTTCTCTGGTTCTCTTACTCTTTGTGGTACCGGCACGATTCCGAGGGGATACGAAAAAATGGGATTTGAAAAAGAGAATCCTTTGTATTCTTATAGTGGCGGTGATTTCTGTAGCAATGACCGCTCCGCAGATTTTATCAGGCAAGGATTACGGACAGCGTATCGGAACGGAACAGTTAGAGGGTTTCCCGGAATCCGGGCCGGGAGGGCGTTATGGTGAGGCAGACCGCCCACCGTTTGCAGGCCTACTGTCAACCGTTCTAAAATGCAGTGCCCTTGCATTTTATGGCGAACCCGCCCTCGTCGATAGTTTCAGCCTGCATTCATCAAAATATTTGACGAACGTACTGGATTTTATCGCTGTCTTTAGCTTGCTTGTAATTATCTTCGGAGTGAAGGCAGAATGGAATCTGAATTCAAAGTATTCACGCGCATTTATATTATTACCTGTATGTATTATCGGGTATTTGAGTGCTGATATTTTTTACCCGCATTTATTTTTACCAGAGCGATTTTTAATATACTCTTTGCCAGTATTCATTATTGTTTTGTTTCCCGCCTGCTTGCTGAGCCTGCTTAATCGACTGCGTATATTTGAACAAAAGAAACAAAGGGTGTCTGTCCTGGCGGTTTTGATTCCCGTTTTATTTTTTTTCGTTGCAGGGGGTGTTGGGAGCGGTAATAGTGGGTATTCGGTTCGAGTGGATGATTGGCAACCGTTTTATGAAAAAATCGGACAGTTGCCGAAACAGAGTGTGATTGCAGGATGGCCAGGAGGCCCTGTAGAAAATATTCCCTATCTCAGCGCAAGAAATGTTTTGGTTGCTTATGAAACGCATCAGGCGTTCCATACAAAGTACGCCTTGGAAATGAGGCGTCGTATGGATGCACTCATAGACGCTTATTTTGCAACGGATGAATCTCCGGTGATTGCATTGAGAAAGCAGTTTGGCGTGGATTTTTTATTACTGGACTTGCGTCATTATAAAGAAAAACCTTATTACTTCCGGCCCTTTGACACAACTCTGGACAGGGTGATTCAGCAAGCTCAAGGCCGCGGGTTTTATCTTGAAAAGAATTACCAGTCTTTGACCTTATTTCAGATGGGACCCCTAGTACTTCTGGACCTGTCCAAGGTAGAGAAACAGAGTTTAAAGGATGTAGTAAAAAAACAGGCCGGATTGGCGGGAATTATTTCCCGATGATGATGCTGATCCTTCGATTCATCGGGTCTTTGGGATTCTTGGGATTGTAAAGTTGCGTGTCAGCGTAGCCGACGACTTTTAGAAACTGATCTGTTCCAATACCATTTTTTTGAAACTCTTTTCTCGCGGCAACAGCTCGCAATACCGAAAGATCCCAGTTGTTTGCCAGACTTCCTTTATACGGTGTAGCGTCCGTATGTCCTTCGATGGTCAGCTTGCCCGACATACCCTTAAGATTTTCTGCGAGCATCCTCACCGTATCTTTGCCCCTTTGATTCAGCTCTGTTCCGCCAGGATTGAATAAGGCGATATTTTCCTGATCGATCATTTGAATTTTCAAACCATCACTCACGGGCTCCAATAAGACTTGGCCTTTCAAGTGATTGAATTTTTCGTTGATATCGCGGCGAATGGTTTCCGCCAGCATGGAAATTCTTGCACGTTGAGCGATCTTCACCATGGTTTCTTCATCAACCGGGGATGCGTTACCCATCAAAGCCTCTTTGACGGCAACCCCATCATCTTCTGGTGTTGGCATTGAGGTAGCGGTGGCCAACTGGCCCCCCGATGCCAGGAATTTTGCGGGATCTTCAAAATATTCAGAAAGTCCGTCTTTGGTTTCAGCAGGAACCGAACCGATCAACCACAGCATGAGAAAGAAGGCCATCATAGCTGTGACAAAATCTGCGTAGGCGACTTTCCATGATCCCCCGTGGTGCCCGCCGCCATGCCCCTTCTTTACTTTTTTAATTATGATCTGCTGGATAATTTGTGGAGTTTCTTCCTCTTCTACCTCTTCGGCTCCGGCCTGTCTTAAAAAATCAGGGGAATAAACCCTCCATGCATTGGTTTTGAACTGGTGGAGCCAGAATTCGACCTGTTCTTCTTGAATGCTGTATTGGTTGCACAGTTTTTCAACGCTATCGCCTTGTTGATAGTACTGCATGACGATTTTGAAGATAAGCTTCGGGTCGTTAATTGTGGCCATGATTGCACTTGCTGGTTAAGAAGCGATAGTGTTAATTCTTGAGAAATTTTTCGGCTTTAAGAAAAGTGGGGCGTGCGGGTTCTGGAATGAGCATACGCCCGAATTCAATACAGATCTGCGGTTGCAATCCGCCGACAAATGCGACTGTGATGTATCGAAGAATATTCAAATATTCTTTTTCCTGATCGGCCATCCATCCCAGTTTTTTGGAAATAGGTCCGACAAATCCGTAGGCACCCAGAATTCCTAAAAAGGTTCCAACCAATGCCGCCCCAATATGGTGACCCAGAACTTCGGGAGGCTCGTTGATGGATTGCATCGTGATGACGATTCCTAAAACGGCCGCAACAATACCAAGACCGGGAAGGGAATCTCCAATATTAGACAAATTGTTAGCAGAAGACATCATTTCCTCATGGTAGCCGTCGATTTCAGCTTCCATCAGAGCATCCAGTTGATGGGCCTCCATTTTAGAAGAAACGATCATTCGGAAAGAGTCGGTCGTTAAAAGCAGTGCGTGCTCATTGGCCAGGAAGGTCTTATACTTTGCAAATACAGGGCTTTTTGCGGGCTTGTCCAGATGTGCTTCCAGGGCAACCAATCCTTGCTTCCTGACGACAGCAAACATGGCGTTCAAAACCTGAAGCAATTCTATATACTCCTTTTCCCCATATTGTTTGGCAGAAAGCATGGCTTTGAGTGAATGGATGACTCCTTTCATCATCTCTCCAGAAGAGGTGATAATGAAGACTCCCAATGCGGCCCCAAAGATGATGACCAACTCGGCGGGTTGCCATAAAATGGCCAGCGCACCGTGTCCCATGAGGTAACCGCCAATGACAGAGGCGACAACAATGACCAGTCCTGCAATGACTCCCATTTCAGTTGGCCCCTTCTATTCCGCGTTCTAAATTCATTAAGAAATTTCCTATTTCGTTTTCCATCCAGTGATCCATATGGATAAAGCGAACACCGATTTCCCATTGCGAACCAATTTGAGTGGAGCGCAGGATTTTACCATAGAGTTTATACAAACATTTTCTTTGAGGGGCCTTGCGGAGAAGTTCAATTTCGAGAATGGAGTTAGCGGGGTAGCCATTGGCCCAAAAAAATCCCATGCCTGAAACGCTCAGAGAAACTGGGATTTTTTTTAGATTGGCTTCAACATCTTCTTTTTCAGTCAAGAGCCGGATGATCGCATCCACTTTTTTATGAAGCAATTCCAATGACTTCTCAATATCTAGAGTTCCCTTGGGAATCGAAAGAGGTGATATAGAAGAAGGTAGAGCCGAAAAATCTCCCACACCCAATTCTTTGACCGAGCAATTCGGGCAAGACTTGATATCGGTTTCGACGGACTGTACTCCAACAGACAATCGTGCACTTACTCTGTGAAAATCTCTTTGTTCGTCCATGCCAAGCTGCGTGAATGATCAGTGAGGGGGCATTTTATGCAATTCAAATGTAAATGTAAAGACCTCAGATATCGTTATCACTGATTTTATTGCTTCATATAAAATGATTAAGAAATGCGAACATTACTGTAACAATTTTTTTCAGCGATAGCTTATGTTATGATTGCGAAAATTCTAGTCAACGAAGCTCACATCAAAGCGGCTGATAATGGATACATTGGAAAATAAACAAGACCAAAGAAATACTGCCGACAGTCACATCATTCTTGCAGGTCAAAAGGCCTTGCAGATAGAGTCACGTGCGATTCTAGACATGGTCGATCGGATTGACCATAGTTTCGCGGAGGTGGTCAGGAAGATCAACGCTCAAAAGATTCCCTTTATAATTACGGGTTTGGGGAAATCTGGAATCATCGGAAAAAAGATAGCGGCGACTTTTGCGAGTATAGGAATTCCAACTTTGTTTTTGCATGCAGTCGAAGCGATCCATGGAGATTTGGGCATCATTGCAAATAATAGTTTGGTCATGGCCATCTCCAATAGTGGGGAAACGGAAGAATTGGTCAAGATACTTCCCCATATCGCTCGACGAGGATGCACCCTCATTGCCATGACGGGAAACATGAATTCGACATTGGCTGAGCGTAGCGATTACATTTTAAATACTCAGGTTCAAGAGGAAGCATGTGGTCATGGTCTGGTTCCCACTTCAAGCACAACAGCCATGCTGGCAATGGGAGATGCACTTGCAGAGGCAATTTTGCAAATGCGGGGATTCAGGGAAGAAGAATTTGCAGAGAATCACCCCGGAGGAAGCTTGGGCAAGCGTTTGCTCACCCTGGTCGCCGATTTAATGCATTGCGGTGCTGAAATTCCTACGGTAAATGAAGGGGACGATATCTATCAAGTCATTTCCGAGATGAGCCGAAAACGTTTTGGAACAACCTTTGTTTTGGACGATTCCGGTACGCTGGTCGGCGTTGTAACCGATGGAGACCTGCGTCGATTGATTGAAAAAAAGAAAGAAATTTCAGGTGTAAAAGCAAATTCATTAATGAGTAAATTCCCGAGAATGATTTCCAGAAATAGCCTTGCGGCCAAAGCGGCACTCATCATGGAGCAAAATTCAATCACAGCACTTGCTGTGACAGAGGATGGAAAATCAGTGGAAGGGATACTGCATTTGCATGATTTATTAAAAGCAGGAATTGCATAAAAATAAAGTTTCAAGACATTTTGTATCGTGAAGGCATACTGAATAATTCTATTCACAATTATTATTACTAACCAAAATCATACGAAAAATCGTATGTCGATGATAAAGGATTGCCAATGACCGGCAATGAACTGAGAAAAGCGTTTCTGAAATTTTTTGAAGATAAAGGGCACACGGTTGTTCCAAGTTATTCTCTGGTTCCGCAAAATGATCCTACCTTGATGTTTACCAATGCAGGGATGGTTCAGTTCAAGAATATTTTTCTTGGTGAGGAAAATAGCAGTTTTTCCACCGCCGTATCTTGCCAGAAATGTGTGCGCGCAGGAGGCAAACACAACGATCTGGAAATGGTGGGGCGAACGGCGAGGCATCATACTTTTTTTGAAATGCTTGGAAACTTTTCTTTTGGTGATTATTTTAAGCGGGAAGCCATCCTATATGCCTGGGAATTCTTGACACAAAATCTGGGTCTTCCTAAAGACAGACTTTATGTTTCGGTATTTAAAGACGATGACGATGCTTTTGATTTGTGGAAGACTGAAGTAAACTTTCCCATCGATCGTATCTACCGAATGGGGGAGAAAGATAACTTCTGGGCCATGGGGCCGACCGGACCCTGCGGACCCTGCTCAGAAATTTTTATCGATCAGGGAGAAACTGCCGGATGTGGAAAACCGGAGTGTGCGGTGGGTTGCGATTGCGATCGGTTTCTTGAAATTTGGAACCTTGTCTTTATGCAATACGACCGCGATGAAGAGGGCAACCTGACTCCTCTGCCCAAACCCTGCATTGACACGGGTATGGGCTTGGAAAGATTGACTGCCGTTTTGCAGGGCAGAACAAGCAATTACGATGGCGACCTTTTAATGGGCATCATTAAAGAGACTGCCAAAATCACGCATTGCGAATATGGTAAAAATGCAGAGAATGATGTTTCCATACGTGTCATCACCGACCATGCCCGAACCAGTGCCTTTCTCATAGGCGATGGTGTTTTACCCTCCAATGAAGGAAGAGGTTACGTTTTAAGGCGAATCATTCGTCGCGCTTTACGTCATGGAAATTTGTTGAATCAAAAAGAACCTTTCTTTTACAAAGTTGTGAATCACGTGGTGAAATCGTTCTCGTCGGTATATCCCAACCTGAACAGTCATGCAGAATTTATAGAAAAGGTCATGCTGAACGAAGAAGAAAGTTTCAGTAATACCTTGCACCACGGTGCTCAACGTCTTGAAGAGATTTTGTCCCGTCTGGATTCAGAAGGCAAAAAAGAAATTCCGGGCGATGAAATTTTCAAACTTTATGATACTTACGGATTCCCCATCGATCTGGTTGAAGAAACCGCAAAGGACAGAGGTTTGAGCCTGGATCGGGCAGGATTTGATAAATCCATGCAGGAACAGAAAGTGAAGGCCGCCGCATCCTGGAAGGGGTCGGGGGAAAGTGAAATTGGAACACTTTACAACGAATATCTGAAAAAATTTCCAGAAGGCATTGTGTTTGAAGGTTATGAAAACAAAACGGGAAAAGGCATTGTTAAAGCCTTATTCAAAAATAAGGTTTCTGTCGAGTTCATAGAAGAAGGTGACATGGCAGAGGTTGCATTGGACAGAACCCCGTTTTATGGTGAATCGGGTGGGCAAAAGGGGGATGCGGGCATTGCGTATAATGACAACGTGCACCTCATTGTGGAAGACTGCCTGAAACCCTTGCCCAACCTGATCGTACATAAAGTCAAAGTAAATAAGGGGCAACTCAGGGTAGGGGATGAGTTGACAATGGAAGTCGCAGAAAGCCAGAGAAACGAGACCGCTCTCAATCATACAGCGACTCATTTACTTCATGCCGCATTGAAAGAAGTGCTGGGCGACCATGTCAAACAAGCAGGGTCTCTGGTAGCCTCCGATCGTTTGCGATTTGATTACACACACTTCTCCGCCCTCAATGAAAAAGAAAAAAATAAGATAGAAACTCTTGTCAATCAGAAGATTCGTGAAAACATTTCTGTCAGCACGCGCGTCACTCCCATTGAGGAAGCGATTGCCGAAGGAGCCATGGCCCTGTTTGGAGAGAAATATGGCGACGAAGTTCGAGTGGTCACTGTTCCCGGTTTCAGCAAAGAGCTTTGCGGCGGGACGCATGCTTCGGCAACAGGAGATATTGGTATATTTTTATTGACTCACGAATCAAGTGTGGCCTCCGGCATTCGGCGCATCGAAGGTGTGACCGGTCCCACTGCATTTGAAATAGCACGGCGAGAGATGAACCGGCTTTCATCCATCCGCACTTTGCTCAAGGCACAGCAGGAAGAAGAAGTCGTCAAACTGAAAAAAGTTTTGGAAAAAACGCGTGAGCTGGAAAAAGATGTTGCGGCTCTGAAAGAAAAACTCGTGAGTGGTAAGAGTTCCAACTTTTTAGAGGGTGTCGAACAATTCGATGGCTTTTCATTATTGATAAAAAAACTGGAAGATGCGGATGGCAAATCCTTGCGTAATTTTATCGACAACGCAAAAAATCAATTGGAGTCTTGCATTGTTGTTGCTGGCTCAACCTTGAATGGAAAAGTTTTACTCGCGGCAGGTGTCAGCAAAAATTTATTGGATAAATATCACGCAGGTAATATTCTTAAAGAAATTTCTGTGATTGTTGGCGGAAGTGGTGGCGGTCGCCCAGATATGGCGCAGGCGGGTGGAACACAGACGGAAAATTTGGATAAAGCTCTCAACCGAGTGCGCGAATTACTCGCACCCAAATAGAAATATCAGGTAGTTTGAAAATAGTTAACAATAACTCTAAACCTAACAACTCATAGGTGACTCTATATGGAAAAAATGGAAGTAGCACAAGAGCCAGAAGAAGTTGTAGTAGATCCTAAAAAAGTAGAATTAGAGAAACAGTGGAAAGCCATCGTTGTGAAAGCCGTGACCAACGACGATTATAAACGTGAGTTGGTTGAGGATCCCATCAAGAAAATGACAGAAGAAGGCTTGCCTTTACCTGAAGGTGTGGACTTTCGCAAAACAGGTAAAGACCTTGATGTAAGGGTTCAGCTTATCCCCCCCGCACAAGCGAGTGAGGAATTGAAAACATATATCCGCTGGCTGGCATTGCGTCTGGAAATGATACACGAATTTGGTCAAAACCATCAAAAAGTGGGGCTCATTTCGGCCGCTCCCGGAGAAGATGAAGACGTTTAACTTTTTTAAGCAGGGCATTTTCTTATGTCCTGCCTGTGTTAATAGTCAACGGGTTATCGCTAACGGCTGTTTTTCATAGCCTGGTCGATTTCCCGTTTGGCTTGACGCTCTTTGATGGCTTCTCTTTTGTCGTGTTGTTTTTTACTTTTTGCAAGAGAGATTTCGACCTTTACCTTGCCGTCCTTGAAGTAGAGTTTCAAAGGAATGATGTTCCAGCCTTGCTCCTGAAATTTTCCGGTGAGACGGTTGATTTCTTTTTTGTGTAGCAATAGTTTGCGCTTCCGCAAAGGATTGCTATTGAGATGATAGGCAGGATCGTAGGGGCTGATATGGCAATTGATGATCCAAACCTCACCACGTTCTACACTGGCATAACTGTCAGAGAGATTGGCCTTCCCTGCGCGCAGGGACTTGACCTCGGGGCCGCGCAAGACGATCCCGGCTTCCATGCTCTCTTCAATGAAATAATCGTGCCGTGCCTTCTTGTTTTGGCAGATGATATTTACTTCGCTCATTTTTCTTAATGCTTTTCGGTGAGGGTTACGGTTGTTCCAACCTTTAGTTTCAACTTTTTTTCAGCGTTCCCTCGATTGCAAAAAATCTCCAGGACGGAAGTGCTATTGATCAAACAAGCACCCGTATTGGGCCGGGCTTCGTTATAACATGAAAAAGGGCCCGCAATTTTTTTCCCTCCGATGCGTACTATCAGCTCTGACGAAGGTGGAAAATTCTTTACAATATCATTTTGAAGAATATTGGTCGCCAAATTGCCAAACCGATCTATGGCGATCACCTCTCCTGTCAACTGCCCCTTATCTGTTTTGATCTTTGGAATGTCTAACAGGATGGGATCGTAGATTTGCGTTCCCATCATTGGTAGCGGAGTTCCTTTCGCGATCCAGGCAGAGACCGGTGCAAAAACGTCGCGCCCATGGAAGGTGCCGGATACATTTTTCATGAAATACTTCGGTTTGTCCAGCGCGTATATTTTACTTTTTTCGTTTAAGACGGTGCTTAATATACCGTTGTCTGGCGCGACAAAAAAATGGCCATCGCTTTTGACTGCTAGAGCACGCCGGTTGCTACCCACGCCGGGGTCGACAACAGCAAGGTGAACACTGCCTTTGGGAAACCATTGGGCCGAAGCACTGAGGACCCGAGCGGCTTGCAAAATGTTTTGCGCCTCAATCTCATGACTCAGGTCAACAATCCGGGTTTTAGGAGAGATGCCAAGAATAACCGCTTTCATAATGCCGACAAAGGGATCGATAGTCCCAAAATCAGTCGTAAGACTTATGAGGCCAGACATGCATGGACCTGAGATTCATCGACTTTCGTTATCTGTACAGAAACCAGTTGATTTTTTAGGGCATCGTCTCCTTCAAATACGACGGGAATGTAATGTTCCGTATGTCCCTTGAGCAATCCGTCACGTGTTCTTTGCATTTCAGTCAGAACAGTGACGGTTTGGTTGAGAAAATTTTGTCGATAGTTGAAAGCCTTTTGGTCGGCAATAGCGTTCAAAATTCGATTGCGCTCTTTCTTGATATTTTTTGGAATGAGATTGTCGAAGTCATAAGCTTCCGTGCCTTCTCTCGCCGAATACGTGAAAGCATGCAGATAGGTGAAAGGCAACTGTTCGATCAGCTTGCGCGTATTTTCAAAACGATCGTCCGTTTCGCCGGGGAACCCGACGATGACATCGGCCCCAAGAGCGAGGTTCGGGATTCTGTCGCAGGCTTTGCCGACTATATCAAGATACTGTTGAACGTTATAATTACGTCGCATCTGTTCTAAAATAGAGTCGTCTCCACTTTGCAGAGGAATATGAAAATGCGGACAAATTTTATCGTTCTCTGCGATCATTGCAATCAAATCGTCGTCGATCTCCATAGGGTTGATCGAGCTCAAACGCACTCTGAAATCGCCCCTAATTGCAAGTATGTCGCGGACAAGAGAGGAGAAAGTCTCAGGTGTCGAAAAATCCATTCCCCAGGTTCCCAGATTGATGCCGGTCAAGGTGATTTCTTTGTATCCCGCCTCTATCGCGCATACCACGTTGCTCAGAATATTGCTACGCGAGTCACTCAGTGATTTGCCGCGAGCCCGAACGACCGTACAGAATGAACATTTCTCATCGCAACCGGTCTGTACTTTTATGAAAGCTTTTGTTCTCCCCTGAAAAGTGGAAACAGGGAGAGCCTTGAAAGTTCGTGGCGCGTGAATATCGCTCATCACAATTTCAACAGCAACACTGTTATTTTCTTCCAGTCGGGTAAGTTTTTTCTTGATGACTTCAGCAATTTCAAGTTTGTTGGCATTGCCCAGGACGACATCCAACCCTTCAAGTTTTGCTGAAGACTCTGGATTGAGCTGAGCGTAACAGCCTGTAAAGACAACGATCGCCTTATCATTGATAGCAAGAGATTTTTTTATGGCCATGCGCGAGCTTTGATCGCTTTTTTGTGTGACAGTGCAAGTATTCACAACATAGATATCAGCTTTTTCTTCAGCTGAAACAATAGAGAAACCATCCTGTTCAAGTAGAGATTGCATCTCAGCCGTATCGTTCTGATTGGTTCTGCAACCCAGAGTCGCGAAAGCGACTTTATTTTTTTTCCTTTTCATCTTTTTACTCAATGTGATGGTTTAAAAAAGATTCTTCGCCTGCGGCTCGAAAAATTCTAATCACAATGCAAGCCTGAAATTGCCTAAGCTTAGCGCTCTGTTCCATTGTTGCGCAATATAAAATCTGGGGATCTGCATCAACAAAAATTTTATGTGAAAATTTCAATTTTTTTAATGGTTTGTGAAAGTAGTGCGATATGGCTCTTGACCGACTTCGAGAGGTTTGTTAGTATCCACTCATCGCTAAAACGTAATTGCTTTTGCCGTTCAAAGTATGGGGTGTTTTTTCCCCAATTCTCTTTTTCTTAGGTATCCGCGCATGATGGATGAAGTAGAACGAAAAGCTCTTTCCTTCCTTGAAAAATGGCTTCACAAAACCGTAAAAGATTATGTTGTTCACATGAATGGCGACCAGAACGGACGTCTGCATGAGACAATTGTAGGTGGTATTGAAAAACCTCTGGTTGAAATGGTTTTGAAACAAGTCAATGGTAACAAAACACAAGCGGCAAACATTCTTGGTATCAATCGCAATACACTGAGAAGAAAAATCCAGGACCATAAAATCAAATGGGAGAAAGAAGCCTAGCAGTTGTCGCGCTGGCGGCAGGCAAGGGTACGCGTTTGAACTCGTCCCTGGCAAAAGTTCTGCAACCACTTGCGGGGCGTCCGCTCCTGCACCATGTCCTGAGCACTTTGGAGCCCTTGCACCCAGACCCTTTGATCGTTGTGGTTGGCTATCAGGCCGATCGTGTCAAAAGTGCTTTCTTCAAGGATTGGCCGCATCTACAGTATGTCATTCAAGAAGAGCAGTTGGGGACAGGCCATGCCGCTTTGCAGGCTGAGAAAGCCTTGCAAGATTTTTCAGGCGATTTATTGATTGTCTGCGGTGACATGCCTTTTATCACGACACAGTCTCTGCAACGTCTGGTGGATGAACGACGCAAGGGCTATGTGGGTGTTGTGATGACTTTTAAAGACAGCGAGAACGCCGATTTTGGAAGGATTATCCGTGCCAGCAATGGTGACCTGCTTCGTATTGTTGAGCACAAAGACGCA
Source organism: Nitrospinae bacterium CG11_big_fil_rev_8_21_14_0_20_45_15 (assembly GCA_002787235.1). GTDB lineage: Bacteria > Nitrospinota > Nitrospinia > Nitrospinales > VA-1 > Nitrohelix. Next base: position 113,851 of record PCWG01000026.1, read on the forward strand.
ACCGTTGAGGAGAAAAAAGTTGACGAATTTAATGCAGGCGTTTATTGTTTTCAAAAGGGTTTGTTGTTTGAAGCTCTAAAGAATTTAGAGACAGGCAACGCTCAGAATGAGTATTATTTGACCGACACGATCGAATGGCTTAAGAAAATGGGCCATGCAGTTTCAGCATTGATGATTGAAGATTCACAAGAAGTTTTTGGAATCAATTCACAAGAAGATCTGGCGCGTGCTGAGCAAATTGCAAAAAGTCATCTCTGAAAATTCTGGAGTCAGATCCGTTGATCTCTTACTAAGTGAATAGCATCCGTCAAAAAGGTATTTCTCATTCCGTTTATAAAAGCTTCCTTTTTATTTCCCTAATTCACACCCTGGCAGACTTTAAAAAATGAAAGCTGTTATTCTCGCCGCCGGAAAAGGCACCAACCTGAGTCCCATCACTACGACGCGTCCGCTCCCAATGATAGGACTTGCGGGTAGTACCTTGTTCGACAATACTCTGGACTTGTTAAAAAAGTCAGGCATCAACGATGTCTTCGTTGTTGTCGGCCATCAAAAAGAAAAATTGATTGCGCGGATCAATGACAATAACCGCAACGGCCTCAATCTTCATTACATTATTCAAAGCAAAAATGAAGCGATCGGTCGCGCCGTGTTGCAGGCGAAAAGCAAGATTTCACCCGGCGAATATTTTTTATTGATTTATGGCGATACCATCACGTCAGAGAATCTATTTGCCAAGGCTCAGCAATCCTTTCATACCTTTAAATGTCCTATCGCTTCCATTTGTCTGCCGCCGTCGAACGAAATGTTCGGCAATGTATTTTTGAACGCACAAATGAAGATCACTCAGATCATAGAAAAACCAAAGGGTGATAATTTAGGCAATTACGTTTTATCCGGTGCCTTTGTTTTACCAGAATCCTTTTTTTCCTTATTGGAAAAAAACGGCCGCAATATGGAGAAAGCCCTCAAAAGTCTTGTCGCAGAAGGCAATTTGATGGCTTCGATGTGGGAAGATGGTTGGCTGGACATCGTGTATCCCTGGCATATTCTCGAAGCCAACAAGATGTTGATGGATTCCTGGAACGAGTCATCCATAGCAAAATCAGCCGTACTGGAAGCCAATGTAACGATTCAGGGGGTTGCGCACATTGCCGAAGGCGCGGTGATCAAGGCGGGTGCGGTACTGGAAGGCCCTTGTTCTATTGGCGAAGGAAGTTATATCGGAAACAATTCCCTGATTCGAAGTTACACTTCTTTGGGTGCCAATTGTTCCGTCGGTTACGGTGTCGAATTGAAAAATTGTGTCATTCTCGACCGGACTCGCGTCGGTCGTTTGTCCTTTATAGGTGATAGCGTGTTGGGCGAAAACGTCGATTTTGGTGCGGGATCAATGACCGTGAACCGTAATCTGGACTGGACACCCATCACAGTAAAGATAGGCAATCAAAACGTTTCATCTGGATTGACCAAATTGGGTGCCTTTGTCGGTGACAATGTGGTTGTCGGTGCAGGCAATATGATAAAACCAGGAACTTCTGTTGCCCCAGGAAAAATTCTTCCCGCCTGCTATTCAGTGACAGATTGAACTATACAGGATTATTTTTATGATTTTAAACAGGATTGCAATGGCGGATTATGTGCGGAATTAGCGGCGTTGTCGGTTTAAGAAACGTGACAGATATGCTGTTCGAAGGAATTTTGAGTCTGGAATACCGGGGCTATGATTCTTGCGGTGTCGCTTTGATGAAGCGCAACAAACTGACGATAAAGAAGAATGTTGGCGGTGTGGAAGAGTTTTTTCGCAAAGAAAATATTCTGTCTCACAAATCAAAAATTGGTTTGGCTCATACTCGCTGGGCAACCCACGGCAAGGTCACTCGTGACAACACGCACCCTTTCATCTCGGCAGACAAAAAATTTGCGGTTGTTCATAATGGCATCATTTCCAACCATCGAGCCCTGAGAGATCAGTTAGAACGAGAAGGATTCAAGTTCGAATCGGAAACAGATTCAGAAGTGATTCCTCATTTGTTGGAAAAATTCTACCGGCAAGAAAAAGATGTAGAAGAAGCATTGGTCAAAACTCTCAATCTTCTTGAAGGAACCTTTGCGCTGGCGTTCATAACGGAATATCAACCCGGATCCATCTTTTGTGCCAAACGCGAATCGCCGTTGATGCTGGGTATAGGGGACGAGTTCAAATTCATTGGGTCCGACTTCAACGCATTTGTCGAATACACTCGAAACGCTGTCATTATAGACGATGGAGAGTATGCGATTATTTCCAGAGATGCTTATATCGTTAAGAATTATTTTACGAGAATGGAAGTTGAAAAGCCCATCACCAAAATCGATTGGGATAGCGAGACGTCTAAAAAAGGCGGTTATCCCCATTACATGCTGAAGGAAATATACGAACAACCACAAACGATTTCCAATGCTCTGGAATTACTGGATGGCCCTCTGGATGAATTGGCAGAGTTGATAAGTGCGAGCAACAGAGTGTATCTCGTGGGAGTGGGTTCTACTTTCTATGTTGCAAAATTTGGGACTTATGCTTTTTCTACTTATGCGGGAGAATTTTTTCCAGCGGTGAGTTCAGATGAATTCACCGCACTTGCAAGTCTGGATCAAAACAGCCTCGCCTTGGCGATTTCCCAATCCGGTGAAACTTTTGATACCTTGACGGCTTTGAAATTTGCGAAATCGCAAAAATCAAAAACAGCGGCGATTGTGAATGTGATGGGTTCGTCCATCGCCCGATTGGTCGATCAGTTTGTTATGCAGGGATCCGGGCCTGAGATTTCAGTCATCAGCACCAAGGCGGCATTGACGCAGATGACTCTCATGCTCCTTTTGGCATTAAAATTGGGGCTCAAAAAAGAACGTATCAGCAAAGCGAAATACAAAGAACACATCAACTCATTGCGTGAAGCTCCTGAAATCATTCACAGCGTTTTGAACGAAAGGTCGGGTTTCATTCACAGAGTGGCCAGCCGATACGCCAAGTCCAAGCACTGGCTTTATCTTGGCAGGGGCGTTTATTTTCCCATTGCATTGGAATCAGCATTGAAAATGAAGGAAGTGGCCTATGTCCACGCAGAAGGCATGCCTGGCGGATTTTTGAAACACGGCACACTGGCTTTGATCGACGACGACATCTTTTCTATCGTATTCATTCCTCCCAAGGCAGACAAGGCGTTGTATGAATCCACAATTCACTGTGTGGAAGAAATTCGCGCACGCTCAGGTTTTGTGCTGGGTATTCACTTTGATGAACGAGGAAAAAACAGGAATTTGTTTTCAGAAGAATTGATCCTTCCTCCGGTGCCTCCTATTTTAGCTCCCATCATCCAATTGGTAATCGGACAATTGTTTGCATATTTCACGGCAACAACATTAAAAAGAACGGTAGACCGACCACGTTTTCTGGCCAAGTCAGTGACCGTAGGTTGATTGTAAATTTCCCTTTGAGGAGATAATTTCATGAAGCGTGTTCAAACGCCTTTGGCGTTGACGATAGCAGGATCGGACCCCAGTGGGGGTGCCGGTATTCAAGCAGATGTTAAAACCTTTTCTGCGCTGGAAGTGGAAGGCAGATCGGTCATCGCGGCGTTGACAGCACAAAACTCCACAGGGGTGGTCGAAACTTTTGGTTTGAGTGAGGGAATCGTCAGCTCTCAAATCAAAGCCGTGTTTGAAGACGGCAAACCAGATTCGATCAAAACAGGTATGTTGGGTGACGCGGAAACGGTAAGGGCAACAGCCCGACTCTTGAAAAAATACAGAGTGAAAAATTTAATCGTCGATCCCGTCATGCGTTCCACGAGTGGAGCGACTCTCCTTTCATCCGAAGGTGTGACAGCCGTCAAAGAAAAACTGTTGCCACTTGCCTTGCTGGTGACACCGAATATCAAAGAAGCGGAAACTCTCGCGGGCATCAAAATAAAAAACATGAAAGATCGTCTGGAAGCCGCTTGCATTATTAGAGAATTGGGAGTCAAAGCGGTTTTGATCACCGGAGGACATGGCAAAGGAGATGCGGTAGATTTGTTGTTTGATGGCAAAGAGTCTGTTGAGTTTTCATCCCCAAGACTCACCAGTGATGAAGTGCACGGCACCGGATGTGTGTTTTCGGCCGCAATCACAGGCGAGCTGGCCAAGGGTCAATCATTGAAAAACGCGGTCGCTTGCGCAAAAGAATTTGTTTCCCTTGCCATTCAATTCAGAAGTACGTCGGGTGTGGGGTTGGCACACGCAGAGCCAATGGCTAAATTGTACCGTGAAAAAGAACGCTATGAATTATTGCAGAGAACACACGCTTGCATTGACCTGATGAAAGGGCAGGGAGTCGGTCGGTTGATTCCCGAAGTGCAATCCAATTTGGCGGTAGCAATTGACAGAGCACGTGTTCTTGACGATGTGATCGGCTTTCCGGGAAGAATCACTAAATTAGGGGATGATTTTGCCATTTCCGCTCCCCCGCGGTTTGGAGGTTCTCGCCATGTGGCTGATATTGTGCTGACGGCCATGAATTTCGATCCGACCAAACGGGCGGTCATGAATATCAAATATGAGCCAGAGATCATCAAGATTTGTCAAAAACTCAAACTGACGATTGCGTCCTTTGACCGAGCCAAAGAACCGCGTAAGGTAAAACTCAAAGAAGGTTCTTCACTGGAATGGGGAACAGCAAATGCAATTAAAAGTTTTGGTGGCAAGGTTCCCGATATTATTTTTGATGAAGGCGGGATGAGAAAAGAAGAAATGATTCGAGTGATCGCAAACGATATAGAAACACTCACCGAACGTATTTTAAAAATTGCCAAATTGTATCCCTAAACCAGCGTGAAATATACCCGCTTGTTTGGGTATAATTCAAACAAAATACCGATCTTATAGATCGCACACAGGCAGGCCATTGCGCTTGCCTGTGTTGCTGCACTCTCCCCCCGTCCCCAAGCCAGTCTACTTCGGAATAATGGTTCTCAGTCCAATATCGACAGCCTCGAACCCATTAGAAAATTTCCCATACATTCTTTAAACTAACAATTGAGTCCCTGACAGATGCTATACGTCAATTATCTTGACTCTATGGTGCGGGTATTAAGAGAATGGGAGAGAACCCGTCTAGAGGAGGAGTGCTGGGGAGAAACAAAAAAGCCTGTCACTTTGTTAGAAACAAAATGACAGGCTTAAATCTTTATAGATGTTATTACTGTGTGAGTTGGAGTATGGGATCGGGGAACAGACCCATTTCGATGGTCCCAAAAACGGCGATGGCAACGACGGCCAGAGTGATGGGCCCCATCGACAGTTCGAGTTCGCGTTCGGAATCCTTCATGTACATCAACACCACAATCTTTAAATAGTAATAGAGCGAAACGACGCTGTTTAAAACGGCGATCACAACAAGAACGACATATCCCTCTTTTATAGCCGCGCCAAAGATATAGAATTTTGCGATGAATCCAGCAAATGGGGGCATCCCACCGAGGGAAAGCATGAACACCGTCATGCACAAAGCGATTGCGGGTTGTTTGACACCGAGTCCTGCATAATTCTTGATTTCAAGATTTTCGGAATTCTTTTCACCCAGCAATATAACGATGCCAAAGGTCCCAAAGATCATGAAAGCATAGGCCATCATGTAATACGCAATTGCACTTCCTCCCAGTGAATTGCGCGCGATGATTGCGATCAGCAGATAACCGACATGCGAGATGCTGGAGTAGGCCAACAGACGCTTGATGTTGGTTTGTACAATGGCCCCAAAGTTACCGATGACCATGGTTGCGACAGCAACTACCATCAGGAGTGTGTCCCAGGTTGTTCCAATCTCAGGAATCGCCGTAGCGAACACTCGGTAAAACGCCACCAGTGCAGCGGCTTTAGGCCCTACCGCCATGAAAGCAGTGACGGGGGAGGGTGCTCCCTCGTAAACATCCGGTGCCCACATATGAAAGGGAACCGAAGCTACTTTGAATCCAAATCCAATGATAAGAAGTACGGTGCCGAGCAACAAAAGAGTATCGGAGTTGGTCTGCCCGGAATGGATGACTTCAGCGATCCCCGCCAATTTGGTGGTTCCAGTTGCTCCGTACAATAAGGTCATGCCGTAAACCAGAAAGCCGGTTGCAAACGCCCCAAGTAGAAAATATTTCAATGCAGCTTCATTGGACTTGACATCCCCACGCTTGATTCCGGCAAGTACATACAGACAGATGGAAACAACTTCAATGCCAAGAAAAATCATGATCAAGTCGGTAGCAGATGCGAGCAAGATCATCCCTACGGTACAGAACAGGATCAATGCGTAGTATTCGCCCGCACGTATTCCGTTGCGCGGGTTGTACTCAATTGAAAGCAGGATGGTCAAGGCAGAGCTGAAGACAAATATCAGCGTAAAGAATACAGATAGATGGTCGACAACATAGGACCCTCCAAAAGATACAACGGGCAGGGCTTTGGGAGCAAAAGCACTGACTCCGGCCAATACCAGACCCACGAGACTAGCAAAAACCAGCAGATTTTTGTTTTTTCCGGCAAAGAGGTCCATCAGTAGAACCAGCATGCCAAACACACTGAGGATCAGTGCGGGTGCCAAGCTTATAAAGTCAATAGCCGGTGCAGGTATATGTTCCACAATTATTCCTTACTGCTTACGGGTTAATTCTTGTCAATAGCCAAAATCAACTTCTTAATGATGATTTTCTGCTTTCGGTTTTTCAGAATGAGAACTGCCTTTTTCATGCTTATCTACAGCCGCCGCATGATGTTCGTTGCTGTCATCATGCTTTTTGGGACGAAAGTTGTCGGGACTCACACGTGTCATCAGATGTGCCACCGTAGGCTCAAACGTTTTCATGAAGGGTTTTGGATAAAAGCCAATCCAGAAAACCAGTATGATGAGTGGAACCATGGTGAGAAGTTCCCGGCTGTTCATGTCTTCCAGCTTTTCATTTTCTGGATTATCCAACTTGAGAAACATAACGCGTTGAAACATCCAAAGCATATAACATGCGGCGAAAATGACGCCACTGGTAGCAACCATTGCCATGGTACCGTTGGCTTGAAAAATTCCCAGCAATACAAGAAATTCACCCACGAAACCATTGGTTCCCGGTAGTCCGATGGAAGACAAGGTAATGATCATGAAACAAATGGTATAAATTGGGAGAATTTTAGCCAGACCACCGAATTCTTTGATGAGTCGGGTGTGCCTTCGGTCATAAATCATTCCAACCAGAAGGAAGAGTGCACTCGTGCTGATACCGTGATTGATATTTTGAAGCAAGGCACCTTGCAAACCATAGTGGTTGAATGCAAATATACCGAGCATCACGAAACCCAAGTGACTGACACTGGAATACGCGACCAGTTTTTTGAGGTCTTCCTGAACCATGGCGACCAATGCACCGTAAACGATGCCGATGATTGCCATCCAGGCAATGTAATCCATGAAAACATTGCTTGCGAAAGGAAAGAGAGGAAGATTGAATCTCAGAAAACCATAGGTTCCCATTTTGAGCAAGACACCGGCAAGAATGACACTGCCTGCAGTGGGTGCTTCAACGTGAGCATCGGGCAGCCATGTGTGGAATGGAAACATCGGTACTTTGATCGCAAAGGCCAAAAAGAATGCCAGAAACAACCATTTTTGAGCATCCAGACCGATATTGAGATTTTCAGTGATATACATCAAATCGGTTGTAAGAATGCCGGTTTGTTGTTGTACTTCAAAATACATCCAGATGATGGCAACCAGCATGAGCAGGGAACCAACTGCTGTGTAGAGGAAAAATTTAATAGCGGCGTAGATTCTTCTCGGCCCCCCCCAGATTCCGATCAGCAGGTACATCGGTACAAGCTGGAATTCCCAGAAAACATAGAACAGGAACATATCCAGTGCTATGAACACGCCCAGCATGCCAGTAGATAATGCCAGCATGGCGATCATGTATTCTTTGATTCTTTTCTTAACGTTCCAGGAAGCGATGATACAGATGAGCGTGAGGAACGTGGTCATTATGTAGAGAAGCAGAGAAATTCCATCGATCCCGACATGGTAGTTGGTGCCAAACGCTGGAATCCAAGCAATGTTGTACTCAAACTGCATAAGATGGGTCGTCATATCAAAACCCGCATACAACTGCAGAGAGAGTAGGAAATCGGCGGCGGCAACGGCAACGGCTACCTGCTTGATTGTTTCCTCTTTTTCTTTAGGAATCAAGGCAAGTCCCATCGCACCAATGAGGGGTAAAAATGTCAGAAAAGTTAAGAACATTTTATTAAATTCGGTCGTTCAAATCAGGTTTAGGATATCCCTAAAATGCAAACTTTCAGGAATTAGTCTCTGCAAATTTTGAATGATGAAACAATCAAACATCTTTGTGTTTCTCTACCACTCATTTAAAATAAAACAATATATTTCAAACCAACAACTTTACAGTTCCCTCATAGAATCAATGGGGGGACTCAATTTTTTTAAGAGCCAGGCGGTTAAACATAGTGCCAGTCGCTCACAAATAGGTTGACCTTCGTCAAGTCCTGTGGATCACCAAAATACAACGTGCCACTTCCGATTCCAGAATGCGGTAACAAACTTTTGTTAAAACATCAGGATTAAAAGAACAAGAAACCCCATGACCATGAATAGAGCGTAATTGCGAACAAATCCCGACTGGAAGACTCTGGCTTGTACGCTGAACCAGCCAATGACATTGGCAACTGCATTGACGCCTCCATCAATGCCCTTTTGATCTGCAGTTTTCCACAGAAAGAACGATCCAACTACGGTTGGCTTAACAATGGTTGCATCGTAAAGTTCGTCTACGCCATATTTGTTCTTCACCAGCTCGTAACCCCATTGACCTTTAATAAATTTACCTGGAAGATCGGGGTTTTTCACGTAACAGAAATAAGCACCGACAATACCAGTGATCGCTATGCCCAGAGAAAGGAGCATTAACGCAATTTCAACCCAGACATTGTGCTCCGTTTCGATGAGCAGATGAGCCCAGCTGGCCGGATGCTCACCTTGTGCGTGCAACATATGTCGTGAATGTTCGAGTGTCGCTGCCAAATCAAAATGTAGTACAGGTTCCAGCCAGTTGTGTAAAGCGTGCCAGCCATGAACCAACGGAATTCCCAACAAACCGCCAACCGTCGCCAGGCCTGCCAAAATCATCAATGGCAGCGTCATCACTTTAGGAGACTCATGCGGATGTACATGGGGATCCACTCGGGATTCGCCCCAAAAAGTCATGAACACGAGTCGGAACATGTAAAATGCGGTCAACAATGCACCTGTGGCACCCATTCCCCAGAGGATGATGTTGCCGTCCATGAGTGCATGGTAGAGGATTTCATCCTTACTGAAAAAACCAGAGAGTGGGAATATTCCCGCAATGGCAAATGTTGAGATCAAAAATGTAATATAGGTGATGGGCTGGTGCTCTTTAAGTCCGCCCATTTTGCGCATGTCCTGTTCACCGTGGATTCCATGAATAACGCTACCAGAACCCAGGAAGAGACAGGCTTTGAAAAATGCGTGGGTAACAAGGTGGAAAATAGCCGCTGTGTAAGCACCAACGCCACAAGCCAGAAACATATAACCGATCTGACTGACTGTGGAATAGGCGAGCACGCGCTTGATATCGTATTGGGTCATGCCAATGGTTGCGGCCATTAAAGCAGTTGCACCGCCTATGAAGGCAACGGTCAACATGATCAACGGTGCCATTTCAAAGAGAACGCTACACCGTACCACCATGTAGACGCCTGCGGTAACCATCGTCGCGGCGTGGATCAATGCACTGACAGGTGTTGGGCCTTCCATAGCATCTGGAAGCCAGGTATACAGGGGAATTTGAGCTGATTTGCCGGTTGCACCAATGAACAGCAAAAGAGTGATGATAGTTACCGGTTCCGCACCAAATATCAGTTTCTCCGGAGCCATGTGCATGACATCAGAGAAGTCAATGGTACCGAAAATATTAAAAATGTACATGATGGCCAACAGAAAAGCGAAATCGCCTACCCGGTTGACAACGAAAGCTTTTACGCCCGCATCGCAGGCAGATTTTTTCTCAAAATAGTAACCGATCAGGAAGTAGGAACATACACCCACACCCTCCCAGCCGATGAACATGACCAGAAAATTATTTCCCATGACCAGGAGGAGCATGGAGAACATGAACAGGTTCAGATAGGCAAAATAACGGTAGTAGCTGTATTCCTCATGCATGTAGCCGATGGAATAAACGTGTATCAGAAATCCAACGCCGGTTACGACCAGCATCATGACCATCGAAAGCGGGTCAATTTGAAATCCGAAATCAACGCTAAAATCCCCTGCCGCCATCCAGGTGAAGAGAACTTGTTCAAACATCCTCTCTTCTGCAGGAGTGAATAGAAGGGACGCGAACATGAGCAAAACGGTCAGAAAGGAGAGCGCGACCGAACCACAGGCCACCATTCCCACTGCGTTTTTTCCAATTCGTAGTCCAAAAAATCCGTTAATAATAGAGCCTATAAGCGGAAATATTGGAACCAAGCATGCCAGATTCAACATGAATTAAGCCTTTACCATTTCAAAATATTGAATTCGTCAAGGTTGACGGTCGGTTTATTCCTAAACATTGATATAATGATCGCCAGGCCAACAGAGACCTCTGCCGCCGCTACACACATGACCATAAAACTGAACACTTGCCCATCGCTGTTGTTCAAATAATGATCGAACGCTATCAGAGAGATGTTAACGGCATTTAGCATGATCTCGATGGACATGAACACAACGATCACATTCCTGCGAAGTAGTACGCCCAAAACGCCAATCACAAAGAGAGTGGCACTCAAGAGCAAGTAATGATTTAAGGGTACGAAACCGTCCATAACTTTCTATTTTTCCCTAGTCGATTTTGTTTTTAGCTAAGACCACTGCTCCCACCATAGCCGCAAGCAGAAGGATAGAGGCAACTTCAAAAGGGAGCACGAAATCGGTAAACAACGTGGTCCCGACCCTCACCACGGTTCCAAAATCATCCGGAACAGCAGCAGGTGAGTCTAGTTTGGCTTGAGAGATGACACAAGCGATTTTATAGAGAGCTCCCAAGGCAAGAAAACCAGTCAACACTGATACATACGTGTTTTGAGGCCGTATGCTCCAGGTGTCTTCCTCGGCCGACTTCAGATTCAACAACATGATAACGAACATGAACAAAACCATGATCGCACCCGCGTAGACAATGATCTGCAGGATGGCCAAAAAGTGGGCCTGTTGCAAAACAAACACGCCAGCAAGTCCCATCATCATTGCAATCAGACTCAAGGCGGAGTTAATGGGACTGCTACTAATGATGACTCCCAATCCCATGAGCACACAAAACCCGGCCAAGGGGTAAAATATCAGTAGTTCCATTTTGCGTACATTTTTCTCGTGAACTCAACCCGGTCCTTCAATTGATCGATGGGAACCAGGAGTTGTTCGAGGTTATATTTCATTTTGCTTCGATCTAGCATGGAAATTTCGCAATCATCGCTCATGAAGATGGCTTCTTCCGGACAGGCCTCTTCACAATTCCCGCAAAATATACAAACAGCATAATCAATTGTAAATTCCTTGGGCCAGCGCTCTACTTCATTTTGCTTGCCGGTATTCTCAGCAGGAATAATGTCTATGCAGTAAGCGGGGCATGCTATCTCACACAATCCACAAGCGACACAGTTGGGGAGATTGTTTTCATTCAACGCGAGAACAGGCCGACCCCGGTAAGCAACGGGATATTTTACAGTCTCTTCAGGATAATAAACTGTGAAAATTTCACGATGTTTCTTTTGTCCCAGAAAAAATGGAACAAAACCAAATAGATTTATAAAAAAATGCCGTGTGGTGATATACATCCCCCTGATAATTTCAGGAAGGTATATCCGTTCCCACAGTGTGAGCTTAACGTTTCTGTTTACTGTATAGGCCATAATGACTTCCAGTAGTATTATTCAAGTGCCAGTATCACAGCACCTGTTATGAGTATATTTGCCAGAGACAATGGCAGTAGTATCTTCCAACCCAATTTCATGATCTGGTCATATCGGAACCGCGGAAGCGTCCAACGTACGATCATTTGAAAAAAGATAAAAAAGCAGACTTTAGCGAAAAATACACCAACGTGTATTAGCAATGCGATTATGTTGGCACCGGTTTCCCCAAGAAAATCAAACATGGAGAGAATGCCGTCCATTGTTACAAAGGGAAGATTCCAGCCTCCAAAGAAGAGCAAGGTGACAATGGCACCAATGGTGACCATTTCGACAAATTCCGCCATGAAGAACATACCGAACTTCAAACCGCTGTATTCGGTAAAGTAACCGGCAACCAATTCAGATTCGGCTTCTGGGGCATCAAAGGGGATGCGTTTGTTTTCTGCAATGGAGGCGGCAAAAAACAGGAAAAAGCCTACAGGTTGAAGAAAAATTCCCCATCTCCAAAAGTCTTCCTGGATGGCACCAATTTCAGTGAGACGCATGGTGCCGTAAACCATAAGGATACCAATAATGGTCAATCCCATCGTTACTTCATACGAAATCATCTGGGCCGCAACACGAATAGAACCTAATAGAGACCAGTTGTTATTGGAACTCCAGCCAGCAATAACGTAACCGTAGGTAGCAATGGAGGCGACTGCGAAAATAAAAAGCAGACCCACGTCCAGATCAGAAATGACCAGATTGACTTCTTTGCCAAACAGGGTATAGACACCACCGAAAGGGATAACCGCGAAGGTGATGAGTGCAGGAATAAGTGCGACGATGGGGCTCAGAGTATGCAAGGCTTTGTTTGCACCGCGAGGGATAAAATCCTCTTTGGTGAACATTTTCAAAGCGTCAGCGATAATATGAAAGAGACCAAATGCAGTGAAACCGAGGATATCAGCCCGGTTCGCACCAATACGATCCTGCATGATGGCACTCTGCTTCCTCTCGACCCACGTGAGAACCGGGGCGAAAAAGCCTACAGTGACGCCAAAAATAAATAATATCTTAACCAGAGTGATCAGGAAATCAACAAACATAGTTCGGTGTTCTCTAGTTCAACGGACCGATGAGCGGTTGCCGCTTGTTTACGGGATAGTCTTTCCTTAAAGGGTGACCTTGAAACTCTTCGTAGAGCAAGATGCGTTTCATATTTCCGTGCCCTTCAAATTTGATTCCATACATATCCCAAATTTCTCGCTCATACCAATCAGCGGTTTTCCACATACTGGTTAAGCTTTGAACTTGACAATCTTTTTCACATACGGGAATTTTAATTCGAACGCGATGTTTGTATTTCATCGAGAAAAAGTGATAAACCACTTCAAAGCGTTCGGTTTTCCGTCCCAAGTAATCAACGGCTGTGATATCCATTAAAAAATCAAAGGAAAACTCAGGATCCTTTCGCAAAAAATCAAAAAATTCAAGGCCACAACCTTTTTTTACGGTAACGGTTGCATCCCCACGAAAGGTATGACTGTCGAGGATCAGATCCGGGTATTTCGCAGTGATCTTTTCTGTAATTTTAGTTTCTTCCATATTGCTTGCCAAATGGTTGGTTAGGTATCAGAATTTTAAAAACTGACTATTCCCAGTCCAAACCTCCCTTGATCCAGACATAACAAAGACCTACGCCCAGAATGATTATGAAAAATAACATTTCAACGAATCCAAACATTCCCAGTTTCTTAAATAAGATGGCCCAGGGAAAGAAGAACACGGCTTCAATATCAAAAAGAACAAATAATACGGCTACAAGATAAAATTTAACCGAGAACCGCTGGTGGGGTGAAACGATTTGCTTCTCACCACATTCGAAGGGTTCCATTTTCTCGGCAAAGTGCCGTTTTGGACCCAGTACCGAAGTCATGAAGACCATGCCGCAGGCAATGCCTATGGCCATGATAAACATAACGGTTGCACCAATGTATTGTTCTAACATGCTTTGCCTCTAAAGCGGGTAGGTGGCGTTATGAGCCCTTTTACCGCCTTGCTTGTGGAAGCGAATCTTTAATTTTTATAATAAGTTTGATTTATAAAGCCTTAAGAATTTTCTCAAGCATTTAAAAGGCTTTAAGACTCAGTTTGTACAGTAACAGAGGGGCGATAGTACTCTATGGCTTGGCTTTTTGTCAATCAAAAAACCGATTTGGAAGAGATAAATTGGCGGATGGTGACTGTGGTATTGGCTATAACATTTATGATGCGTTGTTAAAATTATTTGAGATAAATTTAGAGTATTGATTTTAAAGGGATAAATAATAATCAATCTTACTTTAAGAGTGGAATCGGAGAGGGAATAAATCACCGCTAATTGAATTGATCTGACCAGATAGAACAGAGTTTTAGATGAAGGTATTAGAGGCAAGAAAACATTCAGATAATGGATAAGTTGTTGAGTACTGAGGGAGTAAGAGTGATTAAATGTTAAAAATGGTGAAGAGATTGTATAAAGGACTCTTAGACAGTATTTATTAGGGCAGGGGAGTGATGCGTTGAGCTGTGCGGGGTCGCTGTGTTGCGTCGTATTTACGTGTGTTGTAGTGTTGTGTGTATAAAATAGAAAAAGCCCCATCTTTTTTATGAAGAGATGGGGCTTTTAGTATTTTAAACCCGGCCTCGTCCTACTCTCCCACACAGTCACCCGTGCAGTACCATCGGCGCTGAGAGACTTA
>PCWG01000025.1 GCA_002787235.1 Nitrospinae bacterium CG11_big_fil_rev_8_21_14_0_20_45_15
CAAGCCGATGGGACCAACGGGACCGATAGGACCTTGCGGACCTGTCAGACCGATGGGTCCGATAGCACCTGTTGCGCCATTGGCACCGTCATTGCCTGCGGGACCCTGCACACCAGTCAAGCCGATGGGACCAACGGGACCTTGTGGACCCGGGGTCAATTCAATGGTATTGATTTGATTTTGAAGATCGGCTATGAGAGCTGCTAAATTAGCATTTTGTTCTTGTAAATCGGTTACTGCTTGTCTCAGTCCTTTATCACTATCCTTGTCGTTGTCTTTTTCACCCTTAGCAAATGCTTGATTGGCCATCAATGAATGGTTCGTTACAACACCACTCGCTAATTGAACAAATAAAAATAGAAAAACAAAACTCCATACAGGTAATGATTTTCCAGGTAACGTCATAAAACTCCCCATTCATTTAAAGCCGTTTAACTGCGAAGGATATTTGTGTATTTTAAGATAAAAATTATCCAATTGTAACAAGACTCAACTATTTAACAATACCCATATTGGGATAATGCAGGATTGTGACAGGATTGTGACTTTTCTGAATTTTCATAGAAAAGTTGTCACGCCATGCCAACTCAAGAAACCGCAATAATCGGCGGTTCCTCATGAACAATGTCTTTGTGTTTGAAACATTACTTTCGCAACGCTTTCCTGACTTGCTGTGAAGGGCTTGAGGTGGGGCAATTTTTGGCCGATAAGGAAGGATTGATTTTGTATTACTTACTTTGAGACGCGGTCATGCTGGGAAAAATCATCAAATTTATGGTGTTTGGGTTGGTGCTGTCTCTGGCGGGGGGATACTTTGCCTGGCTTCATTACGAACCCGTTTTGACAAAAAAATGGGAAGAGATTAAGGAGAAAGACCCTGACAAGCACGCTGTGATGGCGGAGGAGCTGGGTGCTTTTCATTTTGAAAAGGCTAAGGCTTTGTACGAAGAAATTGACGCCATGTCTTATGAGGAAGTTTTAGACCTGCGTTACAGGAAATTAAACAAGAAAAGGCAGGCTGACAAAAAGTTTCGTATTGAGGAATGGGAGAAAGAGCTGGTGTTGAGGGCTAAAACGAAAGAGGCCCGGGCTGAAATTCATCAGAACAAAGCTGATGTTTTGGAAAACTTGAGGACTGAAAGGGAATTCAAAACCGCGCAAGTTTTTTGGGAACGAGCCAGCCCTATGGAAAAGGGGGTGCTTTTGCGTTTCAACTGTGCGAAATACCTGGAAAAAGAACGATCCAATTCGCAATTGCGATCCCATTCGCCCGATCTCCCATCCGTTTCGGTCCAGTTGGCACCGCCCCGGGGTCCGAATTTATTGCCATCGGACTATTGCGCCCAACTGATTCCCGATACTCTCGCAAAGGAAGATGTTCTTCGTATCATTGATATTTTAAAAAAAGAGATGAACTATTTTTATTTTATAGAAATGATGGAAGAAATTGGCATCGCCAAGAGCGATGTGTACAGCTTCGATCTGCAATTGGATCGCATGTCTTCAGATTTTTCCGACTCGTAGAAAAGGTCTTCTTCAAGGGCCATTCTTTGCTGGCATCTGCAACTTTCATTTGCTAGGGTAGCATGCTGAATTTATCCTTGAAGAATCCACTCATAAGGAATTGTTTCTGCGTGTCAACATTGAATCATCCCAATCCGCTGCATCCTGAATCCGTCCTTGCTGAAACGAATCAAACGTCACAACAGTGCTGGCATGGTTTTTTTATATTCGTGATCGCTCTGATCACGCGCGGTCTGTATTACTTCCAATATCATGACAATCCCTTTTTTGATCAATACGGTGATTCTGCGGAGTCACGGCACTTCGATCTGGGCGCGCAAAGCTTTGCCAATGGCGATTTTCTGGCCAATGCGCCGGACTATGTGTTCGCACCGCTTTACAAATACTTTTTAGGGTCGATTTATTGGTTGGCGGGGAGGGACCTGCAAACAGTCTGGGGGGTGCAATTCTTTATGGGTGCGCTCACGGTCCTTCTCATTTTTTTGATCTGCAAACAACAGTTCAATATAAGAACTGCCTGGATCGCAGGGCTTGTTTATAATTTTCACGGCCCGGTATTGATGTATGAAGGGGTGATTTTACGCGCTTCTTTGATCTCCTTTCTGGGCGTTGTTTCTTTGTACGCATTGATCAGGTTGCCGCAGGAGCCGTCGTTTTTGCGTTTGATTTTGACCGCTCTCCCGGTGGCTTTATTCATTCAGTGTTCCCCCAATGTTCTGCTGGTTTTTGTTTTTATTCTTATTTTCTATCGACGCTGGTTTCGGAAAGAATATTTAAAAATCCCCAAACGTCTGGCTTTTCTGGTCTTTCTATTTTGTTTGCCGGCACTGGTGCAGTCTTCTTTTGTGCACGGGAAACCGGTTCTTTTTGAAGGGACTGGGGCCACGCTGTTGTTACCGGATCATTCTGTCGAGGGTTCCGGGTGGCTGGATTCTCTTAAAGAGAGTGGTTATTTGTTTTCCAAAAAAGTGTATTTTTTCTTCAGCTCTTATCAGTTGGAAGACAGTTACGATTTTAAATCGTTTCAGGACTATTCCTTTTTACTGAAAACTCCGTTTTCAAACTTTGGATTATTATCCGCTCTTGGTTTGTTTGGTTTTGCTTTGGGGATGCAGGAATTTAAGCGTCATCGCTTGCTGTATGCATACAGTGTGGGGATGTCGCTGGCGGTGATATTGATTTTTATATCAGCGCGCTACAGGGTGCCAGTGGTTCCCTTTTTCGCCATTTGGGCGGGATTTGCTCTGGATCGTCTGGCGACCTGGCATGAGAGCAGAAAGTACTATAAATCCGGAGTCGTTGTGGTTCTCATTGCGGCTTTGTTTACCTTCCTCAATTCTCCCGATCTGATCCCCGACTTGATTGCAAAGCCGTAGCAAACGCTTCGTATTTAATGGAACAGCCATTCTCAGTATTTTTTTGATGGGATGATAAAAAAAGCCCCGATCCGAAGACCGGGGCTTAAAATAATACTACAGGGAGGCGTGAAGCCTACATCATGCCGCCCATTCCACCCATACCGCCCATTCCACCCATACCGCCCATTCCACCACCATGAGCATGGCCATGGTCGTCTTTTTCTTCTGGCAGATCGGTGATCATGGCTTCGGTGGTCAGCATCAAGGACGAAATACTCGCCGCATTTTGCAGAGCTGTTCGAGCCACTTTTGCAGGATCGATGATACCGGCTTTGATCATGTCAACGTATTGATCGTGACGTGCGTCGTAACCGTTGCTACCCTTCAGTTCTTTCACTTTTTCACAAATAACGGTGCCTTCAAGTCCCGCATTGTGTGCGATTTGTCGAATCGGCTCTTCCAACGCGCGACGTACAATTTTGACGCCGAGCATGAAATCATGTTCGCCTTCGATTTTGTCAAGTTTGCTAAGGGTGCGGAGAAATGCAACGCCGCCGCCGGGGATGATGCCTTCTTCAACAGCCGCACGAGTTGCATGCAAGGCGTCTTCAACACGAGCTTTCTTTTCTTTCATCTCGGTTTCGGTTGCCGCGCCTACTTTGATGATGGCTACGCCACCAACCAGTTTGGCCAAACGCTCTTGAAGTTTTTCGCGATCGTAATCAGATGTGGTTTCTTCAACTTGATTTCGGATCTGTTTGACTCGACCTTGGATGTCAGCCGCTTTGCCTTTACCGTCAACAATGGTGGTGTTTTCCTTGTCGATGGTGATGCGTTTGGCTTTACCGAGATCGTCCATGGTTACGTTTTCAAGTTTGACACCAATGTCTTCGGTGATGACCTGACCGCCGGTGAGGATGGCGATATCATTCAACATATCTTTTCTGCGATCACCAAAGCCAGGAGCCTTGACTGCGGAAACATTCAAGGTGCCGCGCAATTTATTAACAACCAGAGTTGCCAACGCTTCGCCTTCGATGTCTTCAGCAATGATCAACAGGGGTTTGCCGCTCTTGGCAACCAATTCCAGAATGGGGAGCAAGTCCTTCATGCTGGAGATTTTCTTTTCGTGCAGGAGAATCAAAGCTTCTTCCAACACACATTCCATGCGCTCTTGATCGGTTACGAAGTAAGGTGACAGGTAACCACGGTCAAACTGCATACCTTCAACGATTTCCAAAGCCGTCTCCATGCCTTTGGCCTCTTCAACGGTGATAACGCCATCTTTACCCACTTTATCCATTGCTTCGGAAATGATATCGCCGATGGTGGAGTCGTTGTTCGCAGAAATGGTTCCAACTTGAGCGATTTCGGTCTTGTTGCGTGTGGGTTTTGCCATCTTTCGGATTTCTTCGATGACAATTTTCACAGCTTCTTCAATACCGGTTTTGATTTCCATTGGATTGGCACCCGCGGTTACGTTTTTAACGCCTTCACGGAAAATTGCCTGTGCCAAAACCGTAGCGGTCGTGGTGCCGTCTCCTGCATTGTCAGAAGTTTTGCTAGCCACTTCATTGACCATTTGAGCACCCATATTCTCAAAGGGATCTTGCAATTCCACTTCTTTTGCAACGGTAACACCGTCTTTAGTGATTGTGGGTGAGCCAAATTTCTTGTCGATGACCACGTTGCGGCCTTTTGGACCGAGGGTCAATTTTACAGTATCGGCTAATTTGTTGACGCCGGACAAGATTTTTTGTCTCGCATCCTGATGGTAAATGATCTGCTTCGCCATTGAGTACTTCTCCTTAGTGTATTAGAAATTAAATAGTTAACGTAGTTGTTTGAGACAGTTGCAGAGCTTATTTCTCTACTATGCCTAGAATATCGTCTTCTCGCATCAGGAGGTAATCTTCGCCATCTACCTTGATTTCTGTTCCGCCGTATTTGCTGTAAAGCACTTTGTCGCCAACTTTTACTTCGAGTGCTATGGCCTTGCCATCATCGCCGATTTTTCCCTTGCCAACTGCTTTTACGCGACCCTCAATAGGACGCTCTTTGGCTGAGTCTGGAATAATGATTCCGCCTTTGCGGACTTCGCTCTCCAAAATGGGTTGTACTAAAATTCGGTCATGAAGTGGTCTGATTTTCATAAATTCTCCCTTAAATAGTGTTAAAATCAGTTATTAAGTTATTAAATGATGCATAAAATTTTAAAAGCTTCCCTTCGAACAACCGGAAGGAAACTTTTATTTCAAAATGATTGATGTCATGAATTAGTCATTTCCCCCTAACGAGGGAAAATCTGTGTCTAGCACTCGCACTGAGGAAGTGCTAGTTTAATAATACTTAGATTTTGAAAAGCAAGGTCTGCCCACAATTTTTTTGGATTTTTTTTATAATGACTACAAAACCCACGCAGGAAATCGAAGTTTTCCCCAATCCTTATCCGGACAGGGAGTATGAAATTGAAATGGAGTGTCCCGAGTTCACCTGTCTTTGTCCCAAAACAGGGCAACCTGATTTTGCGGTTTTGAACTTGACCTATATCCCAGGACCTCTCTGTATTGAATTGAAAGCATTAAAGTTATACCTCTGGTCTTACCGTGATCAGGGAGCGTTTCATGAGAAAGTCGTCAACCAGATACTGGATCATCTGGTCGCGGCCTGCGATCCTGTCTGGATGCAGTTGTCGGGCGAATTCAACGTAAGAGGTGGGATTCGTACCACGATTACTGTGGAATACGATATGGAAGAAAAAGACGATTTACCGCGCAAGCCTCAAAATAAAAAAATCAATTGAACGAGACTGAGAGCCATGTTGATTCGCAAGGGAGAATGTCACGGATGCGGGGAATGTTGTGAGACGGTAAATATTACCGTGGTTCGCGATGTGACCTTGCGGCAACATGGGAATCGGGAAGAGTTGGAACGTTATCTGAAATACAGGGGCATTCGGGTGGTGGGAGAGGATCGTGAAAATAACTATCTTTTCTACGCGATGGATGTGCCCTGTTCGCAATTGAATGCTGACAAGACCTGCAAAGTCCACGGAACTCCAGAAAAACCCCTCCTCTGTCTGAAATACCCCACCGCTCCAGATGATATAAAAGCTTGCGGATATTACTTTGAAAAAGAAGGTTCTTTCCTGAAGAAGTAGGATGTTCGGGTATTTGCCATTTTTCATGGCACTGCACGGGAAGGGATCTAATCAGAGGATGCCCATTGGGCGGGGTTGCTATTTTGAGCTTCCCCGCCCGCAAGGTTTTAACGTGTTTTAACGAGCCGTTCGTGCGCGTCGTCGTTGCATTCCTGCGCCCGCTGGCTTCGGGCCACCAGCCGTATGACTTCGGCCTTGAATGGGGCGTCGGCTTTTGGCTTTTGAAAAGCGCGAAGAGGGGCCACTTTTAGACCGGTAACCGTCTTTTCTAGCATCTCCACCGTCTCCGGAAACGCGTTTGTTCGCAACCGAAATGGAGTGGAAAGGATGGCTCGTGTCCACGGGGACAGAACGATTGATGGTGCGCTCTATCCTTTTGAGATAAGGGCGTTCCCCAGCATCACAAAAGGAAATAGCAGATCCTTTGGCTCCTGCGCGTGCGGTTCGGCCTATTCTGTGTACGTAGCTTTCAGGCTCTTTCGGCAACTCAAAGTTGATGACATGTGAGATGCTGTCCACATCGAGACCGCGTGAAGCAACGTCGGTTGCTACCAGGACGCGAACTTTTCCCGATTTGAATTTTTTCAAAGCCGCCATTCGTGCCGCTTGTGATTTGTTTCCGTGAATGGCTTCCGTGAAGATCCGTTTCTTTGTCAGCTCCTTGGCAAGGTTGTTTGCGCCGTGCTTGGTGCGTGCAAATACAAGAACGCGGTGCAGAGCCTCGTTTTCCAAGAGGGAATGTAAAAGCGCACTTTTATTTTCCCGATCCACGTACAGGATACGCTGATCAATATTTTCCACCGTGCTGGAAGGCGGAGAGACTGCAATTTTAATGGGATCTTTCAAAAATTTCTGCGTCAGTTCCAGAATCTCCTTGGGCAGGGTCGCGGAAAAGAGCAGGCCTTGCGGGCGATTGGGTATGGTTGCATAAATCTTTTTGATGTCGGGAAGAAATCCACGATCGAGCATTTGATCGGCTTCGTCCAGAACAAACATTTCAACGCGGTCCATGGAAATGTGTCCCTGCTCGAAAAGATCGAGCAAACGTCCCGGTGTCGCAACTAAAATATCCGTTCCTTTAGATAAGGAGCGGATTTGCAACATGGGACTGGCACCTCCAAAAATGGTGGTGTGATTGAGTTTCAGGTAACGTCCATAAACGCGAAAACTGTCACTGATTTGTACGGCAAGTTCGCGTGTGGGGGTCAGAATGAGTGCTCGTGGACTTTTACGTCGACTCGGAACGGGGTTGTTCGCAAGGCGTTGCAAAATCGGCAAAGCAAAAGCGGCTGTTTTTCCTGTTCCTGTCTGGGCGGAGGCCAATATGTCACGGCCTTCAATAATTTTTGGGATTGCTTGCGCCTGAATAGGGGTGGGATTGGCGTACTTCTCATCTTGTATTGCATGTAAAAGAGGTGCGATGAGATTGAGACCTTCCCAGCCTTCGCAAGGGATAACACTGGTTGATTCGATTAGCATAATTTCCTTAGTTTTAAAAATGGATAAGCGAAAAAATGGATAGAAGGCTCCTGAACTTCCGTCACTAAGGAAACCTTGCAAATAATTTTTTATCTGGTTCACCCGCTAAACAAACGGGTGTGAATAGGCCAGCTTTTTTAAGAAAGCTTGTTCTTAAAAAATGCCGAAAATTTTCTCTATTTTCTACAGGCATTGCCTGCGGGGCCTGCCCCTCCGTAATGGAGGTATGAATAGGCCGACCTTGTATAGAGAGAACGATTGCCCTTTATAATCCAGGGAATCCTTCTATTTCCAGCAGGTTTTACTACCTGCATTGGCCCGTAACGTTTTATTTTCTAAAATCGTGTGTATCTTCTGGGAGCCAGTAAAGGAGGGAATATTCAAAAAGTAGGGTTATTGATCAACCCAAGGCGATTCAACTCAAATAATAAACCATTACCATTTCATCAACATTAATATTTCCATGAATCATTGGTGTGAAAATGATTTGTGGAATGAGTCTTCAAATATAACTCATTGATATTGTGTTTGGCAACAATAAAATTACATGACCCCTCATTAAATTGATCTAAAGTGATTGTGCTCCCGTTTTTAAATGAAGAGGAGGGCT
Organism: Nitrospinae bacterium CG11_big_fil_rev_8_21_14_0_20_45_15; assembly: GCA_002787235.1. Taxonomy (GTDB): domain Bacteria; phylum Nitrospinota; class Nitrospinia; order Nitrospinales; family VA-1; genus Nitrohelix. Next base: position 8,132 of record PCWG01000025.1, read on the forward strand.
CTTTGTTCCTTGTCTTAATCGGGCTTCCCCAATATAATGCCTGCAGGGATGTCTCTCTAAATTCAGAAAACTCACCTCAGAAATGTTTCTCTTTGGCGTTATGAGAGGGATTCGTAGTTTTTTATCACTCTGGTTGTAACTATTGGAATCTTTATGTTTTTTACGTTCAAAAAAAAGTTAAAAACTATTTTTCTTACGGGAATGCTGATCACGCTTCCGATTGCCCTCACCCTGTTCATCCTCAAGTTTTTGTTTCGGAACCTGGACGCGCTTTCTCCTACCTTCACTCAATTGTTGATTCAAATGGGTGCGCCTATTCCTGAAGGTTACAGGATTCCCTTTCTTGGCGTGTTCATGACACTGTTCATCATTTTCCTCATCGGGGTATTTGTTAATAATATTTTTGGCAAACAATTGGTGTTGCTGGGGGAAACGATTGTTCAAAAAATCCCTTTTTTCAGGCGTATCTATTCCGGTTCCAAACAGATTGTTTCCTCTTTTACTTCGGTGGATACGAAATCGTTCAATCAGGTGGTCTTGATTGAATTCCCGCGCCGGGGCGTTTACGCACTGGGATTTGTCACCAGCGAAACCAGGGGAGAAATTCAGAAAAAAACAGCGGACAATGTCTTGAATGTTTTTGTTCCAACGACGCCCAATCCCACTTCTGGATTCCTTATATTCTCTCCAGCGGAAGAGTTGTTACCGTTGATGATGACGATTGAGGAGGGTGTGAAATACGTCATATCGGGTGGAATTGTTGACCCGATTGCCACTAAAGAATTCCTCAAGAAGCAGGATGCGAATTGATTTCGGAATCTCAAATTCTGTTCATCGACAATCATCTCATCGCTGTACACAAGCCGGTGGGTTTGCTGGTGCAAGGGGACTCTTCCGGCGATCCTTCTTTATTTGAGATGACGAAGGAGTGGCTCAAATTCAAGTTCAACAAACCGGGTGAGGTTTATCTGGGGTTGTTGCATCGTCTGGATCGACCCGTGTCTGGAGTGGTTCTTTTTGCGCGTACTTCGAAAGCGGCGTCACGCCTCTCACTTCAATTCCGCGAACACAGCATTTGCAAAATTTATAAGGCGGTCGTCCATGGCAAGTTGTGGCCGGAGTCGGGCAAGCTTGAGCATTATTTAAGAAAAGAACGAAGTTTGAAGGCGACGGTTTTTCCCAATCCCGCGCCGGATGCAAAACGGGCAGAACTTTCATACCGCACTCTGGAAATTCTGAACAAGGCGAGCATTGTTGAGATCGAATTGCAGACCGGACGTTTTCATCAAATCCGTGCGCAACTGTCTTTTTCAGGCTGCCCCATTCTGGGAGACATCAAATACCGCTCTACCGTTACTTTGCCGGATAATGGAATTGCCCTGTTCGCGCATCGCCTGGAGTTTGCCCACCCTGTCACAGGTGAAACCATTCGAATTGTCGCAAAAGCCCCTCAGGGCTGGCCTTTTAAGGTTCTCAGCTAAAGCACGGTCCTTTTTTGAGGATATGTTGCGTAGAGGCCGCTTGATATTTTTCAGATGAGGTTCTTCTCATTTTGAGCACCGGGCTATACATTTGCAGGTGAATGCCTTAGAATAATTAAATGGAGTAATCAGGTCGTTCAGGTGAAATTTTCGATGCGGCGAATTTGACAGTTTTCCTCAAGTTTCCGCCGCTTTATGTCGAAAAAATAGTATCACGCTGGTTCTCTCCATTCATTTTCTACAAGGAGGGGAATATGCGTTCTAATTCCTCCAGACTAATTTGAAAAAGAGTTTTACCGAATGGAATCGCTTGTTGCAATGAAACAGGGAAACCCAAAGATGCCTTCTGTCCCTGTCGAGGGCGTGGAAGATTTGCTCGATCCTCTGGCTTTCCTTTCGGTTGCACCTACAGACACTCCGGCAAAAGCAGACAAGCCACTCATTGTGATTCCGGCATTTGATGAGGAAAAGAACATTGGTGCGGTTATCACGAGTATCCGCGAGTGGGTGCCACAGTTTCCCATTCTGGTGGTCAACGATGGCTCCAGCGATGGTACGGAACGTATCGCTGAGGAAATGGGTGTGGATGTCATCACATTGCCTTACAATCTGGGTTACGGCATAGCTCTCCAAACGGGATTCATCTACGCTTTGCAAAATGGCTACAACTCAATCATTCAGATCGATGCCGATGGCCAGCACGATCCTCGTCATATATTGGATTTACACCGTGAGCTGATGTCTGGAGATGCCGATGTTGTCATTGGCTCCCGTTTTTTGAACGGTGGGAAATACAAGACCCCTTTTTTCCGACGTATGGGAATCAAAATGTTCAGTTTGCTGGCGTCTATCTGTTGCCGTCAAAAGGTGACGGATCCCACCTCTGGTTTTCAGGCTTTGAGGGGGAAAGCCATTCGGCTGGTTGCGAGCAGTTATTATCCGCCGGACTATCCCGATGCGGATTATTTGATTCTGGTGCATCGTTGTGGCATCAAGATGAAAGAAATTCCTGTTCAAATGGATCCCAAGCCCGGTGGCAAGTCCATGCATCATGGGCACAAGCCGTTGTATTATGTCTTTAAGATGTTTCTTTCTATCTTTGTAACACTGTTGCGACAAAAACCGAGTATCTGAGCCATGCCTCCCCGAATAAGAATCATATCTATCTGCATTTGTATTTTCATAGTGGTCTACGTATTTGAATTGGTACGCCGTAAACGGCTCAATGAAGAATACTCCTTTGGCTGGCTGGTAACGGGTAGCTTGATGTTGATACTTTCTATCTCTGAAGACCTGCTGACCTGGGTTTCTGAGACGGTGGGGGCGACCTTGTTCACGTCCACCCTGTTTTTTTTCGGTCTCACGTTTCTAGTGATTATCTGCCTGCATTTTTCGATCAGAATTTCAGTGCTCACCAATCAGGTGCGCACTTTGAGTCAACATATCGGTATTCTTTATCATGAGAAAAAACGTCTGGAAAAGGTCGTCGTGGAGCCGCCGGACGGGCGTTCGCCCTGATTTTTCCAAAAACGTTGTCTGATGGGTCCCATTGAAAATATTAAGAACCATCGAATCTTTTCTGCCCTATGTTTGCGGCCCCGTGAACCAGGCTTTCCAGATTTCCAAACGGCTGGAGGCCCGGGGCGTTCGTTCCCCTGTGCTCACAACTTACTCGGATGTGGATTCCCGACTGCCCGCAAGTGAGATCATGGAGGGTGTCGATGTCACACGCTTTCCCGTTCTTTTCCCATTGATGCGCTATTGCGTCAGCCCGAAAATGTATTTCGGGCAGGCAGACTTTGATATTCTGCACAGCCACAACTATCGCAATTTCCCCACAGACGCTGGTTTTTTTTTGCCCGATTGAAGAGACGCCCCTTCGTCCTCAACACCCACGGCTCCCTACTGGGCTATAAAAAATACTTGTCCTCCCCCTGGCAACGCTTGCCCTACCAGTTTTACGATTGGGTCACGCTCAAAACTTCCGCCCGGCGCGCACAGGCCGTTGTGGTTTCTTCAAAGCTGGAATATTCCGATGCTTTGGAATTTGGCATCGACAAGCGTAAAATACACATCATCCCCATGGGAATCGATTGCATTGCGGAAGTTGACCGGACAAGGGAAAACGAAACGAAAGAATTGCGCCTGTTGTTTGTGGGAAGGATCGCACGTGTGCGCCGGTTGGAACTGGTTCTTCAGGCCGTCCAGAAATTATTGATTCCCTGGAAGCTGACTGTGGTCGGCGGTGAGGCCGAGACTGCGAGTGTGGCGCGTTCGGGTTACATGGGAGAACTGAAAAATTTATGCCGCTCGCTGGAGATCGAAGACCGCGTCCACTTTGCGGGATTCAAAAATCCAGAAGAATTGCGAACGTATTACCAGTCGTCCGATGTTTTTGTTTATGCGTCCTTGTACGAAAACTTTTCGCAACCCTTGCTGGAAGCGGCGGGAGCCGGGCTACCTCTGGTTACGACCGAAGTGGGCATCGCAAAAGAAATTGCGGACGATGGAGGTGCGCTTCTCGCTGAGGGCAGTCCTGAGAGTTTGAGTGCTTGCATTGAATCCTTGCAGGACCCCGGCTTGCGTTTGAGCATGGGCAAAGCGGCGCAAAAGAGCGTTCAAAAACGATTCGACTGGAATACAATCATGCAGAACTATATGGAACTGTATCGGTCTTTGTGAAAGAGCGAGGTCCCGATGTTTTCAAATAACTTTTTTCCAAAGGAAATTGGATCATGAAATATAAGCAAGCAATCCTCACACTGTTAGTCACCCTGATGTTTGGTGTCGCCGTGATGCCCGCCCAATCTGCCAGCGTTACTGCGGGCGGTCGAACCTTGACCTTGCTCGGGGAAGCCTTGGAAGTCGGAAAACCGCTCCCCGAAATTTCGCTACCCGATAGCGGAATGAACATGACGGCTCTGCAATCGCTCAAAGGACGTGTCGCGATCTTGAGCGTTGTCCCATCCATCGACACCAAAGTTTGTGAAAAACAGACGCATATTTTGAGTGAAGAAAATGAAGGACTGGACGCGCAATTGCTCACCATCAGCCGGGATCTTCCCTTTGCGCAAAAACGATTCGCGAAGGAAGCGAAGATTGCCAACCTGATGTTTTTGTCAGACTATCGCGACGGAAGTTTCGGGCAGGCGACAGGATTGTTGATTGAAGAAAGCCGATTGCTCACCCGGGCGGTGATCGTGGTGGACAAAGCAGGCATTGTGCGTCATCTGGAAATCGTTCCCGATCTCCGACAACTGCCCGACATGAAAAAAGCTTTTGAGGTCGCCCGCAATCTGAACTAGCCCCGGGCGGCTTGCCGGGGAATTAAAGAACTTCTAAATGATGAGGGTGGTCCATACTCTTGTGCAAAATCCGAGCTACGAAAATTCCTGAAGGCTGGATCACATAGAAAATCATATGACTCACGAAATTGAATTTGTAAATTCCATCTTCGATATCTTTGGCCTCACGGCCTTTCAACGGATGTTTTGCGAGGTCTCTCAAACACAGGCTGATATCCTGCAAGTACTTATCTGCCTGCCTTTCCCCAAATGACTGCAAAGAATAAGAATATATATTCACCAAGTCTTGATCGGCCTTTTGGGAAAGCTCGTACCGCGACATATTTTATTTTTTTCGCTTGATATCTTTAACGATATCCTCAATCTGTCGAGGACTCGTACCGCTATTCAAGCCTTCCAGGACAGCTATCTTCAAAGCTTCGCGTTTTCTCTGATCCATACGGATCAAATCGCGAATATAATCGCTTGCGTTGGAAAAATCGCCGCCCTTTACTTGTGCGTCAATCCAGCTACGCATGGTATCGGGTAAGGAAACATTCAAACTCGCCATAACAACCTCCTTTAAATATTAATGACAATATCTGCCATTATATGCCAATAAGCAGGCATTGCGCAAGAATGTGACTGCAAATTTTTTAAGCGGAAAAAGGGTCGTTGTTCCGAACTTTGACACACTCCTAATTTTCCAGACACCTTGTCGTTTTATTTTTCTAACAGGAAGGTGACGGGTCCGTCGTTGAGCAGTTCGATTTTCATGTCGGCGGCGAAGCGTCCGCTTGCCGTTGCGATACCGCAGGCTTCAATTTTTTTTATGTAACGTTCGTACAGTGTGCGGGCACTATCGGGATGGGCGGCTTTGTCGAAGCTGGGACGACGTCCTTTGGAGCAATTCCCGGCCAGGGTGAACTGGGAAACGGCAAGGATTTCTCCGCCAATGTCCAGGCAGGAAAGATTCATTTTCCCCGCATCATCGGGGAAAATACGGAGCAGGGCGGTTTTCTCTGCGAGGTGGTCGGCTGTCTCGGGGGCATCTCCTTCTTCGATCCCTACCAGAGCCAGGATGCCTTTTCCAATGCGGGCGATTTCTTCACCATTCACGCGCACGACAGCATAGGCGACGCGCTGTAATAAAATTTTCATTGTGAAAAGTTCATTTCCTTTGAGTCGTTATTTTCATGAAGTTAAAATTTCCCCCTGGCTAATTAATTGCTGGCAGATCGTTACCGCTTGTGCTATTTCAAATTTCCTTACGAACGGATTCTGGCCAGCGTTTTGTATCCAATCCGTATTGCGCGAGAAATCCCCAGGTCAAGCGTTCGATGCCGAATCCGGCGCAACCTGTGGCGGCTGTGTTTCCTCCCTCTGAGATCTCAAACGGTCTGCTGTAGTGATCCGCATGATAATTGAACGATGCGGCCGCCAGTGAGGCTCCCGATGCCGGGAGCGCAATTCTCAATTCCCACTTAAGAGGTACTGAGGCTGTAAAGTCTGAGCCGGAAACGGGATCGTCCGCTTCCTGCACCCAGGCACGCAAACCGAGGCTTTGCATCCATTCGACGGTCAGGGTTTCGATTTCCCTCAACGAGTTGCGCACGAAGATGGGCGTTCCCATATAAACCGTTTCCCGCATGATGAATTCCCATAACCGGTCCGGGGAGAATCGGTCGGAACCTTCATAGCGATAACATCGGCCCTGGGTGGTGAGGGTGGTGTCTCCGGGAAGTGTTCGCTTGCTGAAATGCGGGTAACAGTGCAGGCAAACTGCGGGCTTGCCGAGGTGCTCGGGCGTTTGCGTTCCGGGTACAAACCAGGTGGCGTCTTGATCGGTTCCGTAATCTGGATAGTGCATCAGTTTGCGGGGAATCAGATTCGGGTAGACAAATTCCTCAGGGCCTTGCTTCAGAGCCATGCGATAACACTCCCGCTCAAAATATTTGAAGGTCTTGAGGAACAGATGCCCCATGCCGTATTGACCGGGACCGAAAGAGATGAGATGGTCGCCTTCAAGCAGTTCTGGAAGGAGATCGTGTTTGCAGAAACAGGGAGCAGTGCGATTGTCGAAGACAGGGCGCATTTGCAATGAATCCAAAAACTCCGCATCGGTGGAATCGTTGAGCATGGCCTGGACGATCGACTCGATATGAGGAACGCTGTCTGCATCCTTGCAGGTGTAACGGAGTTCAGTTTCGGAAACGACAGTCAGGCCGAGAACCTGATCACAGACATACGGAAGATAAAAACGGAGCCGGGCCAGCGCATTGGCAGTGGCTGTTGAGTTCAAGATCAGGGATTTCTCAATCATGATAGCAGTCAAAAAGTAGGAAAGGACAAGCTCAAAAACCGAAGCTCTGGTGTGTTAAATTCAAGGTCACAATATCATATAAACCTTTCCAATCCGTGACAAACTGACGTGATTTTGCCCTGTAATAGTGGACAAGAAAAAAGTGATTTATAATCATTTTCATAGGTGTTCAAATGAGAAAGAAGCGTAGGCAATTGAGTTGAGAACGGGGCGGCTCTGCATTATTTTTCCTTGCTAAGGGCCAGCAATTCTTTTTTCCAGTCGCGCAGGGGATGGGGACGGCTCAGGGCAAATCGTTCGCAAAAAGTTTTTATGGTTTTCTGAACAGCGGGGCCATTCCACCATTCCGCAGGATTATTAAAAACTTTGTTTATCATGGATGCGGCAGATTCGGGTGTGTCGTGAAGTATTCCCGTTTTTCTTAGCTCGTCAAAGTAGGGTTGTACATTTTTGCGCAATGGGCAATGCTCGAAATTCCAGAACACCACGGTGGGATGGTTGATTGTCAGAGTTTCCAGAAAGGTTGTTGAATTGTTCGTGCTCACGCACAATCGACTTTGTTTGAGCTGACTCATCATAGATTGCTTGCCCGTATAAGTTTTGAAACGAGGTTCGATTTCGAGCAAGCGGGATGTGACATCCCAGTCATAATCGTGGGGATACAATCGAAAAACAAACTGGGTTTGAATTCCAGACTCTAAGTTTTGAAAGAAACGGATCTGTTCGTTAAAGTAGTTTCCCATGTGAGGGCCAACGGTGTCCCCCCCGTTCCACTGAAAAGCATAACGTGGATTGCTTATGCCGATGACGAGTAGGTTGCCTTTGGATTCAGTTTTTATTTTTTTCAGGCCAATCAGTTTCCCTGCCGGGAGAGGGCGTGTTTTTGGACTGCCATTTAATTTCCAGCCCCAGGTGTAATATCGGTCGCAAGCACGAATTTCATTGTATGTGACCGAGTCTACCTTTCGGGTTCCATATCCCCCTCCATGCTGTACACCTGCCAGTTTGGCCCCCAGCGAAACATGATGTGCGGCCCAAAATTTGAATCCTTCTTCAGCAAATAAACTGTTAGAGGTTAATATCACTTTGGGTTTTTTGGGGAAATATTCAAGTGCTGTCTGGTGAGTGGACTTGTAAGATTCGACATAAGCGGTGGGTAATTGCAGTGCGATGAGTTTTTCGGCCAATGTTTCAAATTCATTTTTTCCACCGATCAGTTTCAGTTGGCTTCGAGTTGTTAAATCAGGGGCAACGGTCGGGACTTCAGGCGGTGAGAAGAGTATCGGTATCTGCCGAAGAGATAATTGCAGGCGAAACAGATCCCAAAACTGAAAGTAGCTGGAAACCAAAACGATGCGTTTGTACCGCTCGGGAATTTTTTGCAATAAAGGGTATAAGGATGATTTAAGAAAAAATTTTACCCCTTTTGGGATGGGTACATATTTGACTTGAGGCAAATGCAATGTTTCGTTTTTTGTTTCATAAGGGATGCCATCCAGTTCGCGAATGATCCAACTGTATAAATACAAGTTGTAATCATCATTGCTGTTCCAGTTCACAAAGGCATCGTAATCTTTTGGGATGTGTGGAAACGATGGGTTTTCGGGAAGCCAGGTGTTGGTGACGGTCCCTAAACCGATTGCGGAACGAATGGACAGATAGCGGTCGTAGAGTCCTGTCAAAAAATAAAACAGCCAGGGACCGATGATTATTCTCCAGTATCTGAGGTCGTAATCCACCTGATGCAATTCATTGAAACGCTTCGATAGAACTTTTAAATATTTACTGTAGAGTTTATTGATGTAACCCGAGCTCTGGATTACCTGCTGTCTCTCCTCCCAGTTAAAGGGGAGGACTTCATATTCCATCTGCGACCAAATTTCTCGATCTCGGTGCAGTTTGCACCACTCACCAAGGAAGAGCGTTTTCTCTGCGGGATTCCAGAATTTCTGGTTGGCGGTGGTTGTTAGAAACACAAAAGTATCCAGATGGAAAAGTTTTTCAGAGATGGCACGAGACAACGATTACAACAGGGTCACATATAAAAGACTTGAGAGTCCGGCTGATTTTATGAACGATACGGGACAAATTGGGATGCCTGATGATTGCTTTGGACCGTGATTATTTTACATTAAATTTTCACGAAATTCGGCCATTACCTTACGAATCATCGGCTTGCTTTGTTCTAAACCTTGTAGCATAATAAGCGATTTAATGTAGATTATGAATACAGAGTTGTTGCCTGCAACTCAGACTTCCAAGCTCCTTTGAGCGTCTTTTCTATTTTTTTCCAGAATTTTTCTAAGCTATAAATCGCGTAAATCTTGTGCCAAGTTTAGCGAGGTATGAATACGTTAACAAGTGTTTATTGAACGGAATGTTTTCAGGATTTGAATCTTCTCAAGATTTGCCAACCAGGCAGGTTGTGAACTTACTCAGGTTTAAATGAAATGATCAAAGCATTAAAAAATACAGGGATCGGGAACTCAAAAAATGTTTTGAGATATATTTTTGGACCCGGAACTCTTAAAGAGCTGGATGGCTTGATCTCAAAACAAACCAAACTGGAAACCGACTATACGGTTTTTTTTGTTGATAGTTTTTTTGAGAAAGATTCTGCTCTATTGCAAGGTGTCCAGATTTCTTCGCGGGATCGGGTTATCTATGTCGATACTGGAAATGAACCCACGACCGATTACGTAGATCAGTTGACACAGTCACTTTCCCAAAATAGCGATACGATCCCTTGTGCCATAGTGGGTGTGGGGGGAGGTGCCACTTTGGACATTGCCAAGGCGGTCGCAAATCTTTTGACAAATCAGGGGAAGGCTGAAGATTATCAAGGCTGGGATTTGGTGAAAAACCCGGGCGTTTATAAAATTGGCATTCCCACACTTTCAGGTACAGGTGCTGAGGCAACGCGTACTTGTGTGATGACCAACCCCAAAAGCGGTCTGAAGTTGGGGATGAATAGTGACCACACCGTTTTTGATCAGTTGATACTCGATCCGGATCTGACGGCAACGGTTCCCCGCAATCAGTATTTTTATTCTGGCATGGATTCCTATATCCACTGCATTGAGTCGCTGTCTGGCCATTATCGCAATGCAATTGGGGACGCATTTTCTGATCAGTCCCTCAAACTTTGCCGTGAGGTCTTTCAGGACTCTTCAGCGCAGAGTGATGGGAACCGGGCAAAACTCATGGTGGCTTCTTACCTTGGTGGTTGTGCGATTGCGACCAGTTATGTCGGGATCATACATCCTTTTTCAGCAGGTCTTAGCGTTGTTCTTGGCGTGCACCATTGTCTTGCGAACTGTATAACGATCAAGGCTATGGCAGAGTTTTATCCCCGTGAAGTGGAGGAGTTTCTTAAATTTGTGGATTTTCAGTCGATACAAATTCCTGAAGGAATTTGTAAAAACTTAAGTTCCGATCAGTACGAGAGGTTGTATCAGTCGACAATCATTCACGAAAAGCCCCTTATGAATGCCTTGGGAGAAGATTTTAAAAATATTCTCACTCAGGAAAAAGTCATAGAAATATTCAATCGAATGTGAAAAATATGGAATTTAAAATTCCCTTCAGCGGCCGAGCGCACGATTATACAGAAGAGGAAATCGATACAGTTGTTACGGCGATGAAGTCGGCTAACCCGTTGACGCAGGGAAAATATCTCCACGCCTTTGAGGAAAAGTTTTGCGATTATATCGGGGCAAAATATGCTTTTGCGGTTTCCAATGCAACGGCGGCTCTTGAGATTGCGGCCCAGCTCTGCCAATTTGAATCGGGAGATGAGATTGTAATTCCTTCCCATACCTTCACATCTTCAGCGTATCCTTTTGCCAAAAAAGGGGCACGTCTGGTGTGGGCAGATATCGATCCTAAAACCCGAGTGGTCACAGCAGAAACACTGTCCCGAAAAATTACAAAAAATACCAGGGCCATGGTGGTGCCTCACTTATACGGTTATGGTGCGGATATGCCTGCCATAATGGACTTGGCAAAGAAACATGATTTGTTGGTTATTGAAGATGCGGCCCAGGCAATGGGAGTGGAGATAGAGGGAAATAAATCCGGAACTTTTTCTGATTTTGGAGTTTTCTCTTTTCACTCACATAAAAATATTACGACTCTGGGCGAAGGGGGAATACTTGTTGTGAAGGATGAAGAAATCGCAAAAGTAATTCCTCTTTTGCGTCACAACGGACATTGCGCATTTCCTTATACAAGAAAGGATTATTGGATACCCGCAATGGGGAATCTGGATTTTCCTCGGATCCATGGAAAAGACCTGTGGCCCAATAATTATTGTCTGGGGGAAATCGAGTGTGCTTTGGGGGCAAAACTTCTCGACAGGGTGGATCAAATAAATTTGGAAAAAAGGAATCGTGCCTTATATTTTATAGACGCGTTGGTAAATTTCCCAATGCTTGAATTTCACAGGGAAGACTCTGTTCGGCATAATTATCATCTCTTGGCCGCACGCATACTGAACGGGCAACGAGACAATTTTATTCGAAAAATGGCCTTAGAAAAGGGCATTCAATGCGTGGTGCAATACTATCCGCTGAACAGGTATCCTCTTTATCAGCAGGCGGGATTTGGTGTGGCGGATTGTCCTGATGCGGATGAATTTTTCGATAATATGGTTTCGTTTCCATTTCATCACTGGTTGTCTGACGAGGACATGGACTACCTGTTGACTTCGACACGTGAAGTTCTTGAAAGCATGGAGTTGTAAGTGAAAAAAGCGGTCATCATCCCCGCAGTTAAGAAAAATGTTGCTTTTCAGGATGATCTTGTAAAAAAACTTGCAGGGGAGTCTCTGATTCAGCGAGCGATCGACAAGGCAATCGAGATCGTTGGTAAAGACAACATCTATGTGGTGACAGATTCAGAAGAAATTTGTCTTCTGAGTCAGAGAAAAGGCGTTTGTTATTTCTACGAGAAATCACTCAATCTGCAACAAGCGGCCATCATCGAAAATCTGATTGATTTTCTTTTTACCCTTTCTGATAAATTTAAAACCTTTATTCTCCTGTCTCCATACGCCCCCCTGCTCTCATCTGAAGAAATAAAAAAAGCCTTGCTGGAGTTTGAGTCGAAAGGTGAAAAACTTTTAATACCTGTTAAAAGGCAGTATGCGCGTGTTTTCACCAAAGATCACAAAAATGTTCAGGAGGTTTTGTCGGGGGAAGAAGAAAGAACCTTTCTGATAGAATCTCAGGCGTTTCAGATCATTGACAGCTCAGTGATTCGGAATGAAAAATTAAGATCGGCTCTCAAGCCTTATATTTATGAGCTGAGTTGCGATTTGTTTGATATCAAGGGGTATCAAGACTGGTGGGTATGCGAAAAGTTGTTGAAGCGGAAAAGAATTGTTATTCGTGTGATCGGCGATGAAGAAGTGGGTATGGGGCATTTACAGCGCGCTCTGACGCTGGCCCACGAAATGAGCGATCATGAAATCCGATTTGTATGCGATGAAAAAAGTAAGGTTGCGACCGATAAGTTGGCAGGTTACGACTACTGGTTAGGCATCTATAAACCGGATGAAATAGAGGATGCGATCGTGGCCTTGAAGCCAGATCTTGTCATCAACGATATTCTTGATTCGGGTCATGACTATATCAGGAAGTTACGTGACAATCATATTCCCGTCATAAATTTTGAAGATTTGGGTGAAGGTGCGAAGTTAGCAAACCTTACCATTAACGAGTTGTATGATGAACCACTGATTCCTGGTGAAAATTTCAAGTGGGGGAAAGATTATTTTTTTGTACGGGAAGAGTTTAACGATGCCTGCCCCAATCACTTTAAAGAATCCGTTACAAGTGTATTGATCATGTTTGGTGGTACAGATCCCAGTGATTACACTCGAAAAATTCTGCGGATTATAAAGAACGATTGTCGAATGAGAAATATTAAAATATATGTGATAACCGGCGGAGGTTATCCCTATATTGAAGAGCTTGAACAGGAAATCGCTCAATGTACGGATCAAGAGATCGAGTATCACCACTCCATTGGAGTGGTTTCTCATATAATGGAAAAGGTGCAGGTGGCCATCTCTGCCAATGGCAGAACCACATACGAGCTGGCTCATATGAATATACCTGCCATCGTTCTTTCGCATCATGAGAGAGAGAATACCCACAAGTTCACTCGCGAAGAGAATGGCCATGTTCCTTTAGGTATTTGCGATGATTTTGAGGCAGAAAAAAAAGTGATAACAGCATTTAGACAATTGATCGACAATGTGGAATACAGAAAAAAGTTTCATGATCGCTTAAAAAAGTTTCAGTTCACTAAGAACAAAGACAAGGTGATCAGTTTGATTCATTCGATCATTGAACGCTGATGTTCTCTCTCCTATGAAAACCAACACGGTCGCAATCATTCAGGCCAGAATGGGCTCCAGCCGCCTGCCAGGGAAAATGATGTTGCCGTTGCAAGGCATTCCCGTTGTCGAATGGGTTTTTAGAAGGACAAAAAGTGCCCAATCAATTCAGAATATCGTGTTTGCAATTCCAGCTACGGCCGATAATGACGTTTTAAATAATTATTTGACCGGGATGGGCGCGAATGTTTTCAGGGGCAATGAAAAGGATGTGGTCGAAAGATTTTTTTTAGCGGCAAAGGAATGGAATGCTTCTCATATCGTTCGGATATGTGCGGATAATCCCTTTGTCACGGGTACGGAGATCGATCACCTTGTGAAGTTCTATTTCGAAATGGACTGCGATTACGCCTATAATCATATCCCCAGAAACAATCGTTATCCTGACGGAATGGGTGCCGAGATCGTTTCTTTTCGTATTTTGCAAACAATACATGAAGAGGCCGGGGTAGACGATCATCGGGAACATATTTTTAATTACATCTGGGCGAATCCAGGAAAATTCAAAATTCTTACCTTTGATCCCGAAGATGAGAGGCTTGCTCAACCGGATATTAAATTGGATTTGGACACCTTGCAGGATTATGAAAAACTATGTTCGATGAATGTAGATATCGAAATGACGGCATATGAAATAATAGAACAGGCACTCTTAAAAAAATGAAATTATCTGAGATTTTAATAGCAGGTTGTCAGAATACCCGTGAGGTCGTTCGGCCTTATATCATTGCGGAAGCAGGCGTCAATCATGAAGGAGATCTGGATTTAGCCAGGCGGTTGATAGATGAAGCTTGCGAGGGCGGGGCTCATGCCATAAAATTCCAAACTTACAAGGCAGAAACTATCGCGTCCAAACATTCCCCTTCTTACTGGAATCTGAATGAAGAACCCACGGACAGCCAGTTCAAATTATTTCAAAAATACGATAAGTTCTGGAAAAAAGAATTTGAAGTTCTGAAGTATCACTGCGATAAGGTGGGCATCGAATTTCTCAGCACCCCCTTTGATTTAGAGTCGGCAACCTTCCTCAACGATTTGATGGAGGTATTTAAGATATCTTCTTCAGATATTACCAATAAACCCTTCATCGAGTTTATATGTGATTTTAAAAAGCCGATCATTTTATCGACAGGGGCATCTGATTTGGAGGAGATAGCGGACGCGGTCCGGTGGATTGAGGAAAAAGGGAATGTTTTAGCTCTTTTGCACTGTATTCTCAACTATCCCACAGAGGATGCAAATGCAAATCTGGCAATGATCGGAGACCTGAAAGTAAAATTTCCAGGTAAAATCGTCGGGTATTCTGACCACACGCTTCCCAAAGACATGAAAACCCTGGAAACTGCGGTGATATTAGGCGCGAGCATTCTTGAAAAGCATTTTACTCACGACAAAACCCTTCCCGGCAACGACCATTACCATGCGATGGATAAAGAAGATTTAAAAACATTCACGCAAAACCTTGATCGACTTTTTGAAATACTGGGGGAAAATGTCAAACGTTCGATTCCTTCCGAAAATCCGGCCAGACAAAATGCTCGGCGTAGTCTGGTCGCCAGCCGATTGATTCCAGCAGGAAAACAAATAGAGCCTGAAGACTTAACCTGGAAACGTCCAGCGCATGGCATCAGTCCCAAGGCGATTGACCAGGTATTGAATGCCAGAGCGTCGAGGGAGATCGCTGAAGACAGTGTTTTGCAGTGGAGTGATGTTATTACAGGGGAAGAACCTAAAACCAGATAACGTTCAATTGTTTTAGGTTATCTAAAATCGGAGTTCTATTGTCTGCGATGAGGCAGGTATTGCCTTGGTATCGAGTAGTATTTTGAGGCGGTTTAATGATCCTTTGAATCATTTAGCCACGCTAATAGAAAAAATACCTTTAAATCTTGAATCCCAAAAAGGTTACAAGAATGCCGAAGAGAAGACTCGAACTTCCACGCCCTTACGGACACATGACCCTGAATCATGCGCGTCTACCAATTCCGCCACTTCGGCTCTTGTGATTTACAGCGGACTCATTATGAGTTGTCCGCTTACTAATTTCAAGATGATTGTTTCCTAATTGTTCACTTCTCTCATTTTTTCTTTATAATGCGGCATTTTTGCATGAGAGAAGTGCTCTGTTTCTACTTTTCAGAGCTTGAATCCCCGGGTTGGATCGGTGGCTCTTCATCGATATGATGTTCCAATTCGTCGATTTCAGCTTCCCCCTCGGCTTCAGCGTTCAATAGTTGTCGCACGGACAGGGAGTCGTGAAAAATGAAATAGATTCCAGCGAGAAAGATCACCAGAAAGTTCAGCCCCCATCCCGCCATTCCTACCCCTGCGGCGGCGACTTCAGTTTCTCCCATGATGTTGTGTAATGCGATCGTTACCCCCGCATGGAAGGAACCCAATAAGGCCGGCGTGGGCAACACCGTTACCATGATCGCGATCATCACTGTCAGAAGGATAACAGAAATTTGCGATTTGTCTTTCAGGTCGTAAGCCCAATACAGAGGGTACATGCTGTAAATATTAACGGCCCATTCCATGCTCGTCAAAAAGATGATTTTAGCAAAGGCCTGAAAATCTTTTAAGATCAAAATTCCAAGCCGAAACTCCTGCACCCAGAAGTCGGTTTTTTCATGCCATTTTTTAGGCAAACGCGATACGACCCATTGCATGAACCTTCTGGCTTTGCCTTCATGGTGGAGTAAGGAATAAATGAAGATGAGAATGAAAATGGAGATGGCTCCCGCAATTTTACCGAAATTCAAAGCCAGGTCTTGAACGGAGAGTCCTGAAAATACCGCTTCCGGGCTAAAAATTTCGGGGTGACCCACGAAGACCCAAAGGAAAATCAAGAGCAGGATGACGATGTCGGTAACGCGCTCGACTACAATGGTGGCCAAGGCTCCCGAAAAAGGGATGTCATATTTTTTCCCGACCAGATAGGGTCGCAAAATTTCGCCAGCACGAGCCGGTAGAATGTTTCCCATGTAGCCAACCATGAGCGGGGAAAACAGGCCCACCGTATCCACTTTTTTCATGGGAGAAAGGAGAATTCGCCAACGCCAGCAACGTAGCACGTAGCTGAAAGCCATCAATAATATGGCAGGAACCATGTAGACGTAATGCGCCTGAGCGAAGGAATCGCTCAGTTCTTTTAGCGAGACATTGTGTAAGGTGTAATAAAGCGCACCCGCGGTTATTATAAGAGAAACTATAAACTGTGTGGTTCGGTTCAAGGCGGTCAGTCCAATTTATCGGGATTGTTGGTGTTCTCTAAAATTTCTTCGGCTTCAACTAGTTTTCCAAAAGACAAATGATCGCGAAACAAATAATAAATGCCTCCTGCTGTCATGACAAAAAATCCAACGGCCCAGGCGACCATCCCAAAGCTGACGGCTTTCAATTCATCTTCTCCCATAATATTGTGGAGGGAAATTAAAATCGCGGCATTCGTCGAACCCAAAAACGCTGGGGTCGGGAGGATGGTGATGAATATGCCTACCATTACGGTAACCAATACCAGAGAATCTATGGATTTGTCATGTAAATCATAAGCCCAATAAAGAGGATAAAATGTCAAAGTAATGGTTGCCCAGATCAGAACGCTGTATGCGGTGATTTTTGCCAACGCTTTGGGATCACGAATGACTGACAGTCCGATGCTGAACTCGTCGACCCAGTATTGAAGTTTATTGCTCCATTTTTCAGGCAATCGGGCTTCAATCCAGATAATAATTTTCATAAAAGTGTGTTTTTCCCAGACCAGACAATAGATGAAAATGACAAGTACGAAAATAAGTGCCGCTCCCGCTTGACCAAATTTTATCGCCAAATCATGCATGGAAAGGCCCAGTGTTTGAGTCTTTGCAGAAAAAACATCGGCTCGCAAGGCAAACAGCCAGATGAACATCAATAACATCATGACCAGATCAAACAATCTCTCAACAACGATCGTTGCAAACGCACCCGAAAAGGAAATCGTAGTTCTTTGTTTGAGCAGATAAGCCCTGATAAATTCGCCGGCACGACCGGGTAAAATATTGCTCATGAATCCCACCATGACCGGACCAAACAATTGCGACTTCTTTACCTTCTGCATGGGTGACAATAGGACCTGCCAGCGGTAGACTCTAAATACGTACGTCAATGCAATTATTAAAGTGGAAGGGATGAGGTAAACCCACTCGACGGATTGAAAGGATGCCAGAAGATCCTTCCCTGATACGTTGCTCAAGGTGTAATACAATGCACCCAAAGCGATGCCAAGACCGATCAGTAATTGAACTGTTTTTTTCAACGAACGCCCCCTAATAACTGTTTTGCATTTTGGATGTCTTTGCGAATCTGTTCGACGAGGGCATCTGCTGAAGAAAATTTGAATTCATCGCGGAGGCGACTGATAAATTCTACTTCAATTTCCTGCCCATACAAATCACCTTCAAATTCAAAAATGTGAACTTCAACACTCAATTCATTGGAGTTGAATGTGGGTTTGATGCCTACGTTGGCGACAGCGGGTTTTCGTTCCCCATTTATCAGAGCGTATACAGTGTAGACCCCCGTCGCGGGAACCAAAGCCTCTCCGGGATTGATGTTTGCAGTAGGAAAGCCAATGGATTGGCCTCTGTGATGCCCATGAACCACTTCGCCACGCAAAGAATAGTTGCGCCCTAAAAAATCTTTTGCCGTCTCAACCCGTCCCGCCTCAAGCATGGCTCGGACTGTGGAGCTACTGATCATTTGGCCTTTGATTTTTACCGGTTCAATGGCATGGACGACGAAGTTTAACTCATCCCCCATTTGTTTTAAATACTCTAATGTACCCTCCCGTCCCCGACCAAAGGCGTAGTCAAAACCAACAACGACTTCGCGTGCGCCAATTTTGTCAACGAGGACATTTTGTGCAAATTCGCGGGGCGACTGGCTGGCAAAGCCAGCGTTAAAATCCGCGCAAATCACCTGGTCGAGTCCGCAAGCTTCAAACAGTTCCATTTTCTTTTGAAAAGTAGTGAGCTGGAGAGGAAACTTTTCAGGAGCAATTATTTTTAAAGGGTGTGGCTCAAACGTAAACGCTATTGCCGTCCCATTATTATTGTGGGCAATTTCGCAGGTTTTCTGAAGCAAAGCCTGATGACCTTTATGCACTCCATCAAAATTTCCTATCGTAATGACCGGATAAGGCAATTGAGATAAAATATTACTTGTTCCTCGTACGATTTTCATGCAAAACTCTGTTTCAATCGATATTCCCCTAATACGGCAGTTTTCCTGTATTCTGATGGTTGTCTGGGAGTCGAGTAGCACTCAACCCTGTTTTTTGGTAGAATCAACTTTTCACTAAATACTGTTTTCAGGAGCTCGCCAAATGTTTGATATTGGTTTTTTTGAGTTGATGATCATTATGGGAATCGCAGTTGTGGTGATTGGACCACAAAACCTTCCCAAGCTGGCCAAGGCAATAGGCAAGGGATGGGGCGAATTTCAATCCACATTCAACACTCTGAAGCAAGACGTAATGGATGAAGCGGAAGACTTAAAACAACAGGTAAATATAGAAGGGTTAGAGCAAGACGTGAGCTCCGTTACCAAAATTGACGTAGACGTTAATCTTGACCTTCCAGACACAACGGCCCTTCGTAACCTGAAGAACAAAAGAGCCTCTGAGTTATAACGCACCTTGCTTCAAGGAGCAACGGATTAATAATTGATGGAAAGAAAATCAGGGGGCAGGTCGATTTTTTTCGCATGCCGGCGGTTCAGCCTTATGAAACCATGATCAGTTCCGTATCATTTCATCCATTTCTTTCCCATCTTCCAATAGCTCTTTATATTGGTGCTTTGGGATTACTCTACAAAAACCGGGCTCAAAAAAACACCCTGTCGGGGCAGGCCGCCTCTTTTAATTTGAGCCTGGGTTTCATCGGCGCGGCGATGGCTGATTTTACAGGTATGATTTCAGCAGATATCAATCTAACTCCGAATGTCGAAGTGGAAGGCCATCAGGGCTATTCTTTTCTATTCACCTGTCTGATTGGTGTGGCTACGGTTTATTCCTTCACCCGAGCCAATACCCAAACTGCGGTCGGAGTTTATATCGCCGGATTCCTCGCCCTTTGCGCCTCCGCCTTCAGCGGCTATCTCCTTGCTTTCCCCCCCCACCTTTAAATCACGCTCGAATCGCCGCAGAGGACGAATGGCATGAGGGCGGATGGCTTCGATTTGTTTTGATTCCCGTTTCATTGTCTCAATCCATACCAAGTTGTAATGGAAGGTCAAAGCGATGCGCCAATTCCCCGCCAAAGTATCCCGTAGCCAGAATGCAGAAAAACCCTACAAATGAAAAAATAGTATAGAGAATTTTCCCCATTCGGCCATGCAAAAATCGAGAGGCAAGTAATGTCAATGAAAAGGCGAAGAGAGAAGAGAAAGCAAAAAGGATGTGCTTGCTTATGAAATCTCGAAAATTGTCACGCATCTCAATGTCAGACAATCCCAGCAGACCCGCACCCAGTGCCGGAAATATGAAAAGGTAACCCAAGCGAAGATTGAATGCACCGGCTCTTTCTACCGCAGGTTCCGAGCGCAGTTTCCCATAAGTTTCAAACAGCACGCCCGTAAAAAGAAGACCCACCGGAAAATGGACCAATAATGGGTGAATGAGTGCGAACGAAAAATTCATTTTGCTTTCCAATGCGATGAAGTTTCTGAACCAGCGCGGGAAGACCACCGTATTTTAGGGTTAACGGCAGTAACCGCAGGGGTAGGATAACATTTTTCAAAAAATAAATGTCATGCGGCGTGACATCGAGATCAGCAATGACAAGCAGAATTTAAGGTCGAGCGATCGATTTAAATTAAAGATGCTCCCGAAATTGCAGTCCGTAGCATAGAACACTTTTCAAGTACCCAGCTCCGCTCCCCTTTACATACCGATCAGAACTTGCAGGGTGGTGACGTGACTTTGATGGGGCTCACGAAAAAATAATTTGCCACATATCCAACCAATTCAAAATTGCAAGCGGGACAGTTCGTGAATTTGTTCACCGTTTTGGATGAGGTGGAGACAATTGAGTGTTTGTATTGCGAATCGCGTTGGAAACGAATGTTCGTTGCATCGCTACCATCCGCAGAAATATTTACCTGAATGACATTCAAGATACCTCCTGGGGCTATATTTTGCAGTGGCACGCAATACTGGACGCGAATATTGCCGGTATCGGTGATAAATTTTCCCAGTCGGGTCAAGCCGTTACCGGAAATATCCCCTGACAGAGAACCCAGGTAAACATCGTCGGAAGTGACGTCGGCGAGAATACTGCCGGTACTGGAAGCCGCCATCATTTTTGCTTTCATTCCCGATATTTTGGTCACCGCCTTGTAGGCACAAATCCCAAAATCGAGCAGAGTGCAATTGGTGATGGTTGTAATTTCGGGGGGGACTTCAACATCATTGTCTTTATCCTTGTCTTTGTCCGAGTCTTTGTCCTTGTCCGAGTCTTTGTCCTTGTCTTTATCCTTGTCTTCTTTTTCTTTGTCGTCGTCTTTTGCCCAGGCGGGATCAGGAGACAAGTTCAATATATTGTTGAAGGAACTGTCCACGTCCAAGGCAACAAAGCAAATGACTACGAAGAAAGGAAACAAATAATTTTTTATTTTTGTCATCATGGGATGATCTCTTTTGCAACGGGCCGATCCAGTGGAAACGTGTTTTCTTATCGACCGCAGTATGGGTTTGAAATCTTTAATTCAGAGGCACTATTAAAACCGTTCGTGGCATGGTGGCTTTGATTTGCATTTCGCAATCGTTTGCGCCGTTACGGGCATCTGTTTGTACCGCCAGATTCACAGCGGTCTTGCTCACATTCCATCCACAATCGCTTCCACCGCTGATTTTTGTTATTTCTAAAACGCAGATGCCATTATCGGTACCTTCTACAAGAATATTGGGACCGTTCACATTATCCGTCGCGATAAAATCTTTATCGTACTCGAGTTGAAATTTTGTGATTGCACAGGGACTGTAAATTTGGGAGAAGGTTGTATCGTTGTAATTGAAGTCGATATTTTCGTCGGTATCTTTATCCTTGTCCTTCTCCGAATCATTATCTTTATCCTTATCCTTGTCGTCTCCGGCCCAAACCTTAGTGGGTGAGAAGTGGAAGGCATCCTCCAGAAATACATTCCCATTGAGAGAGACAAAACTAAAAATAAACAAAATGGCAATCAGATAGTTTTTTACTGTTTTTGTCATAAGACGAACTCTCCCAAATCGGGTCGGATAGGCAAAGGATTTCTCGATTCATTTTTTCAACTGATATTAAAAGTATAAGGACTCAAAGTAAGCAAGACAAGGGTAAATTCCTGTTTAATTCATAGCTGTTTGAAGGAAGCGAAAAATCAATGTATTTTGTTGAATTATTTTTGATTATGAATATCTTGTTTTGACAGCTACCTGAGGCGAACCTATAATAAAAGTTATGAGAAAACGATTTTTAAATCATGACGGTTGGTTGAAAATTCGCGCCAGAATCAAAAAAAATGATGGATTTTCGCTCATTGAGTTGATCAGTGTGATCCTTATTTTAGGGATTGTCGCCGGCGTGGTGGCCCCTATGTTTGACACAAGTTCTACCAGTGTGACTCTTGCGGCGGCGACCATTGAAACCGATTTGCGTTTTACTCAAGAACTGGCCATGGCGAGGAACCCTACCTCTGGCACGCAGGAAGTTGGGATTACTTTTACTGCTGGACTTGGGGATTATACGATCACCGACCCGGCGAATATGTTTACCACAACACGTGTGTTGCCTCAGGGAGTGATTGTTCTGACAGCACCTGCAACCACTGGTGGCAAAATCGCATTCAATAAATATGGCGAACCGGAGATCGGCGCGAGCAATCTCACGTTCGATATAGGAGGGGGCGGTGAAATTGCCAGGATCACGGTTGAGATCTATTCCGGGCGCGTCACTTACGCCAAGTTGTAGAGTTTTTCAGATTGAAAAAATAGAATTGCAGGAAGGTGGTTTGTTTGCAGATTTCGAGGAACGATGAAATGACAAAGAAAATGCCAAAGGGCATCTGTTTCTGGAAAAACCAGAAGGGTGTTACTTTGATCGAGATCATTGTGACTCTGGTCGTCATCGGCATTGCTGTTCCCGCAATCATGATTCCATTTTCTGGATTGAACGATTCGAAGAAACCCGAAATTGCCGTGCAGGCGACCTATCTGGCGAATCGGCAGATGGAAGCACTTGCCGATCGCAAATTCGATGACTTGCCAGCTTCGAGTGCCCCGCATTCTACTTGCGCGAACTTTGTGGCCAATGGATTGGGACTGGGCAATATCAACTGTTCCGTGGCAGGTTTTACCGATTACACTTTCAGTTGGTTGGTTGAAGATGTCAGTGCCGCCAGCCCCGGTGGTGCCGCACTGGGAAGTGCGAATTTTGCCAAACGAGTGACGTTAACGGTTACCCACACACCGACCAACGAAGCCTTTGATTTCTTTTTCCTGGTCACTGACTGATGAATATTCATAAACATTCCAAGTTGGAGCGCGAAGAGGGGTTCACCCTCATTGAGCTGATCATCGGGATAGTTATTACCGGGATTCTGGGTGGATTTGGCGTGCAGTTCCTGGCCAGCTCTATGAACATGAATCAACAAATGGCTGGAAGGAAGGATTTGGTGGACGATGCGAAAATAGCTTTCGAGCGAATGGTGCGTGAAATTCGATTTGCCGACAGCGTCACGCTTAATAGCAGTACTTCCATCACCATAACGAAATCTGCCTATCCTGAAGACACGGCGACAACGGTGACTTTTACTTATGTGGGAAACTCCATTCAACGCAATGGGACTGCCATCGGGACGCTTGCCGACAATGTATCGGCTTTCAGTATCGTAGAAGTGGGGACTAATTTTTACGAAATATCTGCCACGCTGACAAAACCAAACAGTGGGACTTTTCAATTGCTGACCGCAGTTTATCCACGCATAGAGGTTCCTGTCACATGATGAATTTTTGGATGCAATTAAAAAATAGGTTGTGGCAGGGGCAGGAAGGGGCTTCCATGTTGATGGCGGTGGTTTTGGCAATTGTCACCATGGCCGCCATTGTGTTTAACTTTTTGGCTGAGTCTGAGCAAAAGCAGTCGGGTGCTTCCGTAACCTATACTTCTACCAACGCTTTTTTACTCGCGGATGCGGGCGTTCGTTACGTCGAAAAATGCCTGAAAAATCCTCCCGTCACTCCTGACGCTTGCCCCACGGGCGCGAGCAGTATTGATTGGAAAAACGATTTCATAACCACTCCGGCGACGACTTTCACTAAAAATTTTCCCACGTCGGACAGTTCGGGAACCTTCAGTATTGAATTCATTCAAAATGCGATCAATGACACCAATAACATTCGCATTCGATCTACGGGAACCTACAAAGGGGCAATTCGAACGATAGGTTCCACGGTTTCCCGTTTCACGACCTGTGTTCTGGGGCAACAAGCCATTTCCTACTGCACGGCCTCCAATATAAAAAACAGCGCCAGTACCACCGATCCCAATTCACCGGTGCAATCTTGTCCAGCGGTCACCGTCGATCTTTTTTACCCGTCGGAATATCCCGATGATCCGACTTCCTGCCCCAATCCAGAGTATCTCGATTACACGAATGGTTCGCCCACACTGGCACCTCCCTACCAGTATTGCGATTGGAATTTGGACGGCACGACTGCCGTGTCGGTCGGGGCTTTCAACTACATCGCCAGTGGCGGTGCGGCTAGTGGGCAAGCTGTGGTGAAAGTCAATTCCACTAGCGGGTTTGTTGCGGGGATGAAGGTTCGCCTCACCCGAGGGGCCCTTCTGCCCGGTGGGGCATCTGCGGGTGCCACAACGGTGACTTTGAACAGCACGTCGGGTTTTGCCGCCAATCAATTGGTAAAGTTTGTCAATCTCAGTACATTGGGCAGTGTGTTGCCGACGATTGAAGAGATCAAAATTCAGAGCGTTGATTCGGCAACGCAATTGACCCTCGCCTCTGCCTTGGGTAGCAGTTACAATGCAAATGACGTGGCCGATTTGACAGATATTTCCACCTCAGCCACTAATGAGGAACACACGATCTCCAGTGTTAATGGCGGTACCAATGAGCTGACCTTGTCCGGCAATCTGAGCAGTACCTATCCTGAAGGAAGCAGTGTCGAATCTGTCATTGAGATGTGGGTAGCGAACGATTTCAGTATGCGTAACAAATCGTCTTTAACGGTGAAGGGTGCTTTGAAGATCAATGTGGGCAATGATGTGATCCTGGAAAACACGTCTGAAATGCTGGTTTTTGGTTCGGTGGCATTGCATATGGACAATAACTTTCTTTTGAAGAATGCCGCGAAGATGAATGAGGTCATGAGCTTTGCAGGTGATCTGCTGATTCAGGTGGGTAACGATGCCTTGTTTGCGAATTCATCCAGTTTCGCAGGTGGTGTCATTGCGAATCATGATATCGTCGTTGAGAACAATGCCGAACTCACAGGCTCTCTTTCTGGAGACACAGTGAATCTGGTAAACAATGCGACATTGATCTTTGACCCCAGCTCAGGGGCCGACAGTGAAGGCATTGATGATTGTGTACCTGCAACTTTTAATCCCCCCTCACAGAACGAATAAAGACCCGGTGGATTTCGGCGTCTGCTCCCGCTCGGATTGAATTACTTTATATAATTCAATGGCTTTTCTTATAAAAGCGTAGACCTTTTCCGATGGTTTGTGAGATAATCACAGACGATTGCCATCTATCAGGATGGCAGGCATCTCTGCTATTTTCAATTTGTTATAAAATTTAAGAACCCCATGAAATTACAATTTCCATTTTCGCTCCCGGTTAAAAAGCTGAAACTCGGAGACAGTGCCATTGGACTCGATATCGGTTTCCATTCGATAAAAATGGCTGAAATCATTGTTCGGGATGAAGGCATTGAAATTGTAAATTTTGGTTTGAAGGAGATCAAGGGGAGTCCCAAGAAAGGGCAGAGCCGAGCCGACTTCATGGGCGGTCTCATCAAACAATTGTTTGCAGAGAGGAAAGTTCACGGGAAAAAAGTATACATCTCTGTGAGTGGACACAATGTGGTGATCCGTCGTGCAGTCCTTCCCAAAATGCCAGAAGAGGAATTACGAGATGCTATCAAATGGGAAGCTAAGAAAGAGGTTTTATTTTCGCTGGATGACGCCGATGTGGATTATCACATCTCAGGCGAAGTCACGAAAGATGGAGCTGATTTTTATGAATTGCTGACGGTAATGGCCCGGGCCGATATCGTTCCATTCATGATGGAAATGATCCAGAAAGCCGGGTTGAAGCCTCAAGGTGTAACCGTTGTCCCAATGGCATTGTGGGATTACGATCGGGCAATCAACACCATCAATCCCGATGAAGTCACCAGCTACATTGATATGGGAGCTGAGAGAACCCGGGTTTATTTCGTCGCAGATGATCAACTGCTCTTTTCCAGAGAAATCCCCAGTGGCAGTAAAAATATTACCTCTGCACTGATTGGGGAATACGAGACAGAAAATGGCAATGGTGCGGTGGTCGATGAGCAAAGAGCAGAAGACATTAAAAAAAGTTATGGATTGCCGCCAGAAGACAGCAAAGAAAAAACCGAAGAAGGAATTCTTTTGAGTGATCTACGTAAGCGGATTCTCCCTATCGTCACCAAACAAGTTGAGGAATTTTACCGATCCATTGAATATTTCAAAAACAAGTATAAGAGAAATAAGGTGCATCGGCTGATTGTTTCCGGCGGCGGTGTGGGATTACGTGGTCTGTATCAATTCTTGACCGAAAATCTTGATATGAATATTGAGAGGTGCAACGCCTTGTTTGAGGCGTCGACCGAGAACCTGGAGTTAACGAAGGAAGAAGCCAAGTTGATGGGTCCGGGCTTGACAGCGGCGGCAGGACTGGCGATTGGCAGATGTGCCAAAATTAATATCATGCCAGACAAGTATCGGGAGACTTGGCAAAAAACCCTGGTGAAATTAGCTCCACTGGCTTTGCTTCCCTTTGTAATTGCAGGACTGTTTTTTTTGGGAGGATACCTTCGCGCCGACCTGAAAGCCGCAGAAAAAACCCTTGAGGAGAAGAAACAATTGCTGGAAAATTTGCAATTGCAATTTGGGAAAGTTCAGGGTCCGATAAGAAAATTGCAGAGTCTGGGTAAAGAAGAACGCGATTTGAGGAGGGAAAAGGAAAATTTGCCTGGGGGGGCTCTTGCCTCTGCCGATTTTGGTTTTGTGTTTGATGAATTAGAAAAAATTGTGGGAAACAATACTTCCTTGTCTCGGTTTACCTACACCGATTCCCGGTTTGGTAGAGAAGACAACGAGGAAGAGGTGGTTGGGCGGCGGGAATCCCGGTTGCTCATTGATATTAAAGGTCATATTTTTGGAGACGATCTTTCAGTACAAACAACCCTGCAATATTTACTTGAAGACTTGAAAAAATCCCCAGCGTTTCAGGATGTCAAATTACTCAAGTCCGAACCATTTAAAATAGGCAGATACACCAGTTCGGGAATTGAATTCGAGTTACTTTTGGTTCCGGTGACACAAGCTGATGGGAATGCCTGATTCTGAAATTTTAATGATTAAGATTTCGTAAAAATACGATGCCGCCCAAAATCGAAAAGTTTGATATCAATAATATCTCTACCCGTGATCGGATTTTTCTTGCCTTCACTCTAACAGTTGCGTTGGGCTATGGTTTTTATGAATTTGAATACAAAAAAACAAAGGAAAAGGAGAAAAGGCTCGCGCTGGAAATCTCCAATGTCAATGCCCCTCTGGAATTGATGCAAAAATCCTTGCAGGACGTGTCTGTAAGAGATCCTGAAGGTAGGATCAAACAACTGGAAGCAAATATCGACAAGCTTCACGACGATATCAAAGAGATGAAGGCGAGCTTGCATGGCAAGTCTTTGGATGTGCTCAATGGCCTGCAGGCCTCTGCAAACAAGACCGGAGTGATTGTTAAAAACATAGACATCAAGGAAAAGGATATTAAACGAGGCGATTTGAATATCAAGGAGTTGTCGCTTATTCTTATTTTGAACAGCGATTACAAAAGCTTACGGAATTTTATGGCGTCGCTTAAAGATTTTCCGCTCGCCGTTGGAGTAAAAAGTGTGGAGACCAAGCGCGACGAGGAAATCTCGCCACTTGTAGAAACGCGACTGTTTTTAAAGCTATTTTTATTATGAAATGGAAGCGAAGTTTAAAAATGATGGAAGGCCACTCCTCCAGACTTCTGATTTTGTTGGGTCTGACTCTGGTGACAGGGGCCAGTTCTTTGCCCAGTGTGGCTCTGTCGCAGGAAAGTCAAAATTTAGATGAGATCAAAAAACATCCCTTCATGCTTCCAACTGGAATTTATCTCAAGGGACTCGAACCCAAGGAAGAGGTCGAAGAGCTCTTTCTGGAAGCAATCGTCACCTTTGATGATAAAAAACAAGCCGTAATAAACGGAAACAATTATTCTGTGGGTGATTTGGTGTTGGGGCGAAAGCTGGTTGGAATTTATTACAATCGCGTCAGCCTGGAAGAAAATGGCCAGATCAAAGATATTATCATAAAATCTTTGCGTCCCGATTCGCAACGATTTTCCCTCACTGTAAAACAGCCCGAGTAGATCGTTTTCCCACCTTAGACCATGGCGATCATCGCAGTCCTTGCATTCTTCCGATAGAGGGCTCCCGCAAGGCCTCATCCGTTTTTCCAACTCCTGTTTTGGAGTCCTCCCGGTTCGATCCTCCCTTGCAGATATACGATTCTCTATCGAACTTATGGTAAGTCAAATTCCTTCAATATTAATATGAGTTAATTCAATAAAAACAACAATTTATTTGACTTTTCGAGGGCTGGTGGTGTAGATTTACATTGTATAAATTTATATAAATTTAACCAAATTACTATTGTGACTTTTTTTAATATCAAATTCTTTCGAGTGCTTTCGCTTGTGTTCTCGCTATTTCAGGTGGTTTCCTGTGCCTTGCCGCAGGTCACTCCCGAATCTGGCGGAGATCCCACGGCTCCGCCTATGAAAAATTTGCTTCAGTTGCAATCTTCGGTTTCTGAAAAAGTCTCAAAGAAGAAAGTCGACAATCCCGAAGTTGTTCCTGAAGGATTGACGTTTGTTCAGCCAGATATGGATCTTCAGTCAGCAGACAACGGACCCAAGTTGACACTTTCGGCCAGGGATGTAGATGTCAAGACAGTGTTGTTTGCGATCTCAAGCGAAATTTCGCAGAACGTGGTGATTGATCCAACAATTGAAAGTAATGTGACGGTCGACTTGAAAGATGTTTCATTAGAAACTGCCCTGTCTAACATACTCAAACCGTTGCATCTCAAATACGTGATCGATGGCAAGACCATCACGATCGGTCGCGAAGAGTTGGAAACCCGTATTTTTCAGTTGGATTACGTCATTTCGCAACGGACGGGGCTCAGCAATATGAACTCTTCCAGTGGTAACGGTAGAAGCGGACAAACCAGTGCTTCCAGCGGTAGTACTGGGACTTCGGGCTCGGGCAGATCGACCAGTTCCGTCCGATCCACAGAAATCGCCAATATCTGGAATGAAGTCATCTCCAACCTCAAAAAAATTGTTACCCGATCAAAATCCTCCAACTCATCAAATTCATCCAGTTCGAGTGGAAACTCCAGCTCGAATGGAACCAGCGGAACCAGTGGAACCAGTGGATTGGGAGGATCATCGGCGGCAACCGGGCTTTTAAGTAGCTTGTCCGGTAGCGGGAGTGGGGGATCATCCACATTATCGGCTGCAGGTATAGGCGGAGGTCTCGCTTCAAGTACAACCGTCGATGAAACGGCAGAGGGTGAGCCAAACAAACCATACTTCACAGCCAACAAGCAGGCCGGGCTTATCATTGTCCGAGATTATCCTGACGTTCTCCTTCGCGTTGCGGAAATGCTCGAAGTGGTTGAAGGTTCCGCACAAAGGCAAGTTTTTATTCAGGCAAAAATACTGGAAGTGACTTTGAAAGACGAATATCGTCTGGGCATCGATTGGAGCAAGATTTCTCCTTTGACGATTGCAAGTTCAACTGAAGGAGCCGGTACCTTTCTGGGAAGTCTGAAAAATGCCACACTGACAGGTTCATCCCCTTTCACTTTCGGACTGGCCAACGCTAATTTCAGTTTGATCGTCAGTGCGTTGTCACAACAGGGTGAGGTCAACGTTCTTTCCAATCCTAAAATTGCGACTTTGAACAACCAGCGTGCGGTTATCAAAGTGGGTACGGAAGATGTGTTTTTTCTTCCCCAAACCACCGCCGCGACCACGACAACTGCCGCAGTAACAACCTTCACGGTTGAGTCTGTGACGATCGGTATAGTTCTTGACGTTGTCCCACAGATCAGTTCCGATGGCGATATCATGATGAGTATCAACACGAGCATCACCGAACAGAACGGGACGCGCACGACACCGGATGGTATTACATCGGTGCCCATATTGGATATCAGAGAAGCTTCTAACGTGGTATTGGCTGAAAATGGACAGACCATTGTTCTTGGTGGCTTGATGAAGACCAAATCAGAGGATAAAGATAATTCGGTGCCATTGCTGGGCGAAATCCCGATTGTAGGCAGATTGTTTCAATCCAAAGACCGAACGAATGAGAAGTCTGAATTGATCATTATGTTGACGCCTCAGATCATGGTGGGTAAAGCCGTCGATGAAGAGAAGGCGAAACAATTGGCAATGTTAGGGAAAAGGGGTATTACTGAACCTAATGATCCACCCTGGGGTCCAAAATCCAGAATGATGAGGTAGTGAGGGATATGTACGAAAAGTATTACAACTTTCGGGAAAAGCCTTTCCGCTTGACGCCGGATCCCGAATATCTGTACCTCAGCAAGCAACACCAAGGCGCGCTCGACCATATGACCTATGGCATCAATCAGCAGGAAGGTTTTATGGCGATTGTCGGTGATGTGGGGACTGGAAAGACCACACTGTGCCGACGTTTGCTGGATCAACTGGATCCCAAAATTGCGGTTGCGTTGGTCCTCAACCCCATGTTGTCAGACATGGATTTGTTGAGAACCTGTGTTCACGATCTGGGTGTGCCTTCTTTGAAGGCTGTGAGAAAGCTTGCCGCTAAAGTGGGTGGCGATAGTGATGTTGAAGCAAGCGACATGGAAGTGATTGTCGAAATTGAAGAGGACCCACTGGATCATTGGGTGAACTCCGCAACTAAGAAAGAATTGATCGATGCGTTGAATCATTTTCTGATCGCCCAGCATAAAAAAGGCGGAGCCACGGTTTTAATCATTGATGAAGCCCAGAATCTTCTTTTGGATGTTTTGGAACAATTGCGAATTTTGTCGAATCTGGAAACAGAAAAAGACAAATTGCTTCAGATAATTTTTGTAGGACAACTGGAGTTTTCCCAGAAATTACAACTGCCGGAACTCAAACAGTTGAATCAGAGAATCGCGATTCGATACGAAGTCACTCCCTTATCCGAAGAAGAAACCCGAAAATATATCAACCATCGTTTGAAAGTCGCAGGGATTGGGTCCAAAGTTGCATTCTCACCGGACGCAATACACCGGGTTTATCTTTTTTCTGGAGGCTACCCGCGGTTGATCAATCTAGCCTGTGATAGAGCCTTATTGGCTGGGTACAACAGTCAAACAGATTATCTTGAAGAAGAGCACGCACAAAAAGGGATCGAAAGCCTGGGCTTGCAGAAATCTACTGAAGGTCGTGTTCGATCTGAAAAACCGAAAAGGAATAAACTGTACTACATTATCCCCATTCTGGTTCTCGCATGCGCCTGGATCGGGTATGAATTTCTGAATTCAAATTTTGGAATTCAAAAGGCATTGCAGTCTATCAAGACACCGACTTTGCCAATCTCAGCTGAAAGCAGAGTGGCACCTGTGGTGCCGTCACTTGGGGCAAAAGATTCAGCTCAAAAGTTAGAGCCTGAGAGTGCACCCGCACTTGCACAAGAGGTCGAACCAACTCATTCAGATCCCAGCGTGTCCTCGGTCGAAACAAAAGCGGGCCCTGATGGATACCGCATTCATGTAGGCGATTTTAGCTCAGAGAACGAAGCCAAACTTGAAATTGAAGCATTGAAGGATTTTGGATTTCAAGTCTATTTGGAAAAGACGAACAGTTCCGGGCAAACGTTGCATACGGTGTACGTGGGTCCTTATGAAAACGAAAAATCCGCAAAAATTCATATACAGGCTTTGAAGTATTCAGGGCGCACTCCTGTTTTACTTTCAGCAACAGATAAGGGATAATACAGCAGTGATCGAAGTGAAAGATGTTTGTGATTCGTTTTTGAAAATACGAAGAAATCTTTCAGTTTAATAGTCCCTCTCAGAATCCGATTTTCAGATTAAAGTTAAATATTACTAGAAATATCCCAATCGTTTTAGAGAACCCTTGTAGGGTTCTTTGAGCGGATTCTACTTCAGAGCCAGAAATTGAGTTTAATAGCTGACAGTTTAAAGAAGGCCTTGGAGGATAAAGCTCAAGAGAAGAGGTCTGTCCTGCAGTTCAACCTGCTCTCCCGGTCTGACGAAAGTAAGGGCAGTGGTTCTAGTGGCCAGTCAGAATTCAAGCGAGCCATGCTATTGATCGGCTTGCCGGGCATCATATTGGCCGGCATGATCTATGGTGGTGCGTTTGATTCTCAGGGTGCTAAAATTGCGAATTTGTCGATTTGGGAAACTTTGGGACTGAAGAAGAAAGCACCGCGAATTCGTCCACTGCCAAAAGTAGCCAGCCAGCCCGCTCCCAAACCACAACCCGCCCCGGCTCCAACTGTGACTCCACCGGCTCCACAACCGGCTGGATCCGCTCCCGTAGCGATTCCTGCGCCTCCCCCAGTGGCATCCGTTGCTCCGGTTCCCGTCGAAAGAACCGTGACGCCAGAGCCCTCTCAAAAAACCATGGAAGCCCGGATGAAACCGGCTCAAAATATTGAAGTTGCCGAGGTATTTCCGCCTGCAGAAATACCAATTGCTGAGAGGCCAGCCATAGAGAAACGTCCATCTCGGTCGGAGATAAAAAGCATCATTGAAAAGCCAAAGGTCAAAAAAGTGGCCCCGCAAAAAAGCTTATTCCAAACCGAAGTGAATTCGTTACCGGAGAAAAAAGAAGATTTTGAATCCAGTTCCTACTCGATGAAGCCCGCAGAAAAGAATTTCAATGATTCGAACTCTGGGGCGATGAAAGAGCCAACGCAATCCCCAAGAGAAAATACATATCAAGAGCGATCCGATGCTGATGACTTGAAAATGAGATCTAAAGTTTCAGTGAACCGGGGCCGGGCCGATTCAGATTCCATGTACGCCCCTGAGGCATTTGAGGCCTCTGAGAGATCAAGAATACGGCCTGAAAGGACACCTCCGAACCTTAAAGAACCCGTTCCCAATGTTTTCAAAAACAGCAGTTTTTACTTCAATAGAGCGGTTTTTTATCAGCAATCGAAAGAATGGGAGAAGGCTCTGCAAAATTATAGCAAAGCCGCCGAGCTGAATCCTGACAACCCAAATATTTATAATAATATGGGAGTTATTTACAAGGAGTTGGGCAAATACGATTTGGCAGTGAATGAGTTTTTACAGGCGGTTTATCTGGATCCTGAATATGGCAAAGTCTACAACAATCTCGGTGTGGTATATTTTCTAAAAATGAATTATGCTGGAGCGGTTCGAAATTATCAGAAGGCGATTGAAATCGATCCATCAAATATGGGCGCGTTGAACAATCTTGCTACTTCATACAAAGCGCAAGGTGAATTTGGAAATGCACGTGAAGTCCTGAACCGGGCTTTGAAACTCGATCCCGATCATCCTGGCACCAACTACAATCTTGCTGTCCTTTATGAAACAGAACGCAATCTTGAGACCGCAAAACATTATTACTGGCGTTTTCTTGAGTTGGGGGAAAACGATCATCCCGCTCTGGCGCAACAGGTCAAGCGTCATTTGGAAACACTCAAATAGCCAGTTTTTTCTCAATCACCCCGTGTCACCACATTATCAAAATCATCTTAAAATTTTAAGAGATGCGTTCTGCAGTGCCGTCATATCCTCGAATGCAGTTTTTTACCTCAGTGGGGCTTTTAGAAAAAAGTCCGTTGTTTTGAAGGGAGGATGTTTCATTGAAAGGTTTTAAGAATACGATAAAAAAGAATATGATTGCGGGTTTACTCGTTACCATTCCGGCTGGGCTGACCTACATGTCCTTTAAATTTGTGGTCAAGGGCGTAGACAACTCAATGAACCCCATCATGCACAAAATTTTGGGTGAATCGCAGATGCAGTTTCTGGAATCGCACTCAATACCCGGAGTTGGCTTACTCATTATTTTTTTATTCATTATGTTAGTGGGCTTGCTGGGAGCTAATTTCATCGGGCTCAAGTTTGTTTCAATCGGTGAAAATCTGCTGAATAAAATCCCCTATGTGCGCGCGATTTATACCAGTATCAAAAAAGTGATTCAAACGGTTTCCCAAACCGATAACCCCACCTTTGAAAAAATGGCTTTGTTGACCTATCCTCGCGAGCCATTAAAAACTTTGGGAATTGTTTGCTGTACCGCACGTGGAGAAATCGCAAAGGTAGGAGGGGATGATCTGGTCAATGTTTTTGTACCCACTTCGCCCAACCCGACCACAGGTTATTTGCTGTTAGTTCCCATTAAGGATTTGCAGTTACTGGACATGTCCGTCGAAGATGGTTTGAAAATGATCATCTCCTTTGGAATGGTTAAGATTGAAGAAAACAATGAAAATATCAATCTGACTCCTTTACTACCCCTCTAGCCATACCCGCTCAATTTATTCCGGATGTGCTATCGTGCAAGTCGCCAATGAATTCCATCGCGAAGCCATTGTTGTTAGATGACTGGACCAGGACGATCGCTCCCCAATAACTCAATAACGTCACATCGGGATAGCCGCGTCCGTTCGCATTTGCGGAGCCAAGAATTTCTTTAGGCGAAGTGGCTTTGGGATGAATGACCAATTGCCCACCCCCCGACCCGTTCCCTGTCAAGAAGCTGGAATCTGAAGAATTGAGCGTGAAAGTTTGTGCGGCGGAAGTGATAAAAACGCGCTGAGTCTGTCCCGCAGAAACGGTGAAGTCTACCGCCGCCCCGAAGGAATCGCCGTTATTTTTTATCGCATAAACGACCACTCCGATTTGGGAGCTCATCATTTCCAGCGATGGATGTGACACCGCCATGAAGGTGTACGAATTTGTACCTGCCTGCCAGTAAGGTGAAACCACGCTACTTGTCGCATCATAATTGTTGATGAAATTATCTATGACCACCGATGTGCGAAAATTTGCGACGGTTGAAGCAGTTTGATTCAATGTCTTGCGATTGTCTGCCGCCAAAGACTGGCCCTCAGCGATTCCCGCAGGGGCACCGTTGACAGTGACATCGGGATTGGACATGTACTGTACCCTTGGGCATGTTGCGCACCCCGTTTGCGTTGCCATGACCGTGCGAAAATTATTGGTTGCATCCGCATAGCCATGATTATAAGTAAACGGTGATCCGTCAACATTGTCTTCGGCGCGATCGTGTCGTGCTCCCATGTTGTGCGCCAATTCATGAGTAAAGGTTTGATTGGTGATGCAATTGCGCTGAACGACAGAATAGGCGTTGGAAGCAAAAGAAGAAGACACGCTGGTTTGCAAAAACGCGAGTCCGCACAGACTGTTATCACCCTCAACCAACAAGGTGACCTGATCGGCTCCAAATTGATCTCGAAAAGTATGCAAATTGGTTATATTGCCATTGGCGGCGTCATTGAGAGCCGTTGAAAAACTGAACCCGGTTTCGCTGTATGTGACTTCGACTTTAGACACAATGCGAATTCTCGGGACAACACCACTGTTCGAAAACGTCGTGTTAGCCAGAGATTCGGCCAAATCAATTTCGTTTTCGATAGCCGTGGTTCCTCCCGCGGCCGCCCTTGCCGTCGCCGTGTAAGCGACAAGTACATCGATTTGAGTGCCATCGTCCTGTGCGGTGGTTGGAGACGTATCCGAGCTTGTCACATTGGTGATTCGGATCGGTTCACCTGCAGGTGGAAAACCATCCGCCTTGATTTGTTCGATCCAATGCCAGCCGTCTTGAATGTAACGAATTCTATAAACACCGTTTTGCGTTTCGATTTGCCCGGCGACCGCTGAGTCTTTTAAGATCATGGTGACCTTGCTGAAAGCATCGCCCGGCACATGTCCCTGGATCGTCAGGCTTCCAGAGGGGTTTTTGTAATAGGCATCCAACACACAGGCCAAAGAAGTGTCGTTGAACAAATTGAGATGGATGTCCTCGCTGTATTCCAGGCCATTGGCTGGCATCAACAGAGAACTATTCAAAGTGACAAAGCGTGAACGTCGGACTTCCACCCCTGTAGAAAAGGCATCTGCTGAAATCTCAGCGGATAGAGAAGTATCCAGAAATAGATTTTGCGGCGAACCGGCCCAGGCATTAGCCGTTCCCGTAAAAATTATAAATAGGAGAAAGAGAGACTTCGACCTGCAAATAAAAAACATTTCCCTGAAGTTAAAAAGGAGAAAATGGGGCAGAAGACTCATGGTACAGGAATGGGAGCCGCATCGGTGGGAAATTTTAAGGGATTGATTTCATCAACGATGTGATAGCCAAACTCAGAATAGCGAATACGATATTGTTTTTCTGGAAGAAAAACAGCACCCACCATAATATTATCTTTGAACGTTAAAATCGCATTGGAAGTAGAAGGCAGGCCTGGAAAACTGACAGCCAACGATAGGCTTCCATTTTTATGCAAGTCGATTCGCTCCACCTTGCAAGTCAATTCGACATCGTCAAACAGATTCAAAAGAAACGATTGTCCCTGCAACGAAGTGACTTCAAGCGCATTATCATTTTTATTCAAAATCGACCATACAACGTTCACCCGACGCGAACGAATGACGGGTGGTTGGGTACTTTCAGTACCCGGCAAGGGTAGGAGCAAACGTGGGATGGTGGGTACCGAAGCGCAGGAGGAACCGCCCAATCCCAAAAATAAAAAGAATAACGTTGCGAGAAACACTCCCGATGAATGTTGAAAGTGCTGTGTGAACAACGAAAATCCTTTCATCGGTAGTTGGTGAAACTCATGTCGATAGAAAAATCTTTTTCCTTGAGGCTTGCGATCACGCTTTGCAAGTCGTCGCGGTCTTTGCCCGTAACGCGCAATTGGTCGTCCATGATTTGAGCTTGAACTTTTTTGATGCCGAGATCTTTGATGAATTTGACAATTTCTCGCCCTTTTTCCTGAGAAATTCCCTGTTGCAATTTAGCGACCTGACGCACTTTTCCACCAGATGCGCTTTCAATCGTTCCATAGTCGAGAGCCTTGATAGACACCTTTCGTTTGATCAACTTGGTATGCAAAATATCTATGACAGATTTTAATTTGAATTCGTCTTCAGACATCAAGGTGAGTTCTTCAGCTTTTTGATCGAATTTGATTTCACTGCAACTTCCTTTGAAATCGAAACGTTGTCCTATCTCCATCATGGCTTGGTTGACCGCGTTTTTTACTTCGGCCAGATCGATGACGGAAACAATGTCGAATGAAGCGTTTTTGGATGCCATAAAAACTGATTCTCCTTTATGAGATTTCCTGATTGAGTTTTGAATGCTATTTTAAATGATACTCGATTCGTTTTGGAATTATTTATTCGCAAAAAAAATCGTTCCAGATTACGTTTATAGTGATTCTGGAAATCATTTTTCAGGAAGCAGGAATCGGGGGATACCATCCAAATCGATTTCGCAAGTAACGCTCATTGAACACTCGGAAAAGATTGGCGCGCCATTTGAGAGGGAGTCCCGTGTCCAGTAAAAAAATAACGGCGTAACGAAACAGAGCGTGCAGGATTCCTTGCGGTGGTGAGTCAAATCGCGAGAGAGCAGGCAGAGGAGGAATAGGCTTGTTCTCTATGACGGCTAGCAATCGTTCACTTGCAACTTGACGATACGTTCTCAATCCGGTAAAGGCTTCGTCACCGACATCCATCTGCCCGCGTGCGGAATAGGTTGCATCGTAAGACGACTTGCCCACCCTGAAATGCATGTGTTCGATTTCAACCGCACTCAAGTAAATCACACGATCTATGCCCGCATGGAGCAATCGTTTGAAAATATCAAATAGATGATAGTCAATGAAACCGCCTTGATACTCATGCGGAAACGGTCGCACCAATGCCTCACAGGTTTTTCGGGAAAGAATCGGAATGTGGCACAGGAGTTCGCCGGCGATCATATCGTTGGCGTAAGCGAGGTAGATTTCGTCGGCAAAGCGTTCATGCGTTGCACGTATCTTCGTGTCCCATCCCGGTGTCCGAACGGCCATGTCATCGTTCAGTAAAATAATAATTTCACCGCTGCACTGCTGATAACATTCGGTATTGAGAATGCCCATGCTGGCACGGGGACCGATGATTTTTTTGTGAGGGATAAGATTTGGTTCCAGCGCATGACTGTTGGTGTCGTCATCGTCCAGACGTATGATAATTTCGATCTGTTCGAGATTGTCAGAATGCTCTGCGATACTTTCAAAGAGACGTTGTGCTTGATCGGGACGACCGCGAGTGGGTAAAAGGATGGATATTTTTGGGGTCATCTCCCCTGTTCCTCGATTCGGTCGCAAACGTATTCAGCAAAGGGAAGGGCACAGGTGAAGGCAGGTGAAACAGCGTTCAGGACATGCATGGAATGTTTGTCCCCTTCCAGAACAAAGTCCATTTCTAAAGTACGTGTACGCAAATCGAGGAGTTGTGCCCGTATGCCAGGCTTGCCCCATTTCTTATATTGTGCCGGTCGTACGTTTTCCAGTAAAACACTGGATAGGGAAACCAGATGCCGCCTCCAGTATTTTTTGATTTCGTCAAACGCAAGAGATTTGAAATCGAAATTTGAAAAAAGGAATAAGCCCATTTGCCGAAATAGAATTTCCGCTAATTCATCGGGGCGAAATCTACCGAATCCCTCATATTGTTCACGCCAAAAAGCGGGGATGGCAGTGGGGCCGATTTTCA
The DNA here is from genome assembly GCA_002787235.1 of Nitrospinae bacterium CG11_big_fil_rev_8_21_14_0_20_45_15. Lineage (GTDB taxonomy): Bacteria > Nitrospinota > Nitrospinia > Nitrospinales > VA-1 > Nitrohelix. The sequence continues at coordinate 46,759 of PCWG01000025.1, forward strand.
TCTTTCCATCAGCAGTGACTGTGAAGTGCACTCCCAGGAAAGGATTGCGCAAATCAGGGACTGGATAAATATTGGTCCGTAAAGAGCCCGGTTCTTCGTTGGAATACAGGTAAAGTCCCTTAAAAGGCAAAATGCGATAATGCTCAGAGAAACCAAAATCGCGCCCAATGCGGTCGGCGTATAAGCCTGCGCAATTGACAACGTATTTCGCTTCGATAGGTCCTGCAGTGGTGCGAATGGTGTTGGCGTTTCTTCCCAGATAAGCGGCTCCGGTTTCAATCTCTACCCCTTCCGCCAAGGCATCTTGTTTCATAGAGAGCATGACTTCACCGGGGTCTACAGAAGACGTTGTGGGAGAAAACAAGGCTCTTTGAAACGTTTTCACTCGCGGTTCTATTTCGCGAGCCTCCTGTTCGGAGATAGATTTTAACTCGACACCGTTGGTCTTTGCGCGTGACAGCAGTTCGTCCAGCCAGGGCAATTCGCTTTCATCTTTAGCGACGACCAGTTTGCCGCAGGGATTGATCTTTAATTTTTTTTCTTTGCAATACGCGGTCATACGCTGATTGCCATCGCGTGTGAATTTTGCTTTCAGGCTATCAGCAGAATAATAAAAACCAGCGTGCAGAACACCGCTGTTTCTTCCGCTGGCGTGGGTTCCGCATTGGCTTTCTTTTTCGGTCAGCAGGACACGTTCATCAGGATAGCGTCGTTTCAGTTCACGCGCGACGTTCAAACCGATGACGCCGCCACCGATGATTAAAAACTGAGTGCTTTTCATGGAGATTTATTTTTTTGTGTCGTCTTTTAAAATTTTACCGGCAAGCCGTTCGCTGATCGTTTTTGCAATTTTGACATTCAATTGGCTCAAGACCTGACCCGCAGTTTGACTCTTCATGCCTGAAATGATTTTGATGGCAAGATCTTCGTCCAAAGCCTCAAGAATACTGGCCGCTTCCTCTGGTTTCATGCTGGAATAAACTTTGATGAGAGAATCGATATTTTGTCGCGTTCTTTCATCTTTGAGGCCGAGTTGTTCATCGCTTTTGGCCAGAGCCAGATTTATTTTTTGCAAATCTTCACGCAATTTTAATTCCAGTTTTTTGAGTTGCAGTTCTCTATTTTTGAGTTCTTCTTCCTTTTGTTGAAGTTCCCGATTTTTCTTTTCGATCATTTCAATCATTCGGAAAGTTTCGGGACTGATCACTGAACGTTGCTCTGGAAGTTTTATCACCACGCCGGAATTTTTATCTTCTCCCTGGATGTCTTCTTCCTGATTGCTGACCTTGTCAGGATTTGGAGTAACCGCTTCCTGTGCATAGGCTTTGTTTGAGGTGAGGATAATGCCCGTTGCACCCAAACTCCACAGAAGAGCGAAGAAAGACAGTGTTGTGCTGGCGTATTTGGAGAATCTCATGATCCTAATTATTGTGAAGGCGCCAGGAATTGGCGGCGATTTCATCCATTTCTTTGAGCTCCCGTTTCGTCTGTCGGGATTTTTCGGCGCGAAGTTCTTTGTCTTTGAGGATTTCAAGGGTTTTTCGTTTTCTCATCGCTTCTACCAGTTTTGTTCGGGTATTTTCCAATCGGGTTTGAACTTCGGAAATAACTTCGTTTTGCTTGGCATTTTGTATTTTAACACCTTGAAAAAAGTTATCATACAATGCCAGCGTACCGATATCCATCCCTTCCTGTAGTCGCCCATTCCGCGCATCAATTCGCTCGTCTGCGATAGATAACATGAAGTTGCTTCTTTGTTTCTGGTCTTGCAGATGGGAGTTGATTCGCCCCAATTCACGCATTACCAGGTCTTCTTTACTTTTGTTGAGTTTTAACAGTGCTTCCAGTTTGAAGTTCATTTGACGTCAGCCAACAGAGTGTTGATGAGTTCAATACTTTTTGGAAGAGATGTTGTTTCCATGATTCCTTGTTTCAGGAAGGCGTTGATGCCATCCATTTTTGAAATGGCCAGATCGATTTTTGGATTGGTTCCTTTGACGTAGGCACCGATATTGATCAAGTCTTCAGCTTCTTTATAAGTAGCGATCAGTGCCTTGAGTTTCATAGATTTTTCGAGATGATCATTGGTCACTACATCTATCATGAGTCGGCTGATGCTTTCCAAAATATCAATAGCAGGGAAATGATTGTGCGCGGCAAGGTTTCTGCTGAGCACGATATGTCCGTCGAGTATGGCTCGTACAGCGTCCGATACAGGCTCGTTCAAATCATCGCCTTCGACTAATACGGTGTACAGTCCGGTGATGGACCCTTCTCCTTTTCCTGTTCCTGCACGTTCAAGCAAGCGTGGAAGCATGGAAAAAACAGAGGGTGTGTAACCGCGCGTTGCTGGCGGCTCGCCAATGGACAGGCCAATTTCTCTTTGTGCTTGCGCAAAACGAGTGACCGAATCCATCATCATGAGAACATCTTTTCCCTGATCGCGAAAGAATTCGGCGATGGTAGTTGCGATGAAGGCACCGCGCAATCTTGTGAGCGGTGACTGGTCTGAAGTCGCGGCGATCACAATGGATTTTTTCATCCCTTCGGATCCAAGGTTTTCTTCGATGAATTCCTTGACTTCGCGTCCGCGCTCACCGATCAGGGCGATGATATTTATTTCGGCATCGGTGTTGCGGGCGATCATTCCTAACAGGACCGATTTACCGACACCTGTACCTGCCATGATGCCAATGCGTTGACCGCGCGCGCAGGTCAACAATCCATTGATGGAACGTACTCCCATATCCAGCGGTTTTTTGATGCGAACGCGCTCAAGGGGATTCAGGGGAATTCCCATGAGCGGGTATTCTGAACCCATGGGTATGGGGCCTTTGCCATCCAATGGAACGCCGTTGCCATCGATGATTCGACCGAGCAGGGCGTTGCTCACATTGAATGTGGGAAAACTGTCTTTTGATTCTATGAGGGCTCCGGGTTCGATGCCTATGATGTCGCCGAGTGGCATCAGCAAAGTACGATTGTCGCGAAACCCGACGACTTGAGCCTGTACGGTGGGGCGGCCTCCGCCCGGTACGATATTGCAAAGGCTTCCTACGCTGGCGGCGGGTCCGTTGCCTTCGATGACAAGACCGATGATTCGATTCACGCGTCCGGTTTTGGATACGAAATCATTTTTGTCGATGTAGGAACGATATTTTTTTAAGTCGATTACAGGTTGCATTGAGACCCCTTAAGGAACGGATGGATCGAGAGGCGATTCCATCTCATCTTGTGCGGATTTTTCTTCAGCCTCTTTTTGTGCGGTTGCTTCTTCAGGTGAAAGGGAAGTCATATCGTCCTCAAAATTTGGAGGCGTCATTTCCAGGATTCGGTCAAGCTGTGCATCCAGCTGATCGATCTGGGAGTCGATCGTTCCAAAGTTACTTTCTACTATGCATCCGCCACGTTGAATGCCGGGATGTGCTGTCAGGGTGATATTCTTGATATCATGAAACATGTGGTGCAACTCAGATCGAAAGCTTTCCGCATAACCTTTGTCTTCAGGATTGATTTTTATAGTGAGATGTTCCCGGTTTAAGACGGATTGGACACCCAGTCGAATCATGGCCTGAACGGCACCTTCGTTCGTCGATAATTCAAAATGTATAACGCGTTTGGAAAGTGCCACGACCATTTCGATCATCTCCCGCTCGACCTTGCCGTACATTTTTGTACGAAATTGACTCAAATGTTCGATGGAATTCTGCAAAGATTTCAGAAACGGATCAAAGTCTTCCTGAGCGGCAACTCGGGCTTTTTCCAAGCCTTCCAAAAAACCCGCATCGAATCCTTCTTTATGGGCCTGGCTTTTGATCAGATTGACTTGAGATTTGGCCTTATTGATCGCATCGGCCATGATCTCCTTAACACCGATTTTTGCTTTATTGACATTGTTGTCGTTAAAGTTTCTAGCAGTTTCGGACTCGTAGCTGAATTCTCGGCGACCCCCTTTGTGTGTTACACCAAAATCCATCCGCTCGAAAATATCTGTATGCTCTTCAAGGTCTTCATCAGGAGCGGGAGCAGGAAGCATTTCCTCCCTTGTGAAACTACTTTTTGTAAAATGTGTGTTATCAGACAAGGGCATCTCCTCCACCACCGATTACGATTTTTCCATCTTCTTCGAGTTTTTTACAAATAGCGATGACTTTTTGCTGAGCTTTTTCTACATCGCTGATTTTGGTCGGCCCGAGGGATTCCAAATCTTCTTTTAGCATGAGTGCGGCACGTTCGGACATATTAGAAAATAATTTATCCTTGAGAGCATCGCTGGCAGTTTTTAAGGCAATGAGCAGATCTTCCTGATTGACTTCTTTGAGAACCAACTGAATCCCCTGATCGTCGATCTTGAGAATATCTTCATAGGTGAAACGTAGATTGCGAATTTCGTTGGCCAGGTCTGGATCAACTTCATCCATGGATGTCAGGATGGACGTTTCTGTAGTACGATCCAGCGAACCCATGATTGCGGCGGCGGCTTCGATGCCTCCCAATTTACTACCCGAGACAGCACCGGATGCGCGGAACTCGTTTTGCAATGCTTCGTCCAATTCGCGAATGACACCCGGTGAAACACGCTCCAGAGTCGCCATTCTGCGAATGATTTCCATTCGCTCTTCTTCTGAAATTTCCCGTAAAACAAGGCTGGCAACCGGCGCGTCGAGATGGGCCATGATGATAGCGGCTGTTTGCGGATGCTCGTTTTGCAAAAATGCGGCAATGACACGGGGTTCCAGCATGCGGACGGTTTCAAGACCACCACCCATTTCTTCGCCGGGCGAAGTAATGTTGTTTAAAATTTCGGTGGCTTTATTGGGGTCCATGGCTTTCATCAGTGTGCTACGGAGAAAGTCCATGCCCGGAATGCCTAATCCACCCGAACCCGATTCGACCATGTCGTGAAATTCCCTAGTCACCATATCCATTGATCCGGTATCGAGATCACCGAGGGATGAAATATAGTTTCCCAAAGTCTGTATTTCTCTTTCATCGAGCATGCTGAGGACAAGAGCGGCATTTTCTTCTCCCAGAGACATCAGGAGGGATGCGGCTTTTTCGGGTCCTGTCAATTTTCTGGCCATTGTTATGATCCTTATGCCTTTTGTTGCGTGTCTGAAATTGTTAAAGGTCGTGTTCGTTAGAGATATTTTACTTCTCTTTATCCTTCATCCATTTCCTGATAATGCCTGCGGTGAACTTGGGATCGGTTGCGACAAATTCAGCAACCGCTTCTCGCATTTTGGCGGTTTCACCTGCGATTTGTCCGATACGCATTTTTTCTTCTTCGAGAGCAAGTTCTTCAGGGCTTACCATTTCCACTTCGTCGACTACTTCAACCGAGGTGGTTACCCAATTTACCATGGGTCGGATGATTCGTGTGAAGAACAATATTACAAATATAATCCCTAGTACATATTTTGCACCTTGAAATCCGAGGTCAAACCAACCTTCTTTTTCGATGCGCTGAGCCTCTTCCTCTAATATGGATCGATCGAATTGAATATTCTCAACTTTCACCTGGTCGCCACGGTCGGGGTTGAAGCCGACGGCGGACTGGACGATTTGCAAGTATTTGGCCATGTCGTCGGCACTGCGTGCCTGGTACGCTGGCGGGTCTCCGGCCATGACACCATCGATCAATACAGCGACCGAGAGTTTGTCAATTTCACCGATGGGTTTGGTGACATGACGGACGACTTTATTGATTTCGAAGTTTTGAGTCAGGTTCGATTTATCGCGTTTCGCGGCCTGGCCCACGACGCCTTCCTGTGCTTGGCCACCGGGAATCAAAGATTGTACGCCGGGGATACCACCGGGTGGTACAGACCCTACGGTGGCTTCGGTAATGGTCTGCTGACTGCGCACGACTTGTGAGTCGGGATCGTAAATTTCTTCAGTTCGTTCGACTTTTTCAAAATCGAGCGTGGCGGATACTTTGGCAATGACTTTTCCCTTACCGAGAGCTTCTTCAAGAATGGTCAGGATTTTATGTTCCATTTCCTTCTCAACACGTTGTTTGTGTTGATGATTATTGGAAGTCAAAAGTGCTCCTTCGGAGCCTTGAGAGTTCCCTGAAAGGAGATTCCCTTTCAAATCCAGTATGACAACGTCAGCGGCATTGATGCCCTCGACACTGGCAGAAATCAAATGCACAATGCCTTGAATTTGAGAAGGCGAGAGATTTTTTCCGGGTTTGATTTTCAAGGTGACAGAGGCTTTGCCTTTGGGAGTGTCACGAATAAAAAGAGTCTCCTTCGGGATCACGAGATGAACTCTGGCCTGGTCTACGGCATCCAAAGTTGTGATGGTTCGTGCCAGTTCGCCTTGCAAGGCACGCTGAAAATTCAGTTTCTGAACGAACTCCGTCATTCCCAACGCAGATTTGTCGAACACTTCCAGTCCCACTTCGCTTCCTTCCGGCAGACCTTCGCTCGCCATTGTCAAACGTATTTCGTACACTTTGTCTGAAGGCACACGAATGGTTTTCCCCTGGTTGGATAACTCGTAAGGAGTTTTCTCTGCTTTCAGCTTTTCCACAATGGCGGAGGCATCGGCAGGGGAAAGATTTGCGTAAAGTAGTTGAAAGTCGGGTGTGCGGAACCAAAATGACATGGCGATCAATGATCCGCCAGCGGCGGCAATCAAAGCCAGAGCCATTACTTTTTTGGTTTGTGGCAAATGGTTAAAGCGTTCCGACAAATTGCTAATAAATGCGTTTAGAGTTTCCATGGCGTTTTGGATCGGGGTTCAGGTTCCTCAAATTACGATTTACCTGCCAAGGTCTATGGCTCTCAGAGCCATGGATTTGGCGGCGTTGATTGCGGTAACGTTGGCTTCAAACGAGCGCGTTGCACTCATCATATTCACCATTTCGCTCATCAAGTCGATGTTTGGCATGCCAACATATCCGGCTTCGTTGGCATCGGGATGATCGGGTTTGAACACCAGTTTGGGTTCGGACTGATCTTCGATGACATCAGTGACCAGTGCTTGCTTGATGTTGCCGCCAAATTCGTTTTGCAAGATACTTCCAAATTCATTTTCCAGTGGCATGGCAGAAATCACGACATCTTTACGCCGATAAGGCCCGCCTTCGGGGGTTCGTGTGGTCTCTATGTTAGCGAGATTGCTGGAAATGGTCTCCATGCGCTTGCGCTGGGCACTGAGCCCTGAAGAACTGATTTTCATTGAAGTTAAAAAATCCATGATTTTTTCCTTTGTCGGGGTCAACAATTTTTTGACACTATTCTATTTCATAAATATTAAGCAATACTCGTGCCATAAGTTAGTTTGGGTAAGGAAAATGCGCGCGGACAGACTTCGCAGATTGCAATTCGGGAGATTTGCTTTCGCGCTTATTGGCGGGGATACCTGTGCGGGTATCGCTTGATTTTTCCGGCGATTCGCCGGTCAGGAATCTTTGTTGTACTCGGCCAGTTTGTTCCGCAAGGTGCGAATGCTGATGCCGAGGCGTTGTGCGGCCTGGGTTCTGTTGCCCTGAAGTTCTTCCAGGGTTTTCAGTATGAGTTCTTTTTCCATCTCATGGATGGTTCCCTGATAGAGGTGTTTCGGCAGTTCCATGTGTTGGTTTTCGGATTCAAACTCGTCCTCATCAAAGAACAGATGATGGGGTTGAATGATGGCCCCCCGGCAAAGAAGGACCGCTCTCTCGACGATGTTGCCCAATTCCCGGACATTGCCTGGCCAACGATATTTTTTGAGTAATTCCAGCGTCTGATCGTCGATTTCTGGAGCGGGTTTGTTGTTTTCCGCACTGTGATTGTTAATAAAATATCTTGCGAGATGGGGGATGTCTTCGGGCCGTTCGCGTAAGGGTAAAAGTTTTAGCGGGATCACGTTGAGGCGATAGTAGAGGTCTTCCCGGAACAGGTTCTCGCGGATCCTGCTTTTGACATCGGCGTTGGTTGTTGCGATGACACGTACATCTACGGGAATGGGTTGTTTGCCTCCTACTTTGTCGATTTCATGTTCTTGTAAAACGCGCAGAAGTTTGGCTTGCAGGGGCAGGCTCATTTCAGTGACTTCGTCGAGCAAGAGAGTTCCCTTGTGGGCGAGTTCAAATTTTCCTTCTTTGCGTTGTGACGCGCCGGTGAAGGCTCCTTTTTCATGACCAAATAATTCGGTTTCCAGCAGGTTTTCGGGCAATGCGGCACAATTGATTGCTAAAAAGGGTTTGTCGGCGCGTGGACTGCATTGATGTATGTAACGAGAAAATACCTCTTTGCCGACTCCGGTTTCACCGCTGATGAGGACGGTGGATTTGCTGTAGGCGATGCTTTCAGCAAATCCAATGAGTTCCTGCATGCGCTGATTTTGAGTGATGATGGCATGTTTGGGTTTGTTCTGTTTTATTGCGGGTATTGTACTGCTTTCTGCAGAAGGGAGTTCGCGTAAAGCCCGATTCACGGTGGTTACAAGAACGTCGGCCTTAAAGGGTTTGATTAAAAAATCATAGGCTCCTTCTTTCATCGCATCCACGGCGTTGTCGATGATCTCAAAGGCGGTCATCATCACGACTTGAATATTTGGCCACCGGGATTTGACGGTGCGTAGCAGTTCCAGTCCACTCATTCCGGGCATTTTGACGTCGGTGACGATCAAGTTGAAATCTTCCTGCTCCAGCTTTTCGAGAGCCTGTTGCCCATTTTCGGCAGAGTCGGTTTGGTAGTCCTCTCTCTTGAGCGTTGTTTCGAGAGCAAGACGCATGTCTTCTTCGTCGTCTACAACTAGAATTTTAAGCGTATTCTTCTTCATCTAAGTAGGGGTCCCAGCAGGGAAGGGTGACGGTGAATTGAGTTCCTTTGCCTTCTTCGGTCTCAAAATTAACGGCTCCCTGATGTGCCTTGATAATATTATGTGAAATCGAAAGACCCAGGCCTGCGCCTTTGTCTTTGGTTGTAAAAAATGGATTGAATATCTGGTCGCGTTTGTCTTTGGGAATCCCCGGGCCGTTATCGGCGACACATACATTGATGAACTTGCGACCGGGTATATCGTTTGTGCCTGCGGGGGTTTCGACCTTGGCACTCAGCCGGAGTTGTCCGCCACCGGGCATTGCCTGGATTGCGTTTTGCACGAGGTTTCTGAACACTTGTTTGAGTAAGGACGCATCGCCATTGGCCAAGGCATCCCCCAGATCATATTGTTGTGTGATTTCAACATTGTCTGGAACGATGAAGTCGGAGTGGTCTGTGAGCAGGTCTTTCAAAAGATGATCTATGCGGCACTTCTTGCGAGACGGTTTGGCCGATTTTGCGAACAGCAGAACGCTGGAGATAATCCGATCCATGTTCTTGACTCCAGAAGAAATGCGTTCGACTAATTTTCGTTTTTCGGGTTCCTCTGCCAAGTCCTGATGCAGGAGCGATGCAAACAGCTCGATGCTGGCCAGTGGGTTTCGTATTTCGTGTGCGATGCCGGCGGCCATTTCCCCAGTGGCACGTAATCGCTGGTTGCGCTGTGCTTCTTCTTCAAGCCGTCGAAGCAGGGTGATGTCTTGAATGATCAATACGGTTCCCCCTTCGGGTTCATCGTTGGGGTCTTTGACTGCGGAAGCTGAGATGCGAAGAGCCTGTTGTCCACGCAGACCGATTTCTAATTCTTTATCCAGAGTGATTGCTTCGCCAGGGTTTTGACTGCTCAAACTTACAATATTGTCGAGCAGTTCACCCGCAGGGGCTTGTTTCAATGGCTGGCCCAGACAGGTTCGTGGATCGACTGAAAAAATAACTCCGGCGGTCGTGTTGAAGGTGGTGACAACTCCATTGGCATTGACGACAACGACACCGGTGGTCAAGCTTTCGAGTATGTTGTGGAGATGGTTTTTAACCTCTTCTTTTTCTTTTAGGTTCGCCGACAGCTCCTCGTTTTTACGGGCCAGTTCGAGATCAAGTTCTTTAATGCGCTCCTCGAGACTGTCGTATGAATTTTGTAGTTGTTGCGTCGCATCGTTAAAAGCCTGAAACGCACGGTTGAGTATTTCGACTTCTTTCTTATTATATTCTTTTGGGAGAGGGTCGTTCATACTCGTTTTTCAGGTGATGGGTCACTTTGTTTTGGATGGTGTTTCCAAAGAGCAACGTTAGGTGCTGGGTTATTGTAATGGATTAGAGCGTATCTTTTAACTTTTTTTCCCATTCCAGAACTTTCGATCTGGAGCGAGCGGCTCGCCGCATGAGTTCATCGAAATCTTTTCCCTTGGCGAGGTCGGCAAATTGTGTTTGGGCTTTTTCCGGTTCGTTCATCTTGTTGTATATTTCTCCGCGCAAGAGTTCTGCCCATTCCCTCAAAGGATGTTTGGGATTTTGTTGTATTGCGGTATCCAGGGCTTTTAAAGCGGGTGAAAACTGGTCATTTTGGTAATAGGACATGCCCAGTTTGTAATAAGACTCCATGATGTAATCAGGAATATTTATAGCGGCGGGGCGATCAAAATTGGCTATGGCAGAGCCGTATTCCTGAGCGGCTTTTGCAAAGTCTTTTTGTTCCTCATGAATTTGTGCGATTTTGTAAAATGTGTGCGATACATCGGTTTCACTTTTTGAAAGCAGGATACGGTAAGTCTTGATGGCTTCTTCGGGTTGATTCTGGTTCTGCTGAGCCTGAGCCAGCAACTTTAAAGCAGAGGGAACTCTTGTGCTTCGCGGATAGTTTTTAAGAAAACTGCGGGCAACCAATTCTCCCTCCTGGTTGGCACCACGAGACAAATGAATTTCTCCAAGGTTCAGGAATATGCGATCCGCAAAGGACTCCCGTGAATCAGCACGCTTGACACGCTCATAAAATTTGACGCTTTCCTGATACATGCCGATGTTTTGATAGGCCTCACCGAGTTGCATCAAAGTCCGTAAATTTTTCACCTGTCCCAGAGAAAGACTCATGAAATCGCTGTAGGCGTAGAGAATGGGCAGATACCCTTTTTCGCGACTGTATACGTCTACGAGTTGGATCAAGGTCTGACGCAGGTATTTTTTAGCCTCATCATAAAATTTGGATTTGGGGCCGAGAGGCAACAATTTTTTGAATTCGTCAAAAGCCTTTAAAAAGTTTTGTTCACGCAAAAGTGCAATGCCACGACTTAAAGTGACTTCCGCCAGAATATCAATGCTTTTAGCATTGTGTGATATTTCATCATAAGTCTTGAGCGGATTGAAATAGGGTTCGACCTTAAAGACAACGTCTTGAACGGGCAGACTGGGATTTTTAACGCCTATGTCGGCCATTCTGATGATGCTGTATTGTGATGAGGCAGAACCGGGGCGCCTTTTGGAAGACTCGTCGAAAACAGAGAGTGCATCCATGTGCTTGCCTTCCAGAAAATAGGAATCGCCAATACGATTGATAGCGGTGTGGGCGATGGGTCTGCCGGGGTTCAAGTTGATGAGATCGAAATAATGTTCTCTGGCTTTATCGAATTTTCGCTGGGCAAAATAGATTTCCCCCATATTGAAATCGATTTCAGGACGTTCTGCTAATTCACGTGGCCAGCGTTTTGCGGCGTCTTCATAAGCGATGATGGCCTGGTCATAGTTTTTTTCATCGTAATAATGTTGCGCAATATCAAACAATGCAGATTTAGCATTCAGGTCCTGGGGTGATTTTTTAAGAAATTTATTGAATGCTTCATAGGCCTCGTCGTATTTCCCAACCTTCATCAACATCGTTGCGAGGCCACTTTCCCGAGCGTTGTTGTATATGCTTCTGCTATTGTTATTAATCCCTTCCTGATACAAATTACGTGCTTCCAGTACGTAATTCATTTGGTCATAAATATAGGCAATCTTGTAAAGAGCATGATCGAAAAATTGTGAGTCGGGATAAGTGCGAACGGCTCGCAAATATGCTTCCATAGCTTTTTCGAAAACCGGGTTACTTTCTGAATTGAATACGGAAAAGAATTCGGCTTCTGCTTTCAGATAAAAAATGTGATCCAAAAACTTGCTTTCAGGATAATCTTTCGTAAACTTGTCAAACAGGGGTACGGCCTCATCGTATTTCCGAACTTGAAACATAGTGAGAGCTTTTTTATAGTCCTCTGCCCCATCGCGGAGCTTGTCTGTTTCGGATTGTTTGACGATTTTTTCGATTTGTTGCTGATTGAGTCCCGGGATTTTAGGATTGTTACGAGGGGTTTCCCCGTCATCTTGTCCCTGTTTTTGTTGTGATTTGGCAGATAAAGCACCTGCATTATTAGTGGACTTGCCAACTTTTGCTTTTGTAAAGGGTGTGCTTCGTCCTTCTAGGTCGAGTGCTACTTGTGGAGGTGCATTCTGTAAAAAGTGGAAGAATCGGGTGTTCGCGTTTCGAAGTCGTAGTGTCAATTGAACCGATCCTTCTCTGGAACGCACTCCTATATACTCTAAATTATTGTCAGTGAAACTTCGTGATACCAAGTTGGGACCGGCAGTGGCGTTGTCAAATGTCAGAGTTATTTTTTTCTTAACGAAGTCGGCAGACACGGTGTAGGGAATGGCTTCACTCAATTCCACCAATATGCGTGTGTGTTCGGGGTGAGGGCCGATGCTCAATCGCTTGACTTGTGGAAACGCGCCATTTTCCTGCGCAAATGCAGGGATTTCCACAGACAGCCATCCCAGTATCAACAGGATATAAATTAAAGGTAAAGTTTTTTTCATAGCAATAGGCATCGGTTTTTTGTCGCTTTGCTTTAGTTAACGGTATAAAAGCAATTTTTATGCCGTTTTTTTTTGAAGGAGGAGTGGTTTTTCTTTTTGTATCGTGTTCCTCTTTAACTATAGTGTAAGGGATTAATATTATATAATGATAAACGAAATGGAAAAATTACAGGTGATATTTTTCCAGTCACTGGATTTTATGTCAATATTTTGACTTTTAATACGATTGTCTTCGGCAAAATGTAATGGATGGGAATAAAAAAGAGAGATTAAAATACCAGGAAATGTTTGTTGTGCGTTCTTTGTTAATGCGCCAAAACAAACTTTTGGGGGAGTCTCTGGAAAATCTGGATCGCCTGATTTACCTTCAAAAAAGTATCAGCCTGCTCAGTTGCGAAGAGATTCACCGGGTATTGATTCATAAGCTCCCTTATATACTTTCAATCCGTTATTTTAGTTTGTTCCTGTACGACAAAAGTAAGCGGTATCTCACTTCAAGCTGTCATAATCATCCTGAGTTGGCCCCTGATATTCGTATTCATTACAGCAAATCAGAAATCATGCGGGATGCGATTACCAGTGGATCGTACGTTCTGGAGCAGGATTTTACCCGATGCAAATATTATGTGGGTCAAGTCAACCCTCTATTTAAAAGTAATTTCTTAGTTTCTATCCCCTTGATGATCGAAAATGAAATCATTGGAGTTCTTAACCTGAATGACAATGATTCGGGTATTTTTAGTGTCAAGGATTTGGATTTTGCCTTGAATATTTCAGAGTTCATTGCCCTTTCTCTAAGTAACGCTCTATTGTATGAAACGACTCAAAAGAATTCGGTGACGGATGGTTTGACGGGCTTGGCGAACAGACAGCGAATGCAGATTCTGTTGGAAAATGAAACGGCTCGGTGTTTGCGCTATCCTGCAGACTTGTCTCTGGTGATGTTTGATGTGGATTTCTTTAAACGTGTGAATGATGATTACGGTCACCAAAAAGGAGATGAGGTTTTGATGGCCTTCGCCCAGGTTTTAAAAAAGGCCTGTCGTTCCAACGACTGTGCGGCGCGATATGGGGGAGAAGAGTTTATACTGATTTTGCCACAAACAGATCCGCAGGGTGCTTATCAAATTGCAGAAAGAATTCGTTTGGAAACTCAGACACTGCGTTTTTCTTCGGGAGACGGTGAGTTCCAGGTGACGGTGAGTTGTGGTGTGGGGAGTTTCGATCCCAAAAAAATGGATGGGGTTGACGATTTTATTACTTCTGTGGACTCGGCCTTGTACGAGGCAAAGGAAAGCGGACGAAACAGGACGGTTGCGAGCGATTGGAATGAAATCACCCCTTCTTGACAGATTTGAGGATCTGGATGGTTTGCCATCCTTACCCGACCAGATATTGCGGGTTCTGGAAGAGACCTGTCGGGTTTCGTCGATGGATTATAATATCATTGAGGTCATCCAGTACGATCCGCCCATGGCACTCCGAGTTTTAAGGCGAGCTAATTTACCTTTATACGGGTATTCGGAGAGCATCGGGTCTTTGCAACAAGCGGTGGGACTGTTGGGACCGGAAGCTTTAAAAAATATCGTTGCTACGGTTCCTGCTCTGGAAAGATTTTTTGATAGTGAAAGGGATTATCTGGATTTGGATTATCCCGGCATTTGGTTACATATGCAGATGATGGCCGCTTTGGCTGGCCGCATCGCACGCTTGAGAGGCGGACTTGAAATCGACCTGTGTTTTACAGCGGGGCTGGTTCACAACGCCGGGAAAATTGCCATGATTGTAAAAACGCCAGATGTTTTACTCAATGCTTTGAATTTGGCCAGCAACAGGCTGATCCCTCTGTCCCGTGCGGGTGAAGAGTTGGCAGGATTGTCTCACCTGGATATCTGCGGACGTTTGGCAAAGAAATGGAATTTCCCAAAATCTTTAGTCTCTTCTATGAGAACGGGTTTTTACACCGCGATCGGAGAGGAGGCAGGAGAGCTTGAGGCCATTACCTGTATGGCTAATTATGCGGCATGGGAACTGGGTTTCCCCGACAAAATGGAATTTCTCCCCCCTCCCATACCTAAAGCGGCGTCTGATTTGTTGGGAATATCCGCTCACGATTGGGAGACTTGGATGCCGGAACTAAAGACCTTTGCCGGAGAAATGTCGGTATTTTTAAGAAACTAGGTCTGTGAAATGGCGGCGGATTCAACCCGTAAGTGCAATTCCCTTTTATAAAAGGGGTACGAATTGATTGTTAAAGATTTGGTTTGGAGTC
>PCWG01000019.1 GCA_002787235.1 Nitrospinae bacterium CG11_big_fil_rev_8_21_14_0_20_45_15
ATTCAGACCAAATCTTAAAACCGTCGTCATCAAACACCAAGCCACGACTCAGCACATAGCCCATTTGGAAGCGGGGTTCCATTTTTGCTTGCGTGATGGTAACAGGAACAAGCAAAAGTATACTAAGCCATAGAAAAGTTGTCAGTTTCAACTTTTGAAAGGAGCGTGTTATCAGCTTAAGTCTCTTTGGGTTATTTATCTGTTGAACCGAGATGGCTAATTTTTTTAAATTCACTCCATTAGATCCTTTAACCATTATTGTAGGGCGCCTGTCAGTAGGCCTAAGCCGATCTCATGATCCACATAACGTTGCAGTAGGGGTTGCTTGTCTTCTAAAACAAAGGCATAAGCGATAAAATCAAGTGATGGCATCGCTAATTCTGTGATGGATTGTACCTGATAACCTTCAATTTTTCCAACACCAATGGGTACGAACACATCGGCATTGGCGTCTCGCCCCAACAAAACAACCAACTTGCCATTTTCAGGGACATAGTGTTATTTCCCAATCTACCGCCGCTACAATGGCGGTTTCTCAACCAATTTAGCGTTGTAACTTCATCCCTTCCTTATAACGCTTATTGGGTAAAGTGAATTTCTCGGAGATATTTTAAAATTTTTTCTTTGTATTTCTGTGCCAATTTTAGTTTAATCCGCGCCATGCCAAAATACTTCGAGAATATTGCCTCAATTGACGACTTCACTTTGAACCGTCATACTCCGATCGACATACCCTGCATTCACTGTTTAAAAGTTAACCAACTCAAATCTCATGGATTCATTTTCAAACAACGTTCTTCGGACGTGGCCGAGAAAATCGGTAAGCGTATTATCTGCTCAAACCGTTATGGGGGTAAAGGTTGTGGCCAAACCATGGCGCTCTATGTCAAACAGGAGTTTCCCGGTTTTTGCTATAACAGCGCCCATGTGTTTGTTTTTCTGGCGACATTGCTGGTCGGAGCCTCAGTTCAAAAGGCTTATCAGAAAGCCACTGGAACGGATGATCCAAGTAATGCCTGGCGCTGGCTCAATAAATTGGAGCGTAGGTTTACTGAATACCGGCATTTTTTGAAACACCCGGCAGCAGAAGTTGACGCTCAATTTACGCCAAGAGTAGCTCGTTTGCAAATTCTGTTACCCATTATCAAGCGACTGTTTTTTTCCCTTGGCGCGACGCCTTGCGCTGATTATCAGATGCGCACTCAATTGAATTTTATTTGACTTTTCTTCTTTGAATATTCGCCTGTTTTTTCATCTAAATGACCTGACTAGCGTTTTTTTATTGTCCGATCTCCGCTGATTTTTCCGAGTCACTTAACCAAATTGCTATCCAAGCTTTCAACTGATCACCCTGATCCCGTTAGCCGGTTTATGGCGCAACCGAATACGGCTCTTTTTTGGCGGGAGACTTGGCATTATCCTCCTTCGGCTCATTAAACTGTCAAATTTGGAGGAAACCTCAATGACAACCCATAACGAAAACAATGATCAGGCGCAACAGCTTGTTCTCGGCTTTCAGTCTGCACCTCGCCCGCCACTTGAGCTTCGACTCAGGGTGTTAAGCGCCGTCGATTATGCGCCGGGAGACAACCTTCGAGCGCGTATCAAAAGCGTGGCAACACGCACCTTTTGTGACGAACAAACTGGCTGTGATTATCAGTTTACCTGGCGCACCATTAGCACCTGGCTTTACCGCTTTAAAAAAGAGGGCATAACGACGCTGGATAACAAAACGCGCAGTGATAAAAATGCTTATCGGAAAATTCAGCTCAATGAATTAGCCGAAGCCATTAATGAAGTTCTGCCAACGCTCAGTTTAAATAAAACCGGGCTGATCCCCAAAAGTGTTCTATTTCGTCAGCTGATCTCCAAGGATTATTTTCAGCGCAGTCAACTCTCGCAGACTTCCTTTCGCCTAAAGCGCCTACTGTTGGTATCGCATGGTTAAAAAAAATAATCTGCTCAATGTCGAGCAAGTTCAGAAATTACGACGCTCATTTTCCATGCAATTTGCCAATGAATTGTGGCAGGCCGATACCATGTATGGCCCCTCCATCAAACAGCCAGATGGTTCGTGGCGCAAAACATTTTTAATTGCTTTTATTGATGATGCGAGTCGTGTTATTACCCACGGTGAATTCTTCTACCACGATAACACAGTCAACATGGTGGACGCCTTTCGCACCGCCTTATTTAAACGCGGCAAACCTGAGCGTTTATACTTTGACAACGGTTCGAACTATACCTCCAAAGAAATTCTGCAAGCTTGTGTGCGATTGGATATTCACCTCTCGCATGCGCCAGTCAGAGATGGTGCTGCCAAGGGGAAAATAGAGCGTTTCTTTCGTGGTTTCAGAGATCGTTTTTTAGTCCAGCACCTGGAGTTTAAATCTCTTGAAGATCTCAACGATAAAACCCATGACTGGATCGAAAACGAGTACAACTCAAAGCCTCACCGGGGCATTCACAGGTTTTTGCTCCTGCAAAACCTGCATACATTACTTCCATGTAAATAAAATGATTCCTATTGATCGCTTCAACCTTGACCGTGGACGGGTCAAATTTCTGACCGACGATCAATACACTGAAGAAGTCTTTTTTGTCGAAGAAAATAGAACGGTCAGTAAAACCAATGTCTTCTCTATTAACTCGCACAAATACGAATGTCCGGTTGATCTGCGCGGAAAAGTCATCCAGGTGCGTTATGACCGCCGCAATCGTAACCGCTTTATTGTCTACTTTAGCGACAAGCGCATGGGCGATGCCAGCTTGCTTGACCTTCACTTTAATGCCAACCAACGAAAGCCAAACTTATCAAAATAATCAGGAGAACAACCATGATCAAATCAATTTTTGGCGTCACCAAAGAGCCATTCAACCGCAGCGAATTATCGCTGTTACCACAACAGAAACAGATCATCGAGATCATCAAAATCCATTCGCAGCAAGGTGGATTTTCCGTCATCATCGGCAATCCCGGTGTCGGCAAAAGCGTCCTGCGCGAGCATATTGAAGATCTCGATAAAGAGCGCGACATAACGGTTGTTTCCTGCTCCAGAACCCTGCATACTTACCTCAACATTTTAAAACAACTGGCCGAGTCTTTTAAAATTGACGTGCCAACCAAAAATATTGAAAATGAATTAATCCAAAACGCGTTTAATCATATCCGAGAACGTAAAACGCTTTATATATTGATTGATGAAGCGCATTTATTGGATATGCAGGTACTGAGAAAACTTCGCTTATTGTTCGAGCGATTTCCAAAAAAGCATAGCCTGGTTTTATTTGGACAACGGGATCTATTGTATTATTTGTCGATGAATGTGAATCAGGATATCAAGAGTCGCATTACTTATTCAGCCAATATTATCAGACTCAATGATGACGATATGGAACGCTATATTGTGAAGGAGTTAGAAGCGGTGAGAATGGGGATCAATAGCTTTGATCAAGCTGCAACCGAACTCATCCATACGTTCATCGCAAGGTAACTTAAGATTGTGCCGAAACTTGTGTTACGGCAGTTTAATCGAAGCCTGTCGGGAAACCAAAAAGATCGTCACCATCAGTCATGTTAACAATGTTTTAGTTCAACCACATTGGCGATCACATGATGAATTGATTAAGCAGCAAGTACCCCAAGGTATTCTCTCTGTTTAACGCATTCACCTTATCGCTTAAATCGTATCAAGAAAAAGCCTGTTTCAAATTCCCAATAGCATCATAATTTTGTCCAACAAGATGTTATTGGGCCTCCGCCAAAATCATCGTAAAAATTAAATGAAGGAATATTGTTTTAAAAAAATACGATGAGAATTTGGAAAAAATTATGATGCTGTTTGGAAAAGTTTATGATTTTAATTTGGAAAATTGATTTTTAGTTATGATGGTAGTGTGGAAAAACGGTTGCAAAATTACCAAATCATATGATCGCCAATTTGGTAAAAACTATGACGACTTGGTAACTTACAACTTATGGTGTGTGAAGACTTCATAAGTATTGCAAACTGGCTCCTTATTTTCTAATGAAATATCTAACTAATTGAAAATTAAATATAATTTC
>PCWG01000027.1 GCA_002787235.1 Nitrospinae bacterium CG11_big_fil_rev_8_21_14_0_20_45_15
TGGCGAGACCACTGTCACCTTTAATACGGGTCGTGGAAAAGACGATGACGATAAAGGTAAAGATAAGGACAAAGGCAAGAGCAAAAAAGCTCCTGCTCCTGCAAAGAAGGGTAAGAAGTAGTATCCTTTTAAGCAGTCCGCTGTAAGAGAAAGCCCCCGGATCGCTCCGGGGGCTTTTTTTATGATCTCAAAGTCACCCCTATTCCATAAACAGTGCATCAAAATCAGACTATTGCAGGGAACTGGAACGGTTGCCGGACTCTGGTTTTATCGTTTGAATCTATCTTTGAGCCCAAACGTCGGCCTAAAAGTTATCATATTGTACACACTCATTTTTAACGCGCTCCATTTCCCAGTATCAACAGGCCTCTTACCTGTATCTGATGAACAACCGTCAAATTATGGCCAGACGGTTCTTTATGACCATGACTGACAAACACATGCCATAAAATACATTTTCTTCCATAAAAACAAGGTATTATGCATTTTAGTTGCTTATTTTATGCTTAACACTAACCGTATTTCATTTTCATTTGGCATCTCCTATTTAGAGCCCTGTTAAATTTCCCCACGCATAAATAGATCTCCCTATCCTCTGGTTTTCAAGCACTTAAATTTGATCGAAATAATACTTTTATATTTTTTTTAAACAAACGTATCTTTTTATTTGCTTTTTATTTAGCAAGCCTTAACATATTCATTATGGTGTGGATAAGGGGAAGTCTGTCGATACTCGAGAACAATTCATGTCGAGATATCAGGACACGGCTAACAACGTAAAATCAAGGAGTGGCAAAATGCCATCGGTTTATTTGCATAAAAACTTACAGAAAAAAAACTCATGGTTGAAGCTTGCCTGTCCACTGGTGATGTGCCTCACCCTTCTTCTTGTCACTGTGTCCCCCAATCTGGGCAACGCATCCACATCGCCTGCCAAAGTGAGTGTGCTTGAGGTTCTTAAAACTCCGAATTCTTCTCTCATCTCAGTACATGCGAACAACATATACCTTGATAGCGTCATTAAAGAAATTTCCCGCGTTACGGGCATGGTCTTTAAAACAATGAAGTCAGACCTGATGAAGGAACCCGTGGAGGTCAATCTCAGTGATGTGCGTTTACAAGAAGTTCTGGCCTACCTGCTTCAGAATTACAGCAAAGTCTTTCTCCAAAATGACTCGGGTGATTTGGTAAAAGTTTTAATATTGGACAAAAACACGGACACTCCGCAACCTCTTTTCGCCAATAAAATTGAGTCAGAACCCAAACTCGACACAAGCAAATCTGTCACACCCACAACCCGCGCGCCCAAACCTCCTGTTGCTATCAAAGCCCGTTTGGAGGGAGAAACTCCTGAAGTTAAAAAGACTCTGTTTACCCAAAAGCGGGAAGAGCTGGATAAAAAGCGCGTGCTTATATCTATTCCTCAAGAAGTATCAGAGCGACTGGCTAACATTCGTCCCGGATATCCCATTCCTGATGAATTGGAAAATGATCCTGAGTTGATCGGCTATATGCAGGAATATGGCTTGGAGTCTTTGTACGATTTGAGTTACATAGGCAGGCCCAGAGGCATCGTCATGCGTTCGAATCAAAACAGACGTCGATTTCTGCCGCCTCCTAACTCATGACCGCATCCATTCAGTAAAGACGTTTATTTGTAAAAAAATTTGATTTGAAATAATTAGCAACTTTTAGTTAGGAAATATTATGAAACGAAAAAGCATTACCTTACTGATGCTATTACTGGCATTTGCATTAGTAGTGCAAACTACTACCGCATTTGCAGGAGCCATTCGCTCCGGCTTTAACGGTAATACATTGCCCCGTAACGACGATGGTTCCACAGGATCCGTTGCCATAGGATTTCCCATTGATTTTTTTGGTGCCAATTTCACCAATCTTTACGTCAACAACAATGGCAACGTCACCTTTGATTCGTCGTTGAGTACCTACACACCCTTCAACATCATCACTGCGGGACGACAGATCATCGCTCCATTTTTTGGAGACGTAGACACAAACAGTGGTGGCTCTCCTGTTACTTATGGTTCAGGAACCGTGAACGGCCGTCCGGCCTTTGGTGTCAACTGGGTCAATGTCAACTGTTATTACAGTGGCTCTCATACCGTCTTGAATAGTTTTCAGTTGGTCATGATTGAGCGAGGAGACACAGGAACGAATAACTTTGACTTTGAATTCAACTATGATCAAATTCTATGGCAAGCTGGAACCGCAAGCGGTGGAGACAATTCCTGTCTCGGAGGAAGCCCCGCACGAGTTGGTTTTTCGAATGGTTCCACTACATCATTTGAGCTTCCAGGCTCAGGCGTCAACAATGCCTTTCTGGATAGCGGCCCCGCAAGCACATCACTTATCCACAACAGTCTCAATAGCACCGTTCCCGGTCGATACGTATTTGCAGCGCGTAACGGCAACATTCAGGTAGAGTTCAATTACGCGATGGACATTTTACCCGGAACCTGCACCAACGAAGTGGCGATTGACAGTCCCGGCACCATGACGGTTACCATCATCGGCACCAATAATGACTCGGATGTCAATCTGATCAATGTTTCGAGTCTGGCATTGGAAGGGGTCGCACCTATCTCAAGCTCCATTGCTGACATCTCTTCACCTATAGCGGTAGACGGCAACGGCAACCCGCTTCCCGGAGATGCAAACTGCTCCGGCGGCAATGCGGCTGATGGCAAAGACGATCTCGTTCTCATCTTCCCAATCCCGGCAATCGCCTCAGCCATTGGGCCTGTGAATAATGGTGATTTGGTCGGTTTGAGCCTTACCGGTTCATTGAACGACTCTACGGCATTGCTCTTGAATGATTCGATCACCGTTCTTTCAGACACCACTGCTCCAGTCGTAACCGCTCCGGCGGATGTTACAGCAGAAGCAACCGGACCACAAACAGCAGTGGCTATCGGCACCGCTACGGCTACCGATAATGTCGGCGTTGTTTCTATATCCAGCAATGCTCCTGCAAACTACACTGCCAGCACCACAACGGTAGTCACATGGACAGCTTGTGACGCGGCGGGTAATTGTGGAACCGCTACACAAAACGTCACCATCGTTGATACAACCGCTCCTGTTGTAACGGCTCCGGCGGATGTAACGACGGAAGCGACCGGTCCACAAACGGCTGTCGCTATCGGTTCCGCTACAGCTACCGATGCGGTTGGCGTTGTTTCTATCTCCAGCAATCAACCTGCAGACTACACTGCCAACACCACGACGGTAGTTACATGGACCGCTTGTGACGCGGCGGGTAATTGTGGAACCGCGACACAAAACGTCAGCATCGTTGATACGACTGCTCCTGTTGTAACCGCTCCGGCGGATGTGACAGTTGAAGCAACCGGTCCACAAACGGCAGTAGCAATTGGTACCGCTACAGCTACCGATGCGGTTGGCGTTGTTTCTATCTCAAGTGATGCTCCTGCAGACTACACCGCCAGCACCACGACAGTTGTCACCTGGACGGCTTGTGATGCGGCGGG
>PCWG01000037.1 GCA_002787235.1 Nitrospinae bacterium CG11_big_fil_rev_8_21_14_0_20_45_15
ATAAAAAAAGGGGTCAACACCCGGCGGGAGAAATAGACCAGAACCACAAAGGCCAGCAGGCATAATCCCCCGACCCACCAGACGTATTTGTGATCTGCTTTTTCTGTGTTCATTCGTTCTCAGTTCGAAAAGAAATCATCATTTTTTAAAAAGAGATGCGTATTGACCGTAACCTTCGGCTTCAAGTTTTTCAACAGGGATAAATTTCAAAGATGCTGAATTGATACAATACCTTTTCCCCGTTGGCGGTGGACCGTCTGGGAACAAATGACCCAGATGCGAATCACCGTTCCGCGAACGGACTTCCGTACGTTCCATAAAGAGGCTGGTGTCAGTTTTGGTAATGACATTCGCATCGTCCAATGCACGAGTGAAAGAGGGCCAGCCTGTGCCGGAATCAAATTTATCCGTCGAACTGAACAAGGGTTCACCCGAAACAATGTCCACATAAATTCCTGATTTCTTATTGTCCCAATATTCATTACTGAAGGGCGGCTCGGTACCCTCTTTCTGAGTGACCTTGAATTGCATGGGGGTCAATGTTTTTTTCAATTCTTCCTCTGATAATTTTTTGTAATTTTTATCCGAATCAATCGAGGAAGATACGGGACTGTAATCACGTGCATCGCCCCAGACCTTGTCAATGTAACGGTCGCGTCCTGATCCCATGCGATAGGTTTTGTAATGCATCGTGCTTTTTTTGTAAAAGTCCTGATGATATTCTTCTGCGGGATAAAAATCGCCTGCTGGAACAATAGGAGTGACAATCGATCCTTTGAATCGACCGCTCTCAGCAATTTTCTTTTTGGATTTTTCGGCTATATTTTTTTGTTCGTCATTGTAGAAATATATTCCCGTCGTGTAGTGATGGCCCCGGTCTACAAACTGTCCGCCCGAGTCCGTCGGATCGACATTTCTCCAAAAGACTTCAAGCAGATCGTCATAGCTGATCTTGTCGGGATCATACTGTACTTGAACCGCTTCCACATGCCCGGTTCTGCCATGCGCCACGTCTTCATAGCTGGGATTTTTTTCAGATCCCCCGGTGAATCCCGAGATCACAGCAGATACGCCCGGAAGATTTTCAAACGGAGGCTCCATACACCAGAAACAGCCGCCGGCAAAGGTTGCCTTTGCAATATTGGATGCGGATTGATTTGTCACAGTGTTTCCTCCACTGTTAGTTTTAGAATGTGTGCTGACACCTGCCAATAAAGAAACTAAAAATATAAGTGCAAAAATCAGATATAATTTTTTCATTCAACGACTCCCCAGATCAAATGATAGTGATGAGATGATCTTCTACCTGAATATAAGTCGTGATCTATCGCAATAGTTTACAGGAATAATTCAAACAATGTAGCCCTTCTTGAAAATTTCAGAAACGATTGCGTTGGAGTGGAAGCGACCCTTCTCATTGAAAGGGAAAGCCATCGTTTTCTTTCATAAAATCAGGAGAAGTGAAATGAGGTCAAAATAACGCGTCAGAGGATACAGATGGACAAAGTGAGATCAAGGACATCCCCTCCCGCCCTGCGGTAAAAAGTTAAGGAAACAATCGGACTCAATCTCATTCCACACGATGGGATTGCAGAATTTTTTCTATCGATCCAGTCGTAGAGTGACCTTGGACAATCGGGATGAGTTCGACTCTTGCCCCGTATCCTTCTACAATTTCTCGTCCCACCACTTCAGTGATTTTGTAATCGTCTCCCTTCACTAAAATATCGGGTCGGATGCCTCGAATCAGGTTTTCAGGAGTTTTTTCGTCAAAAAGAATGATGTAGTCCACGTATTTCAGGGCGGCAAGAACTTTAGCCCGCTCCGCTTGATTTTGAATCGGTCGATTCTCTCCCTTCAAGCTGCGCACCGAGCTGTCACTGTTCAGTCCAATCACAAGGATATCTCCCAGGGCCTTGGATTTCTGCAGTAATTCAATATGCCCACCGTGCAACAAGTCGAAACAGCCGTTGGTGAAAACAACCTTCTTGCCCACACTCTTTCCCAGACTGACGACTTTTTGCAACTCGCCGAGTTCCAATAATGTACGCGACGTACGCAACAACTCATTGGTCATGAATGAGTTGATTTCACTCAATGTAACCACAGCCGTTCCGGTTTTTTCGACAACCACACCCGCCGCCATATTCGACAATACGGCGGACTCTTTATACTCGAATCCAGAAAACATCATCATTCCAAAAACGCTGACCACCGTATCGCCGGCACCCGTTACATCGGCCACTTCTCGCGCCAGCGTTTCGATCTGTACAGGCTTTTCCTTGTTGCGGTACAGCGTCATTCCGTCTTTTCCGCGAGTGATCAAAAGGGTCTCAGCCTTGGTCAATCCCATCAAATATTCAGCCGCCCGATCCATGTCGAGTTGATTATTGATCTTGATCGGCGTCGCCTGCTCCACTTCTTTTTGATTGGGAGTGAGTGCCGTGGCTCCTTTATAAAGACTGAAATCGGCACTTTTTGGATCAACAATGACCATTTTCTTCGACTTCTGCGCACGATGCATAACAGCACGGATGACTTTTTCGGTAAGAATGCCCTTGCGGTAATCGGAACAGATCACACCATCCATAGACGGCAGAACATCATTTACAAATTGCACAATCTTATTTTCTGTCTCCTCCGTAATCGGACGATTGTCTTCCTTGTCTATCCTGAGAATTTGTTGATTATGCGCAATGATTCTGATTTTAGAAGTTGTAGGGCGGTGGATAAAACGAAAGATTCCACGAGAATCGATATTACGGTTTTTGATCGCCTGCAAAAGCCGGTCGCCTTTTTCGTCCTGACCAATAGCACCGATCAGCGTCACATCACAATCCAGAGCCACAAGATTGTTGGCCACATTGGCAGCACCGCCCAATGCCATGGTTTCAGACTTCGTCTCCAATACCGGAACAGGGGCTTCAGGAGAAATCCGGTTCACACTACCCCAAATGTACTCGTCAAGTATCAAATCACCGATCACCAAAATTTTGGGGCGGACACGACCTTCAAAGAATTTTCTAAATTTTTGTTCCATGATGGGAGAATTCTCTCGTAGAGCTGTTGATTAAGCAATAGCAGGGTGGTGGAAGGGGATCATTCGTCGCCGAATAGTTCCTGTTCTATAATTTCGCAAATAATATGACCGATGGTGATGTGTACTTCCTGAATTCGGGCCGTATCACTGGAGGGAACAATCAGGGGAATGTCCACAATATCCCGCATTCGTCCACCTTCATTACCAATAAAACCGATGGTTTGTATCCCCATTGTTCTTGCCAGTTTGAGAGCCCTGATAACGTTTTCAGAATTTCCGCTCGTACTGATTCCCAATGCGACATCTCCCGAACGCCCCAAAGCTTCAATCTGCCGGGCAAAAATCGTTTCAAATCCGAAATCGTTCCCAAGTGCTGTGATTGAAGAGGTATCCACCGTCAAGGCCAACGCCGCAAGAGCTTTGCGATTTTGCTTGAAACGCCCTGTCAATTCTGCGGCAATATGTTGAGAATCTGCCGCGCTTCCGCCGTTTCCCATAAGCATCAACTTGCCACCTTGCCGAATGCTTTCCAAACACATATTTGCCGCCTTAAGAATCTCTCCAGAAAGAGACTCCGCGACTTTGTACTTCAAATCTGCACTCGCGTTTAAAAAATTTCTGACCCGCTCCATTACATCTACCCTTTCAGTGGTCCCCTGATATTGCAAAAATTCAAACCGATTAGATCAGTCCTTCTTCAGCAAAGCTGTAATAATCCAAGCCACCGATTATAATATGATCTAATAACTTGATGCCAATAATTTCTCCAGCTTTCTGCAAACGATGCGTGATTTCCAAATCGCTCTGGCTGGGTGAGGGGTCCCCACTCGGATGATTGTGAATCAAAACTAAGGATGCCGCCGATTCTTTAATCGCCGGGGCCATTACTTCGCGGGGATGAACAATACTGGAATTGAGACTGCCTTCGGAAATAGTGATGTCTTTGATCACCTGCGATTTGAGATCAAGCAACACCACCTTCACAACCTCTTTTTTCAGGTTACGAAGGAAGGGTGCGTATTGATCGGCAAAATCTCTGGCGCAGAGCATTTTTATCTTAATGCCACCCGATTGTGCCGCCATGCGCTTGCCCACTTCAAGTGCCGCCTTGATTTGAGTGGCTTTCGCCGGCCCGATTCCCTTCACCTCGCACAATTCTGTGATTGAAGCGCGGTCAAGATTGTAAAATCCACCAAAAGATTTCAACAGATCACGACCCAGATCAACCGCACTTTTCTTCGCCTGCCGGTCACCGGAACCGATTAGAATCCCCAACAATTGTGCATCCGAAAGCGTACCGCTTCCTAATTTAATGAGCCTTTCACGTGGCCTCTCGTCCTCCGGCCAATGCTTGATTGAGGTTTCTGTTTTCTCGTTCATCGCTTGTCGGCCCTCCCGGAGGGAACTCGGCTGTTTTTTTTAAGTACGACTCTCAAACTCTGCGTCTTTACAAACCATTGCTGTCAAAAAAACATTTTAACAGGCATAGGATCTGCGGACTATTCATCACTCAATTTGGCTTTAAAATAATCCATCGTTTCTTTCAAACCATCATCCAGACTCACTTTAGGCTCCCAGCCCAGCAAACTTCTAGCCTTGTCAATGTTTGGCTGTCTTACTTTCGGATCATCCTTTGGAAGCGGTTCGTAAATAACTTTCCCGCCACTGCCTGTCGCTTTCAAAATTTTTTCTGCCATCTCCTTGATTGTCATTTCCGACGGATTGCCAATGTTGACCGGTTCATTCGTATTCGACATCAACAAGCTGTGCAAGCCCTCTATCAAATCCTTGTAAAAGCAAAAACTGCGGGTCTGACTGCCATCGCCATAAACAGTGAGGTCTTCTCCCGTCAACGCCTGACGGATGAAGTTGGGAATGGCACGGCCATCACGCAACCGCATTCTGGGACCGTAAGTATTGAAAATCCGAACGATCTTCGCATCCACCCCATGTGTCCGATGATAGGCCATTGCAATGGCTTCGGCAAAACGCTTGGCTTCGTCATAGACACCACGTGGCCCTACGGGATTGACATTGCCCCAATAAGATTCCTCTTGCGGATGCACCAGGGGGTCTCCATAAACCTCCGAAGTCGATGCCAGTAAAAAAACCGCTCGCTTCTTTTTAGCAAGACCCAAAGTATTGTGCGTGCCCAGCGAACCCACCTTCAAAGTCTGGATCGGTAATTCCAGATAATCAATCGGACTGGCCGGAGAAGCAAAATGCAAAATATAATCCAACTCTCCGTCAATGCGTATGTATTCAGTGACATTGTGTTGAATGAAATGAAATTTCTTGCTGTGAATATGAGCAATATTACCCAAAGAACCCGTCGAAAGGTTGTCCATGCAAATCACTTCGTGGCCCTTGGCCAGAAAATAATCGCACAAATGAGAACCCAGAAAACCCGCACCACCTGTCACCAATGTTCTCGGCATAAAATTTACCTTGTTAATTTTTTATAATGGATCCAGACGGGAAGTAAAAATATCGCCCACCTTAACGGCGTTGCCCGTGAGAAAACTTTTCACATCGAGACGTTTTTTACCCTCCGGTTGCAATTCCATTATCAGAATTCGCCTGGCCCCCGTCTCGACCTCGATCCCTGCGGGAGTTACTTGCGTCACAACACCCGATTGTACCCGTTTCTCTCCCGGTCGTTCCTCGGCGTTCCAGATGCCAATGCGCCTTCCATTCAAATAAGAATACGCTCCCGGCCAAGGCTGTGTTCCCCGGATACGATTGCAGATTTCATTTGCAGGGCGAGTCCAATCGATCAAGCCATCCTCCTTGCTCAACTTGGGCGCGAAAGTCACCTTCGACTCATCCTGAACAATTGGATGAAGCTCTCCTCTTTCCAAATGCTCGATCGTTTTCAAAGTCAGATCGGCACCCAGTTTTGCCAAAGCATCATGTACCACTTGCGCCGTGTCCGCAGGCTTGATGGGCAAACGTTCAACAAGCAGGATATCACCTGCGTCGAGCTTGGGAACCATCTTCATCGTCGTCACACCCGTCTCGGTCTCACCGTTGATGACCGCCCAATTGATGGGAGCGGCACCGCGATACTTGGGCAGTAAGGAAGAATGAACATTCATGCAAAAATGTTTCGGGATGTCTAGCAACGCCTGCTTTAAAATCTGCCCATAGGCGACCACAACCAGAAGATCGGGTTGCAGGTCTCGGATACTTGCAATAAATGCAGGATCACTTGCTTTCTCAGGCTGAAAAACAGGAACGTTCTGCGATAAGGCACACACTTTGACAGGAGGAGGTGCCATCCCTCTGCCTCGGCCCTTGGGGCGATCCGGCTGAGTGACCACAGCACTCACCTTGTGTGAGGATGCAAACAGGCCTTCCAGTGCAGGAACTGCGAAGTCGGGAGACCCCATGAAAATAATATTCAGGCTCATTTATCCCTGAGCTTTTTTTTGAACTTTCGTTTCAGAATATCCCTTTTGGCAACACCCAGATTATCCCAGAACAAGGAACCGTTCAAATGTTCCATCTCATGCTGAATCGCACGAGATAAAAACCCGTCTGCCTCAATACGAATTTCGTTCTGGTTCAGATCGTAACCCTTCAATTCCACCAATGAATAACGTTTAACGTGAGCGAACACATCGGGAATACTCAGACAGCCCTCTTCCCCGTCCTCCATCTCACCCGACAGCACCATCGTAGGATTGATGATGACTCTGGGATCACGTTTTTCCTTCTCGATTCCCAAATCAATCACAAAAAAGCTGGCAGGAAGACCAATCTGATTCGCCGCAAGACCCACTCCAGGAGCGTCGTACATCGTTTCGATCATATCCTGAGTCAAATCAGCCAGCTCGCCATCAATATTTTTGACAGGTTTCGCCTTCTTGCGAAGTATAGGATCCAATGCGTGATAAATTGTCAATAAGGCCATGTTATCAATAGAAAAGCCACCTCGAATTTGTGGCTTGGAAGAACGATTAAAAATAGTTTCAAATGTGGAGCTGAAATCTAACAGGCAATTATTTTCATCAAGGTCACAATGCCCTGACAGCATCCGATGAGAACAGGATGGCCTAGCCTTTTTTCCCCGCCAGTCTCTCCATCATTATTTTTTTTACCCTTAAGACCGCAGGATTTGTATCCGGCAAATGCATAAATGTTTCCTTGGTCAAAATAGCGACCTCACATTCCGTAACTGCACGCACCGTTGCCGTGCGCGGCTTCTCCGAGATCAATGCCATTTCTCCAAATATATCATTCACAGTCAACTCACAAATCTTTTTGACTTGCCCATCCACTTCCTGCGTTACCTCAACCGTGCCTTTTTTTATAATAAAGGCACTGGTCCCGTGAGTTCCCTGCCTGACAATGGCTTTGCCTTTTCTAAATTCCTTTGTGCTGAATGCGGCCATCGAAACACCCATCAAGCAAATAAATCATTGAAAATTTACAACGAGTGTAAAAAATTCCAGACGGATTGTCAAAAGCGATTTTTCAAGCCTTTAAGAGAAAATACAAACACCCGGTTCATCCAATTCTCAGAAAATATTTTTCGCCACAGGATCTGACAGACACCGCAGAATTTGCCACACCTCCATACACACCAAATATTGTTCCCTCATAATCACCTTGGTACAATATAATGAGTTTCATTTGGCCTGACAACATCACATGCAGGCAAACTCAAGCATTTTTTCACAGACCTCTTGACAAACCATTTTGAGCTCCCGATAATCATCATGCTACCTTTTAATAAAGAGTTGTTGAACGACGCACACAGCCATGCAAAGGAAGAATATCCCGACGAATGTTGCGGGATAATTCTGGGAAAAACAGATAATAACGAAGAAGATGTTTTGTATCCCTGTAAAAACATCCAAAACCGTTTGCACGAACAAGATCCAAAAAATTTTCCGAGGTCAGCAAAAACTGCTTTTTATATTGACCCCAGAGAACTCATGAATATCCTGAAAGAGGCGGAGACAAAAGGGCTGACAATCAAAACCTTTTATCACTCCCACCCCGAACACGATGCCTATTTTTCCGACGAAGATCGGAGGATGGCTTTATTTGATAACGAACCAAGCTATCCAAACTCTTCCTATTTGGTAATTTCGATATATAATAGAGAAATTAAAGACAATGCTCTATTTAGCTGGGACCCGGAGACGGGCGATTTTAAAAGACAAGGTTTTATACTTTAAAACTATAAACAACATATTTTGATTCGAGGATAACCATGGCACTATTGATCACAGAAGATTGCGTCAATTGCGGAGTTTGCGAACCCGAATGTCCCAACGAAGCCATTTCCGAAGGCGATGATATTTTTGTTATCGACTGGGAACTGTGCACCGAATGCGTTGGCTGGTACGACGAGCCCCAATGCGTAGAAGTTTGTCCCGTTGATTGTATTCCCAAAGATCCAGAGCATGTAGAATCCAAAGAAGAATTGCTGGAAAAAAAGGAAGCCCTTGCAGACGGCGAATAAATTTTCGAGAGCAGTCAAAAAACCTGTAACACCTGAGGATACAAAATGAGAGAAGACGTCGAAGCGGCACTTGAAACCGTGCGCCCCATGCTGATCGCGGACGGCGGAAATGTGGAGTTGGTTGATATCGAAGACGGCGTGGTCAAAGTACGCCTCGTGGGTTCTTGCGTCTCCTGCTCCAGTTCGACAATGACACTGAAAATGGGGATCGAAAAGGCCCTCAAAAAGGCCGTCCCCATGGTGCGTTGCGTCGAAGCGGTTGAGTGATTTCGCAGGCACGGAGAAAAACAGACGAAAATTTTATTTTTAAAAAATGAAAATGCCCGGACTGTTTCAAGAAGACTCCCCTTTTCTCCGTGCCGACACCCGGCAAACCCGTTGGGCCATCCCCTATCATCGTGAATGTCTCAACGCCCGCACCGAGGTGTTGCTTGTCGAGAACAAAGCCGCACTGGCAGGTAAAAGCGTTTTAGACATCGGCTCTCATATCGGAACATTTGCCTATTCAGCCCTTCAATTGGGGGCCGAAAAGGTTCACGGCATCGACACAGAAACTGAAACCACCGCCAAATGCCTCAGCCTGTTTGAAGAAACAAAAGTTGATCCCTCACGCTATCGCTTCGAAACACGCGATGCCATCGAGTACCTTGAATCCGTTGAAGAAAACAGTTTCGACACCGCCCTGTGCTTCGGCGTTTTGTATTACGTTGCCGAACCCCTCACCCTCCTGCGCCTGTTGAAACGTGCCACACGAGAAACCATCCTGCTCGACACCTTCACCGCCAGCTACGCCGCCGTGCAGGGAAAAGAGGCTCCAAACATCGCTGACAGCATCACCGACAAAACCCTCGAACAACCCATGGCCCTGTACGCCCTGACACGGGCCCGCAAAAAAGATTATGAATTGCAAAACACATTTCAGCATCGCGGCAAGCCCCTGAGCCTCACCACCTACCCCACCCAGGCCCTGTTGGAACTGTGGTTTGAATCCCTCGATTTTCAATACCGAAAAATGGACTGGAGTCACTACATCCAGCAAACCCGTCACTACAGCGACCTCATCACCTCCGACCAGAAACGCACCTCACACTGGGCCGACGTTTACGCCAGCAACATCCGCGTCGCCTACCAGCTTAAAATTCAAAAATAGATTTGCAAAATACCCACATGACTGTTGGATTGCTTCATTCAAAGCAAAGTGAAGAATCTCTGCCTTTAAACAGCGCAAAAACAAGTCAAGCAACCCTAAAATCTATTTCCGGATGCGGGAGAGGATGCGGTCGGCGGCGTCGGAGACGTCTTTTACGGTGATGTCGTCGAGGCAGTAGGGTTTGTGTTCGGCGGACGGTTTGCACTCTTTAAAAAAATTCTGCCGACAGGGGGAGCAGGGGAAATTGAGGCTCACGATCTCTTTTTTTTCGGGGGCGATGTGGGGTCCGGTCGTCTTTGCGCTTCCGGGACCGAAGATGCCGAGCACAGGGGTGTTCATCAACGCAGAGAGGTGCATCATGCCGCTGTCGTTGCCGATGAAGAGTCCGGTCTTTTTCAAAGCTTTGGCAACTCCGCGCAGGTTGAGTTCGGGCAGTATCTGGATTTTTCCTGCAGGAGCGAATTTTTTTATCTTTTCTAACATTGGCATTTCTTTTTTGCTCCCCAGAAGCACTATTTTGAAATCGTATTGTTTGATGAGTTTCTGGCTCAGGATCGCAAAGCGTTCGTGTCGCCAGCTTCGCTCCTGCTTGGAAGCCCCGGGATGCACCATGATGAAAAACTCATCGGGCTCTATGCCTATGCTCTTCAAGACCTCATCCGTCGGCGGGTCTTCCGGCAAAGTTTCGACGCTGATCCCTTCGCTCCGGGGTTTGTCGAGTCCAAATGGAGCGAGAACATTGAAAAAATAATCGATCCGGTTCTGTGCGCGGGTGTCTGTGGCATTGGTCTGAATGGGATGGGTCAGGAAAAGATAACGAATGCCTATGTCGTATCCGATGCGGATCGGTGCTCCGGTTTGACTGAGCAAAAATGCGGATCGGAACGAATTGGGGAATACGGCGGATATGTCGTATTGATATTTTTTAAGTTTTCGGGTGAAACGGATCTGCCTCAGCATGCCTTCCTTACGCGGATTGGGTATGCGTATGATGGTGTCAAACAGGTTGATGCCACGAAGCAATTCATCCGCGGGTTCGCGCACTGCGGCGGTGATGCGTGCCGAGGGGTAACGTTCTCGCAGTGCGGATACACTGGGCAAAGCCAAAACGGCATCGCCTATCCAATTCGGCATCCACAGGAGAATGCTTTTTATATTTTGTGTGTCGATTTTTGCGTTGAAGTCAGTCATGGGTAGAATTGGGTGCCGTTCCGAGCAGGCAGAATGCCGATTGTTTTTTATCTTCTGTATTATACAGGAGGAAATTTATTTGACGCGCCGAATTTTTGCTCCCAGTTGCGACAACTTCTTTTCGATCTCTTCATAACCCCGATCGATATGATAAACACGGGAGATGACGGATTCTCCTTCTGCCGATAATGCGGCCAGCACGAGCGAGGCACTGGCGCGCAGGTCGGTGGCCATGAGCGGTGCGCCGCTCAAGCGTGCGACTCCACTCACGATAGCGGAGCGACCTTCCAATTCGATGTTGGCTCCCATGCGATTGAGTTCGGCGACGTGCATGAATCGGTTTTCAAATACGTCTTCGGTGATGATGCTTTGTCCTTCTGCCAGCGTCATCAGGGCCATGAACTGAGCCTGAAAATCGGTGGGGAATCCGGGGTGGGGTCGGGTCTTGATATTGACTCCATGCGGTCGCCTGTCACAAAAAACACGGATCGAGGTTTCATGCGTTTCAACGCTGACACCGGATGAAATGAGTTTGAGTGTCAGGGCTTCCACATGTTTCGGCTCGCAATTTTTCACCCAGACATCGCCTTGGGTCATGGCTCCGGCGATCATGTAGGTTCCGGCTTCGATACGGTCGGGTAAAATTTTGCATTCCAGAGCTTGCAGGGAAGTCACGCCCTGAATGGTCATGATGTCGGTCCCCTGACCTTCGATTTTTGCCCCGGCCTGATTGAGCAGGTCCGCCAGAAAAACCACTTCGGGTTCTTTGGCGACGTTTTCCAGAACAGTTTCTCCGTCAGCGAGAACGGCGGCCATCATCAGATTGGCGGTCCCGGTAACGGTGACGGTATCAAAATAAAATTGCGTCCCGCGCAATTGATCCACACTCGCGTCGATGTAACCTTTTTCCAGCTTCAGTGTGGCCCCCATGGCTTCCAGTCCCTTCATGTGCAAGTCGATGGGCCGGGCTCCTATGGCGCATCCGCCAGGAAGAGATACTTTGGCGCGTCCCAAACGGGCGAGCAGGGGCCCCAGCACAAGGCAGGAAGCGCGCATGGTGGACACCAACTCGTAGGGAGCGGCGTGGTTGTTGATGTTTGTGGTATCCAAATCAATCTCACCGTCGTCGTGCCGTTCAACACGGGCTCCGAGGTCGGCGAGCAAGCGAACCATTGTATTGACGTCACGTACTTTGGGAGCGTTCGTTATTTTATTAACTCCCCGGGTCAGCAAAGTCGCCGCCAGTACGGGAAGGATGGCGTTTTTGGCACCGCTGATTTCCACTTCCCCTGTCAACCTATTGCCACCTTCTACGATGATTTTATCCATGACCTTCCTTTACTGTGAACGGAGTGATTTACAATAGCATGTGACGGGCATCATCCGACCGACTGAGCCTGCGGATTTATCAAGTTAAAAACCATGACACGATCTTTACCCGCATAGTCTTTATAAATATCGGGCGTTTGGTAACCGCCTTGCTCGCTGGCAAACTGACGGATCGCCTCGGCCTGTGTTTCGCCGATCTCCATCATCAAAACACCGCCGGCAAGCAATCGGGATTTTGCATTGGAAATAATTTTTCGATAAAAGTCGAGTCCATCGCACCCTCCATCCAGTGCGCCATGAGGCTCATAATCGCGGATATCGGCGGGCAGGCCGGGGATATCTTCGGAAGCAATGTATGGGGGATTGGACAAGATGAAGTGGAACCTCTCGCGTTCATAGGGTGGAAACAAATCGGCACAAACGAAACGAATGCGGTCGGCAACCTTATGAAGATTTGCATTTTCCATGGCAATGCGAAGGGCCTCGGTGGAGATATCAACGGCCGTCACTTGCAGTTGTTCGACTTCCAGTGCCGAACAAATCGCGATACAGCCCGATCCGGTTCCGATATCTAAAAGACGTATCGGTTCATCATCCGCGGGTCGGTTGCGAACGATGTGCAAAAATTGCTCGAGCAGGATTTCTGTTTCGGGACGCGGGGAAAGGACTTGTGGCCCGACTTTAAAATCGAGCGACCAGAACTCTCGCCTGCCCAATATGTAAAAAAAGGGCTCCCCTTTTTCGCGTCGCGTGACGAGATCATTGATGCGTTCTTCTTGGTGAGCGTCCAGGCTTGTTTCAGCTTGCAGGATAAGGTCGGTATGGGTAAGGCCCAGACTTTCGGCAACAAAGGCAGTTGCTTCTAATCTTGCAGAAGCAATGCGGGCATTTTTAAGACGTTGCGTCGCAAATTGCAGAGCGTCGCGGATACGCGGTCCGTTCATGACTTAAGGCGCAAAAGTTCGTCTCAACTTGCGGCTTTTTTGAGGGCTTCAGTTTGGTAAAACACAGAGAGCTGTGAAATGATTTCATGCAGGTCGCCTTCCATCACCTGACTGAGCTTATGCAAGGTCAGGCCGATGCGGTGATCTGTGATACGCTCTTGAGGAAAATTGTAGGTACGAATACGACCGCTTCTATCGCCAGAACCGACTTGTTCTTTTCTTTCTTTCGCAAGTTCGTCGTGCTGTTTGCGTTGCATTTCATCGTACAATCTGGCACGCAAAACGCGCAGACCTTTTTCTTTATTTTTATGTTGCGATTTTTCGTCCTGACAGGACACAACGAGACCGGATGGGATATGGGTGATGCGCACAGCCGAATCGGTTGTATTGACACTTTGCCCACCAGGTCCAGAGGAACGAAAAACATCAAATTTTAAATCGTTGGGATTGATGTCCAGCTCTACGGCGGCGACTTCGGGCAAAATGGCGACCGTAACAGCAGAGGTATGAATTCGCCCCTGAGTTTCCGTCTCGGGAACACGTTGCACGCGATGGGTTCCGCTTTCATATTTCAATTTGCTGTAGACATTGCGCCCCTGAATATTGGCGATAACTTCTTTGAGTCCGCCTTTACCGGTGACACTTTCACTGAGCACTTCCACTTTCCACTTCTGCAGTTCTGCATAACGAGTGTACATCCGAAACAGGTCGGCGGCAAACAGTGAGGCTTCTTCGCCCCCAGTGCCTGCGCGTACTTCCAAAATCACGCCTTTTTCATCGCGTGGATCTTTGGGCAAAAGCAGACGTTTCAGGTTTTCTTCGGCCTTGAGCTTGCCGGACTTGAGGGTTTCGGTTTCTTCCTCAACCATTTCAAGCATCTCAGGATCCTTCTCTGTCTCTAAAAGGACCTTGTTGCCTGCCAACTGCTCTTTGATTGACTTTAGGATTTTATATTCGGCGATGATGGGGGCCAACTCGGACTGCTCGCGGGCGTACTTCTGGTATTCCGTTTGACGAGCGATCACTTCGGGATCGCTCATCAAACGGTTGAGTCCTTCAAAACGTTTTTCGACTTCGCCTAATTGTTCGAACATGACCTGTGGTGTGAAGAAAGCAATGGCTTGCGTTTAATGAAAATCGGCTGCGTTGACCGCTTCATTGTGATACGAGCCTGCAGGTCCTCGGCGGCAATGGATTATTGCGCAGGAGCGGCTTCCGCTTCGGTAGCCTTTTGGGTCTTGCCGTATTTGCGGTTGAATTTCTCGATTCGTCCCTGAGTGTCCATCAATTTCTGTTTTCCCGTGTAAAAAGGGTGACATGCAGAACAAATTTCCACATTCAATTCCTTGATGGTCATTCGGGTCGTCAGCTCGTTTCCGCAAGCGCAACGGATGGTTACTTCATTGTATTCTGGATGTATATCAGCTTTCATGGTATCTGTACGCTCTCCTTACGAGTTCATTGTCGAGAGGAACTCGCTGTTTGTTTTAGTTTCTTTTATTTTAGCCAAGAGAAGGTCCATCGTATCATGGATTCCCATTGGTAGTAAAACTTTTCTCAACAGCCAAACTCTTTGCAAATCTTCTGGTGGCAAAAGCAATTCTTCTTTTCGCGTACCGGATCGGTTGATGTCGATGGACGGGAAAGTCCTCTTGTCAGCCAGTTTGCGATCCAGAACAATTTCCATATTGCCCGTTCCTTTGAATTCTTCGAAAATAACGTCGTCCATCCGGCTTCCTGTATCGACCAATGCGGTAGCGATAATCGTCAGACTTCCTTGTTCCTCCAGATTACGAGCGGCACCAAAAAAACGTTTGGGGCGTTGCAATGCGTTGGAATCGACACCACCGGAAAGCACTTTGCCACTGGGCGGTACGATGGCGTTGTAAGCTCGTGCCAATCGAGTGATGCTGTCTAGCAAAATCACGACGTCACGTTTGTGTTCGACCAGTCGTTTGGCCTTTTCGATCACCATTTCAGCGACTTGAACGTGTCGTTGCGCGGGTTCGTCAAAAGTAGAACTGATGGTTTCACCATTGACCGAACGCATCATGTCGGTAACTTCTTCCGGGCGTTCGTCGATGAGTAAAACAATGAGGGTCACGTCTGGATAGTTGATACTGATGCTGTTTGCAATGGATTGCAAAAGCATTGTCTTACCGGTCCTCGGTGGAGCCACAATCAAACCACGCTGACCTTTGCCGATCGGAGTCATCAAATCCATGACACGGGCACTGTAATCGGTGCTTCCGGGGACCTCCAAACGAAGTCTTTCCGAAGGATAAAGCGGTGTCAGGTTGTCGAACAGAATTTTTTCTTTGGCCTTACCGGGATTTTCAAAATTGATGGCTTCTACTTTAAGCAGGGCAAAATAGCGTTCGCTTTCTTTGGGAGGGCGAATCTGGCCGGATATTGTGTCCCCTGTACGCATATCAAATTTTCGTATCTGCGATGGCGATACATAAATATCATCCGGACCCGGCAAATAATTATAAGCCGGAGCGCGTAGAAATCCAAAGCCATCGGGCAATATCTCTAAAACCCCCTGTCCGAACATCAAACCATCTTTTTCTGTTTTCGCTTCTAAAATCTTAAAAATCAGGTCCTGCTTACGCAGACCGCTGTGGCCTTGAATTTTGAGATCCCTGGCGATCGCGGTAAGATCCGAGATGGTTTTTGCTTTTAACTCTTCGATGTTCATTTGATTACTCATTGGAGATGGTCTTCCTTCGGGGTCTGGTTAGAGGATTTGCGTCTGTGCGCAATCGGTTTGATATTTTTTTGGTAAAAGAGGGACTGTCTGGCTTGCTATTGCCTTGAGTTATTGGAATTTATCTTCGATTGATTCTTTTATGGAGTGGGCTTTTAAAGGAGCCAAAATTTTTGGAGATTGGGGATACTCTATATAAAAGTTTCCGGTTTGTCAACGCTTTTTAAATGAAAGCCAAACCGCACAAAATCACAAAATGGGAAACCTATGGATGGGTTCAATTTGGATTTTAGAGGAAGATAAATATTTCAAACCATTAAGATGGCTTCCCGATCCAGCTTGTCTTCTTCTATGAGTTCGTAGAGTGTCTCAAGATTTCTCAATGTTGCGGCGACATGGGGATGGTTGGAACCGAGGTGTGTTTGCAAAATATCCAGTGCCCTCAGATATAATTTTTCCGCCTTTGAGAAATCTCCCAATGAAGCATAGAGCAAACCCAGATTATTCAAACTGACTGCGACATTGGGATGTTTGGGACCCAACATACTTTCACGCAGAGTCAAAGCCTGCAAGGCCAGTGGAACGGCTTCGGCGAAGGCCCCTTTGTCATACAGCACCATGATTTTTTTATTCAGGACTTCGGCTTGATCTATTTGGGATTTTTCGGCGGCCAATGCGCCAGAAACCCATAACAGCAAGACACTCGTGATGAGCAACAAAGCCGATATCCATAGCTCCTGAACTTTTATTCTATGCGAAATCATACGTTAGATTTTGCTCCAAATTTTTTATGGTTTAGATAATCTAACGGTATGAGAAATAATAACTTTAGTATTTCTTTATCTACTGATTGCGAACGGGATAACTTGCGCTTGCTCCCATCTCTCGATAAAATGTATTTCAGGAATGTAAAAGAGTGTTCCCTCTCTATAAGTATGGGAAAATCTGGATAATCTGATTTCCATTTCTAAAAATATTATCGTTAAAATATAAAAGGACTTATGACGCAACGTTTTGTAGACAATATGCAGGGAGCGATTGAAGATCGTGCGACCGGGCTGGTCTGGCAGGAGAGCTACTCTTATCCTGAAAAAGGCAAATACGTCGATTGGTATGAAGCAAACGAATACATTCAGGAACTGAATGAAAAAAAAACAGGCGGCTATGAGGACTGGCGACTTCCGCTTCGTCTGGAAATCCAAAGTTTGTATGAAATTGCCAAACCCTTTCAATCAAGAGGGAAAACTTTCTTTCTCCATCTTGATCCTGTCTTTGAACTCAGTTACGGAAGTTGTTTCTGGACCTGCGAAACCAAACTTTCAGCCGCCATGGGGTTTGAATTCGATTGTGGCGACCGGCATTGGTACCCGCGTGGAAGTTTGTCGGGAAGTGTGCGCGCTGTACGAAAAACCTGCAACCTTCAAGTAATGATCGCTCCAGACTGGATCGAACTGATGAGCAATCCCCTTAAGGTATGAATAGAGACGACCCGGCTTATCGCAAGGAAAGAGAAAAAGCTCGTAAGCTCAAACAAACGCAATGGTGGCAAAATAAACGGGCACGCGGCATTTGCGCTCATTGCGGACAAGTGTTTGAACCGTCGGAGCTGACGATGGACCACCTCATCGCTATTTCACGAGGTGGGAAAAGCACAAAAGGGAATGTCGTTCCCTCCTGCAAGTCCTGCAATAATGAGAAAAAAAACCTGACCCCTGTTGAAATCATTCTTTCGGAGCAGATGGGCAAAGACATCGATTTTTAGTCGAGGAATTTGAATATTCTTTGACTACTTGGGTACACCAGGTATTCCGGGTACACTGGGAACTTGCGTGCCTGTAGTCTTTTTGACGCGCGGAATATGTATTTGCGTGTCACAGATCATGATCAGATGATATCCGAAGACGGTTTTGACAGGTTCCCCAATGCCGTCTTTAGGAGCACTCATGATTGCATTGACCAATTCCTGATTCAGTATATCTGGACTGTCAGAAACCGCTATGCCGGCATAAATCCAATCCAGACTTCCACCCAATGCCTTGCTCGGACAGGTGCTGTATTTTTTAGCCAGCCGGGAAAACAAATTTTCCAACTTCTGCAAGTCCTGGTATTCTTTTTCAGGATCGTCTGAAGCCTGCTCTGCCAACTCCTTTTGGAACTCCAGCAAGGTATCACGAAACATATTCGCGGCTTCGATACTGGTTACCAGTATGTGCCGTGCCCGACGTTCCATGGGCTTGTCCAACTTCACTTTTTTAGGGACAAATGCCTTGCGTAATTTGAGCACAGGCTTTACCACTTGCGGAGTGGCATCGGCCGCGACAGGCTCTTTTGCGGTTTTATCCCGTTCGTAAACGGTCTTTTCAGCTTCACTGGGGAATTCTTTATCGGACATAGTTTCTCTTGTTTGAGTATCGTATTGAGTTATTGTTCAACTCGATTATAGCAATCGTTCTCAGATTTTAGCAATGAGCTTTCAAAAACGGACGGTCAATTCTCTTTAGCCCTGTTCAGGGAACGGCTTCTACTTTTTGTTTTTCCAAAGTACCGGAAATCGCGATGATTTTTCCTTCTCGAAAAACTTCCATCGCTACGGTTTGTCCGGGCGGCATCCCTAAAAGTTTTCTCCTGAAAATAACAAAACTGTCTATCGGGGTGCCGTTGACCGAAACAATCACATCATTTGCTTTCATTCCCGCTTTGCTGGCAGGACTTTCGGGTGCCACTTCGCGAACGATCATGCCTCCACGGATGGGCAAATTCAACAAGTTTGCCTGCGACAATGACAAGGGATGCGCCTGCGCGCCAAACCAGCCACGTTCGGTTTTCCCTAATGCAAGCATAGGCATGACTTCCTTGACGGTGTCAATAGGAATTGCAAAACCAATCAACTGGGCTTTCTGAATGATCGCAGTGTTCACACCCACCACCTCTCCATACAGATTCAATAAGGGGCCACCACTGCTTCCGGGATTGATTGCCGAATCGGTCTGCAGAAAATCGACATTCCCATGGGACATCGGGCTCACGCGTTCTTTTGCACTGATCAATCCCGACGTAACCGTGTGCTTCAACCCCAGAGGATTCCCAAGTGCCAACACCAGTTCTCCGGTTCGTAAATCATCGGAATTGCCCAATGCCAGCGGAAATAACGGTTTGCCGGCGTCAATTTTAATGAGTGCCAGATCGGTCAATCGATCAATGCCAATGATCTGCGCGGGATATTGCTCTTCGCCATCCGACAAAACCGCCTGTATCCCCACAGCATTATTGATCACGTGTGCGTTGGTGAGAATGTAGCCCTCGGCATTGATTATAAAACCGGAACCGAGACTGACTCCTTCCTCCTCTTGGGAGAGCGGGACTTGAAATGGCAAAATCTCTAACAGGTTGGAAACCAGAGGGATTTTTATCGGCAGTAAATCATTGGGAGATATTCCAAACCGGACTTCTCTTTCCACCACGGTCTGTGCGTAAATATTGACCACTCCTTTGCGGGCTCTTTCAACGACATCGGCGATGCTGTAATTGTTCAATGGAACAGGTGCCCGATCGGCATCCTCTTCCGCCCTGATCCAAAACCGATCCATACTCAAATCGCCAAAAGACAAGGCACGAAACCGCTTGTCGAAAATTTCCAGATCGGTATTCATGGGCTCGCGCAATTCATGCGTCTGAGGAGACACCGTACATCGGGCAAGAGCCATGCTGACAAGAAAAATAATAATCAAACGAACGAGTGGACAAGTAAAATTTTTCATATTATCAAACCGGCTCAGGTTCAATTAAAGGTTACGAACAATACCGCCATCGACGGTGAAATTGCTTCCCGTGATCCAGGCACTTGATTGAGACGCCAAAAGCAAAACCAATCCCGATAAATCTTCGGGTTCACCCATTCGCTTGAGAGGAATCCGCTCTGCCGAACCGGCACGAAATTCTTCGCGAACCGTTTCCAGCTTTTTCCCCGTTTCTTGCGCGACGGCCAAGGCTTCATTCTCCCAGGATCGAGACCAGACTGGCCCAGGCGATATGGTATTGACACGTATGCCATCACCTGCGA
This sequence comes from Nitrospinae bacterium CG11_big_fil_rev_8_21_14_0_20_45_15, assembly GCA_002787235.1. Classification (GTDB taxonomy): domain Bacteria; phylum Nitrospinota; class Nitrospinia; order Nitrospinales; family VA-1; genus Nitrohelix. The sequence continues at coordinate 19,901 of PCWG01000037.1, forward strand.
GGGTTTGTGAAAGTGACGCCGTCAGGTTGGAAAGACCTGCTTTCATTGCTGAATAATGCGGGAAAACTTCTTCAGGCCGCACTGCGGCTATTGATGAGATATTAATGATACTCGGTGCGGAGGATTTGCGCAGTTCGGGAATAAACAGCCGAAGGACTCGTACCGCCGACAACAGGTTGATATCGAAAACTTCGCGCCAATCCTCGTCGGTCAAGTCCAGAAAAGTTCCCATTTTTTGGATCGCCCCCACATTATTGACCAGAACGTCCAACCCGCCCCATTGTTCAAGGATCGTTGCGTGCAGGGATTCGACATCCGACACCTTCGTGAGGTCGGCTGTTTTGAAAATATGCCCCTGCCCTGACATCTCGTTCTTTAACTTATCCAATCCTGCTTGACTTCGAGCGCAAACTGCAACACGAGCCCCTTCACCGGCAAACGCAAGAGCCATCGCCCGGCCAATTCCATCAGATCCACCCGTGACCAATACTTTACAATCTTCCAGATTTAATTTCATGATACACTGCCATTCAATAAAGACCGTTGAATAATTTTCTCATTTTCCCCATCCCATGGGATCCTATATCATCAAACATATAAGCGCATCACCCTCTTTGATATGGGTGTGCCTTGCCATGGGTTTTCACATTGTGAATTTGGCATTGGGTGCCTACGCTGGTTTTTTCAAACGCAGTGCCTCTGTCATAAAAATACACCAATGGCTCTATTACGCCATTGTATTTTGTTTGGCCTATTTTTTAATCCTGAATCAGACACACGGCAAAAACACCCTTTGGGATTATCTCGTTGGGCTTTACTTTATCACAGTCATCCCTTTGAGCAAACGTTGGGACGTGTTGGCCCATGCTTTTTTATCACTTGTCGGCCTCACATTACTCCCTTTGTTGATCATTCTTCAAATGTGATGCTGAAATGGAGCTGTCGCCTCATTCTGTAATAATATTTTAAGATCAATGTATTTTTCCAAAACTCGTTTTCCCTTGAAAAAACGACCTGCTTCTCAAAGTTTTCCATCTTCACGAACTTTATTTTTAAAACAAAATTTAATATTTTTTTGAAGCGATTCTGTGCGATTCTACTAAAGGAATAGGCCTCTGCCCTTGGCATGGGTTTTCAAAATTTTTAATGCGTTTTCTCATACTTTAAATTCATTTGGAGAAACACCACATGATTCATTCACAAACAAAGGTATCTTTTTTATCCATGATTTTTCTGGCAGGCCTTTTTTTGAACGCTTGCACATCTCTGGTCAACGAAACAGCGATGAAAGCTTTTGAGGACCGATCCACAGAAGATCAGGTGACCGATGCTAAAATCGTAACCGGCATCCTGCAACGATTATCCGACAAGGATAAAGGTTTGCTGTTGGACGTTGGCGTGGATGTCTGGGAGAAACGCGTGATGCTGACGGGGGCTCTCGAAAATGCCTCTTTAAAAAGCGAAGTAGAAACACTGGCTCGGGAAGATTCGCGCATTAAAACAGTATACAACGACATCCAACTCGCATCGGCACAGGACATCGAACGCCGACGCAACGCCAAGGAACAAGGAGGAGACTCCAAGGGTGGGATGGGAGAGACGGTCAGTGATTTCTGGATAGAAACCAAAATCAAAGCACAATTGATCACAATAGAGAATGTCAGTTCTGTCAATTTCCGCTGGCGTTCTGTTCTGAATCACATTTATGTCATCGGTCGAGCCGCTACTCCTATGGAAAAAGAATTGGTCCTTGACGTGATCAAAAAAACAGAAGGTGTATCATCAGTAACAGAATATATTGAAATCATCACTCCAAAATAAGCACAATCCGCAGTCAAACCTAGAATTATTTTACTGAAAAGAGCAACCTATGATTTCTCAAATTCCCAAATATAAAGGCCCCATCTATCTCTACTTGCAGACGGTGATATTGGCATTCTGTCTGTTGGCCCCCATTCAATCCTTCGCCGGTTCGGTGTTGGAAATTGAAGTGAGTGTTGATGCAACTTTGGAAAAGTTCAAAAAAGACATTGGCGGTGCTGAAGTTTTTCTCAAAAATGCCAAAGGTGTTCTGGTGTTCCCTAAAGTTTATAAAGCCGGTTTCGGCATCGGCGGGGAATACGGAGAAGGTGCACTGAGAATTGGTGGCAAAACGGTAGATTATTACAACACCGTGTCCGCTTCCATCGGATTTCAACTGGGGGCGCAGGCACGAACCGTGATCCTGATTTTCACCCAGGATGAGGCTTTGCAAAAATTCCGCAATAGTGAAGGCTGGAAGGCTGGCGTCGATGGATCGGTCGCTCTGGCAACTCTCGGTGTGGGCGACGCGATTGACACCAACAGTATCAAAGATCCTATCGTGGCTTTTGTGATCGATCAGGAAGGGCTGATGTACAATCTCACTTTAGAGGGAACGAAGTTCACCAAGATCAAAAAATAATTCAATCTCTGCCACATAGTGGATCGTTGGTGTATTGGATTGCTAAAAGGATAAACGGGCAAATGTCCGTTTATCCTAGATGGCGGCCAATCGATCCACGAGCCGGTCTATTTCTTCCCGGCTGTTGAGCTCGGTCACGCAAAGCAGAAGGGAATCATCGAGTTCGGGATAATATTCTCCCAATGGAAGCCCGGCAACAATGCCGTCGGTCAGCAGTGTCGCACGAACATCACCCGCCTTGCCTCGACAACGAAGAACAAATTCATTGAAAGTGTTCGAGGAGAATCTTATTTCATAACCCTCAAGTTTGGCGAGCTGATTTTTCAGGTAATCGGCTTTTCTCAAATTCAGAATCGCCAAATCCCGCAAACCCTGTTTTCCCATTGCGGTCATATAAATCGCAACGGACAAAGCACACAGACCTTGATTGGTACAAATATTGGAAGTCGCTTTTTCGCGGCGTATGTGTTGTTCGCGCGTGGAAAGGGTCAATGCAAAAGCTCTGCGTCCTTCGCGGTCCCGGGTTTCACCACAGAGGCGGCCGGGCATCTGTCGCAGGTATTCCTTGCGCACTGCAAAAAAACCAACGTAGGGACCGCCATAAGAAACGGGCAAACCCAATGACTGCCCTTCCCCGCATACGATATCCGCGCCGCGTTCTCCGGGCGATTTGAGCAGTGCCATCGACAAAGCCGGGACGACATTGACGATCAACAAGGCACCGCATTTTTTGATGTCCTGATCGAGCCCCTCATATTCCTCAATGGTCCCAAAAAAATTGGGGCTTTGCAGAACCACTGCGCATGTTTCGTTGTCCATCTTTTCGCGCAGAACATTCAGGTCGGTCTGTCCACTTTCCCTGTCGTAAGGAATCTCAACCCACTCGATGACATCGCCGGGACAATAGGTCTGAATCACCTGACGATACTCGGGATGGGTTGCCTGCGAAATCAAAACCCGTTTGCGTTTGTTGATACGCCTGGCCATCAAAACCGCTTCGGCTAATGCGGAAGCTCCATCGTACATGGAGGCATTGGCAACATCCATACCTGTCAACATCGCAAACATGGTCTGAAATTCAAAAATTGCCTGCAGGGTGCCCTGGCTGACCTCGGGTTGATAGGGGGTATAGCTCGTTGAAAATTCACCACGCAATGCAAGCGCGCTGACAATGGCGGGAACATAATGGCGATAGGCTCCTGCACCCAGAAAAACAGAGCTCGCGCCCATATTACGTTTTTCCAATTCATCGAAATGCGCAGTTAAATCGGCTTCTGATAAAACCGTTGGCAGATTCAGCTCTCTTTTGAGACGTAAAACTTCAGGGATGCAGGCAAACAACTCATCGATGTTCTGAACGCCGATGGATGCCAGCATCTCTTTGATATCATTTTCTGTATGAGGAACGTAGGACATAGTCTATGGGAAGGGCGATCAATGGGCTTCGTTGGAACATTGCTCTTCATATTTCTCTGCGCTGAGCAAATGGTCTGTTTTTTCTGTGCCAGTCAACTCAACCTCGATGATCCAGCCTTCTCCATAAGGATCGGAGTTGACCAGCTCGGGTCGCGTTTCCAGCTCTTTATTAACGGCTTTGACCGTCGCTGAGACAGGGGAATACAGATCGGAAACGGTTTTGACCGACTCGATCACGCCAAAAGCCTCATCCTGTTCCAATTTCCTTCCCACTTCAGGAAGTTCCACAAATACAACATCTCCCAGTTGATCTTGCGCGAAACTGGTCACGCCTACAAAGCCCTTATTTCCTTCAATCCGAATCCATTCGTGTTCAATGGTATACAACAGGTTTTTCGGAGTCTCCATCTTTTCCTCCCGATCTAAGATCTAAAATGATAAATAGGTGCCCGGCAGATTCTGTTTATTTTTTCACAGAACTGGGGATAAACGGCAATTTGACAACTTTTGCAGGAAACGTATTGCTCCTTATTTCTATATCCAACAACTCATCGACTCGGGCAAGTGTGGTAGAAACGTAACACAATGCAATGCCTGCATTCAAGGAGGGAGAAAAAGCACCGCTGGCAACCTCGCCCACTTCAACTCCATCTTTGAGAACCCGATAATGCGATCGTGGAACTCCACGGGTCTCCAGTTTCACTCCCACCAGACGGCGTTCGAAACCTTTCGCTTTATCGGCACACAAGGCATCGCGACCAATGAAGCCACCTTCTTTGTCCAGCTTGATCACCCAGCCCAGTCCGGCAGACAAAGGGGACGCATTTGCTGAGATTTCGTTTCCATAAAGGGCATAGCCCATTTCCAGCCGCAGAGTATCGCGGGCTCCCAGTCCGATGGGTTGCAAACCGAAGGATTTGCCATCCTCCAGAATTTTGCGCGCCAGAGCCTCTGCCTTCTCTGCTTCAAGATACAATTCGAAACCATCTTCCCCTGTGTATCCGGTGCGCGAGATTATACACTCCGTGCCGTAAATATGCCCTTTTTTAAAATGATAATATTGCAGATCATCCAATGCGACATCGCTGGCAGGTTGCAGAAGAGCCTCCGCATTTTTCCCCTGAATCGCAAGTTGCGCGGTTTGGGTACTGATATCAGTGACTTTGACATCAAAAGATTTCATCTGTTCGGAAGCCCACTGAAAATCTTTTTCAATGTTGGATGCGTTGACACAAAGAAAATAATGCTCCGGGGACCATCGGTAAATCAACAAATCGTCCACGACGCCGCCATTTTCATAACACATCAGGGAGTAAAGCACCGAGCCATCGGTCATTTTATCAACATCATTGGTGGTCAAATTTTGCAGATAATCGCGCGCGCCAGGTCCTTTGACATCAATTTCACCCATGTGGCTCACGTCAAACATCCCGACACTCTCACGAACGCATCGATGCTCTTCCATGACACCGGCATATTGGATCGGCATGTACCAACCCGCAAAGGGAACCATTTTCGCACCCAGTTCTTTGTGCAATTCCAGCAAAGGTGTATTTTTTAGAACTACTGCAGATTCGTCAGTCATCTTGTATTTTATATTTGCGACCGATGCTTCCAGCCGATCGGTGAGTAAAAAACTTTGCATACATTCCAAGGGTACTGGTATAACCAATTTCCACCGTTGACGCAACTCGGAAACACGAGCCATCGAAAAAACACAGTGAACCGTCGAACCTCAAGGCAAATTCATTTTCTACCCATTTTCAAGAAGTGTTATCATATAACAGTTTAAAATCAACCCTTGCAAAAATATGGACATGAAAATTGATTCAACAGATCAAAGTTACGACGCGATACTTCTCGCAGGGGAAGGTGAATCCAGCTATAAAATATATCGGCAACACAAAGCCTTTCTCCCAATCCAGAACAAGGCCATCATCAGCTATGTGGCGGAGTCGTTACAAAATGTAGCCTCCATTCGTACCATTTATATTGTAGGTTTGCAGGACAAAATCAGGTCTACGCTTACAGCCGATGGAATCGACCTGAACCATCCCAAAAAAATACAGATTCTGGATCAGAAAAGAAATTTATTTGAAAATATATGGAGTGCTTTTTTAGCTACTTTGCCCTCTGGAGGTGCTGAGGAGGAACTTGAGCGACCGGAAATCATCAACAAAGCCGTGTTGATCGTTCCTTGCGATGCCCCCCTCATCCGCCCTCATGAGGTGGAATATTTCATTGGTCAATGCGACACAGAGCACTACGACCATATTCTGGGTTTGACTGCTGCGGATACGCTGAAACCGTTTTACCCCAAAAAGGATAAACCGGGAATCAAAATGGCTTATTTGCACCTTGAAAAAAATAGTTACCGCATCAACAATCTGCATCTGGTAAAACCTTTAAAGATAGCAAATCGGGCCTACATTCAAAAAATGTATCAATACCGTTATCAACGAAATTTCAAAAATTTCATTTTGTTTGGGATCTCGTTATTTGGTAAAGACAAATTCCAACATTATCCTTATTATATTGGACTTGAGCTGTGCCTGCTATTCTCTGCGTTGCAACTGGATTCGCTGGTTCGTTATTTTCGAACCTGGAATGTAAAGGAGGGTTTGGAAAAATGTATTTCGACGATCCTGAAAACTCGATTCACAGCCATAGAAGTTCCCTACCCTGGAGCCGCTCTCGACATCGACAATCAAAAAGATTATGAGGCCATGGTTCACTGCTTTGACGAGTGGCGGGAAGTTCTTAAAAATCCCATCGCAACCGTCCCTTATAATCCATCTGGCGAATTGACAACTCACACATGAAAGTTTAATTTCTATCCGCGCTTCACCGAACAATCACGATAGCAGATCATCCCCTTAACCAGGCCCTTTTGAATTGACAATGGACAAAAAAAACGTACGAAATTTTTCAATCATCGCCCACATTGACCACGGCAAATCCACTCTGGCCGATAAGCTGATTCTTGCCACCGGAGGACTCCAAAAACGGGAGATGAAAGAACAGGTGCTGGACAATATGGAGCTGGAACGCGAGCGCGGCATCACCATAAAAGCCCAAACAGTGCGCCTCAGCTACAAAGACGCGGCCGGAAATCCTTATATTTTTAATATGATAGACACTCCCGGCCATGTTGACTTCAGCTATGAAGTGTCCCGTTCGCTGGCCGCCTGCGAGGGTGCCTTATTGATCGTCGATGCGACACAGGGAATCCAGGCCCAGACCATCGCTAATCTCAATCTCGCATTGAAAATCAATCTGACCATCATCCCTGTCATCAATAAAATCGATCTTCCCAGTGCCAATCCTGAAGCCATCAAGGAACAGTTGGAGGATATTTTACAAATCGAAGCGGGTGGTGCCATCCTGACCAGTGCCAAACAAGGCATCGGAATCGATGAACTGTTGCAAGCCATCGCAGATCAAATTCCACCTCCTGAGGGAGATTCCGAAAAACCGTTGAGTGCCTTGCTGTTTGATGCCTGGTACGATGCGTACAAGGGTGTCATTGTTCTGGTCAAGATTGTCGAAGGAACGATGCGAGTGGGCGATCCTATTTACTTGATGGCCGCTGACAAAACGTATCAGGTAGAAGAACTGGGTGCCTTCACTCCCGCGCAAATCAAGCTGGACGTGCTTCAGGCCGGAGACGTTGGTTATGTTGTCGCAGGGATCAAGGAACTCGGGCAAACCAAAATCGGTGACACCATTACGAATGCCAAACGCAAGACACCGCAACCCCTGCAAGGTTACAAAGAAGTCAACCCTATGGTATTCAGCGGGTTGTATCCTATCAGCGGCGAACAGTACGAACTCTTGCGTGACGCCCTGAAAAAACTAATGCTCAACGATGCCTCTTTCACTTATGAAGCCGAAACTTCTACGGCACTTGGGTTCGGATTCCGTTGTGGTTTTTTAGGATTGCTTCACATGGAAATCGTACGCGAACGTCTGGAAAGGGAATACCACGTTGAATTGTTGACCACGGCACCTACCGTCGTTTACAAAATCGTCACCACCGACGGCGAGACCATCCTCATCGACAATCCTTCAAAATTGAAAGATATTAAAAACATTGAACATTTGGAAGAACCCTATGTTCGCGGAACCGTGGTCGCCCCCGAAGAATACATCGGCACCATCATGTCTTTGGCATTGGAACGACGTGGATTGCAGACCAAAATGGAGTACCTGAATCCACAGACGGTAATGCTTCAATATGACCTGCCTTTCAATGAAATCGTGCTGGACTTCTACGACCGCCTGAAATCGGCAACGAAGGGATACGCTTCTTTTGACTACGAATTTTTAGATTTTCGTTCATCCAGTCTGGTAAAATTGGACATTTTACTGAATGGCGAGCTGGTCGATGCGCTTTCCCTCATCATACATAAAGACAAGGCCTATTATCAGGGGCGGGCTCTCGCGAAAAGTTTGAAAGAGCAGATTCCCCAACAAATGTTTGAAGTCGCTATTCAAGCCGCGATCGGTGCTAAAGTCGTCGCCAGAGAAACTGTCAAAGCTTTGAGGAAGAACGTTCTCGCCAAGTGTTACGGCGGCGACATCACCCGAAAAAGAAAACTGCTCGAAAAACAAAAGGCTGGAAAAAAGAAAATGAAACAAATTGGAAGCGTAGAAATCCCACAAGAAGCCTTTTTGGCAGTTTTGAGGACCGATGGAAAATAATACAACGGATCAAGCCAAACCTGTCACGACTCCAGAACAAACAAAAAGTGTTGTCCGCGAAACCGCTGAAGCGTTTTTTATCGCACTGCTGTTGGCACTTTTCATCCGAACTTTCATCGTACAGGCCTTCAAAATCCCTTCTGAGTCGATGATGAAGACTCTTTTGGTCGGAGATCATATCCTCGTTTCCAAGTTTTCCTATGGCATCCATATTCCTAATGAAATTCCTCTTTTGGATATCAAACTTTTTGAAGACATCGTGCTTTTTCCAGAAATCCCCAAACGCGGTGATGTGATCGTATTCAAATTTCCAAAAGATGAAAAGAAAGACTTCATCAAGCGTGTCATTGGCGTTCCCGGAGACCTGCTTGAAATTCGCGATCAAAAAGTTTTCATCAACAACAAATTACTCAACGAACCCTACATCTGGCATCAAGAGCCGGGGGCCAGTCTCCCACAACGAGACAATATCGCCCCGGTAATGATTCCGCCGGGAATGTTATTCATGATGGGTGACAACAGGGAAAACAGTCAGGACAGCCGATTTTGGGGTTTTCTTGATGCACGGAAAGTCAAAGGAAAAGCCCAGAACATCTATTGGTCCTGGGATACGGACGCAGGTCGAGTCAGAACCGAACGCTTTGCCATGTCTATCGAATGAACCGAAAATCAACCAATCAATCCATGAGCCCATCACTATCGACGGAACAAATACAAAAACTGGATCAAATCTTCAACCGCGTGGAAGCGGTGCTTTTCGACTTCGACGGCTTGCTTGTTGATTCAGAACCCTACCACTACAAAGCTTATAACACCCTGTTTCAGCAATACGGGCACACGCTTGATCCCGAAGAATACTGGGTCGAGTGGACCTCTAAAGGCGGGGGTATCATCGGTGAAATTGAAAGACACGACCTCAATTTACCCGTCGATCCCAAGGCATTGCGGCTGGAAAAATTCAATCTCTACTCACAATTTTGTCAAAGTGGCGAAATCAAATTTTTCCCATCCGCCCGGCGAATTGCGGAAATCCTGTCAAAAACCCGTAAATTGGCCATCGCCTCAGGTTCCTGGAAACACGATATTCAGGCCATACTCAAAAACGAAAACGCCCTTCCCCTGTTCCCTGCCATATTTGGGAAAGGGGAAGCGATCAAAGAAAAACCTTACCCTGACATTTTTCTCAATGCCGCAAGGTTCCTGAAATGTTCTCCGGAAAACTGCGTCGTGATTGAAGATGCCTTAAAGGGGCTGACTGCGGCACACAGTGCAAATATCCCCTGCATCATCATACGCAACCCACTCAATCAAAGCATTGATTTTGAAAATGCCGATGTTGTCCTGCCCAATCTGGACGCTCTCAAAATCTATCTGGAGTCCTACGTCCAGCCGGCGAGTTAATGCGATTCCGCATTCAACTCATTGACCAGTGCTCGATGCTCCTCTGCGAGTTGTAAAACTCTCGCCGGGCCTGCCGGTGGTTCCACGATTCGCTGTTTTAATTTGAGAATTCTTGCAACCGAATGTGTCACTCGTTCTAAAGGTACTTCGCCCTCTTCCAATCCCCTCAGCAATCGATTTTGAATTCGTGTGATTTTTCCCAGATCGTGACACACAAGAAACAAGTCGATGCCCGCTAAAAAACCCAAAACGGGAACCGAATCCTCAGGGTAATTGTCATCGATTGCCTTCATGTCCAGATCGTCGGAAATAACAATGCCTTCAAATCCAAGCCGCTTGCGTAACAAATCCTGCAAGATAAAATGTGAAAATGTAGCTGGGTTGTCCTTGTCCCACGCCGAATAGATGACATGGGCGGGCATGATCGCCTCCAGCCCCTCTTCAACGGCACGTGCAAAAGGTGGAAGCTCGGTTTCCTCCAACGATTGAATCTCGCGCTGTACTTTCGGCAATTCCAGATGCGAATCTCTGTCTGTATCGCCATGACCGGGAAAGTGTTTCCCAACAGGTATCACTTGCGCAGAGCGGACTCCCCGGGCAAAAGCACAGGCCAGCTTGCCCGCCCATTCCGGAGTACTGCTGAATGCGCGACGACCGATGATGGGATTGTCTGGATTGCTGTCCACATCCAATACCGGAGCGTAAACCATATTCACACCCGCCGCCCGCAATTCGTTCGCCAAAGCGTTTCCAAAGCGTTGCGCCAGAGTCTCCGACCGCGTGCGATCAAGATAAGAAGGATGAGGAAATGCAGTGAAAGGAGCTCCCAGGCGCGAAACCCGCCCGCCCTCCTGATCCACAGAAATAAAAAGCGGCGCAGGCAAATTTTTTTTCGCAAACTTCTGCAAGTCCCGCGTCAATTCGAGCAATTGATCGGGCTCATCAAAATTCCGTTCAAACAATATCAAACCACCCAACTTATGACTTCCGATGAAATCCTCGGTTTGCGTGGTGAGTGCGGTGCCTTCGAAACCGGATATCAACATCTGACCGGTTTGTTCCAAAAAATTTAATTGTGAATTCAAAAAAAACTCCATTCGTCCAGACAACCCATCACCGGACGAAAAAAATGAGGGGAAAATACTTGAGGGGAATCAAACTAGGAAACTTTTCTCTTAAAAATCTCATCGATTTTCATCAAGAGCTGTGAAATATCGATGGGTTTGATGAGGTAATCCTCAAAACCCAAATTCATAGCCTTTTCCTTCTCATGCTCCATAGCATTTGCGGTCAAGGCCATCACGGGAATATCTCGGGTCTCTGACAAATTTTTCAGCCGATCGAAGGCGGCCAAACCGTCCATTCCGGGAAGATTGAGATCCATGAGAATGAGGTCTGGTAATTGTGCAAGAGCAAGATCGATTCCAGAATAAGCATCCTTCGCTTCAACCAGATCAACATTCGGACGAAACTTAAGGATATGTCGCATCAAATCCATATTTTTCTTATTATCTTCAATATAAAGCAATCTCATTCTATCTTCAGGAACGCTGTTTCCCCATAAAACAGTATCCGACGTGATCTGCCGAGTGAAAGAATGGTCTGTATCGTGAGTACGAATCAAATCAACATAAAAAGTACTGCCTTCTTCGAGAGTACTTTCAAAGCCGATGCTCCCCCCCATCAGGGCGACCAGGTCTTTGGAAATAGCCAGTCCGATACCCGTCCCCTCCACTCCCAAATGCTCGGCACCCAGCCGTTCAAAGGCAACAAAAAGGGAAGCATATTTTTCCTCTGGAATGCCAAAACCCGTGTCTTCAAAATTGACCCGGACAGAATCTCTTGTGATATCGGACAGGAAAATACGCACACTGCCTCGATCCCTGTTGTATTTGATCGAATTTGAAATCAGGTTCAGAAAGACCTGTCTCAATCGAAGGTGATCCGCAGACACAAAACAGGGTTCCCTGTTTTCTCCATCAAAATGCAGAGAGACCCTCTTTTTTGAAGCTAAAGGAACCGAAGCAGCGATCACATTTTCCAGCAATTCATAGACATCAATGTTTTCAGTCACCAACTCCAGAGTACCGCTTTCAACTCTGGAAAGGTCGAGAACTTCATTTATCAATTGAAGAAGATGTTGACCCGATGATTGGATGTTCTCAATGCTTTGTGCCTGCGAGTCGGAGAGGGGCGATTTGGAGTCATTTAAAAGCAGGCAGGAAAATCCTAAAATCGTGTTCATGGGAGTGCGCAATTCGTGACTCATTCGTGCCAGGAATTCCGACTTGGCTTTGTTAGCCGTTTCCGCGTCACTTTTTGCCTTTTGCAATTCGGCTGTTCGTAGTTTTACTCTTTCCTCCAATTGCCCCTGAACTTCAATCAAAGCTTCTTCAGCCAACTGCTTTTTCTGGATCTCCAGTTTAAGAGAAGCGTTTTTCCCCAACAATTCATCTGACGCCAAATCCATGGCTCGTTCCAGCATCATGTAATCGGACTCAAACTGCTCATAGGATTCTTCCACGGCGGACAAAAATTTCAGCATCTGCGCAGATTCCAGATTGGAACCCTTTAACAACCGGTCGATTTGCTTGCGCAACAATTTATGCATTCTAGATTTCTGAAAAAGATGTGATCGTCATCGTTTGATTATGAAACTCGCAACTTCCAAACTGTTGAAAATGAGCAATCTCCCCATAGGAATAGAATCCAGTCAAAACGGGTGATTCCCCCACCACCTCCCGGACCTCCTCAATCTCTTCATCAATGCGTTGTCTCATAACAATTTTCCTGCCCACACAACTGACCAGGATTGCCAGTTGCATTGAGTTATCCAAAAACCTTTCATTTGCCATGTTTGCCGCATTATGAGCCCCTTCTACCAAACGAAAATTATTCGTTTTCATCAGTCGGGCTAACGAACCTTCAGGAATATCTCCCGCAAAAGTCATTGTCTTTTCATCTTCATTGATAGCCAAAACAGTCCGAACCACCTCACGTTTCATCCCTTCGGTTCGATAGCTCAAGGGAAATAAAAACTGATTGTAGGAAAGATTTTCCGACTTTTCTGGACCCAGATAGTTTTTATACAGATCCAGTGCAGACTGGCCATCCAGTTGATACAAAACATTGCCTTCGGATTTTGTCACGTGCCGCTCAGGACCAAAAGGTACAAACCCACCTAAAGAACCATATCCGACCTTCAAACGAGTGCCATAAAACCCAAGAATAACAACTTTGCCCACTTCAAAATCTCTATTCCCGCAAATCAACGTTTCACAAAAATCGGTACCATCTCCCGCAAGGCCCCCGGTAAGCCCAACACCCCCAGGAAGCTTACCCATAATGCCTTCCACCAACTGACTTCCATTGACAGTCAAGCCATCGGACAAAACAAAGGCGTGAACCAAACCTTCTTTAGGAAGCCCCGCAACCAGTTCGACGCCCAGTTGATACGATGTCTCAAAGTCGCTCGACGGTAGCACGCAATAATCAACGTGACTGTGTTCAAAAAGAATCGCCGTAACCACAAGAGAATCTTCCAAAACTTGACTGTCATTGAGAATTTCACCCGAGGTCGAGCACCCCACCAAAGTAGAATTTGGAAACTCCTGCCGCAATTGAGAGTATATGTTCTGACCGCAAATAGATTTCCTGCTACCAAAAATAAAAACCAATTGCGCATTTTCCAGAAATTCTTGTGGAAAACTTCCAGACCAACCCTCATCAGCCGTCCAATGTTGATTAACAATCTTCATGGAGAACCCATTGTTCTTAATGTTATTTCTTACAAAACCTGTCTCATCAGCTCCCTTTGCCCGACTATCTTAAACAAAAAAGCTGATTGGAAATCAGAAAATAATCTCTCAAGCATTAAACTATGGCGTACAGGTAGAGGAAAACCGAAATTCAAAATAATGAATTATAACTAAAAAGTCCAAAAGGCCATAAAGTATTTTTTCCAGGAACACAAAGCAACTTCATTTTCCTTGACAGACAAGCTTTGAAAATGCTTCAATTGGCCCTCATTTAATTAGAGGGGTTATTTGTAAAAGACTTGATACAATATTGAGCCTTTTGCACTTCATAAACTCACTCATTTATACTTTTCAATCTCAAATACCTGATGAGCAGTCGCAGGTCGTATCTGGTTTTATCTTTTACCGAAACCGGGTTATGAAGATTGAATTTAAATCGGGAATATTTTGTGATCAAGCATGATGTCGTTATAGTCGGTTCAGGTTTGGCGGGAATGCGTGCCGCTCTGGAAACCTGTAAAGGTTTGGATGTCGCAATCCTCACCAAAGTGTATCCCACTCGTTCTCATTCAGGAGCCGCACAGGGCGGAATTGCCGCCTCTTTAGGTAGCACCGAATCGGACAGCTGGGAAGAACATATGTACGATACCGTAAAAGGTGGAGACTTCCTGAGCGATCAGGATGCCGTGGAAGAGTATGTGAAGGCCGCCCCAAAGGTCATTTACGAACTCGAACATCTGGGCTGTATCTTCAGCCGAACTCCGGATGGAAAGATTGCCCAGCGTCATTTTGGTGGCCATTCCAAACCGCGCGCCTGTTTTGCCGCTGACCGCACAGGACACGCCATCCTCCATGCTCTACACGAACAGATATTAAAAGAGGGTAAATCCGTAAAAATTTACTCCGAATGGTTCATGCACTCCCTCATCACCGAAGGCAACAAATGCAAAGGTGTTGTGGTCAGTGACATTCAGACCGGTGCCGTCGAGGTGATTCAGGCTAAATCAGTTATTTTCTGCACCGGTGGTTACGGTCGCGTTTGCAAAATCACCTCCAACGCTTTTGCAAGTACCGCCGATGGCGTGATGGCGGCATTCAACGCTGGCATCCCCCTTGAAGATGCAGAATTTGTCCAGTTTCATCCATCGGGACTTTACAGACAAGGCATTTTATTCTCCGAAGCCGCACGCTCTGAAGGGGGTTACCTCGTCAACGGAAAAGGCGAACGCTTCATGGAGAAATACGCTCCGTCGCGCATGGAACTCGCACCGCGAGACATCGTTTCTCGAGCCGAGCAAAGTGAAATTGACGAAGGCCGAGGTATCGATGGTAAAGATTACATTTATCTGGATCTTCGCCATCTGGGAGAAAAGAAGATCAACGAACGTCTGCCCCAAATACGTCAATTAGGTCTTGATTTTATTGGCGTTGACTGCGTAACCGATCCTTTGCCAATCCAGCCCACAGCGCATTACTCGATGGGTGGCATTCCCACAAACAAATTCGGCCAGGTCATCATTGACGATCAGGGCACGCCAATGGAAGGATTTTTTGCAGCGGGGGAATGTGCCTGTGTTTCCGTTCATGGAGCCAACCGTCTGGGAACAAATTCTCTGCTCGAAGCGGTTGTATTTGGACAAAGGGCCGGCAAAGCCGCTTTCGAATACACACAAAAAGCCAGTTTTGAAAACATCAATGAAGGTCAGGAAAAAGCTCGTATTCTTGAAACCTTTGAAGATATCTTCCAAAGAGATGGAACTGAAAGTTACAATGTGATCCGCAATGAAATGAAAGAAGTCATGACCTCTCATTGCGGTGTTTACCGTTCTGCAAAAAAGCTCGAACATTGCATTGAAACATTGAAGAAACTACAAGTCCGTTATAAAAAAGGCAAAGTAACCGACCGCGGAAAACTTTTTAATACCGAACTGTACGAGATCATAGAGTTGGGAAATATGCTGAAGATGGCTGAGATCATCGCTACTTGTGCACTCAGCCGGGAAGAAAGCCGGGGTGGACATCACCGCACCGATTTCCCCAAACGAGACGACGATAAATTTCTGAAACATACATTGGTATACCCAGGAAAAGACGGACTCGACATCAAGTACAAACCCGTGACACTAGGCAAACACAAACCCGTCGAAAGAACCTACTGATGGCCACTTTCAAGATCAAACGATACAATCCAGAGAAACAAGCGGAGCCGTATTACGAGGAATTTCAATATGATATTCCCGCAGGTTCGACCGTGCTCGACTGCATGAACGAAATCAAATGGCAACAGGATGGCAGTTTGACCTTCCGGATGTCCTGTCGCAGTGCGATTTGCGGTTCCTGTGCCGTCAAAGTCAACGGTCATGCAACACTTGCCTGCCAGAAGCAGGCAGAGAACATGGTGAAAAATGACACCATCGTGCTTGAACCTTTGGGAAATATGAAACCGCTCAAAGATCTGGCTGTCGATTTCACACCCTTTTGGGATAAAATAAATAAAGTAACCCCTTATTTACAGCCCCGATCCGCCCCACCGGAAAAAGAGCGACGTCAATCGCCTGCTGAATTCAAAATGATTGATGACACCAGCACCTGCATCATGTGTGGCTCTTGTTATTCCGACTGTAATGTACTGGAAGTGGATGATAATTTTCTCGGGCCAGCGGCACTTGCCAAAGCTCAGCGTTTTGTTGGCGACTCGCGCGATTCCAAAACTCTCGAGCGCGTCAAACAACTGAGCGAATACGGTGGTATTTGGGACTGTACCCATTGCGCGGAATGCGTCGAAAGATGTCCCAAGCCCGCCGAGCCTTTTTACAGAATCAAAGAAATCATGGCGGTTGCCTTGGAAAAAGGCGTGCATGACAACGTTGGGGCGCGACATGCCATTTCATTTGTCAACTCCGTGAAACACAGCGGAAGCCTCAATGAAAATAAGTTACCCGTCGAGTCTATGGGCTTTTTCAATATCAAAGGCCTGCTCGAACTGGTTCCCGTGGGTCTCCGCATGTTGCTCAAACGCAAAGTGCCACCCATCCTTCACAAATCAATCGAGAACGTCCAGGACGTTCGTAGAATTTTCAGGAAACTGAATCAATGAAATTTGCCCTGTTTACCGGATGTGTGGCCAAAGGTGCTACCCGGGAATTGATGGTCTCCACCAAAAGAGCGGCGGAAGGCCTCGGAATAGAATTTATAGAAATGAAAAGCGCGGCCTGCTGTGGGGCCGGGGTCATCTCCGAACAAAGCCCACTCCTCGCCGATGCTCTCAATGCCCGAACGGTTGCCATTGCCGAAGCGCAAGGCCTCGATCTGGTCACCATCTGCTCCACCTGTCAAGGGAATTTGAAAAAATCAGAGTGCAATATCGACTCCGACCCTGAATACAAGGAACAGATCAACCACATCCTCAGCGAAGGCGGTCACCAATATCTGGGTGGGAAAAGCAAAATCAAACATTTTGCCAATATCCTTGCCACCGATGAAGGCATGGCCCTCTTGAAAGAGAAAATCAAACGTCCTTTGAAGGGACTCAAAGTCGCCGCCTTCTATGGCTGTTACGTCTTGCGCCCTTCCGGTCTGTCCGATTTCGACGATCCTGACGATCCACACGGCATGGAAGATATTTTTGCCGCACTGGGTGCAACCCCTGTCTACTACCCCAGTCGCGTCAAATGTTGTGGTTTCCCCATCATTATGATGAACAAAACCGCATCGCAGGATATGTCTGGCAATGCCCTGCTCGATGCGATTGAAAGTGGAGCCGATTGTGTCGTCACCGGCTGTCCCCTGTGCCATCTCAGCTTGGACTCTTATCAGCCTGAGATCGAAAAATTGAAGAAGAAGGGTTATTCCATCCCCATTCTCCACCTGTCGCAACTCGTGGCATTGGCTTTGGGCTACACGCCAAAAGAATTGGACATGGACAAGCATATTGTTTCAACATTGAAAATTGAAGAGCGACTCGCCCGGGGTTGAATGACCCCGGTTTGACTCAGGAGCCGCTTCTTTTGGAGGCTTTCTGACGTCCTCGAATACAGATCTCCAATCCTTCAGACAACAGCGGTTTGTTTTATTACTGGGTATCGCTGTTTTCCTGATCCTGCTCTTCTTACCCGCTCCCGAGGGCATGAGCCCTTCAGCAAAACACCTCGTCGCCGTAGCCGTTCTCATGGCGATCTGGTGGATTGGCGAAGGAACCTCGCTGGCGATCACAGCTCTGCTTCCCATCATTCTGTTTCCCCTGCTCGGCATCATGCCCAGCAAGTCCGTAGCTTTCAATTACGCCAACCACCTCATCTTTCTTTTCCTTGGCGGATTCATGATCGCCATCGCTATGGAAAAGTGGAATTTGCACAAGCGTATCGCCCTGCACATCATCCATAAAGTAGGAACCAGTCCGCAACGGATCGTCCTTGGTTTCATGACTTCCTGCGGATTTTTATCCTTGTGGATCTCCAATACCGCCGCAACCATGATGATGCTCCCCGTCGGAATGGCAGTTGTCAATGAATTCGCCAAGCAAGCCCTCTTTAATGGAGAACGTAATCCCGAAACCGAGGCCAAAGTCTATCAAAGCCTCGGACTCGTTCTCATGCTTGGGCTGGCCTATTCTGCGAGTATCGGGGGAGTCGGCACACTCATCGGCACACCACCCAACATTGTCCTCGCGGGACTCTACAAAGAACTTTACCCCGAATATGAAGAAATTTCGTTTTTCAAATGGATGCTGACCGCCCTTCCATTAGTCATCGTTTTTTTACCCCTGGTCTGGTTCTACCTGTGCCGATTCGTGTCCCCCTTCCCACTGTCCCAAATAGAGATGAAGGGCGGCGGCATCGAAATAATCCGCCGGGAATTGAATTCTCTAGGCCCCATGAACCCCGCTGAAAAAGCCATCGCCGTCGTTTTTGCAAGCACCGCATTTTTGTGGATTTTCAGGCAACCCATCACACTCGGCACTTTCGAGATACCCGGATGGTCGAGCTTACTCGCCAACCCCAAATGGGTGCATGACGCCACCGTCGCCATAGCCATGGGAATTCTTTTGATGATCCTTCCAGCCAATCGCACTCAGGGAATGGAACTCAAAGGTCAACGCGAATATTTCATACTCGACTGGGAAACCATCCAGCACAAAACCCCCTGGGGAATCCTGCTCCTTTTCGGAGGCGGCTTTGCCCTTGCCAATGGATTTTCAAAAACCGGACTCGACCACTGGATGGCCGCTCAATTTCACGCCATGAACGGTCTACCGCTCGGGTGGGCCATATTGATCTTATGTCTGGGAGTCACCTTCCTCACGGAACTGACCTCCAACACCGCAACCGCGACCCTCATCCTGCCCGTCGTCGGAGCCGTAGCCGTGTCCGCACATTTTCATCCTTTGGAGTTGATGGTCCCCGCCGCCCTGTCTGCATCATTCGCATTCATGTTACCCGTTGCGACACCACCCAACGCCATCGTCTTCGGAAGCGGATGGTTGAAAATCCCACAGATGACACGCGCCGGACTGGTTCTCAACCTTCTCGGAGCCATCCTCGTCACCACTCTCATGCTGACCCTGGCTAGAAGTTTGCTCATCCATTGATTAAAAGCAGAAGATCGCTTTCCATAAAACTTTTCAAAAGATACGATCATCTAAACCATAGAATCAGGAAGGGCGAGACAATACTCCGAGGCAACCCCCGCTTTTTCATCCATTACGTCCTTGAAACTATGTTTCCGCAAGACGTTAAAAATATTTCAAACCTGAAAAGGGAAAAAACAAAGTGAAAATCAAATTAGCAGAAGTAATTGGAGAGCAACTGGCCTCCATCGATGACGGAAAAAAATTATTCGATCTCTTGATGCCAGTAATGAAGGAGAAACAAAACGCCGTGCTCGACTTGAGCGGAGTGAAAACCCTGCTGACACCCTTCCTGCATGGCGGGATCGGGCCGCTCTTTGACTTTTACGACAAAGGCATGATCATGGCGCGATTGAGCATCGCCAATGCCAGCGCAGAGCAACTCAAAAAAATCAACGAATACATCGACAACACCGACCGCAGGGACACCCAAAGCACACACCGTGAAATCATGGAAGACCTGTTCGACGAGGACGACCTCAACGATTTGGGGATGTAATTGATACAGTCATTAAGAGAAATGTTTCTGTTCTAATTTTATTTTCCGTCTTCGCGGAGTTGGGCTTTGACAATTTTTCCCGCCGCGTTTTTGGGCAGTTCCTCGTAAAAACAGATGCGGTCGGGAACCATGAACGCCGCCAGATGTTTTCGGCAAAATGTTTTCAAATCGCTTTCTGAAATTTCGGTGTCCGGCTTTTTAACGACGCAGGCTTTCACGCGCTCGCCGGCACGTTCGTCGGCAACACCGACCACGGCGACTTCCATCAAATCGGGATGGTTGAGGAGGGTGTTTTCAATCGCAAGTGGGGAAATGTTTTCTCCGGCGCGAATGATGAGATCTTTCTTCCTGCCTGCGGAAATATAGAGTCGTCCTCTTTCATCCTGATGCCCCAGATCGCCCGTCTTCAGCCATCCTTCGGCGTCAATGGTTTCTGCGGTCTCTTCCGGCAAGTTCCAATATCCCTGCATAACCGTCTCGCCCTTGACGTGGATCTCGCCCACTTCTCCCTGTGGTACGGAAATGCCTGCTTCGTCGGTTATTTTGACTTGAAGATTGGGCAGAATCGGCCCCACGGAACCGGGCACGTTACCCTCGGTCAAGGTATTGACGGCAATGACAGGAGAGGTCTCTGTCAATCCATAACCTTCGAGAACGGAAACACCCATGACTTGCCTGACGCGATCCAATAACGAAGTCGGCAATGCCGCTCCGCCTGAAATGCAGAAGCGCAGACTGGAGACATCCCAACCGCCGCGTCCGTACAAATCAACCATGAAAGAATAAAGAGTCGGAGCCAATGGAAGAATCGTTGCTTTGCATTCAGAAACTTTCGTCAACAGGGTTTTCGGCGCGAACTGACGCACAAGGATGAGCGTTCCTCCGGCTTTCAACACCACCCAGGCCATCATGTTGCCGAAAGAGTGGAACAGCGGCAAAGCGACGATGACCCGATCATTTGCAGTAAAATCCAATTGCGCGATGACCTGCTCGGCATTGCTCTCGAACTGGATCTCGTTGAGCATGACCCCTTTGGGACGTGCGGTGGTCCCGGAGGTGTACAGAATGGCATCAGGGATGCCTTCGGCGCGTTGATGTTTTTGGAAAGGAACAGGGGTTTTCCCTGCCTGTTCTAGGAATGCTTCAAAACGAAAAACACCCGCGCCGAGTGATTCGACATCGCCTGTTCCGATCAATATTTTGTGCGGAAAAGTTTGAAAAAAAGGTGCCGTTTCGGGTTTGAGGAAAATAGAATCGACCAGCAGGACATCAATGCCCGCATCCTTCGCGATATATGCGAGAGTTTCGGGAGCCAGCATACAATTCATGGGGATGGCAGGAAGACCCACTGTCAATGCCGCGATGTAACCGATCAGGTATTCCTTTTGGTTGACACACAGAATCCCGATTTTACTGTCGGGTTGAAGATTCAGACGATTCAGCGCACTCGCAAATCGTTCCACGCTATCCAGTAATTCTCCATAAGAAAGAGAAACATCGCCATCAATGATTGCAGGATGATTGGGATTTTTCCTGCTGACGTCTTGCAGGTGTCGGTATAAAAATTGGCTCATTTGCAGTTACCCCAGGAAGATATTTTTTTGCTGATTATATAGGAAAATGAGCCACAAAAAACGAGTTTATCGGGGCATTGTCTTCACAACCCCACTCTGTTTAATTTTTGCTAAGGGTATTCTCGGGCCGGGCCGATAAGAAGTGGAATGATACTATCGGTCCAAAAATGGGAGGTGGGAACTTTGCAATCAAAAATGAAATCTATCTTGACGGTGCTCAATCACTCAAAACAAAGTTTGTTTTTCGCACTGGTTCTGCTTTTGACATTTGGAGCAAACAGTGCCCTTGCCAAAAGCTTTTCAAATGTTTCGTTAAACCATCAAAATATTCGACCCGTTGAACTGGCGCAATCCGCCCATATCAGCGGTTCTGTAGCCAGAGAGACGACATCTCATATCAGTGGCTCAGTCGATCTGTTCCGCCGGGACGAAAAAAAAGAACCTCTGTTTGGGGCCAGCGAAGAAATCAATGCGGTTCCTCAAAACCAACCGGTATCCACTGCCAAAAAAGAGAGTCCGCTTGCAAAAGCGGACCGTCAAAAGGCATCTCATCAAACCGCGAGCGCGAAAAACAAATTGCAATCGTCTCAAGACCGCACCTCGCAACGTAAAACCTGTTGGGCGCAATGCGAGACAGAATTTCGTTCCAACATTCAGGAACAATGCACAGAACAATCTGTTTCGGATCGAAAAAATTGTCGGGCAAAGTTTTTTGAAAAACGCATGATGTGCGTCCGCAAGACTTGTCAGGGAATGTAAAATTCCCCTGACAAAATGCGGCAACCGATTAAATCGTACTGTTAACCATTCATGACCCACCTTGCGAAAAATCCGTTCGGCAAATTCAGACCGGCTAATGACGGGATTTCCATCTCGCCGCATTCAAATGTTCCGGCAATGCCTTGCACCAGATAACGGGCGATGATGTTCTGCAACGTTAGCCCTGTGAAACCGGGCGTGTGACTCGACAACAAAAGCAGGCTCGGTTTTTCTACCAGGACTTCTTTGCAAGCCTGCATCAATTCGGACAAAGCTTCCTCAATCTTCCACACCTCGCCCTTGGGACCTCGACCGAAAGAAGGTGGATCCATAATGATGCCATCGTAAAGGTTGCCCCGATTCTTCTCACGCCGTAGAAATTTCAACGCATCGTCCACAATCCAACGCATGGGCTTCTCTTTCAGGCCGGAAGCTTCGCTGTTCGCGCGCGCCCAACTGACCGTCGCCTTGGAAGCATCCAAATGCGTGACATGGGCTCCGTGAGCCGCCGATACAATGGAGGACGCTCCGGTATAACCAAATATGTTAATGATCTTCAATTCGCGGTCAGTGCGAGACACCAACCCCTTCAACTGTTCTTCCAGCCACTTCCATTGCGCCATCTGTTCCGGAAACAAACCAAAATGCCCGAAAGGGGTGGGTTTGACGATAAAGGTCAAATCGCGGTAACGGATCGGCCAACCCTCTTCTGGAAGCGAAGCATGAAATTTCCAATCACCGCTGGCTGATTTTTTGCTGCCTTTCTGGTGCTGGAATTCGCCCGCGCAATCGCGCCAACTCTTTTCGCTCAAATTCTTATTCCAGACCGCTTGTGGCGCAGGACGAACAAATCGGTACGGCCCCCAGCGTTCCAGTTTTTTAAAATCGCCGCAATCGAGTAATTCGTAATCCAAATCAGCTTTCATATTCTATTTTTATCGTTAGCAACGTCCCGTTCAAATTTCAATTCGCCGCCCCCAACAACTTCCGGCAGGCACCCTCAAACAAAGAAAAAAAATTCAAAAAGAATTTTTTTTAAGCATAAACCAAATCCCTGAAATTATTGCTATTTAATTCATCCCACAAACTCATGAATCTGTTTGAATTAGCCGATGTGATTAAGATAAGATGCCTATATATCTAATAAATTCAATCATCAGGGGGATTATATCAAAAGCTGTAATCATACGACAATTTTAGCCCGAATAGGTGCAGGCATTCTCTTTTTCGCATTCATCACCGCTTGCGAAAATCCTGAAGACAAAAGTGCTGATGGAACCGGAGCAAAAAGAAAATTTGCTCTGCCTGTTCAGCTTGGATCTGTGGTCTATAAAAATGTCGCCGATGAAGTCCGTGCGGTCGGCAATTTGCAGGCCAGTCAAAGGGTCACTCTTTCGGCAGAAGTAGCCGGTGCCGTCACCCATATCAAGGTTGAGGAAGGGCAACAGGTCAAAGCAGGAGAACTCCTGGCCAGTGTCGATCCCAGAGGCTATTCGCTTGAGGTGAACCGTCTCGAAGCCGACCTTGCCGCGGCCAACAAGAGCATCGAAAAAGCTCAGAAGGGACTCCGCCCGGAGGAAAAAGATCAATTGACCGCTGCCGTTGCCAGTGCCCAAAGCGATCTTGAGCTGGCGCAGAAGAACATCGCCCGAGTGAGGGATCTGGTTCAGCAAAAAGTATTGTCACAATCGGAGTTGGACCGGGAAACAAATAATCTTCGACAGGCACAGGAAAATCTTCGCGTTCAACAGTCTGCCCTTTCTGCCAGCACACAGGCACGAGTAGAAGATATAGAAACGTTACAATTGCAGGCAGAGGCCATCCATCAGCAATTGGGAACCGCGCGTTTGCAATTGGCCAAGGTCGATATCAAAGCACCCTTCGACGGAGTGGTGATTATGAAATCGGTCGAAAAAGGGACTTATGTGAAATCAGGCGATCCCATTCTGGAGATGATCGGTTCTTCCACTCTCAAAGCAGTGCTGGAACTCCCTCAGGCATACAGAAACAGTCTGGGGAAATTACGTTCTGCAAATTTTTTCGTGAAAGACCTCGGCATACACTTCAAACGCGAAAACATTACCCCCGAATGGGTTCGTGCGATTCCAGATGCGGATATTTTTTCTGGCGGAGTACAGCTTCAAATCGACCTCCCCGCAGCTCCAAAATCTTTATTTCCAGGTCTCACGCTGGAGAGCCAACTGAATTTTGGAGTGCGTAAAAATGTCCTGCATGTTCCTGCGGTCGCTCTGGTCATCACAGAAAAGGGAAAAGTCGTTTACATTCGCAAAGACGGACTTGCGCATCTGGTGCCCGTGAAAGCAGAGAAAGAAAAAGACGGCCTCGTAGAAGTTGATGATTTCACTCATCAACTGAACAGCAAGGTTGAATTGATCTTGCGTGGTTCCGGTGCTGTTTTCCCCGGTGCAAGCGTTTTCCCCATCGACCCCAATCCCAAGACTCATGTCGAAAAAGACTCTGCCAAAGAGCTCAAAGGTAAAGAGACCGACAGCAAAAAACCCTTAAATTTGAAGTCCTGATGAAACTGATCGACCAGTCTATCCGTAATTATCATACCGTCACCGTCATGCTCATCCTGTCGAGCGTGATCGGCTACATTTGTTTTGAGAGCCTGCCCAGGCAACTCGCACCAACGGTAGACAAACCATTGATCGAAGTGAGAACGGAATACAGAGGACTTTCTCCCAATGAAGTGGAACGCAACATCACCCGCCGACTTGAGGACCAATTGGAATCGGTGGAAGGACTGAAAAAGATGACCTCAAGCAGTCAGCATGGCTTGAGCACCATCAACCTGGAATTTGAATGGGGGACTGATAAAAATATCGCCACCATTGATGTGAATAACAAATTGCAACAGGTCAAAAATTTGCCGATTCTCGCAGACAAACCCACATTGAAATCGGTTTCGTCTGACAATTCCAATCCCATCATGTGGATCATTTTTGACAAACCCGATCCTAAGATGCCAAACCTGAATCAGAATTATATGTTTCAGATTGGTGAGGACATCGTGCGGCAAGCTCTTCTACGCATTGAGGGGGTTGCCGACGTCTGGCATTTTGGCGGTGAGGAACGGGAGATGCGGGTTGAGTTTGACCCATTCGATATGGCGCGTCTGCACTTGACCTATGCTGAAGTGATCCAGAAATTATCACGCGAAAATCAAAACACCCGCGCTGGTTTTCACGATGAAGAAGGGCGCGCCTACACGGTGCGCGCTTTGGGAGAGTTCACCACCGCCGAAGAGATTCTCAATACAGTCGTCAAAAGAGATGGTGAGAAAACCATCCGTGTGCGTGATTTTGCGACGGTTGAGAATTCCTACAAACGCACGAACTCGCTGGTGCGTATCGATGGGAAATTATCCAATGCCTTTGGCATCATCCGCAAGGCCGGAGCCAATGTCGTTGAAACCTGCAACCTGTCCAGCGAAGCGGTCGAAAAACTGAATGAAGAATTACTCAATCGCGGCATCCCTCTAAAACTGGTGATCGTATACAAGGATGTCGATTACATTGACGAAGCCATGCGTCTGGTCAAATCCAACCTGGCACTGGGTTCGGTCCTTGCCGTGATTTCACTCCTCTTATTTTTGGGCTCTCTGCGTTCGGTGTTGATTGTTTCTCTGAGTATCCCGGTCAGTTTGATTTCGGTTTTTATCATCCTCAAACTGCTGGATCGTACGATCAATATCATCTCCCTTGCGGGCATGGCCTTTGCCGTGGGGATGGTGGTAGACAACTCCATCGTTGTGGTTGAAAATATTTACCGTCACCTGACCTTGAAAAAAGGCGTTTTCAAAGCCGCTTACGACGGTGCTTCGGAAGTATGGGGTGCCGTTTTGGCGTCTACTCTGACAACGCTGGCCGTTTTCGTTCCCATCATTTTCATTCAGGAAGAAGCGGGGCAGATGTTCAAGGACATCGCCATCACCATCAGCGCAAGTATCGCTTTGTCCTTACTGGTGTCCATCACCGTCATTCCAATGCTGACCACCTTGCTCATTCGGTTGAAGCCGGGCGAAGAGTACCAACAGGGAATTTTACACCAAACCGTCTTCAAACCTTTGGTGATCGTGGGCACAGGGCTTTCTTCCATGTACTCGAATTTCATGCAACGTCTGTTGGCACGTACCTTTTTTTCGGTGTTTGGGAAATTGACAATCATCGCCTTCATTGGCGGTTTGATGTGGTGGAGCCTTAAAATTCTTCCTGAGAGAGATTATCTGCCCTACGGCAACTCAAACATGGTTTTTATGATGGTCGATCCCGTTGCAGGCGTCCCCGCTCAGGAAAACATGCGCTACCTTGCTCCTTATGAGGAAGAAGTAACGCATATGAAAGACATCAAACATATTTTTCTAGTGTTCTCTGATCGATTCAATGGCGGCGGTGCCATCGTCGATCCTGATATATCATCGGGACAACGTGGTGAAGTCAAGATGGCTCTCAAATCAAAAGAAATGGGCGGACGCATCTTTCAAATTCCCGGCTTCCGCTTCGCCTTTGCCATGCAGAGACCGATCTTTCGGTCTGCCAGCAAAACTTTTCAGGTCGAAATCACAGGCCCTGATATTTTGAAACTGAAAAATTCAGCTCTTGAAATGATGCCAAAAATTTCAGATTTGCCCGGAGTGCATTCCGTTCGCCCTGAATTCAAATTTGGAAATCCTGAATTACGATTCATTCCAAAACGCGAATTATCGGCACGCCTCAATCTGGACATGCAGGAAATTGGCGACATACTGGAATCTCTGAATGCCGGGAAATATCTGGGTGAATTCAACGACCGCGGCGACCCCATTGATTTTGTGCTGGTACAAAAGAAGTCCGATGCTACGTTGGGACTCAGCGAATACAAAAGCCTTCCTGTCTGGACCGCAAACGGAAAAATGACACACTTGGGTCAGCTCGCAGATGTTGAAATTGAAGCCGGACCGGCTCGCATTGACCATATAGAAAAAGAACGGGCTATCACTTTGCTGGTTCAGGTGCATAAAGACTTCCCCATGCAAACCGTGATCAACAGGGTAGAAAAAGACATCCTTACCCCTGCGCGACTATCGCTCGATCGTGAGTTTGGTTTGCGGGTCGGAGGCTCGGCCGACGAACTGGCTTCCACGGAACGTTCCCTCGGCAACAGCTTTATGTACGCCGTCGGTTTTGTTTATTTATTATTGGTTTCTCTGTTTGCATCATTCCTGAGACCCCTGGTCGTTATGCTGACAGTGGTGCTGGCGGTTACCGGATCGTTTCTGGGAATCGCCGGGAACAATTTATTACAGCAGGGAAAAATTGCAGATATTCTCCGCGAATGGAACGTTCCCAATGCTTCTGCAATGGCGAAAGACTGGAACTGGATCACTTTCGATATTTTAACGCAATTAGGAATTGTGATTCTGGCGGGTATCGTGGTGAACAATGCCATCCTCATCGTCCATCAAATGCTGAACAATATCAAAGATGGAATGGAAGAACGCGAAGCCCTGCACGAATCCTGCCGGACTCGTCTGCGACCGATCATGATGACCGTGGTTTCAAGCGTTTTCGGAATGATACCTTTGGCTTTTGGAGAAGGTGCCGGGGCTGAACTGTACCGGGGAATGGGAACCGCCCTGATAGGCGGCCTGAGCATCTCTGCGCTGTTCACACTCTTTCTTGTACCGTCATTGCTTTCCCTGCAAATGGATATCGGATTCCATACACGAAAAAAAGATCTGGTAAAAGATTCTCTGGTGGAACAAGCACCTGTGGCGGGTTAAAAATAAACTTCAAAAAACTCTGACTGCAAAATCAGGACGTGTTTCTCTGTGCATGGACGGAAAGACAGGGACGTTGCGCTGGCACTCAAAAGGACGCGCCAGCGTGTTCAAAAAACCAAGTCCCGTCTCTAAATTCCTTCCAGATATCCCCCTCTAAAAATAAATCCTGCCTATTTGGCGCGGGGAGTAAAACATTTCTTTGGAATTTCAGCTTTACCAACACTGCTACACTCAACACAGGTTTTTTCCAAATCAACACTACCGATATTGGCACAAATCGACGCATCGCTTTTAACAATGGCACTGCAAAAATTCATCATGTCTCTGTCTTTTTGATACTCCATCAAAGAACAGTAATAGCTGCTATGGTCTTTGTCTCTGTATCGATTTTCTGGATTTTTGATCGGATGCAATGCCATACAAAGATTTTTTTCAATCGCATCGGTGATGGGCTCACACACCGAAATATCTGAGACTTCTTCGGCACCAACCGTTGATGTCTGAATAAAAAAACCAAAAAAGAACAGTAATGCCAATACGTAAAGCGTTTTTCTCATAAGTTTTCTCCTTAAAATTCTGATATCCCCTTAAGACCTGATCGTAATGGACATTTAACCATAAATCCATAAAAATGGCAAAACCTGAACGATGGGATAATCCTTGATGAAAACGGATGAACGCGATTATTCCAAGACGCATTTCACTGCGTTGTAGCGCACGATTAAAAATAGAGGGATTTACGATCAGCCTCAATTCGCATAGAATAGCTGGAACTCTGTAGCCGATTCACTCTCGTTTGGCGGCCTTCGATTTGAAAATTCTATCTTTGCAATATTACACCTATCCCGATGCCATCGGCGGGGCCTGGAAGGTGACTTTCGAGCTCAACCACCGTCTCGCAAAAAGGGGCCATTCGGTCAGCGTCATCACCTGCAAACCCAACGAAGATTTTCTCGATGAGGAATCGATAGAGGGTGTGGCCTTCCATCGTATTTCCTCAACGTCGGCCAAAACGTTCTGGAGTCTGGCACGCAGTCTTTGGCAAAAAATTGCATCCCTCTGCAAAGAAGGCCCCATCGACATCATTCATGTCCACAATCCCTTGACAGGTTTTATTGCCCTGTTGCATCCCGCTTTGTGGGACATCCCCGTTGCCTGTCATTTTCACAGCGCATGGTACGACGAGGAAAAAATCAATCGCTACGGCAATGAAACTTCGGGACTCTGGCAGGGCTTGCGGGACACGGTCGCCCTGCTCGCGATTCGATTGATGGAATGGTTCTGCTTTTTCAGAGCGCACCGGGTGGTGGTGTTGAGCGCATACTCTCTGCGTCGCTTTCGGCACTACTTCCCATTCTACGGCACCCAAACAAATATCATCTCAGGGGGGGTTGATACAGAAGAATTTCGTCCAGCAAAAGACCCGATGGAGCGCGAAACTCTTCGCGATAAATACGACCTGCCTCAAAACACCCCTGTGTTGCTGACCGTACGCCGTTTGCATTATCGTATGGGACTGGAAAATCTTCTGCAAGCACTGGCCATCGTTAGCAAAAAATCACCGGACGCCGAATTCCTCGTCCTCATTGCGGGGGAAGGCCCCTTGCGCGAAACGCTGTCCCGCCAGATCGGTGAGTTGCAACTGCAAAAAAAAGTACGCCTTACAGGTATGCTTTCGCAACAGAGTCTGCCGGAATATTACCGTTGTGCAAATCTTTTCATTCTGCCGACTCTGATGATTGAAGGCTTTGGATTGTCCACCGCCGAGGCTCTGGCTACGGGTCTGCCTGTATTGGGAACGCCGGTCGGGGCCACACAAAATATTTTGGGATCGATCAACGTTCGCATGCTCTTTGCAGGAACCGATCCTGACGCGCTCGCTAACGGCATTCTGGATTACCTGAAAAACCCGCAAAGTTTTTCAGACTTGTCAAAAATTTGCCGAGAAAGAGCGACAGCTCTTTACTCATGGGACTCCGCCGTGTTGCAGATAGAAGAACTTTTCACGCAGATGAAAAAGTAGCCATGAAAATCAAACCGGCATACAGCGTCCTGACATTACTCGTCGGACTGGTCTACCTCAACACCCTGCAAGTGACCTTTCACTTCGACGATATCCCGTCGATATTAGAAAAGCCCTGGATTCGCGGACTCGATAAAATCCCAAATTTTATATTCAGCATCTGGCAAAGACCACTGGTCATCCTGACATTCAATCTGAATTACGCCATCAGCCAGTTTGAAGTCTGGAGCTATCATATCTTCAATATTCTATTTCATTTGTGCGTCGTCTTTTTGATCTATCGACTCGCCTATCTCGCACTCGAAAAAATGGAGGGCGACACCCAAGCCTATCGGGCCCTGCCCTTTCTCAGTGCCGTTTTATTTGCGCTTCATCCCCTCAACACACAAACGGTAGTTTATATTTCCAGCCGATCATCCGCACTGGCGACGCTTTTTTATCTCGCCACAATTCTGGTGTTGTTTGCTCCCAGTCAAAACGACGCTCTGGAGCTACCCATATGGAAAAGGCCGGGACGCATCATCGCCGCTGGAGTTTTGTTTTCCTGCGCATTCTTATCCAAGCAAATCGCGCTCACGTTGCCAGCCGCACTGTTTATTTTTGATTACTATTTTATCTCTCGCCAATCTTTCGGAGACTGGCTACGCCAGCGCAAGTTGTGGCTCGGCGGTGCAGTAGGTCTTTTAGGAGCGGGGATCACCTACAAAGCGATCTGGGGCGGCGGCTGGGTATCGGCCACAAAAAATACCACGTCCTCATTGGAATATTTTTTGACACAACTGAGCGTGATCCCCCTAGAATATGTACGCAAAATGATTCTGCCCTTCAACCTGGTGCTAGACACTTATTATCCGCCGCCAGGGAATGGATGGAATTTGCGCACCCTGTTGGGGATCGCGGTATTGACCGCACTGCTCGGTGGCCTCATCGTCGCAACACGAAAGATTTTGCGCGGCGGGAATTTCTATCGCTGGGTAGGCTTTTCCATCGCCTGGGTTCTCATCACCCTGTCACCCACCTCCAGCTTCATCCCCTTGCTGGATGTCATGGCCGAGCATCGAACCTATCTGCCCATGGTGGGCTATTGCATATTCGCCTCAGCCCTGTTGTGTCGCCTGAAAGAATACCTCCAGCCTTCTCCCATAGTACTTGCAAGCACTCTGTGCCTCGTGCTCCTGTTTTTCTCAACACTCACCATCGAAAGGAACCGGGTCTGGAAAAACCAGATCACCCTCTGGACCGACGTGAAAGAAAAATCACCGCTCCTTCTGCGCGCCTTCAACAATCTGGGAACCGCCTACGACAACGCCGGACTCTACGACCAGGCCGTGGAAGAACTGCAAACCGTCTTGCAGATGAACCCCGACTACGTGCAGGCCCTGAGCAATCTCGGCAACATCTACGGCAAACGCGGCGAGATCCATCGAAGCATCCCCTACTTTAAAAAAGTATTGAAACTTGACCCGCACTACGCACCCGGATATTACAACCTCGGCAAAGCCCTGCAATTGACCGGGCGTGGCGAAGAAGCCGCAAAACAGTATCAGAATGCTATCCGCGAAAATCCATATTTTGAAGAAGCCTATTTCAATCTGGGATTTCTCGCGTTGCAATTGGGGCAACCCGAACGCGCGATCCAGAACTTAAATAAATTCATCGAAATGCAACCCAACAACGCGAAAGCCTATTTCGGACTCGGTAACGCCTATATTTTGAAGAATGATATCGAAAACGGACTCTCCGCCTATAAAAAATCATCCGAACTCGATCCCGACTACCTGTCGCCCAACATCAACGCCGGAAGCATCCAGATTCAAAAAGGAAAAATCGACGACGCGCTCGAAACCTTTCAGAATCTGGCAAAACGCTACCCCCGCATAGCTGGAGTTCACAAAAATCTCGGCGTGATCTACTATCAGCACAAAAACGATCCCGCAAAAGCCGCCCATCATTTAGCAGAATATTTAAAACTCGAACCCAACGCGGAAGACGCCGAACTCGTCCGCAATACCCTCAAAGAGATCGAAAACAAAAACTAATATTTATACAAATCCAAGACTTGACCTTAATTAGTGCAAGGCAAGAACTCCGCGAATTCATAGAATAAGTGCAATTCCTTTGGTAAGACTAGAGGTAAGATTGATTTGCCAAAAAATCATACCCTCATCCAAAGGAAC
>PCWG01000006.1 GCA_002787235.1 Nitrospinae bacterium CG11_big_fil_rev_8_21_14_0_20_45_15
CAATATCGTCCCGACCCTGCGGACATGACTTCAGCGGGCGACCTGCCATTTTACAATTCAGGCAAAGAAACCTTTTGGATGACGCTGATACCGGTGACATGTCCCGACACGCTGGATGAACCTCGCTGGCTGATCAAACTGAAGCCTGTTATGGAACAGCATTCACGTTCGGCTCTGGAAATGGAGCAATGCAGATTGACCCATCGGGAGATGGAAATCTGCTGGTTGGTGAAGGATGGTTTTGACGAAAAGGAGATCGCTGCTCGATTGTTCGTCAGTCCACACACCGTTAACACACATATAAAAAATATTTATCGGAAATTTGGTGTACATTCGCGTGCCGAGCTTGTCATCGCTTTGAATAGGTGAGGGATTAAATGGAAACCGGTGAGCCTGGATTGTTAGCCGAAAAAAATGATTTGGCAATTCTTGACAGCGTCGAAAAAATAAATCGATGCCAATCAAGAGGCGAACTTAAGAATACCCTTGAATCCTCATTTATTAATTTGTTCGAGGCCCAAGGGATGATTTATGTTTGGGTGGATTCGGATTGGAAGGAACACCGTTTGGTTGACACCTTGTAAGGTATCTGGAAAATCAGAGGCGCATTTTATACCGTTATCCCGATATTTTTAGGCGTGCAATTATTATCCAATAAGTTACCACTCAAACCTATTATCACCTATTTTTTAAAGTATCCAAAATTTGAGTGATTCTATTTTATTTTACTCTAAACAAGTTATTTCAGCAGTCTCATGCTCACACAATCTATATCCGCTTTCTCTTGCCCATGGCCGAGTAGCGTGAAAATAATGCTTTCTGAAGGCCGCGAATCATCGTGCTTTATTGATGCAACTTTCTTAATATCTTATCTATCCTGTCTGTTATCTCAGTTTTGCACTTTTCGCCCTATTTTCTTTCAAAATTATCAGGTTTTCCGTATTTTTATTTTTCCGAAAGTTATATTTTTATCCTCAATGATTGAGCATGTCCAACCAATCGCCAATTGATTCAGGAATCACCACATCCACACTGATTCTTTTCAATATTGATAATTTATTCGCAGTTGAATACGCCGCTGATTGACCGGCATAATTTTTGTCGTTGTCCGCAAATATGAAAAGTTTCTTTACGTTCTTGGGCGGTTGAAAAGTCTTTATCCCATTTGTGCTGATCACCGACCAAACAGGAATCCCAAACTGCTCATACGCCGCTATAGCGGTCTCAATTCCCTCAGCTATACCTAGGCATTCACCATGCTGAAATAACCTCACAGCGGCACCGTTTATGGTCTCTGTTGCAGGAAGAATTTTTTTGGGTGACTGAACTTTGGCTTTTGTTCCATCTTGCAAGTAGGTTCGATGCAGGCTTATGACATTCCCCGCCGCGCTTGTGATAGGCGCAACCATCGTTTCAAGTTTTTGTTTCGTCTCTGATTCGTACAAATTAGGATGAAACCGCAATATTGAAGGAAAAACGGTCAGCCCTCTCCCTCTTAAATACGTTGATACGGGGTCTCCTTCCGCAACAGGACTCGAAGCGGATCCCACCTCAATAATTCGCTTCATCGGGTCAGACTCTTTTCGTTGAGGTGTTACCTTTTCCTCAATTTGTGGTCCATTTAAAACCTCTTCAACTCGTCGCGCTGTTTCTGGGAAGTTCCAACTGTTTAACTTCATCAATAATTGAAAACCATCGCCAGAACCACATCCACTGCAAAAATACCCGCCTTTTTCAAAATGATCATCGAAGCGATAGCGATCCTTTCCTCCACATATCGGGCAGGGTCCATGGCGGTTCTCAAGGAATTTGGAATCAATGCCAAGAGCAAGAAGAATCCCACGCCAGCGGCCCTTAGCCTGTTTTGCTATGTCGTTGCTGGTTTGCATAACGCAAGGCTCCTTTCCGAATAAAAGATAAAACTTCTGCTTCTGCTTCCAATGGTAGCCCGCACTTGTCTCGTGAATTTGGCCATTCCCCAAAGCGTTCCTCGAACTTGCGGCCAGACCAACCGGGCTTATACCCGCGCTTCTTCCTGATAAAATCCAGTTGGCGATAAAAAATATTCCGTTCCTGTTCTGTTACTATTGTTGTTCGCAGGTTTCCATTTTCATCAACACGTTCAAGCGTGCCGTCAACAACGTTGAGATACTTTCCTTTTTTGACCTCCCGATGACCGCAGGCAGGACAGTCCGGGCGACCTTCGTAAACGCGCGTGCATTCTCTACAGGTGATCGGCTTAGCCTTATCTTTCGATTTCGTTGAGGTTGCACCCTGAACTCGGCTTCCGGGCTCCAAAGACCACTGGAAATCCTGATCAACCGGGCCATGTTCAAAATATGCGCCGCTGTGGTCAATAACGATTGAATTGACTTTCCCGTCATTCGGACGCAAAACACGTCCTGCCATTTGCAAATAAAGCCCGAGACTTTTTGTAGGCCGCGCCAAAATTAAAGCCGACGCGCCGGGACAATCCCAACCTTCAGTCAAGACCATACAATTGGAAATAACTTGAATTTCACCTGCACCGAATGCGCTTAGAATAGCGTCGCGCTCCGTAGTAATGGTTCCACCATCAATATGTTCTGCACTGATGCCGGTTTCTGCGAACCGATCCCGAATGTGGATTGAATGCCGGACACCAGTTGCAAAAATAACCGTTTGCCTATCAGGACAAATCCTCAACCAGTTTTCTACAATGTCGCCGATAAGCTTTGGTTGATCCATTTTCTCGGAAAGCCCGCGCTCTTCGTAATCACCGCGCCGTATCCTCAAACCATCAAGATCGGGTTTGCTTGGAACGTAATATTCTACAGGCACAAGATATCCTTCAGTTATCAAGCTTGGGATAGAGGGGCCAGTGATCATTTTTTTGAAGATCATAGTGCTACCCCCAATCCTCGCCCATCAGATCGACAAGGCGTGGCTGTCAATCCAACTACCTTTGCCTTTGGGTAGCTTTCTACAATTTTTAAATACGTTGCCGCCGTTGCGTGGTGCCCTTCGTCGATGATTATTAGCGTTGCCGGTGGTGGCCCAATGCGTCCACGACTCATACGCGTCGCTAAAGTTTGGATTGACGCGACTTGAACGTCCGCAATTAGCGAAGGAGTTCTTCCAGCCATGATGATTCCAGCATCAATCCCAAAACTCGCAAGTTTTAAAGCGCATTGACTTACCAATTCGCGCCGGTGAGCTAAAAACAGAATTTGCCCGCCTCGATCAATTTCCCGTCGAATCAATTCGCAAGCGATAACTGTTTTTCCCGCTCCAGTCGGTAATTGCAAAAGTATTCGGTCCGATTCTGGATTTTTAAGAGAATCCTCAGCTTGATTGACCAAGACAAGCTGATAATCTCGAAGTCTGATTTTTGGGACGTCAGCCAGACCAATTCCGGCCATGGAAAATAAATTAGTATCCACGGCACACTCGTTTCTTGTACTCAAAGCCAGATTCTTTTCTTGGCAAGAGGGTTAAGTTTTTGGGCGAAGCTAGAGGGGTCTTGTATAAAGGGGTCTTATTAGAACTGCAGAATCTCGCATAACACACCACCTTACGCCTTGAAAAAAAGTGACTTGTAAATTCGAGTTTTTGAGGGTGATATGCAGAATCCAGCAGTTCTGTGTTACGCAATCCCGCAGTTCTCTCCCCTTCGTGATATGCAGAATCCTGCAGTTCTTTTTTGTTGCTTTTTTTTGTGCTATCGCCCCATTTTAAAATACTGATTTCTGAGTGATGAGGTCGTCGTTTCACCTCAACATATCCCTCTAATCTGAGAGTCTTCATCATCTCCCGAATGCTTCGCAAAGGGATTCCCATATTCCTGGAAATGGTTTTATGTTTGTGAGTCACGACGCCGTTTTTGTCGGCGCACACATGCAAATACCCGTACAACCAAACAGCACTCCCCATGCGCTTGTGGTGTTTCCCGCTTTGGTCGAAGAAAAGACCTTTTCTGATCTTTGTCCACCATGTGTTGGATTTATCATTCATGCCTAGGAAGCCCCCTCAAAAGTTTCCACAGGACGAGCTCCAAAGTAATTTTCCAAATCGGAAATCCTGTAGTACGGACGTCCTCCGACCATGTAAAATTTTGGTCCACGCTTGGCACAACGGTCATTCGCCGCCGACTTTGCGCTGTATCCCAAAACAACACGCTCAATGTCCTTTGAAGCTACAAATAGAGGTCGGAATTCTCCTGGTGCGAAATTTATAACTTGGGGAGCGGTAGTATTGGGTAGTGATTTGCAAGGAGGCATTAGGCGACCTCCAATGACGTGGGAACAGGGAAGAGTTCCTCAATGGAACGCCCCAGAATTTTTGACAGCTTGCGCTTATCTTCGGAGGAGGGACGATAAACTCCGATCACAATTTGGGAAATTTTAGAAGGACTCCAGCCAAGCTGATTGGCAATTTCATATCCTTTTTGTCCACTTTGGATAATCGCGCATTTCAAATCGACGTTACACATAAAAAAATCTCCAGATTAAAGATTATTCGAGATGCTACTCGCCCTTTAATATGGAGTTCTCTCAATGAGCACCGATTTCTCCAAATGAAAACCGATAATTATTTGTTTTTATTGGGTAAAAAAATCATTATTTTTTTTGAAGGTTATTTGGAGTTCTCCAAATGGATCATTTTCTCCAAATGAGGGGAGTTTCCCAAAGTGAATTATGTTGATTTTTAGGCTTGAGATTTCTTCTGGAGGGGCTTAACTCGGAGAACTATTCACTGGTCGTGGGGAGGGCAAGCAATTGACGGTAAGAAATTTCAGTCTTGTCATCAGTTTTGAAGTTTACGCGGTATCCACCTTCAGCTTTGTAGTGCCCAATCATGGGGGCATTTATTCCGAAGACTTTCTTCATTGTTTTTTTTAAAGGTTTTATTTTGTCAGGCAAGTCTTTCATTCGATGTTCTGTGTCTTTCGAGATAAAGCCTTTTTCCTTTAAAAATAAAACCAATACCCACCATTCTATTTTTGGTTTATCTCCGTTACGCTTGTCAGACATTCTAAGCTCATGAAAGGCGAATTTCTGAGACTGATCCTTTACCGTTATATTGACGGTATCGCGGGCGAGTAATGTAATCTTAATATCCTCCCAAGTCGTTCCATTAGGGACAGGGAAGAAGTTTCCACTTTCATCTTTCACCTTTGTGTCCATGCCTCCTTGTTCAGAAGAGCTCGGAGAAGGTTCTACTTTTGTCGTTGAATGCTGTAAAAGAGTATTGTTCATCAAACGCTGGGATTCATTGGGAACCTCTATGTCATTTTCTCGGAGCCAATCTATGACGCGATTATCTCTGACCCATAGAAAAACATCTTCTTTTTTGCCTATGAAGTAATCAGTTCTTAATGTCCCGCTATTCACACCTAGTAACTGACGCGCTTCAATAGCTTCATCAAACCATATTTTAAAGTCATACTGAACACCTACTATTCTAAGATCTTTAGCATGATACAATCCGTATTGATCAAATAGACCAAACTCACAACCAAACAATAACAAAACTAATTCATCCCAGCTAATAAATGGCTTTCTAGCCAACAAAGAATAGTTTAGTTCCACTTCGCGCTCCTTCCAACACCTTCATTTTTCATATTGGACCAGCCGAGTGAAGATTTCCCGATCTGTCCCCCGTCGGGGAAGGTCTGGTTTATAAAGGTAGCTTAAGTTTAATTGCTCTAAAATTTCAAATATTTTTAAAATGGTTCGACAGGGATGGTTAACTAGTCTTTGTAGCGATAGCAAATTTACCATCCAATCCGCAAGCAAAATCCAAAAAATGACAGATCACGCGTTTGAAATCGAAAGGCAGATAAACCAGCCCTTAATCATAGTTGCAGAATAGAGAACAAAAATCTAATCACATCCAACGAGAGATTCCTGGGCGGTTTTTATACTCCTTTTGCTGGGTTTACCGTTCAGTCTAGGCTTAGCCTTCTATGCAACTTGTTTTGTCCTATTTAAAAAAATGCGTCAATCTGGTATCGTTGTTTCTGGGCAAGCTGTGCGTACCGTTTATAGATGGCCCCTTACTTTTGTCGGTGAGAAAACCCAAGTTTGCCCTTCTACCGACAAAAAGAGTTGCGCTTACTATTTTGATTCAAGAAGTATTATTGGGGCAAGCATATGACAAAAGAACAACAGCTCGAAGAAGACTTAATTTCCAAGCTCAAAGATCTCAAATACACCTATCGTGAAGATATCCGTGATCGGTTAGCACTTGAGCAAAACTTCCGCGATAAGTTTGAAACGCTTAATCGTGTCCATCTCACCGATTCAGAATTTGCTCGCCTTCGTGATGAAGTCGTCAATGCCGATGTATTCACCGCCGCCAAAACTTTGCGCGAACGTAATACCTTCCAGCGCGAAGATGGCACACCACTGCAATACACTTTGGTCAATATCAAGGATTGGTGCAAAAACGAGTTTGAAGTCATCAACCAGCTACGCATCAACACCGACAACAGCCATCACCGTTACGATGTGATTTTGCTCATCAATGGCGTGCCCGTAGTGCAAATTGAACTCAAAACGTTGGAAGTTACCCCGCGCCGCGCCATGGAACAAATTGTCGATTACAAAAACGACCCCGGCAACGGTTACACCAATACCTTGCTGTGCTTTATGCAACTGTTTATTGTCAGTAATCGTGCCAATACCTGTTATTTTTCTAACAATAACAACAAGCACTTTAGCTTTAACGCCGACGAACGTTTTTTACCCGTTTATCAGCTCGCAAGTGAAGACAATAAAAAAATCACTCATCTGGACGATTTTGCCGACCATTTTCTCGCCAAATGCACACTAGGCCAAATGATCAGCCGCTACATGGTCCTGGTGGCCAGCGAGCAAAAACTGATGATAATGCGTCCTTACCAAATCTATGCGGTCAAGGCCATTGTCGATTGTATTCATCAAAACCGAGGCAATGGCTATATCTGGCACACCACTGGCAGTGGTAAAACGCTCACTTCGTTCAAGGCCTCCACATTACTTAAAGACAATCCCGACATTGATAAATGCCTGTTCGTCGTCGACCGCAAAGACCTCGACCGCCAAACCCGCGAAGAATTCAATAAATTCCAGAAAGGTTGCGTAGAGGAAAACACCAACACAGAAACGCTGGTGCGGCGTATGCTCTCGGAAGATTATGCGGATAAAGTGATCGTCACCACCATCCAGAAGCTCGGCCTCGCGTTGGATGAAAACAGCAAAAAAGCAGGGCAACACAAGAAAAATGGCAAGCAAACCTACAAAGAGCGACTGGAACCATTGCGTAACCAGCGTATTGTATTTATTTTTGATGAATGCCACCGCTCTCAATTTGGCGATAATCACCAGGCCATTAAAGCTTTCTTCCCCAATGCGCAACTGTTCGGCTTTACCGGGACGCCCATCTTCCCCGAAAATGCCAGCTATAAAAAAATCGACGGCACCGTAGGTTCCTTTAAAACCACCGAAGACTTATTCAAAAAAGAATTGCACGCCTACACCATTACCCATGCCATTGAAGACCGCAATGTACTGCGCTTTCATATCGACTACTTTGGTGAGAAGCCGAAAGACGATAAAAGCAATGCGAAGCCCTCTAGGAAAAAAAGGGTAGCACCTGCGCCCGAAGGCGTCGTTAACGAGATCATCAATAAACACGACGCCGCCACCAACCAGCGCCGTTTCAATGCGGTGTTGGCCACAGCCTCCATTAACAATGCCATTGAATACCACGAGCTATTCAAACAAGTGCAGGCGCAAAAACTTATTGATGACGACAGTTATCAGCCCTTGAATATCGCCTGCGTGTTTTCGCCGCCGACACAGGAACTTGCGAAGGAAAATGGAAATCAGAGCGATAAAAACATTGCAGACATCAAACAGCTACAAGATGATTTGCCTCAGGAGAAAGAAGATAACAAAACAGACCCTGAAAGGAAAAAAGCGGCTTTGATGGCCATCATTGCCGACTACAACAGCCAATACAGCACTAATCACAGTATCAACGAATTCGATTTGTACTATCAGGACATACAACAGCGCATCAAAGACCAGAAATACAGCAACAAAGATTACCCGCATAAAAACAAAATCGACATCGTGATTGTAGTCGATATGCTACTCACGGGCTTTGACGCTCAATACCTGAATACCCTGTACGTGGACAAAAACCTCAAACACCACGGCTTGATTCAAGCCTTCTCACGCACCAACCGCGTGCTGAACGACACCAAGCCTTACGGCAATGTGCTCGATTTTCGTTATCAGGAAGACGCCGTGAACGAAGCCATTGGCATGTTTTCTGGAGTCAATAAAGAGCGTGCCAAAGAAATCTGGCTGGTCGACCCCGCTCCCAAAGTGATTGATCAATTGGACAGTGCCGTCAGCAAACTGGAAAAATTCATGGACTCACAAGGCTTGGCCTGTACGCCGGAAGAAGTCAACAATCTCAAAGGC
Organism: Nitrospinae bacterium CG11_big_fil_rev_8_21_14_0_20_45_15; assembly: GCA_002787235.1. Classification (GTDB taxonomy): domain Bacteria; phylum Nitrospinota; class Nitrospinia; order Nitrospinales; family VA-1; genus Nitrohelix. Next base: position 8,457 of record PCWG01000006.1, read on the forward strand.
GACGCCGCACGGAGTGAGTTTATCAACCACTTTAAAGAAGTACAGCGTTTGAAAACCCAGCTGGATCAATACACCGACCTGAGCGAAGAGCAATCAAACAGAATCAAGGAACGGCTACCAGAAGACCAACTGCGCGGCTTCCGTGGTATGTATCTGGAAACGGCGCAACGCCTCAAAACTCAGCAAGGCAAAGGCGACGGCGCAGATGACCCGGTACAGCAACTGGATTTTGAATTGGTATTGTTCGCCTCGGCACTGATTGATTACGACTACATCATGGGACTGATAGCCAGCTCCACCGACGACAAACCCGGCAAACAGAAAATGACGCGCCAGCAACTGATCGACCTGATCAGTGCCAGCTCCAACCTGATGGACGAACGCGACGACATTGTGGCCTATATCAATAACCTGCAAGCAGGAGAAAGCCTGAAGGAAAAAGAGATTCGTGAGGGCTACGAAAAATTCAAAGCTGAAAAATCCGCCAAAGAGCTGGTCGCCATGGCCGAAAAGCACGGGCTTACCAGCGAAGCCCTGCAAAGTTTTGTCAATGGCATTTTGGATCGCATGATCTTCGACGGCGAACAACTCAATGATTTATTTGCACCGCTGGAACTGGGTTGGAAAGCCCGCACCAAAGCAGAGCTGGCATTGATGGGAGACCTCCTGCCGCTACTCAAAAAACTAGCCCAAGGGCGCGATATTTCGGGGTTAGCGGCTTATGAGTGAGAAAAATAAAAAAAAGGGGGTGCCGAAGTTGCGCTTTCCCGAGTTTCAGGATGCGGGAGAATGGTTATATATGAATGGAGATATGGTATTCGAAAAGATCAGCAATAAAAACCACAATTCAGACCTTCCAATTCTTGCTATTACTCAAGAGCACGGTGCGATACCAAGAGACAAAATTGATTACAGCGTCTCTGTAACAGAGAAAAGTGTGAAAAGTTATAAGATCGTCGAAGTTGGCGATTTCATAATAAGCCTAAGGTCATTTCAAGGTGGTATTGAATACTCCCATTACAAAGGAATATGTAGCCCAGCCTATATCATACTTCGAAAAAAAAATGATGTCGTTAATCATTATTTTAAGCATTACTTTAAAACAGGTATTTTTGTCCAAGACCTAAATAGGGATATTGAAGGTATACGTGATGGGAAAATGGTTAGTTACAAACAGTTTTCTGATATTTTATTGCCTACGCCTTCACCTCCAGAGCAACAAAAAATCGCCGATTGCCTGTCTTCTATTGACGAGCTGATCACCGCACACACCCAAAAATACGAAGCACTGAAAGCCCATAAAAAAGGCCTTCTGCAACAGCTTTTCCCCGCCGAAGGCAAAACCGTCCCCAAACTGCGCTTTCCAGAGTTTCAGGATGCGGGGGAGTGGAAGGAAGCCAAACTTGGTGATAAAGAAATTTCCGAGTTTGTTAAAGATAGAATTCCATTAGATAAGCTTGATATTGGTAATTATATAAGTACAGAAAACTTGCTACCCGATTATGCCGGTGTTAAAACTGCAGCGAAGTTACCTCCTTCAGGATCGTTTATACAATTCAGAATAAAGGACGTTCTGATTTCAAATATTCGGCCTTATCTGAAAAAGGTTTGGCAAGCTCAAATGAATGGTGGTGCTTCAAATGATGTAATAGTTGTCCGAGCAAAAAATAAGATTATAGATAACTTCCTAATGTGTAAATTGAAGAACGATGACTTTATTAACTTCATTATGAAAGATGCTAAAGGCCTGAAAATGCCAAGAGGTGATCTGTCCTCAATTAAGAAATACCCTTTTTCTTATCCATCGCCTGATGAACAAAAAAAAATTGCGGATTGCCTGTCTTCCCTCGACGGGTTGACCGCCGCACAAGCCCAAAAGATTGAGTCACTTAAAGCCCATAAAAAAGGCCTTCTGCAACAGCTTTTCCCTGCCGCGGAACAGAACAATTAGAAGGAACTGGATAATATGAATTTGGAAGATATCGCAAAACAGCTTAAAGAATTAGATGAGAGTATCGTTCTTATTTATGCCTTTAATTCCATAGGCAAAACAAGGTTATCAGTAGCATATAAAGATGCAACCAAAGACCCTCAGACCGGCAAGCACGAAGGTGTTTATTATAACGCGTTCAGTGAAGACCTTTTTGTTTGGGATAACGATGAAGAAAATGACGGCGAAAATATACGATTAAATATATTGCATAGCAGTTTAAACCAATTCCACAGTTTTCTATATGAAAACTACGATGCTGTTATGGATAAACTAGCTATGTATGCGCCTGCATATCGTTTTCGATTTAACCCTTACCGGAATATTGAAAAGGGGATCGAATCTGTTACTTTCTTTGTAGAGAATGATGAAAATACAGCGATAAAAATATCTCGGGGAGAAGAGAGGATTTTTGTCTGGTGCTTTTTCTTGGCTTTATTAGATGTAGAGGGGTGGGCTGATGAGCAAAATGACCATATATTTATTGATGATCCAGTATCTAGTCTTGATGAACATAATATATTTATTACGGCTGACACTATATTTCAGCACATCGAAGCTCACTACCAGAAAAAATGTATTATCATCACCACACACCATATTGGTTTATTTTCTATTTTAGCAAATCGCCTTACTAACGGTGAAAAGAGCGGTCGTTATAAAAACTTAACTGGCTTGCGAATTTTAAAAAGAATAGGTAAGGATTTAGTACTCGAGAAGCCAAAGCGAAATGTTTTTCTTTATCATTTACATTTGTTACAAGTTTTGGATGAGGCGAGTAAAGAGCAGCTATACACGTACCACTTTGCGTTATTAAGACAGCTTCTAGAGAACTTAGCATCATTTTTAGGAACAGGAAGAATAGGTCATACACTATCTCAAATAGGTGTCGATAAAGCTGATGACGTAATAAATGTAATAAATACTCATTCTCATAAAACTGCTTATTACCCTCAAACGGAAATGATGAATAGCGCAGATCAGGATTGTTTTAACGATATATACAGAAAACTCATTGCAAAATATCAATTTGTATTACATACAGAGTAACCATGACTGAAAACGATCAAAAAAAATTAGGTGATACCCTATGGGACATTGCCAACCAATTGCGCGGTGCGATGAACGCCGATGACTTTCGCGATTACATGCTGTCGTTTTTGTTCTTGCGTTATCTGTCGGGTAACTACGAAGAGGCGGCTAAAAAGGAATTGGGGGCAGATTACCCCAAGCTTGAGGCGGGCGATAAACGCGCTGCTTTAACCCTGTGGTATGAAGCCAATGCTGAAGACGTCGCAGAGTTTGAAAAACAAATGCGCCGCAAGGTGCATTATGTGATTGAGCCAGCACACCTGTGGAGCAGCATTGCGGAGCAAGCCAGAACTCAACACGATGATCTACTGCTGACCTTGCAACAGGGCTTTAAATACATTGAGAACAAATCCTTTGAAAATAATTTTCAGGGTTTGTTTTCTGAAATCAATCTGGACTCTGAAAAGCTGGGGAAAAAATACGCCGACCGAAACGCCAAACTCTGCACCATCATCACTAAAATCGCTGAGGGCATTGCTGATTTTTCCACTGATAGCGACCTGTTAGGCGATGCCTATGAATACCTGATCGGTCAATTTGCCGCCGGCTCGGGTAAAAAGGCCGGCGAGTTTTATACGCCACAAGAGATATCAACGATACTTTCCGGAATTGTCACGCTGGACAGTCAGGAACCGGCGACGGGCAAAAAGAAAAAACTGAATAAGGTACTGGATTTTGCCTGTGGTTCAGGCTCACTGCTCTTAAACGTACGCAAGACGTTAGGCGACCACGGTATTGGGAAAATTTACGGGCAGGAAAAAAACATCACCACCTACAACCTGGCCCGCATGAACATGCTTTTGCACGGGGTCAAGGATTCCGAATTCGATATCCATCACGGCGATTCCCTGCTCAACGACTGGGACCTGCTGAACGAAATGAACCCCGCCAAAAAACTGGAGTGTGATGCGGTGGTGGCCAATCCGCCATTCAGCTATCGCTGGGAACCCAATGAAGTGCTGGGCGAAGATTTCCGTTTTAAAAGCTACGGCCTTGCGCCCAAGTCGGCCGCCGACTTTGCTTTTTTACTACACGGCTTTCATTTTCTGGGCGATGAAGGCACCATGGCCATCATCTTGCCCCATGGGGTATTGTTCCGTGGCGGTGCCGAAGCGCGTATTCGTACCAAGCTGTTAAAAGATGACAATATAGATACTGTCATTGGATTACCCGCTAACCTGTTTTTCTCCACGGGTATCCCTGTCTGTATTCTGGTGCTGAAAAAGTGCAAGAAACCGGACGACGTATTGTTTATCAACGCTAGTGAGCATTTTGAAAAAGGCAAACGCCAAAATCGGTTACGTGAGGGGAAAAATAGTGAGCCGAATGATATTGATAAAATCATTGATACTTATCAGTACCGCAAAGAAGAGAAACGTTATTCCCGTCGGGTGTCGATGGAGGAGATTGAGAAAAACGACTACAACCTGAATATTTCGAGATATGTCAGTACCTCCAAATCAGAAGAAGAAATAGACTTGCAGGTAGTAAATACGGAGTTGGTAGAGTTGGAGAAAAGTATTGTCTCTGCTACGACCAGACACAATGAATTTCTTGAGAAGCTTGGTTTGCCCCAATTACCGTCGACAAAAACTAGATAAGAACCTTCATCTTTGAGGGTCAGCCCCCGCACTCAGCCGGGTATATGATAAATAACGACATCAAAGTTTTGTTTCGTCACCCCCTTCTCAACTCAACTATCTTTCCTTGTTCTTTAGCCCCCGCCAGAGAAAGAATCCTGTCCTCAATCCTCTGCATTGGTAATCGGAGTCGCTCAACATCCGGCATCACGTAGCCACCAGTGACATCTTGCCCGGTGGAATGGTTGACCAGTAGTTTGATCGAGAAACCAGACAAATCCAGACCTTCGGCAACGGTTATAAAATGCCGTCTGAGATCATGCAGGGTAAATTGAACTTTTGATTTCTCTATAACGTCGGCAACATGACGTTTAGGTTCTATTAAATGGGTTTTCTGGTTTGTGAGGGTTCCCGCTTTGTCTGCACCGGGGAAAACATATTTATGCCCTTCCAGTTGGTTGATCCGCTTCTCAAGAATTCCAAACAGGTGATTGGGCAAGGGAAGGGTCAAGGGATGCCGGTTCTTGGTGTCTAGGATGGTATAGGCTCGGCTCTTCAAATCAACCTGTTCGATCTCCAATCCCAACCCTTCGCTTTTTCGGGATCCCGTGAAAAGGAGGAACAGGAGATAATCCCGGATAACATCATTGTCCCATTGGCTCACCACCTCATACCATGCGGGGAGATCATGGCCTTTGATGATCGTCTGCCTTCGTCCGACGTGGTACCAAGCTCTTGTCTGAGATAGTCTCTGAACAGGGTTATGCTTCAACAATGGGCCACCTTCAGCATCCTCATAATACCCAGCGCAAAAGTTAAGGAGTGAACGCAGGAACCGCATATGTAAATTTGCTTGAGCCGATCCCGCTTTATCTAATTCTTCCTTGCTAGGGGTGTATTTCTTTTTGTCGCACTTTGCTTTGAAATTCTTTAAGGCATCATCGCGAAGCTTCTTGTGGAGTAGAGCAACAGAGTCGCGAGAAATATCAACAATGCGTTTATTTTTCCAATCGATAAAAGCCGTGTCCATTGAACGCTTATATTCTCGAATCGTATTATCTTTTAAAGAGCGAGTCTCAAGGAAGGCTTCAAAAGCTTGTTGCAGGGTGATGGATTCCGTCTCTTTCGCTTTTTTCTTGGCCGCTCCTATGTCTCCTTTCTCCTGGAGAGAGAAAAACCCTTGGCCATTCTTGATATTTTGAATAATTTCCCCACGAAGGTTGGAACAGTGTTGAGGCGTTATTCCGGCAGACTCCCAGCCAACAGATTCTTCCACCGCTTTCCCCGCCCGCTTATATCGAATGGAGTAATACTTTTCAGGACGACCTCTATACCTTCTAGTCTCAGATTCGCGGAAACGTACACCAACGTGTTTAGTCTTTTTCCATACTGCCATAACAAACCTCCTGGATGGCTTTAACACATGTCTTGAATTTTGTCCCACTCCTGTCCCACCCCTAGGGGTAATAATGAGAAATTTAAGGAAATTGGGGAAGTTTCGTTAGGCCTTGTAAAATGGCCTTAAACCATTGTTAAGGAAGGATAGGGAAAGTTAGGGAAGATGTCAATAAGAAGTGGACTCACAAATTCGTAATCAGTAGGTCCGCGGTTCAATTCCGCGCGTTGGCTCCATTTTTTCAAGGAGTTACGAGCTTCTTTCCCCGCCGATTTTATCGACTATGATAAAACTATGATAATTTTTCCAAGACCTCTACTGCATCCATCAATTTCCTCTTGCTCAGGTGAGCATAGCGTTGAGTGGTCGTAATATCCTTGTGTCCGACTAATTCTTTCACGGTGTAAAGATCGACTCCCGAT
>PCWG01000028.1:0-133374 GCA_002787235.1 Nitrospinae bacterium CG11_big_fil_rev_8_21_14_0_20_45_15
GCCGCGTCACAAGCGGTCCATGTAACTACCGTCGTGGTGCTCGCGGTGTAATTCGCAGGAGCGTCACTGGAGATAGAAACAACGCCAACCGCGTCGGTCGCCGTAGCGGAACCGATAGCGACAGCCGTTTGTGGACCGGTCGCTTCCGTCGTTACATCCGCCGGAGCGGTGATGACCGGAGCGGTGGTATCCGTAACCGTTACGTTTTGCGTGCCGGTTGATGTGTTACCCGCCGCATCCGTTACAGAGTAGTTGACCACGGTGGTTCCCACAGGGAATGTCGCCGGAGCGTCATTGGTTGGCGTCACAGCACCATCTACTGCGTCAATGGCCGTTGCGGTACCAATCGCAACTGCAGTCGCCGCACTAGTGGCTTCAACCGTCACATCTGCCGGAACCGTGAGGACCGGAGGTGTGGTATCGGTTACGGTCACCGTTTGTGTGGCTGTACCGGTATTGCCGTTAGCATCGGTCACACTCCAGGTGATTGTTGTTGTTCCACCCGGGAAAGGACCTACGTTGTCGGGCGTAGGTGTCAAGGGGCCATCCACCAGATCAACTGCCGAGGCTGTCCCCAGAGGGATCGGACTCAAGGCCGCTGTCGCTTCCTGGGTGATGTTCGCCGGAGCGGTCACTACGGGAGGCGTGGTATCGGTTACGGTCACGTTTTGCGTACCGGTTGATGTGTTGCCCGCCCCATCGGTTGCCGAGTGGGTGACCACGGTGGTTCCCACAGGGAAGGTTCCTGGAGAGTCATTGGTGGTAGGCAAAGAACCGCTTACCACGTCAGTCGCCGTTGCGAAACCTGTGTGAACCAGAGTTGCTGGACCGGTGGCTTCAGTTGTTATGTCAGCTGGAACCGTGAGGACCGGTGCTGTTGTGTCTCGCACTGTAACCGTGGTGGTGTCAAGTGGAGAACTAACCAGGCCATCACTCACAGTCAGTTGGATTGTATGGACTCCCGCAGGGATCAACACCGTTGGTGTCGCTCCACTTGCTGTTCCAAAGGGGCCTATCCATGAGTAAGTCAGAGGATCGCCGTCCGGATCGGAGGAACCTGTTCCATTCAATGTGACGCTGGATCCTGGAGGGCCCTGTTGCTCTACCGTTTGATTGGGACCGGCATCCGCTGTTGGAGCCTGATTCAAGACGACAGAGCCCGAAAGGGTGATGGTCGTGGTTCGGCCAAAGGCGTTTCGGCCCACGGCTTTGATGACGACCGTTTCACCATCGGCGAGATCCGTCACTCCAAACGATGAAGTGAATGGAGCCGAAGAGTCGGTTCCCAATGCAGTCGATCCAGAGCTTGCAGATTCTCTGAAGAAGCTGACTGTTACAGGAGGATTGCCCGAGTCCAGAATGTTGATACCGATCGGGATGCCTGTTCCAGAGAACGCCGTGCCGTTGGCAGGAGTGCTGAAGGACATGGGAGGCCCTGCGTTATCAACCGTTACATTTGAGGTTTTCTCAATGGATTGACCACTGGAAAAACGTGCAATGGCCTTCAATGTAACCGGGCCATTTGCCAAAGGACGTGAATCAAACGTGGTCTGGAAGACTCCGCCTGCATCCGGGCTGGTGTCGGTTCCTACGAAGACACCATTCACATAGAAGTCAATCTTCGTCGTGTTTGGAATATCGTCCGTAGTTGCCTGAAAAATGATGCCCGTACCCGATACGGTACCGGTGGGTTGAAGGATAGTCACTGCCGCCAGAGACCCTAACGCGCTGGTCAAATCTCCCGCATCAAGGATGTAGGCGTAGTCTATGGAAGTGGACTGACCCGGAGCCAGCGAACCGAGATCGTAAGCCAATACGATGGCGGCATCGGCATAGTTAAGAGATGCAGGTTGGTTCGGATTGTTCAATATAGAGTCCGTGTCACGGTTTGCAAAGCCATGGGATGCCGCGACAACGGCTCGTGGATCGATGGTTCCCAATCCAAGGGTCAAATCATTGTAGCCCGATCGTTTTGCGATGGCTATTGATAGAGCCTTGTCGAGATTTCCTGCCGGACGTGCGGCCAGGTTAACCCGGGGACCGGAAGCGGGACGGGGAGGCTGGAATTGAACAAAGTTGTATGTTGAATATCCATATCCCCAAGGTTGCCCTTGATCGGGATCGACATTACGCATGTATTCCAGTGAGTTCAAAGTCGTGCTACCAACGTTGGTCATGACCACGTTGATGACGAAGTACAGGTCATTCTGGTTCAGCGTGATTGTCTTGGTGATTTGCAGTTGGTCCGGACCAGAGCTTGCGGTGCCTTGCCAAACGGCCTGTTCGGTGGCTCCCGAACTGGTTTTGGTGAGGCTGGAAACGGGAACCTGGAAGGAACCGCTCAATCCAAAGTTGCCGAAATTCTTCTCACTGGTGGTGGTCCATTCAACAGCCCAACCCTCTTCAGGCGAACCGGGAACAAAGAAGTCGCCCGAATAAGCGGGAGTTCCAACGCCCCAGCCATCGCGACCGTAGTCGGCCACAAAGCCCAGACGGCAACAAGCTCGGGGATGATATCCCGCAGGTGCGGAACCGGACGTTCCGAAAGACGCCGAATTATGAATACCAACTTCTACATAGTTGCCTTTCAAAAAAACTTCAGCGGATGCCATGTTGGTGAAGAAACCAACGATCAACAAGGCCATGAAAGAAATAAAAAGAGTCTTCTTCTTCAACAGGTTTAAATGTTTCATTCGGCACCTCCTGCGGTACTCGTTGCGGTACTGACAACCGTTGATCCAGAACCGTCCGTGGCTACGACGGAAACATAAAGATCACCGGATAGCATCGCTCCGATTTGCGGGCTTGCGCCTGTTGGCAAATCCCAGTTTGCTGTTGCTGTCGCTCCTGCCGTCAGAGAACCAACGGACAAGGCGTGGGTGGAAGCCGCAGGAACATAAATAGGGCCTGTGGCGATCAGTTCAACACCGGTCAAATCTCCCGTCCCGGTGTTGGTCACGCTCACTTCCAGGCTGACCACGGTTTGGTCGCCCGAAGGGGTCTCTCCCAGGTAACGATGCTGGATCGACACTCCGGCGTAGGCCGTGGATGCAAAAAATAATGCGAACACAGCGAGGGTTGAAATTAATTTCTTTAGCATTTCTCTCTCCATTTAAAAATCTAAAGTTTACAAAGGGGTACTGCAAAAACAAAAAATCATAAGAAGTTTTACCTTTCATAAGGCAAAACTTCTTACTGATAGAGGAACCTGGATTTTTTTATTTGATCGCAAACGTTGTGAAATCTTTTGTTTGCAGGGTGGGGGTGTTTTTCAATTTAGTAATATGCAACACCCAAAGCTGTAAATGTAATGTTTGAAAGGGGCAAAAAGGGAACTCCCTCCAGAGATCTCCTATGACCCTTTTGCTTATTATCTATGTTAAGGCTTGTGGGGGAAAAAGCAAATAAAAAGATACATTTGTGTGAAAAAATATAAAATTGTTGTTTTTAGACAAAGGGGGGTGCTTGAAAAACAGAGAATCAGGAGGTCTTTTTTAGGCGGGAAGAGATGAGCAGACCCAACGCCAAAGCCAGCGGGACATACAGAAGGAAAGGGCGGCCGATTTGAGTGAAACCTGCGAAAAAAGTAACCAGCCCTACTATGAAGCCATTGTTTTCATGGAAGAAAATGCTGTCGGTGGGCATGGATTTGTCAAGCATGGTCACAAAGAAATGACCGGCCCATAATCCAGAAATGGCCACTCCGATGCTGGCAACGGGCAGGGTGAGAGGGGAAAAAGGATTGTAGGAGACCAATGTGTATACAATATAATAACTTATGGTGCCCAGACCCACTCCCAGAGGCATGCTCAATCGGGGAATCCAGAGTCCGGAGACCGTTCCCGTCATCCACGAGAGGGTTATGACCATGTAAGTCAGGTATGCCGACGAGATGTTTATCTGTAATAACATCAGGAATCCGAATTGCAGTACGGCAAAAAACCATCCGGTAAAAAATGCGGTGAGAGAGAGTTTGAGTTTGATCATCTTAATCCTCAAAATAGCGTCCCATAAACCGTTCCCAACCTCGGCGCAAGACAAGATCGAGGGTGTCGATTTGCAGGGCTTCTGCTTTGACAAGGTAAAAGGGGATATCGCCAGGGGGAATGATTTTCAAACTGTCTTCATCTTCAAAAGATGCGGCTATGCGTCGTACATCGGCGACTGTGAATGGCAGTTTGTCTGAAGCGTAAGCAAAACTGCGGTCGCCTTCTTCGCTGTCTAAAACCATCACTTCTTTGAATGCCATGGCAAGAGCCGCCGTTACCCGTGCGGGAGTGCGATTGTTTTGTTGCAGGGGGCCACTCAATTGCACAGCGATCACCCCCTTTTCATCCATGCGGCTACGCACCAGCTTGTAGAACTCTGCGGTGTGCAATATGGCTTCCTGCACTGTAAGGGGAGAGGGGATGTCCATGATGACGAGGTCAAACTTTTCCTTGCTTGTTTTCAGGAAATGCTTGCCGTCGTCGATGATAAGGTCCCATCGATCCAATCCTTGCAGGGTCTCTGGCGGAGTGAAAAATAGTTGCCCCGCTTTTAATACGCCGGAGTCCAGTTCCACCGAGGTCAGTTTTCTGGTATAGGGGTAAACTTTGGATACGGAGGACAAGGTTCCGTTGCCGATGATGAGTGCTCGTTCAGGCTGAGTCAGTTTGGCGGGAACTTTGGCGATGTAATAATTCAATACTTCGAGGTCGCTGGAGTTCAGGTTTTGTAGACCATCCAGGTACAAATATTTGCCACCATTGGGCTTTTGCAACACTTCCACTTTTTGATAAGGGGAATTGATGGAATACAAGAGTGCGATATCATCTTGACCGTGTTTGTACTGGTACAAGAGTTCGGTGCTTTTCATATCCCTGGCATCAAGACCGAAGGAAGCCCCGATGGCGAGGGCGGCAAACAATCCGGTCAAAATCCTGTTTTTCAGAGCCAGGTACAAAATCACCGTAAGAAAAGTCCAGTAGACCATCAATAAAGGGCTCAATACTTTATTCCAGCTCCAGCCTATGATGATGAAACCGACCACAAATCCAGACAATTCTACCGAGTAAAAAATTTTCAATCTTTGTCGGGAATCCGCACCATCGTCTTCGCCGTGAACCAGTTGCGGTAGAAAACAGGCGAACATGGAACTGAATAACAGTGCGTAAACGAACATCAATCCCATATAAGCGGCACCGGAATCGCCGTTATTGCTGATAAAGACAGCTAAGTATCTATAAGAAAAGGGAAAGCTGAGGTGTATGAAAATTGAGGCGAGAAACAGATATTTGAAAACGGAACGGGACAATCGCCGTGACAATACATAGCCAATGGAAAGTCCTGTGAAGAAGGCCGCAGTGACTAAAACGATAACGACTTCTTCGCCATAAAGGATGGCGACAAAGTCGCGAATCATTAAAAATTGAGCAATGCTCAGGCAGATTCCAACTAAAAATAAAAGAACACATTCTCTTATTAGTTGGAGAGTGACGCGTTTCATAGACGCAGAGTATTATATGACATCGTAGAGGTCAAGCGGTCATTCTGCAGATATTGTCCTCGTTGGAAGCTATTTTGTCTGAAGCGTCTGTTGTGGGTTGAGGATAGCGATACACTTTGCCGTCGTAATTTCTCAACAGTACCTCTTTATCGTTAAATTCAACGACCGAATCGGGAAGCAAACGTACTTTGCCACCACCGCCGGGTGTATCGACAACAAAGGCAGGTACGCCCATGCCGGAGGTATGGCCCTGAAGATCGCGAATGATGTCCAGACCCTTTTGCACCATTGTGCGGAAGTGGTTGCTTCCCAAGGTCATATCGGCCTGGAACAGATAATAAGGTTTCACTCGGTTTTTCAAAAGTTTCTGAAACAGTTCCTTCATGATAGCGGAGTCATCATTGACACCTTTGAGCAATACCGTTTGACTGCCCAGAGGGATTCCTGTATCCGCCAGCATACCCAGAGCTTTTTCCACTTCGGGAGTGATTTCTGCAGGGTGATTGAAATGAATGTTGAAAAACAGAGGCGAGTATTTTTTCAGAATGGCACAAAGCTCTTCGGTGATCCTTTGTGGAAGCGTACCCGGGACACGAGTCCCGATGCGAATGATTTCGAGATGCGGAATGGCGTGCAAATCGCCGAGGATACGGTCCAGTTCATTATCGGGTACCAATAGAGGGTCACCGCCCGACATGATGACATCGCGGACTTCCGGGTGATTGCGGATGTACTCGATGCCTTGACGCAAAGTCTCACGTGTGACAATGCCGGGGAATCCTATTTTTCGTTTGCGTGTGCAAAACCGGCAGATGATCGGACACTGGTTGTTGAGCATCAGTAGAACCCGGTCGGGATAACGATGCACCAGCTCCGGTACGGGCATATCGCCTTCTTCATTGAGAGGATCGGCGGTGAGTTGTTCTTCTTCGTCAAAAAAGTCGTCCAGCTCTTGCATTGTGGGAACCACTTGTTTCCACAATGGGTCATCCGCGCTCTTTATTTGGTCGAGAAAATAAGAGTTGATTCGAATGGGAAAAACTTCTGCAACTTTTCTCAAACGTTCCCGGTATTCCTCTGAATCTGGGATAAAAGGTAAGTCTTCAACTTTTACCACGCTACTGCTTAAAAGTTTTTGCCATTCTTGCATTGATTTGCCTTTAATAAGTATCAGATATAAGGTTTAGGCCAAAGGTCTATGAACACTTTTCAGTGAAAACGATAAAGTCATTAAGAGGTCTTCGGCGAATAGTTTTTTTTCAAATGATCGATGATGTCGTACTCGTCGTCGAGAATAATTTCACCGTCGACCAGTACAGGGACTGTGGTTTGACCAGAGATTTCGAAGACCTCTGTTCTTTGGCTGTGCGACCAGGGGACATCTATTGTTTCGTAATCAAGATTCAAACGTTTCAATTCATTGCGTACCATGGCGCAATAACCACAACCGTCGATGTTATAAAGTATGAGTGTTCCCATGGTCATTGAAGATCTTTATCAGGGGTAAGTTTTACGGCACATGGAACCATAATAGCAGTGGTCATGCCATGAATTTTCTTTTTGTCACTGGGACATATAGTAGCGAGGATGCCTCCCAGCCGGGCCTGATCTTCCACCACGAAATAATAAGGTGTCAATCGAACTCTCCCTTGCATTTCTTTCAGGGTACTTGATTTCCAGTCCCAAAAAGGGACAGGGTACTGTTTGCCTTTGTGAAAATCCTGCAGGATAGACGGGTTTTGGGAAAAATTTTCCAAGCCCTCCTTAAGAGCAAACTTCCACTCTTCAGAAGAAACATCGTGTCCTACGGTCACTCCCCGACTTCCCCATGATAGCGGAGAAAATCCAGAAGGTTTCAATACCAATTGCCGTTCTTTCTGCGTTAAGTCATTCAACACTCCCCAATTCTGAACGGGAGTTCCTTTTACTTTCAAATCAGGGATCACGCCATGAGGGGGTAATTCGCGATTGTCCAGAGTCCAGGTCTTGGGAATTAGATGAGCTAGAATCTCAAAAGTTTCAGACCCCAGTTCTTTTTTCCATAAAGTGTGCAGAGCGGGATGATGAAAGAGAGAAAATACCAGCTTTTCTTCAAGAAAGGGCTTGTAAGGTGGAGAAACGGAAACGGTTCCCTTTTTAATGGCGTATTGGATCAATTCGGCCTTGGGAATGTTGAGCAAATCAAACAATTCATAAAATCGGTAAACCGCAGAGACTGCAATTTCAACGCCATCTTCTTCAAGATATAAACCGGATTCTCGAAAAACAAGTTCTCGCGGATGTTTGACGTAAACAGGATGGCCTGCTTTTCTCAGAACCCGTCCGAGGTACTGCATTTCACTACGATAATCTTCTGCTTCGTCGGATACGATCAATGCCACGACACAGTCTTTTTTACGCGCAACGCTTTCGAGCATTTTGTAAAAAAGACTGACAATGCCGCCATTCTCAGAGCCAATGATATTTTCGATTTCAACATTGCTGTACAAGGCCGCCAAAGCGGCTGTCAAACCAAAGCCACCGGGAACCGAATCCAGCTCGGTCACAGCAAAACCGTTTTCGGTCGGGATCACATCGGGCCGGATGATGCCGGGCAAGTGATTGCGAAATCGTTTCATGCGGGAAAAATTAAGTAAATCCGCCGGTTTGCCACGATTCAGATATTCGGCAAACCAGGGGGCCAACTTCCCGCTCATGCTGTCGAAGTAAAATTGATTGAGGGTTTTGTAAAATTTAAGAAGATGCGGACCGAGATCCACAAAAAAGTCACGATCTTCGGGAGAGATGTAAAAAGGGCAGGGCGAAACACGCCATGAGTTGACCTTTTCTCCGGTATCACCGGGCCCTCCTGGAAGTGAAAAAAGTCCTTCGGAGGTTAGGGAATCCTTAATTTTTATGCAAGTATCTTCGAGCTGAGAGTTCATTGAAAGAAGCCTAAACAATCTCTGGATAAAAGTCAATTAGGTCGAGCGATGTCTGGAAAAATTACCAAAACAATGTGATTTTTTTTAAACTGCCGAGCCGAAAGTTATTCCAGATTTGTGCTGTCGACGGCTGAGATATGGATTCATTGATTAGAGTCAAATGGCAGTGTTTTATTGGTGTTGAAGTGGTTATGATAAAATCAGATGCTATTTATCAGTATTTTGATTTTTTTCAAATGCAATTAAAGGGGTTGTGATGATAATTTTGACCCATGGCGGTGCCGGTTCCAAAAATGAACATCGTACAGGCACCGATAGTGCTGTAAATGAGGCCGTGGCGGCATGGGAAAATGGAATGTCGCTCACGGATACGGTCTGTCTGGCGGTTTCGGTTCTTGAGGATTGTCCGCATTTCAATGCGGGAACAGGATCTCATGCCCGTTCCGATGGCTCCGTGCAAATGGATGCCGCTCTGATGGACAGCCGGGGACGATTCGGTGCGGTTGCATGTCTGGAGAATTTTAAGAATCCAATTTGCGTCGCTCGAAAACTTTTGGATTCTCCTAATAATCTACTATGCGGTCGTGGGGCAGGGGATTTTGCGAAAGAGTGGAATTGCGCACCATACCCATTGGATGCGCCGCAACATACCGGGATTGATTTTTCGTTGGAAGATACTGTCGGTTGCGTGGCTTATGATGGCAATGAATTTGTTGCAGGACTCAGCTCGGGAGGAACGCATTTGTCTCCGCCCGGTCGTGTGGGCGATGTGCCACTCATTGGATGCGGCCTTTATGCGGGCGCGAAGGGGGCCGTGGCCTGCACAGGGAGCGGGGAAGCGATCACATTGAGGATGACAGCTTTTCGCGCCTGGCAATTGATAGAGAAGGGGGCTTCCGCGACAGAGGTGCTGGAAGAAACTCTATCCTGGTTTGATGAGGATACGGCGTTCGGTATTATTCTTGTCACGCAAACCGATTATGCCGGTGGTGCCAATCGCAGCATGGCCTGGTCCAGTCTGAAGCTGTGATCTGCGGCTTACTCCATCCCTGATTCAAGAGACCGGCTTGCCAAGTTGGGAACCGTTCAGTGCCAAATCTATTTTCCCCATCAGATGCTCATAAATTTTTTCCATATCGTTTGAAAACTGCGAGGGGATGGACCCAAAGGTGGAAAGGATCTCCTTGGTTTCGCAGAAACCCTCATTGACGGCATGCAGAGCCTGAACTAAAAATTCGTTGGCACAATATTGCGAATTTCTATCATCCCTGTTCCGGGAAAATTTGACCAAAAAATCAGACATCATGAGTGCCATATCCGTTGCAAAAGCTTCTGGTGTTGGGTTGCTTTTATCGATTTCTTTGCTTTTTGGTTCTTCCAGTGTGTATCCAAATTGGGAATTCAATTTTTCCAGAAGGGTCTGGCTCAACAACTTATAGGGATTGCCTCTTGCTGAAAGCAGTACACTGGACAAGCTCGATTGAAGCGTCGCATCCAGCATATAAGGGATGGCGGGATCGGTCTGTGTCTTTTTGTTGATTTTTTCAGTGCGAGCGATGTTCATTGCAATCTCCGTATTTTTATTTAAAGAGCCAAAATAGTTATCCTGTTCATAGGCTTTAACGGTTTTCGCGCAAAAAAGGCTTAGCGAAAAATGCATGTCTTTAAAAATTGAGCAAGGCAGACTCAAAGCTGGATGCTCCAGGGCAAGCGGCAGGTCGATGGGAGGGCGTGTTGCGGTGAGAAATTCTAAAGAAAATTAAAAATATATTAACGATATATTAAAATTTTTTTAGAAATATTGACGAATGGATTTTAGATTTTATATTTATTTTATAACGTTTTTTGAGGCAGATGTTGTTTGGAACCAATGGATCGTAATTCAAATATTTGCCATACTTTTCCCATCAGTAAGGTCGATCTGTTTGTCAAACAGCATCCGTCAATTATTAATCCTCTACTTAAAGGAGGTTGGTTATGAAAAAGACAGTATTGATTGCGATGGCCCTCTGCATTTTAAGTGCGGGAAATGTACTGGCACATACCTCTAAAACAAATCCACTGGATCGCAATGCAGTGTGGACCAATCGGGCTGGCCATTCTGGCATTTATCAGAAAGGCCACATGGATCGATCGGACTCTAAAATTTCGCAGTCCCAAAAATCTTCCAAGAGATCGTCTGCAACTATGAAAGTGGATGGAAAACACAAGAAATTTGATTTCATTCACGAGACCAAGTCCTACGATTACAACAAGGACAAAGGGCATTCCGCTTGATTTGCGGGTTCTTCAATGAGTTTCGGGCTCCTGAGTTTTAATATTCAGGAGCCCGAAAGTTCTCTTCAAAGGACTTTCCCCATTCATTATTCATTTCTCAGCACAGCCTTCCGTCATAGATCGTTTAAAAAAATAAAATAAAAATTAAAGTATTGGCGCAATCGGACGTTAGGGAAGATACGGCTTGTTGTATCTTTTAATTTTTTTGGCAGACAGTCCTATGGTTGCAATTGTCCAAGCCGCTCCGGTTGTTGTTTCTACGGGGTGCAAAAATTGTAAGAAAGAGGAAGGGCTGAAGAGCGGGGGAACTCCGACGCTGGAGGACCGCATCAGCCTTTCGCAAAAATCGAAAGAACTGGTGGCCAGTCTCAACGAATCTACCTCGACGGGAAAAACTTCTGCAACGCCTGATGGTAAAGAAGGAAAACCTGCAAGTCAGGCGGCTCCGGCGGGAGATTTGCAACTCACGGAGGAAGAACGGCAGGTCGTTCAGGACTTAAAGGCGCGCGATCAGGAGGTGAGGGCGCATGAGGCGGCACACAAAGGTGCGGCCGGACCCTATGCCAACGGTGCCCCGACTTATCAGTACCAGACCGGACCCGATGGCAAACGCTACGCAGTGGGCGGCGAAGTCTCTATCGATGTGTCACCGGTGGCAAACAATCCCAGTGCCACCATCCAGAAAGCCCAAACCATTCGGCGTGCGGCCAACGCGCCCCAAAATCCCTCTTCACAAGATCGTGCGGTTGCGGCTCAGGCCTCGCGACTGGAAGCCGAAGCCCGTAAGGAATTGCAGAAACAACGCGCTGAAGAGCAAACTCAAAAACTTCAAGATATTAAAGGAGAGGGATCGGCTACGCTCGGTGGGTTGTCCTCCCAGACTGCAAATCCCGCTTCCTCCATAGCCGATCCTTCTGCCAGCACTTCTGCGCTGAAATCCGGGCCAAAGGTTGAAAATGAAGATCCTTCTGATTCTAAAGAAAAGGATACGAAACGCGATCAAGCTGTAAAGACTCAAGTCTCATCGGCTTTCCGGCAGGCGTTTTCCGAGAGCGATTCTTTTCAGTTGGGCTCCCTGCTCAATGTGATTTCGTAAAACGCAGTCCGTCCGATGTCTCAGCTGGATGGACGCTGACCAATGTCCTTGCGGTAGTGGATGCCATCCCAAGTGATTTTTTCAACCGCCTTGTAAGCGTTTTGGATTGCGGTATCGCGATCGGCTCCCAGAGCGGTCACGCCGAGTACGCGCCCCCCGTTAGTGAGGATGTTTCCCGAAACTGATTTTGTTCCCGCGTGAAAGACCTTGACTCCGATTTCTTTATCAGCATTTTCAATACCAGAGATGATTTTGCCCTTTTCGTAGGATTCGGGATAACCTTTCGCGGCCATCACCACACAGACAGCGGTTTCTTGTGCCCACTCCGCGCTGATTTTGTCGAGGGTGCCGTCGATGGAGGCATTCATCAAATCGATGAGGTCGGTTTTGAGTCGAGCCAGTAACGGTTGCGTTTCGGGATCGCCCCAGCGCACGTTGAATTCGAGAGTTTTGGGGCCGTTTGCGGTCAGCATCAGTCCTGCGTAGAGAATCCCTCGAAACAGACGGCCTTCTTTGGCCATTGCATCGACAGCGGGTTGCAGGATTTCGCGCATGACCTGTTCTTTCAAAGCCGGGGTCAACAAAGGTGCGGGAGAATAAGCTCCCATTCCGCCGGTATTGGGGCCGCGATCGCCATCGTAAGCGGCCTTGTGATCCTGCGCCGAGTCGAGAGCCAGCACGTTCTTGCCGTCGGCGAATGCCAGCACAGAGATTTCTTCTCCGACCAGAAATTCTTCAACAACGATGCGTTCTCCCGCCGAACCAAAGCTTTTTTCTTTCATGATGCTTTGGATCGCATCGCGCGCCTCTGCCGGGCTACTGCATAAAATCACGCCTTTGCCAGCGGCAAGTCCATCGGCTTTGACAACCTGTGGACCTGATTTTTTATCAACGTATTCCAGTGCGGGTTCCAGTGCGTCGAACACTTCGTAGTCGGCGGTGGGGATGCCGTATTTTTTCATCAGGTTCTTGGAGAAGGCTTTGCTTCCTTCCAACTCTGCCGCAAGGCGACTGGGTCCAAAAACGCGCAGTCCTTTGGACTCGAAGAGATCGACAATGCCCAGCACCAAAGCCTGTTCGGGGCCGACCACGGTCAGGTCGATCTGGTTCGTCAATGCGAATTCAAGCAGAGCCTGAATGTCGTCGGCGGGAATGGGAATGTTTTCGGCCTGATCGCTTGTGCCTGCGTTGCCGGGAGCGCAGAATATTTTTTTCACCCGTGGACTTTGTGCGATTTTCCAGACCAGGGCATGTTCGCGTCCGCCACTGCCGATCACTAATATCTGCATACTCTTTTCCTGCCTTGTTGTTGGGTTGAAATAATGAGGGGTATGATACCGATCAGAATTTATATAAAATGCCGCACGGATGCAAGTTTTTCCCGGAGACCCAGAGATGCAGGGGGTTGTTGTATGATAGTGAAGCCGATTCCATATTTTTTATCTGTGAAGGTATTCTGAATGATTCGTATTGAAGCACTTTCCAAATCCTTTGATGGCAAGACCGTTCTCAGTGATTTTTTTCTGGAGATCAAGGCTGGAGAACGTTTTGTTCTTTTGGGACAGAGCGGATGTGGCAAGACCACCTTGCTGAGATTGATCGCCGGATTTGAAAAACCTTCTTCCGGGAAGATTTGGATCGAAGGTGAAGAGGTCACGAATCTTCCCGTTGAGAAACGTCCCGTCGGTTTCATTTTTCAAAATTATGCCCTGTTCCCGCACATGTCGATTTTCGACAACATTGCGGTCGGACCGCGTTTGAAAGGGTTCTCCGAGCAAGAGGTCGCGCAGAAGGTGAACACGCTTTTGGAAACGATGCGTCTGATGGATTTGCGCGACGCCTATCCCGGTCGCCTGAGCGGTGGTGAATCGCAACGAGCGGCCATCGCCCGCGCCATTGCCAATCAACCGAAAGTGCTCCTGCTGGACGAACCGCTCTCGGCACTGGATCTTGAATTGCGCCAGTCCCTGCGTCATGAGTTGGTGGAGTTGCAACAAATTTTACAAACCACTTTTTTGTTTGTGACGCACGATCAGGAGGAGGCGATGAGTCTGGCAACGCGCATGGCGATCATGAAAGACGGGGTCTTACTGCAAGCGGGAACGCCGGAAGAACTATACGATCGGCCCAACTCTCCAGATGCGCTTGAGTTTCTGGGTGATGCCAATCGTCTGGAAGGCGGAGTCCTGCGCCGCGAAGGCGGGCGCATTGTTGTGGTGTTGAATTTAGGGCAAGCCTTGGAATGTGAGACTGAGAGCCACTTTGAATTGCGTCAGGAGGTGGCTTGTTTTCTCCGACCCGAACGCTTGTTTCTCACACCGCATCAACCCGATGCCCTGTATCTGGAAGGAAAACTGATGGGGCAGGAATTTTTGGGCGATTGTTTGGTACTGCGTGTCGAGCTTGCCCATGAGGTGTGTGTCAAAATTCGACTGCAACGCGGAAATTTGGACGGGACGATAGGGCCGATGGGGGATGCGATAAAACTTTATTACGATCCCAGACAGGTGCAAGTCTTTGCCGTTCCTGAAAAGGCGTATTGAACGATGAAATCTGTTCTCGTTTTTTTGATTGGTCTGATCGCGCTGATTGGGTTGATGTCCTGCGACGAACCGTCTTTGCAGAAAAAATCACCTGCGGGCAAAGAATTGTGGATTGTAGCGACCGACACCACGCTCATCCCCATGTCTTTTGTGAACGATAAAAATGCTTACGATGGTTTTGAGATCGAATTGATTGAGAAAATTGCAGAACGTGCGGGTGCGAACATCGAGATCGTATCGGTCGAATGGCCGGGATTGTTTGGTGGTCTGCTCACCGGAAAGTTTGACATGGTCATCAGCTCGGTCACGATACTGGAAGAGCGCCAGCAGAAAATGGCGTTCAGTATTCCTTACCTTACGAGCGGTCTGGCATTGGTGGTGCGCAAGGATCGCAATGACATTCATTCGATGGCAGATGTGCGAGCCAAGCAATTGCAAGTGGGAGCGCAAACCGGGACCACCGCATTTTTCTATCTGGAAAAGCAGAACGGATTGCGCATAAAAGGCTATCAGGTTTATGGTCACGCGATCACCGATCTCATCAATGGCGAACTGGATGCGGTTCTTGGCGAAAGCAGTGCGACCTTGTACATAAAAAATCAAAAGGAAGATTATTTTAAAAAAATAAAGATGGTTGGCGAAATCATGACAGAAGAAAATTACGGCATTGTATTGCGCAAAGAAGATACCGCGCGACTGGAGAAGATCAACACCCTGCTTGACGGGTTACTGCGCGATGGCACCGTTTCTCGTTTGCATGAAAAATGGGAACTGGGAGCCTCCTCTAAAGTTCCCCCTGCCTCTGGGATTCAGAAATGAAAAAAATTTCGCACAGTCAGTGGGCCTGGAATCTTGCCGTGGGATTCAGTCTTTTTTTTCTGATCTTTTTGCCCGCGCGCGATGCCTTCAATGGCGGAGAGCAGGGCGATTACCTCACACTTGCGCGTCTTCTGCCTGCGGGTATCGGTTACACACTGGTCGTTACATTTCTGGGAAGCGTGTCCGCGATTTTTGTCGGGATGATTGTTGCGCTCGGGAAAATGTCGTCACGCCCGGTACTCAATCGTCTGTCTTCCTTCTATACCGAGATTTTACGCGGAGTTCCTCTGCTGGTTTTGTTGTTTTATATTTATTACGCGCTGGGCGAGTTCCTTAAAATTCCCGCACTGGTATCTGCCGTGTTGGGTTTCGGATTTTGTTACGGAGCGTATATGGCCGATGTGTTTCGCGCCGGAATCGAGGCGATCCCCAAAGAACAGGAAGAGGCGGCGCGTAGTCTGGGCATGACACAGGCGCAGGCTTTGCAACAGATTGTTTTCCCGCAGGCGATGAAAACCATTCTGCCCGCCGTCGGCAATCAAACCCTGGGCATGCTCAAAGATACCAGTCTGGTTTCGGTGTTGGCGATCAGCGATATCCTGCGCGTGGGCAACGAATACGCGACCAAACATTTCAATTATTTTGAAACCTACACCTATGTCGCGCTCACCTACCTTGCACTCACACTGCTGTTGTCGCGCCTGCTGATCGCAATGGAATCACGCTTGAAATGAAGGATTGGGGAACGAACATTTGATTTTAAACGAGGGGGTGTCCGTAGAGACAGCTACTCAGGCGGGTCCGATCCATTGCCGCCAGTCTTCGCCGATCATGCCTTTGTCCTTGTAGCGTTGCATGGAGTTTTGACAATGACAGGAAAGCTCTGTCTGGGGCAAACGATGGAAGGCTCCTTCCATCAGTGACGGGAAATGGCGGATGGCTTGCTCGACCCGGTTGCGTTCCTCATCGTTTTGCATTCCCTCAAACAACGTGCCCTTTTGAAAAGCGCGCGGTTCGACCCCTTCGGCGTAATTGGTGAGATAACAAATCGCGGCGTAACACATTTCCAACTCGCGGGCGAGGAAGGTTTCTGGAATGAGTGTCATCCCCACCAGATCAGCACCGAGTAATCGGAATTTACGAATCTCCGCCGGTGTTTCCAGTCGCGGACCCTGGGTGCAGACGTACACGGCCCGGTCGTCGTGGATCAATCCCTTTTCATGCAAGGTATCGTGCAGGCTTGCGCGGAGCGTGGCGCAGAAGGGCTGACTTTGCCGGATGAATCCCCATCCGCAATTTTTGAAGAAGGTGCTTTCGCGACCCTGTGTTTCGTCAAGCACATCGTGCGGCAAGGCAAATTCACCGGGCTTGAAGCGCGGATCGATGATGCCGGGTCCGGACCATGCGATGATTTGCTTGATCCCGCAAGCTTTCAGTGCGTAGATGTTGGCGCGGTAGTTGACGTAGGGTGCGGTGAGAGAATAATCGTTTTCGCCATGTCGCGACAGGAACAGGTAATCGAATTCACCTTGTGAGAAATAATGGACCGGTGCGCTGTCGCCAAAGGGAGTGGAAATGGTTTGGCAATCTTTTTCCTCGCCCAGAACGCCGTCGGCAAGCAGATGGTAGGCACCGCTTCCGCCAATGATAGCAAGGGTGGGAGGTGTAGAGGTCTTGGCGTTCGTATTCAAGGGAGAAGGCATGAATTATTTATTTTTAAGCTGTTCGCTCTCCCGGGGAGTGGGGTGCCAATGAGAAATTTCGTCCGCAGAAAGTTTGTGCAGGTAAGCCAGTGCGATGAGGCAGTCTTGTTCTGCGGCACGTCGAAACCAGCGATACGCTTCCTCGGTTTTTCCACCTTTGCCCATTTTTAAAAGTCTGCCCAGTTCCAGTTGCGCCTTGCGGTCGCCCTGTTCTGCGGCGCGCCGCAACCAGAGAGCCGCTTCGGAAAAATCATTTTCCGCTCCGGGGTTTTTACGGTGATAAAGCCCCAATTCTCTTTGCGCAGAAGGATTTCCAGCCGTGGCAGATTTGATGAGCCAATGCAGACTTCCCTCAATGCCTCTTTCTTTGGCGATGAGTTGCGCGAGTCGAAACTGTGCGGTATCGCAGTTTTTATTGGCCGCCAGACGGTACCATTTTTTACTTTCAAGGATGGAAAATCGATCCGAATCGAGCGACTCGTAATACATTCCCAATTGCAATTGAGCGGGTGCAGAACCTTCGCGAGCGGCATTCCTGAGCCAGTCCAGAGAGCGCGTGGATTGATCCGCTTCATTTTTTTTATTTTTCCCTGCCCGTCGATACCAGTGCGCGGCGGTTTCGTAACTTTGTTCCACACCTTTGCCGACAAAATAAAGGATGCCTAGATTGTTCTGAGCTTCGGCGCAACCCTGTTCGGCCGATTTTCGATACCATTGCACGGCTTTGCTGTAATCGAGGAATCCGCCATAAGCGTTTTCATAGAGAACTCCCAACAGATTTTGCGCGAGCGCATTGCCCTGCTCTGCCGAGCGTTCGGCCCAGAAAAGAGCTTGATTAAAATCGCGAGCGGTTCCTCTGCCGTAAAAGAACATTTTAGCCAGACTGTATTGCGCGAAGTCGTGGCCCTTTTCGCCTGCTTGACGAAACCAGAATTCCGCCAGTTTGCAATCCTCTTCCATCCCCTCGCCGTTCAGGTACATGCGTCCGAGATTGTATTGCGCCAAATCGTTGCCCTGCTCAGCCGATTTTCGATACCAGTCCACGGCTTTGATGAAATCTCGGGGAGTGCCTTTGCCGTGATAATGCATGCGGGCCAAGTGGTATTGCGCAAAGGCATCGCCTTTCATGGAGGCTTTACTGTACCATTCCAAGGCCATTGGATGATTTTCCTGTGTCCCCTGACCGCGTTCGAACAAAACACCAAGGAAAAGCTGAGCCCCGGCAACATCGTTTTGAGCGGCGAGATTCAACCAGAAGAAAGCCTGTGCATCGTCCTGCTCAACCCCTTCACCGAGGAAGCAGAGCAGTCCCAATTGATAACAGGCCCCGGAATGACCCGCGGTTCCTGCTTTGCGGAACCATTGCGTAGCTTCTTCGGGACGAGGTTCTATCCAGCGACCGTTGTCCAGAAAGACTCCGGTGCGGTACTGCGCTTCGATATGATTTTTTTGAGCGGCCCAGCGGTACCATTGAAAAGAATCTTCGATTTCGTTTCGTTTGAAAAAGTAATTTCCTTTTTCAAAGAGTTCGTCGCCGTTGGGTACGAAATTATTTCCTGTTGTCTCCAGGAAGTATTGCGCCATTTCGTTGCCTTGCTCGGCCGATTTGCAAAGCCATTTGAGGGCTTCGCGTGAGGATTGCGCAACGGTGTCACCTGTGTAGTGCAGTGTCGCCAGTTTGAATTGAGCCAGATCAAGCCCCAATTCTGCGGAACGACGGTACAGTTCGTAGGCGGTGTTTTCATTGCGCTCAACCCCCTTGCCCCACTCGTAGAGAGTCCCTAAATTGTACAGACCTTCGGGGTCGTCCTGGCGTGCGGCTTTGAGATACCATTCGCGGGCGATACTGTAATTTTTTTCAATGCCATCGCCATTTTCGTACAGCACACCCAGATGATTTTGCGCCATGGCGTTGCCTTGCTCGGCCACTTTACGGAACCAGTGCGCCGCTTTCACGGGATCGCGCTGGACTCCCTTGCCTTGAAAATACAAACGACCCAGATTGAATTGAGCGGTGGTGTTGCCTTGTCGTGCGGCTTCTTCGTAAAATTCTGCGGCCAATTCAAAATTTTCAGAGGTTCCAATACCATTTTCATAAAGAATACCAAGGAATCCGCCGGCATTGGGAGAGCCCTGATCTGCGGCTTTTTTGAACCATTTGAAAGCTTCGTTGGGATTTTTTTCGACACCCACACCCTGAAAATACATGACTCCCAAATTGTATTGAGCAAACGGTTTGCCACGTTCGGCTTCTTTGGCCCAGCGTGCGACTTCGCGCAGACTGATAGAACGTCGATTGCCGTCGCTGTTCCGGTAATCGAGATTCTTTTGATTTGAGTCCAGATTGTTTTTTGCGAGAAACTCAAGGCTTCGGCGCGTCAGGGCGGTTTGAGCGGGATTTGAGGATTGGCCGGGTGATGAGAGTGTGTCTATCTGGCTGTGTCTCATAGATATACGTTGAGATTTCAGGAGTCTCGGTATTTGTTATTTAATAGAAGATTTGTTTTTAAAGATCTTCTGTCAGGTCGCGTACCCGTGCTTTGATGCGCAGGATTTTTTCTTCCACATTGGTCATCAATTCGTAGAGCACATCCTTGCCGACTTTGTCGCCCTGAGCGGCCTTTTCTTTTAAGATGAACATGGGCGAGTTGAAAAGTTTGTCCAGTTCCCATTCAATCGAATTCAAACGTTTTCGAACCTGAGCGACTTGCTTCAAGGTGCGCATCAATTGTTGCCCGAGGGTCAGATTTTCTGCCGGTTCGCCCGCTTCCCATTCAACGAGAATGGCGCGAATGCTATCGTCGTCCTGACAATCGTAAGCCTTGTTGAGTTTGGCCATCAATTCGTGGCGGCGTTCTCTTTCGCTGGGATCCGACGCAAGATCCGGGTGAATTTTTCTGGCGACGTGACGGAACAGTTTTTTAAGATCTTCGGAGGGCTTGAAATCTTTTGCCGATTCCTCCGTCCCAGTTTCTGATTCTTCTGAATCATGTGCGGAGAATTCAGATTGACGTGCCTGTTCCTGAGCATTTTCCGCGTGAGCGCGAAACTCGTCTGATTTAGGATAGATCTGTGAGGCGAAATTGAAAATCTGGGCTTTTAAAGCATCCAGCTCGGCGTATTTGATGCCGACGACATTCTGGTAACGCTTTTCAAAAAAATGCATTTCGCTATGAACGGTGGAAAGTTCCAGTTCCTTTTCCGTCAATTCCTTTTCAAGGGAGAGTAAAGTCTGTTTTTGCTGTTCCAGTTCTTCCGCTTCGGGTGAGGCGACAGGTGTTAGGGTGAGCATGGCGTTCTCCAAAAAAGGACACAGATCTCAGAACAAAAGCTTCTGTGTGAGTGATCTGTCGGTAATTATTTGTTATTCAATAGGTTTCGTAAAAACTGGAAAAAATCTTTAGCTTTTAGGGGCAGAAATAAAAAGTCCACGGGATTGAATCCAGACCCACGTGCCCCTTAGAACTCTATAAATCCAATTAAAACAATAATATGGCAATATTAAACCAAAAACTTTCAATAAAATCAATGACTTAGAGATATTGTTTCAGTGATTATTTTACTAGTTATTTATAAATATACTAAAATAAATAATATTTTAAATTTATTTTTCTGTGCGGGAAGTGATGGTTTGCGGTTGAAGTGCCGAAGGTTGGGAGGGAAGGCCGGGTTTCTGTGAATGCTTGTAATGCGGTTGAACTTTAAGTTAATATGAAATAAGGGATTTTATTAGTTTTAGCTTTGGTGGTTTCAGCGAAACGATGAGCCTGACGTGCATCATTAAAAAAACATTGCAGGCTTCGTCTGCTCTTTCAGGTGGAAAATATGATAATGAACTTTTTTCGTAAAACGTTGTGTGTGTTTGTTGCGGTCTTTTTTCTACTGGTGCCTCTGTCCTCAGCATTTGCCGAGCAGCAGGAAGAAGTATGGGCTCCCGATCTGTCCTTGAACGCGCTGGATGGGAGAGAAGTTTCTCTTCAACAATATCGTGGGAAGTACGTTCTTTTGAATTTCTGGGCCACCTGGTGTGGACCTTGTAAAATGGAAATGCCTTCGCTGGAACGACTGCATCAGCGTTTCAAGTCCAAAAATTTAGAAGTGGTTGCGGTTTCCAACGACATGTTTGGTGCTCGTGTTGTGGTTCCTTATATTAAAGCCAACCGATTGAGCTTTACTATTTTATTGGATCAGAAAATGCGGGCAAGTTCCGACTATGGAGTTGTCAGTTTGCCGACCACTTACCTGATTGATCCACAGGGTCGTATCATTGGTGCCCTTTATGGTGCAGAAAATTGGGATGAGCCGTCCACTCTGAAGTACTTTGAGGAATTATTGGCTCGCAGTTAGTTGCTTCTCACCCCACCCACTTTCTGAATGTAGAAATTTAAATGCCTGTGATTAAAATTATTTCGAATAAATTCCACGCTCGAAACTTTGCTGGAATTTTGGGAGCAATCCTTTTGGGAGCCTGCGTGGCTTCGTCTGCATTAGCTCAACAGGAGTCACCTAAGAATCTGGCTCTGGAAGGGGACATGGTGCTCATTGCCGCAGGACCCTTCAAATTTGGGACCAACAAGACGGACGATGAGGCGGAAGCCCTTTCGATGGGAATTCCCAAGCCCTGGTACGTTGATGAAGGGCCAGAGCAGACGGCATTTCTCAAAAGTTTTTACATCGACCGTTTCGAAACGACGAATAAGAGATTCAAAGTTTTTGTGGATGAGGTTTACAGCAAGATACCGCCCAAGGGTTGGAATGGAACCGATTATCCTGAGGGCCAGGGGGACTTTCCTGTGACAGGGGTGACCTGGTTCGATGCGGCGAATTTCTGCCAATGGGCAGGAAAAGAATTGCCGACCGAAAAACAATGGGCCAAGGCCGCACGCGGGAAAGAGGGCCGAGAATACCCCTGGGGCAATGAATTTCAGACGGGCCTTGCAAATTTACCTTCCAAGGCCGGCAGTAAAACGTTGCCCGTGTCGGTCGGTTCTTTTCCCAGGTCGGCGACACCGCTGGGAATTCATGATCTGGTGGGCAATGTCTGGGAATGGACGGCGGACGATTATCAGGCTTATAAGGGCAGTGCCTTTACAAGTCCAGACTTCGGTGCGGGTTATAAAACCTTGCGCGGAGCTTCTGCTTCTGACATCGGTCATTTCCCGGGTCCGCTCTATCTGCGTGCGCTCGAAAAATTTGCGCGAGCAGGGTTTCGACAATACGCCGATCCCGAAAGTTCGAGCGAAGATGTCGGCTTCCGATGCGTGAGCAATGAGATGCCCGCGCAAATGAGCAAGTCGCAGGCTTTGGCCGAAATGGCTAAAAAGCCTGCGCCAACACTTGGCAAACCGAACATTGATGTTACGGAGAAATCGGTGGATGGTGGGCAAGCCGGGACGTCACTGAAATCTACTTCTGCTACAGGCAATCCTTTTCAAGCCAAGTCGAATTTGCCATCGAGTCTCATGGCGGTGATCATTCTTTCTTTTGTCGCGGGTTTGTTCAGTTTTCTTTCGCCCTGCACCTTGCCGATCTTACCGGCTTATTTTGCGATCACCGCACAGGCAGAACGAGCTCGGATGAGTTTGATGTCGGTGGCTTTCTTTTGTGGTTTGGCAACCTTGTTTGTTTTGATGGGCGCATCTGCGAGTTTCCTGGGCCAGTTTTTGCGGGACTATATCTTTTCGATCACCCAGTTCAGCGGAGCCTTGATTGCTATTTTTGGTGTCATGACCTTTTTTGGAAAAGGGTTTTCCGGAGCGACGTTTCAAGGCCGACCGGCCTCCAGTTTTCTGGGTTATTATCTATTTGGAGCCGCGTTTGCTTTAGGTTGGACCCCTTGTGTGGGGCCCGTGCTTTCCGGCATTCTCCTTTTGGCGGCTTCCGATCGAACCGTTATGCAAGGTGCGCTTCTGTTATTCTTTTATGCGATGGGGCTTGGTTTGCCACTCATTGTCATCGCTACCTTTTGCAGTCGGTTGTCGAAGGGGCATTTGTTCTGGCGTATTTTACGCGGCAAGGGCTGGGATGTTAAGGTTGCAGGACGTACTTTTTTTCTCCACACAACCAATGTTGCGAGTGGTATTTTGCTCGTAGCCTTGGGCTACGCTCTGGCAATGGGTTATATGACGTATGTCAACAGCCTCATACCCATTGAGGTGCAACTCTGGTTCAGTGAGTTTGAAGAGTCGGTTCTCCATTGGTTCAAATAACCATGAAGAAGTGGGTGAGGACTCGTGCTGTACAAGCGTCGTTTCAAGAGTATGCGTTGTGATTGCAAATCGTTTTCTCCTTGAATTTGACCTATTTAAGTGTTTGAATTTTTTGTAAAAACTTTGTTAGAATAATCGCTCGAATGTTTTTTAACTGGGAACATTTATTATGAACAGACCAATCATCTATCTTATTTGTATTCTGTTTTTGGTGTCTGCTTGTTCTGGCGCGGAAACGGTGGTCAAGAAAAACTGGGTCAATAAGGAAAATACCCTCGTTTTACAGGACTTGACGCCCAGTGATTTGGCTTTCAAAGATTCGGGACCGGCTCTGATGAATGCGTTGGAAGATTCATTGTTGGCTCATACCAGCTTTGTTCTTTCTACAGATGAGGGCCAATATCAGTTGAAATACAAAATCCTTGAATACACTAAGGGAAGTCGGGGAATGCGTCTTGCTACCATGGGTTTGCTGGAGTCTGCGAAAAGCAAATTGACGGTCAAAGTTGCCTTGTACAATAAAGGGAAACTGGTGGGTGGCTGGGCGGTTGAATCCTGGCTTAAAGACGGTCTTCGCTCTGAAGACGCTTTATTCAAGGAAGCGGCTGATGACATTGTATATCACCTGCGTGGTGGTTACTGATCCTGTGACAGGACTGTCGATTGGAGGGTATTTGTTACGGTGATCAGCGTTTAAAAGAAGCTCTTTGATTTTTTCTGGGCAAGTATCCGCAGTTTCCAACATTTCTGACAGATTCTCTCCTCCTGTCCTTTGTCCTCATGCGTTATGTTGTTCTCTTATCATTTTTGTTTCTTTCGGCTTGTCAGGGACTGGCGAATCTCGGCGATATTTTTTCAGAGACCGGAATTGGGGTTTATCACAGTGTGCAAAAGGGGCAGACCCTTTTTAGCATTGCCCAGGCCTACGGCAAGAATCCTGAATATCTTGCCAGATTGAATGGCATCAGTGATCCCAAGCGATTGCAAGTAGGAACCCGTTTGTGGATTCCGGATGTTTATCGTGTGTTGGATGTTCCCGTTCCCGGCGAATCGGAATCGGAGTCGGCGGAAGCAAAAAGTCCTGCATCCGTTCAGAAAAAAGGCAGTGAAATCCCGTCGGCAGGAGAGGCGAAAAAATTCGCATTCATCTGGCCTCTCAAAGGCGTTTTGACCTCTGGCTTTGGAATCAGAGATGGAAGGAAACACGATGGTATAGACATTGGCGCGGAAAAGGGAACGCGCATTGTTTCAGCCGCCAAGGGTCAGGTTGTTTTTAGCGGTTGGGGGCCAACAGGTTATGGGCGAATGGTGATCGTCAAGCATGAATCGAAACTGATGACTTTGTACGCCCATAATAATACGAATTTGGTGAAAGAAGGAGACCTTGTTGTGCAAGGGCAGGGCATTGCTTTGGTAGGCAGTACGGGACGTTCATCCGGGCCTCATTTGCATTTTGAGGTGAGAGAAAAATCGCGCCCTAGAAACCCACTGCACTATTTACCCGCAATAAGATGAGTCAGCATTTAAGTTTTCATTGAATTCAACAGACCGCTTTTAAGAAAGGAAAATTATGGAGTCTATAAAAAACGTTATTCGAGATATTCCCGACTTTCCCAAGAAGGGAATCATGTTCAAAGATATTTCGCCTCTTCTGGCGAACAGTGAAACGCTTAAAAAAACGATCGATATTTTTAGAGATCGTTACGTTGATAAAAACGTTCAGACGATAGTGGGTGTGGAATCCAGAGGCTTTATTTTTGGAACCGCGTTGGCTTATGCTTTGGGAACGGGGTTTGTTATGGTTCGCAAGCCGGGCAAGCTTCCTTATAAAACCTTTCAGAAAACTTACAGTCTGGAGTACGGTGAGGACACCATCCAAATTCATCAGGATGCCATTTGGCCCGGTCAACGTTTGGTTTTGATTGACGATTTGCTGGCCACAGGCGGGACGATGGCGGCAACGCTGGATTTGATACGGGAAAATTTTGATGCGGAGATTGTAGAAGCAGCGTTTATAGTCGAACTGGATTTTCTGAACGGTCGTGAAAAATTCAAAGACGTTCCGGTTCATTCTCTCGTTCACTTCGATTGAGCTCGGGTCGGTTTGCAGACAATCGGGGTGCTAAGATGCGAGCGATGATTTGTTTGTAGAATTGAAAAAGTCCGGGGCACCTTGCTGGAGTGCCCGTTGGACATCTTTCAGTCAAGTTTGGGTCCAGCATCGCACTGGTTTAGGTTCGGGTGAATTCAACCTCTGACCTCTTGTGTATATTTCCAATTCCCGGGAGTTCCTGCTGGATTACAGCTATTGTTAGGAAAGGTGCAAGAGGACGGTGATGACATCTACTTATTTCATTCGCATCCTGATTCTTATGAGTATTTTTTTGGGAGAATTGGCCCCCGCTTCCGCGAATGTCAGTTCACCCGCCCATTTAAAATTAAACAACGTCTCCTGGATTCACCATTCATCAGGAATTCGTTCTTACAACTTCGTGGATATCTATCAATGCGCGCTTTATTTCCCCGACAAGGGCAAACCGTTCGAGTCCCTGGATCTTACGAAACTCGAAAATCCGGTTGCCATACGCGTAGAGGTTTTGACCTCAATGCTTCCCGATCATATGCCGGATGTTTGGAGAGAAACCATCAAGCCGGAAATCATAGATAAAGCTTTCCGCCGATTCCAAAAAGGGTTTTTGAGTCTGGAGGAAGGTGACGTTTTAATATTTATGTATCTCCCTGGGGAAGCGACGAGTTTGTTTCTAAACGAAAAGCTTCTATTTGCAGACCCCGGTCCGGGATTGATGGAGGCCTTGATCGAACAGTGGGTTGGTTCTCATCCGATCTCAGAAGATTTGAAGGAAGCCCTTATGAGAAAGTGAATTTTCCGTTTTCCAGGAAACTTAATAAAATACATCTGTCATTTTTCTTCTGTAGTTTGCTGAAAAATAAAAAATCTTGTGTTTATATGAAAGTTTCGCCAAAATGTTGTCATGAACTGGTTGACTAGGGATCAAATTCACTATCTTGTCCTGAAGACCCATTCGCTTACTGGATTGGTACCCGTTGGCGCGTTTCTGGTTTTGCATCTATTTGTCAATTCCTTGCGCACAGTAGGTGTTTGGCAATATCAGTTGAGCATTGATCTCATCAACAACCTCCCCTTCCTTATCTGGATAGAAATCGGTTTCATTTACATCCCCCTGCTTTTTCATTCCGCTGTCGGATTCTATATTCTCAAAACCGGAACACGCAATGTCAACGTGTACCGTTATCCCCGAAATGGGCTTTATACTCTGCAACGTTTGTCGGGCGCAGTCGTGTTTGTTTTTATCCTTTATCATTTGGGAACAACGGTTGTGCCCAAGTTGTTCAACGGGAAAGAACATTTTGAAGCCGCGCCGTATTTGATCGGCATAATGAATACCGAGTTCGAGTCCTGGTTGGTTCGTTTGATTTATATCGTTGGCATTGCTTCGGCGTCATTTCATTTCGCGAATGGACTTTGGGGTTTTTGCATGTCCTGGGGAGTTATTGTTGGGAAAAACGCACAACGCAATGCGAGCATTTTGTTCATGTTGTTTGGTTTGGTGTTGATGTTCATGGGATTTGCGACTGTTGCTGAATTTTCGTTGAACCCGATTGAAGTGAGCCCGACAGTTCCTGGAGTGTAGTGCGATAATCTCGCTTGCTTTGGTGACTCATGGATGGGCGCAACTCACAAACACCTGGTTTTATTAAGTAGCGATCCAGATCGGAAGCAATTTTTAGAGGTTCCTTTGAGTTAATAAACGATTGGTCCTATTTCGATAGAAAGTCCTCATGCCGCAACGCAGAAAAAAAATAATCATTATCGGGGGTGGGCTGGCGGGATTGTCAGCCGCCATGAAGCTGTGCGAGAGAAATGCCGACGTTGTCATTGTTTCATTTCAAAACCTCAAACGCTCGCACTCGGTTTGCGCGCAAGGGGGTATCAATGCCGCCGTGGATGCCAAAAATGAAGGCGACACTCCCGAAAAACATTTTTATGACACCATCAAGGGCGGCGATTTTCTTGCGCATCAGCCTCTGGTTCGCGATATGTGTCATCAAGCCCCGGCCATCATTCATCTGCTCGACCGAATAGGCGTTGCTTTCAACCGAACCGAAGAAGGGCGTCTGGCTTTCCGCAGATTTGGTGGAACACTCTATTCCCGTACTGCATTTGCAGGTGCCACCACCGGCCAGCAATTGGTGTATTCACTGGACGAACAAGTTCGCCGCTACGAACACGACGGCATGGTAGAGCGGTTGGAGTGGCATGAATATCTCTCTGCGATCATTGACGAAGAAGGAATCTGCCGTGGAGCGGTTTTACAAGACCTGAGAACGAATAAAATATTTTCGGTAAAAGGCGATGCGGTCATCCTTGCGACCGGTGGCCCCGGGCAAGTGTATGTACGCTCAACGAATTCCGTTGTCAATACAGGAGCGGCGGCGACCACGGCTTATTTGCAGGGCGCAAAGTACGGCAATGGTGAATTCATCCAGATTCATCCCACCGCGATACCCGGTCAGGACAAACTGCGCCTCATGAGCGAATCGGCACGTGGCGAAGGGGGACGTGTGTGGGTTCCTCGCAAGGCAGGCGATAACCGCGATCCGATGAAAATACCTGAATCCGAACGCTATTATTTTCTGGAAGAAAACTATCCGCTTTATGGCAACCTCGTTCCGCGTGATGTTGCGTCCCGCGAAATTTACGAAGTGGTCTACAGCAAGTCCATGGGCATTGGCGGCGAGCCAATGGTCTATCTGGATTTGACGCATAAATCGGAAGAATACCTGCAAGACCGATTGGGTGGCATCCTCGATATTTATCGAAAATTCACAGGTGTTGATCCCAAAAAAGTTCCCATGCGTATTTTCCCCGCCGTGCATTATTCGATGGGCGGACTCTGGACCGATTACCAGCGCGACAGTGCCGGTTTCATAGATCATGGTTCACCGCGCAATCAGAGTACATCCATTCCAGGGCTTTATGCGGCGGGCGAGGCTGATTATCAATACCACGGGGCCAATCGACTGGGCGCGAATTCCCTGCTGAGTTGTATTTATACCGGATTGATGATGTCCCGTGCGGTCATCAACTTTTCAGACAACCTCAAAAAATCATATACCGATGTGTCGAGCACCGTTTTCGATCAGGCGGAGTCGCAATGGGTCAGCCGATTCAAAGAAATCAAGCAAATGAATGGTTCCGAGAATCCGTACAAGTTACATAAGGAACTGGGCGATGCGATGATGGCCGGTGCGCTGATTGTTCGTGATAACAAGACGCTGGAAAAAACCATCGCTTCGATCAAAGACATTGAGGTGAGATTCAAAGACGTGAAATGTGTCGATACCAGCAACTGGGCCAACCCCGTGCCCAGTTTTATCAATCAGCTTTCGTGTATGATCGAGTTATCAAAGATCATTGCCAAAGGTGCATTGTTGCGTGACGAATTTCGCGGTGCGCATTTCAAACCCGAATTTGATCTCAACCAGCCGAAAAATTTTGATCCGTATGAGTACATCGATTATCTGGAGCGCAAGGAAAACCGTGAAGAGCTTTCAAATTATCCCGAAGGCCATTTGGAATACATGCAGAAATTCGAAGAAAATAATAAAAAATGGTTGAAGTCAACCATTGCAGAATACAAAAACAACGAGCCGGAGATCAGTTACGAGGATATTGATACCTCTATTCTGACACCCCGTCCCAGAAAATACGATTGAGGTTAGAGAATGAGCACCCACAAATCTGTGCGTCTGACTGTCAAAAGACAAAACGCACCCAGTGCGGAATCGTATTGGGAAAGCTTTGATATCCCCTGGAAGCCGCATGCGAACATCATTTCCTGTCTGCAGGATATTCAATGCCGCCCTGTGACCGCAGAAGGCAAGGAGGTGAACCCGGTTGCCTGGGATTGTAATTGTCTGGAGGAAGTTTGTGGTTCCTGCACCATGGTCATCAACGGCAAAGTCAGACAGGCTTGCACGGCTTTGATCGATCAGCTGGAGTTGCCTATTTACCTTGAGCCGATGTCGAAGTTTCCAACGCAAAGAGATTTGCAGGTGGACCGGAGCCGGATTTTTGAAAATTTGAAAAAGGTCAAGGCCTGGGTGCCCATTGACGGGACGCATGATCAAGGCGAAGGCCCTGTGATTTCAGATCAGACACGAGCGCAACGCTACGTGCTTTCCGAATGCATGTCTTGTGGGTGTTGTCTGGAAGCGTGTCCGCAGTTTTCTCTCGATAATAAATTCATGGGAGCCGCAACTTTCAGTCAGGTCCGCTTGTTCAATCTCCATCCCACAGGCGCGATGCATACCGAAGAACGATTGGAAGCGGTCATGGGCGAAGGAGGAATCACCGATTGCGGGAATGCTCAGGTCTGCGTCGAAGTTTGTCCGAAGAACATTCCATTGACCGAGTCCATTGCCGATATAGGAAGGCAGACGACCCTTCAGGCGATTAAAAACATCTTTCAAAAATAAGAGTACGGGAATTTTATTTGATTGCCCCCGGGGTTTTGTTATTATGAAGCCTGAATGTCAAACTGAGCGTGAAACAGGCTCTGGCGACAAATAAGGTTTCTTGTTGCTCCCGCCTGAAAAATATACACCCCAGTCTGCTCATTCTAAGGCATAATGGGATCAGCACCAGATCCACCACCTTTGAATTCCTCCTTTAAGGATTTGATATATGAAAGTATCGCTCGCCAGTGCTATGGGCACGTGTTTTGGAGTGCAAGACGCCATCAATTTGGCGATGAGTCCCGAATTCAGCTCAGATTTGACCATTGTGGGACAGCTGGTTCACAATTCGCAGGTCAATAAATCCTTGAAGGAAAAAGGAGTTTCTCTGGTCAAGGGAATAGAAGAGATCAGCGAGATCAAAACCAAAAAGGTAATGATCACTGCTCATGGAGCCGCTGAAAAAACCAAGCAGAAACTCCACGAAGCCGGTTTCATTGTGTACGATGCCAGTTGTCCTCTCGTTATGCGAGTGCACAACACGATCAAATCCATGGTCGCCAAAAATTATTTTCCCGTGGTCATCGGTCAGCAAGACCATGTCGAAGTACGAGGCATTGTCGGTGATCTGGAAGAATTTCTGGTGGTGAGTCAGGATACCGATCTGGACAAAATCCGCCAATCAGGCAAAAGGAAGCTGGGCATTGTCAGCCAGACGACCTTGCAGGTTGAAAAAGTGGAGACTCTGGTGGGAAAAATCAGAGCCATGGATTGCGTTGATGAAGTTTCCTTTGTAAATACCATTTGCCAACCGACACGCGACCGCCAGATTGCCGTGCACGACCTGGCGGAACAAGTGGATCTCATGATTGTGGTTGGCGGTTACAATTCATCCAATACCAAAAAACTGGTTCAGGTCTGCGACGAAAAAAACATCGAATCGCACCATATCGAATCGCATTCAGAATTGGAGAAATCCTGGTTTTACGATAAAAAACACGTTGGCATCACCGCAGGTACCAGTACCCCGGAATATGTTATCAATCAGGTTCATGCCGAGATTCTGGTGATCGCTAAAGAAATGAATGCTGGAGTAGAACCCGAATCGGTTTCCAACTGAAGAGCACTTTGCAAATGGACGATTGGAATTACTGTGTTTCTACTCTGCCCAAAGTATCCCGCACCTTTGCGCTGAATATATCTGTTCTGAAGGGCGATTTGCATCGCAGTATCCTGGTGGCATATCTGTTTTGCAGAACCGTTGATACCGTTGAAGATGCCGCCAAGCTTGACCCCCAGGCAAAAATAAATCTGCTGACAGAATTTGTACCCCTCATTCAGTCCACCGACCGTTCGCATCGATTGCAAAAATGGGTTTCAGCGTGCTCCATTGTCGATGGCACTGTCAACGATTTGGACCTGCTTAAAAACATTGACCGCGTCTTTCGCGTGTACGACACCCTTGCCCCCGCGCATCAAACGCCCATTGCCGAATCTGTGAGCCGAATGGCTCTGGGAATGGCACATTTCCAAAAGAAATTCACATCCGAAGGGCTGACACCTCTTGAGAACGAGCAGGAGCTGGAAGAATATTGTTATTTTGTTGCCGGCGTCGTTGGGGAAATGTTGTGTGAATTGATGATTGCTTGTCTGCCCAATTTATCTGCTGAGGGCCGGGAAACGATGAGAAACTGCGCGGTTTCTTTTGGTCTGGGATTGCAGATGACGAATATTTCCAAGGACGTTATTGTCGATCAAAGTCGCGGCTGGTCTTATATCCCCAGAAGTTATATCGAAGAGACAGGGATGACGCTGGAGGAATTTCAGTCGGGAAGCAATCCTGTCAAAAATCTGGAGGTCATCGAAAAGATTCTTCTCAAAACGACCGGTCATTTGCGCGATGCCTTGAAATACACTTTGGCGATTCCCAGAAACGAGATACGATTGCGTCTGTTTTGCATTTGGCCGCTTTGGATGGCTGTCGAAACCGTTGCAACCCTGCACAACAATAAAAATCTTCTCAGCTCCGACGCTCCGGTAAAAATTTCTCGCGCCACTGTCCGTAGAATATTACGGCGAACCCCGTTGATTGCATATTCAAATTTCCTTTTACAGCAGTCTTTTGATGACATACTCAAGGCACCCGAGTTGAATTCTCCCCCTCCATTTCAGAGGCAGAGCTTGGTAGCGCGTTTAGAGAGAATACAACTCACCCCATCCATAGAGGCTGAATAATGACCGCACCTGTTGAACGATTTACTGATAATGGAGACGGCTCCATAACCGATAACGTCAGTGGCTTGATGTGGGCTCGCCAAGATTCCTGGCAAGTCGATGGCAAATGGTTTTCTTGGGATGAAGCGATTGAATACGCCAAGCATATGAATTATATACGCCTTGCAGGTTTTCAGGATTGGAGGCTCTCCTATGTGGATGAAGTGAAAACCCTGTATTCTCCTGATTGGGAGAACAGTGACAAATATGGCACAGTCATCAATTTGCATCCTATTTTCCCCGAAGGCTGTCTCCCGACCATTTGGCTAAAAGATGATGGCGGCGGTCACGATGGATTTATTTTTGATTTTCGTGACGGAGAGTCCCGCGAACTTTATAAAAGCAAAACGGGAAGAATGGCCGCCCGTCCAGTGCGAAAAGGTTAGAACGTCCATCAGAGAGCTCCGTTTCGGTCGGTTCCTGTACACAGAGGTTGCCGGGAAAATATTATTTTTGCTCTTTCGGTAGAAACGCAATGGTGCCAGACAGCATCCAATAATCAAGTGATTGAATTTTATTCAGGTATAGGGAGATAAGATTTTGGAAAATAACCAGTTAATAAAATATGCAGGAAGTCTTTGGGTGGTGATCGGAGCTTTCCTCGTTATTCGCGGAGGAAATCTTTATTTTCTGGCGCAAAGCGAACAAAATGCGACCCAGTCGGCCATTATTTTATCGCTTGTTCTGGGCTTGGCCATCGGTTGGGCCAAAGGTAATTTTGTGTTGACCAAAACAGCACAGCGCAACATGAAGCGCATTGAGGGATTGACCGCTCCGGTCCAATGGCACCAAATGCTGGCCAAACCTTTTTACGGTTTTATTTTTCTGATGATGTGTGCGGGATTTGCGATGAGACATTTCAATGAATATCTCGGAGGCTATGTTGTTGTTGCCGCCATCTATTGTGGCATTGGAGCGGCCTTGCTGGTTTCCAGCCGAATCTACTGGAAGGCAAGCAGTAAAGCGGAAAAGTTCGCAGAGGAATGTGTCGAGGAGCAATAAATCTCAGGCTTGCATTCAACCCTTGAAAGAATACTTTTATTTTAACGCATTGCCCATTGAGCCTTTTAGGGTTTGCTGGGAAGGAAATATATAGTTCATGAAAAATTTTTTTTTGACCCTGCACATGTTGTCGATGTGTCTGGTGGTAGGGACCCTTTTTTTACAGTCTTTGACCGTTGTTTTTCGTTTGCGCTTGAAATCCCATGACGAAGTGGTTGGGGTCAGGAAAATTCAGAAACGCATTCATAAATTCATTTACTATCCAATTTTGGTGGTCACCCTGTTTTCCGGTGCTTATTTGGCTGTCAAGACCGAAGCGTTTGCCCACGGCGCATGGCTGGGACCCAAATTGGGATTGCTGGTTGTTTTGATCGCGCTTGGTTTTCAAAATGGCAGGCAAATCGAAAAAGACAGCTTGCCAAAGAAGTATGCGATGATGGTCCATATTGGTATCTTTTTGATCGCAGGCGCAATGATTTATTTGGCTACAGTCAAACCCTTCTGAGGTCGGGCGCAATGGACATCATTCTCACCGCAATTGCCAGCGTGCTCATGATCATTGGTTTTTTTGTTATCTGCAGGACCAGCGACGATGAAGACGATGAGGAAACCGAAGATGAGGAGACGACATCAGTCGTTGCAGAAGATAAAAAGGGACCGAATGCAAGTTGAAAGGCCCATTTTCCGGTGGTTTCTCTTTGAATTCTGAATGGCAAGACATTCCAGAAGATGACGGTCTTACCCTGGGGCCGGAAGAAGCCCTTTTTCGCGAGATCCAAAAGTCGAAATCTCTTAAAGTCGAACGTCTGAAACTGCGCGACGACATCGAAAAGTTACAGGCAAAAAACCAAAAGCTGGAACAGGTCATAGAGAAACTTGAGCGGGAAAAGTTGGCGTTGAGAAAATCCATCGAAGCTACAGGTGTTTCCAATGAGACTCCTGTCTTGCCCCCGACCACGCAATATCCC
The DNA here is from genome assembly GCA_002787235.1 of Nitrospinae bacterium CG11_big_fil_rev_8_21_14_0_20_45_15. Classification (GTDB taxonomy): domain Bacteria; phylum Nitrospinota; class Nitrospinia; order Nitrospinales; family VA-1; genus Nitrohelix. Next base: position 33,805 of record PCWG01000028.1, read on the forward strand.
CCCTTGTGGATACGGGTTCTGCTGGTTTTTAATCTCCTGGCCTGTGTCTGGTTGATTTTTGAATCAAGAATTTAAAATATCCAGATTCTATTTGCGCAGGTAGGTGCAGGCAATACAGAGCTTGACACTCGTTTTGGGTTCAGAAATAATAACTCAATCGTTTATTTTTAAACCATTTAAGAGAGTTTTTATTTTCTCTCCGCGATCGATCCTATGGACAGTTATTGGGTTCAGTTCAAAACGCCGTTTCTTTGCTTCGCTGGTTTTTCGGGTGTTGGGAAAACGACCCTGCTTGAGAAGCTGATTCTACGCTTTTCCGCAGATGCGACGCGTGTCGGTTATTACAAGCACGATGCCCATCGATTCAGCATGGACAAACAGGGCAAGGACACGGAACGTTGTTTCAAGGCAGGAGCCGGCATCATCGCCATCAATGATCCCCGGCATTTTGCGGTGGTCGCGCACGATGCGTTCAAGCAACAAACCATCACCCACGCGCTGGAACAATGCGACTGCATATTGATCGAAGGTTACAAAAAGTCCCCTTACGATAAAATAGTATTTCTCGATGAAAGAGGCGCAATGCCCATTCCCGAGGACAGTGAGAATATCAAGGCCGTGATTCATCAAGGCGTCCCCAGCACAAACCCGGCTCTTCAGGTTCCCCAGTTTCACCGCGATTCCATTGATGAAATTTACGTTTTTGTGAGAGATCTTTTCAGGGCGCGATCGGCCCCGCTGTTTGGCGGCGTGTTCATTGGCGGGCAAAGTAAAAGGATGGGACGACCAAAATTCTCATTGACCTACAATGGGACTTCCGAAGCCGAGCGAATGGCAGGGCTTCTGCAGGAATTTTGTGAAAAAACCTGTTTCTCCTCGCGTTCCGATCTGGATACAGAATCCTTGAATCATTTGCAGGGCATTGAACGCATCAACGACGAACATATCGGCATGGGACCCGTTGGAGGATTGGCCACATTGATGGGGCGTTACCCCGACCGGGCCTGGATGATCGTTGCTTGCGATATGCCGTTGTTGACGCGAGAGAGTTTTGAGACCATCATTCGCCAGCGTGATCCGCTCCGCTATGGAACCTGTTACGTCCAGAAGGGACGGCTGGGTTCCGAACCGATGTGTGCGATCTACGAGCCCAAATTCATTTCACCCTTATACAAAGCCATGTCGCGCAGGGAACTGTCCCTGAAGCGTATCATCAACGAATTGCCATTTCAGGAAGTCGGCATCGCGCCCGATTCCCGATCCCATTTCATGAACGCCAATACTCCCGATGAGTATGAGTATGCCCGCACCCGACGGGAACAGGAGAACGAAATAGAATGAGTCTGATTAAAGTTGACGAAGCACGAGAAATCATCCTGTCCAGAATCCAGTTTATGGGAGCTGAGAAGATACCCCTCACAGAAACACTCGGAAGAGTTTTGTGCGAAGACATCATCGCGCGGCGCAACAACCCGCCCATGGACAACTCAGCGATGGATGGTTACGCTTTGATTGCAGAAGATGTCAAAACCGCAAGCCCGGAAAATCCCGTTATTTTGCAGGTCGTCGGCGAAGTCGCCGCCGGTTATACCGCGACAGGCGAGCCTTTGAAGTCGGGTCAAGCCCTGCGCATCATGACGGGAGCCCCCATTCCGCCCGGCGCCAATGCCGTCATCATGCAGGAAGACACCGAACGCGATGGCGACCGATTGCTGGTCAAAGACATGGCAGAGGTGGACGAAAATATTCGTGAAGCCGGTGAGGATGTCAAAGTCGGTGAGTTGGTTGTTCCCAAGGGAACCGTCATTCGCCCTGCTCATATTGGCATGATGGCGACTGTGGGTCGCTCGCAAATTTTTGTCGGCCGTCGTCCGACTGTAGCCGTATTGTCCACAGGCGACGAAATCCTCGATTTGGATGACCAACCCGAAGGGCCCTGCATCTACAATAGCAACGGTTATATGCTGTCCGCGCAGATCCGTTCCGCAGGCGGCATTCCTCATTATCTGGGCATCGCACGTGATACCGAAGAAGATTTGATGGAGAAATTTCGCTGGGCATTGCAATGCGATCTCATCGTTTCATCGGGTGGTGTTTCGGTTGGTGACTACGATCTCGTCAAAGCCAGCCTGAAAAAAATCGGGCAAGAGATGTTGTTCTGGAAGGTTGCGATGAAACCCGGCAAGCCTCTGGCGTTTGGACAAATCGGGGACACTCCGATTTTTGGACTCCCCGGTAATCCGGTATCCTCTTTCGTTTCATTCGAGCAATTTGTACGACCTTCGATTCGCAAGATGACAGGTCGAGACGATTTGCTCAGCACATGCGTGCAGGCGAAACTCACTCATTCGGTCAGTAAAAAAGCCGGACGACAACATTTCCTGAGTGCCCGAACGGTTTGGGAAAAGGATGGCTACATCGTTACACCTGAGGGCGCGCAAGGTTCCGGCATACTGAAATCTGCCGCACAGGCCAACAGCCTCATGATTTTCCCTCTGGAAGCAACCGATCTGGCAGAAGGCGAACAAGTCACCGTTCAGCTTTTAGAATAAGACGGGCTGTTCAAACACAAACAAGCGCGAAGATTGCGCTTTAAAATAAGGGTTACCAATGGGAGATCCCATTCACATTATAGAATTGATCGATCAGGTACTTGAGGAAACGGCAGATCGCCCGAACCTTCAGGAAAAAATATACGACTTGCGCGACGCCTTGTATCAGGCTCAGCAAATCGCAGGACAATTTGAAGCGAAGATCAAAACGCTTGAAGAAGCCATCGACAAATTAAAATCACCCGCTCATCGGGTGGGTACCGTGCTGGGCAGGGGACAGGGTGAATTGTATCGCATCAATATCGGCGGTACGGAGTACCAGGCGCAAGTGGCTCCCGATGTATTGGAAAAGGATGTTCTCGAACCCGGAGATCAGGTCGCTCTGAACGAGGGCTTCGTTGCCATTGCCAAACTGGATCAGGCGGGCAGTGGAGTGTTGTCACGCATCAGCACACGCCTTGCCGACGGTAGCTGGCTGGTCTCATCTGGCGGTACGACGGGATCGGAGACCATGGTGCAGGCACGGCCGGGACTCGATGTTTCTGCCCTGCGTGAAGGCGATGAGGTTTTACTGGACCCGAGTCAGAAAGTGATTCTGAACCGTTTGCCGAAACGCGAATCAAAATCTTTCGTGCAGGACGATTTTGTCCAAACGGATTGGACGCAAGTGGGCGGACAGGAAAAAGTGATCGAAGAAGTTCGCAAGGTCATCGAGTATCCCATCCTGCATAAAGAGCTCATCGCCGAGATGGAATTTCAACTGCCCAAAGGTTTTCTGTTTTATGGACCTCCCGGTTGCGGCAAAACCCTTATAGGCAAAGCCATCCTCACCGAGGTTATTAAACGCATGGGAGAAGATTCCAATCGCACACTGGAGGGTCGATTCATCCACGTCAAAGGTCCAGAAATTCTGAACATGTGGTTGGGTGAGTCCGAACGCAAAGTCCGGGAAATTTTTGCCCGGGCCCGTGACTATAAAGAAAAAGGACACGTTCCCTTCATCTTTATTGATGAAGCCGAATCGGTTCTTGGAACGCGCCAGGCATGGCGCGGAAACAATATTTCAAATACGCTCGTGCCGATGTTTTGCGCCGAGATGGACGGCATCGAATCACTCAACGACACCGTTGTGATTTTGGCCACCAATCGGCCCGATCTCATCGACCCCGCCATTTTGCGACCGGGGAGAATCGACCGCAAAGTCAAAGTGGGTCGACCCGACCGCGAGAGTTGCAAATCGATTTTGCGCGTTTACCTCAAAGAAACACTTCCGCGAGAGTTTGCAACCTTTGATGAAATGGCGGAGCCCTTCTTGGATCAACTGTTCAAAAAAACCAGCGATCAGGAAACACTGGTCATGACTTTGAAAAGTGGCGGATTCAAAAAACTGTATTGGAAGGATTTCATCTCGGGCGCGGTCATTGAAAGTATTGTCAAGCGCGCCAAAGAGAAGGCCGTTGAGCGAGCGATTGAAGGCGAAAAACTGGTCGTGCGTGTCGATGACTTGCTGGAATCCCTGAAGACAGAATTTACAGAGAGCCAGTTGTTGCCCGCAGAATCAAATATGGAAGACTGGCTGAGACTACTCGATGTGGACCCGCGTCACGTGGCCCGTGTGCGTCGTCCGAGTGAAAGCGATCAGGCCGCACAGTCTACCCTCAACCGGTCCATCATATGATCGAATTGCCGCCCTTGATGGGAATTGAAACCGAATATGGGATCATTCGCGAATCGGCGCAACATTCCGATCCCGTCGAAGAATCGATGGAATTGCTGAAACGTTGCGATGCGCCGAGTGTGTACGGGGCCTGGTCGTACGGTCGAGAAAACAGTCACCTCGATCTGCGTGGATTCCGCGTCGGCTCATTGGCGCAGGATGAAGAAGAAGACGCGTTCTGCGCAGAAGACCGCAAACGACCCTACAGTTATCTGGAAATGAAATGCGATCGGGTTCTGACCAATGGAGCCCGGTTTTATAACGACCACACCCATCCCGAATACAGCTCTCCCGAATGCAACGATCTGTTTCAGCTCGTCGCCCATGATGTTGCGGGAGAGCATATCGTGGCCCGTGCCGCGAAATTGCGCAATCAGGATCTCGGGGGCTCGCATGTGCAGTTGTTCAAAAATAACACCGACTACATCGGTCACAGTTATGGAACGCATGACAACTATCTCATTGCACGCGAAATTCCATTCGATGACATCGTCACCGCTCTGGTTCCCTTTCTAGTGACCCGACAATTGTATGCAGGCGCAGGGAAGGTGGGTTATGAAGGCGGCGGTGTGCCGTTCCAGGGTTTGCAGTTATCGCAACGAGCGGATTTTGTAGAAACCGTATTGAGTATCGAAACCATGACTCAGCGGCCGATCATCAATACCCGTGACGAGCCGCACGCAAGCAGTAAGGACTACCGGAGATTGCATTTGATACTCGGCGACGCCAACATGTCGGCCTACGCTACTGCTCTTAAAGTCGGGACGACCCGGTTGGCGCTCGGTCTCATCGCCAGAGGTTCCGCACCCCTTTTCGAATTGGAAAATCCCGTTGCTGACGTGCCCCGAATTTCACGCGATCCGCATGTACCGTTGAAGCAAACAAACGGGAAGACAATCAGCGCACTCGATATACAGTTTGCATATCTTGAGCAAGCGCAGAAAATCTGGTTGGGACACAATGAAGAATGCAACTGGGTGCTCAGCGAATGGAACCGGACTTTGAACGATTTTCAGCAAGATCCTGAAAAACTTTCCGACCGCATCGACTGGGCCATCAAGCAGAAACTGTATCGACAGTTCATGGAGGCTGAGAATATAGGCTGGGAAGACCCCTGGCTACAAAGCCTCGATCTGGAGTATCATAATCTGGATCCCGAACGCGGACTCTACAGAGCTCTGGAACAAGAAGGCCAGGTGCTGGAATTGTTCAAAGGGAGTGAAATCGAGTCGGCAATCGAAACACCACCCGTGGGAACCCGAGCCTGGATTCGTGGGCAGATGGTTAAATATTATGGCAACGACATACAATCCATCCACTGGACGGGGATCAAACTGAAGGACGGCAACGTTCTGGACTTGACCTCCGTGATCAAATCTGCTGAAGTAGATACGTGGATCAACGATAACAAGGAGCAATGGCAATGGAAATGAACGATCCCCTGCGTCGGGAAGAACGTGACGCACCGAAACCAGATAAATCCGATAGCGGACCGAAGTCACCCGATTCGGCTCGACCCGGACGCGACAATATCCTCAAGCGCATGAAGCGTGTGGATCCAAAACAATCAGAAAACTACAAACAGCGCACCGGCCAATGATGGAACGAAAAGAAATGCCTCGCCCCTCCTGTGATTTTCTGGGATTACTGGAGCAGTCCGGCTATCGCTGGCGCGATAGAATACAAACCCACGCAGGTTCTCAGACTGTATTGACACAGGGAACCACCGTCATGGCATTTCATTTTGATGGAGGCATCCTCATGGCAGGTGATCGCCGGGCAACAGCCGGGAACGCCATCATGTACGAACGTTGCGACAAAGTGATTCCCGTGGACGATTATTCACTCATGGCAATCGCAGGCGTGCCCGCAACGGCGTTTGAAATGGCACGCATCATGTCACATAATTTTGAATTTTTCCGACGCTCGCAATTACAATCCATGAGTGCCGAAGGCAAAGTAAGATCCCTTTCACGCCTGCTGAAAGACAACGCAGGCATGGCTTTGCAAGGTATCGGTGCTGTAAGCCCTATTTTTGCGACATACGACTTGCAAGCAAAGCGGCCCCTGATTTATTTTTACGATATATTGGGAGCCGAGTTTCAAATAAAAACACACACCGCTACCGGCTCAGGCTCTGGAATGATTCGTGGTATTTTCGAGCACGAAGACCTGTGGGGTGCGAAACCTTTGCGAGAAAGGAATCAGGACGAAGCCGCCCAGCTAGCGATCCGTCTCCTGCAAACCGCCGCACAATTCGATTCAGCTACAGGTAAAGCCAGACCCGAAGACGATATTTTCCCTACCATTGCCATAGTCTCAGAACAAGGTTACGAATTTCTGGATAGTGACCGCATACGAAAACTTTTTGAGCAGGCAATGAAGAGGTAGTTATCCGCATCAGAGAAAACATGCGTGAAACAGTGCAACGTGTTGCGCATTTGTTAAAGATTGTTCTAAGTTGCTTAAAATTTATCTTGATGATTCTTTGCGCCAGAAATATCGGATGGATGTTGATAAAGCCAAGTCAAAAATACTGACATTTTAAAATACATCGAATGTTGAATATAAATGAAATCAAGATTTGACCCCATCGCAGAGTTCCTGAGAATAAATTTTAAATTCCTGACGCAGGTTTTCTCTGCGTACGCGATCCTGCCATTAATAGGGATTTTCTTTTTTTCTAGCTTGTCTCTTGCGCAGGAAAACGCGACGGTGGATAAGATATCCGCTCAAATCGAATCCTTGTTCCCCTTGCTGGAAGGCTATGTGGTTTCTGTAGAAGGCGATAAACTTTTTCTGGATTTGAAGCAAGGTCAGAATATATCCAAAGGGGATCATTTCAAATTGATTCGCTACGGTGAAGATATCATCCACCCTGTCAGTAAGGAAAAAATAGGACGCAAGGAAACCGATATGGGAGAGGTCGAAGTGATCGAGGTTCGACCCGACTTCACAATCGCCCGCGCGTTGACACCTGATACAGCGGTGCAAGTCGGCGATGGTGTTCGACTGCCATTCAAGCAAATCACTCTTTTAGTAGCCCCGCCTCAGATCAACAGCCAAAAGAAAATTGATGCACAACAACTGCAAGCCAATCTACAGCAGAGCCTGGGAGAACGCGCCCGATTCAAGGTGCCCACGTTCGATCTGGGTTTGTGGATGCTGGAGAACGATCTTGATCTCGCAAGACTGCTCAATCCCGAAAGCCTTGCACGGTTGCAGAAAGATATTTCCGTCAACTTTATACTGGCCCCGGAAGTCAAGACGGTTAAGGGGAAAACAGTACTCGGCTATAACTTGTATTCAGCGGTTGACGGTGCCAGCAAGAAGAATGCGCGTCTGTTGGCAGAACGATTGCCGGAAGCGTCTGCAGCGGAGAATAACCGTGTCGCTTCAAACAAGCGTAGCAATAGGGAACAGCGTGACGATGGCCCCTTTGAACTCATCACCAAACAGGAATTTAAATTTACGTTGGTAGATCTGGACGTAGGCGATGTCACGGGTGATGGTAAAAAAGAACTCATCCTCATCAATGAAAATCGAGTGATGGTTTATCGTCTGCAAGAAGATGGAAAACTAAAGGGCATAGCCCAGTACAAGCCACGCGCAGATAATTTGGAATTTATTTCCGTAGATGTGCTAGACCTCAATGGCAATGGCAAAGACGAGATTTTTGTTACTTGCAGGGAGGGTGATAGTCGTTTGGCATCTTTTGTTTTGGAAGTCAACGACAGACGATTTCAACCTATATGGAGCGATGTGAATAGGTACTTCCGCGTCATGCGTTCTTTTGGTGACGCTCCGGTTATGATGACACAAACTCCGGGATATCAGGATCCCTTCAACGGCCCGATAGAAACCGTTAAATTTGAAGGCGGGAAGTATCAAATCGGTCCAGCCTTAAAAATACCCGAGAAATATGGCGTGGAATTCATACTTTATGGATTCGCTCAAGGCGACTTCTCAAATAAAAAACAAGATGATACAATAACGCTTGACAAGGACTTTCATTTGAAGGTATATTCCGCGGACGGTCGTATAGTTTATAAGTCGGAGGAGTATTACGGGCAAGATCCACGTGTGATTGCTCTGGGGATTCACGAAGATGCTACCGGCCTTGTTCGCGAGGGTGAAACGGTAAAGTATAAGGGAAGAATCGGGTTGGTTCTGCATAACAAGGAACGTTTCATTGTTCTCCCCAAGAACCATATGATGGGAGGTTCCCTTTTTGACCGTTTGGTAATTGTGAATAGCAATAGCCTGGTGATCCAATCCATTGAAAGAGATGGCGTAGAAAGATATTTCGAGACCCGAAAGCAAAAAGGCTATCAGGCCTCGTATCAGATTGTTAAAGGGCAGGGGTTGGGTGATGTGGTGTATATCGGCTCTGTGGAAAAAGCCGGTCGGGGTACAGATGGAATCAGTTCAGTGGTTGTGTATAGCTGGAATAAGTGAGCGAATTCAGTGACTTTCCTGTCAAAATCATGTCAGATGGTATGAGTGGATTTGATGAATTAAATTGGGAAAGTGAGTGAGTTTGAAGGTTCGCCTGTCTAAAGGTGAATTTTTTTTAATGAAAGGGTAAGAATTTTGTTGATTTCTGCTTGCGGTTAAGGGTAGAATAATCCCTAAAATTGATCTTTGTCCTTTTTAATCAAGGTTTTGTATAAAACGATTTTAGTAAAAACGAGTAGAATTTTAAAAGACCTATCTTCTTGGAGGAGACGAGCATGAGGAAAAACTTTTTACTGGTAGGGGCCATGTTGGTGGCCGGGACGTTCTTGGGTGCGGATGTAGCCAAGGCGGCAGATATTAAATTCAGTGGTTCGGCAATGGCGCGTTACGAAGCATTGGGTCGAGATTTCAATGACTCAACTGCGATTGACAGTCAAGTTGGTTCTCGTATTCGATTGAATGCTACGGCAAATATTGATGAGAAAACAAGCGCGTTCCTTCAATTGCAAAGTGCAGGTGTCTGGGGTGATACGGCGGCAACAACACCAACCAACGCAAACCCGAGTGGTTTGAATCGTGGTGGTGCGGCAGCAAGTGACGGACTGGCAGACGTTGGTTTCCATCAGGCCTATTTTACCTTGAAAAATTTCTATGAACTGCCCGTTGATGTTCAAGTGGGTCGTCAGGAAGTAATCTTGGACGGTCATCGATTGCTCGGTAACACCGTTTGGACTCTCGGTATGCAAGCGCACGACGCGATCCGAGTGACTCATTCTGCCGGCGATCATACGTTAGCTTACGTTTGGAGTGCTGTTCAAGAGGGTGGTACGGATGCTGGTAACAATAAAACCGATTTCAGTGCTCATATCTTCTGGGGTAATTTCAAGGGTATTGGCGGCGGCGCATTGTCTCTCTATTACATCCTTGCTGATATCAATGACAACGTTTTGAATGCAGGTTCTACATTCAGTGATAATGATTTCCACACGGTAGGTTTTCGTCAAGCTGGTACCCTTGCAGGCTTCGATTACCGAGGTGAGTTCTACTACCAGTTCGGTGCTGCTGATGGTGCTGCTGCACAACAAACGATTAAAGCAGGTAGTTGGGATCGATCGGCATTCATGATCGGCGCACGAATTGGCAAGAAATTCGGCCCTTTGAGTGCAACCCTGTGGTATGACTATCTTTCTGGTACCGATGAGAAAGATATCGATAGTAACAAAGTGGGATCATTTGATACTGTGTTTGACACAGGTCATAAGTTTTACGGTTTGATGGATCGTTTTCTGACGATCGGTACAACTTCTCGAACTGCTGGTGGTAGCGTTCAGTCTGACAACGTCAAAGGTTTGGGTTTGCAGGACTATGCTTTGAAACTCGGTTACACCGTGAATTCACAGTGGACTGCAAAAGTAGATGCACATTCTTTCTACACAGCTGAAGATTCGTATACTGCGGCTGACACAGTCGGAGCAACTGGTGCGGTAGCAACGACATTGGCAAATGGAAAGAGCAATGACAACAAGAATCACTTGGGTGAGGAAGTTGACCTGACCGTGATCCATAAATACAGCGCAAGCACCAACATCGTTTTCGGATACTCGCATTTCTTTGCGGCTAGTCTCGGAAACGAATTGCTGGGTAATCTGTCTGCGACATCAACAGTCAATGATGACGCTGATTGGGCATACATCATGATGGATGTTAAGTTCTAATCATAACAGGTAGAATTGAAACCCGGCGGGTTATCCCGCCGGGTTTTTTTTTGTCCTGAAAAGCAGAACCGGTAAGACCATCGTTGGAAGTGCAGGATCTGAAACGTAGTAAATAAAAATTTGCTAAAGGTGGTTGTTGAAAGATGCAGATCATTGATTTTAAAAGGTATTATTTCTGATTTATCAGTTCAAGGCTTCATCAAACAAGCCATGAAGAATCATTGATCAATTATGTATCAAAATCAGTATCCATAAATTTGATTCCTCAGAGAAAAAGGCTGGATGCCAACGACTTGACCGATGCAAGTATAGGCGTTGATACCCGCCCGCCCCGCTCGGGGGGTGAGGTCCCCTCTCTCTAAAGTAAACATCCACGTTCACACTGTCTTCAAATAATTCAGATCACTTGTGGTAACCAAGAGTCAGGCTTCCAACTACGATCTCCTCCCCGTTTTTTTAGTACTCCACCCAGTAGAGAGATAAATCCCATTAAGTTCATTTCAAGGATAGAGAACCTTGGGAGAGCAAGGCCATGATTGCGGTTGACTGAAAAATAGACAATGTAGGGCAATTAAAGGAAGTGCAAATAGGGAGGAGGCCTTCTTGTGACAAGTTAAGTCAAACAGATAAGTATCTGTCAGGGTTATTAATTAAAGGAGAAGTGATAATGATGAAATAGGGTACTACAGGTGGGAAAAGACGGGGTTGCTGATCTGTTAACTAAAAAAACAGATGAGAAGTAAGTGGAGATTGACGTGGTAAGGGGGTAGTAGGGAATTGCAGTGTAAAAGAGGATCTCTATTGAACAGACTTTTTCAACAGATAATAAACTTCTCCGCGTTCGTGAAACCTTCCCGCTTTGGCACCCGCCTGGTCACCCGCACCGAAATAAAGATCTGCCCGAGCGGGTCCACGAATAGCACTACCGGTATCCTGATCGACTACAAATCGTGAAAAGGATTCCCACTTTTCAATGTCATTATTTTCGTCAAGTATAGGTTTGCGCAAGCGGATAAAGGCAAGTCCCCCAGCGGGATAAATGGATTTATCCGTAGCAATGGATCGTCCCCCAACCACTTCAGCACCCCCTGAACCGCGTGGATTGCCTTGCGAAAGATTGAAGAAAATATAACGGTTGTTGTTGTACAGATATTTTGGGATATCTTCGGGATGGTCGCGAAAATATTGTTTGATCCCTTGCATGGAACCCTGAGAAACCTCGATGGCACCTGATTCAATCATCATACGGCCAATGCCGTTGTAGGGATAGTTGTTGGCACCTTGAAAAAGTGCCTGTGCCATAGTCCCGTCGGGAAATTGTAAGATACCGGAACCTTGTATATGCAGGAAATAGCGGTCCAAATCATCTTTAAGCCAGGCAATTTCTAGATTTTTATCGGCCAGTGCCTGGGTGCCATCGATATCCTTCCGGGTCAGTTGGCGCACTACCTGAGAGAAAGATTGCGAAGAATCATTCCAGGCAACGTTTTTAAATTGTCCGGGGGGTAAACTTTGCGCGGAATCTTCTGGCAATTTATAAATGGGATACTGATAGGGGCCTGTACGAGTTCTGCTCGCTTGCATCACAGGTGTGTAATATCCTGTGACAAGAAATTGTTTTTTATTGTCACCCGCTTTGATCATTCGAAACTCATTGCGAATACGTCGCATAAATTCATCAGCAGGTAAATTTTCGTGCAAGATTGCAAGGAACGATTCTAACGTTTCAACAAGCTCCATCCGGGAAACGGCGGTGTTTCCAAACCGGAGTGTTTCTGCAGGGTCCTGAACGTAAAGAGATTCTAATTGATTGTTGATGGCTTTTACAAGAGACGCTGAATCCATGTCATCGAATAGATCGAAATCCAATTCATCGGTGGACGAAATACCCTGACTGCTTTCGATGAGAGTATCGCCAGCAGGATGTTGAGGAAGAGTGGATTCTACATCGACCGCAGGTTTGTTTTTCAATTTTCGTTCCCGGTACCAGTAAGGGTCCCGGTATTTCCAGGTGTTTTCATCATCAGGAACGTAGTTGGAGTAACGTGGGGGTCGTTCCCGTTCAAAAGCGGGAGCAGGGCGCATGGTCGTGCAGGAAGCAGTCAGCGTGAACACTTCAAATAAAATCAGCCAAGAGACAAGTGCTTTTGAAGTCAATTGTATTGGAGCTGAAGGCATTTTGTTCTCTAAAAATCAGTAAAATGTGAACGCTTAAAGAAAGGTGACGGGACTTTAAGCGAAAATTAAGCGATTACAATTGCAGGATGGCTTCATTTGCGAGTTGATCGCAACGCTCGTTTTCAGGGTGCCCGGAATGGCCACGGGTCCAGATCCAGGTGATTTTATGTTCTTTGTTGAGACGAAAAACTTCAAGCCATAATTCTTTATTTTTGACAGGTTGCCGGGACGCTGTCATCCATCCCTTTTTAACCCAGTTGAACATCCACTCAGTGGCCCCTTTGACCAGATATTGCGAATCGGTGGTCAAGGAAACCTTGCAAGGTTCCTTCAACTCGTTCAAGGCCACGATAGCGGCTTTCATTTCCATGATATTGTTGGTGGTCATTTTTTCGCCACCTTTGATTTCCCGTGATTTACCAAGATAACGCAGAATACAACCATAACCGCCGGGCCCGGGGTTGCCTTTGCAGGCACCGTCGGTAAAAATTTCAATCTCTTTCATGATTATAACAAGTACCAAAATGTAAAAAGAAGAGCTTTGTGGATTTAACGGAAAAAGTCACTCAAACTTAAGGTCTATACTATAACACATTCTTTTTATTGGTCAAACACGATCCGTAAGAGTTTTGAGTTTATATAACGCAGATCAAAAATAGGGGAACTGTCTCTTTTCTTTTAGACTGAAATGAGGTATGTTTGTGGCTTTGAATGATTGATCCCTTTCACCTCAGTAAACGATGACCTCAGCTTCTCCTTCTTCGGATTCATCCCTAAAAAATTCTGAAACCCGTTCTTCATTGTCCGATCGTTTGGAAAAGTCGATTGAGGCCTCACGGAACTATTTTCTTTCGCAACAATACCCAGAAGGCTATTGGGTGGAGAAACTGGAATCGAACGCAACGATTACAGCTGAATATATTTTTTTCATGCATTTCATGGGGCGATTGGACCCCGTTAAAATTGAAAAGTGTGCCAATTACTTATTGCACAAACAGCGTGAGGATGGATCCTGGCCTTTGTATTATGGCGGTCCCTGCGATATCAATTCCACAGTCGAGTCTTATCTTGCCTTGAAGATGGCGGGAATTTCAGCAGACCGGGAAGAAATGGTGAAAGCGCGTGAAGTGATTTTTGCCAATGGTGGCATCCCGAAAACACGGGTATTTACAAAAATTTTTCTCGCCATGTTGGGGCAGTGTTCCTGGGATGTGACGCCTGCGGTTCCCGTAGAAATCGTTCTTTTCCCCAACAGTTTCCCGTTCAATATTTATGAAATGTCGAGTTGGTCGCGCGGCACCGTTGTTCCGCTTTCTGTGGTTTGTTCGCATCGTCCGGTTTACCAACTGGAGCCTGAGAAAGGGATAGCAGAATTATTTCGCCCCGAGGACAAGGTCGAAGCGATTCAACCGACGGGTCATCTTTTCAGCTCGTTGCCCAATTTTTTTACGTATCTGGATCGGGCGGTCAAATACCTTGGCAAGTCCTCCTGGAAGCCCTTGCGCAAGAAAGCTTTCAAGGCCGCCGAACGCTGGATTCTGGACCATCAGGAAGAGGAAGGCGATTTTGCGGGCATTCAACCGGCGATGTTCAATGCCATGCTGGCCTTGCATTACATGGGTTATGACCACAAGCATCCTGCGATGGTCAAGGGATTTGAAGCGATCGAACGCTTTGAAATTGATTACGGCGACCGACTCGTTTTTCAGGCCTGTGTTTCGCCCTTATGGGACACCGCGATTGGTATCAATGCCCTGCTCGATTCGGGTGTGCCCGCCGATCATCCCGCGCTGGTCAAGGGTGCGGAGTGGATGCTCAACAAGCAAGTGGTCAAAACCGGAGACTGGAAGGTCAAAAATCCGAACGGAGAACCGGGAGGCTGGGCCTTTGAGTTTTACAATCAGGCTTATCCTGACACTGACGATACGGCAGAAATTTTGATCGTTTTCAACCGGATGAAATTGCCCGACCTGCGTCACAAGTGGAGCGAATGCCAACGGGCATTGTCCTGGCTGTTGAGCATGCAAAGCAAGAATGGGGGCTGGGGTGCTTTTGACGTGGACAATGATCTGCAAGTGCTAAACAAAATCCCCTTTGCAGACCACAAAGCCATGCTCGATGAGCCGACGGCGGATGTGACCGGGCGGATTTTATGGTGTTTGGGCAGTATCGGATTCAAACGCGAACATCCTCAAGTGGCTCGGGCGTTACAGTTTGTGAAGGAGAAGCAGGAGCCAGACGGCTGTTGGTGGGGAAGATGGGGGGTCAATTATATATATGGAACCTTTCTTGTTCTCAACGGATTGAAATCGATGGGAGAGAAGATGGATCAAGCCTTCGTTCAAAAAGCCGTTGATTGGTTGCTGGCGCATCAGAACGAAGACGGGGGGTGGGGCGAAACTTGCGAAAGTTACGCCGATCCCTCACTGCGAGGTCGCGGAGAAAGCACCTATTCCCAAACAGCCTGGGCCATGCTGGGGCTTTTGACGAGTGCCGATGTGAAGCACCCGGCCTTGCAGAAAGGCGCAGAGTTTTTGATGCGCGGACAGATTGAGGAATCAGGAACCTGGTACGAACCCCAGTTTACAGGGACTGGATTTCCCGAACATTTTTTCATCAAGTACCATATGTATCAGCATTTTTTCCCGCTGATGGCCCTGTCGCGTTACCGCAATGCTCTGCAATCTGCCAGCGAGTAACTAATAAATTATTTTCAAGTCAAGGTTTCAAAGGCGCGCAGATGTCGATGGTGATATGGAAATAAGAAGTGGTTTCCGTATTGGGTTTATCACCTTTTTTTAACGTCACGATTTTCTGCTCACCCGGCTGACAGTTTGGAAAATTGCGTTCAATCAATTCTACAAATTTGAGCACAGTCCGGCCGTTGTCCTCTCGCGTTTGGTAAACTTCTTTGCCATTGGCGTTGATCGCAAGCAGAAGAACGACGCTGACCAGATGAATCCATCGCCAGGCTCCCTCCTTCCAGACCATGGATTTCAAGGCGACAAGAAACAAAAAGACAAACAGAATTTTAGACAGATAGGTGTACTGCACGCCCCAAACGGCAGAGAGGTATTCCATCCCCAGATCACGCGATTGGATTCGGAACACGATCGCAACCGCGGCCGATCCTATCAAGTAAAATCCCAGCATTGCGACTGTGGTTTTTTCATTTTCTTCCATCCTTGCCCATTGTTTCGCCAAAGCTATCCCTAAAAGTGCGGTCAAAATAAATCCCAGAATGAGCAGAGCGGTCGTAGCACCCGCTTGCGCCCAATCCACCCTGCGGACGGGTCCGATTGCGGATTCGGCAGAGACGCGGATGAAGAAAATTTGCAGGGTCTCCAGAAGATTGAAGCTGTGAAACTTCGCGTGCTGGGTTCCCCACAGATAATAAATCATTGCAGAGAGGCAGAGCAGGATGCGGTGCGGACGCTCTGCTTGTTCTTTTAAGATTTTGTAAAGCAGGGGCGGGACGATGAGAACGGTTAAGGGATGCGACCAGATTGCTAAATGCAAAAAGACGATGTAAGGAACTCTCCATCCGATTTTATGAGGCAGAGGGAGCAGGATCGCAAGAAATAAGATCAACGTGAAGTTCCAGCTCTGATAGGCCAGCGTGCCGACGATCCAAGAATCTCCCAGCGGCAAAGCTGAAACAATCGCCACGCTGTAAAGTGCAAACAGGGGAGTGCGACCCATCTGCACCGATAGTTTGTATAGCAGGGCACTGGCTCCTGCGGTGATGCAGAGTGAAGCCAGGGCAAAGGCAGAGGGAATCCAGACTATGGGCAAGAAAACCAGAATATACGCAAGCAGATGGGGCAGGATGGAAATGTAACCTGAGTAAAACCTGAAGACATGGCGCAGTTCGTGTTGGTTATAAAAGATTTGAAAAAAGAAGGTTCCGTCTTCTGCGGGCAGGGTGGGATAAAAGACTTCTCGCAATCCATTTTTGGAAACGATGAATAGAAATGCAATCGTAAAGGCGAACAGAAAGCCCCGTCGAATGAACATCCGTGCCAGGGACTCTTTCATTTTAAAGCGTTACCGTCCTGAAAATGAGAGGTCGAAAATGTCACGCAGAAATTTTGCCGGTTTGGACAGTGTCTTGGGGTCTACGGTCAGGATCATGCGAGGTGTCTTGATGGGGCCTTCAATTTTCAGGTACACTGCTTCTTTCAATCCGCTTTGTTTGATGAGAGGTCCGAAATCGGGCAAGGGGCCGGTCATCTGCTCTAAAAGTCTGAGCGGCAGTCCGCGCACTTGAGCGTGTACCGTTTGTTCGGGTAAATTGACATTCCCGTTGGCGCGGACATGCAAATGATCCGTTATCAGGGCCAGATTTGTAGAGCTCACAATGCCGCGCGTCATTTCGAGATCGCCGCCCAGACTCTGGTATGCGAGCCCTCTTTTCAACATCTCGGTTTCCTCATTGGGATCGAGCAAATGCATCACGGTTCCAATCAACTCCAGTGAAGGGAATTTGCCATCATTCATAAGAACAATTGCATTTCCGTTCATTTCCTGAAAAATAGATTTTTCGACGGATTGAGAATTCTCTCTGTTGGTTTGCGGCGAGGATTTGGGAAACGTGCCGTGCAGATTGCCCGAAATAATCACCGGGCCTTTGGCTTTGTTACCGACAAAATCTTCAATTCTCAAAGCGTCGCTGGAAAAATCAAAATCATAGCGGGATGTCTGAGGTTGGTAGACACCGTTGGCCTTCAAACTCCCGTTGCGGGGAAAGAGTGTTACCTGTTTGATAAGAACTTGACCTTCTTTCCATTCCAGCTCGCCACGAACGGATTGGAACGATGTTTGGCCAGAGATGATTTGATCGGCGGTTGTTTGAGCCAAGGCCCGATCTGGAGATGGTGCATTGAATGTGGTTTGAATGCTTCGGATAGTCAAGGCATTTTCTTTTCCGGGCAAGATCAGATTTTCTATATCGAGATGGCCGTCGAGAAAAGGTGGCGAGGCATTCGGGTCTGCAGTGGGGATGATTTTTGTGACAAGCTCGATTTTTCCGGTCGATCCCTCGGCATTTTTAGCAATCCATTTTTGCATCGAGTTGGAGAATAGCAATGCCATTTCATTGAGGCGTGCGACCTTGAAATCATCCAAATGCGCCCGAAATCGTATTTCTGTAGAGGGAGAAAGGATATCCACGATCTCCAGTTGACTGTTCACAAACAAAGAACCTGAACTGAATTCGAGACGGCTGGTTTTAAGGTCCAGATTTTCGAGCGAGCTTCTTTGCAGGGAAAGATTCGCAGAAACGGAAACAGGGGTTTCGACGGTCAGGCCATATTCTTCCCCGACGAAAAGCAATTTCCCACGGTCTATTTCGAGAGAATGGATGTCCAGATAAACGTTCTTCAATTTGGATTGCAGGTCCGTCCAGCGGTTGCCCTTGTTTGAGGTCGCAGAAGCTGGGATGGCTTGCAATGACTCAGGCACGAAATTGGTTCGGGCAATCTGACCCTTTTGAGGTAGAAGGGCTGATTTTTCAGGTGCAACTTTGAGGTTGATCTTCAGAAGGGGTTGGATCAGTGCGGCGTGGAGGATTTTTATTTCGCCGTCGAGAAGAGGCCTCCAATCGAGGGTTAGAATCAATTTTTCCGAGGAGAATAAATTTTCTGATTCGTTTTTTGGTTTTACCTCGACGCCACCCAGCTGAATTCCCAAACCACTGCTGAATTTGATGGATGCAAACTGGACATCCAATCCCGTTGCTTTGGATAAAGCCTTGGAAATTGGTTGCCGCAGAAACTCAAGATTTGAGAAAAAGAGAAGACCTGCCAGACCCAAAAAAAACATTCCCAAAAACCAGCGGAATTTTTTGGACTTCGAGGTTTTTACCGTATGTTCAGGTTTTTCGACTCCGTCAGGTTCCATGGTCAGGCTCAAGTTTTATATGGTTTTTCCCGATGTTAGAAGAGACTAACAATTTAAAATTCAAAAGGTATTGCCTGTAGTTTTCTCCGTGATTGTGCCGAGTGAATCTATGCTAGAATCAGGATAACCTTTTTTAGAGGAAAATTCTTTAATGAAAATATCGGGCAAAGCCCGTTTTTTGATTTTTTTATGCTTGCTGGGCGGTGGTGCGTATGTGGCACATAGCCAAGGTCAGTTGATGCCTATCGTCAAGGAAATCCAAAAACTAGCAGGTGGCAAGGAAGAAAAAAAACTTCAGGCGAAAGATTTTGAATTCAATCCCGTTACACGTCAAGACGTCCGGCAGAAAGTTCTATCGACCGGGAGTGTAGCGGTTACGACTGGCGCGGAGGTTAAAATTGGGGCGCGTATCTCGGGTCAGTTGAGAAAATTGTTCGCCAAGATTGGTGATGTAGTGAAACAGGGTGACGTGATCGCGGTGATAGAGCACGACGATCTGTTGGCTCGCGTGGCTCGATTTTCTGCCGATATCCGTGCGGAAGAGGCTCGCCTCAATAAAATTCAGCGAGAAGGGCCTTTGGAAATCAGCAAGGCCCGTGCCGATCTGGAAGAACTGCAAACCCGGCTGGAGTTGGCGCAAAAAACTTTGAGCCGAAATCGGGAGTTGAGAAAACAGGGCGTGGTTTCAGATTCAGCCGTTGATTCCGCTGATGAAGCGGTCAAGGTGCTGGAGGCTCAAATCAAATCTTCAGGTGAGGACATCAAGCTACGGGAAACCCGTCTGCAAATGGACGCAGAACTGGCTCGCACCATTGTAGAGCGCGCTAAAGCAGGTCTTCAGGAAGAAGAGACCTCCCTTTCCTATGCAACCGTCACCGCTCCGATTGACGGCGTGGTCGCCTATATTTCGACGCAGGAGGGCGAAACGGTGGTGGCGAGTTTGAGTGCCCCTACCTTTGTTACCCTGATCGATTTGAGTCAACTGGAAGTGATCGCTTTTGTGGACGAGACCGATATAGGTCGAGTCAAAGTCGATCAAAAAGCCATTTTCACGGTCGATTCCTACCCTGAAAAAATATTCAAATCCGTTGTTCATGAAATTCGCCCCAAAGCGGTCATCAAGGACAATGTTGTGAACTATGAAGTGATGCTTCAAATCGATCCCTCTTCGGTCAAGCTGTTGCGACCCGAGATGACAGCCAACGTGGTGATAACCACAGGCGTTCATAAAAAAGTTCTGACGATCCCGAAGGAAGCGGTCAAACGCACACAGGAAAAATCGTTTGTCATCGTTCGTGAAGCCGGCAAGCTGGTAGAAAAAACGGTGGAGACCGGGTGGCGTGAAGAGAAGATCATAGAAATCACCTCCGGATTGGAAGAAGGCAATGAGGTTGGCGTTCCGAAAAAGCCGGAAGTTGGTAAAAAAGAAGGACCGGCTCGAAGGCGATGAACATTATAGAAATGGAGGCCGTTGGCAAATCTTATGTCAACGCCGAATTTGTAACCCATGTCTTGAAAAACATCACCCTCAACATTGAAGAGGGCGAATACGTCAGCATCATCGGCCCCTCAGGAGCGGGTAAAAGCACTTTGATGACGATCATGGGATGCCTGGGGCAACCGTCCACAGGAACGTATCGTCTGGATGGGGTCAATGTAGAAACCCTCAATGACAGGAGCTTGTCTCAGGTTCGCAATGAGAAAATCGGCTTTGTGTTTCAAGCCTTTCACTTGTTGGCAGGGGTCACTGCGCTGGATAATGTGATCTTGCCGATGCTCTACAACACCACCATCCCGCGCGACAAAGAGGCCCGAGCCCGTGCCGCACTGGAACGAGTGGGACTGGGGCAACGCCTGCATCACACACCGGGGCAGATGTCGGGCGGCGAACAGCAACGCGTGACGATCGCACGTTCACTGATCAACAATCCCAAAATTTTACTGGCCGACGAGCCGACCGGAAATCTGGACTCAAAAAACGGCGTCGAAGTGATGAAAATTTTCGACCAGCTCAACCGCGACGGAACCTCCATCGTACTGATCACTCACGACTCCAAAGTCGCCCGCCACGCCCGCCGGATTTTGACCATCAAAGACGGCCAAATCGAATCCGACGTTTTTTCTTAGATCATAGAAAGGGAGCGGTTAGATTTCTATTTTAGTGGAAATGAATTAGTCAAGCTGAAGAGATTGTTTGAACTTTTCGTAATTTGCTTTATTTGGAAAAACTACACTGGATGGAATTCTTGAAATAGCTTCTCTATTTCTTTTTACCTCCTGAAGATATTTTTCCCACAAAGGTTCAATTTGATTTAACTTTTTATCAAAAGCCGCTTCAAAATAAGTAGGGTACCCATTTTTTTTATCATTGCGGATCAGGTCTATGTAGGTTTTTAGTTTCCCTTGTTTCCACAGAAAAACGGAAACCATCCTCAATTTGCTATTTTGTGTATTTTCATAATTTTCTTCAGCTTGAGTTAAAATTTGATGGAGATCAAGCTTGTCAATAGTGTTGCCGAGTGTACGTATTCGCCGTGGATTTTGAAATCCGAGTTCTAACTTTAAGTTTTCATTGTCCCGGTATCCGATGAACTTTTCGAAAAAACTCGGGATTCCTTCGATAGCCCATTGCGGGCGTTGCGGTAAATTGTACTCGACGAGAGGGTGCATGATTTCATGCGCAAAAGTGCCTAGCCCAGAATCCTCGAAAGTTGCGAATAAATGTCGTTCGGGTAAATATATTCCAAAATTGGGGGATATAGAATTTGGAATTCTTCATTTAGGTATTGCTGAAAAATTTTTTTATTAGGGAAAATCAATACGTTTATTGGATATTTGAAGTTCGGGGCAAAGTACTCTTTTTCAATAAAATCAATAAAACCTTCTGAAAATGAAATTGTATCCTTAATTTTTTGAGTTTGAGCACCATTGAACTTAAAGACAAAATGTTTTGTCCGGATAGCATTGGAAAAGCTTTTGGGAATTGTCTGCCCCGCGCAAGCAAATGATGTAAGTAGAAAAAAAGAATTAATAAAGTTTTCATAGTCTTGCAATTTTTTTAAATTCAAAAGATCTAATTATCAGACTAGGTCACTTTACTGGTATCCCGATAATGTTGCAAAGTTTTAATTGAATCTTTTAAACAGTACCTTCTTTCTTGGGCACGATGAAATAAACCACCTGTTAAAATGAGACATGAGAATATTTCGTAATTTAGGGCAGGCACTTCGTGGTTTGCGGCTGAATAAGGGCAATACCATTTTGATGACTCTGGGAGTTGTCATTGGCATTGCTTCGATGACGGTCATTGTCTCGATCGGCGAGGGTGCGAAGGCCAAGGTGTTGACCCGCATAGCGAACATGGGCTTTGGTCCGGAATCCTTTTCGGTGGTGGCAGGCGGCGGGCGACTCTTTTTCTCAAAGTCCAAAAATGTTGTCAGTCTCAGTTTTCAGGATGCCGACGATATTCTGGCGATGTCTACGGTGCGTCTGGTGGTGCCTCGACAACGCAAGAGCCTGCGTACGGTGTATAAGGACAATAACACGACCATTCGGATTTATGGGGTGACGCCGGATTGGCAGTTGGCGCGCAAATGGGAGATGGCAGACGGTCGCTTTTTGAATGAGGATGATCTGCGCCGCAAGCAAAAGGTCATTGTATTGGGTGCGACACCAGCCAAAAAATTATTCGCGGGTGAGGACCCTATTGGTAAGGATATTCGGCTCGGGCAGGTGTTCTTTAAGGTGATCGGCCTCCTTCAGGAGAAGGGGTTGACGGAGAGTGGCTATGATCCGGATGACCGTGCGGTGATTCCGATCACGACCTCAAGTTCCCGTTTGTTCCGGCAGACACATCTGGACAGCATCAAAGTGGTGACGATGCATCCGGACCAGGTTCCAGAAACGATGGAAGGAGTGAGTCAGATTTTGCGGAGGAATCACAATCTTTCCTTTTTGGCGGACGATGATTTTCGTTTTGTGACTCCAGAGGGGATCATGCAATGGGTCACGCAATCTGCTCAGGCGATGAATCGTATGCTGGTTTTGATTTCGACGATTTCGTTATTGGTCGGTGGCATTGTCATCATGAATATTTTGCTGGTGTCTATTCGCGAGCGCGTGCGTGAGATTGGTGTGCGTCGTTGTTTTGGTGCGCGGCGATCTGACATCACCCAACAATTTCTGTTTGAGTCGGTTTTTGTTTCTCTTTTGGGCGGTGTGCTGGGGGTGACTCTGGGATTGACTCTTTCTTTTGGATTAAAGTATTTCGACTGGTTGCCCACACGCATCACCTGGGAACCGTTTGCCTTGTCGGCAGGATTTTCTATTCTGGTTGGACTGGTGTTCGGGATACAGCCGGCGCGCAAAGCGGCGAGATTGAATCCCGAAGAAACCTTGCGCTGAGTTTTACTGTGAGCATGGAAAGTCAATTATGAAAATTCGACATTCATTGTCCATTGCTTTGACGGCACTGGGGGCGCGAAAGTCGCGAACCTTTCTTTCGTCATTGGGAATTGTGATTGGCATTGCCTCCGTTATCATTATGGTAGCGATTGGCAAGGGGTCACAAAAAGAGGTGATGGATATCATCGCGGGTATGGGAGAAAACCTCATCACCATCAATGCAGGGGAAATGAAGGTGCGTGGCGGTCAACTTCGTTTGACCGGGAATGTATCCACATTGAAACCGGAAGATGTGAAAGCGATTGTGGATGATGTCCCCGGTGTTGAACTTGCGGTCCCTTTCGAGATCAAGCAAATGCAGGTGAAATTCGAGGAGGCTTCGGTTGAAACTTCAATCGGTGGCAGCTATCCCGATTATCAGAGTGTCAGGAATTATTCGGTTGCCAGAGGACGTTTTTTTGAAGAGCGTGATGTGAAAACCGCCAATCGGGTTGGGGTGATTGGGGAAACTGCGATCAAAAATCTTTTTGGCGATCAGGACCCACTCGATCAAACGATTCGCGTTCAGCGTGTCCCCATCAAGATCATCGGTGTACTGGATAGGAAAGGGCTGGATTCGAATGGATTGGATCAGGACGATATCATCCTCATCCCATTGACGACCCTGCAAAGACGTTTGAGCAATCAAACGTTTATCACGACGATATTCGCCAAGGCCACGAGGAGAGAAGTTATCCCCGGAGTGATTGCTGACATCACCGATTTGTTGCGCGAACGCCATAAACTTTCAGAAGGCAAGGAAGACGATTTCACGATCATCAGCCAATTAGAAATGGAAGAAATGAAGCGCGAGACCAGCGAAATGTTCACCCGCCTGATCGTAGGCGTGGCCGGGATATCCCTTGTTGTCGGTGGAATAGGAATCCTTGCGGTGTTGCTGGTCTCGGTGAAGGAACGCACGCGTGAAATCGGAGTGCGTCGAGCAGTCGGTGCTTCACGCTGGGATGTGGTGAATCAGTTCATTCTGGAGTCGATCGTTATTGGTTGTTTCGGTGGTTTTACAGGCATCGCCCTGGGCGTGGGGATCACTCTGGGAATGGCGGAATGGGGGAATTGGACTTTGGTCCTGGATTGGAATGCGGTTTTTTACGCGACAGGGGCCTGTATACTTATTGGAGTCGTGTTCGGGATGTATCCTGCATTAAAGGCCTCACGATTGGACCCGATGAAAGCGTTGACCGTCGAGTAAACTTCCTAAACAGGACGTAGTTTTGTCCTTTAAAAGTAAGGAGAGTTGTTTGCAGGCGACTTACAAGTGACTAAAAAAAGATTTGGCAAATCAATGCAAAAACACAAGATGCTGAATTTTTATATTTACAAGTAAATTAGCTGTTAATATAGTATTGAGATGAAAAAGAAATATTCTATTTTATTGATAGACGACGAACAGTCAATTGTTGAAAGCTTGGGATATAGCTTGAGTAATATGGGTGGGTTCCGTGTCGAGGTTGCTTTGAGTGGCGATGAAGGTGTGCAAAAATTTATCGACCGGAAGTTTGACCTTGTGATAACAGATTTGATGATGGGTACGAAGGACGGAATTCAGGTTTTAAAGGAAGTCAAACGTCTCAATCCAGAATGCCCCGTCGTTATACTGACAGGGCATGGCACGATGCATACTGCAATCGAGGCTTTGGCGGAGGGAGCTTCCGATTATCTTCTCAAACCCTGCAGTTCTGAAGAATTGTTCATAAGGACGCGAAGATGTCTTGAGCAACTGGAGATGAAAGAAAAGATGGAAAGGCAGTCGGAGGATTTGGCGGCCGTTAATGAAAAATTGGAAAGAAATAATGCGGAATTGGAAAACTTCGCCTCATTAGCTTCGCATGATTTGCAAGAACCGTTGCGAAAAATCAGTGTTTATGGAAGCCGATTGCAAATCGCTTTCGCAGACAATGATGATTTTACCAAAAAAAATATCGAACGCATTCTCAGTGCCGTGGATAGAATGCAAAATTTGATTGCGGATCTTTTGAGCTTATCCCGGGCAACAACAAAAGGGGGACCCTTAAAGTCGGTCAAACTCAGCAAAGTGGTCAAAGAGGTATTGGACACACTGGAAGTCAGAATCTCCCAGACTCAGGCAAAGATACATTGTGAAGATTTACAACATGCGATCAATGCGTATCCCACTCATATAAATCAATTGCTTCAGAATTTGATTGGCAATGCTCTTAAGTACCATAATGAAAACTTTCCCCCTGTTGTCACCGTAAAATCTCGATGGCTGGAAAATTCATTTTTGGAAATTACAGTTGAAGATAACGGAATCGGTTTTGATGAAAAATACGCTGAAAAAATTTTTCAACCCTTTGAACGTCTGCATGGTCGAAGCGTCTATGAGGGGACAGGCATGGGCCTCGCAATCTGCAAAAAAATAGTGGAATTTTACGGAGGTAAAATCGAGGCTAAAAGCGAAGTGGGGAAAGGAACCCGATTTATAGTGACCCTTCCAATGAATGGCAAAGTGGATTAGGCGTCAAATTGAAAAAAGGCGCCTCTGAATCCAGGGGGAAAGCCCTAAACTCAGAGACGCCTTGATTAAAGAAACTGCTTAAAAGTTCTTAGAACCCAATCCCGCCATGGTTGGCCGCAACCATACAAACGAGCATAGGGAGAGATAACCAGGCATTGGTTCTGCTGGCAAGGAAAGCCTGTCGTTTGGCTTTATTGAGAGCATCGCCTTCCAGTGCGCCCGCGATTATTTTCTTCTGATTTGGCCAAATGATGAACCATACGTTGAAGGCCATAATCGTTCCCAAAAGCATTCCGGTGTGGATGAGGTGACTTGGAATACCTTCGACTCGAGTCATACCCGCCCCATAATAGATGATCCCTGTCACAAAAGTGAGGAGTGCCGTGTAGCGAAAATAGAAAAGAGCCTTGGGAAGGATGATCTGAGTGTAAGGCTTTGCGGCCCCAGCTTCAAGCATCTTGGGCATGGCCTGCACTTGAATCATGTTGAAAAAATAAAGAAGGCCAATCCAAAAAATTCCGAATAAAACGTGTAGAAATTCAAGTACCCACATTGTCTTTTACCCAACCCTTTCCTTTGAAGATATCTATCGTATGGAGGATATCAAACTACCCAGAGCAATGTCCTACCCCCTGCCCAAGAGTAAATCCCGATAGATAGATAACTTAGATTATAAAATAACGACGTCTTGCGTCCATTAATACGTCTTTTGCAACTAAGATGGCATTGTTTGCCCGAACGATTCATACTTTTATAAGAAAATATCATTTTTGACACAGGAATAGGAGGAAAATATATAGTCATCAAAAATTTTTATTAAAATTTAAGTACAAAGTATTATTTGCAAAAGCCTTTTGTGTACCATTGAGTTTTTAGCGTAAAGGGATAAAGCGCATTGACTTCCCGAAACATATCTTCTAAAGGAAAAAGCTATTTACGTATTACGAGATGGCCGAAAGTTCTTAAAGCAGAAATTTAAGAATTTCAATAAATTCTGGCAAGCTCTTGCTGGCAAGAGCCCATATTCAGGATACTAACCCGTAAAAAAAATGTT
Source organism: Nitrospinae bacterium CG11_big_fil_rev_8_21_14_0_20_45_15 (assembly GCA_002787235.1). GTDB lineage: Bacteria > Nitrospinota > Nitrospinia > Nitrospinales > VA-1 > Nitrohelix. Next base: position 60,320 of record PCWG01000028.1, read on the forward strand.
TGGAAAGCGTCGTAAATTAACTAGAATGGATTTTAATAGCATCGTCGAGTCTTTTATTAAGGTTGCTTTTGTGAAAAATATGATAGATTTAAGTCATCAAAACAATATAAGTTTAAAATGACTCAGAACGACGATACGCAGATTTCCAGTTTGCAGTGTGCTGATGCCATAGAGATCAGTCTGTATATAGAACTCAAAGGTATCAAATTCTATGAGCGAGCGATTAAAATTGCCAGTACCCCCCGTGTGCGCGAAATATTCACACGGCTCATGAAGGAAGAAAAAGAACATACCACGGCCCTGCAAGAGAAAGCACAGTTTTTGCAACCGGCCCTGGGAGGCAAATATACCAGAAAAAAGCCATTGGACCCTAGGATCAAGAGTCTGATCAAAGAACACATCTTTCCGGATAGATTTTTTGAGGGTGAAGGAAAGCGGCAAGTGAGCACGGATCGAGAAGCATTAGAAATTGGAATCGAATCTGAAAAGCAATCCATCGTAATGCTTGAAAAACTTTTGGCAATGGAGCGGAAGATGGAGGTTCGAGCCGTTTTTAATCATCTTCTGGCAGAAGAGAAAAGACATCTGCAGATCCTGCAAGTCGCCCAAAAGGAATGTTTTGGAAACTAGTTTGTCAGAGCGACAGAATCGCAAATTACAATTCTTCATTGTAAGACCAACATGTAACGTTGTGATAAATATTGTATGATTTACGTCGCCAGATGTTTGTATGATAGACTGAATTAACTGTTGAGACCTGTTCGGCAAGGTCGATCGTCGTAAGTTAGAGAAAAAGACCCTACCCAAAAAGTTTTGACAACATTTTTAACCTGGTTTATAGTAACGAGTTTTCAGCTCTAAAAGCTAATCAACCAATAAAAGAGGGAAACTAAGGATGAGTCAATATAAGGTTCAGCCCGGACCGGAGGCGTTTTTATCCCCGTCCGCCGCATCGATGGGAATTGTTCTTCCAGACCCGGGAGAAGCGCACATTGAAGGTACAATTGTTCCAGAAGAAGAAGCTTTTGAGGAAGCGGCAAGGAAGTTTTTGGCCGCTAAAGTCCCTACCATATTTCCGGGACCCCTTGTGCTTTGGCATTGGAACGAAAATGCAGCAAAACAAGCGACCGCAATTCGTAAACTTGCCAACGCTATACCGGCCCGACTGATACCGATGGCGGATTACCGTCCCAAATACCCGAAGATTGACCCCGAAGTAGAGATCAATCCAAATCATCCTAATCTTACAATTTGGCACAACAAAATTGACGTTTGCATATTTGTAGGTGTACACTGCCATCAAGCTAATCTGGCATTGAAAATTATTCGAGGTGGTACAAATTGTTATACCATGGCGATGTGTGCGCAAGCAGGACACGAAGATGCATGTCTTTCTTTTAGAGATGCGTCGGTGGAAAAAATTGAACGCCTTACTGCAGCGGTATTAAAATTGAAAAGTGAAGGCGTTGAAAGCCAGGCGGAGGAATTCACGCAAATCAAGCTCAATCGGCAAGGGCGTATCGCCTGAATATTTTTTCAGGCGTCATATAAACTAAACTTCAGGTCTTTACCGGCCTGAGATAAAAACCTAATAGAGCCAGCTTTCCGCAAGGAGGCGAGCCTCTTTCAGGGAGAAATCCTATGAATAAAGAAGTAGATCTAAAGGGCAAAAAAGTAAAGTTGTCCCAGCATGTAAAGATTGGACAAAAGAACAAGATGAATCAGACCTACACTGACGTCAGCGATATGTTCGCGGCGAAAGGGGCTCCTTCTTTCTTGACCGGCAGCGAAGTTATTCGTGATGCCGTCAAAGTAGCTGGCGTGGATATTTCGGTGGCTTATCCAATCACCCCGCAAAGCGAAGCGGCGGCTTTGATTGGTGAATTGTACGCCGAAGGCTATCTCCTGGATTATTTCCGCGGAGAAAGTGAATTTGCTGTAATGGGTCAATGTGCGGGTGCCGCATTCGGTGGAGCACGCGTTTTCACCACCACAGCGGGTCCAGGTACCTTGCGCGCAATGGAAAACTTCCCGATGTGGGCAGGTTCCCGTTTGCCGATTCAGGTTGTTGTGACCTGTCGTGGTATCAACTCACCTCTTAGTATTCAGCCCGATACTTTGGAAATGGCTTACCTTTTGGAAACGGGTATGCTCGTTTGGCATGCAGAAACGGCTCAGGATCTCTATGATTTTATTCTCGCTGGTTTCATGGTGTCCGAACAACCCGATGTTCATCTTCCTTTGGCAAACTGTTGCGATGGATTTTTCGTAACGCATACTAAAGATACCGTCAACAAGGCACCAGAAGATCTTTGTCTGCCGCCTTACGATCCTTACAAATCACCCGTTCCATGTATGGATATGGAATGTCCTCCCGTACGAATGATGCGTGATCCCTTCGTAATGAAATCCAACTACATCAGTTACTCGACGCATGCCTCTTGGCAACAAGAAGTGAAAGCGGCGGTTGAGCGATCTCGAAAGCATACCATTGCTATTCTGGGTGGCTTGATTGAAACTGAGAATGTGGATCGGGAAATCCTGATTGTAAGCTCTGGAACCGCTGTGAGTCAGGGACGCGAAGCAATTCGTTTGCTGGAAGCAGAGGGTATTAAAGTTGGATTGGTTAAAATCAAAACCATTCGCCCCTTCCCCTATCAGGAAATTCTTGAAGCGACCGCGAATGCGAAACATATTTTTGTTCCCGAGTTTAATATGGCAGGATGGATGGCTCGTGAGATCAAAGCCCTTATTCCTAATAATGAAAGAGTGTATGCAGGCCCCCACGTTGCTGGCGGCATGACCATGCCTTCTGAAGTTATTGCAGAAGAGATCAAAAAGCACATAGGGGCTTGAACCGTTTTACAGGTTGAGCGTGCGAACGCTGCTTGGGACGGTACATGATGGAAATAAAATGAACTTTACCATTAACTCAATATAAAGGCTCGCCATGAGTAAAGATAAAATAAAAATTTGCGAAGATTTGGCAGATATCATGCCGCCGGAGTATCAGGATCTCGTTGAAGACGCAACTTACGGAGACCAAGATCGTGGCTGGAAAGATGTTGGTTCTTCCAAAGAACTTATAGAACAGCATTCTCTTTGTGCGGGTTGTCCCGAGTCTATAGCTTTCCGCTATGTTCTGGCCAGCTTGCCCGCACCCGAAGACACGGTATTTGTAGGTTCCACCGGTTGCACCAGTCTGGTATTCCCGCATGTGGCCGTACAAAACATCCATTCGCTTTTCGGGAATCAGAATGCAATTGCTTCAGGTTTGCACCGCGCTTTGAAAGTACGCTTTCCTGACAAAGTGAAAGATGTTGTGGTTTTGGCTGGTGACGGTGCAACCGTTGATATCGGCTTGGACATGACCCTTCAATCCTGGTTCCGTCAGGAAAAATTCACGACCATTTGTTTTGACAACGAATTGTATGCAAACACAGGTGGGCAGGAGAGTGGACTCATGCAAAAAGGCTTTGTTTCCAAAATGGCTCCCGTTGGGAAGCTGTTTGATAAAGTCCGATTGGCTGAAATCGCTCGTGAGTCAGGTTGTCATTATGTGGCATGTTTGACCGTAAGCAAGCCCAATCGTGTTGAGAAAGCATTGAAAAATGCAATTCTCGTTGCGCGTGAATTCGGACCAACCTTTATCCAGCTTTATACGCCTTGTATCCTCGAAATAGGAAAGCAGAGCATGGAAGGACTCGACGAAATGAAAGATGCCGAGTCCATTGGCGGTCGTTTTGTGTACAAAGAGTACGCGACAGATGACGTCAAAAAATTCCTGAAGGAAAAGGATGAAGAGGCAAAAGCCAGAAAGAAAGAAAAGAAATCTGCAAAGGCATAATAAATCTTTCCCTTCGAGGGAACCTTTGAAAATTGCTAGGTGATGAGCTTACCCTTTGAATAAAAGGGTGAGCAAATTCCCAAATTGGAGAATTAAATTTTTAGAGATGCCCTCAATAGGGTTTTGATATTTGATAAAGGAGTAGTTATGAAAAAAAGGTTGAATATCCGGATTTCCGGTCTCGGTGGTCAAGGGGCTGTTACATCCGCGCATCTGTTGGCGATGGCCGCCAATAATGCAGGTTTGTTTTCCATCTCAAATCCGTTTTTCGGAGCCGAAAAACGAATGGCACCTGCAGAAAGTTACGCTCGTATCGGTCCTGAAAAAATCTACGACCGTGGCGAATTGGTTTTCCCGGACATCATCATGGTTTACCATCCTCAGGTCATCACAATGCAGAAAAGCTATACGGCTCCGTTTTATTCAGGTATCAAGGAAAACGGATTGGTTATTATCAACACAGCGACTGACCTGCTCAACAAAGAAGATCATGAGCGCTTGGACGCTTTGAATGTTGCCGTTTTTGACATCGATGCGACAAAGCTGGCACTCGAAATCGGTGGAACCGAGCTTTCGACCAACATGGCTATGATTGGTGCCTGTATCGGTATCACCAACGTGGTTACTCTTGCCCAAATGGAGCAAGCCGTTCAAGATCGATTCGGCAAGAAATATGTCGCTTCAGGTGGAACAGCAACATTGGACGAAGCTATCAAGAAAAAATACGCCAAGAAGGAACAATTGCTTCAGAAGAACAACGACACCATTAAAGCAGCTTATGCTATGGGTAAAGAATGGGCGGAGTCTTCCAATCATCAGGCGTTAGCGGTTCATTGATTTCAATTTTATGAAACGCTTCCCCTTGGGGAAGCGCGTTCGTTTTCATTAACGTTTCAATCAGGAGTAGTCCAACGTGTATAATGTAGCCCATGTTGACAACGAAAAATGTACGGCCGAAAAAGGTTGTCGGCTTTGCATCATGTATTGCCCTGAAGCCGACACTATTCTCTTGGACAAAAAGACACAGAAGGCCGTCATTGTTCTGGATCGATGTAAGGGCTGTGAGTTATGTGAGATTGTCTGTACAACTGCAAAAGCCATCACCATGCATCCGGTTAATGGTGCCACTGGCGAGATTATTTGGGGTGCCGCAGAAGCGGAAACTGCAGGATTAGGACAAGCCTACGCGGGTTGATAAGTCCCCGCCGGAAGAATTAATTGCCCATGCCCCCTTGTGGGCCATGGGCTTTTTTTGTTCAGAAAAAATTAAATCCTCTCCTTTTTTGCACCATCTAATCTTTATTACTCACTTGAGATAAAAATATTATGACCGATTCATTGATTCGTGAAATTGAGTGTCAGCTTTGCGAAGACAAATTTTCCCCCATTATTGAACCAGAGGAAGGCGAAGTCTATTACAGGCTTTATTGTTCTTTATGCGCCAATTGGATTTCGATCAATATCACGAACCCGGTTCGAGTCACATTGAAAGAAGTCATGGGGCTCAAGGGAGAAGCTCTGGCCCTGGCTATTCAGACCTGTCTGGCAAAATGTCAGTGTGGCAAACCTTTCAGTCACGATGCCGGTGGTCGTTGCAGTACCTGTCTGGACAAAATAGAGCAGGAAAGTCGTGCCATACGTCCTTCTGAAATGTTTCAGTGCCCCTGGAATCTCGAAGAATTGAGGAAGTTTGAAGGTCAAATTCTAGAATACCTGATGGGGAAAATTGCATCAAAAGAGGAAACCCTCGGGCAATTGATAGATAGATTTGAAAACGGCGAAATTGATGCCGAAGTATATATGGAAGGCATTGAAAGTATACAGTTTCGTGAATCCCGGCAGATGAGTGTCGTGCAGACCTGGGCCATGATCCTGGGGCCAGAAATCGCATTCCGAGCGGCAGAAGAGCACGATCTGGTCGAACGCTATGGAAGCCGCATCCTCGTAAGCATTGCCAAGGGGCTGGAAATGAGTGCCGGCAAGTCGGTGCTGTCGACCCTGGCTGCTGAACAGGACAATTGGGACGGAGCTGTGGGTAAAGAATTGCGAGTGTTTATGAAAAAAATTGGTGGCGGATTCTAAAAAAATCAGTGTTTCGTAGATGAAGCACCTCTCCCCAGAAGCGTCCTGACAGTCGTTAGTCATCCCTCCAACCTGTAAAGTATAATCGCTCCGCAAAATGCGGAGCGAAAATTGCGAGTTTCAGATACTCTACTGTAGTTTGCACCTTAAATTGATGTGAAATAATAAACGTACAAAGCGTTCAAACTTTGATGTTTAGCTTCTTGATGCGCGAGTAGACTGTGGTTGGATTCATTTCAAGGAGTTCTGCCGCTCCGTTGGGTCCTGTCACCTTTCCCTTGCATCGCTCAAGGGCATTGACCAAATTCTGTCTTTCCTTCTCCTTCATTGCTTTGTCGGTGTAAATCAGTCCTTCATAAAGATCAACCGCAGGAAAATGGGTTTGCCCGCGGGTAGTCGTCGGAGGTAGATTGAGCAAAAGCTTGCCCCCTTTGGATAGAATGGCAGCTCTTTCCATTACATTTTGAAGTTCCCGGATATTTCCCGGCCAATCATAATTTTGCAGATCTCTCAAGTTGGCCTGTGTGAAACGTGACTCAGGCACTTTCATTTTTTGAGACGCGCATTTGAGAAAATGCGCCGCCAGGACCGGAAGATCGTCCATGCGCTCACGAAGTGGGGGTGCTTCAATCGGGAACACGTTTAGCCGATAAAACAAGTCCAGACGAAATCGGCCTGCCAGCGCATCTTCCTTAAGGTTGCGATTGGTGGCAGCGATGACACGAACATCGACCTTACGGGTTCTATCGTCTCCGACCTTTTCAAAAGTACCTTCCTGCAGAACGCGCAGTAATTTGCTTTGCAGATCAAGAGGGATTTCCCCGATTTCATCAAGAAACAATGTTCCTCCTTCCGCCATTTCAAATCGGCCTGCCCGATCCTTGATCGCGCCGGTGAAAGCACCTTTGATGTGGCCGAAAAACTCACTTTCGTAAAGTTCTTTAGGAATGGAAGCGCAATTGACCCGGATGAGTGTTCTTCGCTTGCGCGAACTGCGATTATGAATTTCGCGGGCAATCAATTCCTTACCCGTTCCCGACTCACCCGTGATCAGAACATTTGCATCGGTTGGGGCAACGAGTTCGATTTGGCTTAAAATCGCTTGCAGTGCAGGGCTTCTGCCTATGATCTCGCCATAAGATTTTGCTTCCAGTATCTCCTGATTCAAATAAGCATTTTCCAGCTCAAGTTGCCGCCGGAGTTTGTTGATTTCCTCTTCATCTTTTTTTCGCTTGCTGATGTCGTTGAACACGACCACAGCCCCCAAACATTTGCCATCTTGAATAATAGGCGTGCTGGTGTAGTCAACCGGAAAAGATGTTCCGTCCTTTCTCCAGAATACCTCGTTGGAAATGTTATAGATTGCTCCCACCTTGAAAGCTGCATAAATGGGGCATTCGTGAAGCGGGTAGGTTGTTCCATCCGGCTTGGAATGATGAACCATTTTATGCTGACAGGTGCCGATCATTTCTTCTTCCGTATAACCCGTCATCCTCTGCGCGGCGGGATTGACGAAGGTGGTTAAACCCTCCGCATTGAGTCCATAAATACCTTCACCTGCCGAGTCGAGGATAAGTTGAGTGGGGTAGTTCATTCTATAAACTCTCTGGATGAAGGATCAATTGTGTCCTTAAGTAATATACTAAATATCAAATATAAATTACAATTTTTCGTAAATTACTAAATATGGAATCTTGTTTATTTAAATTCTATCATTATAAATATACTTAAAAATGCATCTAATTTTATTATCTGTGTTTGGCACGCTTCATGCTCTAGAGAAGGTAAGACTCTATTGGTTGAAACATAAATGGTTCTGTGTGAGGCCTTAGGGTTTATTTTTTTTAACCAATAATTTAATTACCAGGGAGAATTCACATGCCAAGAATCAAAATGATTGAAACCGATCAAGCCAATTGCCAAGTAAAAAATCTGTATCAGGAAGTGGAAAATAATCTGGGGATGGTGCCGAACATGATCAAGGCGATGGCCAACTCTCCAGTGGTGGCTTCTGCCTATGTGAATTTCTGGAATTTTATGGGGAAGGGTGTTTTACCGGTAACGCTGAGAGAGCAGATCTCACTCTATGTTGCGGAATACAACGGTTGTTCTTATTGCATTTCTGCACACTGTGCTCTTAGCAAGGCCGCAGGATTGCGCGAGGAGGAGGTGCGGGACGGTCGCATCGGTCAGTCTCCGGATGTTAAAACCAATACCGCCTTGAAGTTTGTGGAGCGTATTTTGGAAACTCGCGGTGCGGTGGCAACGGAAGAAGTCACTGCCTTGACTGAGGCGGGCTTTTCGGATGAGGAAATCACCGAAATCATAGCACTGATAGCTTTTGTAACTTTCAGCAACTATTTCAATAACGCGACAGGAACGGCCAACGATTTTCCGAAAGCATCAGAGTTGGTCGCAAGTTAAATGTTTCAGGCCCGAAATAATTTCGGGCCTGTTTTTTCGATTTTAGGAGAGAAAAATAGAATGAAAAAGTCAATCGCCAGCGACATTGCATTCACACCCGCAGTCAAGTCTCAGCAGGAACGCTTTGGTTCGCGTGCGGGATATTCCGTCATGGAAGAAAAAGGGGGATGGGCGGAAAAGGTAACGCCCGATCTGAAAGGTTTCATTGCCGAGAGGGATTCTTTCTATCTGGCGACCACAGGTTCCGAGGGTTATCCCTATATTCAGCATCGAGGAGGGGAGAAGGGATTTCTCAAAGTCCTTAATGAGATAACTTTGGCCTTTGCGGATTTTCCGGGGAATCGCCAATACATCACACTGGGAAATTTGTCTGAAAACGATCGCGCGTTTATTTTCTTGATGGATTATGAAAATCAGCGACGGGTCAAGATATGGGGACGGGCCAGGATTGTGGAAAATGACGCGAACTTGACAGCAAAGGTGGCCCAATCAAACCAAAGGATCGAACGTGTCATAGTTTTTACTGTGGAGGTATGGGATGTGAATTGCCCGAAACATATTCCACGCCTTTATAACCACGAGAAGGTGCAGACATTGAGAGCAGAAATAGATCGGCTGAAGAATGAGAACAGCTTGCTGAAGGAAGAAATATCGGCACAGATTACAAACTAAAAAAATCATTCTGGAGAATCAAATGCCACTGGATGCAAATAGCAGACCTCCTCTTCCCCCCTTCACTCAGGAGACAGCGTCTCAAAAAGTACGAAGGGCGGAAGATGCCTGGAATACGCGTGATCCTGAGAAAGTTGCGCTGGCTTACACTCTTGACAGTGATTGGAGAAATCGTACGGAATTTATTTTGGGTCGCGAAGCCATTGTCCAATTCCTTCAACGCAAGTGGGCGAAAGAACAAGAGTACCGACTGATCAAGGAATTGTGGGCATTTGACGATTCACGCATCGCTGTCCGATTTGCATACGAATGGAGGGATCGTCAGGGTGACTGGTTTCGTTCCTATGGCAACGAAAATTGGGAGTTTGATGAGAACGGTCTCATGCGGAGACGAATCGCCAGCATCAATGACCTTGCGATTTCGGAGAAAGATCGCAAGTATCGGTGGCCTCTGGGGCACCGCCCGGATAATCATGCAGGCTTGTCAGAACTGGGACTCTGATTCGGAATGAAAATGTTATTTTGGGAGAATGTATTGTGGGTGTTTTTTTAAATCAGTACACCATCATCCCGGCATAGCCGACGACCTGTTTCCAATCGTGACTGACTTCGCCTGAGGTTTGGTAGCGGATCAATTTGCTAAATCGGATCCCTCGTTTCTTCGCGCACAGGAGCATGATGCTTGCGGGCACAACGCCGCACATGCTGATTTTCTCACGGCTCACTGTTTGGAACAAGGCTTCAGGATCGAGTGCGAGTATTTTTTCTATCGCCATTCGATCTTTTGCTTTGGCGCGCTCGTGCGATTCGTAATGGGTCATGTCCGAGCTGGCAACGATCAGCACTTTCCGTTCACCCATCCCGGTCAGAATCGCATCTGCGACTTGCAGACAATCCTGCCAGCTGGTTCGCATGAAACAGATCGGAACAATGCGAAAGCTGGAACTGAAATACTGCAAAAAGGGAAGCTGGGTTTCGAGCGAATGTTCTTGCTGGTGCGAGGAATCATTGGCTTGCAGAAGTGGGGAAGCGGAGCAAATCGAGTCTGCAAGCTCGCTGTCGATTTCTACATCGCCTAGAGGCGAGGTCCAGGTTCCCTCGGTCATCACCGATATTGCAGGGCCGATGCCGGTGTGATTGGGACCCAGAAGGATGACGGTGTCGGGAATTTCGATGCGTGAATAAACCGAGCCCGCAACGTTTCCTGAATACATGTAACCGGCGTGGGGAACGATGATGCCAAAAGCGGGAATTTTTTCTGCGTCGGAATCTGTTCTCGCACGCAGGTCGCTTTGCAAAGCTGTTTTTCCGGCAGGATAAAAACGACCGGCGACTGCGGGCGGTCGGTTCATGGCACGACTCCTTCCTCTCGCGGCTCGACTCCCGTGATGGAAATGAATGCTTTTCCGGCAATGACATTTTTATCCAGACCCTGTTCGGTTTTGGTCAATACCGTAACGCGCTGGATTCCGTGTGTGTTTTCAAGGGAAAGAACCATGCGCCCTCCCAATTTGAGTTGATCAATCCAGGCCTGCGGCGGATCGGCGATGGGGTCAGTCACGAGAATGGCATCGTAAGGGGCAAATTCGGCCCAGCCGAGCGATTCGTCACCCTGTTTGATGTGGACATTGACATAATCGAGATTCCTGAGAAGCTGGCTTGCGCTGAAAGCGAGTCCGGGTTTATTTTCGACGCTGTACACCTGTCCTGCAATGCGGCTCAATATAGCGGTCTGATAGCCTGTTCGTGACCCTATTTCGAGTACATGGTGTTTTGGGGTCAGTTGCGCGGATTGAACCATCAACGCGACGATATAAGCTTGTGGGATGCTTTGCGTTTGATTGATGGGCAAAGGGCGGTCGGCGTAGGCAAAGGAGCGATAAACGGGGTCGACAAAGAGGTGACGGGGAACTTGTTCCATAGCGGCCAATACGGAGGGGTCACGAATATCTTTTTTAAGAAGATCGCGAGCCACCATCCGTTTGCGTTCGGCAGAATATTTGCTGTCTTCAGAACCTGCCGACCCGCTGCAACCCTCAGCCAGAAAAAAAACAAAAAAGGCTACGATCAGGATTTTAGAGTGTGAGACCGTTTTCCCGGAGCCAATCGTCGCTATCAAAATTTTTGTTCCTGTATTCCTGAAATTTAAGCTCGTTTGGGGAAAGTTTTTGCCCATCAATGAATTGGGGTTTTTTGTTATAACTTCTCTTCTTAGGAGCTGGCGGTGGCTCGAATGATTCGGGTTCGTGTTCAAGTTCCGTGTCTAAAGCTTCGGACAAGGCTTGCATTTTGAGGACCAGAACCATGAAGCTCTGCGGGCATATTTTTTCTGTCTTTTGCATCTCAGACATGACCTTTTTCACCTTGTTGGAAGACATGACAGCTTCGGTGATGGCCTTGGATAGTTTTTCAAAATTTGGTTCTGACTCATGCTCATGGGAGTGACTCACGAGATCCCCCTTTCAAGGGTAAAGATTGATAGGTGCTGTTACCAGATTAGTAGCGAGCGGCGTCATTGTCAAGAAAGACTGACACCGCTCGCTTCATTTGGTATTTCGATAATCGTTAAGTCATTTAACTTCAATGGCTTATCTAATATCTCGGCATAGAGGTGTCGATTTTTATTGCCCACTCCTCGATGCCTCCACGCATACTTTTGAGATTGGTGTATCCCATGTCCTGCATGGCTTTCAGAGCTTTCATGCTTCGTACCCCGGCTTTGCAGTGGAGTACGATCTCATCATTTTTGCCCAGACCGTTCAGATTGGCAGGATTTTTTTCCTGAATCAGACCCAAAGGGATCAATGTGGAGCCTTCGATTTTACAAATATCGTATTCCGAGGGTTCGCGCACGTCGATGAGCTTGAAGGTCTTTCCGTTGGACAGCATGTCCTTGACGGTTTGCACGTCAACTTCAAGCGCACTGTCTGCCGAATCGTCTTCCGCGCTGACAGCGGGAATGCCACAAAATTCCTGATAGTCGATGAGCTCGGTGATGCTTGGGTTTTCACCACAAATCGGGCAATTTTTGTCTTTGCGCAATTTCATTTCCCGGAACTTCATGCCCAAAGCGTCAAAAAGCAATAATCGGCCGACCAGTGTGTCACCCTTGCCGAGTATGATTTTCAAAGTTTCCGTGGCCTGAATCAAACCCACGAGTCCGGGCAGAACACCCAATACACCGCCTTCGGCACAACTGGGGACCAGGCCGGGCGGGGGTGGCTCGGGGAACAGACAACGGTAGCAGGGGCCTTGTTTGGCGTCAAACACCGAGGCCTGTCCGTCGAATCGCAGGATACATCCGTAAATATAGGGTTTGCCGAGCAGTACACAGGCATCGTTGGCCAGATAACGTGTGGGGAAATTGTCGGTTCCGTCCACGATGATGTCATAGTCTTTAAAAATCTCTAGGGCGTTTTCAGAAGTTAACGCGACATTGTAAGTTTTGATATCAATGCTTGAGTTGATGTCTGAAAAACGTTGTTTGGCCGAATCGACTTTGAGTTTCCCCAGACTCGCTTCGCCGTGAGCCACTTGCCGTTGGAGATTGCTCAAATCGACGACATCAAAGTCGATCAACCCGAGTGTCCCAACGCCTGCGGCGGCGAGGTACAAACCCAAAGGAGCCCCCAATCCGCCGGTTCCAATGCACAGTACTTTCGAGTTGCATATTTTTTCCTGACCTTCCACACCCACTTCGGGGAGCAAGAGGTGTCTGCTGTAACGTCCGATCTGGTCTTGACTCAAACTCATAGGAGATTGCCTTTGTAAAAATAAGGATTAGTGACGATATTATTGTGGGCGAGAAAAGCTTCCATTTTAAACGGCCCTTGTATAATGTATTGGATTCAATTCTAACAAAAAGGGAGCGAACCGACAAAATATTTGCGGACGCTTGCCCGGCAGATATAGAAAGGTTTTTTATGGGCGTGAAAATAGCATCTTCGGATTCGATTGAAAACGGAGTTCCCGAGTCGGTCACGATTCGGATCAATGGTCAGGAGCATCAGGTCCCCTGTGTGGAAGGGCAAACGATTTTCAACGCCGCCATGCGCTCCAAACTGGAGCCCCCGGCTTCTTGCGTGGGCGGTGTCTGCGGGACCTGTATGGCAAAGCTGGTTGAAGGGCGTGTTGAAATGGAAAATTTTGATGCAATGCATGACGAGGATTTCAAACGCAAGCACGTCCTCACCTGTCAGGCGGTTCTGCTCAGCAAAACCGCCGTGGTGGATTACGATGCGTGTTGAGTCACCTGAAAATTATGCAGAGGCTTTTTCAAAGGCCGCTCTGAGTCCAATAATGGCACCTTCGATCACATCGTCGGGCAGGCAATAGGAGAGTCGGAAGTAACCGGGGGTTCCAAAACCTCTGCCAGGTACCGCGAGGGTTTTTTCCTGTGTCAACAGACGGCAAAATTCGACTTCATCTTCCAGAGGCGATTTGGGGAAGAAGTAAAATGCACCCTGTGGTTTGACGACGGAATAGCCAATTTCGACCAGCGCAGAATACAAACGATCGCGTTTCTTCTGGTAGATCATGGGATCGATCCCCACATCCTGCGATTGGGCGATGGCCCTTTGAATCAACGCGGGAGCGTTGACGAATCCAAGCACACGATTGCAGAAGATGAGTGCGGCCATCAGCTTGTCACGATCGGAACATTCGGGGTGCACGACAACAAAACCGATGCGCTCTCCCGGTACGGCCAGATCTTTGGAGTGCGAACTGATGTAAATAGAATCCTTGTAAAATTCAAACAAATGGGGCGTTTCAACACCGTCAAAGATGATTTTTTTGTAAGGGTCGTCCGAAATCAGGTAGATGGAACTCCCTCTCATTTCCGAGGCTTTTTTTAGAACATCGGCTACCGCTTGCAGAGATTCGCGAGAATAAACAACTCCCGTCGGATTGTTGGGCGAATTGATAATGACCGCCTTGGTCCTTGGGGTGATGGCTTGCTCAAGGGCGACGGGGTCGAGGGTGAAATCATCCTTTGTATTTACGGGTACGGCTTTGCCACCGTGATTGTCTGCATAAAACAAATATTCGACAAAATAGGGGGCAAAGATGATGACTTCATCGCCGGGATCGAGCAGGGATTTCAGTGCGATGTTGAGACCGCCTGCGGCCCCGCAAGTCATCACCGTATCGTTTGCCGTCAATTGCACACCACTTTCGGGAGAAAGTGCGAGGGCGATGGCCATACGGGTTTCCTCCAGACCTGCATTGGGCATGTAACGGTGCAAGCCGGGGGTTTCGTCTTGTGCGGCCAGAATCAAAGCCGATCTCAACTTTGCGGGCGGCTCAATGACGGGATTACCGAGCGACAGGTCGAAGACATTTTCGTCTCCAAATTCTTTTTTCAAACGCGTGCCTTCTTCAAACATCTTGCGTATCCAGGATGCCTGTTCCAGCATTCCTCCAACTTTTTGTGAAATGGTCATAATTTTTTGTATTCAACGTTTCTATTGAGCAGGTTCGCTACACTATAGTGTGACTTGGATTCAACCCGCAAGAGCAATCTTATTGGTCATTTCGGGAGTTCATAAGTGATACAGGAATACAAATATGCGCCATGAGACCCGTTTTATTATTTCTCCCCAAAATCTTTGACGATCTATTTGCCCAGATGACGAATGTGCAAAATCAGTTGCCAGATTTGATTTTCCTCCAAGGCCTTGTAAGCCATCATGCCTGTCCCTTGGGAACCGTTTTTGATGATCCAGAATAATTGACCGTCTGGAATTTGGCTCATCATTGCGGAACAGGTGAAATCTCTGGGCTTGGGCTCCATTCCTCTTGCCATCATTCCGTGTCCATTGCCATTGATGCCATGACATTGAATGCATGCCAGTGGCTTTGCTGTGTGGTTGAACAGTTCTTGCCCCGCCGATGTATTTTCAGGCGTGGCTTGCAGAGGGTTCTCCAACTTCGCAATTGAATCGGGTGCTTTTGGCGTACTGCGTTTTTGCACACAGTCTTGAGAAAAAGCGGGTGCTGAAAATCCAAGCGTAACAAGAGTAATTAAAAAGGTCGCTGTAAGAATCGATCTGATGCCTGAATGTGACTGTTTCATTAAGAGGGGCTCCGTTCGTTTTGAGTATTATTTTTTGAAATCCGCCCTTCAAAAGGTCGGAATCGAATGGGGCGGGTAAATGGTTGATTGAAGAAATATCAGTGCATGGTACGACGGAAGCCTGCGGCCAATGCATCTTGCTCCGAACAAAACCACCTTTCACCGCGTCCCTGAGAATCGTCCACCGTGGTTTTGTCGTACCATTGATCACCGGGCATGTGGAATATTTTCTCCCCCTGCGCGTTGACATTGCCCTTGATTCTACAGAATTTCCCATCTTCAGTTGGGGATTTCGAAGAAAGCAGAATCACAAAAATGGAGGTCAAAACCATTCCGCTGATCAGTGCTACAAGGGCCAAACGTTTGCGATCGACCGTTGGTCTGGATTCCTGGGGATGGATCTCAATTTCATCGGAAGGTGAACTTTCGGAAGTCTGGGGACTCAGCAATCCAGTAGGAAAGGGGATCACTTTGCCGCTAAAAATGCCTTTTTCTTTGGATTTCATATCCGCTCTGGATTTGGGGTCATCCATCATGAAATTGTGCAATCCGCGAATGGTCTCACGAACCATTTCCTTGAGTTCGGCGTCGCCGTGTTTCATCATTTCCCGGAGCTTGACGGAAAGTTCGTTGACCAGCATTTCCTCTTTTTCATTATGATCCGTCATAGAAGCTCCATAAGGGGAATAATATCCATTTATTCACCACAGTATTATCCATCGTTTGACGCATTTTAACTCAGATATCGCATAAAAAAAAGATGCAGGAAGATGCGGTTTGTATTTTTAAATTTCCAGAATTAAATTTCTGGGGTCAAATCTTGTTTTTATAGTTGTATGAGTTTGGCGATGTTGACAGCGAGGCGTTTTTTGCCATGCGGGGCTTTGAAAAAAACGTCTACTTTTAAATCGTCTTCGTTGCCTTCTCTGCGAATGATGACACCGGGTCCAAATTTGGCATGCACCACGCGGGCTCCGATAGGGTAGGGTAGGTCTTCTTTTTGCGGACGCGAGACTTGCCAGGATTGAGTTTTTTCCGGAACTGCATTTTGGGAACTTGCGGCACTTCTGCCATAGCCACCCTGGGAATAGGAAGGTTCGCTATAGGCGGCGTTTTCCTTTTGCAGGATTTCGCCGGGGATGCTTTCGAGAAAATCGGAAGGTTGGTAGTTGAAGGTGTTGCCGTAAATTCTTCTGGTGCGGGCATTTGTCAAAAACAATTTTTCGCGCGCGCGGGTAAAACCAACATAACAGAGGCGGCGTTCTTCTTCGTACTCAGCATTTTCTCCCATAGAGCTGGCGTGAGGAAGCAGGCCGCGTTCCATTCCGATGATGAACACACTGCGAAACTCCAGGCCTTTGCAGGAGTGAAGGGTCATCAGTAGCAGGGCTCCGCGTTCGTCGTCAAGAGAGTCGGCGTCGGCGATCAGGGAACAGGAATCGAGAAATTCCTGCAGACTGCGTCCTTCTTCTTCGGCCTGTTGAATGGCGGAGATCAATTCTTCGAGGTTCTCGAGTCGGGAACGACTTTCAATAGAGTTTTCATCGCGCAGGGCCGGTGCATAGTTGCTTTTTTCCATCACAGCACGAAAAAAATCGGCTTCGGACTTTTCTTCACGGTAGGCGACGAGATCGTCGATCATCTCCATGAATTGTCTCATTTTGCGTGCGGCCGCGGGGGCGACAAAACGGTCGCGTTCGGCTTGCCGGAGTCCTTCGCTCATGCTGAGTCCTGTGCGGGCGCAGTATTCATCCAGTTTGTCGAGGGATGTTTTACCGATGCCGCGTACGGGTACGTTGATGATGCGTTTCAGGGAAATGGAATCGCCGGGATTGATGATGATTTTGACGTAGGCGAGGATGTCCTTGATTTCCTTGCGTTCGTAGAATTTGAGTCCGCCGATCAATTGGTAGGGAATTTTCCATCGGCGCAAAACATCTTCCATCACCCGGGACTGGGCGTTGGTGCGGTAGAGAACGGCCATATCTCCAAAGGAGAGCGCGTCTTCCTGATTCAAGGTTTGAACTTTGCCACAAACGTATTCGGCTTCGTCCATTTCATCGCGGGCACGGTAATAAACGATGAGATCGCCGTCTGCATTCTGAGTCCACAGGGTTTTGGGTTTTCTTGATACGTTTTCTGCTACGACGCTGGAAGCGGCTTTGAGTATGTTTTGCGTGGACCGATAATTCTCTTCTAATTTGATGGTGCGGGTTCCGACAAAATCTTTTTCAAAATTCAGGATGTTCTCGATGTTGGCACCGCGCCACCGGTAGATGCTTTGATCGTCGTCGCCGACCACGCAGATATTGTTGTGCTTTTGGGCCAATTGCTTGACGAGATTGTATTGTGTGGCGTTGGTGTCCTGAAATTCATCCACGAGAATATAACGAAATTGATGGCTGTAGCGTTCGAGAACTTCGTTGGATTGTTGAAACAGTCGAACGCACTGGATGAGCAGGTCGTCAAAATCGAGGGCGTTGTTTTTGCGCAAGCCTTCCTGATAACGGGGGTACAGTTCTGCGGCCCGGTACTTGTTGCCGTAGGAAAAGGACTCGGGATTGACGTTTTCCGGAAACAGGAAATCGTTTTTGAATCCGCTGATGCAGGAAAGCAGGGTGCGCGGTGGAAAGGAGTCGGCGTCGATATTTGCTGTTTTCATGCACTGCTTGATCAGCGTCAACTGGTCCTGCGAATCGTAGATCGCAAAATCACAGGAATAGCCCAGTGCGTCGATGTGACGTCTGAGAATTCGCAGGCAGAAGGAGTGAAAGGTGCTGATCCAGGACGGTGATTGCGAAAGGTCGATCATTTGTCGTATGCGCTCTTTCATCTCTCCCGCCGCTTTGTTGGTGAAGGTGATGGCGAGAACCTGATCGGATGAGATGTTGCGTTCCAGAATCAAATGAGCAATGCGGTGGGTGATGACCCGGGTTTTGCCTGATCCGGCACCGGCGATGACGATGAGAGGACCTTCGGTGCAATGGACGGCCTCCATTTGCTGTTCGTTTAACAAGGGAGAATTCATAATGTATGGCTTGAATAGGGATGAAAAAATCGAGCTGTTCCGTTTGTAAAACTATATCAAATGTTCCCAAACGATGGCGGCCAGAGCTTCGGTGAACAAGGGGGACAGATTGAGAGACTCGGTTCGGCGCAATTCGAGCTTGCGTGTTTCGGCGTATCGCTTGAATTCAATATCGATGTCGTACAAAACTTCGATGTGATCGGAAACAAAACCGACGGGAACCATCAGAACGGCGCGTCTTCCGTACCGGGCGACTTTGTCCAGCGTGGATTCAACGGTGGGGCCAAGCCAAGGGACAGGAATCATTCCCTGACTTTGATAAGCCTGAAACCATGTTCCGGGTGAAATTTTCTTGAGCAGTGCCGTGACGGTTTTATTGTATTCGTTCGCGTAGGGATCGCCATAGTCCAACGACTCTGCGGGAATACTGTGAACGGTGAATATGGTGTAGATTTTTTCCCAGCCCTCGTCTTGCAGTTTTTTTTGCGCGACCTGATATCTGTCGGCGATAGCGTCGATCAACAGGGGATGGTCGGCCCAACTGCCAATGAAACGCGCATCCATCTCAGGGGCCCCGCATTCTTTCAATGCGGTACGAAAAGCTTTGAAATAGAGTTCCGTGCTCCAGGTACTGTATTGCGGGGCCAGGCACATGACGCAGACTTTTTGCACGCCATCCTCGATCATCTGGCGAACGGAGTCGAGAATGTAGGGACTCCAGTTTCTCATCCCGAAATAAACCTTGAACCGGGTTTCGCCCTGATTCAGGAAATCTTCCAGTGCCTGTGCCTGCTGGGTGGTGATTTCGCGTAAAGGCGAACTGCCTCCAATCGCCGTATAGCGATCACGTATGATCTGTACAACTTCTTCAGAAGATTCGGTTCCCCCCCGAATATTTTTCAGATATTGGGGGATATCGTCCACGCTGTTGGGTGCGCCATGCGCCATTAAAAAGACGCCTATGGGTGCTTCTGAATTCCCCGAATCACGCATTCCGATATTCGTGCACCATGTCCACAACGGCTTTGACATGATCGACGGGGGTGAACTGGAAAATACCGTGACCGAGATTGAATATATGCCCCGGTCGTCCTTCCGCGCGTTGCATTATATCGAAGACCCTTTCTTTGATAACGGGAATGGGGGCCATCAATGCAGACGGGTCGAGATTTCCCTGAATGGGTTGGTCATGACCGAGCGTCTTCCATGCATCGTCGAGGTTGATTCTCCAGTCAAAACTGATGACATCACCGCCAGCTTGTTTGACAAGATTGAGCATTGGAGAGGTCCCGGTGCTGAAGTTGATGACGGGAACACCGGTTTCTTGTGCGCCTTCGATCACTCGTTTGGTGTAGGGCAGGATCAATCGTTCGTAATCATAAGGGCTGAGGCAACCGACCCAGCTGTCGAACAATTGCAGAGCTTGTGCGCCTGCATCGACCTGCATTTTCAAGTAGTCAATGAGAACAGCGCAAACCTTGTCCATCAATTTTTCCCAAAGGTCGGGGCGTTCGAGCATCATCATTTTTGTGTCTTTGAATTCCTTGGATTTTCCACCTTCAATCATATAACTGCATAAAGTGAAGGGGGCACCGGCAAAACCGATCAAGGGGATTTTACCGTTGATCTCAGACCGCACGATTTTTATGGCATCGCCCACAAAGCCCATTTGCTCTTTGGCATTGACGGGGCGAAGGTTGTCGATGTCTTTCTCAGTCTTTACGGGTCGGGGAATGACGGGTCCGTCGCCGACTGCAAATTCCAGCCCTGTCCCCATGGGTTCCAGAGGCAGGAGAATGTCGGCAAAAATGATTGCGGCATCGACACCGAGAACATCCAGAGGTTGCAGAGTCACTTCTGCCGCCAGTTCGGGGGTGTGACACATTTCCAGAAAAGTGTGTTTTTCTTTCAAGTCGCGATAAGCCTTCATGTAGCGACCGGCTTGTCTCATGAACCAGATGGGCGTGACATCTGTGGTCTCGCCTCGGCATGCTTTCAAAAATCGATATTCGTTATTGGTTTCCATGGGCTCCTGCGGGTAAATTTAAGGACAAATGTGAATTATAGACTTTGCCTGAGGCAATTATCAATGGCTTTATTGCGCCCAGAAATTTAGAGATTTATCAGAGTCATAAGGTGAGAAAAAATGCCGACGGTTCCTTCTGGGAAAAGTCATACTTGGGGGTCTGAGAGCCTTCAAGTTGGCAGGATGGCTAATGATACGATAAACAAGGTTTCTCTTTCAAGCTGGAAAACAGATCGTATTCGGGTTGCTGGAGCAGGAAGAGGTCATCATTCGTAACTATTAGGAAAATATGCAGTTGTTAATAGGTTTGAAAAGCAGGTGGGATTTCTTTTTAATTATTTGAAAATCAATCGATTATTAAAATACTGTCATGCCCGTGTTGGTCAGGGCAATGATGCGGGGATTTCCAGATATCCCTGTATTCCCCTCTGTTTGTTGAAAAAAATATAGATTTCTTGTGGATTGAACCTGTTAATGTTACAGTGAGATTGCCCGCCATTAAAATAGAATGGGAGGTATATCTTATCCATTTTAGCCCCGTGAGTTTTGTGAAAGACATTCGACAAGAAATCGCCGCTGACAATGAGCTGGATGATGTGCTCCATCGCAAGCGTAACAAAATTATTTCTCTCCTAAAAACCAAGTTTGATTTTCAGAATGCTCATTTGCGTTCGACTGCAAATAACAACGAAGGTTTGTTGGAAAAATGTAAAAGCTATGACGCTCCCGATCAAGCCAAAGAATTGGGAATCTATCCTTATTTTCGTGAAATCGAAGCCGCAGAGGGTTCTAAAGTTGTTATTGATGGTAAAAAAGTCGTAACGGTTTCCACTAACAATTATCTGGGGTTAACGCAAGACCCACGAGTGGTCGAGGCCGCGAAAGATGCGCTCGATCGTTTTGGTGCGGGTTGTACGGGTAGCCGCTTTCTTAATGGCACTCTGAGTTTGCATAAAAAACTTGAAAACGAACTCGCCAACTTTCTAGGGCGCGAAGATTCGATCGTTATGTCCACGGGTTTTCAAGCCAATCAAGGAACTATCAGCTGTCTTTTGGGTCGAAAAGATGTGGCTTTTTCTGATCGGGAAAATCACGCCAGTATTTATGAAGGTTGCGCCATTTCTCCAGGCAAAACGATGCGCTACCATCATAATGATATGGAGCATCTTGAGTATTATCTGAAAAAATACCGCGACGTTCCCGGTAAACTTATTATTACAGATACCATTTTCAGTATGAGTGGCGATATCGCCAACCTGCCGGCAATTGTCAAACTTGCAAAAGATTATGGTGCTGTTGTTCTGGTTGATGAAGCGCATGGTTTGGGTGTCATCGGTGATGGCGGGCGCGGTGTTACCAGCTATTACAATCTGGAAAAAGAAATCGATCTCTATATGGGGACGTTCTCTAAAAGCCTTGGTTCGATCGGGGGGTTCATTTCCTCCAATAAAAAGGTCACAGAATACATTCGTCATAAAGCGTCTGCGTTTATATTCACGGCGGCATTGCCGCCCGCTTCGGTTGCGGGGGTATTGGCGGCATTGGATATTCTCATCAAAGAACCATGGCGTCAGGAAAAACTTGGAGAAAATACTTCCTATATCAAAAAAGGATTTTTCGATATGGGGTATCAGGTCAATAACAATATTGTTCCTATTGTTCCTATCAAAGTCGGAGACGAAGCACTCACGTTGTTTATGAATCAATTGTTGTTCGAGGACGGCGTATTTGCAGGCGTGGCCGTATCTCCCGTGGTTCCATCGCAACAGGCAATGATCCGCACCAGTTTCATGTCCACTCACTCCCGTGAGGATTTGGACTATGTTTTGAATTCCTTTAAAAAGTTTGGTATCGAGTTAGGAATCATCCATCGCTGATATGCAGATTGAGCTTGTCAAAGTTGCGGGGCGCGACGACCTGGAGCGTTTCATTGAACTGCCTGGGTGGTTGTACCGTGACGATCCTCATTGGGTTTCTCCCTTAAAATTTGAACGCAAGATTTTTTTTGATCCTAAAAAAAATCCATTTTTTGAAACTGCTGAGGTCGAACTTTATCTGGCAATTCAAGATGGAAAAACAGTGGGGCGGATTGCTGTGATTGAAGACCGGACGTACAACGAATTCCATAAGGAACGTGTCGGTTTTTTCGGAATGTTCGAATGTATAGAGGACTTCAGTGTTGCGAAACTTCTTTTGAATAAGGCGCATGCCTGGAGTCGGGAACAAAAATTTGATCGTCTTCGCGGACCCATGAATCTATCAAGCAATCACGAATGTGGTTTGCTGGTCGAAGGGTTTGACAGTGACCCTACTTTTGGAATTCCCTACAATCCTCCTTTCTATAAAGAGTTTATGGAACGCTGGGGGCTTGTAAAAGTAAAAGACTTACTCTCCTTCAAGTTGAAGCTGGACAAAATTCCGGAGTACCTCGCCCGGGCCACAAAGAAAATACGTCTTCGCAATCACTTCAGCATACGCAGGCTGGACATGAGCCGTTTTGAAAGTGAAGTGCAAACTATTTGGGATATTTACAATTCTGCCTGGAGTAACAACTGGGGATTTTCCCCCATGTCAAAGGCGGAATTCTGGTTTGCAGCAAAAGAGATGAAGAAAATTGTAAATCCGAGATACTGTTTTATCGCAGAAGTGCATGGTCAGCCTGCCGGTTTTTCATTGACGATTCCAGATGTCAATCAAGCCATCAAGCCGCTCAATGGAAAAATTTTTCCTTTTGGATGGGCGCAGTTTTTATATGGCATGTGCAAAGTAGATTTTTGGCGAGTTCTGACTCTGGGTGTAAAAAAAAAATATCAAAGGCAGGGTATCGATGTGCTCATGTATCACGACACCTTTCAGGAGTTTCTTGATAATGGTGTTCCCTATTGTGAAATGTCGTGGATGCTGGAAGACAATGAACCGATGTTGATGGCCCTTCGACGGCTGGGCGGCTGGGAATACAAGCGTCATCGAATTTATGAAATCATCTGAAAAACTGGATAGATCCGTTGTCTGCGTAACGGGGGGTACCGGATTCATTGGCGGGCACTTGGTCGACGCATTGCTGGAACGCGGTTGCGAAGTGCGGATATTGGTAAGACCCACTAGCTCCCTTCAATATTTGCAGACCCGTGGTATTCGTGTTTTTACAGGCGATCTCAATGCAAGTGAACTGCCTGCAAAATGGTTGGATGGGGCGGACTATTTGTTTCATTGCGCCGGTCTCACCATCGCAAAGACCCGGGCGGAATTCTTTCGTTGTAATGCGTATGCTTGCGAATCGCTCTATCGTTCTGCTGTTGATTTGGCGGGGAAAACATTGCGGGCTGTTGTACATTTGAGCAGTCTGGCCTCTGTGGGACCTGCGGAAACGGGACAGACGGTAGACGAGAGTACCGCTTGCAGACCGGTGACGCATTACGGCCAGTCGAAATTGGCAGGTGAAAAGATAGCTCTGAAATTTGCGAGCGAGCTTCCCATGGTCACTCTTCGTCCGCCGGTGGTTTATGGACCGCGAGAGAAAAATTTTTTCGAGTATCTCAAGCAATTGGCACGCGGATGGCAAATTCAAATAGGTGCAGGACAACGTTATTTGTCACTCATACATTCGACAGATCTTGTGCGGGCCATGATTGTGGCTGCTGAAAATCCACTGGCGGGTGGGGGCCAAACTTTCTTTGTAACAGATGGTGGAAATTATTCATGGGATGATGTGGCCGGGCAAGCGTTGTCTGTTTTGAATCAAACCGCAAGAAAGATCATCATACCAGAGAGTGCAATGACAGGTTTGGCCCTGTTGCTGGAAGCTGTTCATGTATTTAGAGATTCTGCACCGCTTCTGGACCGACAGAGAATGATTGATATCCGCCAAAGTGTCTGGACAGCATCGTCAGAAAAGTTTTTTGAGACCTTCCAATTTCATCCCATGTATGATCTGAAAGATGGTTTGGAAAACACCTTTGCCTGGCATCTTCAACAACGATGGCTGTGAAAAGTGTCCTTTTAATTATTGTAATTCGGCATAATTTTTTTCATGAATCCAGAGGTTTTTCTGCGTGATTCGTGAATTTTTATATATGCTCTAAAATCAAAGTATGGCCATCCCTCAATCGACCGACCATGTATTGCTTGATATTGTGGAACCGGTCAATCGCTATTTCCATATTCCTATCTCTTCGAAAATTGTGGATGGATTGAAAAATACTTCGATCACTCCCAATCAGGTCACTTACATTTCTGTTGCATTGGGCATTGTTTCAGGATTGGCCTTTGCCCAAGGAACACCTGCTGGAATGTTTTTGGGCGGTGTGTGTCTGGAGCTTTCTTTGATCTTTGATTGCGTCGATGGCCAGTTGGCTCGTGCGACCGGACAGTCGAGCGAATGGGGCCGCCTTCTGGATGGCATTGGTGGATACATTGCTTACCTTGCGGTGGTGTGGGGAGTCTGGATTGCTTTTCCTGACCATTCCCTTGCGCTCACCGTCATCACTATTTTCTCTATCCTCAAAGCGATTTCTTTTGATTATTGCAAACAGTATTTTACCGCAAAAGTTCAAGAGGGAAACGATGGCGCACGCCGAGAAATTTTCAATGCGTACGGTCGTTGGAATGAAAACAGGATTTTTATTTTGAAGGTGTACTTTTATTATTTGCAATTTCAGCAATGGATTTTTCATGGTCATTGTTCTTCATTGCAAGCTTACGATAAAGAGGCCGAACGCAGAGGGATCGGGCATATCTTGACAGAAACGCAACGTCAAGCGTTTTGCCAAAGCATCAAACCCCTGATTTTATTGTGGCGTTGGAACGGACACGAGGTATGCCTTTTCCTACTCGCGTTGTTCGGTTTGTTTGGTTTTCTGGATTTGATTCTGGACCCACTTGCAGTGGTGATGGCAGTCCAATTTATTCTGACGTTGATTTTGCATCGCTACCTCATTCCTAAAGAGTCGGTTGATGAAAGTCCTGAGGTAGAAAATTAATGAAAAATATTTTGAAGTGGTGCTTCCAGAATGTCAGCAAACGTCACCCCAAGCGCACTCTTTTGGTCGCGTGTTTGCTCAGTGGTTTTTCTCTTTGGTACGCGATGGGATTGGATTTTGATGCTCGAATGGACAAATTGCTTCCCCAGAACCTTCCTCTGGTCCAGGAGTTCAATGAAGTAACCACGAAAACAGGAGGTTCGGGGCCGCTGGTGATTGTTCTTGAAGATTTGGAACAAAAAGAAGCGGAGGTGATTGTTGAAGACCTTGCTTCACGCTTACAATCGATTCCCAAAGTACGATTCGTAGATTTCAAATTACCCAAGGATTTTTTAGAAGACCGTCAGTTGCTTTTAGTTTCGCGCAAGAATCTGAAAGAACTGTCAGGATTGATGGACGAAGCCATCGATTATGCTCGTGAACAATTTGGAGGATTATTTATATCCGGGGCAGAAGATTTTAATCCCGAGCGCCTGCAGGCGTTTTCCAGTGCATATCATCTTTTTGAACCACTGAACCCGTATTACAAGGGGAAGCGGAACGAGAATTTTTTCGCCAAGGGGAAAAGCAAACGTAATTTTTATATCTTCGTACAACCCGAAGGCACGGTTACGGATACAGATTTCACCGAAAATTTTGTTAAGAACATCCAACAAGTCGTCACAGATTCGGGTTGGAGGAAAAAAATGCCCGGGCTCAAGATTCGACTCACCGGCTCCATAATTGTACGTCTCGAAGAAAATGCGATGATTATGGAAGACCTGTCACGCTCGGCAGTCGTCGCGGGTAGTGTGGCTTTATTTGTTATTTATATCTATACCCGTTCCTTGTTTTCATTGCCGTTGATTTTTTTCCCTCTGCTTTTATCGATGACCTACACATTTGCTCTGGCACGTTTTTTTGTGGGTGGATTGAACATTATTTCCGGGTTTTTGGTCGCAATACTACTCGGACTGGGAATCGATTTTGGAATTCATCTGTATATCCGACTCAAACAAGAATTGCTCAAACAGCAACCCCTTGCCACTGCTCTGGAATTGGTGGTCGTGCAGGTCGGGCGATCGGGCTTGATGGCAATGCTTACGACAGCGGTAATTTTTTCAATCCTCATCTTTTCGGAATTTAGAGGATTCTCAGAGTTTGGTCTGATCGCTACGATGGGAATTGTTTCAGCGTTTGTTACTTATTTTTTCGTTTTTCCTGCGTTGGTTTTGTATTTCGATCAAATCCATTGGTTGCGGAAACCCACACCACGGATGTTTTCTCTGAAGATATCCAATCTTTATTCCAATACGCCTTATTTCCTCACGGCGTTATTCATTTTGTTAGGAATTGCGAGCCTGTTTCTTATCCCCGACATAAAGTTTGAATACGATTTTAGAAACTTGCGCGGTGTTTCTCCAGAAGCAGACTATGAAACCAAGACGACGGAAGACTTTGGTTACGCCTTTTCTCCAACAGTGATTCTTACACCGAAAAAAGAAAACCTGTTTTATATTCATCAGGCACTGGAAAAGATCAAGAATAATAATGGTGAGCGTTCAACCATTGGAGCCTGTCAAAGCCTGAATCTTTTCAGCCGCATGGAGTACAACAGCAAAAAAGATATTTTGGATGAAATTCGAGAGAATTTTGAATTGGATGAAGACATCATCCTGCTTGCACTGGGTAAAAGCCGAGTCAATCGTTTGAAAGAGTTGTTGGCGGCCAATCCTTTTGATGAGAATCATATTCCTGCGATCATTCGCAAAAAATTCACGGCAGGGCCAGACTATCTGGCTCTGGTATTTTCTCCTGCAGACAGGAACTTTTTTGATATCCGCAATATCTATCAGTTGGAACGGGAAATTACCGAACTGAAGGTAAAGATGAAGAAGGAAAATATTCAACTTTCAGTATTGAATGAAAACCTGCTCGCGGCGAAAGTTATGGACTGGGTGAAGGATAAAGGTCCGCAGGCCTTTGCGACAGCAGTTGTACTGGTGTTCATACTTTTGCTTTTGGATCTGCAAAATTTTACTCATGCTGTGAAAACGGCTTTGCCCTTATTCATCGGTCTGGCTTTGACAGGTGCCTTGATGAGTGTTTTCCAGATCAAGCTCAACTTCATTAATTTTGTGATGTTGCCATCAATTGTCGGTATCATGGTGGACCACTGTGTTTACCTGACACACCACATCCTGGACTATAATCCAGAAGACAGCATTCGCTCTGTCAAAGAAACCGGCAGTGCTATTTTGCTATCCGCACTGACGACGCTTGCCGGTTATGCCAGCTTGAACGTGGCGAGTCATTTGGGCATTCGCTCTATCGCTACAATTGTTCAATTAGGGATCATTATATGCACCCTGTGCGCTCTGTTTATGATACCGGCACTGTTTGAACTCGACCGTCATCCCTTCAAGCTAAAACGAAAAAATCGCTGATTGAATGTTTCCTGCCGTCGCGTTGGTTTGTCCAGACAGTAACGGACTTTTTGACTTTTTTTGTCAACAAGGAAAAGGTTATTCTGTTCAAGAAGTGGTGGCAGATTTTTTTCTAAAAACATGACTCACAATTCTTTAAATTTTATTGATTATGAATGCCTACGAAAATGTAATTCGACTGACAAATGTTTGCAAATCGTATTCGGCAGGTGGGCAAAAAATCATCGGACTCGATGATGTCAGCCTCGAATTGAATGCAGGCGATTTTGCTGTTCTCATGGGCCCCAGTGGTGGAGGTAAAACCACTCTGTTGAATTGCATTGGCGGATTGGATCAGCCCGATCAGGGAGAAATCACCATTCGAGGTTATTCGCTGTCGGGTATGAATGATAAAGAGCGCACGCAACTGCGACGAACGGAAATTGGATTCGTCTTCCAGTTCTTCAATCTGTTGCCGACGCTGACGGTCTGGGAAAATATAGAACTTCCGCTCCTGCTTGCAGACAAGGCAGAAGGAGGGCAAGAACGAATCAGTGAGTTGCTCGACTACGTTGGTTTACTGGATCGCGCAAATTCTTTTCCAGCAGAACTATCGGGAGGTCAGATGCAGAGAGTCGCCATCGCCAGAGCTCTTGCTCCCAAGCCCTTTGCATTGCTTGCAGATGAACCCACAGGAAATCTGGATTCTGAAAATGGTACGCGAATACTTGACTTAATGAAGCAAGCGGCCGCCGATTTTGGAGCGACGGTCATTCTGGCAACCCACAATCCACAAATCATGGAGCATGGCAACCGTTGTTGGGAAATTCGTGACGGTCGACTTTCATCCACACGCTGAAGTGAAAACTCTCCGCTATAGAGATCTATTCGTTTGTCTGGTCCTTCGCCCCTTACGTGCGGACCCTTTCCGTTTGTTCATAACTATTTTAGGTGTGGCCGTGGGTGTGGCCGTTTTCTTAAGTATTCAATTGGCCAACCTGCAGACCATGCGCTCCTTTGAGAACAGTGTGGATCAGGCTTTGGGTAAGGCCGACGCGGTGATCCATGCAGACGGGACTACTTTCGACGAATTGGTTTTCAGCAAACTATTGCCATTGCGAGAATGGATCAAAGCCTATCCTGTGATTGAAGGTTATGGTGTCGAACAAAAATCCGGTGAAGCCGTTGAAATACTGGGGACAGACTTGTTGCGAGACAGTAGCCGACGCGATTTCTTTGTCAAAACCAAAGAAGAAAATCTCAAGGGTCTGCTCCCTTTGATACTGGACCCGAAGGGAATTGTTCTCCCTGAAAAATTCATCCCCGGAACTCATTTTCAACCCGGGGATCGTATTGAATTCCTGATCAACGGAAAAATCAAATCACTCAATGTAAACGCAGTCCTGGAAAAAAAAGGCATGGCCCGTGCCTTGAATGGAAATTTTGCGATCATGGACATCGCGTCCGCGCAACTGGTTTTTGACCGTGTGGGCAAGCTCGATCGTATTGACATCGAGTTTGTGGGCAATGAAGATTATGAAAAAATTCGCGCGCGGGTTTTGCATGTCTTGCCCGACTACTTGCGCTTCGACCGCCCCGAACGTAAAACACAGCAGGTAGGAAAGATGTTGCGGGCGTTCCAGTATAATTTGACGGCATTGAGTTTTGTTGCTTTGCTAGTGGCACTTTATTTGATTTACAACATGGTTGCGCTTTCTGTGGTGCGCCGTCGTTCTGAAATCGGCACCCTGCGGGCTCTCGGAGCTTCGCCTTATCTTCCCGCTGGAATATTTATTTTGGAAGCCACCCTCATCGGCATTGTGGGTTCTGCATTGGGCGTGTGGCTCGGACATTACCTCGCGCAATTTTCACTGATTGCCGTATCGACAACCGTCAATAATTTATACGCACCCAATTACGCAGAAGCCGTAGAGTTTCACTGGGATCAAGCCATTGCGCATTTCATTTTTGGCATCGTGGCATCTGCGTTTTCAGCCATCATCCCCGCCTGGGATGCGGCCAGCACCGCACCCACTCTGGTTCTGAGACGCGGCAGTTACGACCTGAAAATTTTTCGCGGTAACCAGAGCCTTAATGTGATGGCATTCGTGATATTCGTACTGGCGGGGCTGTGCTCACTGGCCCCACCACTGGACGGCTTCCCTTATTTTGGATTTTTTGCTGTCTTTCTTATCATACTGGGAATCTCCCTTTCCACACCGTCAGCATTGCTTTGGACACGTGATCATTTGAGCGGATTTTGTAAAAGGAATCTGGGCGCAGAGGGGCTTCTGGCTTGTATGAATTTGTCACAAAATGTGGGGCGCAATGCGCTGGCTGTTTCTTCACTGGCCATCGCATTCATGATGGTTGTCAGTATGTCCATCATGGTGCATAGTTTTCGGCAGACGGTCATCGTCTGGCTCGAACAGACTTTGCAGGCGGACCTTTATGTGCGCCCTGCGGGTGGCCGTGATATTGATTATAACGTTTTACTGCCCGCCGGATCAGCAGAATCCGTACGATCCATTGCCGGTGTCAAACAAGTGGATTTGTTTCGCGCGATGGACATCACTTACAACGAGAAACCTGTGGCACTCGGTTCAGGGGATTTCAATGCCCTGTCCCGTTACGGCAATCTGGTCATCAAAGAAGGACCGCCAGTCAGCGAATTGGCACAACAACTGGTCGGGCAGAATCGAGCCATTGTTTCGGAAGCCTTTGCTTTGAAACACGAGAAGCGATTGGGCGATGTATTGAAATTGAAAACCCCCGCAGGCCCGGTGGAATTTGAAATCACGGCGATCTATTTCGATTACTCGCGCGAGCGTGGATACATCATCATCGATCGTCAGACCTTCATCAAATATTATAAAGATACAGAGATCAACAGTTTCGTTGTTTACCTCGAAGACGAAACGCAATTGGAATTCGTGCGTAAGGAAATTCTCAAACTTTTTCCAGACACACTCCTCAACCTGCGATCCAATGCCGAATTACGGAGAGATGTCATCGTTATTTTTGACAAGACCTTCGCCATCACCTATTCACTGGAAGTGATCGCCGTGTTTGTCGCCGCATTGGGATTGTTCAACACCCTCGTAGCACTGGTTCTTGAGCGAAAGCGCGAAATGGGAATTTTGCGGATGTTGGGTGCATTCAAAAATCAGGTCAAGCGCGTCATCCTCATAGAAGCGGGATTGCTGGGAGTGACCGGGTCCGTACTCGGTTTCACCGCTGGATTGGCAGTTTCCTATTTACTGATTTTTGTCATCAACAAACAATCCTTTGGCTGGACCATTCAGGTGCACTATCCCTATGGATTCCTCGCCTTGCTGGCCCTGTTCTTCTGGAGCGTGTCCATCGGAGCGGGCCTGCTCCCCGCACGCTTGGCGAGTCGCCTCGACCCAAAAGAAGCCGTAAGAACCGAATAACCGGCGAACCGAATAGCCAGCAAACCGACGCGCCACCGGACGAATAACTGGACACAATCAAATTCTTGAGGCAACATTGGTTGTTGGTTTGTTTTGCGATGTCAATCGCTGGGTGGATGCGCTTGGATTTCGCTACGAGGATGATTGAAATACGTTTTAAATATATGAATACAAGATTTGACCCCATAATGTTTCAAGAAAATGTTTTTGGGGAACTGTTTATGAAACCTGGAATTTTGCTTTGCGTACCAGCCAGAGGCAGGCACCGAGCATCCCCAGCCACGATATCCAGCGTGTGATGCTCACGATCTGGCGATCCACTCGCCACAAATCCCAATGATTGAAAAGGTTGCGCCAGTCGTGGGCTTCCATTCCCAAGCCACCAATGAGTTCTAATTGAAGCAGGCGCGCGTCTTCCATGTAAAGGGCAACGTCGAGCAGACTTTCTCCCATCCAGAACAGGCCAAAAGCAAAGCCTGCGATATCGCGTTTCAGAAAAAACGATCCGGCCACTACTACAGGGATCAACACTTGCCCAAGACTGCCGCCGAGTATGGTCAGATTTTCATTCCCAAAAATTCCAAAAATGACATGTCCTGCTTCGTGGAATGCAAGGTTGATGTTATGGACGATCATGAGGATAAATGAGTCGGGAGCAAAAATTCCTTTAGAGGCGATCAAAACCATGAGCAAAGCCATGAGCAGGCTCAGTGCTTCTAAAGCGTAAGGTGCTGGCGGATTCCAGCGACTTTCAAAAAAAAGAGGGGAATCTGCTTGAGAGCGGAGGTGGGAGGATGAGTTCTCCCCGCTGATTTTGGATTTTGATGGATCCTGAGAATTCTTTTGATGAGAGGAAATCTTGGCGAAAACGACTCCGCATTGAATGCAGGAATCTGAGGAGGTCTGTTCTTTTTTGCACTTGGGGCAAAACATTATTTTGATTCCTTGATCGCTTAAGGGACTTGATGATTGTACACAAGTGCGGCTGGAATAAAAAGCAATGTCAGATTCTGAAGAAGGGTGGACAGGGAGGGGTAAAAAGATCTTGCCCCTCTTTCAGAGAGGGGCAAGATGGGATCGTTGAGACAATGTTTATTTTAAGCGGCAATCTTTCGTCAGGTTGACACGACGAACGGGACCGGGGAAGCTGGCCCATTGGGATCTAGGCATCGCATTGATCTGATTTTGCAATGCTTCAATCTTTGCAATTGAAACGCCATCGCTGATTGCCAGTTTGTCGGCGGCCCAGCAATCGGCTTTATTTACGTTTTCCGAAGCTTCAAAATTATTTCCCGTTTGATGGAGAGTGGTTCCCAGCACGTGGCGGGCGCATTCGTAATAATAAGCGTATTGTTTTAAAACGGGGTCCCAGTCGGAACCTAGAGATTCATTATCCCAAATAACAGGTGCTCCGTTGAATTGGAAACCAGCAAAAGCAATTTTGGTTGCCGACTCGGTTTTTTTAAAATCTACTATGTCGCCGCGATAGTCGCTACAATAAAATGGGGATGCTGTAGCGGTTCCGGCCCAAAAGATACTGACTGCTAATGCACAAAATAGAATCGTTCGTTTCATAAGACCTCGAAAAAATTTCCTAAAAAAGGCGGATAGTTTATTTCTATAATTTATATGAAAATCTAATATAATCTAAAAATAGATATTATTCAACATGTTAGGGTAGTCATTCAGAAAAAATATACTTTTTGCTTTTTTTTAATAATCATTAGATAAAGCTTCTGCTTGATAACGAGGCGATGGATAGCTAATATAACTTTGTTGATTGATGATCTCCGCTAACGTAGTGAAAAGATAAGTTGTATCTAAGGTGTATTGAAAATTTTAGTCTCTGTCTTCTGGTTGGGTAATGAGGCTGTCGCTTGTTTAAGAAAATGACGGAAGAGCAACTGCATAATAAAATTCTTTTGGTCGAAGATAATGAGATGAATCGCGATATGCTGACGCGTCGACTGAAAAGAAAGGGCTATGATGTGATTTTCGCAATCGACGGGCAGCAAGGCGTTGATTTGGCGAGGTCGGAGGCTCCCGATTTGATTTTGATGGATATGAGTCTGCCTGTGAAAGATGGATGGACCGCTACGCGTGAACTGAAGGCAGATAAGGCCACTTGCAAGATTCCCATTCTTGGTCTGTCGGCTCATGCCATGAAGGGCGATTTGGATAAGGCGTTTGAAGCGGGTTGTAACGATTACGACACGAAGCCGGTGAACATGGAGCGATTATTGGAAAAGATGAGTGCTTTGATTGGAAAGTCGGTCTAATTCATAAACCCGTCATCAATGATGAGTGAAAATTTCTATGACCTCTTTGCCTCCTACTTACGATGAAGCTGTGGCACTTGCAAATTGCGATGGTGATGATGAATTGTTTCGCGAGATTGTCGAAATCTACCTCGAAGATTCGCCCACTATTGTAAAAAACTTAAAGCAAGCAGTGATGGATTCTGACGCGGCGAACATTGAGAAATTTGCTCACGCTCTCAAAGGTGCATCTGGAAATATCTGCGCCGAACCTGTGTGTGATCTGGCCCAGATGATTGAGCGCATGGGACGAAAAAATGAATTGTCGGAGGTCCGTGATGTGTATAGAAAATTGGTAAAAGAATTCATTCGTCTTAAGGACTCTCTCGATATTATGATGATGCGTGCATCTGATCTCGATGATCAGGTTCAGTAACAGATTTTAGACTTGTAACATTTGTTGGAGGTTGCATGGTCGATCCTATTTCAGATTTAAGCAAGATTTTATTCCAGTCTCAACGGAACCGTTTTTCTCCACCGACGGGGGAGCCCAATGCCTCCGCATCGGACTCTGAAGATACTTCTGCTTTTACGGGGGAAAGCCTGTTGACAGCGGTGCGAAATCAAGCCAATACCGTAAAAAAGGAATTGCCGGCCTTGATCTCTCAAGCATTGTTGGCTCCAACGAACAATGCTTCTGTCAGAAGCGAGCCGCTCAATTTATTGTTGTTCAAATTAGAAAATCCCTTGGATTCATTGATCGGTCGGTTGTCGGAAGAGGATTTGACACAAGGTCTGGTTGCGAATTTGCAATCCGAAGTGAGTCAACTTAAAAATGAACTTCCAAGTTTGAAAGACAATTATCTGTTGAGTGACTTTTCCTCAAATGCTGAATTCTCAGGCCCACTTCAGGATATCCTGTCTGCCTTGTCGGGGCAGTTGGATGGATTGGACTATCGGCTGGGTCAGGCGTTGGCGAACAAATTGACCTGAAGGTTTTAATTCGAATCAGTCGGATGGCAAAAGGATACCTCTCTTGGAAGCAAAAGAACTTTTTGGCGGTGCCTATTTTGAGCGGCCCGAAGATTTTGAACATTATGCGTTATTGAATTCGTTCAAATACGCGTGGGAACCTTTAAAAAATCTGGGTTCTCTGCTCGAAGAACTGCTGAAGAGCAAGCGGCAGAAGTCTGCGTCTATCGAAGGGATCTCAGATTCTGAGCAGGGCTTGTTTGTGCAGGATTGGACGACTTTGACGGCACCTTCCTATTTCGAAAGATCTCAGGTGTGGCTTGGGGAGGGTGTTATTCTGGAGCCCACGGCGATTGTCAAGGGGCCTGCTGTTATTGGAGACCATACCGCCATCCGGCAAGGTGCTTATCTGAGAGGAAATGTGCTTGTGGGACGGCATTGTGTTTTGGGGCATGCCACGGAGCTGAAGAATTCAGTGATCATGGATCATTCTGAAGCGGGTCATTTCAACTACATCGGTGATAGCATTTTAGGTTCCTATGTCAATATGGGAGCGGGCTCGCGATTGGCCAATTTGCAATTTCGGACGTCTCAGGAAAAGGAAGAAGGGTTCATTCGCCCCATGAGTTTGGGGAATGAGGAGGGGGCACAAATGGAAAAAATGGGGGCGGTTCTTGGCGATCATGTTGAGCTGGGATGCAACGCTGTCATCTGTCCGGGTACCTTCATTGGCAAACACTCCTGGGTCTATCCCAATACCACGGTGGCTAAGGGATTTTATCCTCCCCGGCATTTTTTCAGGTTGAGAGAGAAGGCAAAAACATAAAAATTATAGTACAATAGACTGTATGCGATTCTATATTTTTGAGTAGAGGAAACCCGGTTTGGCAAAACGGAAGAAACAGGCATTCGAACGCAAAATGGCTTACGAACGTAGCTTGGCCTACGAGCGAGATCCATTGCCGGATGAGTATAAAATCCTTATGAAAGAAGAGACTTTTTCTGAGAAGGTTTCTTCGGGTGTGGCTCTGGTCGTGGGTGGCACTTTTTTGGTCATGCTCTTACAGGCCATTGCGCAAATTGTCATTCAGTTCTATCATTATCTAACGGGTTTGTGGTAAGCTCCCGCTCCTCAATCGAAAGATTGTCTCTCCTGATTTCCATAAAAAAACAAACAAGCGAGGGTGGCGAAATTGGCAGACGCGCTGGATTTAGGATCCAGTGGGCAACCGTGGGGGTTCGAGTCCCCCCTCTCGCATTCCGACACTTGGCCGATGGCTTTGGCTAGAGGCTTTCCCGATAGACTCCTACCTGTAAAATTTTAAACCGGTTGGATGCATTGTTTCTTTAATCTGATCCGAGCTTGAACTTTCGGTTAAGCAATTCGTTGCGAATTGTCCCTGATGGTTCTTAAAATTCTGGATCGGATAGATTTTATCTTCTGAATTGATTTTTCAAATGCGGGAGTTTATTGGCAAGTGGCAAAAGGCTCTACCGGGGGATGAATTGCAGAGCTGTGGGGTCGGGTCGCCTTTCGCAAGCATTCGAACATTGTGCAGAGTTCAAGACACAAAAAAAGGCGGGACGCCTTGGCGTCCCGCCTTTCCATAAACTAAAAATCTTACTTCATCAAATCTTCGCGGACGTATTTAATAACATCCCAGATTTCGCTGTCTTTCAGATTTTGTTTGATCATAGGTGTACCTTTGGAACCATTTTTGATGATCCAGTACATTTGACCTGCAGAGATGTCTTTCATTGTCTCAGCACAGGTAAAGTTTCGTGGTTTTGGTTTCAGGCCTGCACCCAATTTACCATTGCCGTCACCTTTAGCACCATGACACATCGCACAAGCCATAGGCTTTGCAGTTTTTTGGAAAAGTTTTTCTCCATTGGCTTTGTTTGCTTTGCCGGTCATATCTTTGCCAGCGTCTCCACCAGGCGCAGAAGCAGTCTTCCTCGGTTGAGGACAGTCACTAGCGAAGGCGGAACCTGAAATGCTCAGGCTAAATAAAACAAGTACAAATAATACGAAAACTTTTTTCATCTGCTTTTCTCCTTTTTGATAATGATTGAGATACCCTCTCAATTTGTAAAGATACTTAGACTTCAAAACTCTAACCAGCCGGCTATTGCCAACAGGAAATAAATATATTCCAATCTCTTAATCACTTTACAAATTTTCTGTAACCTTTGTAAGCGACTTCTCTCCCTCCGATACTTCTAAAAAGAAGACCGCATTATAATCAATCCAGAAGGGGTGTCAATAAAAATTATATTTCAAATATTGCTACTTTTTGTCGAATAATTTCGCATTACCACAACGCAATGCCATGTTATATTGAGGGAAATTCAATCTTTCTGGATGCACCCACACCTCGTTGTGTCGAGTGTCGTATGTGATGGTAATAAGTACATAGGATATAATGCGTTGTCGGTATCAGGGGAACCTCTCTTGATTCTATCTGCAAACCAGACCTCGCGTTTTATCAACATTTTTGCAAGCTGACTTTTGAGTCTATTGCAACTGAGCCAGGGGGACTTTTTAAATAATATAATATGGGAATGAACCTCCTCCTATTCACGCTCATCCCACTGGCCCTTTTTTTTGCGGGAAACTTTGTTTACGCGAAACTTAGGGTGTCCCCTCAACGCCTATCTGAAAGAATCTTGATCAATCTCACGCTTGGGCTCGTTCTCCTCGCTCAATGCGTTACTCTGCTGGGTTATCTGGAACTTTTTAATCCGGCCGTATTCTGGCTGATTTTGGGACTATTCCTAATCTCTGGTATCGTCTGTATTTTTAGCCCCGCAAAGTTCGGGCAAAACCTCTCAGGCCTCAGGCCATCCCTTTTCCAGAGAAGTCCTCTGGAGCAGGTGAGTGCCCTTGCCTTACTTTTTCTGCTGACATTGAGCTTGATTCAGGTTTTGCTCCCGAATTTTGCGACCGATGCGCTCGTGTACCACCTTGCTGTGCCCAAAGCCTATCTGGCGGCGGGTAAATTTGTCCCGTTACCAGACAACGTCTATTCCTTTTTCCCATTGCCGTTTGAAATGCTGTATCTGTTCGGTCTGGGATTGGGAGGCGAAACATTGGCTCAGTTCATTTCATGGCTCAGTCTGGCGATTCTGGCCTTTGCCTTGTATGTGTATTGTCTAAACGGATCTGCGCCGCGATACGCCTTTTTCGCGAGTGCCGGGTTCGTTTCAATTCCCACTGTTTTTCAGTAC
Source organism: Nitrospinae bacterium CG11_big_fil_rev_8_21_14_0_20_45_15 (assembly GCA_002787235.1). GTDB lineage: Bacteria > Nitrospinota > Nitrospinia > Nitrospinales > VA-1 > Nitrohelix. The sequence goes on from PCWG01000028.1 coordinate 97,754, forward strand.
GGAGCCGCCACTTACGTCGATGTCGCTTCGGCACTCTATGTTTTCATGGCCTGGTACTCCTGGGAAAAATGGCAGTCGTGCCGCAAGAATGGCTGGTTCGCGCTTCTTTGCATTTATGCGGCCTTTGCCGTTGCCATCAAACTCACCCTGTTCATTATCTTTCCACTCGTGTTCCTCGCCATTGTCATCGCAAATAAGGACACTGGAAGTTTCAGGAAAATTGCATTGCAGGTGGGATTGTTTGCCCTGACGACGCTGGCATTCTTCGCTCCCTGGTGGGCGAAAAATTTCTATTTTGCAGAAGGCAATCCTTTTGCTCCCTTTTTGATGCAATATCTGGGCGGCGAAAACGGGATCAACTGGGACCTCTTGCGCTCCTCCCTCAAAAGCCAATATTATCAAATGATGGGGATGGGAACGGGATGGCTGGATTTCCTGAAACTGCCCGTCAACCTGACCTTTTTTGCCGAACCGAACAGCACCCGTTTCGATGGTTCCATTGGTATCCTTTATTTTTTATCCATTCCGGCCTTATTGGGTCTGCGGCGAAGACAGCTTCCTCTGCTAGGGGCACTATCGCTCCTGACAATTTTCTGGTTTTACAATTTTCAGTTCATACGCTTCCTCATCCCCGCTCTGGCCCTGCTGGCCCTGTTGTTCGCGCAAGGTCTCCAGAATTTGAGTGTTAAAAGACACGGTGCAAAAATTCCGTATGTTTCACAAATCCTCCTGACGACCGTACTGGCATTGGGATTGCTCTACAATGTGTTGCAGGACCTGCAGTACTGGAGGAAAATCCAGCCCACTCCCTATTTGTTGCAGAACGAAAGCCGAGAAGAATTTCTCAGCCGGCAGATACCGCAATATTCGGCCTTCGTTGCCGTCAATGAAAACCTGGGGAAGGATGACAAGGTCCTGCTCGTTTTTATGAAAAACTACGGTTATCTGCTGGAGCGACCCTTCAAAAGCGATAGTTTTTTTGAAGCCTATACCTTGCAGAATATGTTGAAGAAAGCTCCCAGCGTCGCGGGTCTGAGCCGGGAAATGCGGAATGCAAAAATCAGCCACATCCTGTTCGACGGACGTTACGTGTTTGGCGAAGACTCCGCATTCACTCTCAATGAAAGGCAGATTCTGCAACGCTTTCTGTCAGAAAAAGCAGAGCAGGTGTACGGAAAAAACAACCATTACCTGTATCACTTTATGCTAGACTGAACCCCTTTGGAAACTTTGTAGAAAAATCAGAATACGGTGGGGTGAAAATTCCCCCACAGTCGAAATAATATAGAGGGAGATTAGATAATGCGCCGTTTGGAAGGAAAAAATAAAAACATCCTGTTCATCATACCCAAGGATTATTACGACGAAGAGCAATTCGAAAACACCTATTTCCCATTGAAAGAAGAAGGGGCCACCTGCATGATCGCCTCTTCCAAATTGAAAGAAGCCGTCGGCATGAAAACCGGACGCCAAATGCCCGACGTGCTGATCGTGGATGCGATGGAAGGCATCACCGGCGACAGTTACGTCACCAGCGGACGCGGCACCCGACAGATCAAAGGCGTGTACCACGGCGTCATCCTCATCGGCGGCAGTGGAGCCCGGCAATACCTTTGGGGAGACAAACTCGTGCGCCTGCTCATCACCGATCGCTACCGATCCGGTTTCATACTGGGGTCCTTCGGTTCCGCAACCCCAACCATCACCAACGCAGGACTGGCCGATGATATAGAAATCGCTGCCGAAGACAACAAGAAAACACGCAAAGAACTGGAAAAATCCAAAGCCGTGATTTCTAAAGAACCCTTCGTCAACGATGCGAGAATCCTGACCGCACGCGGCGGCGAAAACGCCAAAGAATTCGTAGACGCTTTCATTGAAGCAATTGCCAAAACCGCACTGAAATAATCCCATCCAGCCGAGAGGCTATGAGCATCGCCTCATAGTCTCTCCAGTACCTATACGCGATTCAAGCTGAATGACGGCATGAGATGCCGCTACCAAATACCCCAAGCAACCGTACTTTTATGGCAGGGTTCACTTGCCTGAACGATCAACCGATTTTGCCCACGGAATAAGTGGAATTAGTCTACGAAAACTTTGCGGTAGCGTCAGGAGGTGAAGACAAAAGATAGAGGTTTTTGAATACATAGAAATGTTCTATAATTGGCCATGTCGATATTGGCACTTGGGCTACCTCGGCCCTGTGGACTTTGAGAAGCAACATGTGGCTTAGGATTAGAAAAGAAACCTATGTCTGAATTGAATGGAAATATTAGACTGAGACCAACAAGAATAGGGTTTCTTGTTAAACCCTCTGACAGGAAGTCGATACGTAAGATTATGCGATTGAACTCTTGCTTATGGGGTGGCTTATACAATCCTATTATACCTGTTTTTAAAACCACCCCTAAGCGTTGGAAGGGGGATGAACATGTGAAAGGATATGATATTGCAAAGGGGTATATTCGCTTTTTTGAACCAGATGTATATGTGGAGGCCGAAGAGGGCCTTCACATAAAAGCAGGCTTGGAATCGTTTAAAACAAACACCTCATTTCGTAATCTTGTTATTTGCTTAGACGAATTTATATCAAAGGAATATAGAGGTGTATGCCAACCAGCTTTTGGTCAAGGTGTATTCGATATCCTTAAGTTTGTGTATAAAAATGAACGCCGCTTTAAGTTAAGACACGAGAATCCTGCCATAGATATTCCTGGAAATAGTGATGTGTTTTCTGAGGCATGTATTGGTGTCTACCCTGATGATGACCATGGCAGGTATATATCAGACGCATTCAAAAATGTCTACGAGCCAAAAGGTGTAAAGTCCACTTTCGAAACATGGTTGAATATTTATGCTGATGGATTAGTTACCCCGTTTAGCATTACCCAAATGTATGTTGAAAAGCAAAGATTCTGGCATCATGAACCAATTATATATGTATTTGATCCTAAAAAGCCTATTGACCTAATTGATCTATGGAATCTTAGAATCGAGTCCTCTCCTGTAATTCCTGTCCCAATAGATTGGTTTGCTGAACTTTCTGATTTTTTAATCGACTTAATCAAACGAAACTACCGCCCGTTAGAAAATAATCCTAATGGTCTTATGCATTATCTAACTATTGAGACGGCAAGGTCCATATCTGAGCCAAAAGCTCAAAGTGTGGTTTTGCCTGCTCTTGGTGAATTACCAAGTGGTTCTTGGTATTTCAAACATTGGAGGAACCCTGTATGGAATGCTCCATTTAATAATCATGGGCCACAGTATGGGCGAATGAACATAACGGCTGAAGAGCGTTGTTGTCGTTCTGCAATTAAAGTAGGGAAAAATATAACGACAGAATTTGAAACACTCTCTCCAGACTTCGCGGAGAGATACACTGGCTCTAAACATCGTTGGGCAAATGTAATAATCCCCAGAGTATATGGCGAACATGAAATTGCTACAGTATTACCTTTTAACACATTTGATTCTAAGTGGCCACGGCTGGGAATGGGTGGGGAGCGTGTGGGTATTACTCAAGAAGGCTGGGTATTTCTTCAAGAACATAAAAATTGGAATCAACCCGTATATCTAATGAGGAATGATGAAGCGTTTAAACAATGGTTAGAAAAATATGAGATTAAGGCAAACTTATCTGAACCTGGACGCATTGCCAAACAAATGCTTAATAGTTTAGGTGGTCTTTGGGGATTGAATTTATTAAATGACAAACCATCTTTGGAATTTATTAATAAGCTTGCTCATCAAACGAGAAGGCGAAGCGGAGAAGATACTCCTGATATTTTAGAAGAAGACTTCTCTGGCAGATCAGCTTCTATAAAGGAGTGGAAAGCTTTTTTGAATAGGCGTCTCGCAAATGTCTTTTTGCCAAATCTTAAACTATCCGATTATACAAAACGTAATGTAATGAAGCTTGGCCTTGAAACTAACTGTGGTCACTGTGGGGCCAAAAACTGGAATGGATTAGATGCGGTAGGTTATGTATTAGAGTGCGAGCGTTGTTTAAAAAACTATGACTTTCCTCAGACTGATTTACGGAGTAACAATGAAAACTGGAAGTATAGGGTTGTTGGTCCCTTTGCAATACCTGACTATGCAAGAGGCTCCTATGCTTCATTGCTAACAATCAAAGTATTATGTGGACTGAAAGGCTTTGATGATTCAGCCAATTTTTCCTCAGCCTTGGAACTTGTTTCAGATAAGGGAAAGTGTGAGATAGACTTTGCTATGTGGTCTGCTAGTGAAGGGAAGTTTGATTCTTGTATGGACCCACAATTGGTTATAGGTGAAGCTAAGTCGTTTGGTGTCAATACAATTAAAGCTGACGACATATCAAAGCTTAAACTGGCGGCGGAAATGTTGCCGGGTTCGGTTTTGGTTATTTCTGTTCTCAGAGAAAAGTTTTCAAATGAAGAAAAATTGCTTTTAAAAGAATTTGTGGAGTGGTCCAGAGAGTCCGAAAACAACAAACCAAAGCATAGAATAATTTTACTGACGGGTATTGAATTATTTGCATCAGGCGATATTGGCAATGCATGGAAAGAAAAAGGAGAACCTCATAGCAATTTTACTCGTTATGATTATACTCACTCATTTACAGCATTATCAGATGCCACGTTGGCAATCTATTTGGGTGTGGATAGTTACTATGGTTGGCTGGAAAAAAGAAGAAAAATTACAACAAAAGTTTCTAAAAGCAAAGTCAAACGGACGATGAAAATATAAATTGATTATTCCCTGTATTAAAGGGTCAAATCTTGAATTTTTATATTATTTTTGATAACCGATGGAGGGAAATATTTTTTTCTGGGAGTATGGAAGTGAAAAGGGGGGAGAGATATTTTTAAAGGGAAGGGCGGGATTTTCTGTTACGGCATTTGGGCTCCGCCGTTGATGTCGAGGGTCTGCCCAGTGATGGATGTTTGCGCGTCTGAGAACAGAAATGAAACGTAGTGTGCGATTTCCAGCGGGGTGGACATTTTGCCGAGCGGCACGTCTTTCATTGCGAGTTGATGGGCTTCGTCGCGGCTGATGTTCAGGGCTTGCGCGAATCCTTCCAGTCCTTCTTCGGCCATTCGGGTTTCGACCCAGCCGGGACACAGTGCGTTGACGAGTATTTTATCGCGTGCGAATTCGGCGGCTTGTGACCGCATCAAACCGAGTATTCCTGCTTTGGACGCGCAGTAGGCGGAGTAGCCGGGCACGCCGAGTCGGGCGAGGATGGATGAAAGGTACAGTACTTTTTTGTATTCGGACAGGTCGCGCTGGAGATAGGGCAGGCAGTCGCGCACGGTGTAATAGCTTCCGGTGAGGTTGGTCTGGATGATTTCATCCCATCGGTCATTGTCCCCGGCATGGTTCTCGCCGCCGATGCCGGCATTGGCGACAACGCCGTACAGGGAATAGGCCGCGCTTTCCGAGAGTGCCTGTTGAACGCTTCCGGGTTGGCTGACATCGCAGGAGTAACAGAAGTGATACTCCGGGCGCATACAAATTTGCGCGGTTGCTTCAAGCGTTTCCAGCGTTCGCCCCAGTAGGATCAGGGAATAACCTTCCTCTGCCAATAGTTTGGCGATCGTACGACCGATGCCCGATCCGGCTCCGGTGACGACGACTTTCTTATCGACCATTGCTATCTTTCCTCGTCAAACAGATGGGCCGTTCTTGCGCCCATTATCAGAATTTGTGTCCCCCCTGCGGAGGGGAATAGGAACCTGCCGTTTTGTGATGTCTGCACAGATCGTTAAATTTTATTGGATGGGTGCGAGTCTTTGCTGGCACCCATAACGGCTTTGGCAAACCGTTTGACCTGTTGCGCTTTGTCTTCCTGCTCTGCGCGAACGTAGGCATAAACCAGATTGTTCAATATCCGTACCAGCGTTTCTTGATGGGTGGAGCGGATCAAATGATGTTCTTCAAAACTGTAGCCCGACTTTCTTGCGATCTCACAACATTCTGCGGTGCTGAGAACGGAGCCTTTATTGAAAGGATCGAAGTAGACCGGGTCGGACAGGGAATCGTATTGGATAATGTAATGCCCGGGAAGACCCACGCCCGCTACTGGCAAACTCAGCCTTTTGGCGACGAGCATGCAGAGTACGGAGAGGGTGATGGGGAGTCCCAGTTTTCTTTCCAGAACTTTGTTCAAATAGCTGTTGTCCGGATGTGTGTAATCTTTAAAGTTTCCGATATATCCCTTTTCTACAAATAGAAATTTCACAAGGAGCCGGACCTGCTCTTCAGCGGAAACGTCTTCTTCAGGAAGTGAAGCTCGAAATTCTTCGGCAAGCGTGTCGAGAGTTTTGCGAACGGAACTGGCACTGGCCTCGGGATAGGCAAAGCCCATGACAATGAGGAGACCTTCTTCCAGATCCAATTCGCGACTGTCGTTGGGAATCAGACGCTGGAGCTTGCGCTCAATTTTTTGCGGAGCCAGAGATTCCAGGGCGCGCGTTGCTTCAGATCGGAGCCGCAGGTTTTCAGAACGCAGGGCTATTTCCAGAAACGGTTCCGCATCTTCCCCCATGGCGACGAGTTCGTCATGGATTTTAGCGCGTATTTTGTCATCGCGGTCGTCGAGAAGGCGAATCAGAAGATGTATTTTTTGCTCAAAATTTTGCATTAAATTGCACGGAAATAAACGGGGCGCGTAAACGCCCCGTGTGAGAAAGCTCGGGTTGGTTGATTATGAATCGACGAACCCATTTTTTGGAAATAGTTTTTAACCCGAATGATTTTTCAGAAGGTCAAAACCTAGTCAATATTTGGTTGCGGCGTCATTCTCAAATAGGGTTTCACTTCCGTGAAACCTTTGGGGAACTTCGCTGGAATATCTTCCGTTTTGATCGCAGGAACGACCACACAATCCTCACCGTATTTCCAGTCCACAGGCGTTGCGACGCTGTGGTTTGCGGTGAGTTGCAGAGAGTCGATCACGCGCAGGATTTCGTCAAAATTTCTTCCTGTCGAAGCGGGATAGGTCAACATCAACTTGATGGTCTTGTCCGGTCCGATAATGAAAACCGTGCGGACCGTCAGATTGTTCAAGGCGTTGGGATGAATCATGTCGTACAATTCAGCTACGTGTTTGTTTTCGTCAGCGATGATGGGGTAATTGACCGTGCAATGTTGCGTTTCGTTGATGTCTTTGACCCAGCCTTTATGAGATTCCAGACCGTCCACGCTGACAGCCAAAACCTTTACGCCTCTTTTATCGAATTCCGGCTTCAAATTTGCCACTCGGCCTAATTCAGTTGTGCAGACCGGTGTGTAGTCTTTGGGATGAGAAAAAAGTACGCCCCAGCTGTTGCCCAAAAAGGTGTGAAAATTAACCGTTCCCTCTGTCGTTTCAACCGTAAAATCGGGTGCCACATCTCCTAGTCTTAAAGCCATTATTTGGTCCTTTCGTTAAAGGTTTTACGTCGCTTAATAAAATTCAGCTGAAAAGCAGTCTCTCGGCAAAGATGAGAATGCCATTCAAATAGGTTGTCTGAGATTAGAGTCGATTATAGCATAGATGGATTCTTGCAAAGCACTCAATTATATGAAAGCTCTTCCAATAAAATACGGAGTTGGAATGTATTTCGAAGACGAGTGTCCATTTACTCCCCCGGTTCCATCGGATTCGGGCCACGCACCGCCCGGACCCCCCCGTGACGGCAAACAGTAAAACGGCGGATATGAGACATCCCATTGACAAAATAGAAGGTCCGACCGCAACAATCCGTCAACTTCGTTTTGCTGAAATCTGAAGACCAGTACCAGTAAGCCGCACCATCCGTAAAAATTGAGTGCAGACTCATAGGGCTTTCAGGATCGTGATCGAAGGCCATGATATTGTCGATAGCATTGTCATAGATGCTGGCCAATTCTGCGATGGAAGGAAGACGCCAATCTTCATAACCGCCTGTAGTGGAATTTTCAACGTATTGCAGAGAGTCGTAAAAATTCAGACAATGTTTCAGGTCCGCGTAGCTGTCCGTGCGCGCCCAGGTGAGACCCGTTTTCAAATCCGTTACCGTATCGTCGCCATTGTCGCGAAGTTTCAAGCGAGATTTCGGTTTATCCGGGACCTGCCATTGCGGAGCGATGTAGCCATCGCGCGGGCCAATATCGTCGATGCCCGCAGACCAGCATGGAGCAGGGCCAAACAAGCCAAGAGTCAAAACCAGAAGCAACAGCAATTTCTTTGCGAAGAAGCCGACCATAGGAATTTGCCTCGAAAATTTGAGGATGTTATAGGAAGTTTGATATCACGAATCATCAGAAATCCCAAGCAGATATTGTTTTCAGGCGGGTAGGCAACAAACGAAAGATGGCAAAGTGTTTCGATTTAAGAGATGATTTTGCCCCGAGATATGATAGAGCGATGCGGAGCGATGGACACAAAAGAAGCTAAAAGTAGAAAGAGATGCAAGTATTTGTATAAAAGCCAGTAAGTAGATTGACTCCAGCCCGGCAAAATGCTAACGTGCAAAAAATAAATTTCTGGGCCGTTAGCTCAATAGGTAGAGCAACTGACTCTTAATCAGTAGGTCCTCGGTTCGATCCCGAGACGGCCCACCAATAATTCAAGGAGTTACGAGAAATCGTAGCTCCTTTTCTTTTTGAATGGTCCACTGGTGGTCCATTTCATTCCAAAAACTCACAATAAACCGCAAAACCACCCCCATAATTCGTAGTCTGTATTTAGTTTCAAGATAACTTTGAATTCTAATCGGACCCACTGCTTATAACTGTATTAATTTAAACATGTAACCACTGATTGAAACGTAGCTATTAAAGTTTCATTCAAACTTTTCCTGACAGTGCAGGCCTTAATCTTGCTTTAAATTTCACATCAGCACTTGGGGTGATACTACGTCGGCGGTATCGGGACCCCAATTGGATAAATCAAGAAAAAGCGGACCTCTTGATGCACAGCTGTGCCGCTACTATCCATAGCATCATACTCTATGGGGTATGTCTGGCTTACCTTGCTCTATTAATAATTGTCTATCTGCAGGGGGTTAGACGTTACAACCGGAAGATCCCTCACAATTATTTGATTTGTGATGTGCTGTCGACTGCATCTGACGCTGTAGCACCAGCGTCCGTGTAAACTGTCCCTATCTCTACCGCCACCTCCGACGGGACCATTCAGGATGATCACGGGTGCCGTATTGTTAGGGATATTAGCGGCTTGCTGTAGTTCAGGAGAACATAAATGTGGGGCATTGAAATGTTTCAACCAGTTACATGCAACTTGGCCAAAAGTCGATTGGAAGAGTTTCCATTCGGCATCTGTATAACAGTCATTCAGGGTCACGCTCGTGGAATCGGTGGGAATGGCAGGCGTTTTTGAATACTTATCCGTTTTCACGGTGACGCGGTCTTTCAACTGATCCAGGAGTTTTTCTAGAGAAGGCAAGTCTAGCGCATTCGGTGCTTCGTTACCCTGAAAAGCATCCAGTTCGCCCGCCAGAAATCGGAATAAATCCCCGGTTTTGATTTGAGGATCGGGATTACAGAGATAAGGCGGATTCAAGGTGCCATCGGGTAAGATTTCTACATTTAGAACAGGGGCGGGAGGATCAAAACAAAATGTGACAATCGGTGGAGTTCCTGCAGGTGTTTGCGCCCAGGAGTTGGAAACAAAGCCCAGCCCGCATATAAAGGAAACTCAGAAGCAAGAGGACCAGCGTTGCACGAAAATATGGCCTCAAGTCTGATGATTTATCCCAATTTCAAAAAAAACATAAATACCCCCATTTAAATAAATAAGAAATAAATTTCTCTGATTGTGTGCTACTTTATGCTCAGACTTACGATATGATACCGCCAGAGCTTTAGCTTCTTGGCAAAATACCCATATATATAATATTGAAGAAACATAACAAAAAAGAAACGCTTAATAAAGCGCAAAAGGTGCACCTGTAATACGTTACGGTACTCGGCGTCTCTTCTTGCAAACTCATAAATAAACTATATAAAAGACGACGGATTCAAATACTTTGTCTGAGCTTAGTATTTGGCATAAAGTTAGAGGGCAAGTTCGTTCGACTGTGGTGGGCGGATCAAACATTCGGCCAAATAATTGACTGTGATATGAGTTGAAAAGGTGATAGACAAGCTGAAAAGTGTTTTATAAAAAGCACTTAACAGATCATCCATATCTTTAAAAAACTAAGGGTGTGAGCTTTATGTCTTTATTTGAAAATGGTAATTACTCATCAGGCTTGAGGTTTTTATCTCGTTCAGCGTTGGTTCTTTCGCTGGTGTTTTCCCTCATTGCAGGGCTGGGTTTTATTTCCAACGCCTGGGCGCAATTACCTACAGGAGTGCCCAAGCCTCCGGAATTAAAATTCCAAAATGTTCCCTCGCAAACCAAAAAGTTAGCGGGCGTGCAGTTAAATGCCGATGGCACGATAAACATGCCTTATCTCTGCAACCCCGATCCTACAGCTACAACCGGGGCTTTCTCTCGTGATATGCAGACATTGATAACCATTTTTCAGCAAAAGGCAATCACAACTAATGATGCACGCGGTCTGGCAGTCCTTTTACAGAACTTGATAATAGCAAAAAACAATAAACAGAAGAATATAAATCAAGGTTTTATAAAACCACCGGGTGCAAGAAGCCTGACTCTGACTGACTGTTATACTGTCAGTGATTTAGGAATATTTGACACTGCTTTTTCGCAAGTAGAAAGTTTGTGGGGCACTTATATTAAGAAACTAACCGCACTGACTGGCGTACCGACCGCAACGAACCCAGTTGTTGCGCCACCGACCACGGCCCCAGCACCAACGACCGTTGCCAAAGCACCACCCGCTCCTGTCTGCGATACAACAAAACCACCGATTCCTCGCCCCATTCGACCGGCTAATCTTCCAGCGGTTTGTCCAACGGTTAATCTTGGTACACCTCTTTCTGACAAAATAAGTGCCCAAAACTGTAATCTTGCTCTTCAAAAGTGGAATCGGGATTTGGCGGCTTGGGAGGCCCTTCCGTGTAAGTTTGCGGCCCCACCGCCTCCGCCACCGGTTGTCAAAGCACCACCCGCTCCTGTCTGCGATACAACAGGACCACCGATTCCTCGCCCCATTCGACCGGCTAATCTTCCAGCGGTTTGCCGACCATCCACTGGTCCGGGTGCGAGTACGAATCCTTTAGCCCGTATTCAAGACTCATTCTGTAATCTTGGTCTTCAAAAGTGGAATCAGGATTTGGCGGCTTGGGAGGCTCTTCCGTGTAAGTTTTCGGCCCCACCACCGGTTGTCCAGGCACCGCCTCCACCACCGGTTGTCCAGGCACCGCCTCCACCACCTGTAGTAGTCCAGGCACCGCCACCGGTTGTCAAACCACCGCCAGGCCCTGGTCAGGTTCGCATCTGCGATCAAGCAAGTCCCACTTGTTGCTTCGATGTTGATGAAGCGGGTTTGGGTAAATTTATTCTTGGTCCAACGGCAAGAGCAACATGTGGAAATACCCTGGATGGGGCTTTCGAGAGATGCGCTATACAATTGATTGTAGATGACCAAAAAACGTCGAATCTTCCTCCGATATCATCTCCTCGACCGGCTCGACCTCTCTTCGTTCCAGCGAGTGGAATTTGCCCTACAGCAGCAGGGTTTAAACGCGGATTTTGTGTAAGCGCAAAGAAAACTTGGGATGACCAGTTGGCGGTTTGGCAAAAGGCCAATCCGTGTCATCCCAAAATACCGTAGTGCTGTGATGATAGAACCGGTGGAATGACAGAAAAATTAAAATCATTCAGGGGTGAACTGTTTTTTTACCGATTCTCGGTGATTGCAGTCCTGTTTTTTTCAGGGACCCTTTCATTATCTTTCGCCCAGATACCAACACCGCCGTCCATAGGCAGTGTTACGGGTCAGAGCCTGAGTTTTCCCGGTGGCATTCAGTTGGATTTGACGGATTTGGGGCAGACACCAACCTCGTCGAACGCGCCGTTAAATAGTGTCCCTGGGGGGCAAGCACCGCCAGTGCCCACAAGCGGGACTACACCAGCGATTCCATCTACCAGCGCGCCCGCTCAACAGACGGGATTGGGACAAACAACAACCCCATCGAGCGCGCCTTTAAACAATCTACCTGGAGTGCAAGCACCGACACTGCCCACAAGCGGGACTACACCGGCGATTCCATCTATCGGCGGGTTCTCCCAAGCCAATGGAGTGAAATCTCAGATCACCACAACTGTACAAAAGCAAACTCAAGTTGCTCCCAGCTTAACTCCGCCGTCTGTAGGCAGTCTTACGGGTCAGAGTCTGAGTTTTCCCGGTGGCATACAGTTGGACTTGACGGAATTGGGACAGACACCAGCACCGTCGAGCGCGCCGTTAAACAATGTCCTCGGGGGAGGGCAAACACAGACACTGCCCACAAGTGGCGCAACGGTAGTGGTTCCATCTACCAGCCTGCTCGCTCAACAGGCCCAGGTTATACCCAGCCCAACACAGCAGACGCCACAGCCACAGTTGTCAGAATCGCAGATCAATCAGATTCTTGGACGTACGACACCGACGACACCAACACCAACAGGTGCCTCCCAAAGCAATGGAGTGCAATCTCAGATTGCCGCGCCTGTTCAACAACTGCAATCCAGTGTGCCTGCTCTACAGAAAAATCAAGTCCTTCCCAGTCCAACACTGCCAGTGCCCACAAGAGGAATTACTCCGGTGATTCCATCTACCAGCGGGTTCTCCCAAACCAATGGAGTACAATCTCAGATCACCGCGCCCAGCTTAACACCGCCGTCCATAGGCAGTGTTACGGGTCAGGGTCTGAGTTTTCCCGGTGGCATACAGTTGGATTTGACAGAATTGGGGCAGACGCCAAGCCCTTCGAGCGCGCCGTTAAATAATGCCCCTGGAGGGCAAGCATCGACAGTACCCACAGGTGGCGCGACGTCAGTGATTCCATCTACCAGTGCGCCTGCTCAACAGCCGACCCAAGTTACGTCCAGCCCAATACAGCCACCTGCGGGCGGAGTTACGGGTCAGAGCCTGACTTTACCGAGTGGAGTGCCCTCGGATTTATCCAAACCGTCGGCTCCAAAGCAACTGTCGAACGCGCAGATCAATCCAACTCTCGGACAAAATACACCGACCGGAGGGGTTACGCCGACAGTGCCATCTATCAGCGTGCCTGCTCTACAGCAAACTCAAGTCGCGCCCAGCTTAACACCGCCGTCCATAGGCAGTTTTACGGGTCAGAGCCTGAATTTCCCCGGTGGCATACAGTTGGACTTGACGGAATTGGGACAGACAACAACTCCGTCGAACGCGCCGTTAAATAATGTACTCGGGGGAGGGCAAACACAGACACTGCCCAAAAACGGCGCGACGGTAGTGATTCCATCTACCAGCCTGCTCGCTCAACAGCAGACTCAGGTTATCCCCAGCCCCACACAGCCGCCGCTGCCGCAGTTGTCGGAATCGAAGATCAATGAGATCCTTGGTCGTACCACACCGACAGCACCGACAGGTGGTGGGTCCTCCCAAACTAATGGAGTGCAATCTCCTGCGCCTGTTCAACAACTGCAACCCAGCGTCCCGGCCCAACAGCAGGCCCAAGTTGCGCCCAGTCCAACACAACCAACCGTTGGCGGAGTGACTGACCAAAAATTTCCAGGTGGCAGATCGTTGAAAGTGACACCGCCTGCCGAAGTACTTCCGCCACCTGTGGCAGAGCGAAAACTAAAACTTAAATCGCGCAAGGTAAAACTGTTGCGAGTCATCCCGCAGAGTTCAGGAACCGCCACCGCCAACCCATTTAACTTCACAGCTCTGGAATCCATAATTGGAAAGGCCTCAAAGTCAACTCCCCTGACCTTGGTGGGCACAACGTTTCCTGTGCAGGATAACGGTGCGAATACTCTTTTTCTTGCGATTGATCCGAACGGAAACGGTACAAATACTTTTCGCTGGGTTGTTTCCGCAGGTGCCGTTTCCGGTCAGGCTATGTCTGTTGCCGGGCTTGGCAACGACACCGGTAATATTTTTAATGCGGGGCAATTCACCCTCATTTCACCAACGACGGGAACTGTCATACAAGAAGGAAATAATACTGTCATCCTGAAGCGCAATGACGGTGTATTTTTTACGGTTACTTTCGACTTTGATGATGATGGGGTGGGCGAGTCGGACATCAGATCTTCAACGGGTACAAAATGCGGCGATAGCCAAACGAACTGCCCATGACGAATATGATGAAAATAATACAAACAGGAATTTTGTTAGCACTCTATTGCTGTGTTCTGGCGACGCCTGCTTCTGCGTTTGAGTTCCGCAGTTTTACAAGTATCAGCAAGCCGATGAAGGTCCCTGAAGGTGCCACGCGACCGGATAAACTGGAGCCACTGGATCCGCAGATCATAAAACAAGCGGTGTATGATCTGGCTAAGGCCTGGAACGGACAAGGGTTTTCGGAGTTGATCGACCCCGATTTTGCGAACGCGGAGCAGTTGCTACTGGTCATCACTAATGATGTGCCTCGGAACGCGCGGTTGGAAGTGCTGTCCGTGCAGAGTTTGAGCACTCTGGATCAATTTATCAAAAAGGTAGAGGATGGTGAGGACCGCACCAGCACGGTCACCGCGACAGTGCGTATGCAGATCGTCTTCAATGATCCGGTCAACGGATTTCAACGCCTTGAAGGAACCAATGAACTGCTATTCAGAATCGAAGAGGAATTCAGATGAAAATCAATTCCTCTATGAAATTCTCAAAACTGAAAATTGGAGTCCTGGTATGCCTGTTGTGGTGTTTTCCAAAGACGGTGTTGGCCGAAGATAATATGCTGGTCGACGCTTACGAAAACACCTTGCCTGAATGGTCGTTCTCTGGACAAAATACGTTAAAAATGGAGGAGTATGTAAGAAATGGAAAAAAAAGCGGGTCTCCTTACCCTTTTGTCGGTTTTCAGCTCTCCAATGATTACAACCTGAATGCAAAGAGGAAAATTTCCCCGTACGAGGATGTTGAGATTCAAGCCTTCGGCGTGATCAATGACTCGGAGTACCGCAGTACTGAGAACGGTATGGTTCTGGAGCGCGGTAAAATTCAATGGCAGAAGGGCGACGCAAACATCCCCTTAAAGATGGAGGTTGGGGATTTCTTTGGTCAGCAAACATCCCGGACCTTGCAACGATCCCTGAAGGGAATTCAGCTAGAGCTTCAGCCAGAATTTAATGTGGAGGGGCAAGAGCATTCGATACAGTTTTTCAGTGGGGTTTCCAAGGGGGCCTACAGGGATTTGGAAAAAAATGTTGAGTTGTTCAGTGGAGCTTCCTGGCTGATGCAGGACAAACAGTATGGCTCCTTTACGTTTACTACAGTGCACAACTACAAGGAAAATACGCTGGCGCGTAATATTGAACGAAATCAGGTGGTCAGTTCCCTCGCCTGGGGTCGAAAATTCCAGTTGTACAATTTGTTTCAATTCGAGGCTGAAGGAGAATTGGCTAAGTCCTTCAGTGATGCGGGAACCAATGGAACGGGGCGCGAGGATGACAAAGGGATTTTCGGACAAATCAATGGGAAGATGATGAACCTGCCTTTGACTTACCGGATTCGATATGAATATTATGGCGATGATTTCCGCCCCGGGGGAGCAACGATCAGTTCGGACCAGGAAACCAAGGAAGCGCATTTAGGTTGGCGTTTCGATAATGGAATGCAGGTCCGTACCCGTTTGCAGAGATTCACCACAAACGTGGAATCATCAAACACAACAGATACGGATGTCTGGGGTCTGAACGTCAACGGTCCCTTATGGGACAGAGGAGATTTGGGGGCAATTACCGGCCAGGTCGATTTTTTCACCCAGGGAGTAGAAACCCGGAGGGGCTTGTCGACCAACAATCAAACTCAAAACATTAACGCATCGTTGAATGTTCCTGTAGTCAGAGACGTCACCTTTCGTCCAGGAATGGTTCTGACATTTGCCAAAAATCAGAACACGAATGTCTCCACAGCAAACAGGCAGTTTAGCAGTGCGGTGGATTACAGTTTTACAACGGCGGGACTCAATGGCACCGTTTCGCCCAGTTTAACCTACCAGCGCAATGCAAGCGGAGCCGGGACCCTTGATGAAAATGTGAATCCTTCGCTGTCTCTGTTCTTGGCAAATCAAGTCCATAGTTTGCGTATGTCTTACAATGCACAAGTGCAAAACGCTTTCGGCTCAACGAGTGCTATTGATTCGACCACACAACAGTCTTCCCTTAATTACGTATACACCTGGAAACAGCACCAATTTGGTCTGGAAGCCAACCAATTCAGCCGAGACCCACGACCGGGACTGGATTCGGATGCTTATCGAGTGGGCTTGTCCTGGACTTTTAATTTTGATCGGCTTGCTAAAGCGGCAGTTCAAACCACAGACATGGCCGTTGCACCAAGGGAGACTGGTTCAGGCCCCTTGCGTATGATAGACTTGCCTCCGGGAGGCTCATTGAAGGAAGCTCAAGCAATCCTGCAGGCGAAAGGTTTCCGAAGCCCGGTAGAACGAGCCGGACTTTTTATCTATGAAGGACGATTCTTAAACAGCATTGAACGTCGGCAACGATTGGGCTTGCTCACTACAGGCAACCGGATCGATCAATCTGTTCTGGTTATCGACTTCCAAGCAGTGGGTGATGTAGACTCGGTTTCGCAGACCTTTGAACGCGTTCGCAAAATCATGAACCAACGTTATGGGTCTCCAAATTTCTTTATTGAAGAAGGAAATTTTTCAAACAATTTGTCAAATGACCTGACCTCAGGAAGTTTCAAGCGCATCGTTGAATGGACAACACCATACGGTCGATTGCGTTTCGGTATCCCTCGCAGAACAGACGGCCTCATACGGATTGAAATCCAGCATGCCAAAACCTTCCCGCCCGTGGCCAACTCCAACTGGTCTATAGAACAGCTAAGGTAAAAATAGTATAGCGATTGAAGCCGAATTTCATGGCGTTAAGGGTGGATTGAAAATGTACCAGCATGGCGGAGTAAAAGCACTCCAATCAGGATTTTAATCCATAATTTTTAAATGACACTTGCATCTCAAATTGAGCAATATTCCTCAATAATCAGCAAAAATAAATTTATCCAGATTGATTGAATTTGTTGTTGTAGATTGTTGTCGGGTGTTGGTAGGTGTTAAATAAGGTGGATTCTTAATCAGTAGGTCCTCGGTTCGCCCCCGAGACGATCCAGCAATAATTCAAGGAGTTACGAGAAATTGTAGCTCCTTTATTTTTTTAATGGTGGTCCATTTCATTTCCAAAACTCACAACAAACCGCAAAACCACCCCATAATTCGCAGTCTGTATTTAGCTTCAAGATAATTTTGAACTCTTGTTGGACCATAATTGGACCAATATATTATAAATATATATATATAAGCATTTACCCACTGATTTAATATCAGGTGTTGACAGGTTTTGTCCTCTGTTGTATGCTCTAATTACGAATAGGAGAATAAAACTTATGGCTATCATCGATGAAAGAAAAAGTAAGAGCGGAAAAGTATCCTACCGTGTTCGCATTCGCCTAAAAGGCCACCCCACGCAATCGGCAAGTTTCAAAAGAAAAACTGATGCCCAAAGATGGGCCGCCTCTACTGAATCGGCTATTCTCGAAGGTCGGCACTTTAAACAATCTGAAGCCAAACGCCACTCTCTCGCGGATCTTATAGACCGCTATATCCGTGATGTCCTGCCGCAAAAGTCGGATTCCATGCAAAGGGATCAATACACTCAGCTTACTTGGTGGAAAGATAAAATTGGCGAAAGGTTATTGGCGGATGTGTCTCCGACGTTGATCGCCGAGCACCGGGACATTCTGTTAAATCAAAATGGCTTTCGAGGTAAGAAGCGTTCTCCTTCTTCAGTAAATCGTTATCTCGCAGCACTCTCTCATGCGTTTTCCATTGCCGTTAAGGAATGGGGGTGGATCGAGGATTCCCCTATCAGAAAAGTACAAAAACCCAAAGAGCCTAGAGGCAGGGTAAGATTCTTGGATGATGAAGAACGCGAAAACCTGCTAAAGGCCTGTCGGGAAAGCGAAAATCCTATGATTTTTCCTATCGTTGTTTTCGCGTTGTCCACGGGAGCCAGAAAAATGGAGATTCTCAACCTCACTTGGAAAGACATCGACATAAATCGAAAAGTGGCAATTATTCAGGAATCTAAAAACGATGAACGGCGTGCTCTTCCTCTCGCTGGCCAAGCCTTGGAGGAAATCAAGAAACTTGCGAATATTCGGAGAATTGGCACTAATCTCGTATTCTTGGATCAAGCCGGGGAGAAACCCGTAAATATAAGAATCGCTTGGGAAAAAGCATTGGTGGATGCAAAGATAAAAGATTTTAGATTTCATGATCTCAGGCATAGCACGGCTTCATACTTGGCCATGAATGGGGCCACGCTAGCTGAAATTGCACAGGTTCTCGGTCACAAGACTTTGCAGATGGTAAAGCGATATTCCCATCTTAGCGATCAGCACACAGCTGGGGTTATAACACGAATGAACGAAAAAATATTTGGAACAAAATAATGCCGGGAAAAAAATCTAATGAGATTCAAATTGAGAAAATCAAAACCTCTGGAAGTGGCTGGGATTTGTCAGTTTTCAGAGAGAAATCACCTAAGGCAAAATTAGCATCTCTAAGCATGTTTACGTATTCGTGGTTAGATGAATATGAAGAATGGGTTAGAAAATTTAAAGACTCAACCTCGGGAGGCAAACTTATTGAAAGGCTACAATATGAAGTAGGCTTGGAGAAGGGAAAGATTAAAGAAAGTGATGAAGACTACAAGCATAATTATCCGGTCTTAGAAAGAGAGGTGCTGAAAACTTGCTTTTTGGCCAAGCGGTATAGTGCGAAAAATAATGCGTCAATTAAAGAGGCGAATAGTGCTAGCAAACAGCTAAAGTATGACACCTCCATGGCTAAAAAGAGTATTCCTGACATTTTGAAATTTAGTGAGCGATATCCAGCGTTGATCCATTCATTGATGGAAGGTTGGAAATCCTATCAATATATATCTCAAGGTTTGAATAAAGGGCCATCTACAATTCCGAGCAAACTCTATGCCCCTAATTTCCCCGCTGAAAATCTGACGAAGCTCTTTGATAATTTTCTTATGTATTTTCAATTTGAACTGAACGGATTAAGTCGTAACTCGTCTATTGGAAAAGATAGTCGCTTAGTTGGCCCTTTGATTTATTCAAGTCCTCTTCCGCGATCAGCCACTCGCGACTCAGCGTCTAATGGCTTGCTAATCAATATGTTGTATTTGCTCACCCATTACCAGAATCCTCTAGTTCCCCAAGAAGAACTTCCTCGAGATAAAATTCCCCAGCAAATTGCTCTCCCTGGGAGAGTCAGAAGGTTTCCAAAAGGCCGAAAGCGGCATCATGAACTGGCTTTGGATTTTGTACTTACTACCCTTCCTTTTGAAAAATGTTCCATTAATATCTCTAAGTCAAAAGATCCACATAAAGAAGGGCGAAAACGGATTTCCTACCTCCTCAACAAGCAAAAAGCTCGTCTTACCTTCTGGCCAGATGAATTCCCCGCACATTAAGTTTGCCCTATTTAGGGCAAGTAAATAAGAGATCCTTTTGGGGCAACTGCACCGTACTTTTCTTCCGTCCTTTGCTAATTTTTTTATACACGCTAAGGATGATTGTCCTTACGCATTATTAATTGGACTGTATTGAGGAGATGACCCATGGATCGAGTTTTATTGACGGTAAATCAGTTTTGTAAAAAGCACCCATTTATGACCAAAGGTGGTTTGAGGTTTCAGATTTTTGATGCACACCGAAATGGGATTGAAAGAGAGAAGGCAATTGTCAGGATCGGCAGAAAAGTTCTGATTGATGAAGCAAAATATTTTTCCTGGATTGATAGTCAGCAGGGCAAATGGGGAGGGCGCTGAATCCATGAAAACTTTTCTTGATTACGGTATTGATTTGGAGGGGGCGAGAACGGGAACTAAAAAAATTCCCTGCCCCCGGTGCTCCAATACACGAAAAAAATGTAATGAACCTTGTTTATCAGTAAATATCGATGATGGGCTTTGGAAGTGTCATCATTGTGATTGGTCTGGTTCACTTGATTCGAGAAAAGACAGGGACCATGATGGCGAGCTTCAAGGTAATATTGAAAAGGTTTATCGCTATGAAGATGAATCGGGAAATCTTCTTTGTGAAGTGGTGAGATTTCCCCCAAAATCCTTCCGTACGAGACGTCCTGATGGGAACGGTGGTTGGATATGGGACCTAAAAGATGTCCGCCGTGTACCGTATCTACTACCAGAATTGATTAACAGTACAGGCCCTGTTTATATAGCTGGTGGTGAAAAAGACGTTGAAACTCTTCGTAAGCACGATTTGACGGCAACCACGAACCTGGGGGGTGAGGGAAATTGGAAGCGGGAGTTCAATGAGTACCTCAAGGACCGCGATGTGGTGATTCTAGAGGATAATGACGAAAAAGGACAAAAGCATGGGAGGGTGGTTTCCGAATGTCTTCATGGAGTTGCCAAACAGATTAAAATCATTCGATTTTCAGAATTGCAACGAAATGGAGATGTGACAGATTTTCTTTCGCGCCATAGCCTTACAGAACTGATGCAAAAAGTAGATTCTGCTTCTGTCTTCCAAGGGGTCTACTCTGAATATTTTGGAGAGTCAGAATCGAAGCTTGACCCCAAGGGTAGCTCTTTAGGTCCAGATGACCAAGGCGTGACCCAATCCCAAATATTGATTAACTTGGCTTTCGATTGTGAATTTTTTCATGATGATAACGGGGATGGATTTGTAACCTTTCCCCAAGGAAAGCATAGGGAAACATCTCGAATTAGGTCGAAAACATTCAAGAGATGGTTGACCGGCAAATTTTACCTTAATTTAGGAAAGCCGCCGCAGGCGCAAGCTATGACAGATGCGTTAGGTGTTTTTGAATGCAAAGCAAAGTATGAAGGCGAAGTAATAAATGTTGCTGTTCGTATTGGTGAAAAGGATGGAAACATAAATTTGGATCTTGGTAATGAAAATTGGGAGGCGATAGAAATTGACAGAAACGGGTGGAAGGTATTGAGGGAACCTCCCATTCCTTTCATTCGTCCTCGTGGGATGCTTCCATTGCCAACTCCGGTGAGAGGAGGAAATCTCAAAGATTTAACAAAATTTCTAAATTTGGAGGAAAAAGACTGGCCTCTAGTTGCAGGGTATTTGATAGCCTCCATGAAACCCACCGGGCCTTACCCCATATTGATTTTACAGGGGGAGCAGGGCTCCGCAAAGAGCACATTTGCTAGATTGATCCGGAGGATAATTGATCCAAACAGTTCTCCTCTAAGGACTATTCCTAGGAATGAACGAGATTTGATGATTGCTGCCCAAAACGGCTGGATTTTAAATTTTGATAATCTGTCTGGTTTACGTAAAGAGCTTGCTGATGCATTTTGCAGACTATCAACGGGTGGTGGGTTTTCAACTAGAGAGTTGTATAGCGATGGGGAAGAGACTTTGTTTAATTCTCAACGTCCCCTGATTTTAAACGGAATCGATGATATAGCGGTCCGAGGAGATCTTAAGGACCGTGCATTTATTATCAATTTACCAGTTATATCTGAAGAAAAGCGTCGGCCTGAAAGCGAAGTGCTCGAAGAATTTGAGCAGTTCTTACCGTCTATCATCGGTGCTTTGTTGGATGCTGTGGTTTGTGCTTTGAAGAATTTAGCTTCTGTGCAACTGAACAGTCTTCCTCGCATGGCTGACACCGCAAAATGGGTTACCGCTGCCGAAGAGAGTTTAGGCTGGTCCTCGGGCACATTTATGAAAGTGTACGGGGCTAACCGGGTAGAAGCGAACCGAGTTGGCTTGGAGTTTGATTTGGTGGCACAGGCAATATTTAACTTGAAAGTGGAGACCTCTTGGTCGTGGGAAGGAACTTATTCTGAATTGTTGGGGCAATTAAATGAGAAGCAATCAGATAGTGTCACTAAAAATAAATTCTGGCCTAAAACTGCGAGTGCGCTTTCGCAGCAAATCCGAAGGCAGGCAGTCACATTGAGATCTGCCGGGATAGAAGTACGCACTCTTACAAGAACAGCCGACAAGCGTCCGGTTCTGATAACAAAAACCGAGCAACTCACTGTCACTCCGGTCATTGACGTCACTGAAGGGAATAATCCCAAATAATATAAAGAGATAGATCATGACACACTTGAAGCGAAGGATGACAGTCCTACAACCAGAGCGTCATTGGTTAATGCATTTAAAAATAATGCTTTAGATGGCAGTGACAAGCATGACATCGAATTGGCAGATTTATCTGGATCAGATAGAGAGCCTTGGGAGGTAACCATATGACGGCGGAAGATTTATATGAAGATATGATCCAACGAGGGTTTAAATTTCAAGCGTTGGGTGATCTCCTCAATTGTAGGGGCACTATGGAACCCCTATCGGAGAATCTGCTCTTTCAGTTGAAACGCTTTAAAAGGGATATTCTTTCACGCATTAATTCTTCTCCTTCAGAAAATCGGTCTATTCAGAGGGCAGAAGCTGAAAGACTATTTCGTGAGCGAGGGTGGGTGCAGGTTTACAGCACTTATTTAAAATTGGATTTTTACTTGGTTCGGGATGAGAACGTAAGAACTCCTGAACCTTCGATTGTGAAGTACACACTAATGGAGATTCAGGTTTTAAATGATTTGAGCGTGGAAGAGCTCTTGACATTGCATAAAGCGAAGGAAATTTTTAAGGGATTTATTCAATAGGTGAACTTCCTTATACAACCCGACCTGTTTGCCGGATTTGTCTTTGATTGGGACGACGCCGATGCCGCGTGAGGCGTGTGCGAACGACACCACCAACAGACAGGCGAGTAACGCTGTGATGAAAACCAATCGTTTGCTTTGATGCAGAACATACATAACTGTTAAGTCTCTTTCAAAACACGTTAAAAAAAATCAGCCACCCTGCGGGTGGGCAGAGGGTAAGAGGGTAAAAGAGCAAAGAGTAAAACGGCTACTGGGAACAACGGAACCCAAAATTATTGGTGCGAATCGAGGGAACGAGCCTATAGCGGTCCGCAGAACGCATACTGTCCGGAAGAGTGATCCACGACCCGCCGCGGAGGACGACTTTACCTCCGCCCTCATAATTACTTGATGTCCACTCCCATACGTTGCCCGCCATGTCGTACAATCCGAATCGATTCGGTTTCTTCTGCCCCACAGGATGCGTTGTATTGTCTGAATTATTACCCGTCCAGGCATAGGCTCCATCGTACTCATCGCCCCAGTAATAAGCTGTCGTTGACCCCGCTCGCGCCGCAAACTCCCACTCCCATTCCGTCGGCAAACGTTTGCCAATCTTTTCGCAATACGCTTTGGCTTCGTGCCATGTCACTTCTTCCACGGGGCGATTCGATCCCTTGAAGTGCGATGGATTTTTACCCATCACGCGCTCGTATTGTTCCTGCGTCACCTCATACGAATCGATATTAAAAGACCGCACTGTCTCTTGATGAGGCGTCTCGTCGGTGTACCAGCTTCGTTCGCATCTAGCAAAATATTTTTTGCACTTTGCATAGCCTTGATCGGCATCAGCTCCCGCCGTATATTCGCTACCCACGATATGAACCATACCCTCGGGGGGTTTTATCTGAGGTCGCTCATCAACAGGCAAACGCGCCATCTTCTCCCAGAACTCCAGCTTCTTCTGCGCTTCTTCCAACTTGGGATTATCGGTGGAGTATTGATTAATGAACTCAGACCACACCTTCACCTTTGATTCCGAAGGGAGTGAGGACTCTTTCATCTTGTCTACGTCTTCGAGTTTGGCGTAATAGGTTTCTATCTCCGCATTACGCTCCGCTGATTTGCGCCTATCGCGTTCGGCCTGTTGTTTCTTCTCATCCGCTTCCCGCAATATTCGATCCAATTCGGATTCCTGCCGGGTTGGCACCGGAGCGGGAGATGGTGTTGGCGCGGGAGCTGGTGCCAGAACAGGAGAGGCAGGGATACTTGATGTTTGAGGGACTAACGATGCCATCCTTATGAATACAAACTCGCCGCCTTCATCACCCGCGTTCTTTATCGGTTGGGTGATCGGCATCTGCTCTGAGTTGTTCCGCACAACTGGTCCGATGCGCTGGTAAATATCTCTAGGCGTGAGATAGGGCTTATCGCTTTCCTTCAACTCCTTTAGAAAATGATAGGCGAATATACTATGACCGCCGGAACCTGCATCTTCAACAGGGGTGAGGTTGCCTGAGGTCATACCCCATCTTGATCGCTCTTTGTATAGCGTGGCGTAGAATTTATTATTGATCGGCGGCAAGGATCGGGCTTCGCCGAATAGCGATCCAGAGAAACAACTGTCGGCAACCAGAAGAACATGCCTTGCGGGAATGGCTTTGATGTATTGCTGGATGACTGCATTGTTCATGTAGGTGGAGGGGTCTCCGCCTTTGGCGTTGTGAGGGACCCAGTAGCCGCTTCCTGTAAGCGTATCTAATTCCCCGTGCCCGGCGTAATAAATCAAAACGCTGTCATCTTCTTTACTCTGTACAACCAGACTTCTTAACTCCCGAATGATACTGCTTTCGTTGGCCTGTCCATCGGTCAGGACCGCTACATTGGTGAATCCAAAAGTCGATTGCAGGACTTGTGAGAGTTCTGTTGCATCGTTCACCGCTGTTTTTAAATCCGGGATGGCACTGTCCTGATACTCGTTGATCCCAATCACCAAAGCGCGATAGGACCCTACTGTCCGGCCAGACGCAGATTCCAGCTTGGATACGACTTCAATGCCCCTGCTGGCAAATGCCGAGGCGGGAAGGATTGTCAGAATGAGTACGGTTACGATGAAGCGTTTCATGATCTATCTTCTCACTTTCCAAGTTACTAAAACTTTACTCGTTATGAATGCACAGCCGTGGTCGAACAAATAATAATCACAATTATGTGGCAAACCGAAGCCCTTATCAATGTGCTTTGGACCGTAAAGGACTATCTCAGCTCAGTAGACTTTGAGAAAAAAAGTGGCTAAATTAACTGTTCACTTATTCAGGGGAAGATCAATGAAGGCGGAAGCCAGGAAAAAGGTCAGAAAGAATATAGTTCTGTGGTGTATAAATACTATTTTATTCCTATTGATTATTGGCCTTCTAATTTTCGAATAGCCACGCCTGTTGCCCATCGCATATAAGTCCCCCATCCTCCAGGAGTCAAACCTTCTTCGGTGAGAATAACTGCAGTAGCCCCCAAATCTGATGATTTTGCACGAATAGCATTATGCATTTTTGCTGTTTCTCCGCTATCAAATCCAGTTACTGTCAGTGTACCGAGTTCTACATATTTAAAATCTGGCAATGTCTTTAGTATTTGTACTTCTGCAGGGGAAGTGGGCTCAAAAAACCCCTTGCCTGTCTTTGTTACGTTAACTGAAGCACAAGCAGTTAGTAGCAGTATCAGAGCTAATATAGCGATTGACCTAGTTCTCATTTCAATTCTCCTCTGTAAATTTGATTGCTGTACCTAAAATATGATCATGGAATTGTCCTTGGTATCTATCCTTGGATGCCCATTCTTCACTCCGGGAATATAAACCGCCAATCCTTGAAATGATCACTGCATCAGCCCCAATTTTGGCAGCTTTCTCTTGTAAATCACTGGGGGTTTCACCTCGAGACTGGAAATCTGCGATAACGATAAAAGCCTTAGTTGGCTTAGAATTTAGAATCAATACGTCCGCTTTGTTTTTTGATGGATATTGTTTAGCTGCATAATAACGATTAGCTACATCAGAAGCGCAGCCAATAAGAGATAAACCGAATATAAAAAGAACTGCTAATTGCATCTGCGTGCATTTGTTTCTAAGTTTAAATTCTTTTGGGAACTGCCTGCGGTTCTTTTCCATTGGAAAACCTCCAAAAATGATTGTGCTTATGTAGAGATTAGTAATCCCAAAACTATTTTTTCATATGTGGTTAGGATGAATATAGAATTAGCCCTAATAATAAACTTTCATGGATTCAATCCAAGTTTCCCTTACAGGTCAAGCATATTATTTTTAATTTCTTCCGACAAGGACAAACCCGCCCCAGTTAGCCGGATTCGGGTATTTCTCTTTTGTTTTCAGTTGAGCCATCCGCAGGGACTCACCCAGTGGATTCTTCTTCAATGCCTGATAAAACTCATTGATTAAAAATGATGTGGCTTCATCAGAAATAGGCCATAGAGTTGCTATGATAGATTTTGCCCCAGCATACATAAAAGCCCTGTAGAAACCTATTATTTCATCTCCGGCAGAGTATTTCCCCAGTCCTGTTTCACATGCGCTCAGGACAACAAGAGAAGGTTTTAATCGAAGTTGATAAATTTCTTCCACGGTTAACTTTCCATCATTACTACCATCGCTTGCTAATAAAAGTGATGAATTGAATGGTTCGTCGTTATCAAAAGTAGCGTGTGTTGCAAAATGAAGAACCTCATAATACGAGGCCTTGTTCTTCAAATTGGTTTCGCTTGCCTCATTATGTGAGAGTTTTAATGAATCAGGGAAAAAGCTGGATGCATTATCAATTTCGATTTCAGAATAAGGCAAATTCAATGCTTCGTTATCCAGTGTGGGGTTGCCGAGCAATAAAATACTTTTGGGTGGTTTAGAATCGGAACTTTCATCACTGGCTTCAGGAGTCCAGCCTGGTAAATAATCGCTGTCATAGGCAATAGACCCGATAAAACCAGATTCATCCTCTGGCTCAAGCGGCCCGATCGGAGATTTGTTAGCTAGATACCGCAATACTGTGG
This sequence comes from Nitrospinae bacterium CG11_big_fil_rev_8_21_14_0_20_45_15, assembly GCA_002787235.1. GTDB lineage: Bacteria > Nitrospinota > Nitrospinia > Nitrospinales > VA-1 > Nitrohelix. The sequence goes on from PCWG01000028.1 coordinate 124,593, forward strand.
CACTAGGGATATAGTTTAAAGTGTAGTCTTCGACCAGGTATTTTTCTCCATCATGCAGTAATTGAAAAGGAAGATAATGAAGAGGACCATGCGGAGAGATAATGATCCTATTTTTCGATATGCTGATGGCAATAGGTTTGATTAGTATTTTATATAATTCCTGGGACAAATTGAGAAATTCAACCTGACTTTCGCTACGTTTTGAAATCAATTCTCTAAAACGGGAAATCTTTTTTATCAACAGCTCTTTTCCTACAGAGACCTCCTTTATCAGTTGAGTTCCTCCAGCCAGCACAATTACGGTTTTCTCAGGTAAAATAAAATACTGAATAAAGTTGCTGTCAATAGTTGGTCTTGAGAGAATGTTTTCCGTTTCATTAAGCGTAATGGGTTTAGCTTGATCCAGATTGTTGAACTCAACCAAAGGTGTGGTCCTGAAGTTAGGGGAAACATGGATTTCTCGGTTTTCTTCAAGGTATTTGATCTGGTCCAGACTGACGGACCCGTGAGACAGAATTTCGTTCATTTCAGAATTTTTCAGCAAATATCTCTGATAAAAATCGCTTTCTTCATTTCTTGCCAACTTAAGGTCTTTGCTTTCTAGAAGATCGGCAAAAACTCTACCCTTTGACCGTTCGATTAAATGAAAAACCTGCCCCGCATCATTTTCCTGAGAAAATATTCTTATGAGTTTTACGTAAATGGAGTTTCTATGGCCGGAAAATACGATTCGTTTGGTGTCCGAATCAATGGTGGCTCGTTGCTTTTCGATCAGACTCAATGCGTTCAGGTATAATCCTTTTGCGCCGGAGCTATCGCCTGACGCGAATAAACCATCCCCTCTTGCCACAAAAAAGTCCAACTGTTCATTCGGCCCCATGAACCGGGCATATTTTAACTGCTGAAGAGTCAGGCTGTTCTTTTGTAGAAAAAAGTTTTCTTCGATGCCCTGTCTAGTTTCAAGATATTTTGCCTGTAGTTCTACTACTTCAGTATGATGTTCATTTTCTATTTCCTCTCTTTGCTCCGTTCCACTCTCATGCATCTTGGTGCTCAGCTTTACTGTGCCTTCTGCCAAATTCTTCCAATCCTGAGCGGAAAGGGTCTTTCCTCCATACGCGGCATTATAACCATCGGCGACAGCCACCATACCCAAAAATGTGTAAAGTGCCACCTGTCCAACGCCTTCCAGCACTGTACTTCCAAATTTTTTCGTGCCACTCCAGAATCCTAACCACTTCTCATCGGACAACTTGTCTTCATGAAGACTCACCTTAATTTGTTTTTCAATATCATCGATAAAAAATTTTTGATCTTCATGTCCCTGCTGGATCGCGTTTTCAAGTTTCTCAATAGTTTGATCAAATTTATCAAGATGAGAAATACCTGGTTGGGTTTGGCCCGTCTTTAAATGTGACATCCCAACCCAATAATGCAGATGGCAAAGGAGAACCAAGCTTTCTGGGCTGGTTTCTTCCTGTTGGCTAATTGCTTTTTCGCCAAATTGAATAATCGGCAAGTACTGGTCTGGGGGTGCGTTGGGTGAAATGGATGACCATGAATACTTTGTTAGGAGATAATTTTTCTCGTGTTCAGATATGCTGTTTTCCGGACTTTTAGACTCAATCCCCTCGATGATTCTCATTTTTCCCGGCGATACATTTTTTACTGGAATGGATTCAATACCCAGATTTGTTTTCAGCAATGCTTCCCTTCTTTGAATCCGGTTTCCTATTGCACGTAAATCCTCTTTTCTGGCAAATTCGATCATTTGTTGAGGAAACTCAGTTAGGAGATCTGGGCGTTCGGCAAGAGTTTTATTTTCTAAGTCGACGATGGATGAGCGGGTTTCATCAATTTTGATCTCTTTTTGTACAGCATCAGGGGATAAATAAAACAAATCTGATATCAGTCGATTTTCATTGAAATAGTTCGAGAACGTCAGCTCCTTTATATCTCTTCCAATTAATGATGAATATAAATCTTGTGCCTTTTTATTAAATGCGTCGGCCTTTTTAAAATCTATTAACTTTGTGGAATAAAGGTTCGCCAGATCATCTAAAATATACAAGCGAGTTTCCAGATTTAATGACGAGTTGGAGTAATTGTTTTCCAGGAAGTTTTTTAGGTCAGAAAATAATTTATGCTCATTCAAATGTTTTAAATAAGCTTGTAATTCCCAAGGAGAGCTGAATTTTGAAATTTCCTGACAAACAGCTGTGGAATAAGAGAACCCCAGTAACAATAGGGTTAAAATGAAACACCTTATGTTGAGCTTATTTGGTTTCATTTCCGTTGTATTCCTCCGATATCATTTCTATCAAATCCAGTGTGTTTTTATAGAACGCCATAGCTAAGGCATGTCGTAATCCTGAGAATTGGGTCCCAGGGTGGTTATAGTTAAAAAACGGATGATGTTTATCCTTTTCAGGGAAATTGAAGTTTTCGGCTTTGTGAGAAGTTTTTATAGTCCTAGCGGTCTGTGTCTTGGTTTCACTTTGTATGAGATAGCGAATCTCGACAACTGCCCTTTTGCAATACTGGTATTTCAAAAGAACGGGCTGTATTAAGAAGTGGGTATCAATTTTGTCATTTGCGTCAATTTCGTTCACATTCGCAGAATTCAATCCCAAGTCTTTAATGAAGACATGGTACAGTCGATCCAGTTTATTAATAGAATCCTGTTCGCCTGGGGAAAAACAATTATCTTTTGAAAGAGAACTGACTGCCTCTTCAGGGTATTTGGAATAAATTTCGCCAGCCAAAAAGAATTTGTTTTTTTGTGCACTCTTTTTGTTTAGATCCTTGAGTGAAATAATCGGTGAAAATATAAAGTTTGCTTTTTTCAAGGGGGTGATTATTTCTGAAATCCTTGCTTTTTTGTTAGATGTATCCTCTCCATTTGCAAAATCTTCCATTTCGATGTCGGGTAGATAATCTTTCATTGTTTTGACGGACTGGTCTATTCCCGCGCATGAAGAAAAGAAAAACGCCAATAAAAGCTGGAGAAGTAGAGCAGGTGTGCATACATTGCGAAATAATGAATTGTAGTTGAATGAAAAGTTTCTGTTCATTTTGACAGCTTCCTGTTGCTCAGTGATACAAATAAGAGATTACTCGTCCAAACGAGAAGTGTTTATCTTTTTATTTATACTGTCATAAGACTTTTTGATTGATTCAGTGATCCGCGTTTCTCTATCCAGTTCATCAAATGCGTCCTGTTTGCGTCGGGCTTTTCTCTCTAAAAACTTCTGGTAAAGGCTGTATGCCTCTTTTTCAATCCCTTCAATTTGCGCCAACCGTTCATCATATTCCTGCTTGCTGATGCTTCCCGTATTAAACCGAGCGCAAAGCTCCTGATAACGCGCAACTAAACTCTGAACGGTATGATCCCAGTCGATGCCGATTTTTTTGCCGAATGTGATTTCTGGGCCTATACCAAATAATAAGTTTCCTAATTTAAAGCCCAAGGTGATGCGACCGTCTTCTGTTTTATGGACGGAACAATCCTGTTGCTCAACCATGATGTGTTTTGTATGGGTATCGTCAAGATACAATTTGATTTGATCCGCCGAGGCAAGAGCTGGCGTGAATATCATCAGGCTGGCTAAAAGAATTTTTATGAATTTTTGCATCGTGTCTGTATTTCCTTTTGCAATTAGCGACGTCGAATTTTCCCCTTCATGTCACGCATCATATCTTCCATCTCGTCTTCCACTTGTTCAAATAAGTCTTTCTCTTCATAGGGATGAACCTCAGTTAATATTTCTGGTTCTTTTAAAGGTTGCTGTTTGGGTTCTGGCTTTATTTCGGCGGGTTTTGGTTGTTGAGTTGGGACGGGGACTATCCCGGCTTTTTCTGTGAGGGTTTTGTACTCTGGATGGGTATCCACTGTCTGTGGTGTTGTTTTTGCGTATTGCTGCGAGTAGCCAACGGAATGCATCCATTCCATCGCTACGGTTGATTTTATTGAAAAATTAATGTCTGTAATTGTTATGCCGCCCTCTCCTTGGCGGGCAATCATTGAGTTCACACCCACCAAATGCCCATGGCGGTCTATCAATGGGCCACCGGAGTTTCCTCTATTGATACTGGTCTCAGTTTGAAATACGTCTTTACCGGGAGTGCCGTTAAACCCTTCTATCAAACTGCTGATGGTTCCCGTGGTCAGGGTCCACAGACCTCCTTGCTCGGGGTGACCTATAGCCAGAACGGGATCGCCAATAGAAGTTTCAGTCAGGTTTGACAGCTCAAGTAAGTAAAGAGAGCGTGAAAATTGAGGATCGTCAATCTTCAAGATGGCAAGGTCCAGGGGGCTTGAGTAATGCGCTACTTTTGCTCTGAATTTCCGGGAGGTATCATTTTTCATGTTGCCGGTCACACGATCCGGTTTCAGGAAAATTCTTATCGAATCAAAGGGTCGGCCTTTCTCATCGTTATAGATCACATGCGCATTGGTGAGGATCAAACCATCTTCACTTATGATGGATCCGGTTCCAGTACTGGCAGATTCTTTTCCCCTATCAAATCCAACGATTAGAGCAACGGCTTTGGAAGCCTTCTGGTATATTCTTTTCGGATTGAAATCCTGACCAGATGCAGTATTCGCTAACCCCAATATAAGAATGAATAATAAAACCCAGAGTCTCATCAGTAATTCCCTTCCTTTTTAGAGACCTCTTGTTCCAATTCTTCGTGCAGTTTGTCCGCTCTCTTCTTGATTTCTTCTCGCACTTCCGCCGAGAGTTCCTTGTGGAGATCCAAGTTCTTTTTGAACGATTCAAGGTCCAGTCGCGCCAATGAGAACAGCTCGTTTCTTCCAGGGTGCTCCCAGTGATCAATTATCAGAACTCCCGTAAGGGTGGCTGAGGTTACGGTTTTGATGGCGACCTCGACGTTCTGCTCTTCCGAACTTGTATTAAAGTCTCCTGCTGTTGTATGCGCCTGATAATCTTTGGTCAATGACTTGGTCCAAAACTCAAAGACTTTGGCCAAATCATTTCTGGCCCGGTCGTCTGCCGCTGTTCTTTGCAATGAATAGTTCTTGATCCCTGTGGCAGAGCCAATTCCGTAAAATGCTTTACCGTTTGAATCGCTAAAGGCTCCTGCTCCTTTGGTGACCCATTCAGGAGGATTGTAGTCCTCCATGGTGACCCTTTTGGGGTCAGGTGTGCTAGTGCAGGCACTTAGTGCTACCATGATCGAAAGCAATACCCAGTAAGATGATAGTTGAAGTCTTATTTTCATTTCATTGACCTCCTTCAAGTTTCTATATATGTGAATAAATACTTAATACTGGACGAAAGATTGCAAGGCGTTCCAGCAGGATCTATCTCTTACATTACACTTTTCATGCCGATTGAGAAAAATTATTTCGGTTAATCCAATTTCGCACAAAAATAATATGAAAAATGCTAAATTGCTGGGTAATTCAGGAAATTTTTAAAGGTTGGCGAAAATCGCGAGGCTTACTACGCCTTCACGATTACAATTTTTGCGCATGGATGCATGGAGTTCCATGCACTGACCCATGCATGGAGACTATATAAAGTCATGCATGATTGAGTTTGATCTGAGAAAAATGACCCTATAAAGGTGATATTTAACTCCCGGCGTAATGTGTAGCCGCTTGGGTATAGTTATTGCTTTAGAGTATTAGAGTGCCGATATAAAAAGGAAGAAAAAATGAAGGCTAAAACCTACATAATTTTAATAAGCTTGCTATTCCTTGCCGTGATCTCCGGTTGCGCTGTAAAACAAAGAGGCGTAGATCAAGAGTCGGCCCAGGAGGTATCCCAAGCCAAACCCACCACACCCCCGGACTGGGTGCTTGGGAAGGGACATCCACGTTTTCCTCAGACGAGTTATCTAATCGGTGTGGGTTTTTCCGATACAAATGCCGTCTCCGCAAATGAGTCGGCCCGATCCAATCTTGCAAAAACTCTGAAAGTTAGAATCCGCTCAAATATGAAGGATGTTTCAAGCACGGAGGGGACCTACATTGAGTCGGTGATTCAAACTGAAGTCGATACGGTTCTTGAGGGCGTGGAAATCAAGGACGGATGGTATGACAAAATCAAAGGAGTCTACTACTCATTAGCAACGTTGGAAAGAAAGTTGGCTTCATCTACCATTGAAAACCGAATCAAGAAGGTCGAGTTGTCTCTCAAAGGGTACATGCGCGACGGTGTCGAAGCGGAAAATAGAGCCGATGTTATTTCAGCCCTCTCTAACTACATGGCGGGATATAAAAAAGACCCAACGCTATCGCCATTAAAAAGTGCACTCTATGTAATAACTCGCCGACGAGGATCTGCTGAGAGTCAAAATAATTATAACGGTGACTTTGAATCCAGAATTTTAAGAATTGTTCATAACCTGAAGATGTCTTCTTTATCCGGCAACCAGCTGAAGGTGAAGTCACAAAAAGGTCTGAGCGATCCACTGGTCGCGAAGGTCTACTTGCTTTCCGACGGGAAGGAAATCCCCGCTTCCAACATTCCTGTCATTTTCAAATACGAAAAAGGAAGTGGCGAACTTGAAGAATCGACATTAAGCGACTCCAATGGAAGTGTCCAAACCAGAGTCCATCAAATTTTGTCCTTTGACGAAGCGAATCACATTGTGGCACTGAAACTGGATTTTGACCGTTTCGTTTCCAGCTTCGACAAAGAATTGACCGATAAATTTCTATCTCCTTTGCAAAATCTGAAAATAACATTCAACTACTCGATCCAGACTCCAAAATGGACCGCAAACAAATCATACGCATGGAGAAAAGGAATCACGGGCCTCGTCAATCAGTTGATCAGCAATATCCCACCAGGCGAAACTCCGCTTTTGGGAGTGATGGTATTCAAGGACCTTCGTTACGAAAAAACCACGCCTTTCAGCAGGATATTGGAAGAAGACATCAAGACTATCCTGGCGCGAGCGGAGGATATAAAAATCAAGGAAATCGCTGTAGCGGAAAACGACAAGCCAGAAGAAATTGCAAAAGCCAATGGTCTGGACTTCTACGTCAACGGCTCCTACCGGATGGAAAATGGCGGGCTAGAGATGAGAGCGCGTTTGATTGAAACGCAAACCAACAATATAAACTCATCGGCAAATACTCTTATAGCGAGAAAAGAAATCAACCCTGAAGACCTTGCATTATTGGAGCCGAAGGGAGTGCCTACGGGTTCTCTAGAGTCAGGCGACAGTTATCAGGAAAAGCTTGAAAAAATAGTAGCTATGAAACCGGACCGGTCGCCTTTCAACGTCTCAGTCTGGACTGATAAGAAAGAATACCAGATCAACGAAAAGATTGTCTTTTACGTCAAGGCAGAGGAAAGCGGTTATCTCACCCTTTTCGATGTTAGCTCGAATGGAAATATCACCGTTATTTTCCCCAACAAATACCATCAGGATAATTTTGTACGCAAGGGAGTTACCTATCAGGTCCCATCCCCAAATTACGGATTCGAGTTTGATATTCAGGGACCGCGTGGGCTTGAAAGAGCAAAAGCCATAGTCACTCGAAATAAAATTCCGCTTTTAGAGCTTAACTTGGATGAAGGCTTCCATAGCTTACAGAGCGGAAGCACTCGCGGAATGCGGGACATCAAAATTCTGTCAAAGCAAATCCTGTCGGCAGAAAGTTCAGATTGGGCCGAGGCCTACTCCGAGATATTTATTTTCGGAAAGGAGCAGGTTTATACCAGAGGATCAAGAAAAATACCGATTCTTGAGAAGCCCGAAAAACCCATCGACATGATCGGGACAATGGGAAATGAAGAGGAATCACGATGAATAAAAATAATTGGAAAATCATATTATCGATGGCCTTTTGGTTTTGCTGGTTCGGTCTCGGGTTGGTCCCGCATTCCATTGGTGAGGAAAACTCATCCTTAGAAGCACTTCATGAAGATGCTCTCAAGGGCGACGCTGACGCACAATTTATACTTGGCATGAAGTATGTCGACGGGACTGGCGTGCCTAAGGATGAGGAAGAAGCAGTGAAGTGGCTCCGCAAGGCCGCCGAGCAGGGAGATGCTTCAGGGCAAGTCCATCTCGGTGTGATGTATATAACTGGAACTGGCGTGACTAAGGATGAGGAAGAAGCGGTGAAGTGGTTCCGTAAGGCTGCTGGGCAGGGAGATGCTCTCGCGCAGCTCAATCTTGGCAGGATGTATGACAACGGAACTGGCGTGCCTAAAGATGATAAGGAGGCCGTAAAGTGGTATCGCAAAGCCACCGAGCAGGGAGTTGCTACGGCGCAAGCTAATCTTGGCAGGATGTATATAACTGGAAGAGGAGTGTCTAAGGATGAGGAAGAAGCTTTGAAGTGGTTTCGCAAAGCCGCTGAGCAGGGATATGCTGCGGGGCAAATCAGTCTCGGTTTTATGTATCGCGACGGCCTAGGAGTAACACAGGATGAGGAAGAAGCTTTGAAGTGGTTTCGCAAAGCCGCTGAGCAGGGAGATGCTGCGGGGCAAAACAATCTTGGAATGATGTATATAACTGGAACTGGCGTGACTAAGGATGAGGAAGAAGCTTTGAAGTGGTTTCGCAAAGCCGCTGAGCAGGGAGATGCTACGGCGCAAGTCAATCTCGGCGTGATGTATCGCGACGGAGCTGGTATGCCTAAGGATGGTAAGGAAGCAGTGAAATGGTTCCGTAAGGCTGCTGAGCAGGGAGATGCTCGCGCGCAGCTCAATCTTGGCAGGATGTATGACAACGGAGCTGGCGAGCCTAAAGATGATAAGGAAGCAGTGAAGTGGTATCGCAAAGCCGCTGA
>PCWG01000028.1:133396-146115 GCA_002787235.1 Nitrospinae bacterium CG11_big_fil_rev_8_21_14_0_20_45_15
AGTGGTATCGCAAAGCCGCTGAGCAGGGAGTTGCTACGGCGCAATACAATCTCGGTGTGATGTATCGCGACGGCCTAGGAGTAACGAAGGATTATAAGGAAGCAGTGAAGTGGTTTCGCAAAGCCGCTGAGCAGGGATTTGCTAGGGGGCAAGCCTATCTCGGCGCGATGTATTTTGATGGAGAGGGGGTGCCTAAGGATGATAAAGAGGCAGTGAAGTGGCTCCGTAAGGCCGCCGAGCAGGGAGATATACTTGCTTTAAACGCTCTTAGAAAGATAACTCAGAAACAAAAGGAAACGGCCTCCAAGCCCCAACGTCCTATTATAGTAGCCTCTGAAACAATCCTCGTCAAAACTGCGGGAACAGGATTCACCTTTGGCTCTTCAGGGTACATCCTGACCAATTATCATGTCGTGAAGGACGCCAAACAAATAAAGGTGAGGTTTCTCAATGGAGAAAATGTTCTGGCGAAACTTGTCATCAAAGACGAAGCCAACGATGTAGCATTTATCAAACCTGAGCACTCGCCCAATCTGCCGGGAGCAAACATCTCGCTTGGAAATTCTTCGGCGATGCGAATAGGCGATAAGGTTTTTACCATTGGATTCCCAATAAGCCATATTCTGGGACAACAGCCGAGGTACTCTGAGGGAGTCATCAATTCTCTTTCCGGGGTGCGGGACGATCCGAAGGCGTTTCAGGTAAGCATCCCCATCCAATCGGGTAACAGCGGCGGTCCATTGTTCAACGAAAGAGGCGAAGTGGTGGGGATCGTATCGTCTTCTCTTGATTCCGCCAACACGTTCCAACTTTTTGGCAACGCTCCGCAAAACGTCAACTTTGCCATCAAGTCCACCTTCGTCAAAAACCTGATTGCCATTCTGCCTGAGACATTGATAGCTCCCACTAGCATAGTCGTTATCCCCAGGGAGTCGGGTTCGCGTTCTGATTTCATCAGTCGGGTGCAGAATAATATTGTCTTGATCGAAGCAGAGTATTGAAACCCGCTATGAAAAAATCACTCATCATTGGATTCCTGGGAGTATCGATTACGATTGTTCTTGCAATGGGCTTCTCTGATTTGTTTGTGGCCTGGGAGCTAAAGACATTGGACGCTCGCTTTAAAATTCGCGGCCCAATAGAAACCGATCCCAATATCATTATGATCGACGCTGATGACGCCAGCGCAAAAGAATTCGGTCGCTGGCCCTGGAATCGCAATGTCCATGTGGCCATGCTGGACCTACTAAATCAGGGGAAAGCAGGAGCCGTGCTCTATGACGTATTATTTGCTCAGTCTACGGGACATGAAAATGATCTCAAACTGATCCGCGCCGCTAAAGAGCTGGCACTATTTCCCGTCGCTGTGGAATTGTCTGAGGAACCAGAAGCTTCTGTAGAAGGCGACACTGTCAATACTCTACCTGTAGCAGATGGAATCCCTAAGAATCAATACACTCAGCGGTATCTAAACGTCAATCGAGCGATCCATCCTTTTTTGGGCTTGGGACGCGAGGTTCATGCCACCGGGCACATCGCCTCTAATAGAGATATTGACGGTGTGATTCGTCGGGTACCACTTTTAGTGCGCTACAAAGGAACCCTTCTCCCCGCTCTGGGCTTGCAGGCCGTGCTCAACTACCTTGATATTTCTTTTGCCAATGTGGAAGTCTCTCGCTCATCTATCCTTTTAAAAGAAGTGCGACTACCGGGGGAAGATCAAAGCATCGATATACGCATTCCCGTGGATTCCAAAGGACAAATGCTTATCAATTACGCTGGCCGCTGGGAAGATACTTTCAAACACGCTTCCTTCGCTTCCGTTTTGTCGGAGGAGCCTGCGAATAATGGCGAAGACTTGACGGGCAAGCTGGTGCTGGTTTCAAACACCCTTTCAGGTCACGACATAAAATCCATCCCGCTTGAGAAGGATTACCCCGGAAGCGGCATCCACGCCAATATCGTTAACACTATTCTGACCCGAAGCTTTCTCAAACAAAGCCATCATTCCACAAATCATACATTGATCCTGTTGTTGAGCCTGGGAACCGCGCTGATCTTTGGTCGCCGTAATTACTTTCTGCATGCGGCGGGAATCCTTTTACTGGCAGGAAGCTATGTTGCTTTTGGGGTCTGGGCGTTTCATGCGGGAATCGTTCTGCCCATGCTCTCGCCGATCCTATCGATTTTTATCACTGCTTTGTTGGTCGCTGTGATTCAGGCCTCCACTGAAAAAAAAATATCGGACACTCTTCAACATGAAAAAACGAAGGTGGAATCTCACCTTGAATCGATCATCTCCGACTTGGCGCGAAAAGAAGAGGAACTCAAAGAGATACAGGATCAGCTATCCAGTATCCAGGAAGGTGTCCAAAAGGGTCAAGAACAGGGGAAAACCCAAGGCATGCAAATTGAAGATTTGCAGGAAAAATTACAGTTGCTGACCCTGGATAAGGAAGATTTGTTGGCACAAAGAGCCAAGCTGGAAGATAAGGTGCTTGACCTTAGAGTTCATATATCATTCGACTCCCCAATTCAAGAAACATTGCAACCTCTCAAAATAGAATGCGAACGGTTTGGGATAAATACGAACAACCCTTCCGTTTTGGAAGTTTTTAAGAATTTGAAGCAAGTGGCGCAAGTCCCTTCTCCTGTTCTAATTTTGGGTGATTCGGGGACAGGTAAAGAAGTTTTTGCTCGCGCTTTGCACGAATTGAGTCAAAGATCTGGGGAGTTTGTTCCCGTAAACATGGGGGCGATTCCAGAAGGCTTGTACGAAAGCGAACTCTTCGGACATTTGAAAGGCTCGTTCACGGGAGCCACGGCGGACAAAAAAGGGAAGTTCACTCTAGCGGATGGAGGAACTATTTTTTTGGACGAGATCGGAGAAATCAGACAGGACCTTCAGGTCAAGCTCCTAAGGGTATTGCAGGAAAAAGAGGTCCAACCCGTTGGTGGAAAGGCATTCAAAGTCAATATAAGGGTTGTTGCGGCGACCAACAGAAATCTGAAAAAAGAAATGGAGGATGGAGAGTTCAGACAAGATTTGTTTTATCGCTTGAACACAGTCACTTTCAATTTGCCTCCCCTGAAGGAACGAAAAGAAGATATTGAAAATCTTACAACCCATCTAATAGAAAAATACCGAGTGGAGTATGGGAAGCAAATCAAGGGAATCTCCGACAAGGCCATGCAGGCACTGTTGAATTACGATTGGCCCGGCAATATACGGGAGCTTGAAAACATCATTCAAAGAGGGATCACCTTTGCATCGGGAGAATTGATTCAGGAGAAAGACTTGGGTTTGGATTCCGGGATAAAAGTGAAAGAGATCGTCGAGCCGTCCAAGAAACCTAAAAAGAGTGAGGGCGACGAATTGCTCTTGAATGCATTGAGGGAAAATAAATTTGAGATCAATTCAACGGCGCTACAGCTGAACATGCATCGCAACACCGTGACGGCAAGGTTCAAGGGAATTTGTTTTGAGAAGATTGTAAGAAATCAATACGATTTGGAGCAGACAGCCGAAGATATTTCAGGGGATCAATCCTTGCGACAAACAGTCCTTCAAATGATTACCGAATATCAGAATAATCTAATGAAGACAATCGGCGAAGTTGGAGAAGTAGAAGAAGCGGTGAAGGTCGCCATTAGAAAAAATAAAAACGTTCCGGCCCAGTACCATTCATCAATCAGGGAATTAGTTAGAAATGGGTTTTGAAGTTGGATTGTTCATTATTTGAAAAACAGTACTTATTTAAAAGGTAAAACTGTGCAAGCAAAAACATTGAAGACGCTTTTGATTCTTCTTGATCTTAAAAACGCCTTCCAGACGCTATTAAAAATAGGATAATAAACTTCCAGCTTTGATACTCATATATTCTTTTATAGATATTTGTGCATTTCTTTCAAATTGTTCAGAGAAGGAAAATAATAAATTTTTAAAAAAAACTATCTAGAGGCCTTCATTGATATGTCCAGAAAACCATATTCATTGCATGAAATTTGGACTGCTAGAAGTTCTGTCGTCCACTCGTTTTCTCCTATTGGAGATCATACAAAAAAAAGGACAAGATAGTAAAACCTATTTTTTATTATGCGAATCCAGTAATGAGGAATGAAATGGAAGCCGAGTTGACAAATTGATACGCCCTTAGATTTCTAGACACCTTGTAAGGTAAAAATAGAATCACCAAACAAGGAGTTTATGATGACAAAAGGAATACGTTACACAGGAGAGTTTAAGAGAAATACTGTTTTTCAGGTTACGGATTGGAGCTATTCAATTAAAGAAGTATCAGGTCGATTGGGCGTTAGTACAAAGTCGCTGTACGACTGGATCAAACAATTTATAAAGCCGGAAAGTATGCGCCTGAAAGAAACAGATCAGGCATTAGAGAATAGTCGATTGAAAGTAGAACTTGCTCGCGTCACAGAGGAGCGTGACATTCTAAAAAGGCCTCAGCGTACTTAGCATTACTCGGGCTAACATCTGATGGCAAAATACCCTGGCGTTTCAGGCGATCTGGAATTGACCGTTGGATCAAAGAGCAAGAATAAAGCACGCAATATATAAGGGATCAAAAATGAGCATAGAACAAAAATTCCTAAATGAGCTAGACACTAAGCTTTGGAAGGCCGCTGACAAACTGCGCTCCAGCCTTGATGCTGCGAATTATAAGCATATCGTGCTTGGCCTCATATTTTTAAAATATGTTTCTGATGCCTTTGAAGAACGCCAAGAAGGGTTACTCGAACTATTCAAAACCGACAGCGACGACAATATCTATTATCTGCCAAGAGAAGACTATGATAGCGATGCTGAATACGAAGATGCCATTCAATCTGAGCTAGAGCTAATCGAGTATTACCAAGAAGCAAATGTTATCTGGGTACCAAAGCATGCCCGCTGGACATATCTTAAAGAAACGGCAGCCCTGCCACCTGGCGGTGTGCTTTGGCAGGATAACAAAGGGCAAGATGTAAAGCTCCGTTCTATCTCGTGGCTTGTCGATAATGCGCTTGATGAAATAGAAAAAGAAAACCCAAAGCTCAAAGGTATTTTAAACAGCATCAGCCAGTATCAACTTGAAAATGACAAGCTCACAGGGCTTATCAATACCTTCTCTGACACCAGTTTCAGCAAGGCAGAATATAATGGAAAACCCCTAAGCCTGCACAGCAAAGATATTCTCGGTCATGTCTATGAATATTTCCTCGGCCAATTCGCACTCGCAGAAGGCAAGCAAGGCGGGCAATATTACACCCCTAAAAGCATCGTGACCCTATTCGTTGAAATGCTGGAGCCTTACGAAGGGCGCGTTTATGATCCGGCTATGGGTACGGGCGGATTCTTCGTTTCCAGCGATAAATTCATCCAAGAACACGCCAAGGAAAAACATTACAACGCCGCAGATCAGAGAAAGAAAATCTCCATCTATGGGCAAGAAGCCAACCCGACAACTTGGAAGCTGGCCGCCATGAATATGGTTATCCGTGGGCTGGATTTTAACTTTGGCAAAAAGAACGGCGATACCTTTCTTGATGACCAGCACCCAGATTTACGCGCTGATTACGTCATGGCCAATCCACCCTTTAATATCAAGGATTGGTGGCACGCTAAATTAGAAGGCGATGCCCGCTGGAAATACGGAACGCCGCCGCAAGGCAACGCCAACTTTGGCTGGATGCAGCATATGCTCTATCACCTTGCGCCAACAGGTTCTATGGCACTGCTCCTCGCCAATGGTTCGATGAGCTCCAACACCAATAATGAAGGCGCGATTCGTCAAAAACTTATCGAAGAAGATAGGGTGGAATGCATGGTGGCCTTGCCTGGGCAGCTCTTCACCAATACGCAAATCCCCGCCTGTATCTGGTTTTTGACCAAGGACAAAACCAACGGCTTAAGGCTGGACAAGGAAAAGCGCAACCGCAGAGGCGAGACACTATTCATTGATGCCCGTAACTTGGGCTTTATGAAAGATCGGGTCTTACGAGATTTCACCGCAGATGATATCAAAAAACTGGCCGATACTTTCCACGCATGGCAAATGGGTGAAGGTTATGAAGATATAGCAGGCTTTTGCTATTCCGCCACCATTGAAGACATGAAGAAGCATGATTTTGTTCTCACCCCTGGGCGTTATGTCGGCGCGGCAGATCAAGAAGAAGACACTGAGCCATTCCCAGAGAAAATGGCACGCCTAACCGCACAGCTCAAAAGTCAATTCATCGAAGGCGACCGCTTAGAGGCCGAAATCAAAAAGAACCTCGGGGGGCTTGGATATGAGCTCTAGCATGACAACCAATGTAAATATTGAGCTATCCGATACATCTGTAAAGTGGATTGTTGGTGGAGCCTGCTTTTTAGGCGTAGCCTACCTGTTTTATAAATGGGTTGAAAATATGCCAGAGGAGACAATCCCGCTTCCCAAAGAAGCAGAAACATTTTCAAATTTACCAGAACTTGCCCCCAAAGAATTTGAAGAACTGAATTTTAATGAAGAAGTTAAAGAAAAGGCTGCAAAGTCCTTCTCTTCAGGTGACTATGTATCTGCTGTGCGCCATTCCGTTATATGTGTGTTTGATATTGTACGTCGGAAATCTGGCATAGATGCAGATTCAACAACCTTAATACAAACAGTATTTCGTGGAAAAACTCCAAAATTGGTTTTCCAAGATATGTCACCAAGCCATATTACAAACGCCGAAAATGGAATTGTTGATATGCTGGAAGGCTTTGCAAAAAGCATCCGTAAAGTGCACATGCACGCTACTATTGAGATAAGTAAAGAAACCGCTTTAAGAGAAATATCTATTGCGTGTTACCTAGCCGAGCAAGTGGAGAATTACGCTGTGCCTGCCAAACCTGAATTACTGGAGGCGGCGGAATGAGTGAGTGGAATATAGTTAGGTTTGAAGAAATATCAGACTTTAAATATGGAAAGATGCCAAAGAAAGAAAAGTTGAACAAGGGAAAATACCCTGTGTTTACAGGATATAGGATAGCGGGGTATTACCCAGAATTTATGTATGAAGAACCACAGCTGGTTGTTATTGCCCGTGGTGTGGGCGGGACAGGAAACGTAGTAATTTCTCCTTCTTATTCGTACGTTACTAACTTGTCTATTGTAGCCCTCCTCGATAAATCAAAATGTGATCTAGAATATCTTTACTATTACTTCCAAAACAACAGTCTGCGCTATCTTGATTCAGGGTCGGTGCAATCGCAGATAACAATTCAAAATTTAAAAAATTTAGAGCTACCTCTACCTGAATTTCCAATACAAAAAAAAATCGCTTACCTTTTAAAATCCTTTGACAACAAAATTGAGAATAACCGCAAGATTAATGAGACATTGGAAGCAATGGCGCAGGCGGTGTTTAAGAGCTGGTTTGTGGACTTTGAGCCGACAAGAGCAAAAATAGCCGCGCTAGAAGCAGGCGGGAGCGAAGACGACGCCACTCTTGCCGCCATGACCGCCATCAGCGGTAAGGATAAAGCCGCACTAGAGCTTATGCGCACCTCCTCCCCCGATACTTACGAAGAGCTAAAATCCACCGCCAACCTCTTTCCCTCATCTTTCCAAGAAAGCGAACTAGGTCAAATTCCCGAGGGATGGGAGGTTAAAACTGTTGGCAATGCCGTAGACACTATTTCAGAAACATATCCTTTGAAAACAGTATCCGATGTTATTTTTCTTAATACAGGCGACATTTTAAATGGTAGGTTTTTACATTCAAATAAATCAGATGCTTCAAATCTACCGGGGCAAGCCAAAAAATCAATACGAGAAGGTGATATACTCTACAGCGAAATACGACCACAAAATAAACGCTTTGCATTTGTTTGTTTTGATGGCTCAGAACATGTTGTATCAACCAAATTAATGGTGTTGCGTTCCACCACTGATATCAGCTCCTTGTTTATCTATTTTGTCCTTACACAGCAGAGTGTTATTGATTATCTGCAAATGATGGCTGAATCAAGATCAGGAACATTTCCTCAGATAACATTTGATGTGCTCTCAAAAGTTAATTATGTAGGCCCTGCCGATAACCAATTAATTTATATTTTTACAAAGAATATAGTTGAGCCTTTCTATCGAAACTTTATCTCCCAAGATAAAGAAATTCAAACCCTAACCCAAACCCGCGACGCTCTCCTCCCCAAACTCCTTTCCGGGGAAATTGATGTTTCTGCCCTCACTAAAGCGGGGAGCGAAGGGTAGCCATGGCCGTAACTTACCTTACCAAAACCAAAGAAATTATTTCTGAAAACGGTGACTCATTCAAGCTGTCCCGTACGCTGGATACTGTTGAGCAAAATTTTCATGAAGGGCAAATGGGCACATCCATTGGGCAATGTAAAAACTTAATCGAAGGATTGGCAAAAACAGTTTTAGATAAGAAATCAGTGGTTTATGAGAACGGCATTAGCTTTCCGAAGCTGGTTAAAAAGGCTGTTAGAGAACTTAATATAGGTCTGGTCGGAAATAACGATCAAAAGACCAACGAAGCATTTCTTGGACTAGTTAATAGCATCTGCAACAGCATTGATAATACAGCAGAATCGCTTGCTACTCTACGCAATGATTATAGTCCGGAAGCACATGGACGAAGTGCTGATCATACAGATTTACCAAAGGAATATGCCGAATTTATTATTTTACAAACAGATGCATTGCTCTGCTTTTTGTTGAATATTGTACAACGTCATAAAGAATATGACCCGCCTTTGGTTTTTACAGATCATGAAGACTACAACGACAGCCTTTACGAACAGTTTGGAGAAATAGAGATTTTCGGAGATTTATATCAAGCACCTGAAATCTTATTCCAGCAACATCCCAAGAAGTACAAAGAAAAATTAAAAGAATTTAAAGTACAGGGCGGACAAAGCCATGATGAATGAACAACTATTAGAAAATAATTGCCTTGCATGGTTTGAACAAGGTGGCTGGGATGTCGTATATGGCCCTGACATTGCACCGGATAGTGACAAGCCAGCGCGGGGTGATTACCACGATGTTGTGTTGCAAGAGGTTTTGACGCAAGCCATTATTCGTATCAACCCTCATCTTTCCGAAGAGTGCACTCAGCAAGTCGTGGCGCAAGTTCTAAAGCCTGAAAGCCTTGATCTCATGACCAATAACCGCGCCTTTCACCGCATGCTGCTTGAGGGCGTACCTGTTCAATATAAAATCGATGATAAAATCAAACATGATACAGCGTTCCTGATTGATTTTGAAAAGGTTGGAAATAACCGCTTTATGGCGGTGAATCAGTTTACGGTTACGGGTATTAAACAGCCGCGCCGCCCTGATATTATTTGCTTTATTAACGGCCTGCCGATTTCAGTGTTAGAGCTTAAAAGCCCAAGCGATGAGAATGTCGATATCTGGGATGCCTTCAACCAAATTCAAACCTATAAGGATGAAATCTCCGACCTGTTTATATTTAATGAAGCCAATATCATTAGTGATGGCTATACGGCGCGGATGGGGTCTCTCACCGCCAATCAAGAACGCTTTGTGCCTTGGCGCACGCTCAAAAATGAAAAAGACCAGCCGTTACTAGAATGGCAGTTAGAAACTATGGTGCGGGGCTTTTTTGACCGCGAATTATTGCTCGATTACATCCGTTATTTTGTATTATTTGAAAATGACGGCGAAAAAATTATCAAGAAAATTGCGAGCTACCATCAATTCCACGCCGTGCGTGAGGCTGTTAAGGCAACGGTCAAAGCCTCTAGTGTAAAAGGAGATAAAAAGGCCGGTGTTGTCTGGCATACACAAGGCTCTGGTAAGAGTATTTCCATGTGCTGTTATGCTGGAATGTTATTGCAACAAGCGGAGATGAATAATCCAACGATTTTAGTTGTGACAGATCGCAATGATCTTGATGGCCAGCTCTTTACGACATTCAGCAATGCGCAGGAACTGCTAAAGCAAACACCGGTGCAAGCCGATGGTCGCGATGAGTTGCGCCGTTTACTTGCAGAGCGCGAATCTGGTGGAATCATATTTACGACAGTACAAAAGTTCTCCCCCCTTGATGGTGAAGAAGAGCACCCAATATTAAATGATCGCCATAATATTGTGGTGATTTCCGATGAAGCGCACCGCAGCCAGTACGGACTTAAAGCAAAGCTTAGCAAAGATGGCACGTATAAATATGGCTATGCAAAACATATGCGCGATGCTGTGCCTAACGCTGCCTTTATCGGGTTCACAGGCACTCCCATTTCTTTTGAAGACAAAGATACAAGATCAGTCTTTGGTGAGTATG
Source organism: Nitrospinae bacterium CG11_big_fil_rev_8_21_14_0_20_45_15 (assembly GCA_002787235.1). Taxonomy (GTDB): domain Bacteria; phylum Nitrospinota; class Nitrospinia; order Nitrospinales; family VA-1; genus Nitrohelix. The sequence goes on from PCWG01000028.1 coordinate 143,690, forward strand.
TATCCATCTATGACATTCAGGATGCCGTAAAAGATGGCGCGACTGTGCCAATTTACTATGAATCCCGTCTTGCTAAACTTGATTTAAATAGTGATGAAATAGACGCCCTCTCAGATCAAGTTGAGGAAGTCATTGAGGATGAAGAAGACACAGGCTCTCGTGAAAAAACCAAAGGTGAATGGAGTAGGCTTGAAAAACTTGTCGGTGCACAGCCTAGGCTAGAACAGATTGCTGCCGATTTAGTTTCTCACTTTGAAACACGTAATGAAACAATGGATGGCAAAGCCATGATTGTTGGTATGAGTCGTGAAATTTGCGTGCATCTTTACAATGAAATTATAGCTCTTCGCCCGCAATGGCATGATAAAGATCCAGAGAAAGGTGCCATTAAAATCGTTATGACTGGTTCTGCCTCTGATAAGGAGCTGCTACAGCCCCATATTTACAACAAACAAACAAAAAAGCGGATAGAGAAACGCTTTAAAAATGAAAATGATCCTTTGAACATCGTCATTGTGCGTGATATGTGGCTAACAGGCTTTGATGTTCCCTGCTGCAATACAATGTACATCGATAAGCCTATGAAGGGGCATAACCTTATGCAGGCGATTGCGCGTGTAAATCGTGTATTTAAAGATAAGCCCGGCGGTCTGGTCGTGGACTATATAGGTATTGCTAATGAGCTGAAACAAGCCCTTAAAATATATACGGATGCAAAAGGTAAAGGTGCGCCAACATTGCGAGCAGAAGAAGCGTTTTCTATCCTTTTAGAAAAGCTGGATGCTGCGCGCGGACTATTTGCCCGAACGAATAAATCCGAAGGGTTTGATTATTCTGATTATGAGACCGATGCCTCCCAATTGTTGGTGCCAGCCGCTAACTACCTGTTAGCACTAGATGATGGTAAAAAGCGCTTCCTTGATATTGTTTTGGCCATGACCAAAGCATACTCCTTGTGTTCTACGCTTGATGAAGCCAAAGAGCTTAGAAAAGAAATTGCGTTTCTTTCGGCTTTAAAGGCTGCAATCACTAAATTTACAACTGTTGACAAAAAACTTAGCCAAGAAGAGAAGAATTCGGCTTTAAAACAAATATTGGATAATGCTGTTATTGCAGAAGGGGTATCTGATGTTTTTGCTCTATGCGGATTAGATAAGCCAAATATTGGATTGCTATCTGATGAGTTTTTAGAAGATGTTCGGCAAATGCCAGAGAAAAATTTGGCCGTTGAGCTTTTAGAGAAATTACTAAAAGACGATATCAGATCAAAAACACGTAACAATGTTGTCCAGGAGAAAAAATATTCTGATCGTTTATATGAAACGCTAAGGAAATATAATAACCGCGCCATAGAGACCGCTCAAGTTATTGAAGAGCTTATTCAAATGGCAAAGGATTTCCAAGATGATATTAAGCGTGAAGCTGAATTAGGACTTAATTCTGATGAGGTCGCCTTTTACGATGCCTTGGCAAATAATGAGAGTGCCTCTCGTATACTTGGCGATGACGTACTCAAAAAAATTGCCGTAGAGATTACCGAAAAACTACGAAAATCCACAACAGTTGATTGGCAAGTACGTGATAGTGTGCGTGCCAAGCTACGCATACTCGTTAGAAGGACATTGCAACGATACAAGTATCCACCGGACGAAGAAAAAGAAGCGATAGATCTTGTGCTTAAACAGGCCGAAGTTTTATCGAATGCGTGGACAAAATAAGAAGAGGTTCTGAAACTTGTCTGGCACATCAACAAGTGTATGTTGTCAAACGAATGTGTGCGAAAGTAGATCTTTTCGTAAGAGGCACATAAAACAGTATTATTAATATGATCCAGCTTTTATGATGATTGCTATTTTTTGGGGCTGTTGGGTAGAAAAAGAGGGATATTGTTGGTTTTTGCTGTTGAAGTAGGAAAGAATAGTAATATTTGTTCAATTAGACCAACTTATGATTTTTCCTTTTTAGATCAGCGAGTTTTAAAGCGTTGATTTCCTCTACAAATTTATTTTTCAAGGGCGGCTGGACCCATTATTTGGAGAATCAGTTGAGAAAATTTGGTCCACTCTTGGTCCAATTAACGTTAAGAAACTACTGAAATTGACAACAAGAGACCACTGAGTGACTTTGTTAAACCATTAATTTAATTGCTGCTGTTTGCTGTTAGTTTTTGTTGGGATTTAAACCCCTCAGACTCTTAATCAGTAGGTCCTCGGTTCGATCCCGAGACGGCCCACCAATAATTCAAGGGTTTACGTGATTTGACGTAAGCCCTTTTTTTGTGACTATGATAAAACTATGATAATTTTTCCAAGACCTCTACGGCATCCATCAATTTCCTCTTGCTCAAATGAGCATAGCGTTGAGTGGTCGTAATATCCTTGTGTCCGACTAATTCTTTCACGGTGTAAAGATCGACTCCCGATTGA
>PCWG01000007.1:0-3105 GCA_002787235.1 Nitrospinae bacterium CG11_big_fil_rev_8_21_14_0_20_45_15
TCTGGTTGAACGCCAGGACGCCGTATCAACAGGCGGGTCAATGGGGTTACTTCAAAGTTCTGCCTTCGGGCGATCGATCGATCCTCCCCTTGGGAGCGGCAACACCTCGCGGTGTGCGCAACGCTTCTTCGGGTAGCGATGACCGTCTGTCGATGAAGTAATCATTTGTGATTTGCAAAAATCGCAAAATAAATGTAAAAAATATGTAAAAAAGGGGTCCTCTCTCTTGAGGGGACCCCTGATTTGCGTTATAGTACCGAAATATTTTCACACACAAGCAAATGTTAGCAAGCTCCTTTTGTTTGCTAAAAGGATTGAGAGGGTAAACGTCAATTGATTAATGGAGGATTACTCAGTATGAAAAAAGTGCTTTTAGGTGGTTTGGTCATCATGGCAACCTTGACCTTGTCTTCGTCAGCTTTTGCTAAAGCAGGCGATTACGATGAAGGTGCAGCTGGTAGCGGTTCCATCACAGGAACAATCACCTTAAAAGGTGCGGCACCGGCTCCGATCATGGAAGACTTGGCCAAAGGTAAAAACAAAGAATTCTGTTCTCAACATCCCGACAATAAGGGTATGATTCGTACCCGAACAAAAGTCATGGTTGATGGTAACAAACTCAAAGATGCGGTTGTTTTCATCGAAGATATTACATCAGGTAAGAAGTGGGGGGATTTGACTCCTGCAGTATTTAAAACCTGTGATATTTTCCCGAAAATGACGGTTATCCGTAAGACTCCAAAAGGTATGAAAGAAGGTCTGTTCACGATCACCAATGAGGACACCGATGTTCTTCATAACCCCCATGGTTATTCAGTAGATGGTGCGAACCGAAAAACCTTGTTCAACAAACCTTTGCCTTCCAAAGGTGCAGTTGCAGACGTTACGAAAACTTTTAACCGTTTTAAACCGTCAAAGGATTCGCATTTCTTTTTGCAATGTGATCAGCATAACTACATGGAAGCTGACGGCCGAATTGTTTGGAATCCTTACTACGCCATTAGTGGTGCAGATGGATCTTTCAAAATTGACGGCATTCCTGCAGGTAAATACAAAGTTACCGCATGGCATCCTTATGTAGGTGAGACAACTCAAGAAATCACTGTTGGTGCGGGTGATGCCAAAGCTGATTTTGAGATTGCTGCAAAGTAAATTTCTGATTCAGGCAGCGTCGGGACTCAGGTCCCGACGCTGTTTTTTTTTGTATTGAAATATATCTCGGTTATGAATATTGAAATCCATGCCCTATCACTTGAGATCGATGCAAAGGGGTGGGGTGCTTACAAGGGGGAGAAAAAATCCTACCTCAGTGAAATTTTTAAGAGGTTGTGGCGATGAACTTTTCTTTGAGTGATTTTATCCGTTGCAGATGTTCGAGTTCGGCTTTTTCAAGTAGTACCAGAAGTGTTTTTACCTCATAATCACTACACAACTCACCCAGCATTCCATAAAATTCGTGGGAGACTCGTTCCGTCTCTATTGCAAATTCAAAGGCTTTTTGAATCCCTTCAAAATTCGAGAGGTGTTGAAAAACGTTGTCAAGATTTGGGAAAATATCTGTTTCGAAATTGTCAGTTATAAAGCTTCTCAGGTTGGGATTTTCCTCCCAGCCATATTTACTATCCGCCTTGACTTCAAGCATTTTGATAAACTGTTTTTCGTGCAGGGCTTCTTCTTTGGACATGGTGATTAAGAAATCTTTGACTTCTGGATCTTTCACATGCGTACTTAAGTTGTCATAGAATGCCTTGCCACCTCTCTCGATCTTAAGAGAAATCTCTAGTAATTCTTCGTTCGTGATGTCCATAGAATCAGTGTATTTTGAATTTAGGATTAGGAAAACCTGAATCCAATATTAGGAAATTTAAGTTATTTTAAAATCATTAGGGAAACAATCAAGATATAACTTTAATTGATAGCTGAATTTGGATATGATTCCCTACAGCCGAGACTAATATAATAGGTCTGGTATTGGAAATAAAGTAAATAAGTTCAATAGGGACAAACATTGGATTTCTTAAAAAAGTTTGAGAGTGGGTTGGGTGAAAATAGTAAAGAGCAGGAATGTTTTAACCTGTATTTACGTCCCCATTTTGAGCTGATCTTCAAATCTGCCTGCCGTTTGACAGGGAATTCACTTGAAGCTGAAGATTTTGCTCAGGAAACCTTTTATATTGGGATCAAAAACTTTTATCAATTGAAAGAGCACAGTAAGTGTAAATCCTGGCTCTTTTCCATATTGAGAAACTTGTTTTTAAAAGAGATTGAACGGAAAAGAAACAGAATTGAGGTTGATTTTGATGCTGTTTGCGAACGGCTTCACGATTCTTCCAGTATTGAAAAAGACCTGATAAAATCTGAGCTGAAGAGGATGATAAAAGATGGACTGGCAAAACTGGATGAGCGTCTGAGACTCCCTCTGCAAATGTTTTATTTTGAAGATAAAAGTTATAAAGAAATTTCTGAAGATATGCAAATTCCGATTGGCACGGTGATGTCTCGTATTGCTCGTGCAAAGATTCATTTAAGAGATGAGTTTATAAGTTCTAAAGCAATAAATATAAAAGAAATAAATACTTCTTCACCAACATCTTTAAAAGGCTTTACCCCCGAAGCTTAACAGGCCTTCCTTCCAAAGATAAATTCCTCATTTTTTTCATTTTCAGGGAATAAATTTCACCTGTACGTATCTCTAGGATAGGGCAAAAACTCTAGTCTCATTGCGGGATTAGAATTCTGCTTTAATACAGAGGAGAAGTCATTTTTATTCCCTTCCCGGATCCGGGAAATTTTATGACTCAACAGGAGGAAGTTTATGAAACAAAAAGGAGGGCGTTGCAAGAGACGCAGACTAGGGTGGTATGGGGGAATCCTCATTATCGCACTGGCTATGTCGGCTCCTGCATTTGCCGGGATTGTGGCCGACCACGGTCATGGTCAAAAATCTGGAGGGTCTCATCAGTCGGGCGTGGAGCGACCGGCATGGTTAGACAAGCTGGAGAATCAGGTGGATTACGAAGAGGTCATGAGTGGCCTCGACGGGAATCAGGAACAGCTCAACAAAACCTGGATGAAGCTCATGGGGCAACTCCAGGATAAAATCAA
>PCWG01000007.1:3125-4912 GCA_002787235.1 Nitrospinae bacterium CG11_big_fil_rev_8_21_14_0_20_45_15
GCGGCCCATCAGTTGGGCCAAAGCTTTTTGCTGGGGCCTTCTGAGGCATCCGCAAAAGTGTATAAAGGTGCCCATTGTCCGAGTGGAGCTCCGGTAAAAGCATACGATGTATCTGCGATCAACGTAGAGATCACATTGAACCATTGGGGTGATTATTTCCCCGGTTACATGTATGTTTTGTCGGAAAATCTGGACAAAGTTCGAGCTGAAGAAGAAGCCAATCGTGCAGCTCGTGAAGACGAGACCGAGATGGATCGTGGTGCCTTGCAATCAGGTTTGCAAGGCGACATCATCCAACCTCTGGTTCTTCGTGGCAACCAGGGCGATTGTGTGCGCTTCAAAGTAACGAACCTTGTAGAAGATGAAGATGCCGGATTTCAGGTCAATGGATCGGCAATGATCATCAGCTCAACGGGTCAACCGGCAACGGCGGCGACCCCGGGGGCGATCATTCCTTCAGGTGGTACTCAAGAGTTCGAATGGTACATTCCCATTGATGAGCAGGAAGGTTCACACATGATCCAGAGTCATTCGGGTCGTGATCCCTCTGCATTGGGTTTGATCGGTGCATTCATTGTAGAGCCTGTCGGTTCTACCTATCTCAGCCCCTTCGATGGCAAGCCTTTGATGAGTGGTTGGGAACTGATGATTGCGAATCCAGAGAAAAAGGATTTTCGAGAGTTCGTTCTTTTTTACCATGAAGTTGGAGATGAGTCCTTTCGTCCTTTGAATCGCCATGGGGAGATGATTCCTCAACGTGATCCGATGACAGATGCGTACCGACCTTCCGCTCGTGCGATGAACTATCGCAGTGAGCCTTTCGGTATCAACAATCTGGCACAACAAGAGAAGCGTTTTCATTATGAAGACGAATCTCTGTCTTACAGTTCTTACACCTTTGCAGACGCCCCGACCACGATCCCTCGATCGTATCTTGGTGATCCCGCAAAATTTCGTTTGATCCATGGGGGTGGTGAGGTTTTCCATTCACATCATCCGCATGGAGGCACCATCCGCTGGACGCGTTCTCCCAAACGTGAACCGCAAATCGAGAATCTGATCACGGCGGCGTGGAATGGCCCGGTAAAATACCCGGTTGTTCGAACGACGACGGACCGCGTGGACGTAGAGGTCATTGGCCCCTCCGAAGCGTTGGATTTAGAGACCGAGTGTGGTTCCGGTTTGTGTCAGCGTTTGGCAGGAGATTTTCTGTTCCACTGCCATGTTGCGCATCATTACGTAGCGGGTATGTGGGGTTACTGGCGTGTGTACAACACGTTGCAGGATGGCAACTATCCTTTTGGAAGCACCGACATCATGGTACCGTTGGTGGAGTTGCCCGATCGCGCGGGACGCATCCCACAAGGTGTGACGTCTGACAAGCTGGTCGGTCAAACGCTTGACTGGTTTGGCACGAAGTTCAGCATTGTTGACAACAAGCCGAGTGACTGGACGCAAGAGACCCGAGTGGTCAATATTAAAGACTGGGTAAAATACATGTTGCCGCCGCAAGGCAAACCCGGCCACACCGATGACGAAAAAGCTTCTATCAAATCATACGATGGAACGGTCAACGATTGGATCTGGAAAGGCAATACGGCAATGACGGAGAAGGAGTCGACCTACGATACAGCGAAGTATAAATCGCCGCATCCCGGTAAACGGCATCCGATCCAGTTCAGCCCCTTGAGCGGAAAACTGGCTTGGCCGCATTTGACGCCGCATTTTGGCAAACGAGTTCCGTTTGCGCGACATCATGGTGGTGCTCCCTGGCTGGAACCGTTCCA
>PCWG01000033.1 GCA_002787235.1 Nitrospinae bacterium CG11_big_fil_rev_8_21_14_0_20_45_15
AGGCCGGGTTTACATATTAAAAGCCCCATCTCTTCATAGAAGAGATGGGGCTTTTTCTATTTATATACAACTTCCAATAAAACAACTCCTCTATTCCCGCAATGCAAAAGCATTCGTCCCCTCAAACACTCGGCAAAATACACCTTCCCGCCCCCACAACAACACCTATATCCAAGTCCAAGTTACGCATTATCCTATCTACTTACTGTGTTTGGTTTGTACTCTTATATTACTTGTAATATCAGAATAGGTTATATTGACGACACATTGCTTCTTTTTTTCTTGTGTCGGTACTATGAAGCTAAATTATTTAGAGTAGAAACTATAAATTCAGAGAATATAACTAATTTGAATTATAATGTTTTTATATAATTGAATATAGTGATGACTGTTAATGACCCAAAGCGTACTTTCAATAATATGTTTAGGAGCAAAATATTGAAAAAGAATCATGCACTCTCTTTCCCAGGCGGCTCTAAGAGTCGCGTTAACAAAGCAGGAAATAATGTGCGGAATAAACAGCCAAGTCCAGAAGATTGGATGGTTATAGAAGAATGGAGGGCTGCACATAGAGCCGTATTAAATACATTTCAAGCAAGTTTGCGAGGAAGAACAAGAAGCACAAAAATTGTTGTTGCTCAACGTCATAAGCGAAAGTCAACTATCGTAGGCAAATTAGATAGATTACCCGAGATGCAGCTCGCGCGAATGGATGATGTCGCAGGCTTTCGTTTAATATTTCCCTCTATAAATGATCTTTGTTTATTTAGACAGAAATTTCATAAAGCTAAATTTAAGCACCGACTTCGCAATGAAATAGATAAATATGATTATATTAAATGCCCTAAGCAGACTGGCTATAGAGGAATTCACGATGTGTACGAATACGATGTCAACTCTGAAGTAGGGCGTCCTTTGAAAGGACTGCTTGTGGAGGTGCAGTATCGTACGTTTATACAACACTCTTGGGCGACAGCTGTGGAAATAATTGGTTTTATAACGGAAAGCCAGCCAAAATTCGAGCAAGGAGACTCTAGATACCAAAATGCGATGGCATTGTGTAGCGAAATTATTGCACGAAGCCATGAAGATTCTAATGGTCCTTTTCCTGAGTTGGAAGATAAAGTTCTTGTCGAAGAATTTTTGGAAGTTGAGAAAGAATTAAGCTTGTTGAAAACATTACGTAGTTTAAGAGCCGTAAAAGAACAGGCTACTGTTAACCGCAATGCAATACTAATATTTTCAAAATTTAAGAAGCTGGAGATTAGAACTTATCCTCTTGCAACGGATGCTCTTCGAGATTTGTTTAAATTAGAAAAAGAAATGCCTGAAAATGATATAGTTCTTGTTAAAGCTGATAAGAGTGAAGATATTAGGTTGGCATTTAAAAACTATTTCTCCGATGTGAATGATTTTGTCAAATTAATTGAAAAAGGTTGTCAAGATCTGTCAGGTAAGCACATTATAAAGGCTCAAGATATAAAATAAATGCCAGCTTTTGGACGTAAGCAGACAATGATATCATCATAAATCTATTGCTCCATTCCACAAAAGGATCATAAAACTAGTTCATTTTGTCCCGAAATGGTACTTAAGTGCGGTATCACTAATTCGCATTAGAAGAACACCCAACAATAAAGGCACTCTGCTCGGCAGAGTGCTTTTTTATGTTTGCAGTTGTGGTGATGAAGGGGGAGAAAAGGTTTGAGATTACGGAGCGGTGAACAACTTCTCATTCCGTAGCTAATGCTACGGAGAATCAATTATTCGAGTCGTTCAGTACGGTTTGGATTGCCTCGCTACCCAGCTCGCCTTCTTTGCCGGGTTCGGCGAAGTGCATGAGGAATTCTTTGTTGCCTTTTTGGCCGTGGATAGGGGAGGTGGTCAGACCGTAGATGGCGTGATGTTGTGATTTTGCGAAGTCCATCAGGGTTTCTAATACCTGCTGATGTTTTTTGGGATCTTTGATGATGCCTTTGTTTTCCATCTGGTCTTTGCCAACTTCAAACTGGGGTTTGACGAGGGCGATGCAGTCGCCGCCTTCCTTAAGCACTCGCCATGCGGCGGGCAGGATGTGGGTCAGGGAGATAAAGGACACGTCGATGACGGCAAGTTCGACGCTTTCTCCGATGTCTTCGATGGTCAGGTTGCGGGCGTTGACTCGGTCGAGTCGATGCACGCGCTCGTCGGTTTGCAGTTTCCAGGCGAGTTGTCCGTAGCCCACGTCGACGGCGTATACTTTGACGGCTCCGTTCTGGAGCAGACAGTCGGTGAATCCTCCGGTGGAGGCTCCGATGTCTATGGCGATTTTGTCTTGCGCGGATACGGCAAATTCTTTCAGCGCGAGTTCGAGTTTTAGCCCGCCGCGACTGACGTAGGGGTGCAGTTCTCCGGTGGACTCGACAAGGCTTTCGGGTGAGATCAATTTCCCGGGTTTGTCGATGGGGATGCCATCCACGCGTATTTTCCCTGCCAGTATCAATCCCTGTGCTTGCTCCCGTGAGGGTACAATATTCAATTGCACGAGAAGTTGATCCAGTCTCAATTTTTCGGGTTTGCGGGTCATGCGGTTTTTCCCGTCGGGGGAAGGGCGGGGGAGATGAAATTAAAAGGGGATTTCGTCTTCGCCTATTTCGTCTTTGGTTTCTGGAAATAGCTGAGTAGTCAGGTCGCCTTTTTTATCCTGCGTGAGTTTCTCTATTTTGGATTCTGCTTCTGCCAGTTTTTGCGAGCAGAGGCGGGACATTTTGATGCCTTCTTCAAACATTTCGAGCGATTTGTCGATGTCCAGATCGCCTTTTTCCAAATCTTCGACGATCTGCTCCAATCGCTTCATCGCCTTTTCAAATTTTAATTCTGCCATGAAATACACTCCATAATGATTTTCCCCATTCTATCGTAAACGCTTTCACAATGGGCAAGCTTTTTCACTTGCGCGCGTTTTTCTTCTGGAAAAATTCTGATACGATTGCCAGAAGTACGGTGATCAATGCGACCCAGGGCCAATCGGTGGACTCGAACAGGCCGAATCTGAGGGGATGGTCATAGAGCGGCCACAATACATAATAAAAGCCCGGTCCGAGGTTCGTTTGCGCGAGGTCAAAAGTCTGGTGCAGAATCCAACCCAAAGTCAGGGCTTGAAATACGCGGACCCTCTGTTTGCGAATGAAAAAGGTGGAAATCAAAACAGTTTGGAAAAAACAGGCGACAGGGGTATGAAAAAATTGCGCGGTGAGGGTCCATTCGGGAAATAGAACCATGGTGCCTCTGGCAATAATATCCGGTAAAAAGACGCCCAGTAACACCATTCCAAAATAGCGTTTCCCAAACAGGGAGGATTGCGGTTTTATATTCTTTACAAGATAGGCCGATGCGGCGTGGCTGAGTAAATCGGGCATGATTTATTGTTGTTTGCGCGGAGCTAATCGCAACCCTTTTTTTGAAATGTGAAAAATTTGAAATAATTTCCATAGGAGAAATCCCAAAGCCAATGCTGAAGATCCAAATTTTAAAAGGATGTTCGCATGGTCTTCTCGTTGCAAAATGTGGATGGTTCGGTCGGGATTCAGGTAGCCCTCTACGATCGTCATGGCGTGAAGGGTTGATTTCTTTGTTGAAGATGAGAATCTGACGATGCCGCCCGAACGATCTTTGAATTCGACATGACCTTTAAGGGGTGACTTTTCAAGACGCCCCCAAAAAAAACCGGGTTCGGTGCCTGGGTTGTGGTTTGATACTTCTTCGCGTGCGAAGCGTTCAACTATTATAGAAGAATGAAAATAGATTGCTCCAAGCAGAAGTAAACATAAAGATATCCATCCTGACCAAAAGGGATGGTTTTTTAGACATCGATTGATGATTTTCATTAAACGGCGATTTCCTGTTTTTTCTCTGACTGAGATACTATTTTTAATGCAGATATCATATTTTCTGCAATGGCCTGAATGACGGGCACGCTGACGGCATTGCCAGCTTGTTTGCGTATTTGGCTATAACTTCCGATGATTTTAAAATCTTCAGGAAAACCTTGAAGCCGTAGCATTTCGCGTTCGGTCAGCCGTCTTTCACCGTTTACCAACAGGTAGTTGTGCGAAGCATTGGCTCGTAGTGCGCAGGAATAGGGCAGGGCAGAAATATTCCCGCTTTTATTTTCGTGCCAGATTCCGGGGCGGGGTGGTTGGGTTTTGATGGCCTCCTGTCTGCGTTTGATGATGTGTGCGGATGCGTGGTAGCGTCGCTCGGTCTGTTTTTCCAGTATCGAAGCCAATTGGTAAGTCTTGTCACCGGTTGGGAAATTGAAAGACGTGTTTTCGCGGAAGCCGACAATGTATGTTCTCTCGCGTTTTTGGGGCAGACCAAAGTCGAGCGAGTTCAACACGCTGGAATGGATATGGTATCCCAGATCGATGAGTTTTTTCTGGATGATGGCAAAGGTTCGCCCGTTGTCATGGGAGCGCAGTCGTTTGACGTTTTCCAAGAGGAATCCGGCAGGTCTTTTTTCGCGCAGGATACGTTCGATATAAAAAAATAAAACGCCGCGAGAGTCCGCAAATCCATTTTGCAGACCGATGATGCTGAAGGCCTGGCAGGGGAATCCGGCGAGCAGAATGTCGTGATCGGGAATGGATTCAGGTGCAATGTTTGTGATGTCTCCGGCGGGTTTCATCCCGTGATTGAGCTCGTAAATTTTCTGACATGCCGGGTCGATTTCTGAAGAGAAGACGCACTCTCCGCCCATTTCATTGAAAGGAATACGCATGCCACCAATGCCCGCAAACAGCTCTATGAATTTAAATTTCGGACGTGTTGGCGTTGGCATGGCGATAGACTATTTTGAAAAAGTTCTGATGAACTGGACGAGTTCCCAGATTTGCGTGTTGTTCAATGTATTTCTATGTGCGGGCATGGCGGTACTTCTCGAACCGTTTTGAATGATCCAGAACAATTGTCCATCTGAAATCGTGTTCATGGTTTTAGCGCAAGTGAAGTTTCGGGGTGGTGGTTCGAGTCCGGGTGCCAAACGACCGTTGCCGTTACCCTTCATCCCATGACACATTTTGCAGGTCGTTGGGCGTGCAGTTTCATGGTACAGAAGTCTTCCTTTCTCGATAGTTTTTTCATCGGGTGGAAGCGGGTTTTTCTGTTCGACAAAGGAGCCGGGGGCCGTTGCCGTTGTACGTTGTTGGGGGCAGATGCCGCTTGCATTTGCGAGCAAAGGTATCAGCATAAATCCTGATAACAGCAGACAGATTGCTGATTTGCGGTGTGCTTGCATACTTCCCGAATTTTGTTGGAACGGGGAAATTATTTACTGGATGAAAACTGGCGCAGGTACAAAATGATTTGCCAGATTTCATTGTCCTTTAGATTGAGTTTGTAGGGGGGCATGCCCGTTCCTTGCGAACCGTTTTTGATGATCCAGAACAACTGTCCGTCGGATATGTCCTTCATGGTTTCGTTGCAACTGAAATTGCGTGGCGGTGGATTCAGTCCACGTGCCATCATGCCCAGTCCATTGCCGCCGGGACCGTGACACACTTTGCATGCGGTCGGTTGAGCGTCTGTATGAAAGAAAGAGCGACCCGCCTCAAGGTTTTGGTAATTTGCTTCAACGGGATTGGTTTGATTTCGGATCTCTTCGGGCGCGGCTTCGGTGAATCTTTGTTGCGGGCAGACACCCGGGCCTTCCGAGCCCAGTCCATGATGTTCCTGTGTGGAAAGTCGATGCCGCATCCGCGGATTCAGTCCTGCCGCTTCAGAAATACTGTCGAGGACAGGCATGAGAAAAGCGGTGCTCAAGAGTATCCCGAATAGTATGGGGCGTAGTTTGAAAGTTTCTATGGTCATTTTATATTTAAATTAATTTTTGAAGGCTTGTTGATTTATATTTTACTAATTTACTTGCTTAAGTGACGAATGTACAGAATCAATTGCCATATTTGTTCGTCGTATAACTCTTCATATTTGGGCATGGGAGTGTGAGGCGAGCCATATCGGATGATCCAGAACATTTGCCCGTCAGATATTTCTTTCATCGTGTAGCTACAGGTGAAGTTCCGGGGAGGAGGGTTCATTTCTTTACTTTTATCACCCATGCCGTTTCCACGAACGCCATGACAGGACTTGCAGGCAGGTTGAGTGTCGAGGTGATAGAGGTTTTCACCGAGTCGCAAATTGAGGGGGGTGTCTTCGAGAGGGCTTCCCATACGGAGAAAATTTGTGGGAGCACGGTGGGTTAGCCGCGTTTCCGGGCATGGACCGATCTTCAAAGCAGTGGCGAGAGTGGTTTCTGGATTTTCGGCATCTGCCCAAACCGGATTTCCTTGCAAACAAATGAGCGTAATTAAAAAAAATATTCTCAAGGAGACATAGTGTTTGCGCAAGGATCTTATTTCCCTTTAAAGGTGCGGATGAAATGGATGACGCTCCAACCTTCCTCTTCGTTGATGACTTTTCCGACGCGGATGGGCATCCCCGTTCCAGGACTGCCATTTTTTAAAACCCACATCAATTCACCATCTTCGCGCAGATTCTGCCATTTAACATCTGTGAAATCACGCGGCGAATGTCCCGGTAATCGGACTCCTTTGCCGTTATTGCTGTGACAAGTCACACACAAACCTTTACCAAAATAAATCTTTCGGCCGATTTCGATGCGCTCAGGAGTCGCAGGGTAAGGGTTGTCCTGATCCTGCAATTTCGCTAATAATTCAAGAGGCACTCTGGGCTGATATTGATCTTTGTGAAAAGCAAAAGTTGTAAGAGTGCTAAGAAACAACGTACACAGAGTGATGGGTAAAATTTTTATAATAGACATAATAATGTATTGGGAAAAGAAGCATGCCCTTGCATTGTGAGGCCAAGAGCATGCTCAATATCAAATGAAAATCACGATCAGTTTCCGCCCGACATTTCCTTAATGCCATTCCTTTTTAAAATCTCGTTGATATCAACCGTCGGGCCTGTCTCAGGAGCCGAAGCCGCTGGAGCAGAATGAGAGGATGTGGATGATTGGACTTTGCCGTGCAATGCTTCCCAATGGCCTACAGATTGAGCAATGGTCACCGAGCCGTCTGGTATGGGCGCGCCATGCGGCCAAAGGTGAAAAATGATTCCATCCGTCATGGCGACGTATTCCGCCAATTCTTCCTGGGCTTTGGGAGAGGATGGTGAATGGATCGCTACGCGCCCGGTGGCGATTTCCTCAGCGTGGTCGTGCCAGTTTTGTTGGTGCGACCATCCGGGGATGACTTTTCTCACGAGTTTTTTGGACACCATGTACTCGACTTCCGTCATGCGGGCGTCGGGTTCGGTGGATTCAAACAAAATGCACTGGATGATGTCGGGATTAATCGGCTTGCAATAATGATGAAACGGGCCAATCACTTCGCCGTCCATCATATGCGGTGCAGATACATGAATGGTGTAACCTTCGAGCGGATTAGCCCCAGCGGGTTGTACTGCCATGCCCAAAACAGCCCACAGTCCAAATAACATCATGATTCTAAATTTTCGAGACGTTTTTTTGCGACCGATCATCATAAATTCCTCCAGAAACCTCAGTTGATAAAAAGCGTTTATTGAGAGAAGTGTTATTTACTCAATAAAAACCGCTAGTGGTGAAAAATTTTGTTTCACTTGTTTAACAACAATGTCCAGAAAAATCCTTCTGTTTTAAGGGGTTGCAGTACGTACCAGACGGATAAAGGCATCGGTGCCATCGACTTTATCCTGATAACTGCTACCGCCCTCATCTTTATAGGATACCACCATCGCTTTGTCTTTTTTCTCTGCGCTGGTCCATGTGCTCCAGCCGGGGCCTTGTGGGAAGATCGGATCGATGAAAATTTTATCGCCATCTTTATCCAGATTGCGTTTGCGCCGGTTGTAAAGTGTCTGTGCTTCTTCGACGGTAGGGAGACGCCAATCGGTATATCCTGCAAACTTTCTATTGTTCATTCGCTGAACAAATTCGCTCGCGGTATACCAGTTCACCCATTGTTTGAACATCTGCCAATAATCGTTACGCATCCATAGCAGACCCGTATTTTTATCAAGAATGGTCGCATTTTCAAACTCAAGCAATTGTCCATCGGCAGAGCGGGAAACAGGAGCTCCGATATCTCCCGCAAAAGCTAAGGAAGTGTTCAAGCAGAGGCAGATCAAAAATGTTCCCAATAAAAATTTTACGCTGATACTTGACTTCATAAGTTCAATTCCCCTGATGACTGAGAGCCCTCTTAAAAAATCCTGAAAGTTCTTCAAAGGACGATATGATATGTTTAAGTAAGAAAATACGTTTGTACCTAAATTGTCTATTGGCATCCATGAGTTTGTCAACAGTATATCGCACTGCCAAAACTGTCCTCAAGAAAGTTTTATTTTTCTGACAAGGAGAACTGTTCATGAAAACCACACAATTGAAACGATGGATCCCGTTAATGGCGATTGTTTTGATATGGATTCTAGGAGTTTTCCAAGCGCAGGCAAAACCTAAAGATAAAGATCGCTGGAATGAAAAATACAACACTGAAACCTTTATTTTTGGTGAAAAACCAACGCGTTTCATCGCTGAAAATTATGACCTTTTAGGTAAAGGAAAAGTTCTCGACCTGGCTATGGGTGAAGGCCGCAATGCGGTTTTTCTGGCAACGAAGGGATTCGATGTGCTAGGAATGGATATTTCCGAAAAGGGGCTTGAAAAAGCACATGCGCTTGCGAAAGCCAATGGAGTTTCTATTGAAACAAAAGTTGTTGATCTCGAAAATACGAAGTTGGAAAAAGACAGTTATGACAGCATCATTTGCACTTATTTTTTGCAACGAG
The DNA here is from genome assembly GCA_002787235.1 of Nitrospinae bacterium CG11_big_fil_rev_8_21_14_0_20_45_15. Taxonomy (GTDB): domain Bacteria; phylum Nitrospinota; class Nitrospinia; order Nitrospinales; family VA-1; genus Nitrohelix. The sequence continues at coordinate 8,827 of PCWG01000033.1, forward strand.
ATTTGTTTCAACAAATGAAAACAGCCGTAAAATCCGGGGGGCGAATATTGGTGGAGACTTACAATGTGGATTATCTCAATTATTCGAGTTTTCCCCGAAAATATTTATTGGAAACCAACGAACTGCTTGATATCTTCAAGGATTTTAAAATCATCCGCTATGAAGCTTACGACAATGGCAAGGAAGCCTATTCTGCAATCATCGCAGAACGGCCTTAATATTCCACTGTGAACCAGGTCGAACGTTGTTTCATCACACTCGCCAATGCCTTTCCTGTCTGGGTCGTATCCGGTGCATTGCTGGCGTTGTGGATGCCGGAAACGGCATTGTGGTTCAAGTCTGGCTGGATTCCGTATTTTCTCGGCATCATCATGTTGAGCATGGGCTTGACGCTGGACTGGCCTGATTTCCGAAAGACTCTGCAAACACCACGCTTGTTGATTCTCGGTGTCGGACTGCAGTACCTCATCATGCCCTTGATGGGCTTGGCGGTATCTCTGCTGTTTCATCTGCCGCTGGATTTCATGATCGGGGTCATTCTGGTTGCCTGTTGTCCGGGTGGAACCGCTTCAAACGTGGTTTGTTTCATTGCCCGCGCCAACGTCGCATTGTCCGTGAGCTTGACCACAGTTTCCACGTTGCTCGCAGTTATTCTCACACCTCTGTTAACCACTCTGCTCATCGAGCCGCTGTCAGAAGAGTTGACGGGAACTGCTTTGCAAGTGGATACATTGGGGTTGCTTCTGAGTACCTTTAAAGTGGTGATATTGCCGGTGACGCTTGGTGTCTTGCTGAATCATTTTTTTCATCCGATGGTGCAAAAAATCAATCCCTACACTCCGTTGCTGGCGGTGTTGTCCATCGTTTTTATTGTTGATTTTATCCTCGCGGTAAAAAAAGATGCCATCATCGAATCGGGAGCTTCCCTGATTATGGCGATCGTTCTGCTTCATCTGATGGGATTTGTTCTGGGTTATGTGATTTCACGCTGGATGAAATTTCCAGATCGCGATGCGCAAACGGTTTCGATTGAAGTGGGGATGCAAAATTCGGGACTGGCGACCGAACTGGCACGTTCCAATTTTCCGGGATTTGGATTGGCAACCGTTCCCGGTGCGATTTCAGCACTCACGCATTGCGTGTTGGGTAGCATTGCCGCTGGACTGTGTCGTCTTACGAACAAAAGAATAGGTTGAGAAAAAAGATGGCAAGAGTCGGGGTTAAGCCATCTGTTTCAAAGACGTGAATGCTAACGCTTGTGTGTTTTTATCGCTTTGAAGGCCCAGCCTATGGCGAACATTTCCGGCCATAAGGCGGTTGCCTGCGAAAATATTTTTTGTTTGATGGGGCTGGACAAAATAGGCACTTCCGCGACTTCAGTTTCTATCACGAATCCGGCAGATTGAATCAAATCGCGTGCTGTCTGGAGTGTGTAGAAGTGAAGGTGTGTTCGGTCGAGAATGCCTTGGTCCTGATATTCCCATTGACCGCAGAGGAGTCCCAGACGATTGGTCCAGAACGCGACATTGGGCAAGGATACGATCAACGTTGCTTCTTCGTTCATAAGAGAGCCGACTTTTCGTAATAGTTCCGAAGGATTCTGCAAATGTTCCAGCACATCGGCGAATATCAGTGCCGAGTAATCCCCATAAGAGACAGAGGTCGCAGGATTTTCCACATCCCTTTCCCAAAGGTTACGGTACGACCTGCGTCGATCTCCAAGACGTGCTAAGGAAATATCCACGCCATCAACCGCTTGTCGATCCGAGGTCACAGCCAGAGCCAGTTCGCCACCGCCGCACCCGACATCTAACAGCGTTTGCGCCGGACCCGCCAATTGTGCCAGTAAATCGTATTTAGCCGAGGAAGTTCGCATGGGGGTCAGTTGGATTTGTTGGGCGATTCGATGCTATCCCAGACAATGGTTTCTTCAGCTGTGATATCCGTACGGGCTCGACAGCCGATGAGTTGTTCCATTTCTTCAGGCGGAATCCCCGTTCCGGGCCGTTTGACAGAAATCATATCGGGTTCAATGATGGTTCCTGCCGCGATATCGACTCTGGCGGTGAGGCTCCTTCGTGCCGAACGTTTCACGGGAATCTCTGAATTTTGAAGCGATTTTTCAGCAGAGCCTAATGTTTCAAAAATTCGCAATGCGCCAGATTTCAAAGCCCGCAACTCATCGGGTTCGATGGATAAAGCCTGATCGACACCGGGCGAATTGCGATTGAGGGTGAAGTGTTTTTCGATCATCACCGCGCCCAGTGCTATGGCCGATAAAGCGGAGGTCATGTCTTCGGTGTGATCCGAAAGTCCGACAGGCGTTTGCAGACGTTCGCGCAGAACGGGCAGGCAATTCAGATTCATTTCCTTGCGCTCGGCGGGGTAATGCGAAACACAATGCAGGATGACAATGCGATCGTTTCCTTCCTCACGTATAGCAGTAACCGCTTTCTCCACTTCCTCTAAAGAACTGGCACCTGTGGACAAGATGATGGGTTTTTTAAGACGAGCGGTTTGTCGGAGGAAGTCCAGCCAGGTCAAATCCGGTGACGCAATTTTGTAGGCGGGACAATTCAGGTCTTCGAGCATTTGCAGTGATGCCGAGTCGAAAGCTGCTGAAAACAGGGGGATGTCCAGTTCGTGTGCATAACGAAACAACCCTTCGTATTCCTCGCGCTTCAATTCAAAGCGTTTGAAAAACTCGAAGAAAGGAATCGTGATTCCCGGATGGTCGGGATCTTCGGCCATTACTTTTTTCGAGATCATTTCTTCCGCGATGAATGTTTGCAACTTGACCGCATCGGCTCCGTTTTCTTTTGCAGAGAGGATCATCCGCCGGGCAAGCTCCACGTCGCCGTTGTGATTGAGGCCTATTTCGGCGACGATCCAGGGTGGCAGGCCGGGACCGATCATTTTTCCGCAGAATTCAAAGGTAGCTGTCATGGGGATCGCTTTAAGTTATTGGGTTTGAGAATCGGAAGAAGTTTCAAGAGATCGTACAAAAATCCCGACTCGTTTGCCCCAGCCGGGAAATGATTCTTCGATTTTTGTTTGCCACTCGCTATTGAGTGGTTTGAACCAAACGAGTGCTGTAAAGAATGATATCAAATAGAGCAGGGCGTTCAAAGCCAGAGAATCGATTCCTGCCATGGACAGGCCCACTCCGGGAACAGCCGCTGAGATACAAAGGAGAAGTCTCTCAAGCATAGCCCGCAAGGCCGGAACCACGTCAAACTCACCCGCCAGGGCATGCAGTTGTCGCAACACCATATAAAGCATGGACACACCGGTTCCTGCAACCGCTCCCATGGCTCCGTAGGTGGGGATGAGTATAAAATTCAATGCCAGATTCAGGATGCTGGCCTCGGCCGTAGAGCGCAAGGCCATTTGGCGACGTTGCAGAACGAATAAAAGGGAGTAGCTGAAGTTGATCCCGAGTACGGTTTGCAATCCTGCAAAAATAGCGAAAGCGATCAAAAGAGGACTCGCTTTGGTAAAGTCACTGCCATATATGAATTGTAAAATCGGCTCGGCATTGAAAATAAAAAATGCGTAAATGGGTGCGGTCAAAAAACAGGCGATGCCCAGAATATCCTGAAACAGACGTTCCAATCCCGCACGGGCGGATCGTGCAAAAGTTTCCGAAAATAAAGAAAGTGCCATGGGCGCGACACCGATGAGAAGGAAAGCCATCATGCCGCCCAGCCCGGTGGCGAGATGGTAAAATCCGATGCTTGCGGATTCAATATGAAAAAAATTCATGAGAACGATATCGCTTTGCGTCATCAAACCAAACCCGAGCAGTGCGATGAGCCAGGAGTTGATCGCAAGACCCAGAGCATCGCCCGCAGGGGGGCGTTCTCTGGGCGCGCCCCATTCGTGGTGACCCCATAAGAAATAGAGGAGCAGGTTGATGCCAACGGAAAGAATATAGGCGAGCATGACACCGCGTACACCCAAGTCCAGAAAGATGAACAGGCCGAGAAAAATGAGGTTCAAAAATGCGCAGGAGGTTTCGGCGATGGTGATGAGCCGATACTTCAAACGCGTCATGAACAGGGAACTCATGAACGAATCGAGAGTGATCGCCAGAAAATAAAAGGCCAGCGTTCCCCGGTATTCGGTCAGTTCCACTCGACCGATCATCTCTGCATAGATCGGAAAAAGAAGATAAATTGCGGCAAATAAAACGGCTGAACTGGCAAACCGTATTTTCAGCAGACGAAAAGTTAACCAGCGTGCTTGCGCTCCGCTGGGATCTTGCACGTCAAGCTCGGGTAAATTTTTATTGAGAGCCGTTTCGAGACCCATCGCATTGAGCAGTCTCACAAACACCGGTACGGCCAGCAAGCTTGCGTAAATGCCTAGCTGATCTTTGCCCAGATACCGTGTGAGCAAAATGGAAATGACGAACAACTGGAGGTGGACGACGATTTTTCCGACAGTGGTCCAGGGTAGATTGGAAATGAAACGGTGGAGGGGAGACAAGGCACTCTCACTTGAAAAAAAATGGCGAGCGAATTTTACCTGGTTTCGCCAGAGGGTTAGCGTGCGATGTCAAAACATTTTTGTGCATTGTATTGGCTTTCCCCTTGTTTGCTGTTTGGGATTTCCTGGTAGCGGCGCTATATTATGATCGGTTCAGATAATGATCATCTTTAAATTAATGGAGGAAACTCGATGCCTGTTTACAATGTTCTGGTCGTTTCTCAATTCAATGAAATTGAGGAAGATGCCAGAAAAGAAATTATACACCGATTGGAAGAGCACGGTATGGAATCCATCCCCACTATTGAAGGGCTTTGGGAAATGAACTGCGAAGCGGCAGATGAAACCGATGCAAAGGACAAGGCCATAGAAACATTTGTGAATATTTGCAGGACTTATCCTTTCGAGTTGCGACTGGTTGCGCAATGTGGAACCTCGCAAATCCTGCGTCGAAAAAAGAAATTCGAGCCGTGAACATGAAACTGGAGCCCCGTTGTCATGATGGGGCTCAAGTGTTTGCTATAGACTTTTGTGTGCGTTCCCGTTTGTTATTGTAAGTGACACTTTTCAAAGTCGGCGGGTGGCGTATTCTTGAGAAATCAGAACGAGGTGATAACCCTGGCTGGTTTTGACAGGACCGAAAAGAATGCCTTTTAGCAGGGTCATTTTTTCCGACGCTTCGCGAACGATTGTTTCCAGTTCGTGATTTGCTAAAGTAAAATATTCTCCTGCAGGGGATGATAAGCTACCGGGGGACACTTTTTCCCAGTCGAGCTCAATCCATCCCAAGTTGCCACCGTCGTCTTTCGATTCGCATATGCTGTATTTTTCAGCCAGACGCATTAGCATTTGAACACGATCTTTTGCACTGGGGAGGCTATCGATGGTTTCTTTAAGAAGATTGGCTACCGTTTCTTTTTCTACAACGATGTGACGCAGTTGAATTTGGTGCGAACCTGACATTATGTTGAAACTCCATCCTGAAAATTATTTTAACTAATTGAACCCACTGCATTCTATCTTAGTTTGCCTGACTTGAAAATCCTATAATGTCCTTTTTTGAAATCGAAATTATTCTAGCTTCAAAATCACCACGTCGAGCTGAAATTCTCGAATCGATGGGTTTGAAATTCCGCGTTGTCCCCAGTCTTGCAGATGAAGTGATTCGAGACGATCTCACTCCCGCAGAAAATGCACGCGTTCTTGCCGAGGCGAAAGCATTGGCGGTCAGTTCTTTGCATCCGGGGAGTTTTGTTTTGGGAGCCGATACTCTGGTGGTCCTGGGTGACGAAATCATCGGCAAACCGCGTGACAAAAATCACGCGATCGAGATACTCCGGCTTTTGAGTGGAAAAACTCACAATGTTGCAACCGGTATCGCCGTAGCTCTTGGCGACGTGGTTGTGGGTCAAACGGTGGTGTCTCAGGTAACCTTTCACTCTTTGACGGACAATCAAATTGCTGATTATGTTGCTACAGGAGAGCCCATGGATAAGGCAGGGGCTTATGCCATTCAGGGACTGGGAAAGGCCTTGACGGCAGGTTACGAAGGCTCGTGGTCCAACATCGTCGGCCTGCCTGTGGAAGAGACGAGGCATCTTTTGAATAAGGCAATGAGTCTTTAATGAAAGTGCCGGGATTAAAAAACCTTGACATATCAAGCCGATCGGGAGTTCATTTTTTATTGACCCAATAAAAAGCACTTGCGGAAACTCAAGAAGTGCTTCTAAAATAGGCGATGGTAAATTGTTTGCGATGGATTCATTCTTTTCACTAGAGTGGTTTGGAATAGGTATTTGAGCGATGATAAAAATTCACGGATATTGTCATAAATGCAAGGCCCCTGTTTTTCTGGAGTCGACGATGGATGCTCTGGGAAATACTGTGTCGATTTTGCATTGCTGGAACGGGCACTATCACTGGATCAACATCGACAACCTCAGCGAAGATCTTCCTCCAGAGACTCGAAAGCATATTGTTGAGCAAATTTCTTTTTTTACGGTCTGATGATTTCTAGACATCCATTTCATCTCTTTGGTGTGGCACTCATCCTTTGGCTGGTTTTTATTTCCCCCACACTGTCCAACTCTGCACCACTTCCTGTTCCGCCGCCGGGGATGGTTTATATTCCTGAAGGATATGCACAGGTGGGTGACTCTTCAGGTGCGGATGATGCACGCCCCATGCATTTTGTTTCCACATCTGCATACTTTATGGATAAGTATGAAGTGAGCAATTCAGAGTATTCCGTGTTTGTCGCTGAGACGGGCCATATCAAACCGCGTTATTGGGATGACGATCGTTTCAATCAACCCGATCAACCTGTTGTGGGCGTGAGCTGGGAAGATGCCATGACCTACGCACATTGGAAGGGCGGAAGGCTTCCCACGGAAGCAGAATGGGAAAAGGCCGCACGCGGTGACGATGGCCGCCCTTATCCCTGGGGACGTAAATGGGACAAAGGATCTGCATTTTATTTCCTCAATATTTTTGGAGAAGTGGATCAGTACAAGCAGACCGCCCCGGTTGATTATTATCAATCGGGAGCCAGTCCTTACGGTGTCTATAATATGGCCGGCAATGTTTGGGAGTGGTGTTTGGACTGGTACGATCCCAACTATTACAAGACGAGTCCGGAATTCAATCCTGAAGGTCCTCTGAAGCCACTAAAAATGAAAGTTTTACGTGGCGGGTCCTGGATCAATTCCATCGACAGTGTGACGACCTACCACAGGGCACGTAACTACCCCAGTGTGAAAAACGAAATCTACGGATTCAGGACCGTAATACCTATCCGGTGAATTCCAAATCCCCCTCGGGAAAACTCGCCATCTTTTCCTGGTCGTTGTACGACTTCGCGAACACTATTTTCTCGATGAATGTGATTTCCTTGTACTTTGCCCTCTGGGTTACAAGCGATCACGCGGGATCGGATATCCTCTACAGCTTGGCGTTGTCACTTTCCATGCTTGCGGTTGCTTTGAGTGCGCCCTTGTATGGTGTTTTCTCCGATCATACTGGAAACAGAAGAGGACCGCTCATCGCATTCACCCTGTTGTGTGTTCTGGCGACAGGAGGGATTGGGATGACGGATCAGTTAGGAACCGGTCTGGTTTTGTTTGTGATTGCCAATTATGGTTATCACTGCGCGTTGGTTTTTTACAATGGGATGCTTCCGGGGCTGGCAAGTGGTGCGCGCATGGGATTGGTTTCGGGTTATGGCGTTTCTCTGGGGTATGTGGGGGCGATTGCCGGTCTGCTATTGGTCAAACCGTTTGTAGAAGCGGGGGGGCGTTCCTCAGCTTTCATACCAACAGCAGTTTTGTTTCTCGTATTTTCAATTCCCTGTTTTCTGTTTGTTCCCGACAGTGCTCGTAAAAATCCAGAACCGGTTTCATTGCAGAAGATTTGGCGCACCGCATTGCAGACGGGTCGCGACATTCAGCGTTACCGTATCCTTTTTAAATTTCTTCTGATCCATTTTCTGATTCTTGACGTTGTGAACACGCTCATTGCTTTTATGGCGATATACGCCAACAAAGTCATGGGCTTTAATGACAGTCAGATCAATACCTTTTTAATCCTTTCAACAGTTGGTGCGATGCTAGGCTCTTTAGCGATCGGCGGCTTGGCGCGGTGGAAGGGGGCGCAGAAAACCTATCTGCTGGTATTGTGGATATGGATCATTGTGCTTGCCCTGGCGGTCTTCAGTCCCGACCAGACCACGTTCTGGTGTGTCGGACCCTTGGCGGGAATGGGGATGGGGGGCGTGTGGACGGTGAGCCGCGCTTTATTGGCAGAATGGTCGCCGGCAGAAAAATTGGGTGAGTTTTTTGGATTTTATGGAATGGCTGGTAAAATAGCGGCCATTATGGGGCCTTTGCTTTGGGGGAGTGTGGTGTGGGTGTTGAACGATTTTCCCATCCTTAAATATAGAGGTGCTGTCTTCGCACTTTTGTTGATTGCAATAGGAACGCTTTTTCTTTACCGGAGTTTGATGAAGGAAGTTGGGGGCATTCGCGCCTAATAATGGACTTGACAGCCCGCCCCCATTGCGCTTAGTTTAAAATCAAATTCCACACATTCAATCCAGACAAATTATGAAGGGTATTCAATGAACTCGATTTTTAAAAAAATTATTTTTGCCTGCGCCACGTTAACTTTTATGGGAGTGACGCAAATGGCCTTTGCCCATTCGGGTCATAAACATGAAGCGGGCCCGACGATATCTTTGCCCGAAGTGGTCGCAACGGTTAATAAAACAGAAATCAAACAAGAGATCATTATTCAGGAATTAAAAAAAGCGATCAGTGCTTATAAAGAACGAGGTTTGCCGCTGTCATCGGATCAAGAAAAGACTGCGGCAAAAAAACTGATTCAGGATGAAATCGATCGTACCCTCCTCAAACAAAAGGGAGAGGAACTTGGAGTCACTGTCAGCGATGACGAAGTAAAAGCAAAGATCAAGGAAGTCAAAGATAGTTTCAAATCCGATGCGGTGTTTGGTCATACCCTTGCAAATCAGGGAATCACCTTAAAGGGATATGCCGAGCAATTGCGCGAAGATATTTTTCTGGAAAAAGTAATTGAGCAGGAAGTGGGGAAAAATGTAAAAGTGGAAGAGGAAGAAATCAGCCGTTTTTATGAGGAAAATCAAGACCGTTTTAAAACTCCTGAAAAAAGGAGAGCGAGTGTGATTCTCATTAAAACTCCAAAATCCAAAGGCTCCGAAGGTGAGGCGGCGGCAAAGAAAAAACTCGAATCCATTCGCACACAGGTTGTCAATGGTGCAGAATTTGATGATCTTGCGCAACGGTTTTCGCAAGACAGTCTGGCGAAAAAGGGCGGCGATTTGGGTTTTTTTACTGCGACGGAAATGTTCAGTCCCTTTTCCAGCAGAGCTTTCAAATTAAAAGTGGGAGATGTGAGTGAGGTGTTTAAGACGGGTCATGGTTACCATTTGCTAAAGGTTACCGGTGAAAAACCAGCAGAGATTAAGACACTGGCGGATGTTCACGATGAGATTCTTAGCATTTTCAAACGCAGAAAAACGGGCAAAGCAACAATGGATTATCTGGAAGAATTGAAAAAAAGCGCAACGATTAAAGTCTATTTCTAACCAGAGAATGCTTGCTGAAAGTATGGGAACCATTTCCCATACTTTCAGCAAAATAGATCTTTTGTTATTTGGCCGGTTCCTGGGTGCCGGCTCCAATGCTGTCCAATCCTGCTTGTGCACAGGCTTCATCTAAATGTCCACCCGGTGCGCCACCCACCCCGATACCCCCTAAAACTTCATTGCCAATTTTAATCGGCAAGCCACCTCCAAGAAGAAGCATTTGCTCGTTCATGTTCTTGAGGCCCTGGGCCTCTGGCATTTTCACGATTAATTTTGCCAGATTTCCGGTGGGTTGTCTCATGCTGGCTGAGGTGTATGCTTTCTTGCGACTGCTGTCTATTGTATGCGGACCCGCTCCATCCTGTCTCAATAAAGCTCTAAGATTTCCACCCATATCTACTACGGACACGCTCACCCGGTAGCCATCCTTGAGACATTTGTCGACGGCCGCATGCGCTGCTTGTGTAGCCATCGTGAGAGGCAAAACACTGGTTTGGGGCAATTCTGAGGCGGATACATTTTCGCTTGAAATTGCCAACAGGCAAAATGCAAAGAGCCCTGCTTGCAATTTGATTGAAGTCTTGTTCTTTGAAAGTTTATCCTCAGTGGACATTTCCCACTCCTTTTTAATTGGTCATTCGATTTGTATGATTGGCAACTTCAATTTAGAGGAGCTTACGGCTCCTGCGGATTCCAGAATTTTTACAATTTTAGAAAATCCCTTTTTTTGTGCGTGCTGTAGTGGCGTGATTCCATCATGATCTGAAATATTTACGTTGGCTCCAGCATCAACGAGTGCCTGTACTATTTCCTGATGTTGAGGGCCGCCGTCACTCAACACGATCGCTTCTAACAAGGCGGTCCAACCTAAGTGGTTTACATGATTGATGTCTACTTTTGTCTGCAACAAAGTTTTTACTACTTCTACGTGCCCGCGCTCACAAGCCGGAATCAAGGCCGTACCTCCATACCTGTTGTACACAACGAAATCTGGAGATGATTGAAGAATCAGCCGTAAAATATCAAGATATCCTCTTGCTCCTGCCAACAATAAGGGACTGTCTTGTATGTGATCCTGAGCATTTACATCGGCTCCCGCCGCAATTAAAATTCGAGCGATTTCTATTTGATTTTCAGAGACAGCAATCAGGAGAGGTGTGCGCCCTCTAGCATCTTTTTTATGAATGTTTGCCCCTTCATTGACAAGTTGCTGAACGGTTTGGAGATCTTTCTGCGTCACTGCAGAGATCAAGCGTTTGTCTCTTTCTTCCATCGGAATGGCTCGACCTGCAAAGCCAAGGAGGGTTGCCAGTATCACCGTGCAGAATATTTTAAGTGTTCCTATGGGTTTCATTTTTTGTGCCTGAAAAAGAATATGATGGGTCTGAACAATCAAAACGTTCAGCCACAATTCAACTTTCCATTCTGACTTCACTTCTCTTTATTTTATTCTGAATCTGAATATATTAGATATCTATAATTCGAAATCTTATGGAAGTTTGCAACAAGGAAGAAATCATTTGACATGGAAAAGCCTGGAATAATTGGATGAGGAAAGGCTTGTTTGAAAAATGTAGATTCAAAAGCTCAGAGGGAAGGTAATAAAACAGCAAAATGTGTTCGCAGAGAATCCGATGGACTCTGCAAAGCGTTGATTTTGTGTTTGGCTAGGAAAGGTTTTGCTACGCCGGGCGGGATTGCCCTGCCCGGTTTCCAGATGCTTATTTTTTCTTTTTTTCTTTTTTATCCTTGCTTGCTTTTTGTCCCAACTCTGCCATTTTTCGTTTAACAATTTTGCCTTTGTCTTTCTCAAAATCGACTTTTAGGTAAACTGTGTTCTCGAATGCCTTGTGAACCACGCCTTCTTTTTGTTTTCCTGCAAAATCGAATTTTATTTTGTCCCCAACCTTCATCTTGACCTCGCTTAGAACCGCCGAGAATAAAATTTCCTCTGGCGCATTTAATATTTCCTTACTATAAAGAAGCTCTTGAGATTAGAGTAAAATAGCTCCAGAGTCAACACCTTCCTCAATTTGTCTTGTTTATCCGTATATAATTCGCTGGGTTCTATGAAAATAATCATTGCGGGCAGGTTTTTGAGATTCGAAATCCCAGTACTTCCGCATCCAGCTTACTTCCAAAAATTATCAGGCCCTTATGTTCTGTGGGATATTTGCGGCAAGCGGGCCAGTAATAAATGCGACTTTTAGGGTCTCCCAGGATTCCATAGCTGAAGATTTCATCATAATCGGTGTATTCGGGTTTGCTTGGCGGCAAGGGGATGTCATTTCCGCGACGAAATTCCCAGGGTGGGATGGGCTTGTCCTGAACCCATAATCCCAGTTTATTTTTCCAGGCCTGGTATTCAAGGTTGGAAAAAATCTGGCTGGGTGGGCGTTTGACCCGATAATGCCAGGCGTAGCCATATCGGATCATTTCTTCGTTTAATAATTTCCCATTGGGTAGGACGACGTCTCCGATCAGACGATTGTGATAATCTTTGATCTGGTAATTGACGCGTACCCTCATATCCATAGCCAATTCTTCGGTGAAATTCCGGGATTGTCTGCCAAAGGGTTGTTTCAGCTCAGGAGCATCAATGTTAGCGAGGCGGATTTTATGAATGATATCGTTGTCACTCAATATAGTGATGTTGTCGCCGGAAGAAACTGCAATGACTTTGCCGTTGATGGACTTTCCCAAAACGATAGTGGGGAAAATCAATGTTAAGAAACAGATGAAAAGACTAAATTTCAAATTCATGATGGTATCTTTTTGAAGCTATTGCATTCATTGACTTTGTTTTAGTTTATTGTCCCATAATTATGGATAGATCGGATAGAAAATTAAGTTGAATTGTTTTGAACAAAACCAAATCTTCGCTTTCGCTGTGCGGGCGATTTTTCTGTGAAAAAGACATTATTGTTCTAGGGAATAAGGGTAGACGTTGAAAATAAAATATTGTATGTTAATCTGACCGATATAGCTGGAATGAGTTTTTTTGCTGAGTCCTTTTTGATGAGGATTGAAAGCAATCGAAGGTCTTATGGTTCCCCAAAAAATAAATAAAGAGTTTCTGAATCAAGTCACTAAAGATGGTCTCTCATAAGTCTTCCGAGGCAGTCCAATCTTTTCCCAGTGTATTTTTCAAACTCTGTTTAGCAATTTCTAATCTTTCCAAACGGGAGCACCTCAATGTACGAGGTTAATGAAATTTGTAAGGATGGCGAGTCCTTACCTCTGACTACAGATGGGCGATTGCGTGTTGTTTTTATAGGAACTGGTTCGGCATTCGCCAAGCGTCGTCGTCAATCCAATATGTTGATCATTCAAGGGGATCATCATGTTCTCGTTGATTGTGGCACTCAAGGACCGCTGGCATTGACCGATATTGGTCTCAATGTTCTGAAGGTTCGATGCTATTTGCCAACGCACAGTCATGCCGATCATATCGGAGGTTTAGAAGAAGTTGCTTTGATGAACCGTTACACCCCCAATAGCACCAAACCTCAGATGATTGTTCTACGCGACTATCAGGACAGTTTATGGACCAAGAGTCTGTCCGGGGGGGCTGAATTTTGCGAGGCGAATCAGGGCAGGCCTTTACAGCTTGCTGACTTTTTTGAAATTCTTCGCCCCAAAAGTATTCAATTCGACGGACGTAAATTTTGGGAATATCAGCATGGTCCCATCAAAATTGACATCATGAGAACCAGACATTTCCCCGACACAGCGATCAGTGTGGACGAGTCTCAATGGTGCTCGGGTGTTATGATCAATAACAAGGTATGGATTTCAGGCGATACGATGTTTGATGCAGACTATCCTGCTAGATTTGCAGAAATCGCTGAAATTATGTTTCACGATTGTCAGTTATTTTACGGAGGAGTTCATGCTTCCTATCAGGAATTGATGACGCTCCCTACAAGTATTCGTGAAAAAATGTTTCTTTATCATTACGGTGATAATTGGGACAAGCCCGAGACCTGGGTGAACGATACGCATGAATTTTCAGGCGATCCTGTAAAAGATGGTTTTCTGGGTTGGGCCGAACAGCAGGTCGCCTACGATTTCCTTCCGTAACGATTTAACATTTGCGTTGCGATTAGATTTTGTTGCAAATCTCTGCTGTACAAGTGAAACTTTTGGGGAGCAAAGGCCCCTTTTGCCATGAGTTATCATCTCACCCTCCATGCATGGAGCGGTACTGATCCAACTGCAAGCGGCGAAAAACTGGCTAAAGTCTTTCGTCTTGACCCCGCCGTAGCTATTCGCATTGTTCAAGACATACAGGCAGGTCAATCCTGGACCTTCGGTCACACCATCTCCAATGAACAAGCGGATCTGACTGTAAAATATTTACATAGTTTGGGTTTTAAAATAGACCTGGCACCCGTTCTTCCTCCAGACATTCCTGCAATCAAACAAACCGAAACAGCGTCTTCAATGGTTGAAGAATCTTCTACCGACGTGGCCACTTCAGATGTATTTAGTTTTTCTGGAACCGGCGGCGGACTTTTTAAAATTTTTATCAAGAATTTGATCTTCACCATAGGCACACTGGGTATTTACCGGTATTGGGCCAAGACCAATGTGCGGAAGTATCTATGGGACCACACTTCATTTCGCGGCGACCCTTTTCAATATCACGGAACGGGTATGGAGCTGATGCGTGGAAGCATACGATTGGTGGGATTGATTATTTTAGTGTCTGTGGGCATAGGTGTTGGCTGGTACATGGAGATTTTGGACGATGAGGCCATCGATTTTTTAACATCGTTTCTAAACATAATGATCCTTGCTTTGATCCCGGCATTTATGGTCGGCGCGCGTCGTTACTTGCTATCACGCAGTTCCTGGCGGAGTGTTCGATTCTCGTTTCGGGGAGGCCGCAAAGATGCCACGGTTTTATACATCAAAGGCTGGTTGCTCTCTATAATCACTTTGGGATTTTACTGGCCTTATTTTCTGGTTGAAAAGGAAACCTATTGGCGTAATCAAAGTTATTTCGGAGATAAAAAGATAACATTTGATGGTGTGGGAAAAGACATTTTGAAAGCCTATTTTCTGATGGGTTTGCTTGTCATTCCAACTTTGGGTATTAATCTTTTTTGGTATCAGGCCAAGTTGCAAAGCTATTTTTGGAGTCGTACACATTTCGAAGGTGCGACTTTCCGCTTCACAGCTACCGGCAAAGAGTGGATGCTACTGGGGTTCGGCAACTTGTTCATTCTAATTTTTTCCTTCGGATTGGCCTTCCCCTGGGTCACAACACGCTCTATGAAATTTACGATGAAGCATTTGTTTGTTGAAGGAAGTATGGATCTCGATCATGTTGTTCAACAAATGCAAGATAGCGGAGCCTTTGGGGATGTGATGCTGGATGCAATGGATGTCGATATGGACATCGGTTGATTTTATTGTATCCCTAAAACACTCACCTCTCATGTCGCAAAAATTTACTGCCGATTATTTCGATGGTCGTACTGCGCGCAAGCAAAGTGTGTCGGTTTCGGTATCCCGTGAAGGATTGCATTTTGCTCTGGAGAGCAAAGGCGATATCCTTTGGAGTTTCGCAAATATTCGATTGCAGAAAATCGGCAACAATCTTCAAAATCTTCGTTTCGAATACGAAATAGAAACTGAAGAGGGTCGTTTTGTAGAAAGCCTGATTGTAACGGACCGGGATTTTAGAGAAGTGATCATTGCTCTGGCACCTCCCGGATTTTCCACTTCCCTTCGCCCGCCTGACTTGAAACGTAAAATCGGCTTTGCTCTGGGAGTCCTCCTCATACCGTTCGTTTTATATGCCCTTTGGATCAGCATCATTCCTTCCATTGCCAGAAGCTTGACTCTTAAGGTACCCGTAGCCTGGGAAGAGAAATTGGGAGACACGATTCTGGGATCCATGTCGCCGGAAGAATCCAGGAGAAATGCTCCACAGACACAGCAGGCTCTTGAAGAGATCGTGGCCCGATTGTTAGCCACCGATCCTCAGCAACCCTATAAAATCAAAATTCATTTACAGTCCGATTCATTAGTCAACGCCTTTGCCTTGCCCGGAGGACACATCATTGTCTTTCAGGGATTGCTTGACCAGACGGATTCAGCTGAAGAAATGGCGGGGATTTTGGCGCACGAATTACAGCATGTTCTGCGTCGTCATACCACACAGGCGATCATACGCAGTGTGTCGATCTACCTTATTTTTTCAACACTCACGGGCGATGTCACCGGTGCCATGCAGACAGTACTTGATACCGCATCGAATTTGGGACACTTGTCCATGAATCGAAGTATGGAAACCGAGGCCGATCGAGATGGGATGCTGATGATTCTAAAAGCAGGTATCAACCCAGCGGGCATGATCCAGGCATTTCAGAAACTTGATGATAATTTAAACAGTGATAAAAATCAAAGTTCTCCTGATGATTTGAAAACAGAATCCTCATCCAATATATTGAAGTACATTTCCACGCACCCTTTGGGGGCTGAAAGAGTAAAGAATTTGCAGGACATTGCCAGGAACAGTGCAGAAAAAAACTACAGTCCTTTATTGCCTGATCTGGACTGGAAGAAGATGATCGAACGGGAATTCCCGAAACCGGAAAAGAAGGAATCTTTATGATAATAGTTACAGGAGGTGCAGGGTTCATCGGATCAGCAATCGTCTCTGAATTGAACCGCCGCGGTCATCGTGAAATCATGATCGTTGATTGTGTCGATCATCCCGAAAAGCAGAGCAATCTGGAGGGGTTGGATTATGTTGAACTTTGCGCTATTCCGGAGTTTCTGATTCGAGTTCGAGAACGAAAGCTAGCAACGTCATCTGCCATCATTCATATGGGTGCATGCTCCTCTACGACGGAAACAAATGAAAAATTTTTACGTGAAAATAATTATGAATACACCCGCCATTTGGCAGAGTATTCGTTAGAGAAAAGTATCCGATTTATCTATGCGTCGAGTGCCGCGACTTACGGCGATGGAGCGCAGGGATATTCTGACGATGAACAAACTCTCGATCACTACGCGCCTCTCAATCTGTATGGTCATAGCAAGCATCAATTCGATTTATGGGCTCGGGGGGAAGGTGTGCTCAACCAGATTGTGGGCTTGAAATACTTCAACGTCTATGGACCCAACGAATACCATAAGGGCAATATGCAGAGCATGGTGCGTAAAGGATTTTATCAGGCCCGGGATGAGGGAGTGTTCAAGCTGTTCAAATCCTATAAGCCCGAATACCCGGATGGCGGGCAGGAACGTGATTTTGTGTACATCAAAGATGCGGTGGAGATGACGCTCTTTTTTCTGGAAAACAGGGATGCCGGTGGATTGTATAACGTGGGCTCAGGCAAAGCGCGCAACTGGAACGATCTGGCGCATTCTGTTTTTTCTGCATTGGGACAAGACGCTCAAATCCAATATGTAGATATGCCTGATAGTATCCGCGACCAATACCAATACCATACTCAGGCGGAGATGGCTAAAATACAGAGCGCAGGTTATCAGGGAGGTGCCACTTCACTGGAAGAAGGTGTGCGAGACTACATAACGAATTATCTTATCCCAGAACGCCGCCTGGGCCGCTGAGGCCCAGGACGTTTGCGTTTACTGAGTCCACTTACTCAACCGTGACGGCTTGTTCCGGTTTGTTTTGTTCTTTGGTTTCTGTGGTTCTGCCTAGATTGATGCTGGCTCCCAATTGCTCCAGCTTGGCACGATTGGTTGAGATCACTTTTTCTAAAGTAACCTGCGACGACAGAACTTCTTCCAAAACAGAGCGGATTTTCTCATACTCCTCACGATTCAACACGATCTTTTCCCCCACCGTCAGAGCCGAACGCTCGGCAATGGAAGTCGATGGACTTGCCTGTACGTCTGGAGTTTCTTGAGCGAGTTCCGGGAAAATTTTTCTAAATGCCTGGTCGAGAGTGGGTTCCATGGCGATGCTGTCTTCGTAGCTGACTATGACACGTTTCAATTCAGGGATTTTTCCAGCGTCGGCTTTCAGATATAGCGGACGAACATAGATGAGCGATTCCTCGATGGGTATCACGAGCAAGGTTCCTTGAATAACGCTGGAGCCGCGTTGATCCCAAAGCGAAATTTGTCGTGAAATTTCGGCATCCTGATTGATGCGGGCGACAATCTGACTGGGGCCGTAGACCAATTTTCGCTTGGGAAAAGTGTAGGCTTCCAGTTTCCCATAATGAACGTCATCGCTTCGGGCGACGATCCATGCCGAGAGATTGCTTTTCCCGCGTGGGGTGAATGGCAACATCAGAATATATTCTTCTCCCTCTTCTTTCGGCAGTCTCATGATGGTGTAGTACGGTTGCATCGTTTTGCCGTCAATTTCCGGAATCTCCCACTGATCTTCCTTGTTGTAAAAAATCTGTGGTTCCTTCATGTGAAAGGTTGCGAAAATAAAAGTTTGAATCGAAAAAAGGTCGATGGGGTAACGGATATGTTTTCGAAGATCCTCGTCCATTTCATTTAAATCTTTAAACATAGTTGGAAAGATTTTTTTGTAGGTCTGAATGATGGGGTCTTTGGGATCTGAAATAAAGAAATCGATAGAGCCATTGTAAGCATCGATCGAAATTTTGACTGAATTTCGAATATAATTTCCAAAATTTCCCAACATATGTGAGTAGGGGAATTTGTCGCTCACGGTGTAGGCATCGTAAAGCCAGATCAACCGGCCCTTGGAGATCACCAGATAAGGATCGTTGTCGAGTTTTAAAAAGGGTGCTACTTTTTCAACTCGGTCGGTGATGTTGCGATACATCAGCGTTCTACTGTCGTTGCGAATATCATTAGAGAATAAAATTTTTGTGGTTTTGAAACGATAGGCCAGTAAAACCTTACGCCAGAAACTGCTGATGGGGAATCCGCCCTTTCCTTCATAATTTTTATAAACGTTAGTGGTGCCCTGAGGGTAATCGAATTCCTTGGTGTCGGTGTTTACAAAAACCTGGTCGCTGGACAGTTCTCCAAAATAAATTTCGGGACGATCCACCTTCAGATCAACTTCTGATCGTGGGGGAATATCCTTGATGAACAGAAAGGGCAAGCCTTCGGGTGTGACTTCGTTGACGGGACTCAAGGACACGCCATAACCATGGGTGAAGGTGAGGTGCTCGTTTACCCAGGTTCGGTTGGGCAGACTCGGTGTCATCAATTCTCGCGGAGACAGCAAGGTTTGACGATAATTCCCATCAATGGAATAGCGGTCGTTGTCGATAGAATTGAATTGATAGTAAGTGCGGATTTCCTGAATTTGACCCAGAGTATCGAGAAGGGGTTCCTGATCCCATAAGCGGATATTTTCTATCGTTGCTGAATTTTCTAAAATGCTTGTGGCGGTAAGAGCATTCTCTCCTGAAAGTTCGTTGACTTCCGTTTTGTCCAATCCAAAACCTTTGAGTGTTCCTGCAATCGTGTGTTCTATAAAAGGTGCTTCCTTGATGAGCTCATTGGGAGTCACCACAAACTTTTGCAGAAGTGTCGGGTAAAAATTGCCTACGCCATAAATAATACCCACTCCCAAGGCCGAAAGAATCACTTTGCGAATGCCAAAGCGAAATGCGTTATAAAAACAAACGATGCCAGCGAGTGTGGAGACGGCACTTAAAATATTCAGTAATGGAAGCTTGCCGTGAAAGTCTGCATAGGTGATGCCATCGACCACGCCATTGCTTTTCATCATCAAACCATAACGTTGCAGATAAAAATCCCAGGCCAATACGAGAAACAACAAGCCTGACAGAATGGAAAGCGTTCGGCGTGCATTGGGCAGAAGGACGATGCCCTTGGTGTCTACGAAAAGGAAACGTTTGAAAAAGAAAACCAGCCCGGCACCGATGCTGACGATGATCAAAATTTCCCACAGCATGGACTTGGCAAGCAATAAAACAGGGTAAGCAAAAAGAAAAAACGAATAGTCTTTCTGAAAGATCGGGTCCGATTCTCCAAACGGTACGGCATTCAAAAATAACAGGACCTTCTCCCACTGCAAACCAAAGGCCAGACCGGACATGAGGCCCAATGCCAGTGGGCCGAATAGAAACAGAGGTCGCAGGTTGGAAGATAGAAATTCCAGCAGGGGCACATCGCGTCGAATTTCATCGGACAGCAGTATGGGTAAATGTGAGGTTCTACTCAAAATCCGGTTCAAAGGGAGGTAGGTCGCCATAAAAATAAAGATAGCCGTCGCTCCACCGACCACATACTGCGACCCTATTACGGTCCAAAAAACAGATTCGTACTGTAACGAATCAAACCAAATCCAATCGATATAGAAAGAAACTATTTTATCGGCGAATAGCGAACCCACAAATATAACTAATACTAATAAGCCGAGACTTTTTTTCAATTTTTCCATTTTTTTCCTGTGTTATTTTTTCCACTTTATGGAGCAACCCATCGAGGATATTTGCTCGGAAGAAATTTCTTTTCCGGCGATTAATTTTTTCAAAGCATCTTTAAGATCCTGCTTTGTTACTTTTTCGGGTTCCTTCCAGTTGTCGTCAATTCTTCCGCGATATTTCAAAGTTCTATCGGGACCATAAACAAAGATATCGGGAGTGCATACGGCATCATAATTTTTTGCGACTTGCTGAGTTTCGTCAAAAAGATAAGGGAATGAAATATTCGCCTCGCGTGTCCATTTTTGCATATTCTCAAAAGAATCTTCAGGATAACGGTCTGCATCGTTGCAATTGATTCCCAGTAATTGCACACCTTGAGGACCGAGCTCGTTTTGCAAGTCGATCAAGCGTTGGATGACGGCTTTCACATAGGGGCAATGGTTGCACATGAAAATTATCGCCAGAGCCGGGATGCCATTGAAGCGGGCGAGATTATAGATTTTGCCGTCGACACCTTTCAGATTGAAGTCGCGAGCGGGTGTTCCAAGTGGAACCATTGTAGAATATTCGAGAGCCATCCTGCCGTCCTTTAAAATTAGGAAAAGTTTTTAAAAGTTCAAGGGGAAGAATCTTCGGTTTTGATCGCTGTGTTGAACTGATGAAATTTTACCTGTAGTAGGTAAAATGCTAACACATTTAACTCCCACAGGAAATAATAAGCAGAAGGCAATTTGCCAAGGATATTGTGATGGCCTAAACCTTTTGTTCCAAGCGGGATTGCAAAATCAGGATTTGCAGGTCATGCCAGTGACCCTGCAGGTGTAGCAAGCAGAGTGAGAAAGAGGAAAGGAATGTGTTGTTTCTTTCAACGTGGCTCCCATGCGCGCAGAGTCTTCCTCGACAAGGATGGGGCAGACGTAAACGCCCTTGCCAGTAGCCATCCGCGATGTGGCGCATTGCAGGTTGGTGATGTCATAATTCTCAAAGCATTTTTCAGTGACGCGTTCGTCTGCATTGTAAGAGCGCTCGTTGCTTTCCTGACGCCCGAGCAAAAAACCGGGAAGAATTTTGACCTGTGGTTTCGAAACCTTGCATTCCTGGAGGAATTGAATGAACTTTTTCGTCATGGCAGGGTCTTCTTCTTCCTCCCAAGTTCGGGTGACCGTGAGGATGGGGGAAAACCCGACCTTGGCCAGCAGGCAAATTCCTTCTTTTGCTTTGGCAAATGCATTTTCTCCTCTTATTTTGTCGTTATCCTTTTCGTCAAAACTTTCCATACTGATTCGAAATTGCAGAGGGTAGGGCGCGCAGTCCCTGATATCCGCCAGGCGTTGAGCTTTCTCTGGAGTGATGAGGGAACCGTTGCTGAGAACATTCAGTGGGCCGTAGGCAAGAATCGCACTCAGAATTTCAAAAATCTCCTTGTTCATGAAGACTTCGCCACCGGTTATATAATAATCCTTAACGTTCAGCTCACGTGATTCTATCAGATAAGATTGAACTTGCTCCAGAGTCATCATGGGATGACTGTCGTTTTTAGGTCCGCAACTGATGAAGCAATGCGAGCATGAAAAATTACAAAGCGTGCCTCCCACCTGCATCCATAGCGTGTCCAGGGACACTAGTGGAACTTTAGGTGTCGATGTGGAAACAAGGGGTTGAGATGAATCTGGCATAGGGTTTGTTTGAAAATTTGATGTTTGCTAAGAGACTGTCCTGTTCAGTCGGTGGAAATGTTCAAACCTTACGTATCATTTTATTTTTTCCAGAACATTGGGAAAAATAAAATGAGTATAGTGAAAAGTTCCAGCCTTCCCACCAGCATTGCAAAAGAAAGGATCCATTTTGCAGGATCAGACAGAGGCTTGAAATTTCCAGCCGGTCCAATGATATCGCCCAACCCAGGGCCTACATTTGCGATTGCAGTGATTGATGCACTCACCGAAGTGATAAAATCGAGTCCCATTAATGATAACAGGATAGCAATTACGCCGGTGAATAAAACATAAAAAGCAAAAAAAGTAGCTATCGATTCCCGCGCTTCATCTGAAATTGTGTTTTTATTGAATTTGGGAATGGTGATGATATGAGGATGGCTCAGTCGCTTTATCTTGACCAAAATCAATTTGAAGATCACCTGAAATCGAAAAATCTTGATGCCACTGGACGTGGAGCCGGAGCACCCTCCGATAAAAAGAAAAAAGAAAAACAGTTCGAAGGCCAATGTTCCCCAAAGGCTGTAATCTGTTGTTGTGTAACCGGTTGTAGTGATGATTGAAACAATATGAAAAGCGACATGATTCAAGACATCTCCAAAGGGTTCATTTCGGGTGTTCCAAAGCCAAAGGGTGAGCAGGAAAATCGAAATAAATAAAAATGCCAGATAAAATCGGACTTGTTCGTCTTCCCACAATTCTTCTCCGTGCCCTTGTAGCGCACGCACATAAAGAAGGTAAGGGAGACTGCCCAGAATCATGAAAACCACAGCTTCCCAATGAATCACAGGGTTTTCAAAATGCCCCATGGACAAATCTGAGGTGGAAAATCCTCCGGTCGAAAGGGTTGTCATGGCATGAACGCAGGCTTCAAATAGATTCATTCCTGAATAATGATACGAGGCCGTACATAAAAGGGTCAGCCCAATATAAACCAGAGTGATAGTACGGGTCAGGGTTTTGAGCTTGGGCATGGGTTTGGGAGATTGCTCGGAGGATTCAGTGTGAAACAGGTGCATCCCTCCCACGCCAAGAAAAGGCAGGACACTGATTGCGAGTACGATAATGCCAATGCCGCCAATCCATTGCAGAAGTCCCCGCCAAAGCAAAATCCCCATGGGCATTTGGTCCAGTCCGACAAGGATTGTAGAACCTGTCGTTGTCAGGCCGGAAATGGCTTCAAAAAGAGAGTCTGTAAAACTGACGGACAGGTTGGAAAGATAGATGGGAACTGCGGCAAAAAGGCTGATTAAAAACCATGTGAAGGATGTCAATACGAAGGACTCGCGAACATTCAAATGGATTTCTGTTTTGGGATAGCTGAAGTACATACCGCTTCCGCAGGCAAGCGTGATCAAGCCCGCTGATAAAAAACTTTTCCAATCGGCATTGTTGTCTTTAAAATCGACGATGGCAGGGATGAACATGGCGATCCCAAACACAATGAGAAGGATTCCAATGATGTAGAATATTTGTCGAAAGTTCATTTGAGGTTACTTGTGGTTGAAAGCAAACACTTTTAAGCGTCTTTGAAATTTTGTCTGAATTTGATTCAGATTGCAAGGATTGTCAGACAACAGGGAGGCTATGTTTTTGCCGTGCAATAGAATGAACAAGATTGTGATTGCACGATGCCACGAACAATTTTTAATATGTGGAGCTAAAAGTATTCCAGAGGGTCAAAGTCCTGCCGACTCAAATGAATCACTGATGTTTTTGATGCGAAGTTTTCTTCTGAATGCGGCAAATCCTTCTTCCGCTTTTTTACCAAAAGAAGATTGATAGAGAGGTTTTGTTTTCAATTGTGGAACGGCACCTTCAATATAAAAACCGGCGTCCAGCGGGGTTAGATATTGGCAATTGGGATACATCCATTTGAGAGGTATCTTGAATTGAGTGCTGGCGTCTTGGAGAAATTGAGCGGCTTCCCTTAGTTTTATGTAGGATTCGGCGGAGGGCATAGCCAGGGGTTGAAGTCTGATCAATGGTAGAGAATTTTGTGCCATCAATTCATAAATGGATTGCTTCATATCGAGAGATTGCCCCCTCAGAACCAGTTCGGTCCATACCGCTCCTTTGGGAAATATGCCACTGGCATATTCGAGTGCGCGCAAAATTTGCTCCTTGGAAATCGAATGTTTGCTGGGCAAATTGTCAGCGCAGTCATTCAAAGGGAGGTTTATAATGTCCACGCCTGCGGCGTACAGTTGATCCAAAATTCGTAGATCATCGGGTGGAAATCCTTTGAGTGCTATGAAGGCATTGAATTTTTTTTTCACGGTGGCTATCACAGGAATCAAACGTTTGAATCCGCGATCTGGATCTTTGCAATAGTCCATATTGAATTGAATCAGGTCGGCGGCTTCCTCCTCAAAGGCCATTTGAATGACATCGATGATTTCCTCGGCAGTGAGATTGAGGCGATTTTTTTGACCGACGGCTCGTAAAAAAATCTTGAGACAGAAACCATCCAGAGTAACGTTTCCTGATACGGGTGATCGCTGGTTCAGAGATCCTTTGATGAAATGCAGTTGCGGAGCTACCATGACTTCCAACTTGCCGCTGGAGCTTGCCAGCATGAATTTATTTTCGGCATGTTCCAAGTGCAGGCGATCGGTCGCTGGAGACTTGGGTTGCGGCTTGACTGTCAGATTTTCTGTCAGAACCAGTGTGAGTTCGTTTTCAGCTGGGTTGGGGAGTGCTTCATCCCAGGCAAGAGCGCGTTGTGCTTCTTCTGAAACAGAAATACCTTTATTGATCAACTCGTATTTTATTTCTCCCAGGGTTTTCATCAATAGGTACGGTCGTTCCAGCAGGTTCTAAGGCTTTTAGGGATCAAGTTGTGATTGATCGTGTCAGTTTTTTTCATAAGGAATTACAGGCGATCCAGCAATTTTTCGTGAATGCCATCAAAACCTCCTGATGACATGATGAGCACGACATCACCGGATACGCAATTTTTTTGAAGTCGTTCGAGAATGGATTCCAGATCGGGGATATACCAGGCTTCGGCACCCGTTGCCTGAATTTCGCTGACTGCTTTTTCCGGGTCGAATCGTTCTTCGGGTCGTATTTTTTCTGGAGCGTAAAGTCCGGCAACGATTGTTTTATCCGCAGGTGCAAAACTTGAGGGAAACTCTTTTTGAAAAGTGTTCCTGCGACTCGTCGCGGAACGCGGCTCAAACACAGCCCACACGCGACCCTCTGGAAATCCTTCTTTAACGGACCGGATGGTTTTTTCTATAGCGGTTGGGTGGTGTGCAAAGTCGTCTATCACCGTGATACCATTTTTAACGCCTCGTACTTCTTGTCGGCGTTTGATGCCTTGAAATAGTTCCAGCGCGGAAGCGATACGGTTTTTGTCGGCTCCAAGTTTTAAAGCCATGGCGATCACGGCGGAAGCGTTTTCGACATTGTGCCGTCCTCGCATCGGAAACCGAAAGGAACCGATATCGTTGCCTTGAAACTTTAAATTGAATTCTGCGCCGTCCCGGGTGCACTGGTATTGAGAAACAAACCAGTCGGCCTGTTCTGCAAATCCGTAGGTTTGAATTTCACAGGCGGCCGATCCCAATACTTCATGATTGTCCTTTTGTGAGTGTTCTACCAGGAGGAATCCATCCGGCCGTACCAATTCAGCGAAGTGGCGAAATGCCGTTTGTATATGTGCCAGACTGGGGAAGATGTCGGCGTGATCAAATTCAATCCCTGTCAATATGGCGGCGTAAGGTTGATAATGGAGAAATTTGGGCCGCTTGTCGAAATAGGCGGTATCGTATTCATCGCCTTCAACAACAAAATATTCACCTTTGGGACAGCGATAATTCCCGTCAAAATTTTTCAACCAGCCGCCGATCATAAAACCAGGTTCGAGACCGCATTCTACAAGCACCCAGCTCAGCAAAGATGAGGTCGTGGTTTTCCCATGGGTGCCTGCGACGACAAGAGATTTCCGTCCTTCAAGAAAAAATCGCGCCAGCGCAGAGGGAAAGGAGGCGTAGGGCAGTCGCCGTTCCATAGCTTCCTGAGCTTCTACATTGTCACGCGAGATGGCATTGCCGATGATGACGAGATCGGTGTCTGGAGCAATATTTTCACGATTCCAGCCCGGCTTTACTTCAATACCCGCCTTGGCCAGGATCTCGCTCATGGGAGGATAAATATTGGTGTCAGAACCGGTCACATGAAATCCCTGCTCCTTGAGCAGGCAGGCAAGGGAGGCCATTCCAGTTCCACAAACGGCTATAAGATGAACGGTTTTAATCGAACCGGGGCGTGAGAAGAAATCCATGAGAGCAGGAATTGTAGGGTGCGTTCTTGGTAATGTCAAGAAAGTATGCAGAAGACGATAGTGTGTGTTATAGATGCGATATAATACGCAAAATGGGTTTTGGAAATTGTCAGTTCAAGGAAGACAGAAGGTCGCTACCAAAGTGATTTCTTCATCATCTACCACAAAGGGGATCACAAGGTCAAAAGCGGTGACCAATAGCATTTTAAACTCCTGCGTGTCTTTCATCAAGTATTGAGGCAATCCAAGGTTAAATTTTAGAAATTCTGTATTCGTTTGGGGCAACTGTTTTCTATAGGGTCTTCAGCCGTCGCTGTTACCATGTACTGAGCCGATGCCGTTTGCGTGTGCTTGATAAGCAAAGAAGCCACGGTGTCAATTGTTTTCTATTCTGGAAGATTTGAAAAAACTATCGAGGTCGGGTTGTACAAACCAGCGATCCTCTTTTAGAACCCATTTTTGTTTTATAATATGTGTTTCGAGCGTTACGCTTGGAGAAATGGTCATTTGATAGCTGAATATTGCTGATGCAGATTTGAAATCTTCGTCGTCGAGTGATTTTTTTGTCAGTGGTAATCCATCCTCATTAAGAAATTCTAAATTGATCAGCGCACTGTCCATGAAGCGGACACGCTCATTGAAGGAATTAATTTTAGACATATATGCTTCCCTGAAATCAGGGTCGACGAGGTAAAGGACATGGTGTCCGGCCTGGCTTTCAAACTTTAGATTGAAGAGCCTGATATTATCGTCCAGTTGGTCTGCTGTTCGGGTGAACATACCGGGGGTACAGGCGGTCAATGCAATACAAAACAGGTACAAAAAAATAAATGTTCTTAACGGTGAATATAAAATCAGGCGGATTGGGTTCATGAGATTCTCGTGTGATATGATGGCACCGTCTGTGACATTACAGGCGGAAGCCTGTGTTGATTATAAAGGAAGGAATCTTATTCTACAAATTTTGCGAGAGCACGATTGAAAATAACGTTGCTCCCAAAACTTTCGAAAGCTGAACGATTATGAAATCAAGAAGAAAAGTTCCTGCAAGGCAGACGGCAGGGAAAAGAACCCCGTCCAGACAAGTTCCCGGAAAAAGCGTCAAACCCAGATCGGCTCCACGTCAAGCCCCGGAAAGGGCAGAGTTGACAGATTGGGATCAGGCGGCAAGATGGTACGACGCTTTGGTGGGACAGGAAGGGTCGGATTTTCAGAAGGACATCATCATGCCCGGTGTGTTTCGTCTGCTGGGATTGAAGAAAGGCGATCGTGTTTTAGATCTGGCCTGTGGGCAAGGGGTATTTTCTCGATTCTTGTCACAGAAGGGATTGAAGGTGATCGGTCTGGATGCTTCTGAAGCCTTGATTCGACACGCACGTTCGCGTTCCACAGATTCAACTAAATATATGTGTTCCGATGCGGGCGACCGCGAGGCTCTTGCCGGGGAAAAATTTTCCGGTGTTGCCTGTTTAATGGCGGTCCAGAATATGGAGAATATTCAACCGGTATTTGAAAATATCGCCAGATGGCTTACGCCGGGCGGTCGCTTTGTGCTTGTCACGACGCATCCTTGTTTTAGGATTCCGCGTCAATCGCATTGGGGATGGGATGAGGATAAGAAAATGGAATACCGCAGGATGGATTTGTATTCATCGGAGACGGCGATTCCAATTTTCACTCCACCCATGCGCACGGAAGGGCCACACACATGGACGTATCACCGCCCATTGGCAAGTTATTTCTCAGCATTGAATAAAGCGGGACTCGCGGTTGTTGATTTGGAGGAGTGGACTTCTAACAAGTCGAGTCAGCCGGGGAAACGCGCGAAAGCTGAAAATCGTGCTCGGCGCGAGTTCCCCGTATTTTTGACTCTTGTTGCCACCCCGTTAAAGGAGGGATAATTCCTGTGCCGAGCTACACTTACGAGTTGCCCGACCCTGCAAGATTATTGTCGCAGGCGAAGAAGAATGTCACCGGTTTGGGAGAAGGCTGGGATGAAATTGCGGTGCGTCTTCTGCAGGGCCATGTTGAATATCAGCCACTCCGCAATAATCCCATGCGTTCGGGATATGCATTTGTTTACCAGAAAGCCAAACTCAATCTCATTCTTTATTTCCCGGAAGAAGATTTCAACCGATTGCATGAATTTCTCGACAGCGAAAAACTGCAATTGCTAAGGGGTGCTTTTCAAACGGCAATACCTTCCCGCTCGGGCTACGATCTGCACGAATTCAAAATCAAAGGTATTCTGGAATCACCCACATAGCAATTTCAGAAATTGAAAACGAGAATGCCTGGCTGGCATCAAGCCACACTGACCTTTAATATTTCAGATCGTTGCCAGCAAGGCTGAACTCTGTGTAAGCACGTTCGATATTCATGTCAATCCATTTGTGTTTTTTCCAATCGGCATACTTTTCTTTAATCTTCGGACCGACAATGGTTTGTGTTTCTTCGAGCGTTTTACCTTGTTTGATCTGCTCAACCACCCAGGTCTTCAGGTTGATAAGATAGTGTTTCATCGCAATGACAATGGGTTTGCCACCGACTTCACCATGACCGGGGATGTAGATTTCGGCGCGAAGTAGCTCAAGGTCGTCAACGGCCTTGATCCAGTCTTCAACATAGCCGTCATTCATATAAGGGATTATTTTGTTGGAAACGAGATCGCCTGTGATGACGGTTTGCAACTCGGGCATGAAAATGTAGCTGTCTCCATCGGTATGCCCTCTGCTATGAGCGATTTTTAATCGGTACCCGCCGAGAAAAATTTCAAGGTTGCCGTCGTAAATCAGATTCGGAGGGGTGACCTTTGTTTCTTCCAATCCTGGTAACTTGAAAGTTTTAAAAAGTTCGAGGTGCTCTTTGCCGCGGATTCCTGCCAAAATCTTGTGCACGTTTTTATGCGCGATGATTGTTTTACCTTCCAGAAAATACTGGTTTCCAAAAGTATGATCGCCGTGATAATGCGTATTGATCGTGTAAACGATTGGCGAATCGGTGCGTTGTCTGATCTCGCTCAAAATATGCTTTGCATCGTCTGGAGTGGTGCGCGTATCGACTACAATGACCCCGTTGTCTGTGATGATGAAGGTACTGTTCGAGTCTATCCCAGGGCCTCCAACGACAGTAAAAACCTTTGCGAGGGGATTAACGGTTTTTGAAACCGCAGGGGGGGCATCTGCGAACGTGATGGAAGCAGATAACAATAATGCGAGGCCGACACTCACGCCCTTGAAAATGCTGGAAACCATAGATAAAATACCTCGAAAAAAAGTTTATTTGACGCTAAAATTAGTAAAGAAAAAGCAAACGGGTAACTGATTCCCGTTTGGTAGATCCATTTTTTATGCTATTTTAACTCTATGACTGCTGAAAAGAAAAATAAATATGATTTTCTCAACCATCTTCTCAGTGAAGGCGATGCAATGGTTTGTATCGACGCCCGACGAGACGATGTCGATGTCCCCAAATTGCACAAAAATAATCCTTCGCTCAATTTGATTTTTAATCTGAATTTTCGACGTACCCTGGAAGTTCTTCCCGAAGGCATCTACGCTACCTTGGCATTCAATGGGAAACCCCACCAGTGTGTCATCCCGTTTGAAGCAATCTGGGCGATTTATGATCCTAGCATGAAACAGGGGCAGGTCTGGGAGGAAGATTTTCCCAAAGATATCGACCCGCTTGAGTTTTCGGCTACAGGAGGACAAGTCCAAAGCCCTGATCCGAAAAAACCGAGCCAGGTTAAAAAGAATCCGGTTAAAAAGACTTTGCCCGGCTCGGATCGCCCTAAACGAGACCGAAGTCATCTCAGAGTCATCAAATGAATGACAAACGCTGAGTTTGTTTTGTGCGTTTGATTGTTAACTTGATTTTACGAGTGAACGTTTGAGAGTGCGTTGCGACGGGAAGTTTTGGAGTTCAGATCAATGAAGCAACCTATTTGAGATTTGCTTTTATAAACTCAGCGATTTGCTCAAAATTTTTCAGGAATTCTTCTTCCGGGTGAGGATGGAACCGGAATGAAACAGCACCTTGGTGCCCGCCCCCTCCCATGCAATGTTCTTTGAAGGTCTCTTTTATCAAATCCTCGGTCTGACGCAGATCAAATCCATTGTAGTTCACCGCACGCCTTAATTTGAGAAAGATACAGTTTTGACCTTCTGCATTTTTACCTTCAAAAAACAGGGCACCAATTTTCTCGGATTTTTCAGGGACCAGATTGACAAGGTTGACACTCAATTCAGAAAACCAGTTGGTGTCAAAAGGGCGACAACAGTCTTGTACTTTTTGATACGTGGAGCTGAGTAAATTCAGAATGCCCAGTCCTTCCTCGATAACAATGAGTTTTTCCAGTTGCTCAATGCAGGTTTCCTGCTCTTCGGAAAGTTGATCGAGAGCCTGGAGTATCTCTGCGGGATTTCTGAACTTGCTGGTGTGCCCTGTTTTGGGTGCATCGGGAGAAATGATCAGCCGGGTATTTTTTCCGAGAGCGTCACTCCAGCAATGAAGCCATTTGTCGTAGTCTTCCCTGAAATGAACGACTTTCCCACCGACGGTATCGCTCAGCAAGCCTGTGATCAAGGCCAGCAGGATATTGCGTCGCTCAAAAGGATTGGGCAGTTCCGGATTTTCTTTTTTGAAAAGTGTGAGTAGTTCACCGATGATCTCGGTATTGGCATTGGCTTCCCGAAACAAATGGATGCTGTGATCGAGAATTTGTTCGCTGTCCGCTCCAAAGTGGTGGTCGATTTCAATCACTTTGTCGGCAGATGGCAGGATGTGTTTGGATAGCTCTGCGTAAAAGGGAACCAACTTGGTATTAGCGGTGTCACAAAAAACCAGGACTTCAAAATTACCACTCAATTCCTCAATATGCTCAACACTTCGAACGACTTCGATTTCATTGTATTCAATGATTTTCCGAAAGTGGTCGAGATTGTCACCGAGCGTTTCTGAAATGAGCAAGCCGACTCTTTTACCGATGCTGGACAAGTAAAGGGATAAGGAAAGCATAGAACCCACGGAGTCAGGATCAATGTCTCCGCCAAAAAGAAAACTTTTGTTATCTTTGAGGATTTTTACAGCGGAATTGAGGTTTGCTTTCCAGTCCTCGCCTTTTATAGGTGTTTTAACGGTCATGTTAATCGGCAGTGCTTTTAGACTCGGATGTGAATACGTTAGATGTATGTCAAAGGTTGTATTTTAAACCAAAAGATCAATAAAAACAATAGCTTTTAAGTGTGATGCCAAGGGTGGAATTACTGAAGGTTTCGTTATTCGACTCCCAGGTCCTGATCGAAAATTTCATTATAGTCGGAGTCATTTACGTTCAGATCCTCTGATCTGACCCAAGAGTAATCATCACCTTCGGTCAGACTGTCTTCTTCAAAATCAAAAGCACCTGCTTTTTTGGCTTCCTCTGGAATGGCAGAGTGGGGCAGTATGCGCAAATGCTGGCCCTGACAACGGCAAGCAGATTCGCCCTCTTTGAATTCTGCTGTTTTAAGAAGCAAAAGACTCATGCCACAATCGTCGCAAAAAATCTCATCATGAGTTTCGTTGAGATTGGGCGCAATGAGGCCCTCTCTGCATTGATTGCAGACCGGGAACATGTCTGGAGAATAATCCGGGACTACATTTTCGATACGACAGTCTTGACACATTACCATCAGATCCCGAGGGTAGCCCGGATTCATGATCGACTCCCTTTTAAACTTTTCAGCATCAGGATTCAGATGAAGCTGGCATATCGCCGCCCATTTGGCCCATTATCTCAGCGCGTTTTTCAGGATCAGCCATGATCTCGCCCATTTTGGACATATCAATCCCCATAGCCGCAAACTGACCTGTGAAGGGGCATTTGCCTTTTGCTGGCTCAGGTGCAGACTCTTCCTTGGTATCAGTGGTTTCCAACTGCCCAGATTCGGCCACGATGATCCAGTGCAGGGTGTCGATTTGCTGATTTTTATCGCTGACGATTTTTTCTATCGTTTCGCGCATTTCACTGTTTTCTATGTTTGGGATGGCTTCCTTGTATTGTTCGAGAGCCTTTTTTTCCAGTTCGATTCCAGCTTTTAATGCTTTTATAATATTAGACATGCCCGCTCCTGCAATTCAGGTTAAAATTTAATAGGAAATTGACTCAGTAGAATAGCAAAAAGTTTTCTGATAAACAAGTCATTCTAGAGGGCCATTTTGAATCTGTCAAGATGATGGATCAAACTGATGCCACGGAAAATCAACTCCCGTATATCGGGGTTCTGTGTCATTTAGATTGAGATTATTTAAAATCTGCCCAGATAAAGGAAATAGGGGCCGGGGGTTGATGGAAAGCCTTTTGTAAATCTTTTTCCCTGTAGCCGATTTTTCTTAATTTGGCGAAAGCTGTTTGTACTTCCGTTTCAGTAATATAAGCCACCGTATCGGGTACACCGTTAGGCTTTAGAGCTTGTGCCAGCTTGGCGACGCGCTTTTTTTGTTTTTTAGGTGCGTCTGGCAATGGCGGGTACTTGAGTTTTTCTGGATAGGGATTGTTGTAGCCGGGCCCGAGTGCGTGCAGAGTCTCCAACATTAAAACGTCGCGATCCCAAGGTTCCATTTCCATTGCTTGTGGGTGTTCCTGAACGATTTCTAATACGCTGACCACTGGCATATTTATATGCTTAGAAACACGTTGGTGTTGGTAATCGACCTGGGAGTTCTGGAAACCGAGTTTCTTTCCAACCTCGACTAAAAGTGGGAAATTCACCATATTGGTGTATTGCCCGCCGTACAGGTTGAAATAAGGACGGCCTTCGGTATTGACTTCATTCATCGAAAACATTCCGTAGTCCATTCCGGTGTACCCCAGACCCTTGTCTTTCAATACGACCCGGGCTCTTTCCAGTGCAAGAAACGCTCCTGTGTTGACCGGGATGGGGATTTCTTCACCGGCAAGATCCAAGTGGATTTTAAGGACATCGCTATGGGGCCAATCTTCAATTTGTGTGCGTGGAAAACTTCGCTCCCAATAAATATAGGGGAGAAAAGGCGGGCGTTCTGATAATGAAGTCAGATTTTTATCATTAAAATCTTTGCGGAACTGTTCAAACTCAATATCAACAAAAGATGGATCTATGAAAGGTTGCAGGTGCTCTTCATAATAGATGCCCTGATGTTTGAGGATGACTTTGGTTGCGAGGTCGTCCCAGATTTCATTGGAAATGATTTTATCGACACTGCCCGGCTCGAAGTCGTCAGATTGGCCTGCTGTGATTTGGATGGTGTCAAAACGTTCTTTATGTTCCTGTAGTCGGGGGTGGGCGCGAGCCCCTTTCAGAATTTCCAGAGAATAATCGCAGAGCAGGTAATGTAATTTGGGATAAACAAGCCCGTCTACATCAATCTGTTTCAATCTGCTTAGAAAGCAAGCCGCCAGATTGCCGTTACCGACCCCCCATTCGTGGAGCACGATTGGAACGTTTGTGATGTGTTTGGCCTGCTCAAAAAATTCATCGGCCAAAGCATGCGCCAGCCGGTGATCCCGACTGACGTAGGTTTGAAAATGATTGTGGATACCCGGTCCCTGTATTCCGTAGAAAATCGAATTGACATGGGTTTGCCAATGATCGGAAGGAAGAGACTCGCCTAAAGGCAAAAGATTGCTGGGACGTTGCATGAAGTGAGAGTCTTTCCAGAGATCAGGAGAGCGCGCTTTCGGTTCCTGGCTGACTTTCCCCCATGGAACCTCCACCCGCATAACCACCAGATTGCGACACACCGCCGGGGATGTTGTTGTGGTTCACAGCATCGCCACTTGCACCCGCTCCCATAGGTTGTCCCTTCATGATTTCTTCATAACGCCGATAAGCGTCGTTCCCATCTTCTGTTCGGCCTACTTCTTTGTAGCAATTGTAGAGATTGAACCAAGCCAATGCATCGTGGTCATTCAGGGTTACGGCTTGTTTGAATTCCTTGATGGCTTTTTCGACACGGCCAATGGTGGCGTAGAGACTGCCCAGATTGGTGTGGGGGAGTGAATAGTCGGGTGAGAGTTCACTGGCTTTTTTGAATGCTCCAATGGCCTCGTCGATCATATCCTTGGTGGAATAGCAACTGCCCAAATTGCAGTAGGCTTGTGGGTCCTTGTCATCCAGATCGACCACGCACAAGGCACTGTTCAGGGCTTCGTCGTAATTGCCTGAATTGAAGTAAGCGGTCGAAAGTGCCGAACGTAATTCTCTGTCTTCGGGATTGAACATCAATACTTTTTTCAAGGTGTTGATTTCTTCATCCAGTTTGCCGTATTGATCGTAAGCCGCGGCAAGGTTGGCATAGGCCAGAGTATCACCGGGATCAATCTCAATGACTTTTGAAAAACTGCGGATAGCGTTTTCAAAAAAATCTTTCAACATATAAACGCCGCCCAGATTGAAAAATATTTCTGGATCGTCGGGCGATAATTCGGCGGCCTTGTTGAGGGTGATGATGGCTTCATCTTCCTGATTATTCATGGCATAGGCCGTCCCCAGAAGTTTTTGCGCACGTGCTATATTTTTGTCTTTACTGACCACGACAACCAATTCTTTGATGGCGTCATTGAAGTTGCCTCCGTCCATGTACAGAGACCCCAGTTCCATCAGTAACTCAAGATTTTCAGGATCTTTTTTTAATTCCTTCTTGACCTCGCGGAAACGTTTGGTGATCGCCAGCTCCCGCTTTGCTTCTTCAGGGTCTTTCACTCCAAGCTCTTCAAAGATCTCGGGGTGGATCTTCATTTTGATCCAGTCAGTGGGTTTTGTGGATTCGGACATATATAGCCTTCAGCTCCTTTTACAAAAGGGAAGTCGATTGTTTGGTAAAATGATTCTAGGGGATATGCGCATCACTGTCAACCCGCTCAATGAACAGAGAGTGTGAGCCTATTTCCCCATAATAACATTAGTCGGCAACTGAATTTTCTATTTTTTTTCACGGCTCTGAAAGGGGATTCATTTCAGGCAAAAAGTTTGGTTGAAAGTCTGAACAATGTTTCTCAGTCGCTTGTCGAGAATTGCAAGTGACTGTTTTGAGATTGCGGGCGGAACTTCTCCATAAAAAGCTTGTGCGATGCCACCACTGATACAGGCGATGGTGTCACTGTCTCCTCCTATCGAGACTGCTTTGCGTATGGCGTCTTCGTAATTTTTTGATTCTAAAAAGGCGCGGATGGCTTGTGGAACAGAGCCTTGACAGGTCACGTCGAACTTGTAATGAGGGCGAATTTTATCGAGACTCTGATTCAGATCGTAGTGAAAATTCTTTTGAATGAATTTCTTAATAGAGCGTTTGCTTTCTCCCTGACGTGCAAGGAAAATAGCACCGGCAACGGCTTGCGCCCCTTTGATGCCTTCGGGATGATTGTGTGTCGCTATTGCACTTTCTTGCGCGAGAAGTAGAACTTTTTCCCATTGATTACAGGCAAACCCAATGGAGGCGACGCGCATGGCAGACCCGTTGCCAAAACTGTTATAAGGTTCGTACGAATCGGAACAAGCCCATTGCGTGAATCGTCCTCCATAACCCGCTGTGGGATAAAGCGCATAATAATGTTTGTAACTTTCAGCGAAAGATTTGTCATTTAAAATGCTGTCGGCAACCGCTACACTCAAGACGCTGTCGTCGGTAAATCTGGAGTGTTTTTGGAACAAAGGGAATTCGGTGGTTTTGATATTGTTCCATTCATAAACCGAACCGATGATGTCTCCTGCTATTGCTCCCAGCATGGGTGACCTTTTAAAATAATTCGAAACTCACATATATTATAACAATTGGATTTTAACTAATATGACCACTCAAAACAAACCACACTTGATCTACGATGGCACTTGTGGGTTCTGTACCAGCTTCATTGAGCGTTGGAAAGGCACTACCGGCGATCGGGTGGAATACGTTCCCTCGCAAGAATGCGGGGGAAAATTCCCCCAGATATCGAATGAGAAATTTGATGAGTCGGTGCAATTGGTCGAAGTCGATGGTTCGGTATATCAGGGGGCCGAGGCGGTTTTCAGGACATTGGCTCATGGGCCGCGCAGATTTTCGAATTTACCCTTGAGAATGTATCAGCTCGTTCCCGGCGTATCATTTTTATCGGAATGTGGCTATCATTTTGTGGCGCAACGCAGGCCGATGTTCAATAAACTTTATTCAGAGTTTACCCAATGGGAAATGAACCGATCGGAATACGTTCTTACCCGGAATTTGTTCCTTACCTTGCTGGGTTTGGTCTATTTGACAGCCTTCCTTTCCCTTGCTGTTCAGGTGGAAGGATTGTTCGGAAGCCAGGGAATCATTCCCATAAAAGAAACGTTGAGCAAACTGGAAGTTCGCTCAGGTGATGGCTTTTGGTGGAAGCATCCCACCCTGTTCTGGCTGAATTCAGAAGATTCTTTTCTGAAAGAAGTTTGTTATGCCGGAAGTTTCCTATCATTTCTTGTGGTGTTGGGGGTCGGGCGGGCACCTTTGTTATTTGTGCTTTGGTTCCTGTATCTTTCATTGATTCAGGTCGGTGGTAAGTTTCTCGGTTATCAATGGGATACGTTACTTTTGGAGATGGGGTTTCTGTCCGTTTTTTTTGCACCCTTCAGGTTTCGTAAAGCAACCCAGCCGCCTCCTTCTAAAACGATTGTATTTTTGTTGCGACTGCTGTTATTCAAACTGATATTTTTCTCTGGCTGGGTAAAAGTTTTCGGAGGTGATCCCAATTGGAAAGAATTGCGCGCTCTCAATTTCCACTATGAAACTCAGCCCTTGCCGACCTGGCTGGGATGGTACGCGCATCACCTGCCACATTCTATTTTGCAATTTTCAGTGTTTCTGGTCTTTGTGATTCAACTGGCCATTCCATTTCTTATCTTTGGAACGCGCAGACCCAGAATTTTTGCATTTTTTGCTCTGGCCTTTTTACAGATTCTGATTTTATTGACCGGGAATTATGGTTTCTTCAACTGGATGACGCTCGTCCTCTGTCTGATTTTGCTGGACGATAAATTTCTCAGGCCGTTGATCCAGTTAAAATTTTTGAAACGCTTGCCGTTCTTCTCTATGGCTGCCGTTGAAGAGGAAAACAAACGGGCTCTGGTGAGCGAACCGGAATTTAAAAAAGCAGTCATAGCTTTTCTATTTGTAATCTTTGTAGCTTTCAATTTTTTTATGAAAGTCATTCCGTTGCTGGATCGCACCTACAAGCCACCTCAGGTGATGAGCCACTTGTACGAATACATTCGCCCTTATTATATTATTAACGGATACGGGTTGTTTGCCTGGATGACCACGACGCGACCTGAAATTTCCATCGAAGGCAGTATGGATGGTAAAGTATGGAAGGAATACGAATTCAAATGGAAGCCGGGCGATTTGAAAAAAGCTCCCGCTTTTATCGCGCCGTATCATCCGCGTCTGGATTGGCAGATGTGGTTTGCCGCGCTTGGAAATTATCAGCGCAATCCCTGGCTCATCAGCATGATGTTACAATTGATGAAAGGTTCGGAGCCAGTGCTGGATCTTCTTGGTAGCAATCCTTTCCCTGAAAAAGCACCCAGGTACATGCGGGCAATGATTTACGATTACCGATTCACTGATTGGGAAACAAAAGAAAAAGACGGGACTTGGTGGCGAAAAGAATTGAAAGGAATGTACACCCCGGTATTGGAACTCCCCATTCCAAACAAGACAGAGGAGTGACGACGAGGTCAGGAAGGGTCTTGAAGAAAGCCCACAACAGCGAGACCCAACATAGCGGCTCCGCAAAATCCGTAAATATACAGTCCTGTGGAGTCTCCAATGATGTTAAAGAAATTCTCTCTGTTAAAGATGAAGCCCCAGTAAAAAGCAAAAGCGAAGGAAGTCAGCAGGCCCAATTTGTGTTTCCCTGAAATGAGGCAAAGGGAAGTGACAACGACGAGCAATGCGACCTGGCCCAGTGGAATGGAAAATTCTGAGCTGGTGAGAAAGTCCGAAAGTGTAGCGGTCTCCACCTTTAAAGCCCTCCTCTAAAAGTTTAAAATTTAAGCCAGTGACATCTGTAATTGTAGCGGTTTTTAAAAATACATTCCAAAATTTTTACACGACGCTTCAAAAGTTTATGAAATGAGTGCTGGATTTTATAGCATCTCAAACCCTCCTTTGTGTGTTTTTCGAGCTTTAATCGATTTGATTCATCTTCCCCAACAAGGTGATTCGCCCTTTAAACAAGGTCAATTCGTTTAGAGTCCTGTTCTGGCACAGAACTTGTAATCTGATACGTTGTATTCGAATTTCATTTCGAAATTAAAGGAGCGTTCTCAATGAACAAGGTTGAAATTCTGAAACAGGGAAAAAATAGTCTTGAAATAAAAAACAAAATTCAAAAATTTTCCGAAGAAGGTTGGGAGTCAATAGAAGAGGATGATGTCCAACGTTTGAAGTGGTATGGATTATTTTTAAGAAAACCGACACCGGGATTTTTTATGCTGAGGGTGCGCATACCGAACGGCAAAGCATTCTCGCATCAAGTGAAATGTCTGGCTAAAATTGCGCGTTGTTTTGGCAATGGGGACATCGATATCACAACCCGTCAGCAAATTCAGATACGTCATCTGAAAATTGAAAACATTTTAGAAGTGTTCGATTGGTTGTCAGAGGTTGGGCTCACTTCCATGCAAACGGGCATGGATAATGTGCGCAATATCATGGGATGCCCCACTGCGGGGATCAATCCTAAAGAACAGATGGATGCTTCCTGGCTGGTGCGGGCCCTGAATGATGAGATCGTCAATAATCAGGATTTTTGCAATTTGCCAAGAAAATTCAATATTGCAATTTCCGGTTGCCTGGAAAATTGCCTTCATTCAGAAACTCAAGACCTGGCATTGATACCTGCAATAAAAGAAGAAAACGGCCGGGAATTGATTGGATTCAATGTTCTCGCGGGAGGAAAACTGGGCTCTGGAGGCTATCGCATTGCGTCTTCTTTGGATATGTTTGTTCTGCCGGAAGAAGTGGTCGAAACCGCGTTGGCGATCATAGCTCTTTATCGCGATCATGGAAACCGGGAAAATCGCAAGCAAAACAGAATGGGTCATCTTTTGGATGAATGGGGCATTGATAATTTTAGAAATGCGTTGAGTGAATCTTTGGGACGCGACCTGACCTGTGCAGGAATAGATCAGAGAGAGGTGCAACGTTCCGAACACATCGGCATCTATCGCCAAAAACAGACATTCATGAACTATGTGGGGCTCAAAGTCATTGTGGGACGCATCGAAGCAGAAAAACTGGAAGGTCTTGCCGAACTGTCAGAAAAATACGGCAATGGGGAAATCCGCTTCACACCCGCTCAGGCGTTGGTCATCCCGCATGTGTCAGACAAAAGACTGGGAGATTTTCTGGAAGAGCCTCTACTGAAGGAGTTCGTGTATCACCCCTCGGGAGTGATGAAGAATCTGGTCAGTTGTGTGGGCAGTGACTATTGTCACTTGGCCGCGATTGAAACCAAATCCCGCGCCAGAGAAACGGCGTTCGCTCTGGAGCAAAAACTCGGCGACGCAACGCCCATCTCCATGCACTGGTCGGGATGCCCGGCAGGCTGTGGCAATCATCTGGTTGCGGATATAGGATTTCTGGGCAAGCGAATTCGCTTGGGGGGAGAAATTGTAGACGCAGTCGATGTGTTCATGGGGGGCAGGGCGGGTCCGCATCCGAAAGAAGCGGTAAAAATTCTGGAAAATGTTCCCTGCTCAATTCTGGTAGATGTGTTGGCTCAGGTCATTCCCTACCATACCCGTGAAAAAATGCATCCTGTTAGAGGGCAAAAATCTGAAAGAAAAAAGATTGCGATCCCGCTCGTTCTTGCGAGTTAAAAATCAAAGCTTGTTTCCAAATATTATAAAACATAGATTTGACCCTATAATGATTTTCTACATTGGTGTGAGGAGGTAGTGTATTATGTATAATACGGATGTGACAAAATTAAAGAACGGTGCGGAGAAGAAGATCGAATACATGAATCGCTCTCCGATTGGGTATCTTCTGCTCTCTGTATTGGCGGGTGTTTATCTGGGCTTTGGTATTGTTCTGATTTTTTCTGTCGGCGGTCCCTTTGCAGGTTCGGCGAGTGCTCCCTTTTTGAAGCTGGTGATGGGTGCCAGTTTTGGAGTGGCTTTGAGTCTGGTGATTGTCGCTGGTGCCGAATTGTTCACTGGCAATAATATGGTGTTCGCCGTGGGTTATCTTGATGGAAGCGTGGGTTATCGTCCGATATTGAAACTTTTTGCATTCTGTTTTTTTGGAAATCTACTGGGTTCTGTTTTCCTTGCCTGGTTGGTGGCCGAGAGTGGCAGTCTCAGTACGCAGTCAAGGGAATTGGTGCTGGCGGTTGCGGGCGGGAAAATGGCGTTGAGTGCCAAAACCGCCTTTCTGCGTGGCATCCTGTGCAATTGGTTGGTGTGCCTTGCGGTATGGTGTTCACTGCGCTCACAAAGCGAGTCGGCGCGGTTGATCATGGTCTTCTGGTGTCTGTTTGCCTTTATTGGAAGCGGATTCGAGCACAGCATTGCCAACCAATCGCTACTGAGTCTGGCATTGTTTTTGCCGCACGGTCCCGAAATTTCGCTGGCGGGATTCATTCACAATCAGGTGTTCGTAACGGCCGGTAATATGGTCGGCGGCGGGATCATGGTCGGTGGTGTTTATTGGTTCGCTTCTAAAGACAGCGACCCATCCGTTTCAGTGTCCCGTGTCCTCAATGAGCAAGCCTAGTTTATTTCCCCCAAGGTCCTAAGAAAAATTGATTGCCTAGCCATTGAGTTTTGCGGCATAGTCGGCCAGACCTTGTTCTACCTGGTTGATAAAGCTATCCACCAGAATAGGTTTGACTGCGAAACCATCAATTTCTCCTTGTTGGACCATTTCTACCAGCGAATCTTTGGCGATACCCCCGGTCATCATTATTCGAACCGTTCTGGGGCAGTGTTCGCGAACAAAATTTAGAAATTCTCCACCCGTCATCCCCTCTCCCATATTGTAATTTGAAATAACGACGGCAAATTCTTCCGACTTCGATATGATCTGAATGGCTTCTTCTCCCGTCAAAGCACTACATATCGTTATGGGACATTCTTCCAGAATGCTACCAAGTAATTCATGCAAACTGGGCTCATCATCTACAATAAGTATGCAAAAAGGTATTGTATTCATTGCTGTCTCCTTTTATATAGTCAAAAAAACTATGTGGATGTTGGAGAACGTTGAGTATTGCTATTTACATTGCAATATCATTAAGTTTCTTTTTTAGATTTATGAATACAATATTTGATTTATTTATATATCCTTCCCCATGTAAAGGCTTTAAACTAAAGTCAGGTTGGAGTTTTTGCGGATGTAGATGTCTGTATTTCCGGTTCAGCACTGGCAGTATTTTTAAATTTCAAAAACCTCAGCCTTCACTATTAAGTTCTAAAATACAACTCATTTATTCCCCCAAATTAGTTCGAGAGATGATTAGAGGTTTTGATCTTGCCTGTAATAGCGGACACGAATAAATCATCATTACTTAATTTTTTTATCCAAAGAAGGACCCTGATTTTGACAAATAGAAAGTATCAATATTTTGTTGTTACTCGGAAATTTCTTCCCTCTGGCAAAGAATATAAAATCGAGTATGCGGCGGATTCTCATGAAGAGGTTCAGACTATAGAATCAACTCATCTTGATGAGTTGAATAAGTTTGGCAAAGACTATGAGACCATCAAAATAGATGGGCCGTTTACCGAGAGCACGGATGATTATTTAATTCTATTTAAAAATAAAGAGATAAAAGCATTTTTAGATATTTCAAAAAGAAATATTGATCGCATGGTTGAAAAACTTGGGGAACAGGGAGAAGAGGTAGAAGAAATTTCAATTGGTAAACTGCCCAATGAAATTGCAAGTGAGGTTTTGCGGATAGCTAAAGAAACTGCGGTTCAGACGAATGAAAAAACTATAGAAGTTTGTAGTCACATACTCGAACAAGCTCTTTTACTCAACGACAAATTTCTCCAAAATCGACAAGGTTTCACCGCCGCTTCAATTAATAAAATATTTTTAGAGGTTTTTGAAATCAGTAAAGTTTTTGAGGCGGAGGTGTTAAATCATACTTCCAAAGCCGCTGACGAATTGGAGTGTCAAGCGGAACTGGCTCGAAAAGTTGTGCGAGAAAATGAAAATCGTTGGGCTGAGAAATTTTCTGAGGAAGGTGCGACAGGGTTAAAACTGGTGATGATCAAAAGGACGTCAGAAGCGAGAATGGCTATTGCAGAAGTTGCTCAGTCAAACAAGGTGGCGGCAGGAGAGTTAAAGGCGATTGCCGAGAAAGCTATCGCCAGCATTCATTCCTCGATTCAAGCTTTAATAGATTCTGAGCTTGTGAAAAATACTGCCTGAATCGGTCCCCGCTATTTCAAAGGAATATCACGGCGATATCCGTACTCGGTGAAGGTATTTCCTTGGTTAAATGATGGCTTGTTGTGCTTAGCGTACTACCCGCAATTTTTGAGGATACTGCATCAACTCGATTTCGTACTTGTCCGGGTCTTCGGTGAAGATGAACTGTGTGCCGTTTTCCGTGGTGATCGGTCCCTCTGTGATGGGGATGCCTTCATGTTCCAAGTGTGCAATGCAATCGTTTATGTCTTCCACTTCGAATGCCAGGTGAACGAGGTCTTCGGGCACTTGTACTCCCCCGCTTGAGGGGAAGGAGCAAAGCTCCAGCTCGGCGTCGGTTCCCGGGAATTGCAGGAACACGAGCTTCGATCCGCGTGGGGAAATTTTCTGATCGGTGACCTCCATGCCGAGAACATCACGGTAAAATTTCAAAGACCGGTCCATGTCGGAAACCCGGAAGCGTGTGTGTAAATAGTTTATCAGCATAGGTCCTCGGGAAGTTTTATGAAAGATTGAAAGGGTTGCAATTCGGCGCGAACGATTTCAATCAATTCTTTCAATCGTTCGCGAGTGCTTGCTTCGAATCGCAGTGTGAGCGCGGGTTGCGTGTTGGATGCGCGGACCAGAGCCCAGCCGTCTCCAAAGTTTACACGCACTCCGTCAATATCGATCACCTCATAGCGTTTGCGAAAATTTTCCGTCAACTCCCGAACGATGTCGAACTTCTTTTCATCCGCGCAGTCGATGCGTAATTCGGGAGTGGTAGCGGTTTTGGGAAGGTCGGCGAGCAGTTCTGACAACGAGCAGTTGGCATTCGCGACGATTTCCAGTACGCGGCAGGCGGCATAGGTGGCGTCATCAAATCCATAATAACGATCCGAAAAACAGACATGACCGCTCATTTCACCCGCGAGCAGAGCGTTTGTTTCGCGCATTTTATTTTTGATGAGTGAATGCCCGGCGGCAGACATGATGGCTTTGCCACCGCGTTTCTCAATGTCCAAGAACAGGTTTTGGGAACACTTCACTTCGCCGACAATGGTTGCTCCGGGATGGGTGCGCAGAATGTCACGGGCAAATAGTGTCATGAGTTGATCGCCCCATACGATGTCACCTTTTTCATTCACAACACCGATGCGGTCCGCGTCTCCATCGAATCCGATACCGAGTTCGGCTTTTTCTTTTTTCACCAGCGCGATCAAGTCCTGCAGGTTTGCTTCGACAGTCGGGTCGGGGTGATGGTTGGGAAAATCGCCATCGGGCTCGCAATACAATTCGATGGGTTCTTGGCCGCATTTTTGGAACAGGTCGAGTCCGACAAGCCCGAAGCAACCATTGCCACCATCGGCGACAAAACGAACCTTGCGCGGGATGTGAATGCCATCCGCAATTTTTTGCATGTAGGCCGAGCGAACGTCCCGGTCTTCTGCTTGGCCTTGTCCCGTTTCAAAATCTCCCGCTTCGATCAATCGCACTAATTTCTGGATTTGTTCTCCATACATACTGTGTTTGCCGAGGCTGATCTTCAGTCCGTTGAACTCTGGAGGATTGTGGCTTCCTGTGATCATGACGCCACCGTCGGGTTCCAGATGGTAGAGTGAAAAATAAGCGACGGGGGTCGGCACTTGACCGATGTCCCAAACGTTGCATCCGGTGGCGAGAAGCCCTTTTTGTACCGCATCACGGATTTGTGGGGAACTTTTTCTCATATCGCGTCCCAGCGTGACCGTTTTGCCGCCGTTTCTGCGGATAACGGTTCCTATGGCGCGCCCGATCAATTCTACGGCGGGCGGGGTCAGGTCGTTTGCTACGATACCGCGGATGTCATATTCACGAAATATTCGGGGATTGATTTGCATGGATTCTTTCAATCAAAAAAATATTAAATTCGACGCTAAGAATAAGGGATTCTCTCGATATTCGCAACTTGACATTAAAGAAAATGGAGTGCTTCTGCGTTTCAATGTATTTATGCTAGAATGGCGCAGGTTTTGACAATTCAA
Organism: Nitrospinae bacterium CG11_big_fil_rev_8_21_14_0_20_45_15; assembly: GCA_002787235.1. Classification (GTDB taxonomy): domain Bacteria; phylum Nitrospinota; class Nitrospinia; order Nitrospinales; family VA-1; genus Nitrohelix. The sequence continues at coordinate 53,250 of PCWG01000033.1, forward strand.
CAATACTTCCTTGTATTTGATGGGCTTACATGTTCGATTCGCTTGCGTCTAAAAAATTCCCCTGGTTATTTACCGACGCATTTCTTTTATACCTCGTTTGCTTTCTTATGTTTGCCAAACGTTTGTGGCTGTTGGATTACCAGTTCAATCCTGAAGAAGGAAAAGAAATTCTTCAGGCTCTGGATATTTTGAATGGGAAAGTCATTTACCGCGATTTTTTTGCACAGTACGGACCGGCCGGTCCTTATTTCACCGCACTGCTTTATAAATGGACGGGTGACGTCAACCTGATTTTGCCAAGACTCTCCGTGTCTGTATTGGCGACGTTCACCGCTTATTTTTCCTATCGCACCGCGCGTTATTTTTTGAGTCCGGGTTGGGCTTTCTGGGCGGCCTTGATGTCCTGCTCCGGTCTGGCCAGTCGTGAAAGCACTTACGGTCACGCCTTCGCGTTTCTGGGAATGATCGGTTCCCTGTATTTTCTCTTATCCTACTTCAATAAAGAGCGCAGTGGCTGGAAGCTGATTGTTGCGGGATTTTTTGTGTTGCTCGCTTTAGTGTCGAAGCCGGTTGTTTTTGGAATCGGTGCCGTACTGGTGGGTGTTTTTTGTCTCGGTCTGGGATCGGCGATTTTCAGAGAAAACGATGATTTAAAATCCCGCCTGTGGTTATTCCTAACGCCTTGCATTCTGCCTTCTCTGGCAGTCTACGGGACTATGTTTGCTTTGACACCGTTGGAAACCTTTGCTTTTAGTTTTAATCCCTTGAACAGCGGAACCCAACCCACCGAAAGCTATTACCTAAAACCCCTGTTGCCGCCCATTCCCTATTTGCCGATTGGCAACTGGCTGGCGGATTTGAATTTTTATCTGGTGGATCCCCTGCGTTACTGGACCGTTGTATTGACATTTGCGGGCGGGGCAATTTTCTTACTGTATTCTCTTGTTTTCAGATGGAAACTCAAGACGGTCAACGTATCGCTTGTGATCTTACTGGTCTATTCACTTTTGATCGACGCAGAGACTTTGGTTTTGATCCGTCGGTCGGTCACGCATTACGTCAATTTGCTTCCCAGTTATATTTTGCTGGCGATGTTATTTGCGAGTGTCTTCAAATTTCAGAAAATGCGCAAACCTGTGAACGTTTTGGCGATTGGGTTTTGTGTTTTTTATTTTTTCTACCCGGTCGTGAAAATCGCATGGTATTACGGATTGCATGGCGAGCCGATGAAGCTGAAGTATGTCGAATCGATTCAGGCGACTCCCTATCAGGCAGAGTCTTATCGTAATACGGTGCGCTACATTCGCCAGAATACCCCGGCGGATCGACCCATCTTTTTTGCCGGGTTTGGGAGTTTGATTCATCTGGCTTCAGAAAGGCCGATCCTGTTTCCAGAGCAGTATTCCATCTTCATGCGCACGACCCCTTTTCTCTATCACCAGAAAAGCGAATTTTATTCTGCCCCGGTTCCACGACAAGTGGATCAGCTCATTGTGGATCGGATTCATTCCAGCAAACCGTCTCTTCTGTTGATCCCGGCTTCTTATATGGGGGAGAACCGTTTGCAGAATTCGGTTCTTATTCAACACATTGAGCAGGAATGGATTCGCAAGGATATTTTAAACGCGGGTGTATCGCGCGGCCCTTTTGATTGGGAAGAATGGGAACTGGAAGCCTGGGTCCCGCGCACCATTTCCTAAACGGCTGGATAAAATGTTGAGGTTGGATCGAAGCAACTTATGGAAACCCACATTATTTTCATTCTCATCCTGGGCGGACTCAGCATCCTCATCCGCAAGCCTTTTCTGGATTTCCCCATTGACGATGATTTTGCCGTCCACACCTACATTCCCCGTTTTGCAAAATGGGGATTGCGTTGGAAAAAGGACCTGGCACTGATCGGCATCCCCATTTGGAAAATGAAATGGCTGGATCGCGTATACGGTCAACCCGAAGGTGGTATACATCGTACCCGAAATTTGCAGACCGCATTTCACATCGCGGCAGTGTGGGCGGTTTACGGCACGGTGTGGAGTCTCACGGGGAATGTTTGGGCGGCTTTCGCTGGCGGTGGCCTGTATGCGTTTTATGGAACATCGCCCGATCTGGTCTCGGGTTCGTTCAATCACGAACAGTTCTATATTCCCTTCATGCTTGCGGGCGGTGCGTTGGCTTGCTCGGGTGGCGCGATGGCGTTTGGGGCCGGGTTGTGTTTTGGAATCGCGACCTTTGGCAAGACTACGGTGGTTCTCTTCTCAGCCATTCTCACTCCCCTGATGCTCTATCAATACGGCTGGCTGGCGGGCGTTTTATTTTTAGCGGGCACTGCGTTGCCGATCCTCGTATCACAATGGGTCGAACGCAGATCCGGTCACATGGACGAGCTTTCCCGCAAGCAACTGGGATGTCGTTATGCCACCACCATCCGTTCCACCCTCACAAAGTCGATTTACTTCAGTCATGTCCCGGAAATCATTCTTTTGCTGAAGCGGACACTTCCGTTGTGGATCGCAGGCCTTCCGGGATTCATCCTGTTGATGATGGCAGAGTCGGGAATCCTTTTTGCGGGTCTGCTTCTTGCGACGGTGGGAATGATCATCGGACAGCGGGCTTTCTCGCGTTATCACTTTCTGCCTTCACTGGCCTGGTTGTGTGTGGGTTCGGGAGTGTTGATTCACTTTGCGACCTCCGGTTCTTTCAATAGTACTGTATTTTTTCTGGTGTTCTATGTAGGCATCGTTGCGTTCAATGTCAAGAGTTTGCTGTTTTTTTACACACGTCCCTGTGCCAAAGAAACACTGGCGCAATATGAAAAGTTTGACCAGTATATCTATGTTCCGTATTTGGCAAGGGTATTGAAACGCTGGCGTCGTCTGAACGGTCAGGATCGTGAGCGCATTTATGTGTGGGGGACTTTCAGCCAGTTTTACCATTATGCCGATGCACCCTCTTCAGATACCTATCTCCATTATTGCATTGGACCTTGGGATACCCCGTTTTTAGAGGTTTTCTACGATTCGTTCATCGGCGGATTGTTGCGTCACAAACCGCCATTGCTGGTGCGGGCCTTTCATGATCTGGACCCGGGCATTTTGGAGGAATTTACGGGTCTGCGTTATGAACGCGTAAAAACCGCCTTGTGCCGATTCCCCGTTTACCGTTTGACGTCCTTTCGTTCTCAGGAACGTGATCCGTTGCAACTTCCCTGGCAGGAGAAATTGTTCTGGATGGAACTCTTGACACAGGCGGGGCCGCATATTCCCGGTATTGACCGGTTTGATTTCAAACCCGAGCGAATGGTGGTAGCGTATAAAGAATGCCGAAAGTTGATGCGGCTCAATCCCGAAGATATCGATGGGTTGATTTATTTCGGTGAGTTGTCGCATCATTTTAAAAAATTTTCAGACGCGGTCTCCGCTTTTACCAAAGTCATGAAGCGCGAGCCGAAACGGTGGTATCTGCGGATATTGCTTTCTGCATCCTTGATTGAACTGGATCGGTTTGACGAGGCCGAACGTCTTCTGAAGGAAGAATGGGAATTGTTTGCGGATAAGCTCAGTCCCGAAAACGTGCTGGAATGGAAATTTCAGCAGGGACGTGTTGAACTGAAAAAAAATAATCTGGATGACGCGGGAAAATTATTTGAAGAAGTTCTGCAAAACAAAACTGAGAATATTGGTGTGTGGGAAAGCTGTCTGGAGGTTTTTTCAAGAAAAAAACAATCGGCGGACATGCACCGTTTGCTTGAGAAAACCGCCGCGATTGAAAACAGGCGTGATCGTGAGTGGTTTGTGACGAAAATAGGAGAATGTCTTGCCAGCTTATCCGACAAGCCCGACTACGAAACGCTGTCTGCACTCGTTAAAGACCACTCTGGAAACTGTATGCTGGACTATGCCATTGCCTCTGCATTAGGCCGAGCGGGCAAGACTGAAGAGGCTCGCAAAGGATTTCAGGAAATCGTAGATTCTGCCGATAGTTATGATAACATCCGGGCGGCGTCATTGTTCCGTTTGGGTTTACTTGCTGACGGGGAAACACGACGTGATTTTTTTCTGCGCTGTTTGCAGATCGATCCCGAACACAGCGGGGCTCAAAAATTTCTTTCCGAATCAGAATGATCCTCTTAAAACCATCAGATTGCATGAATAATGATTGAATCCGTAGAAGAAAACCTCATACAGGCCAGTGTCGTTGTTCCCAATTGGAACGGCTTGAAATTCGTAGGCATGTGCCTCGATTCGCTTGCCAAAACAACTATGAAGGCGTTTGAAGTCATCGTCATCGACAATGGTTCCGTCGATGGATCGCGGGAGTTGATTGAGGAAAAATATCCCTGGGTGCGTTTGGTGAAGTTGCCTGAGAATATGGGGTTTGCCATCGCCTGCAACGAAGGCATCAAAGCCTCGCGCGGGGAATACATCTGCCTGCTCAACAACGATATTGAGGTGGAACCCGACTGGTTGGAAAAATTGGTCGTGGGTATGGAGCGACATCCAGAGTGCGGGATGGGTACCAGCAAGATGATGTTTCTCCATGATCGCGAGTCTTTTTACAACACTGGCGATTTGTTTCACGCCTGGTCTGCCGGTGGTGGAAGAGGGCAGGGAGAAAAAGATGTTGGACAATTCGATACGGAAGAATATGTATTCGGGGCCTGCGCGGGAGCCGGAATTTATCGAAAAAGTTTGTTCGAGACGGCGGGTGTTTTTGATGAGGATTTTTTTATTTTCGCGGAAGATGTGGACTTGAATATGCGCTGTCAATTACTGGGATTGCAATGCGTGTATTTGCCCGAGGCGAAGGTTTATCATATCGGTACGGCGACCGTGGGTCTGTACAGCGACCGCTACGCCTACCTTTGCAAGCGCAACGATATTTTTGTTCTGATCAAGAATTATTCGTTACGCATGTATTTCAAATATTTTGTTTCCATCCTGCGACATCAGTTCCGCGACGTGACCTACTTCACCTATCGCGGGCAGGGCTGGATTTTGTTCAAGAGTAAAATCGATGCCCTCAAAATGTTGCTCCCCATGTTATACCGCCGATGGAAAATACAATCCACGCGTACAATCCCCGACACAGAGATAGAAAGCCTGATAATAAAAGATTGAGCGTCTGGCGGTATTATTGAAACCCTTTTTTGATGAGGAAACAGGCTTGTGAATCTGAATAAACTCCTTTCGGCTCAACTTGGACTGCCCAAATACCTCAATGCGGCCTTAAAACGTTTGGGTGGCAATATAGCGATGGTTGGAACAAAAAATGCGGCGCATGTTCTTGTCAAAGCTATCAATGAAGGCGGCATTCTCTTCAAAGGTGTTTTTGAAAGAGCGCAGGATTATGTTCCAAACTCAGAATTTGACGGTTTCATCGTTCAACCTTTGAAGAACCTTTCAAAGCTTCAATCCTCTGACACTGTCATTATTGCTTCGAGTCAGGAGGCGGAAGGACTTTATGAAACCATCACTCAGATAGAAAAGATTTCAAAAGCGAAGGTCCTTCACTTCAAGAGTTTGATGGATGTGTACATGATTCATGACGAATTGAAAGATTTACTGCGATTTGATTTTTCAGAGTTTTTATTTTGGAAGAGTTTGTTTTTAGGGAAAAACTGGCAAGAACCCCCGCCCATCAGTTTCAAAAATAAAGTTGTTTTGGAACTGGGACCGTATGAGGGAAATCAGAGTGTCATGCTGATGCGACAGAACCCTAAAAAAGTAATAGCAATAGAAGGAAGGCCCCTGAATTTTGCAAAAACGTCTCTCATCAGCTCCCTCTACAAGTTCAAAAACTTTGAGCTGATTCTTGGGGACATGCATCTATTCCCGCAATTGATAAATGAAAAAATTGACATCATCTTTTGCGCGGGTGTTCTCTATCATTCCTCCAAACCCTGGTGGTTGCTTGAAAACTGTTTGAAGCATGCGGATACGGTGGTCCTTTGCGGTCATGTTTCTTCGGAGTTTTCTAAAAATGCTCTTGGATTCAAAAGCATGGATTTGGAGAGTGGAAGCTATGAATTTGAAATTCAGCCAGAATACGGTTGGGAAGATAATCGGTCGGGAATTTCAGGGACGAGCTTGTGGTTTAAAGAAGAAGATTTGGCCCGTTTTGCCAAATTTTATGGATTCAGTTTCAAACGATATAATTCTCACGTCAATTCTACCGGGCGGTGGATTTCTTCCGTATTGAGAAAAACAAAAAAACGTCCAAGGTCTGGTGTACGCAAATAGATTCTAAAACTTTGTAATTATTGCTACTAAAGAAGTCTCCTTCCTCATTTTGTCTTCGTTCGCAGGGAGAGCAGGTCATTTTCTTGTGCTAATCTTCTCTCGAAAGAACTGATATTTTTCTCCCGGTTTCTATGCGTGGTTTTGGTATAATAGGAAAATTGGACTTTTTGAATCCGTCTCCGACATTAGAAATGTTAGTCTATAATTATGGAAAAAATTCATAAAGAAATTCTTGGCTTGATGGGTAAGATCGACATCAACTGCAAAGATGTGGGTGATGTTATTGTCATAGAGCTTGCGGGGCAATTGGATATTTATAATTCTGGCGATCTCGCTCGTTTGATTGATGCTTATATCCTGAGAGGCTTCAAAAAATTTGTGGTCGATCTGGACCTGGTGACGTATTGGGACAGCTCGACTTTGAGTGTTTTTATCAATTGTTTGAAAAAACTGGAACAGGAGAAGGGAAAATTCGTATTGGCTTCTTTAAAAGGGGCTCCCCGTGAGGTTTTTGAAATGGCAAAGTTCCAGCAGGTTTTTCAGGTATTCGAATCCATCGACTCAGCTCTGGATGCTTTGGATTGAAAGAAAATTCAGGGGATTCCAGATTGCATTTATAAAGCGCGTATTTTTTAAGTTCTCAAAGTTATAGTACAATGAAGCCAGGTTGTTCATCCTTTTGAACAGGAGCATTCACTTGTGAAACGCATGATCCTCGGTTTTATCATTTTGTTTGTTTTGGGCAATGCTATCCCTGTATTGGCACTTGACGAATGGCCAAATGACAATGTGATCGGAAACAGGGATGTGATTCCCAAAGAGCCCGGCTGGAGGGCTCCGTCTTACAGAGGCTGGGAATTATTGAGTGTTCCTGGTTTGATTTCGACTTATTACGATCTTGATCTGGATGGGAAATTGGATTACATGGTCATTAGAAAAATAATGCGCAAAGTATATTCTGCTGAAACCACTATGGAACAGGCGATTGAAATCGCGCGTTTCGATAAATTAGCTGTTTACTTTTCGACGCCTCTGATTTATTTCACCAACAAAAACCCGTTATTTTTTTGCCTGGGTGTCGATTATCGCAAGAATTGCCAAGACATTTGGGTGGACATTGCTGAAGATGGTTTGAACGGCAACGAACAACGTTATTCACTCTCGACTCCCCAACCGCATGTTCGCTAAAAAATCTTATTGGTTTGTTGTTAGTTTGACATTTTTTTGCTTCACATTGGCTCCAATGGAGGCAATGTCCGCTGAAAAGAATACGCTGGGTGCCACCGTTTACAAGCATATGTGCATTTACTGCCACGGTGCCGACGGTAATGGCGGCGGGAAGGCGGTGGACTATCTTTATCCCTGGCCGCGCGATTTCCGAACTGGAATTTACAAGCGTCGTTCGACGCCTTCGGGTTCCTTACCTCTTGATTCAGATATTTATAACACCATTGCCGAGGGCATATCAGGCACAGGGATGCCGGCTTGGAAAGATTCCCTGACTTCGGAAGAAATCTGGGGGGTCGTGCAGTATATCAAGGGATTCTCTGATCGTTTTCTCAACGATAAACCAGCCCTCGCAGTTCAGGTAGATCCCATTCCGCAAGCGACACCGGAATCCATCGCGTTGGGTGAAAAGATATATAGGGAAACCCAGTGTTCAAAATGTCACGGTTCCGACCTGAAGGGGCGAGGAGAATTAGCTTATGATTTATTTGATATTTGGGACCACAAGGTTTTCGTTTACGATTTGACAAATCCCAATGCCTACAAATACGGCTTCGACCAGAAAGACATCTACCTCACCCTTACGGCAGGGCTTGACGGAACGCCTATGAAAGCGTATACCCATTTGACCGATGAGGAAAGATGGAACCTGACGCACTACGTCCATTCGCAAATACAGGGGGATAAATTCGAGCCGGCAGGTTTCGAAATCAGTATGAATGTGACGACCGTTGAAGGTGAGATCGATTTTGATCCAGAGAACCCGATATGGGAAAAGATTCCTGCACACGCTGTGCATACCTTGCCCCTAAGCGCACGGAATAATCCGGTCAACCGCATCAAAGTGCAAACAGCAGTCAATGATGAAGCAATCGCGTTTCGTCTGCAATGGAGCGATCCCAATCCCGACCGCAGTTCGACCCGCCATGAGGATTTCAAAGATGCTGTGGCTATAGAGTTTGCATTGGGAGATGCTGTACTGCACAAACACGGACACAGCGAGCCATTTTTTGGCATGGGAAATCGTGCGAAGGTGGTCAATATCTGGCAATGGCGTGCCGACTGGCAAACAGAAATTGAAACAAAAAAGAAACTGGAATACGCGACAGACGGGATCGATTTAGATGTCATGATATTTGGCGGTGAAGTCAATCCCGTAGACTCCCTGAATCCATTCAGAGACGTTCCTGTCGAAGAAATGAATGCCGAAGGTTTTGGTACTTTGACACCACAACCCCAAACCAAGCAGAATATTTTAGGCAAAGGGGTATGGAAAGATGGAATTTGGACAGTGGTTTTTTACAGAACCCTGGAGACTTTGAACAAGTGGGATATTGTATTTCAGAATGAGAGACCCGTGCTCATCGCTTTTGCAATTTGGGACGGTTCCAATCAGGATCGTAACGGACGCAAAGTGATTTCCATGTGGCAGAAACTTGAAATGCCGAATTGAGGTTGCCTCAAGTAGGTTGCTAAATAATTGATTTTGTTAATCACCAAATGGGGGGAACATGTCGGAAGAAGAAATAAGCGAAGCCAGCGATGGTGAATCTACAGAGGAAGAATTTTTTCCTGCACAAAAAATCGAAAATTTTGACGAAGTGTTGGAAGAAGATGAATTCGATGAAATTGATGAGGTAGAAGAGGAAGTCAGGCCTGAAAGAGGTGCCTATATGGTATTGGGGCAGGGAGATTTTTCCATGATCCAGGCCAACCGCGGGGCAGATGACCCTGGTGACAATACCCTCTCTGAACCTCAGTATATATGCAAATATGGAGACATGTTGTTTGTTTCTGATCGAGGCAACCATCGCGTTTTAGTATGGGATCAATTTCCTGAAGAAAACGGAGAACCGGCCAGTGTTGTACTCGGGCAGGAAGATTTTGCCGATTGTCTGGAGAATAGAGGAATCACCACTACTCTGGACGAAATGACATCGGGTTTGGGTGACGAGAATCTTGAAGGTTTTACCATCAGTAAAGCAGAAGAAGACACCCTTTCACAGCCAGCCGGGCTTTCTGTCATCGATGGAAAATTATATGTCGTAGACAGTGGTAACCATCGTGTTTTGCGTTGGCAGGGGTTGCCCAGTGAAGATGGTGAGCCTCCGCAAATGGTCTTGGGACAAGACAATTTGGAAGACAATGAAGCAAACCGTCGTGGTTTTACCGGATCGGGTTCCCTGTTTTTCCCAATGGGAATTTGTTCTGGCGATGACCAGCATGTTTTTGTAGCCGACAAGGACAATCATCGCGTTTTGATTTGGAACAAGATTCCTTTTGGCGACGGTTGGAACGCTGATGTCTGTGTCGGACAAGCTGGAATGGATGAGCGAGAACCCAACAAGGGCGAATTCGATAATGTTTCAGCCGATTCCATGAGTTTTCCTATGGGCGTTGCCTGGGATGCGGAAGGGGAACGATTGATTGTTGTCGATCAAGGCAACAACCGTGTTTTGATCTGGAACAGACTGCCGAGAGAAAATGGTCAACCTGCTGATGTGGTTATCGGACAAAAGGATTTTGAAAGCAGATCCGTTAATATGGGGCTGGGTGCCGAACGAGCCAGTGCCTCAAGTTTGTATTGGCCTACTGACGTAGTTTTCGGAAAAACAGGCTTGTTTGTATCCGATACTGCAAATAATCGAGTGTTGTATTGGAAGGAAATCCCCACCGAAAATGGTCAACCCGCAGACAAGGTATTTGGGCAAACCAATTTTACAGATAACAAGCCCAACCGTTTTGGTCAGGCATCCAGTTCCACACTGAACGATCCTTACGGTTTATTTCTCGAAGAAGATCTGACTCGAGAAGACCTTGGGCTCGATGAATTGGAAGATGAAGATAGGGACGACTTTGAAGGTGATTCTCAGGAAGTTGCGAGAAGAGACGATGAAGAAGAGGAAACCTTATTTCGATTGTTTATTTGTGACCGGAGCAATTCTCGAATTGTTATCTGGAGAGAGTTCCCTGACAGTGCAGGAAAAGATGAAGCAGAAGATGAGGACGGGTTGGTGATAGACCATCCGGATACTTTATTGGGAGATGACGACGATGATGACGATTACGATCCCGATTTGATTCCTGAAGAAGTTCCCGCTGTTTGAATAAAAAAAATACGGCGAGGGAATATCCTCGCCGTATTTTAATTTGTACCCTTTTGAACCAGGGCAAGCTCACTTGCGCTCATTGGTTCAGGCAACTCTTTCGGTATCAAAGTTGAAAACTGTTCTATATCTGAAAAGATCTACCCTCCAGGCAGAACCACTTCCTATTTCTAAATCACCTACGAGCTTTTTAAGCGTTTTCCTGAGTTGCAGATTCATCATCTGGCGCACTACCTGAGGTTTGCCCGAATACATCGGCGATAATTTTATTGACCTCGTCATGGCCCAGAATATTGTAGACCGCATTTGCGGACTTGAAATGATTACTGGTGAATAAGCTCAGAACCTTTTTACTGGAATAACCTAGCATCATAAATTCGTGAGCATAGTTTACCGCGACGGTTCTCAGAGTCGTTTCGTCGGCGTCCTCGTCTCCTGTTGGGGGACCTGCATCCATAGAAGCTTCTTCCTGCACTTCATAGACGTAAATCAAATGCCAACCGAACTCTGTTTTTACCGGGCCGACAACGTCGCCCTCTTCAGCTGAGAAAGCGGCAACTTCAAAGGGGCGTACCATGGAGCCTTTTCCAAACCAACCCAAATCGCCACCGCGTTTTTTGGATGGGCACTCGCTGAATTCTTCTGCGAGCTTGGAAAAATCTTCACCCTCGTCAATTTTTGCTTTCAACTCATCGGCTTTTTCTTTGGAACCCACCAAGATATGTCTTGCTTGAACTTTTTTTGTTTTTCTTTCTTTTGACATTATATTTTTTTACGAAAATACATCCGTGGTTTAGAGGTTTAATTCAACACTTGATTGGAATCGGCCTTTTCGTCGATTTCCATGACTTTTGAAGGTGCAGACTGCATCAGTTTTTCGCCCATGTCCTTGGCTTCCCGGTAACGTTTTTTTAGGATATCGAACAGATTGGGAATTGCTGCATTCATTGCCAAAACCATGTCATTTTTCTCAGGGTCCAACCGCGAATCTTCTTCCCCACGTTGATTCTCATCAAAGTAGTAAGTGTATTCCAGGATGGGAGGTGTCCCTGCATCATTGAGATCAACCTTGAAAAAGGTCAGTTTGAGATCTCTGTTTTTTTCACGGGGATCTATGTTGTAAGAGTCTTCCGCGAAATATTTTTCATCATTGCAAGTGAATTTGATGGTTTCTTTGTTGCTTGGATACAATTCGATAAAGTTCATGTAGCGATCAGGCGTGAACTCAAGATAAGAGAGTGGATTCTTTTCGCCGTAGGCTTTTGCTTCCATCGCCCTTTGTTTGAAGAGTGTCATCAAATCGTCTGGGATTTCTTTTGTAAAGTTTTTTACAATTGCCAGATCGGTCGAAGACATTTTCGGCATGTTGGGTAGCGGGCGATGAGTTTTTTTGAAGTCCAGAATAAAAGAAATCCTGCGGTTTGCATCTTCTTCGCTCCGGAAAGACACCACCATGTATTCGTCGTCGGTGAAAGGATTTGTGAAATAGAAATCTTCAAGAATGTAAATCGTCTTGTAGTTTTCTTCCTCAAAACGGAACGTCATCAGAGAATTGGCCGCTTCCTGTGGGTTGATCTTACGATACGCTTCGATGGCCGGTCTCCTTATAAAAAATGGGTTGAATACTCAGTTTGATTTTAAACTGCAAATTTCTACTGTTCTTCTGTCTCAATATTTCTAACAGCTCTTACGGCGTCTTTGGTTACGTCGAGTTCTTTATGGTTCAGATTGGCATGGCCGTAGCGATAGTAAAACACGATGGCACTGCCGTGGGGTCTTTCCTCTGAAGTCCATGTTGTGAATCCTCCACCGGGAGAAAATTCTGGCGGAATGAAAATATCAAAACGGTCCATATCACGGATGCTATGACCCTCGTCGTACAAGCTCTCGGCTTCTTCCAGTGTTGGTAAACGCCAATTTCGATAACCTGCAAATTTTTTCAAATTCAGGCTGCGTGTGTAGTCCTGAGAAGTGTACCAGTTGGTCCACTTACTCGTATCTTGATACGAGTCGGTTTGTTTCCACATCAAGTTTGTTTCGTTGTCGGTAACGGTTCCATCTCCGTTGTCTCTAAAACGTTTTGTTGCCACGTAAACTTTCTCCTGTCTTGTTCTGCCCAAGCGGGACTATCATTTTCAATCAGTATCGTCATTGAGATCTCTCACGATTCGAGTGGAACCGCGCGAGGGTCGATATATATCGTCGTAAGTCATGACACCCTTGCGATAGCCAAACCGGAGGGCTTGGATTTTATTTCTGACATCTCCCGTCCAGCATAAAAAACCAAAACCTGGCTCAAATATTGAGTAGAGATGTGCTACTTGACCTTGATGGTCTTTATTGCTTTCGGTTTTGGTGTATAGACTTTTGGCTTCGAGAGCATTTGGGATTCTCCAGTTGCCAAAACCAAGGTGCCGTTTTTGATTGAGCTCTTCGACATAGGTGCGAACTTGAATCAGATTCATCCATTTACCGGTCATCTGCCAGGTGTCTTGTTTCAGCCACATGAGATTTCTTGCGCGGTCCATGATGATGCCTTCACCGGTATCCACAAATCGGACAGCTGTTTTCACAGCGTCAATGGGTGGTGTCGTTTCTTGTTCGCTCATAATAGTATATTTTTAGGCATGGCATTAAGTCCTTTATTTTTTAATATCTCTTATAGCTCTGACGCCGTGGCTCCGCAGTCCCATTTTATGCCATTTGTAGTCGCCGTTGTACATCTGAAAACGGATGGCCAAGGTGCGGTCGGTACGGTGCATGGTTTTTGTCCAGCATGTTTGGGCCGACCCGGCGGGAAATGCCTTCACCAAAAAAACAACATCACCGTACTTGTCTGTGATGGGGCTTGAGGGGTCGTAGATGGATTGTACTTCTTTGCGAGTTGGCATCCGCCAATCCTGATGTCCCGCAAACCGATTGTTGTTAAGGACATGCACCCATGTTTTGGCTTCTTCCCATGAAACCCATTTGTCGAGATCTATGTAGGAATCGTCGGCTTTCCACATGACCCCTTCTTCCCGGTCGGTGACGGTCCCGTCTCCGTTGTTGACAAAACGTTCTTCCTCGCCTTCCTCTGCGACTCTGACGATATTACGTACCAGTCTGAGGGCACTGGGGAATCCACTATTTTCTTTAGCCAGCCAGAATTCATAGTCGGAACGGAGGTCGAAACCCATTGCGGCTTTAGCTCCACGGGTTTCGCTGGTCCAGGTGGAAAACCCGCACCCTGAACTGAAGATGGGGTCGAGGTGGATTTCACATCCTTCGACGTCGGAATTGCTGGATTCAGGGTCAAACAATGTACGGGCTTCGGTAGCGGTTGGAAATCGCCAATTATTATAGCCTGCAAATTTTTGCGAGTTCTTTTCCTGAACAAATTCCTGGCACTCGTGCCAGGTCATGAGCCGACCTTTTTCCAACCAGGTATCTTCCTTGGCCCACATGAGTTTGTGTACGGGATCAGAAATCGTGCCGTCGCCATTGTCTGTATATGGAATTTCTTTATTGGTTAATTGTTCGTTCATGGTCCTGGGAAATTTTGAGGTTTGAGTCAATTGTGTTGACGAATTTGATCGTTCTTTTTCACAGGAGCTTTCCGACAAATGCGGACGGAACCAAAACTGTATTCATCGACTGATATCAGTTTTCCTTCGGAGTAATCAAACCGGGGGCGACGGGTAGACGTGTCTCCGGTTAACCATTGGGTTTTGAAGGAATTTTCTGGAAAGCATGAGTCGATGTGGATGGTGCCACCGCCTTTACAGCTATTGGTCAGGCTGGCTTGATACAAACTGGCGGCTTCATCGTATGTGGGCAAGCGCCAATCGTCGAATCCTCCAATTTTTCGCATGTTTTTTTTATCTGCGAATTCGCGAGCTTCATGCCAGTTTAAAAATTTTCCCTTATCCTGCCAGGAATCTTTTTTCAGCCAGTATAATTTAGTTACATTGTCAAAAATGACATGAGGTCCCTTTTCTACCCAGCGTTTGGGTTTACCGTCGTCTTCTTTTTTAACAGGGAGTTGCTCTGATTCTATTTTTACGGGGTGCTGTTCTGACATTTTGATACCTCGTTATTTATGGTGTTTCAATCGCCGGTGTAGCCGATGTTCACATTGCCTTCATCTACATTGACTATCACGGGGACTATGTATTTCCCGTCGGTGTATTCGAGAAGCGTTTTCATACCATGTTCATTGTTCTCAACGTTAATATAAATAAAAGAGCGATGTTGTTTTTTAAAATCGGCCACCGCCTTTTGCGTGTGAGGACAATCATTTTTACCAAATATCATAAAATGCGACATAGTTGTTTCGTGACCCATTGTTAAGACATTAGAAGTTTTCTAACGTGCAAATTTTTTGGAGTCCGTTCTCCATTCGGGTTCCCACTCGTCTCGTACCACGTCGCGTACCAGGCGACAATGAGAATATTCGTTATCTTTGGCTTCCCAGACCCAGTTACCAGTCACATAACTGAACTTCATGGCATATTGAGGGTAATCGGGCTTTTCATCATAAGTCCAGGTGTTGTGTCCACCGTTGGATTCAAATTCAGAATCAATATGAATTTCGGCACCATCTTTGTCATGGTTGGTTCGAACAAATGAGAAAAGTCCTTTTGCTTCATCGGAACCGCAGAGTCTCCAGTCGTCAAACCCGGCATAGTTCTCTTCATTCATTTTTTCGCAATAATCGTGGGCTTCGAACCATGTTATACCGTATTTATATTCTGCAAAAGAGTCTTTTTTAATCCACTGCAGAGATCTTTTGGTTTCCGTTACTGTGCCGTCGCCGTTGTCAACAAAGGTAGGAAGAGCTTCTTCTTCAGCTTCTTCTTCATCTTCTTCCTCTTCGCCCCATTCGTCTTCGCCAATAAATTCTTCATCGATGACTTCTTCTTCAATATCGTCTTCAGCGTCTTCGAAATCTTCAATCAGTTCTTCATTTTCAGTTTCTTCTGATTCGCTCATTTTTTTTTCCGCTAGCAGGGGTGATGTGTTTGAGATTTTAATTTTTCTGATTCAATTCAAAGCTTGATTACAAATCGCGAACAAGCCGTGCTGATGTGCCGGTTGTGGACACACTTTGATCCACGCAAATTTCTTTTCCTGAGGGAAAGTAGCTTTTCCATGCGTAAGAATCGTATCTCGTTTCAGAGGACCATACGCTGGTTTCTCCACCGGATTGGTAATTGGATACGGAGCGCTTGGTTTTCTCTGGAAGGTTTAAGAAAAGTTTTCTGTAAAGCTCTTTGTGTTTCATGAAAATGCGCAGTTCACTTTTGGTTGGCAAACGCCAATCATTGTGTCCCAAATAGTTCTGCTCGTTGCATGCAAGACGGAAGCTGTTCGCTTCATCCCAGTTTAGCCATTTCCCCAATAATTGTCTGGAGTCTTTAAGGCTCCACTGCAAATCGTTCTCAATATCGTCTACGGTTCCATCTTTGTTAACTTTGAAAATTTCGTCTGTCATAAGGTCAGTTTCTTTAGCCCTAAAAGTTGGATTCCATGATTTGGATGAAATTACACGGGGCAGGGATTTAAGTAATTACATAAACAAAATTTTTTATAACGATCAACGCCATCCGCCGCCACGCGTGATGACGTCTTTAGGCTGTGGAATTGTCTTCTTTTTGTATTTTGTTGTATCCAGGACGCCCCGAACAAAGCGTACGCTATCGTTGAGATTGTCTTCAGTTTCCTTATGTCCCCCGGTGCCATTCCCAAAAGAAAAGCAATAGGCTGTCACATTGCCGCGGGCATGAGAGGTCCAGGTATTGTAGCCACAGCCTGGCGAAAAAGCTGAATCAAGATGAACAACCATATCATACTTATCGAGGATTTCAGCGCGATCAAGATAGATACTGTAGGCCTCGTGTTTGTCTGGAAGTCGCCAGTCAGAATAACCTGCGAAAGATTCTTCATTTGTTTTTTTTAAAAGTTTCAATGCTTGTGGATATGTGATGAATTTTTTAAGTCTTAAAAAAGAGTCTTCTTGCATCCACATCAATGAGGTCAGGGAATCCGTTATTGTTCCATCCTTGTTGTCTATAAATCTTCCCGAAGTCATCTGTGCTCCTGCGTAAAATAAAAATCCCCTCGATTGGAACCGCAGTTCCTGCAAGGGATTCGTTTCAATCATTTGAGTCGGTTATTATCTCATATCTGGCGGGCAAAAGAAAAGGGCAAAAAAAAACCGGAAGGCCTTTCGGCCTCCCGGTCTTGTAAAAATTCTTCTTATCGATTGAGTTGGCTTGTTTGGCCAGCAGTCTGTGAGAAGAGACCGCGCTCGGTTCCTTCAGGTTGACCCATACCAGGCTCAATGTAGGTGCCAGGTTTAACATGATCCATGTGGTAATGGGTTTGGTAGCTTTTTCCAGAACCTTGATCGAGTTTCCAGTCATGACGATCGTTTCGTTGTCGCTGACAGTTAATCGAAATTGCTCCAGGACCTTCGTTTTTAAATGTTGAATTGCGTTGCAGAGCTCTTGCGAGGTAGTCCCCGGGAGCTATAGTTGCTGTTTCGTCTGCGCCCCAACCGTAATCTTGAGGACCTAAATTAAATACGATCGTGGTTTCTTCGCTCTCGCTCAGGTTGTCCACTTTCCAAGATGCATTCTCACAAGTTGAGGTGCCGCCTGGTTGCACTACGTTTACGTTGGCATTGGCCGTTGCTACGAACGCCAATACTGCTGATACCGCAAAAATGCCGACCATCTTTTTCATGTGTTGCTCCCCCTTTAACGGAAAGTTAAAAATTGGAACTATAAAAAGCTTAACCTCTAAACCTATAATTCCTTTTGATGGTTACCGCTAGTCCTAAAATACCAAAAAAATAGAAACAAGTCTAACCTTGAAAATAACTCTGTAAGGATTAATCCAGAACGCCTGATCCTATAATTATCCTTCTGGAATTTGAGAGAAAAATACCAAATTCATCAATAGAAGTCAAGATTTAAATCTTATGTTTAGATTGCTTTAAATAACTGTTTGATAAATAAATATATATCATGTCTTTTCTTTG
Organism: Nitrospinae bacterium CG11_big_fil_rev_8_21_14_0_20_45_15; assembly: GCA_002787235.1. Taxonomy (GTDB): domain Bacteria; phylum Nitrospinota; class Nitrospinia; order Nitrospinales; family VA-1; genus Nitrohelix. The sequence goes on from PCWG01000033.1 coordinate 70,850, forward strand.
TGGCTCTGATTTGTCTTTTATTTATGGATCAAATTTATATTCTTGGATCAGACACTGAACTTCAAGGAGGTCAGGCTGGCCAGACTCAGAGAGTTACGTAATTCTTTTTCGCCTTCTTCCGAGATGTTGTTGATAACCAGTTGTATGCTCCTCAGGTTCTTTAAGTTTTCGGCGGTCGCCAAATAGTGGGCTCCTTTATCGCTGATGTTGTTGGCGGCGAGATTCAAGGTGCGTAACTTGGTGAAGTGAGGTGAGTCTATGATGGCTTTGACTCCGTCGTCGCCGATATCGTTTTGGGACAGGTCGAGTGCCCGAAGGTTGCTCAATTCTTCCCTTTGGGCCAATTCTTTCGCGCCGACCTCTCTAATATACTGGGCCTTCAAGTTGAGGACTTGTCCGTCTGAGCTCAATCTGTCTCTTAGCAAATCATCCATTCTTGACATTGGTTTTTATACCTTTTTTCTATTTGGTGATTTTTTAAAAAAACTCGCTTTATGGAGTTTTTAATACGCACTATGGGTAACGAATGTCTCGCAAAAGAATTGCAACCGTTTAATAGATTTGTCGTGCCGTTATGGGCTAATATTTGCGGTTGATGAAATTCAGGATTTAAATTTTTTGGGAAATTGTGCCTTATTTTGAACGGGCCGATACTCAACCCAAACCTTCAATTTTTTTAGCCATAAAACCGTACTCATCGTAACTTTCCCAGCCTTCCTGAAGCATTTTCTTTGTGTATTTGATCATTAAATTGGCTTGGGAATGGTTGGGGTTGATCTCGACTGTTTTCTTCAATAATTTCTGTGCTTTTTTGACGTCTTTGATTTCATCTCCATAATTGTCGATCTGTCTGGATTTATCGATCAAATCGGATGCCCATTTGTAATTCAAGTCGGCTATCTGTAAGGGAGCATTTTGGGAAACGTGTTCGACGATTTCTTCGTCGGCCTTCAATTTGTCTATCAATTCGAGGGCTAGCTCAAATTCTCGTATCGGGAGTCGGTAATCATCGTCGGTGACGTCTACGATGGATTCTCCGGCTTTGTGCGCGGAATGAAGGCCAACGGAACTGATGATTACTTTGGACTGGATGCCTGACATCAATTCGCTAAACAGGACTTCGCCCATGGCAAAATGGATAATGGATGCAAATTCTTGCTCGGTATCGTATTGCAGAGCTAATTCGAATTGGGTTTTGGCACTTTGATGTTCACCCAAGTCCATATAAGCTTCGCCCAGATTGTAATAATTGAGACAGTTGTCGGGGTCTTCTTCGATTTGTTCGAGAAAGGTTTCGATCTGGGCTTCCAGGTCAAAGTCTTCCTCTTCCTCGTCTCCATCATCGACGCCATCATTCTCTTCGTCTTCTTCGGGCACGGCTTCGAGCTCTGATGTGGATTCGTCGGAAGGCGGAGTTACCTCGTTTTCATTTTCTTCTTCAGCGTCTTTATTTTTTTGATCCATGGGTGTTCTCCGCCGCTTTTGCGGCATCTGTATTGCGTACGGGGCGAATCACGGTCAGGGAAAGTCCTGGCCCGCCTTTCATGCTCAAATAGGCTTTGCCTCGAATATAATTGAAGCCCCAAGCCATTTCTTTTTTGGTTTCGCTGGACCAAAAACAACAACTGGTGTAGCCAAAGATGGGATCCATGTGGATATTATTTTCTGTCCAATAATAATTCCATGGAATACTTTTGTTTTCTTCGTAAAGACTTTCAAGCTCTGTGCGAGTGGGTAGACGCCAATCGTTGTGTCCTGCAAATTGATCCTGGTTCAACTGCTTCAGGAAGTCTTGCGCCATGTCCCAGTTGATCCATTTCTTCAATTCTTGATAGGAGTCGGTCTTTTTCCAAATGAGATTGGTTTTTTTGTCGAGAACCGTGCCATCGCCAATATCCTGATATCGCGTATCACCTGAGGGTGTCAGCTCTTCAAGGGGCTTGGTCATGGAAAGAATTTGCCCTTCGAAAAGTGGATCACCCGAGGGTGTGCTCGTATTTTCTCCTGCTAATGCCGTTGCTGCATATATCATCAGCATCAAGACAATTGGCAGGGAAAGAAGGGTTGCCTTGAATCGACTTTTTTTTATAAGTGACATTCGTGTATTGCATTCATTCTGCGGTTAATCGTCTTGAGGAGCCCAGTCGGGTTCCCAGGAAAGGCAAATTCCTGTGGCATTTTTAAATTGCCCGGGTTCTTTGCCGTTGACACCCCATTTTGAAACAAAGTTCAATTCGGGGTCAAATTTTTGAATTCGATTGTTAAGGGTATCCACTACAAAAACGAATCCATAGGGGTCTTCGGCAATTCCCATGGGGCAATTGAATTGTCCGTCACGTTTGCCGATTTCTCCTACAACTGTAAGAGAGTGTCCTTCACGATCGAATAATTGCAGGCGATTCTGGCTTTTTTCAGAAACGAGGATGGATCCGTCTTTGCGAACGGCAATTCCTACGGGGAAGTTCAGGCGTCCTGTTTCAAAGCCGTATTCTCCGAATTTGCTTTGGTATTGTCCGTCTTCGTTGAAGATCTGAATTCTCTGGTTGTCGCGGTCAGCAACGTAGATGTTGCCTTCTTTATCGAGGGCTACACCGGCGGGGAATTTCATAAATCCATCAAAATTGCCAGCGACGCCGAATCCCATGAGGAATTCTCCCTCGTCGTCGTAACGTTTGATGAGATGATTGTTGGTGTCAACAACGAGAATGGTTCCCATGGCTTCTGCGATGATGCCTTCGGGCCAATAAAATTTTTCCTGTCCCCAACCTTCTTTGCCAAACTCCAATATGAAATTGCCATCGGGATCAAATTTTTGAATTCGATGGCATCCCGTATCGGCAACCCAGATGTTTCCTTCGTGATCGACGGTAACCGCCGATGGGGTTTTAAACTCACCGGGACTGTAAGGGGCACGGGTTCCACCCGAGCGACCAAATGCCATGAGAAATTTCCCATTTCCGTCGAATTTCTGGATGCGGTCATTTCCTGAATCGGCCACCCAAACATACAGTTTGGAATGGTCTATTTTGAGTTCTTCGGGGCTTGCTTCGGGCAGGGTTTCTCCGAATTGTGCTACGTCCAAGCCGACGTCAGACTCATCAACGAGTTCGGTATTTTCCTCAGTCATATATATCCATTTGAAATTGGGTAGATGATAGAAATATCCTAAGGGGATTTTGAGTCACGGTGTGATTCACCTTAAGAAAACTGGCCTTGATTGTTTTTAAGGACCGCTCTTTGCCAAAAGTAAAATACAGGTAGAGAGAGCGGGTTCTTTTAAAAATAGTTTTCTGAAATCTTTATATCTTATTTTAAAGAAACTATAGCCGGAATTTCTGAAATCGCAGAGATTTTTTTTCTGAAAAAGAAAAGGCCCCGCTCGGGGCCTTGGGCTTCGGTTCACCAGAGCTCCACATCCCCGTCGCAGAGCCTTTCGGGATAAGCTGTTCCCCTAGCGGTTGCTTTCTTTCCCTGAGAACCGACCCTAATAGGGCGAGCTCTCTAGTGAAAGGTATTCATTTTTATTTGATAAAAAATCCTTTGACGTCAAGAACCTGATATTCAAAGTCGCAGGCCTTTTGCAAATCTTCGAGTCGTTCATTCCAGTTGGTTTTGAAAAGTTCCAGACTTTCAGATTTTGGTTTTTTCTTCATCAACTCGACTTCTCTGAAAAGAGGCTTGACCAGATTTTTATGAATCATTTGTACCGAATTGCGCAATTTGACAACACAATCTTTGGTTACCAGTTCTCTGGTGACACCATCGACTTTTTCGAGCAGTCGGAGGAAAGATTGGATCGTAGCCAATTGGGACATATAACTTTCTGACAAGCGGTGATCGTATTTCATCCCACAATCGATGTAGGCGGTCATCAGCCACATGCCGACATGGTGGTCAAATTTCACAGAAAGGGTGATGAGTTTTTGCAGATAGTCGACTTCTCGTAAGTCTTCGTCTTCTTCTTCACCTTCTGCAAGTTCTTTGGCTGCTTTCTCTTTTTCTTTTTGAAGTTCGGCTTTAATGCTTTCCAACTCGCTCAAATCAGCGAGCGAATCTGCGGGGGTCTCTTCTGCCTTCTCCTGAGTTTCCTCCCCGGTGGCCTGTCCTTCTTCTTCTTTTTCTGTATCCTGTTCGCTCAAAGGGAAATCTCCTCTAAAGACCTTATTAAATAATAACCGCCATATTTTGGTTTGATCGTAATTATATATAGAATGGCGGAGTATAAATTATATTGCAACGGCCTGTCAAGTTTTGCCGAAGACCTTATTTGCAGGTTTGCGATTCGAGGTAATCTATAACAGCACCATCATTGTTGGTTCTTATGGTCTCGTTGGCCTGAGCTTTCACCTCAGGCAGGGCGTTGCCAACGGCGACGGAATGTCCTGCTACTTGAAACATATCCAAATCGTTCAGATAGTCTCCAAAAACAGTCACTTGTGATAAGGGAATGTTCAACAGCTTTGCCAGTTTCACAACAGCGTGCCCTTTGGTAGCTTTTTTATTATAGGTTTGTAACCAGTAATAACCGTCATTGTAGAGATCTTTAGCAAAATACATTGCGAGTTGTTCGGGATATTTTTCTTTCAATGCAAGGTAAATGGGTTCCAGAGTGGAGAATCGATCGATCAAAAGAAATCCAGATATAGACTCTTTTTCTGTGAAGGTGAATTGTTGGGTCTGGCAGAGGCGTCCATCTCCATTCAAGCTGTCCAGATAGGCTTGTGCTCCGGGATTGCTTGCGCTCCGGTAGTAAAGCAAATGTTGATCGGCTACGGTATAGATAAATGGGTCGAGCTGGATGGGCTCGACTATTTTCAACATATCTTTAACGATGTCAGCACTGATAAATTCGGATCCGCCAAGGTCTTTCCCGGTTGTCAGGTCGCTTAGAAAGACTCCGTTGAATAGAATAACTGGAAGTTTCAGTTTGAGTCCTTTTAACAAAGGGAGTGCAGACTCCTGGCTTCTTGCTGTGGCGATGGTGAATTGCAGACCACGGTCGATCATGTGATTGAGACGCTGAAGGGAAGAGGGGGATAATTTCCCCTGGTCGTCAAGTAACGTTCCATCGAGATCAGAAATGAATAATCTGTCTTTTGATAGTGTATGGTAGTTTTGAGCTGTATTCTGGATCATGTAAATAGAATTTTTTCTGGTTTGAGTGGATGCTGATTTGCTTCTGTAAGGATGCGGCCCAAGATTATACTAAAGTTTAGATTTAATCTGATAATTCACTTGAAAAATACGGAGAGCTGATCTCATGCATTCATTTGAAAGTCTTAATATAATAAGAAGAGCGTCTGCCTTTCTTTTGGCAATTATGATATTGTTGGTGTCCAGTTTTACGGTGAATTCGGTACAGGCGAAGGGATTTGATTTTTCCGAATGGGACAGTATCCTGAAGGAAAATGTTTCCACAAAGATCATTCGGGAAATTCCCCTCAATGTATTGGACTATAAGAAGTTAAAGTACAATTCGCAATTGAAAAATTTATTGCAACGTTTGGAAAATACGGATATATCTAATTTAAAGAAGCGTGAAGAAGTTTTGGCATTTTGGATCAATGTTTATAATATTCTTGCGGTGAAAATGGTGCTGGATCATTATCCCGTGAAAAGCATCAAAGATATTGGGAGTATTTTTAGATCTGTTTGGAAGAGGCCTGCGGGCAAGGTTGCTGGCGAGGAAAGGACTTTAAACGACATTGAGCATGAGATTCTCAGAAAAATGGGGGAGCCTCGCATTCATGCCGCTATTGTTTGCGCTTCGGTCAGTTGTCCTGATTTATCAAAGACGGTGTTTGTTCCCGAAACGTTGGATGCACAACTCGATTGGCAGATGAAAGTGTTTGTTCATAACTCTGCCAAGGGACTTGTCATTGACCGTGAGGGCAAACGAGTTCAGCTATCCGCTATATTTAAATGGTTTGCTGAAGATTTTAAATCTAAAGGCGGGGTGCTTTCTTTTGTAGGGGCCTACCTTTCTCCAGAGGACAATAAGTTTATCAATCGTCCTGACACCGAAATTTCGTATTTTGATTACGATTGGGGTTTGAATGAACGTTGATCTTCTCTGAATAAAATAATAAGGAGTGTACATTGTTTTTTCAATCCGCATTGTGGGATGGCAGGAAACACTATCTGGATCGCATGACTTTGCGTGATCTGGTGAAGGCCTATTTTGCTTATCCTGCGATCAGAGTTTATTTGTTTTTATCAGTCATTGGTGTGGCACTGGCACTGCACTGGATGGAGTCCTGGACTTCTGTATTCATCGTCATCGCTGTCACTCCTATGCTTTACGCCCTGTCCTGGTATTTGTTGCATCGTTTTGTTTTGCACGGGCGTTTTCTTTATAAATCGCCGCGCACGGCGGCACTTTGGAAGCGCATCCATTTCGATCATCACCAGGACCCCAATGATCTGGAGGTTTTATTCGGTGCTTTGCCGACCACGTTGCCTACCATTCTGGCGATTACTTTGCCTGCAGGTTGGTTGATAGCAGGGCCCGCAGGAGCGGCGGCCGGGATGGCTATGGGTATGTGGGTCACCTGTTTTTATGAGTTTTGCCATTGTATTCAGCACTTGGCTTATACTCCGCGACTGCCTCTGCTCAAAAACATGAAGAAATTGCACATGGCACATCATTTTCACAATGAGCAAGGCAACTACGGCATCACCAATTTTTTCTGGGATCGTCTTTTAAATACTTTTTATTCGAGCGCAGGAGAGGTTTTGCGTAGCTCGACGGTGTTTAACTTAGGCTATGTCAGTGCTGAATATAAGCACTTTCCCTGGGTGGCTCACTTGTCCGGGCTGGATGTGGAAAAGGGAGAGGAAAAAAATCCCCCCGAACCTCTGGCTCCTGCTGGAACCGAGGTTGAGAGGGGAGTGGCGAACTGAAATACGAACCTGGGAGGGGATTGTTTTTCAGTCCGCGTGTTTTCTTAAAAAGGTTGGGATGTCGAAGTTGACAGCCGAAGCAGAGTATTCTTCAGGATTGTCTTCCCGGATAGCGTTTGCAAGGCTCTTCAAGTGCTTGTAAGGAGACGTATGTTCCTTCGCAGGCTGGGGAGTCTTGTTGTTTTCCATAGAGATTGCAGATTTTACGGACTCGGGGTTTGCGACCGGTATCTGTTCTTTTGATGACAGTGAATCGAACCCTGTGGCAATGACGGTCACCCGGATTTGTCCGTCCATCGTCTCGTCGATCACCGATCCAAAAATGATATGAGCGTCTTCGTGTGCGCTGTTTTGTATCAGCATTGAAGCCTCGTTGACCTCAAGCAAGCTCATGTCCTCCCCACCTGTGATATTGATGAGGATGCCACGCGCACCTTCCACCGTTGCTTCATCCAGTAAGGGGCTGGAGATGGCTTTTTGGGCCGCTTCGATCGCCCGGTTTTCTCCCGCCGCAGTTCCACTTCCCATCAAGGCTTTGCCCATATCGCACATGATGGTTTTCACATCTGCAAAATCGAGGTTGATGAGGCCTGGAATAACGATCAAATCGGAAATACTGCACACTGCTTGTTTCAGGACATCATCTACAATGCCAAAGGCACCCGTAAGAGAAGTTTGTTTGCCGACAAAACTGAGCAATTTTTGATTGGGGATGACGATCAAGGTGTCGACGGCTTTTTCCAACTCCTTGATTCCTTCTTCAGCCTGACGAATTCTACGTTTGCCTTCAAACAAAAAAGGTTTTGTAACAACTCCAACCGTTAAGGCACCCGATTCTTTCGCGATTCGCGCGATGATTGGCGCACCCCCGGTTCCTGTGCCGCCGCCCATGCCAGCGGTGATGAATACCATGTCCGCTCCTTCAAGAGCTTCCCGGATCTGGTCTTCGCTTTCAAGTGCCGCACGTTCGCCAATTTCAGGATTGGAACCGGCTCCCAGACCTCGGGTCAGTTCACAGCCTACCTGTATCTTGCCAGGGCATTTAGAAGCTTCCAGCGATTGGATGTCCGTGTTTGCTACCATGAACTCTACACCGCGTATCTGGCTTCGGACCATGGAGTTGACAGCATTGGTGCCGCCACCGCCAACGCCGATGACCTTGATGCTGGCGGAGTACAGGTTTTCTGATTCAAATTCTATTAATGACATATTTTACCCTCCCAGGTTGTTTAAAAAAAGTCTTCAGCCCAATCCTTCATACGACTGAAAATCTTATCGAATAGATGACGTCCTTTTAGTTCTCTGATGGCACCGCTTTTGAAAGACCGTTGACCGTATTGCAAAAGCCCGGTACTGGTGGCATACATCGGGCTGTTGACAACGTCGATGAGGCCTCCAAGGTGCATGGGGGATCCGATGCGCACGGGGAGTTGAAAAACCTCCTCCGCAAGATCAGCCATTCCCTTCATATTTGCGGCACCTCCGGTCAAAACGACTCCTGATGAGATGAGGTCGCGATAACCGGAATTACTGACTTCGTTGTTCATGATTTCAAACATCTCGCGTGCGCGCAGTTCGATGATTTCACTCAAAATCTGGCGTGATATTCTCCTTGGTTCGCGTCCACCGACGCTGGGAACCTCAATCATTTCATCCTCACCGACTTGCGACGAAAGAGCGCATCCGTACTTGTGCTTCACCTTTTCGGCTTCTTCATTAGGCGTTCTCAAACCGATGGCGATGTCGTTGGTCATTTGCGACCCTGCGATGGTCAAGACGGAGGTGTGTTTGATTGAGCCTTGATAGAAAATCGCCAGATCAGACGTTCCACCGCCGATATCGATCAACAAGGCACCGAGTTCTTTTTCGTCCGCAGACAAAACCGATTCGCTCGATGCGAGTTGTTCGAGAACGATATCCTGAACTTCCAGACCTGCCTTGTTGACGCAACGGACAATGTTTTGGGCAGACGTTACGGCGGCGGTCACAATATGCACCTTTGCCTCAAGACGCACTCCCGACATACCCAACGGAGTTTTAATGCCGTCCTGATCGTCCACAATAAATTCTTGCGGGAGTACGTGGATGACCTCTCGATCGAGTGGAATAGCGATGGCCTTGGCCGCTTCGATCACTCGATCAATGTCCTTCTGGTGGACTTCTTTTCCCTTGACCGCAATGATCCCGTGACTGTTCAAACTGTTGATGTGACCGCCTGCGATGCCAACGAAAACAGAATCGATTTCACAACCCGCCATCAATTCCGCCTCTTCCACGGCACTCTTGATGGATTCGACAGTTGCGTCGATATTCACCACGACACCCTTTCGCAGACCGCGAGACGGGTATTGTCCGAGACCAATGATGTCAATTTCGCCGTGGGCTCCCATCTCGCCGATGATGCACACGATTTTGGTAGTACCAATGTCGAGACCGACCAGATATTGTTCATGTTTGGCCATGCATTTTTTCCTTTAAATTAGGCTTTGCCTGCCGTTTTTGCCAAGCCTTGTTTCATTTTTACAATCACGCGGTCTTCATATGACAGATCAAATAAAGCCGCATTTTTTTTATCATTTTCCATTGCGTCGAGAACGACCAGAAATTTTTGTATGCCTTCGGAGAGATGGCCAAGATCGGCGATCAGGTGTAGCTCCGTATCACGAGTGATAAATTGAATGCGTTTTTCCCCGGTAAATTCAGCGTTGACGATTGGGTTGTTTTTGAAAAAGGGCAATTGATTGAAATAATTCATTGTTTGTAATCCCAGAATCATTTCATCAGTGGCTATCGAATTCCCCAATTGAGCTTTGACAGAACGGTTGCCGGATACCATAGGCAAATCTTTATAAATTGGAGAATCGGCTTCCAGCAAGACTCCAAAATTATCCATCACATAAACTCGGTCTAACTGAATACGCGCAAAAGGTGTTCGTTGTTTGATGTCGAAACGAATGGTATTGGGGAATGCTCTGGCCGCCGAAACGCTAAGAGCCCAGGGACGTTCTGCCAATCGATTTGCAATTTCTTTTAGATCCAGAATGAAAATATTTTTCCCTTTGATGGGGCCCACTTGTTTGAGCAGTTCTGCATCACTGACCTTGTCCAGCCCCTGAAAATGAACGTTCTGAACTGAAAAATAGGGCGATTCCGTCAGGAAAAGATAGCTGTAATATAGAGATCCTGCAATGACTGCAGTTATCAAAGTTTTCTTAAAGCAACTCTTCAGGAAATGAGTTTTGTTTTTCCACGCAAGGCGGTCATGGCTGGACTGTTTTTCTCCAGACTTTTTCACCAGCTTGCGAGGGGTGCTTAATTTTCCCAGAGTCGCTGTCGCGGGATGATTTTCAAACAGGGCAAGGTTCATTGTATTTGAGCCTCCGGGTAATCGAGTTGCGCAGTCGTTAAAATTTCCAGTGCCAGTGCGTCGAATTCAATTCCCGCCGCACGCGCGCCCATGGGAAGAAGGCTGGTGGGAGTCATACCCGGTATTGTATTCATTTCCAGTACATAAGGAGTGCCGGTCGAATCCAGAATGACGTCGATTCTCGGCAGACCTCTGCCTTGCAGGGCCTGAAAAACTTTAATGGAAACTTCCTCGCAGGCGGTCTTTTCTTCAGCGGTCAATACTGCCGGGCATATGTATTGAGTATCTCCTGAAGTGTATTTTGCCGAATAATCGTAGAACTCAGATTTTGGACGAATCTCTACGATAGGTAGAGGTTGCGACTGATTCATGCCAATGGCCAACAGACGGCCTGCTATAAACTGTTCAACCAGCACTTCATCGGAATATCTGAAAGCGTCTTTCACTGCGTCGTTCCAACCTTCCTCCGATTTGACAATATGAATTCCCAGACTGGAACCTTGCCGGTTGGGTTTGACGACGAGGGGGAAGTCCAGCGTTCTTGTAGCAGGGTTTCCCTTGCGTAATATCTGATAGGCCGGTGTAGGGATACCATTGCTGATAAATATTTCTTTTGATTTGATCTTATCGTAGGCCAAAGCACTTCCCAATACTCCAGAACCTGTGTAGGGAATTCGGGCGTATTCAAGCAAACCCTGAATAGTGCCGTCTTCCCCATACGTTCCATGAAGAGCCAGAAAAGCCAACTCGATGTTGTTCACTTTCAATTCATTTGCAATGTCGTAACCCACATCCATCTCCTGGACATTGATCCCTTTTCGTCGTAAAGCCGAGGCCACAGCTTTCCCTGTAATCAGGGAGATCTCCCGTTCAGAGGATAAGCCGCCCATAAGTACCCCTACTTTTTTGTTACTGATATCCATCAACGAAAAACTCCCGTGCAAATTGAATACAGGTCCGCAACCAGCCTCAGGTCTGCAGGCTGGTGGCAAGGGAGGGGGGCCCTTGTATGCGGACTTATAATTGAAAAAGGTATCAATACATATTGAGTCGTCATCGTTATTCTCCGGCCACTACCAATTCCAGTTCCAGTTCAACCCCTGTTTTTTCCTTTACTTCTTCCTTGATAAGACGGATCAGCTTTAAAACGTCAGTGGCTTTTGCTCCGCCCTTGTTCACAATAAAATTTGCGTGTTTGATAGACACCCCTGCCGAACCAATCGTTTTACCTTTGAGTCCTGCAGATTCTATGAGTCTGCCTGCGGTGTCACCTTCTGGATTTTTGAATACCGATCCAGAATTGGGAACTGTCAAAGGTTGGCGTGAGCTTCGCTTGGCAAGATGCTCGTCCATGGTATTTTGAATCTCCACCGCGTCGCCTTTTTCCAATTCGATTTCGCCTTCGATGAGGAGGCCGTGACCGGCAGGGAACTGGGTCTTTCTGTAATTGAAGATCAATTGATCCCGCTTCAATTTTTCGATTTCCCCTCGGGTTGTCAGGCGCGTGATTGAGCGCGTGACCTGACCGATATCAACCCCTTCAGCACCTGCGTTCATCGTCCAGGCACCACCCAGAGAACCAGGAATGCCAACGAGATGTTCGATTCCTGTCAAAGAGTAACGTGCCGCATACTTAGCGAGATAGGAGAGTTTGACTCCGGCCTGAACCTTGATGACCGCCTTTTCTTTTCCATCGATTGATTTATAGAACAAAGGGCGACTGACTGTTTTGAATCCCTCTTTGAGCGAAACGACAATGCCGCGAATTCCTGAATCACGTGCCAGAAGATTCGTGCCTTCTCCCAAAAAGAACAGAGGTGCCGTCCCTTTATTTTTCAGGATGGTTTGCAGGTCTGCAATGTCTTTGGGAAGTATGAAAACATCAGCAGGGCCTCCAATTCGCAAGGACGTGTGATCGGACATCAACTCGTCGGTTCTCACTTCGCCCTGAATTTTTTGCAGCCACAGATAAGAAGGGTTCATAGTTTTGCTCTGATAAAGTTTGCGTCCCAGAACGACTATTTCTGCGCCCAAAGAAGTGGGTCGGGTCACTTTGGATAAAGCTCCGCTGGGGGTCAAATAAATTAATTTTCGTTTCCAAGGTTCGCTTAGCATAAGGACTCTTTCCTGAGACTGGGTTCATCGCCTTTTAAAGGCAGGGTGGGATTGAAATACATTTCGGCCAATTTCCATACGTTGCCTGCGCCCAAGGTAGCTGTTACCCTTCTTGGAGCCTGGTTTGCTCGTAACAAATCAACGACATTTTCAAAATTATCTATGTACTCAACATTTTTATGACCGTGGCGGCGAATGCCTTCCATCATGACTTTTGAATTCACCTGAGGGATTTTCTTTTCCCCGGCTGGGTAAATATCCGTGACAATCAAGCGATCGGCATCATTGAATGCCGTCCAGAAATCTTCCATCAAAGCCTGTGTTCGGGAATAGCGGTGCGGTTGGAAAACGACCGTCAGCTCTCTATCGGGCCAAACCTCTTTGGCGGCTCGCAAAGTCGCGCGAATTTCGGCAGGATGATGCCCGTAGTCGTCCATCCAGATGAGTTCATCGGTTTCGCTGATGATTTCAAATCTTCTTTGAACACCCACAAATTTTTTGAGCGAGTTTGCGATTGTTTGGAAATCGATATTCAACTCCATTCCAACAGCCACTGCCGCCAGCGTGTTGCAGGCATTGTGTCGACCCGCCGCACCCGACTGTATCCTGCCAAGTTCACGCCCCTGATAGTAAACGCTGAAATGAGTTTGCATACCGTCTATGACAATGTCTTTGGCAAGGTAATCGGCCTGTCCTGAAAGGCCATAAGTGATATAGCGTTTTTCAATTCTAGGAATCAGCGATTGAATATTGGGGTCATCCAGACAAAGGATTGCGGCTCCATAAAATGGAATCTTGTTAATGAAAGTCAGAAAGGTGTCCTTCATGCGCTCCAGAGTCTTGTAAAATTCCATATGCTCTTCATCCAGCGTAGTCACGACCGCAATCGTGGGCGACAGGTGAAGGAACGAACCATCGCTTTCATCGGCCTCGGCAACAAGAAACTCACTTTGTCCCAGTTTGGCGTTACCGCCACATTGTTTGAGACGTCCACCCACAACCACCGTAGGGTCAAGATTTCCTTCAGCTAAAGCCGCCGCGATAAGCGATGTGGTTGTGGTTTTGCCGTGAGTGCCTGCGACAGCAATTCCGTATTTCATGCGCATGAGCTCGGCCAGCATTTCAGCCCTTGGAATCACCGGGATCATTCTTTTACGCGCATTCACAGCTTCTGGATTGTCGGCTTTGACCGCACTGGAAACCACTACCACTTGTGCGTTACGCACATTTTCAGAATCGTGACCCAAACGAATGCACGCGCCAATATCTCTCAAATGGCGAGTGGCCTGGCTTTCGGCGATATCGGAACCCGATACGTCGAAACCTTGATTGATGAGGACTTCAGCGATTCCGCTCATGCCAGAACCTCCAATCCCGATAAAGTGAATGCGTTGGGTTTTACCTAAAAACATGACAGCTCATTTTTCTTTGATACCTGGTTTTTATGCATTTGATTTTTTTGTTTTTTTAATCAATTCCATGCAAATTTCACGAACATTTTTAGTGGCTTCTCTATTGCCCAGGCGATAACTGTTGGATTCGATTTCTTCGAGATGCCCCGCGTCCGCCATTGCATTTTTAATCGATTGAGCCAGCTTCTCTCCGCTCAGTTCTGCATCGAGAATCATTTCTGCCGCATTGGCAGATTCCAGAAGACGCGCGTTTTTTTCCTGATGATTGTGCGCGGCATGAGGGAAAGGAATCAGGATCGACATTTTTCCACAGGCGGTGATTTCTGCCAGAGTGGTTGCTCCCGCTCTGCAAATGATCAGAGAGGCAGAGCGGTAACAGCTGTCAACATCGTCAATGAAGGGGCGAACATCGGCACCCGCAAAGCCCTCTGCTGAATAACGCTTTTGGATATCAGCAAAATCTTTTTCTCCGGTTTGATGAATGATATGTATTTTTTCTTTTTCATCTCCCAGTTTTCCCAAGGCGGCAATCATCGCTATATTTATGGAGTGCGCTCCCTGACTTCCACCCAGTACCAGAATGCAAAACTTGTCTGTCCGCCGTTTCGGAGCCAATTCTCTGGGGATGCAAAATTCTTCGCGGATCATATTCCCCGTGGTGACAACTTTATCGGCAGGGAAATGAGAGGAAGATTCTTTGAACGAAACGGCAACCTTGTCTGCAATTTTCCCTAACCATCGGTTTGTCATCCCCGGTATGGAATTCTGTTCGTGAATAAGGATAGGAATCCGCAATGCCCAGGCAGAAAGGGCAACCGGACCGGACGCATAACCTCCAACACCCACCACCAGATCAGGACTTTTCTGTAGGAGAAAACAGGTCGATTGCAGAATTCCCATTGGCAATTTGAACAGAGAAGTCCATCGTTGAATCCCTTTTTTACCCATGATTCCAGAGGTCATGATGGTCTTCAAATCCCATCCCATTTTGGGAATGACTTTGGACTCCAGTCCCTGTTTGGATCCGACGAATGTGATTTCAATATCCATGTCCAGTTTTTCCAGTTCGTTTGCCAGAGCGATTGCAGGAAACAAGTGCCCTCCTGTACCGCCTCCAGCAATGACAACGCGAATATTCATCTCTTGAATAATTACTTCTTGACCGGATGTTGCGAAATATTCAGCAAAACACCCGCACTCATCATCAATACCACCAGCGACGATCCCCCCATGCTAATGAAGGGAAGCGTCAAACCTTTGGTTGGCAAAAGACCGATCGCCACACCCATGTTGATGAAGGCCTGTATGCCGATCAGTAATGTAATGCCCACGGCAACATGTGCGCCGAAAGGATCTTTTGCATTGAGTGCGGCGGCAAAACCTCTCCATATAAAAGTTCCAAATAAAATAACGATGAACACGGCACCGATGAATCCGAGCTCTTCTCCAATGACAGAGAAAATAAAATCGGTGTGAGCTTCAGGCAGATAAAATAATTTCTGACTGCCATCACCCAGACCCACACCCCAAATTCCGCCGCGCCCAAAAGCGTAAAAAGATTGAATGGCTTGAAACCCGGTATCAGAAGGATCTTGCCAGGGATCCAAAAATGCGAAAATACGGCGCATGCGATATTCCGCTCCAGTCACAGCAGAAATCACCAGAGGAATCACAGCCAAAAAGGAGTAAGCCAGAAAGCGGGTACGAATTCCCGCAATGAAAAGCATGAGCAATGCAACGACGCCGATGATTAAGGCGGTTCCAAAATCGGGTTGAAATAAAATAGGGACAAAGAAAAATCCCAGAACAATGACATTGGGCAAATACCCGTAGGCAAAATTTTTCAATTGATCGGAACGTTTCACCAGCGACTTTGCAATGAATATGATGATGGCGATTTTTGCAATTTCTGACGGTTGAAAATTGGCACCGCCTAGAGTGAGCCATCTCCGCGCTCCTCCTACCTCTTTGCCTAATCCGGGAATCATTACGGCGATCAGTAAAAGAAACGCACCAAACAAAATGGGGTATGCAAATTTTTCCAAAAGACGGTAATCCATGGAACGTGTGATTCTCAAGGCAATGAAACCGATGAAGACCCAAAGCATTTGGCGTTTGAGAAAATAATAAGGGTCATTGTATTTTTCTCCTGCAACAACCGCGCTGGAGCTGTAAACCATGACCACGCCAATAATGATCAGAAGGCCGACGACACAGCCCAGGATCGGATCACTGGTTTGATGACGAGAAGTGGAATCATTCATTGGATTCTTCTTCCTCCCGCAGTGATGTGCATTATTGGTTGTGAGTCCATTTTCATAGATTGTTAACGAGGGTTTTGAATAGAGACCCGCGTTCCTCATAATTTTTGAACATATCCTGACTCGCACAAGCAGGTGCGAGTAAAACGGTGTCACCTGCTTTTGCATGGCTCACTGCTATTTTCAAAGCATCCTCAAGGCTGTCGGCTTCTTCGCTGGCAGGGGAACCGTTGAGAAAATTTCTTATGATTCCCCGAGCTTCTCCAAAAAGAACGAGGTGCCGGACCTTTTGCTTGAGTAACGGGAGCATTGCAGAAAAATCTCCCTGTTTGTCTCTGCCGCCGAGCATGAGCACGATCGGTTTTTCAATTGCAAGAAGTGACTTGCAGGTAGCACCTACGTTGGTGGCCTTGGAATCGTTTATGAAATCGATTCCATTGAAAGTGCGCACCCATTCCATACGATGTTCGAGTCCGTTGAAATTGCACAAAGCATCTGCCAGCACGCTGACCGAAATATTCAAGGGTGCTGTTAAAGCGATTGCGGCAAGTGCATTCTCGACAAGCAAGCGCAAGGGGAACGCGATTTCCTGATGCTTGCAAATGACTTCTTCGCGTCCCTGAAATTTTAGAATGATCTCACCGTTTCTTAAGTAAGCACCGTCCCCGCCTTCGTGCTGGGCTCCAAAAAATAGTTTTTGAGAACGTTTTCCGCAACTGAGCTTCACTGTTTCCGGGGCATCCAGATTGGCGACAAAATAATCGGACTCGCTTTGTTGAGTTGCAATGCGTTCTTTCATCGCATGATAGTTTGCCGAGGTTTTATGTCGGTCGAGATGGTCGGGAGTGATGTTTAAAATTCCGGCTACATACGGTTTGAACGTGGTCACCGTTTCCAATTGGAAACTGGAAATTTCCAGAACGATGAATTCTGCAGTTCCTTTTTCGATCAGTTCTATAAAGGGAGTGCCTAGATTCCCGCCTACATGAACGGTGCGTCCATCTGCACGAAGAATGTTCCCGACCAGAGTCGTGACGGTAGATTTCCCGTTGGAGCCTGTGATGGCGATGATCGGCGTTTTGTTGAAACGAAAGGCCAATTCAATTTCACCGATGATTTCTATTCCACGTTCACGAAATTCATCGAGAAAGGGCGCGTCTACGGGGACACCCGGACTCAATACGATCAAATCTGCATTCTTCCCAGGCGCAGAATTGTCAAATTGAAGTTCGATCGCCGGATTTAATCCTGCGATCACTTCAGGCAGACTGTGTTCGGGGCGCGCATCAGTGAGTAAAACCTGCGCTCCGCGTGTGACAAGGAAACTTGCGGTCGCAAGACCAGATTTCCCCATGCCAACAACGCTTATATTTTTCCCGGAAAGATGCATTATTTTTATCTCAACTTGAGCGTGCTCAAACCAATCATTGCCAGTACAGCGGCAATGATCCAGAAACGGACGATGACTTTGGGCTCGGCCCAGCCGCATTGTTCAAAGTGATGATGAATCGGTGCCATCTTAAAAAAACGTTTGCCTTTGCCTTCTCTGCTCTTGGTGTATTTGTAGTAGCCAACCTGAATGATGACGGAGAGTGCTTCGATCACAAAAATCCCACCGACCAGAATGAGGAGCAGTTCGTGTTTGGAGATGACCGCGATGGTTCCCAAAGCACCACCCAGTGACAGAGAACCCACATCCCCCATGAATATTTGAGCGGGGTAGGCGTTGTACCAAAGGAATCCCAGACTGGCACCAACAAGAGCGGAACAGAGGACCGCGAGTTCTCCCGCACCCTTGATATGCTGGATTTGCAGGTACTCCGCGAACTTAAAGTGACCACAAAGATAAACGATTGCGGTGTATGCCAGTGTTGCAATGATGACGGGGCCAATGGCCAAACCATCCAGCCCATCTGTCAAGTTGACGGCGTTGGATGTTCCTACGATGATGAAAACAATGAATAGCAAATAAGTCCAACCCAGGTCGGGCTGAAATGATTTAAAAAAGGGAGCTTGCAGTGTGGTTGCGTATCCGGTTCGCGTGTCATCGAAGTAGACGATGTAGATACCGATCACGAGGCTAAGAACCACTTGCAGGGCAAATTTGGATTTTACAGACAGTCCTTTACCACTTCTCAACTTGATTGTGTCATCGGCTAAGCCAATGCATCCAAATCCGAGGGCTGCAAATAAGGCCAGCCAGATGTATGCATTGGAGAGATCGGACCACAGCAGAGTGGACAGCCCGAAAGTGAACAGGATAAACACGCCGCCCATTGTGGGGGTGCCTGATTTGACGTGATGCTGTTCGGGGCCATCGGAACGAATTTTTTCCCCAATCTGCAATTTTTGCAGAAGAGAAATCATGTATCGGCCCAGAAGCAGACTGAGACCCAAGGCAGTGACACCGGAATAAGCAGAGCGAAACGAAATGTATTTAAAAACATTGAAAATCGAGAGGTCGCTCGCCAGAGGATAAAAGATATGATAAAGCATGATTAGAGCACGGCCTCCTGAAAATAATTTTCGAGCACCCGCTCCATCCTTGCCCCGCGAGAACCTTTAACAAGAACGCAGTCTCCCGTCTTCACATGATCCTTTAAAAATGCAGTGACCGCATGGATGTCATTAAAAGCTGAAACATGATCGATCGGCATCCCTTCTTTCAGCGCGGCTTCGGCTGTGAGGGCGGGGATTGCTCCAACGGTCACTAAAAAATCAATTTTTAATCGGGCAATTTCCTTGCCCAGCCTGGAATGTTCTGATCGCGAAAGATCGGACAGCTCAAGCATTTCCCCCATCACGAAAAATTTTCTTCCTGAAGTTTGAAAACCTTCCAGCGTTTTGATTGCTTCGCGCATGGATTGAGGGTTTGCATTGTAGGCATCGTTGATGAATGCAACGCCATCCCTTTCAAAATATTCCTGTCTTTGCGGGGGGAGCTGGCATCGTCCCAGACCGGACTTCATTTCTTCCGGTTTCATGCCCAAAGCACTACCGACGGCAAAAGCAGTCAGCGCGTTATAAATGTTGAAACGGCCCAAGAAGGGCAACTCCACATCCAGTGTTTGCCCTTGCATGTGAAGTTTGAAGTCGTAACCTTGTTTGGCGTGCGGGCGAATATTGTCCGCCCAAATATCGGCGGGATTGTTGATGCCGATGGTGATTTTTTTTGCCGTCAGATTTTGTGCCAATTCTAAAACCAGCGGATCGTCGGCATTGACAACGGCAAGATCCTGAGGGCGCAAAGCTTCAAATAATTCCCCTTTCGCGCGTTGAACATTTTTTAAAGTTTTCAACTGTTCGAGATGAGCGGGAGAAATATTGGTGATGAGTCCGATGTCAGGCCGGGCGATTTCTGCCAGACGTTTGATTTCACCTTCTGCGCTCATTCCCATTTCCAGTACGGCAATTTCGTGATCTTCTTCCAATTCCATCAGGGTCAAAGGCAGGCCAATGTGATTGTTCAGGTTGCCTTGATTTTTTAGAGTTTTGAATTTTTCTCCAACCACGGCGGCGATCATTTCCTTGGCACTGGATTTGCCATTGGTCCCGGTGACAGCAACAACGCGGATGTTTGAGAGTTCTCTTATTTTTTGAGCCAGCTTTTGCAATGCCGTCAAGGTGTCCTTGACGCGTATGAAGAAGGTAGAATGGATGCCGCTGGGGCCTGCCGGAAGGGGGGGGATGTCGCAGTCTCCCGACAGGACGATCCCAGCGGCTTTATTCTTCAATACCTCAGATATAAAATCATGGCCATCAAAACGGTCTCCCCGCAAACAGAAGAACAGGTTGCCCTCTGCCATTGTTCGTGAATTTATGGAGACTCCACTAAATCGGATGTTGGGCGTTCCCGACAGCAGTTCGCCATCCATCATTGTTGTGATTTCTCCAGCACTCGCAGAGATCATGATTCGACCCTTTCGCGTATGGCTTGAGCGGAAACTTTTCGATCGTCAAAATTTATTTTTTCAGTGCCAATGATTTGATAGTCTTCGTGACCTTTGCCTGCAATGAGAATCAAATCTCCAGTTTTTGCAAGACCGATGGCTTTGAAAATGGCGGATTTTCGATCAATGCATATTTCATAATCGTCGCCTTCTCTGGCATCTTCAGGCAAACCGGTAAGGATGTCGTCAATGATGCTTTGAGGCTCTTCCCGGCGCGGGTTGTCTGAGGTGATGATGGCATAATCGCTCAATTCCAAGGCGACCTGTCCCATCAATTCTCGTTTTCCCCTGTCACGATTTCCCCCGCAACCGAAAACAACGATCAGCCGATTTTTAGTAACGGCACGCGCCGCATGCAGGGCTTTACTCAAGGCATCGTCGGTATGCGCATAATCGACGATGACCGCAAAGTCCTGCCCCAGATTTATGGATTCAAAGCGACCGGGAACGCTTCCCAAAGATCGAATGCCTTTGACAATGTCTGCCAATACGAGGCCTTGCAAAAACGCGACTGCAGTTGCGGTCAGCAGATTGTGTACATTGTGCAAACCTAACAATGAGGTATCGATTGCGACGTTTCCCGATGGCGTCTTCAGGTCGAAGGAAGTTCCCTTGTCTGAAAGTCGGACGTTCTCAGCAAAAATATCTGCCGGTGAATGGATCCCTATAGAGAGACGCTCCATGGACAGTTCGTTGAAAATTTCTTTGCCTGCGGGATCGTCAATATTAAGCACAGCCTTTTTGACGTGATTGTTTCCGAATAAAAGTTTTTTCGCGTTTTTGTAATCGTCCATGGTTTCGTGGAAATCCAAATGGTCGCGAGTCAAGTTAGTGAAAACTCCAACTTCAATATTCAATCCAAAGGCTCTTTTTAGAATAAGAGCGTGTGATGAAATTTCCAAGAAGCAGTGCTCAATGTTTTGATCGGCCATTTCCCCGAGCATGCGATTCAAGTCAGAAGACTCGGGAGTTGTGAATGAGGCCGGGAATATTTTCCCACCGTAACGATAATTGATGGTTCCAAGAACACCCGTTTTTTTGTCTGCCGCATTGAAAATGGATTCCAGTAAATAACTGGTTGTAGTCTTGCCGTTAGACCCCGTGATGCCGGTCAACTTCAATCGATCGGATGGACTTGCATAAAATTCATTGGAAAACTGGGCCAATGCGGCTCTGGCATCTGCGACATGGATAAAAGTCGGATGATCTTCACGAGTTTCGAAATTTGAGGCGGGATGTTCTGATACGATAGCGGTTGCACCCCGCGCCACAGCCTCTTCAATGAATTTTGATCCATCCTGCGACAAACCGGAAACCGCAACAAATACATTGCCAGGCTGAATCCGACGAGAGTCGTATTCCACACCGGTAATCTCGCGCTCCAAATCTCCACTAAAACCAAGTAGTTTGGTTTTGCGTGTTAAATGTGAAATGGGATATCGGGTTTGCATGGCTGTTTTTTGGGTTGGATTTTCCTCAACCGTTGACAATGCGTTTTCCGTTTCGATCAGGGTATTCATTACGCACGATCCAAAATGAAAACTTGTTCTTTGCTTGATGGAACGTTCAAATATCTCAGTACTTGTTTTGCAATCTTATGGAAAACAGGCGCGGCAACTGTTCCCCCCCAATGCTTTTCTTTGGGTTCGTCAATCATGACGAGTATTGCCAGACGAGGTGATTCGGCTGGGACAAATCCTATAAATGATGCGATGTACCCAGTTTCTGAATAGCTCTTGGTTTCAGGGTCCATTTTTTGAGCAGTCCCTGTTTTTCCTGCGACATCGTAGCCTTCGAGTATGGCGTTTTTCCCAGTACCGTCTTTGACCGCTGATTTGAGTATGTCGGTCATTTTTTTACTGGCTTTCGGTGAGATAGCTCTTTTGATCGCTCGTGAAGGAAAAACCTTGATTTCTTTCCCATCCTTCATGATGGCTTGTGCGATCTTGGGTTGCATGAGGCGCCCACCGTTGGCAATGGCACTCAATGCCGAAACCATTTGCAATGGAGTGACGCCAATTTCCTGACCAAATGAAATGGATGCGATGGAACGTTGTGACCACTCTTCAAGAGATTTCAATTGGCCACCCGACTCGCCCGGTAAATCGACGCCGGTTTTTTCACCAAAGCCGAATCGTTTGATGTAATCGTAGAAGTTTTCTTCCCCAAGCTTTTGGGCGACTTTTACAGAACCAATGTTGCTTGACTTGGCAATAATTTCCTTGAGGCTGAGGTCACCAAATCTATGATTGGCAGCTTCTCGAATGTAGGTTCTCCCGAATTTGAAGCTCCCATTTTCACAAAAAAAAGTTTCTTCAGGCTGAATCATGCCTTTATCGAGAATTGCCGATGCGACGATGGGTTTGAAGATAGAACCCGGCTCATAAGAGCTGGACACAACGTGGTTGGTCCAGGTAGAAGGCTTGTACGACATGTACTGATTGGGATTGAATCCCGGTATGTTCGCCAGAGCGAGTATCTCTCCGCTATAGGGATCCATGACGACCGCAAAACCTGACTTCGCGTGAAATTTCTCTACCTGTTCGCGCAAGTGAAGTTCTGTCGTAAATTGGATCACTTCGTCAATTGTTAGCCTGACATCCCGACTGCCTTTATTTGCGTTTGCCGAGTCAAAAGAGGAGACCGATCGACCCCGTGCATCCTTCTCCATAATTTTTAACTGGGTGAATCCTTTTAGGTAGGAGTGATGACGCAATTCAACCCCCGAAAGACCCTGATTGTCCATCCCCACAAAACCAATCACACTGGATGCCAACTCGCGCTTGGGATAAAAACGCTTGTGTTCCATTACAAAGTTGATGCCCGCGAGACCCAACTGACGTACATTTTCAGCTTCAGCAAAAGTGCATTTACGCTTGATCCAGACGAATTGTTTTTTTGAGGAAATTTTCTTTCGCAAGGAAGCAAGATCCAAACCCAGGCTTTTCGAAAGAGCCTGAGCTGTTTTTTCTTTGTCAAAAATTATTTGAGGAGATGCATAGATAGATTCAGTTTCCAGATTGGTTGCCAGAGGCGTCCCATTCCGGTCTAAAATTTGCCCGCGTCCGTAGTCGATTTTTACAGTTAATTGATATTGCTTTTCTGATTGAGCCGAAAGAATATCGTGCTGACTTATTTGCAGGTAAGACAGCCTGACGCAAAGCGCGAGAGCGAACACAGCGAAAAAAGAAAATATTATCCCGAGCCGAGAGGTGAAGCTCTCAGGCATATCGGAATTACTAGCTGTCTTCTTTTTTGACATGGGATTTTATTTTAAAAATATGGTGACCAACTGTGGAGCCGTAGGCTCTTTCATCCCTAAACGCCCCAATGCAATGGATCGGACTCTGGAAAGCGAGCGTAAGCTTTCCACTTCGAGCTTGAGACGTTGATTTATTTTGAGGAGTTTTTTCCTCTCCGTAGCATGAGCCTGATAATCATAAGACTGCTGAATCATTTTTACATTGGACCAGACAAAGGCCATGGCACCGGTTCCAAACAAAATGAAAAAACCCAAAGCGATTCTTATTTCGCGCGCGGACAGGCGGAATTGACTTTTTGCCAAACGACGCCATTTGCTAGACATAAACCCTTTCTGCTACTCGTAATTTCGAGCTGGCTGATCTTGAATTGCGATCGATTTCTTCTTGCGAGGGGCGAATAGGGCGACGAGTCAACACTCGCAAGGTTTGTTTTTTATTGCAGACGCAAACGGGAATTTTGGGTGGACAGATGCAGTCACACTCCTCTTCCCGAAAAAAATTCTTAACAATCCGATCTTCCAACGAGTGGAAGGAAATAACGGCAACGCGAGCTGCCGCGTCGAGGAATTCCAAAGAATCCCTCAACGCGATTTTTAAATTTTGCAGCTCGTTGTTTACTGCAATGCGCAATGCCTGGAAGGTGCGGGTTGCGGGGTGGATTCTGGCATGCCGGGATGCAGGCATCACGGCTGATATGAGGTTTGCTAGTTGTAGCGTGGAGGTTAGAGGATTTTTGCTTTGCGCTTTGCGTATCTCCCGCACAATTCGTTTGTAATTTTTTTCTTCTCCGTAATCTCTAATAATGTCTTGCAATTCTTTATCACTGGAATTTTCCAATATATCCTTAGCAGTTAACCCGCATTCAGGGTTCATTCTCATGTCCAGAGGACCATCGAAACGGAAACTGAACCCTCGCTCAGGAACATCCAATTGCCTTGAAGAAACTCCCAGGTCCAAAATCAGTCCCTGTATTTTGTCTATTCCGTTTTGACGGAGTAATTTTGCAATCTCACCGAAGTTTCCGCGAGCATAGGCCACCCGATCCCGATACGGCTCCAATCTTTCCTGAGCACGTTTGAGCGCATAGGGATCTTGGTCAATCCCAAGAACCTTCACATCAGGATTCGAATTTTCCAGAATATATTGCGTATGACCCCCATCCCCCAATGTGGCGTCCACGACCCATCCCTCTCTTGCAGAGATTAAATAACGAAGTGCTTCTTCCTTTAAAACTGACTGGTGATATTCCATGGGCCTTGCCGAATAAAAACATCGCGATGGAATATGCTGACTCGAACTTTTTTAATAGTCGTCATTGACTTTTACTAATCCTCATCTTGCTCAGCTTCCAGCCATCGCTGTTTAGACCAGATTTCAAATGACTCCAACATGCCGACAAGAACGATTTCACCCTGAACATCAATTTCAGCAGTGTCTCTTTGGTTTGCAGGTATCAAAAGCTTGCCCGATTTGATTTCAACCTCGACGGCCCTGGAAACAATTTTGCGAATTTTTTTACGGTCATCATTATTTGTCGTATCTAAATCTTGCAAACGCTCTTTGTTGCGCGCCCATTCCTTTTGAGGAAATACGATCAAATATCCATTCATGTAGGTCATGACCAACTGAGAAGTACATTCCTTCTCCAAGACACTGCGGAATTTCACAGGAACGTTGAAGCGGCCTTTATCATCCAGGCTCGTCTGATATGTCCCTAAAAAACCGTTCATGGAATTTGAAACCCTTTCGCTACAAGAATAGTCACTTTAAAAACCGTTCATGAAAATTACGATCCGTTTGCTACAGTACTAACCACTTTGTGACACTTTATGACAGATACTAGCATATTCGCGACACTTGTCAATGTAAAATCAATTAAATCTGTTCTTTGGATATTTTTATTTTTGATGATCTTTGAGATGGGGATTTCTGTTTTATGTATATAAAGGAAACAATTGATTCATTGATCTTAAAAAAATGAAGCGCAATTGTTGCTCGGATGCCGGTGTTGGATTGCTGAAACGAAGCAAAAATCAATGCTTTTGGAAGGGTGGAGGTTGGGAAAAAAACCTTGAAGCGAAATAATAAAATATGATCCGACTTGGGCAGGCTCATCCCACGCGGCAGGGCTGGAACCCGGGGGGATTCAAAACTACGGAATTGCTTTGACAAGATGAAATTTGCAGTGATATCATTAATACGATCCTTAATCACTTTGATCTCATTAACTTTCTTGCAAGGCTCTCCATCGCATGAACCATAAAAAAATTAAATTTATTGTAGGCAGTTTGTTGATTGTTGGCGCGATTGGTTATTTGATCAGTGCTAGCATCAGTAGCACTTCCCAATACTTTTTCACCGTGGAAGAGTTGGCGGCACAAAAAGTTTCATTTGAAGGCGAAGGACTCAAGATAAAAGGCAATGTTGTCAATGGCTCGATTCAGAGAGATCCTAATGATTCTCTTAAGGTACGGTTTTCAATAGAAGAGAATAAGTCTCACTTGAATGTGGTTTATCAAGGTATTACCCCGGACATGTTTCTGGATGGGGGAGAAGTGGTGGTTGAAGGGACTCTGGATTCCACGGGGCTCTTTCACGCCAATGTTTTGATGACCAGTTGTCCTTCCAAATATGAAGCGGAAAAGGAAGCGGGAAAAATGCACCCAGGAGAAATTCCTCTCAACGGTGGCAGTAAGGGGATGGATCTCAATAAAACCGCACCTCCGGTTAAAACCACGATATAATAAAACGTCTTTTGATGGTTGGGCTATGCTTGACAGGAAAGAGGGTTTTGTGGCTGAAGACGGCCTTGAAATCAGATGATCCTGTAAACAGCGTTGTATATTAAGACGTGCTTATAAAAAAAATCGGATACTAAAAAAAATGAATGAAATTGGCGAATTTGCGTTGATGATCGCCTTGGCGACCTCGTTGTACGGTTGTGTGACTTATGTAATGGCCGCAAGAGGAAACCGGGTTGATTTGTATTTGAGTGCTGAAAAAATTCCCTTTATTTTATCTGCCTGTGTGATTGTTGCCTCGGCGGCTTTGTTGCGTGGGCTTTTGATGGATGATTTCAGTCTTCAATACGTGTGGGCTTACTCTAACCGCGATTTAGACACCTTCTACAAAATTTCCTCTTTTTGGGGCGGGCAAAAAGGTTCGTTATTATTTTGGACCCTTCTTTTAACCTGCTATACGCTTGTTGTCCATATCCAAAATAGAAAAAGGAACGCGATGGTTGTTCCTTATGCAATGGTCGTGCTGATGGCGATCACTACCTTTTTTTTAGTTCTGCTGAATTTTTCTACCAATCCTTTTGAGGTGATCCCGGTTCCGCCAGAGGATGGTCGCGGTCTCAACCCGCTTCTGCAAAACTACTGGATGGTTATTCATCCGCCCACTTTGTATTTGGGATATGTCGGATTTACGGTTCCCTTTGCGTTTGCGATGGCGGCACTCATCTGCAAAAATCTGGATGATAGCTGGATTCGTCTGACACGGAAATGGACCCTGGTATCCTGGTTCTTCCTTTGCATGGGCAATCTGTTCGGCGCGCAATGGGCCTATCTTGAATTGGGCTGGGGTGGTTATTGGGCCTGGGACCCGGTTGAGAATGCGGCGTTCATGCCATTGCTTGTTGCAACGGCATATCTGCACTCGGTTATGATTCAGGAAAAGAAAGACATGATGAAGGTGTGGAACATGTCTCTTGTTCTGCTAACTTTTGTGATGACTATTTTTGGAACTTTCATCACCCGAAGCGGTTTGATTCAATCCGTTCATACCTTTGATGAAGCAACTCTTGGATATTATTTTTTAGCGTTTTTAGGGGTGATCATTGCTATTTGCGTGGGGCTTATTTTATCGCGCCTGCCGCTCCTCAAAAGTAAAAATGAGCTGGATTCTTTTCTATCCCGCGAAAGCAGTTTTCTTTTCAACAATCTGTTATTGCTGGGGATCTGTTTTGCTACCTTCTGGGGTACGATTTTCCCCATCATTTCTGAAGCGGTGCGCGGGGTTAAAATCACTGTAGGCCCGCCATTTTATAATCAGGTCAACGTTCCTATTGGCTTGGCACTTCTGGCTTTGATTGGTATTGGTCCCATTATTGCCTGGCGCAAGGCAACCTGGTCTAACCTCAAGAAAAACTTTCTCAAGCCTTTGTTGGCCGGTCTTCTGGCGGCAGGGGCATTGTTCCCGTTTCTTCCTTTAGGAAATCGCTCGGAAATTTACTCTTATATAACGTTTGTGTTGTGTGTGTTTGTTATGACGACCATCCTTATCGAGTTTTTTAAGGGGACGGTTGCCCGCAAGAGTTTGCATGATGAAAAGCTGATCGAAGCGTTGGGGTCCCTGGTGTGGCGAAGCAAGTCGCGCTACGGTGGGTACATCGTTCATATTGGGGTGGTTTTGATTTTTGCCGGGATAGCGGGTTCTCAATCCTATGGTGCGCATACGGAAAAACGAATGAAGATCGGTGAAAGCGTCGTCGTTAAAGATTTCACCTTCACCTATGAACGATTGGGATTCATTGAAGAAAACGCAACGAAGACGCGCGCTATTGCACAGGTGGGTGTTTATAAGGATGGGAAAAGGGTGTGGACGGGCCAACCTGAAAAGGAATTTTATAAAGGACAGAATCAGCCTGTCTCGGAGGTCGACGTTCTTTCGACCTGGCAACAGGATTTGTATTTGATATTGGCGGATTTTACCGAAGATGAATCTGCGACCATAAAGGTTTACGTCAATCCGATGGTGAGCTGGATATGGATGGGTGGCTGGGTCATCGCTTTTGGAACGCTGGTTTCGGTATGGCCCGACAGGTTGGAACAGCGTCGCCGATTGGAGCGAATGAAAATCCAGTCTGCGGTATTCTCTCCGGCTCAGGAATAAAGAAAAAATATGTTTACTAAAAATATAGAGCCTGTGCAAGCGTCGGTTCCTCGTGCATTGTTTGGCGGGAAAGGTTTTTGCAATGGGATGATTGTTCTGTTGTTTGTTTTTTTGAGTGTTTTTCCTGTGAACAAAGCGCACTCTTCGGCAATGCTGGCCGATCTGGAAAACGCGCTCATGTGTACCTGTGATGACAAGTGCGGAAAAGTTCTTGGCAATTGCACTTGTGACTCCTCCGATAAAATTCGCATGGGATTTGCGGCGCAATTGGAATCGGGGCTAACCGTTCAGCAAATCATAAAAGAGCAGGTCGCTAAATATGGTGAATCTGTATTATCTTCTCCCACCAAGACAGGGTTCAATATCACCGCTTGGGTAACCCCTTTCATTGCAATTGTTGCCGGTGGTTTTGGAATCCGCAAAGTCGTTCAAAGCTGGGCTGGAAAGAAGCAAGGCAAGGACGCTTCCGAGGACGATAAGAGTGCTGTTGAACCGACCGCGCCGACAAAGTATTCCAGCAAATTGCAGGATGAATTGGATAAATTAGACTCCTAGAATGAACCTAGTCCATTTAGTTGAATTATTATTATTGGTGACGATTCTGATCGTTATTGGTTTGCCCTTATTTGGTAAACTTCCCCGGAATATTCTGTTTGCTCCGGTCGATCCTGCAAACGAGGAATTCAAACACCTTTTGGTGCGCAAGGAAGAAGTTTTGCTCGCGATTAAGGATCTTGAATTTGACTGGAAGACAGATAAGGTTTCGGCCAATGACTATTCTGAAATGAAGGGCAAGCTGGAAGGCGAGGCGATGAAGTTACTGGAACGCCTTGATCAGCTCGAAAAAGAAGGGAAAAAACGCAAGAAGAATTGATTTGTCTGGAACGATTGCCGGGTGAAGTAGCGACCCTGTGACGTTGGCAATGAATCTTGCAGAAGTTTTTTTTAGTTTATTGAGTTGCCTTTGGCGTCATCTGTACAAAACATATCATCATGGCAGTCTTTGTAAATTCACACAGAATCATGCGGCCTGCCATATAGGGCGCGATGGCTTTGGCCCGTTTTGTTGTGTTTTTTCCTCTTTAACGCGTTCTTTTTTTCAGTAGCCTGCAGGTTGATTGACTCCTTTTTTATGACGCTATCCCCATCATCTACCGTTGAGCCCGCAATCGAAGTCAAAAACATTTGCAAAAGTTTTGGATTTCGTCGTGCCGTTTCCAATTTGAGTTTTGAAGTGCAACGAGGTGAATTTCTCACCATTTTTGGTGCCAACGGAGCGGGTAAGACGACACTTCTGAATATCCTTTCAGGGCGCACGCGTCCGAGTTCAGGCACGGCCAAAGTTGCTGGCTTTGATGTTACAGAAGCCAATCCAAAGATGAGAAAAGAGATCGGTGTTATCTCACATGCGACCTGTCTTTATCCCGATTTGTCGCCACTGGAGAATCTGGAATTCTATGCTAAGATGTACGGTTTGGATCGGCCAGAAGAGTGTGCTGAGAAAGCTGTTGAAGGTGCCGGACTGAAAAAACGCAGACACGATCCCGTTCGTACTTTTTCGAGAGGCATGTTGCAACGGCTCACGATCGCGCGGGCGACTTTGCATCAGCCGTCGATTCTTTTTCTGGATGAGCCTTTTACAGGTCTGGATCCTCTGGCTTCCGGTGCGCTGAAGGATTATTTGCGCTCATTGCATACTGACCAGCGAACGCTATTGATGACAACGCACGATATCAGCTGTGGTTTGGAGATGGGGGATCATATCGCAGTGCAAATTGATGGACGCTTTGCGTTGATGGAACCCAATAATGGTCTCGATCCTGTTGCGTTTGAAAGCCGATACATGAATTTGATCACTGGAGGCAAAGAAGGCTAGATACGTTCTAAGGAACGTTTTGCCTGTGACAGACTATGCGGGAATACCTCAACCAAATCATTGCCATCGTCCGCAAAGACTTTTTGACCGAGATGAAGACTCGGGAGTTGTTCAGTTCCATGTTTGTCTTTGCGGTTCTGGTTATCATAATTTTCATTTTTACAGTGGATCTTAGCATCACACGATCCAACGAAGTGGGGCCGGGAGTGATGTGGGTTGCAATATTCTTTTCCGGTGCGATCGGGCTCAACCGTTCCTTTATGCTGGAAAAGGAAAACGGATGCATGCAAGGATTACTGCTGACTCCTGCCGACCGCACAGCGATTTACTTCGGGAAGCTGATAAGTAATCTGGGGTTTCTCACGTTAATGGAAGCGTTTATTCTTCCTGTATTCATGGTTTTTTTCAATATCGACCTTTTGCCGCATTTCTTCCCACTGCTTTTAGTGATATTCTTGGGGACATTGGGTTTTTGTGCTATCGGAACTTTGTTGGCGTCACTTGCCGCCAATCTCAAAACACGAGACATCATGCTTCCCATCTTGCTCTACCCGTTGATGGTTCCCATTGCCATTGCATCGGTGCGGATGACAGGGAAGATTTTGGCGGGCGAACCACTTTCGGAAATGTTGAACTGGATGGGCCTTGTTTTGTGTTTTGACATTATTTTTACCGGCACCGCCGTTATGACCATCGACCATATTTTAGAGGAGTGATCTCATGGGTCAACTCGGTTTTCTTTTTGTTGCCAACCTGTGTGTTTGGGGTGGTATATTTTTTTACATCTTGACCCTTAAAAAACGGCAAGCCGCTATGGAGAAAGACCTGCTTTTGTTAAAAGAAGAAAGTGGAAAGGACGGCGATTGATGGCAGAGGAAAATAGTTCGAAGGAAATCTCTTCCAGCCCCGGCGGATTGTTCTGGCTCACTGCGGGCACCATGCTTGCGGCATTGATTGCCATATACCTTTGGGTTCCTACTGAGAAAAACGAAGGCATTGTTCAGCGGATCATGTATTTTCATATCCCCTGCGCCTGGCTGGCGTTCTTCGCATTTTTTATTGTCTTCGTGTCCAGCATCCTTTTTCTGTGGAAGAAAGAACGCGAGTGGGACATCTACGCACATTGTTCCGCTGAGATTGGCGTTGTGTTTTGTTCCCTTGTGCTCGTTACCGGTCCTATCTGGGCCAGACCTATCTGGGGTGTCTGGTGGGTTTGGGATGCGCGTCTCACCTCAACGCTGGTTCTATGGTTGATTTATATTGCTTACCTCATGTTGCGTGGTCAAACCGAGGCAGAATCGACTCGTGCCAGGTATGCCGCAGTGGTGGGTATTGTTGGTTTTCTTGACATCCCCCTGATTCATTTTTCTGTGCTGTGGTGGCGAACTTTTCATCCGAAACCCAAAGTCATTTCAGCAGAAGGCCTGGGACAAGGGATGGACCCTTCCATGCTTGCAACTTTGTGTATCTCATTAGCGGCGTTCACCTTGCTTTATTGTCTCTTGATGGGACGACGCGTAGCGTTAGAAAGAACGAAGGATGAAATCGACCGTCTCAAAAGAGAAAAACTCTATTCCTCTTAAAAAATACAGTGCCTTGTTCGGCATTCTGTTTTTGGGTTCCCTGTTATTTTTTTTTGAGCATTTCAACGAGGAACCTTTTTTAACAGAAGATGTCGCTGGTCGTCCTCAATACGATCAAGAGAGAGCGGAAATAGGGTACAAGGCACCGCAATTCACTTTGCGCAATCTGGAAAACAATCGCATCAACCTTTCCGATTTTGCTGGAAAAGTTGTGATTCTGAATTTCTGGGCGACCTGGTGCGCTCCCTGCCGGGTAGAGATGCCTGCCTTTGAAACTTTGTACCGTCGTTATCGTTCTGAGGGTTTGGTTCTTTTGGCAATCAGCATTGACAAGGGCGGGATTGAAACAGTGAAAGATTTTGTGCAAGAGAGAAAATTTTCTTTTCCTATTTTGATGGATAGCGACGGGACGGTTGAGCGGATGTATCCCTCTTTCTCTATACCGACCACTTATGTTATCGACAGGACCGGGCATATTGCTGTGCGAGTAGATGGGGCAAAGAATTGGGAATCGAAAGAAACTTTTGAAGCCGTAGAATATTTACTGGGAATTCGCTCCGAAACAGGGCTACCCACTGAGGAAAAATAAAAATGTCAGAAACACAGAAAGTATTGGCGGCGAACCAATCATTTTATCACGCGTTCAATCGTCAGGACCTTGATCTCATGATACAAACATGGGCGTCGAGAGCCGATGATATTTGCGTTCATCCGGGATGGACTCCATTGTTGGGACCCAACGCCATTGTTGAAAGTTGGGAAGGTATCTTTGAGTCTGGCGAAGGGTTGGAAATCGAGTTGTCCGATGTCAGGGTAGAAATTTCGGATGAACTGGCCTGGGTGCGTTGCCGTGAAAATCTGTTTTCTCTTTCTGCTTCCGGCGTTCATGCTTCCCGTGTATTTGCAACGAACCTGTTCCGAAAAATCGACGGACGCTGGCAGATGATTTTGCATCATGCCTCCTCATTGCCACAAGAAATGCCTTTGGATTCTTTGTCGCATGACGAAGAATAATTTTCGCGCAATTTGCAGATATCCTTAAAAAATTTGATAGTGGATCGCGTTAGAAGCAACTTTTTTAATGCAATCTCAGCGTAAGGTTTTCGTATTTAAATTTTTTTATGTTATTCAATTCCCTCACTTTCCTCGTTTTTTTCGCGGTCGTTTTATTTTTTCATTACAGCGTTAGCTCATGGCGATTGCAGAAAACGATTCTTCTGATCGCGAGTTATATTTTTTACGCGGCGTGGAACCCTCCCTTCATTGCTTTATTATGGCTTTCAACCTTGGTCGACTGGTTTGTTGCGAAGGCGTTAGGCACTGAAGAAGCCCCTGCAAAGCGTCGTCTGTTACTGGCCGTTAGTCTGATCGTCAATCTGGGTTTGCTTGGATTTTTTAAATACGGCGAATTTTTACTCGAAAATTTCATCACATTGGCTAACTTCGCCGGATTTCAGTATGCGCCAGCCACACTGGATATCATTCTTCCCGTTGGCATTTCGTTTTATACTTTCCAAACACTGTCCTATACGCTGGACGTCTACTTCAAGAAAACGCCTCGTTGCGATTCTTTTCTCGACTACGCATTGTACGTCACCTTTTTTCCGCAGTTGGTTGCCGGGCCGATCGTCAGGTCGGAAGATTTTCTGCCACAATGTCGGGAGCCCAAACGCGCGAATCGCGATCAATTTGGATGGGGTCTTTATTTTATGACTCTGGGACTGTTTCAGAAGGTGGTGCTGGCAGACGGTTTGCTTTCCTCCTCTGTCGACAAAGTATTTGGATTCACAGGTGACTCGATATTCATGCTGGATGCGTGGCTGGGATTGTTGGCATTTTCCGGGCAAATATTTTTTGATTTTTCCGGCTACTCGACTTGTGCGATTGGCACGGCACTTTGTCTTGGCTTTATTTTGCCCGACAACTTTCGCTCGCCTTATTTCTCCGTTGGATTTTCAGATTTCTGGCGACGCTGGCACATGAGTCTGTCGAGCTGGTTGCGCGATTATTTGTATATTCCATTGGGTGGGAACAGAGTGGGCACGGTGCGTTCTCTGTTCAATCTCATGTTCACCATGTTTCTCGGCGGACTGTGGCACGGTGCTTCCTGGACATTCATTGCGTGGGGTGTTTTGCACGGCTCCTATCTTGTTGTGGAACATTTGTTGAGGCAGAGCTATTCAAAGCTACAATGGATAAAAACGAGAGCCGGACGTTTCATGCTTGCCGGTGTCACCTTTTTTCTTGTGAATATTGCCTGGGTCTTTTTCCGGTCAGGAAATTTTTCTACAGCGTGGATGATGATGGGATCGTTGTTTGATTTTTCCGGTGCAGGCGACCCACTGTTATCGACTCTGGAAATCATTGAGGTGACTCTGGTAATCAGTGTGTTGCTGGTCTCTCATTGGTATTTGCATGAGAAACGACTTGAGCATGTGATACAAGACATGGCTTCCTGGTGGGTAGTGACCCTTTGGACAGGTATGGTCATTGGATTGACTCTGATGCAGGGAGGGGCGAATGCCTTCATCTACTTCCAGTTTTAAGACTTACGATTTAAAGCGAATTTATCCCAAACATCACTGGGTCGCGTTGGCCCTGTGGACGGCCCTGTTCAGCTCTGTATTGATCGGCGGTTGGGAACTCTATGTGCGAAGCCTGCAATATGCGCCCACCTTGAACGACTCCAAAGACCTGTGGGCCAGTCGCAGGACGGTTATAGACAGTGAACCGAAGCGTACCGTTCTCATCGGGTCTTCACGCATGTTGTTCGATCTGGATATGGATGTTTACGAAAAAGAGACAGGCGACCGACCCGTGCAATTGTCTACGGTAGGAACCAACCCCGGCCTGTATCTGGAAGATCTGGCCAATCATCCTGACTATTCAGGAACCGTGATTGTTGGAGTTGTTCCCGGATTATTTTTTGCTCCCGGAGGTCCACCTGTGACAAGCCCGAGCGAACATTTAAAACGGTATCAGACCTGGAGCCCGACTCAAAAATTCAGTCATCAAGTATCTATGATTATCGAAAAGTGGTTTGCATTTTTGAATGAGAGCGATTTGACGTTGACGCAGTTATTGTTGAATCTGAAACTTCCCAATCGTGAAAAAGTTCATGGCCCGCCCGAACTTCCGCCTTATTTTCATGAAGTGGATGAAGAGCGGCAGGGGGGGATGACCGAATTTGCGGCAAAGAACACCGCCTTGCAAAAACGCATTCAGCAAATTTGGATTCCATTATTTACCCCGCCACCGCCGCCAAAGGGGCAAACCCAGGAGCAGGCGAAAGTAGAGTTCGGTAAATTTGTGGAAGCGAACCTTCAAAAAACAAAAGCGAACGTGGATAGAATCATGGAAAAAGGAGGGCGGGTGATCTTTGTTCGTTTGCCTTCTACGGGTAAGTTACGCGAAATGGAAAATACCTTCACGCCACGCGAACATTTTTGGGATCGAATATTAAAAACAACCAAGGCACCGGGAATCCATTTTGAAGACTACGAAGCATTGCGAGGTTTTGATTGCCCTGAATGGTCCCATCTTAACAGGCAAGATGCCACAGAATTCACAAAACGTCTGATGCCTGTACTGAAGGAATTGATAAGGAAATGAGGGGAATGTCTCAGTCAGACTTTAACACTGAGATGAATGGAAAATTTTTCTAAAGAACTCATCGAAGGCAACTCACCGGCCCTTAGGATTTAAGGACCGGATAGAAGTGAACAGATTTAGAGAGCGGCCTTATTCAAGCTGACTTTGTAGTAGAATCAGCAGGGGCCGTTTCTTCAGATGTCAACTTTGCAAGTGATGGATCGGAGGGTTTTGAAGACTCCGGTGCTTCTGGAAAATCTGCTCCAAGGGCACTCAAGGGTTTCAATACCGAACCGAACTGATCTCGAATGAATGTCAGCAAATCACCCAGCGATCTTAAAATGGGTTCAGAGCTTTTAAATTGTGCGGCCTGATTTTTAAACTCAGAAGTGACGACCGCCGCGGCCAAAGCTTGAAGGTTACGCACTTTAGGATAGTCTGCCTGAGTGACTTCCGCGTCGCTTTGAGGCAAATCAATATTCCCCGCTGTTTGTATATCTGTAGAGCTTTGGCTGGAAACCGAAACAGTTTGAGAAACGGTTTTGCTCAAAGCGATGTTTATATCTTGAACAGTACCCATCGATTTCGCTAAATCCTGAGCCGATTCTTGCAGATTAATATCTGCACCGGAAAAGAATTTTTCTACGATGGGTGCAATTTTTCCACTCAGCTCCTGTATTGCCGCAAGTTCGTTATCGGTCAAATCGCCTTGAACTGACATAGAATATTGCGATGCGGCGGTGGCTGTGCTTGAAATTGCTGAAACGGAAGAACTGTCTTTATAGTTATCTTGCCCTTGTGTTCCCTCGTAGGTATCCGCATTTTGAAAAGATAACGTGACAACATCCCCTTCCTGGGTTTTGAGTTCCATCGCCGTTGAAAATTGGGCATTGGAACTCAAAGTGAATTGTCTGGAATCTATTAATGCTTTGTCTACGGCGACTTCTGTAAGCATGATGTTTAGCCCCCTGGGCTCTCCTATTAGTTTTTGTTGTTACATGATTTATCGGGTTTTGAAAAAAAAAACATTAGCAAAAAGATAATTTTTACAATGCTATCTAAGTTAACTTAATATAATTGGTTTTCTAGTTTTTAAAGAAATGGGTGGATTTTTTTTGAAAAAAAATTATAGTACTGATATGTCTAAAAAGCCCACAACTTATAGCGAGTTTGAACAGATTCGCGATTCTTTATTAAAGAAAGCGATTAAGTATTTTCGTGATAACAGCGATTTGAACGACGAAATGCTTCTGCAGGATTTGATAAAGGAAACGCGTCAGCAATTTGATAAATTGGAGGGGTTATACAAAGGCAGTACCTCCGACAGTGGCGTGACAAAAAAGAGGTTGAAGCGTAAGGATCGTTTGCTTCGAAAAGAACATGTGGGGCGATACTTTTTAAGGCTTATGGAGCACGAGCTTAGGGAAGCAGGAATACATCAAAGCCTTATTCCGGTGTTCGCTAACTCCATTCATTACTTGGCGGGCGAAGAAAACATAGGTTTGTGGACGGATAAAATCAATCGCCTGATGGAGTTTGGAGAAAAAAAGGGGGCTGATTACGAAACGATTTTAGATAGCAAGCCAGGAAAAATGATCAGTCGTGAGATCATGTCCACCTATAAAAAAGAAATTGAGAAGTCTCCAAGTTTCGCTAAGAAAATGAAGAATAATCTGGATGAGGCCTTGGTGAAGGCGATCAACCCGGATGTCGATGGCGATGTGGATATTGAGGCCGCTGTGGAAAAAGCCTACAGCGAGTTTATCAAACGTTTGGATTCATAGTCGGATTTCTATCCAACTAAAAAGGAAGTTGTGTATCTTTGATGCATGGCAGGAGCTGGTCTTTTTCGGAAAGCACAGGATTTTCAAGTGGCCAGTCGATTTTGATTTCAGGATCGTTCCATAGAATACCTCCCTCACCTGCAGGTGAATAGTAATTCGAGCATTTGTAAAGAAATTCTGCCTCTTCGCTCAGTACACAAAAGCCATGAGCAAAGCCTTCGGGAATAAACATTTGCAGATTATTTTCTGCCGATAGTCTGGTTCCAAACCATTTGCCGAAATTTGGTGATTTTTTGCGCAAATCTACTGCAACGTCGAAAACTTCCCCGCGAATCACCCGCACCAATTTCGCTTGCGGGTAGTCTGTTTGAAAATGCAGACCTCTTAATATACCCTTCTTGGAAAGAGAATGATTGTCCTGCACAAAATCACAAAGAATCCCGGCATCAGCGCATTTTCGTTTCGAGAAACTTTCAAAGAGATAGCCTCGCTCATCACGGAAAATCCTTGGTTCAATTAAAATAATGCCGGCCAGGGGTGTGGGTATAATTTTCATAATGGATTGCAGGTTTAAGCGATTGATCCGTTACTATAATGAATGAGAAAAGGTTATACCCAAATCATTCAAATGGGTCAAGGCGGATGACATGAGTGGGAATAAGTGTTTTCTATTATTGTTTTAATGTTTCAATGGATGTTTGGGATATCATGGTTTACTTTCAGAACAACGGCCTAGCCTATCGCATTCTGTATTGATTTGAAATGAATTTTGGCAGTTTCCCATGATTTTGGTATGATTCTCCCCTTGCCAGATTCTTTTTAGGGCTTGGTATCGATTCTTTTGGATTTATAAAAATTTCAGGAAACTTTTGCGAGAGAACTAAATGAAGATAATTCCTGCTGTTGATATTAAAAATGGCAAATGTGTACGTCTTGTTCAAGGCAAGGCCGATCAAGAAACGGTGTACTCCGACGACCCTGTATCCATGGCCCAAAAGTGGGATGACGAGGGCGCGGGATTGATTCATATTGTGGATCTGGATGGTGCTTTTGAAGGCCAGCCTGCAAACGCAGAGATCATAAAAAGCATTATTTATCATAGCTCGGCAGATATACAGGTTGGGGGAGGAATCCGCACTCTCTCTGCAATTGAAGGCTACATCAAAGCAGGTGCGTATCAGGTTATTCTAGGCACCATCGCCCAGAAAGATCCTGCTTTTGTAGAATCGGCGTGCAAGGAGTTCCCCGGTCGTATCACAATTGGCATTGACGCACGCGATGGCAACGTCGCCATCAAAGGATGGGTAGAAGTTTCCTCAAAAAAAGCTTTTGACCTGGCCCGGGAGCTTGAAGCCCTTGGCGCATCACGCTTTATTTTTACCGACATCAGCCGGGACGGTATGTTGGAAGGGCCCAATTTGAAAAGCGTGAGAGAATTCGCACAAAACGTCAATGTTCCGGTGATTGCATCGGGAGGAGTCGGTAATTTAAAACACATTGAGGATTTGATGGCTCTGGAGGACGATGGTGTTGCCGGAGTGATCGTAGGCAAAGCTTTGTACGATCAAACGATCACTTTTCAAGATGCTGTCAAATTAACCCGGAAACAGGAAAATTAAAAAAACATGTTAGCTCGACGAATTATTCCTTGTCTCGATGTCAAAGACGGTCGTGTTGTCAAAGGTGTGAATTTTGTCAATCTGGTAGATGCGGGCGATCCGGTTCAAATAGCTTCGGCTTACGAAAAAGAAGGTGCCGACGAATTGGTTTTTCTTGACATCACGGCTTCGCACGAAAAACGCGATATTATTTTCGATGTGGTACGCGAAACAGCAGAGAAAGTTTTTATGCCGTTGACAGTGGGAGGTGGCGTGAGAACTTTGGACGATATTCGTAATTTGCTACGATCAGGAGCGGATAAGGTCGCAATCAATACTGCCGCAGTGCATGATCCAGAATTTGTTCAGCAAGCGGCAAGGCGTTTTGGAAGCCAGTGCATAGTGGTTGCCATTGATGCACGCCGGGTTTTGAAGGATGAATCGCCGTCAGCGCAAACTTTTGACTGGAGTAACAAACATCCCGAATTGTTTTTAAAAGAAGGAGAAGATTTTCCTTTGTGGCAGGTGTACACGCATGGGGGAAGAAAATCGACAGGCATTCATGTGATTCGTTGGGCGAAACAGATGCAGGATTTTGGAGCGGGCGAAATATTGTTGACCAGTATGGATTGTGATGGCGTCAAACAGGGATATGACAATGAATTGAATGCAACCGTTTCCCAGAAAATTGATATCCCTTTGATTGCGTCTGGAGGAGTGGGAAACCTGGAGCATTTATATGATGGTATCCAAAAAGGTCTGGCAGATGCTGTTTTAGCGGCTTCAATATTTCATTTTAAAGAGCACACCATCAGTGAAGCAAAAAGTTATTTGCACAAAAGAGGGGTCTGCGTTCGCCCCTAAGCCACACCGCAGGAGTCCAGAGTCAATGACTTGGTGTTACTATCCATCGTGGCCTTGATTCCCAAGGGGAGAGTCCACATCTCCTCACCATGGCCGATAGGCGCATTGATCAAAACAGGATAAGAATATTCCGCGAAAATTTCTTCAATGATATGCTCAAGCGGACCATCTGTTTCATTTGCAGGTCGGCAACCTATCATTTCTCCCAGAATAACGCCCTTCAGGTTTTTTAACTTGCCCGCCTGTTTCAATTGCCATAACATTCCGTCAAGTTTGTAAAAAGGTTCATTCACATCCTCAATCAGCAAAATTTTGTTATCCGTTTTGATTTCATGCGGAGTTCTTAACGACCGGCAGAGAAGAGTAAGACAGCCGCCTGCCAATTCACCCTTGGCAGACCCCGGGCGAATGACTTGAATCTGGCGAGCCGTCATTTGCTTGGCTGAGGCTTTGCCCATCAAAATATCGGCGAATGATTTTTGAGATTTTCTCATCTCCGCTCTTCCAAAACTTCCTGCTACCATTGGGCCGTGAAAGGTGTGCAAGGCACATTTTTGATTCAAAAAAATATGCAAGGCGGTTGTATCACTGGAACCTACAAAAACTTTTGGATTATCGCGGATCACCTTCGAAGTCAAAAGCGGCAGGATACGATTGGAACCATAACCCCCGCGCGCACAAAATATTCCTTTGATATCAGAATCCGCAAACATAGTCATCAAGTCGAAAGCACGTTCGGAATCGTTTCCCGCCATGGTCCGCTTTTTGTTTCCGATATTTTGACTTAAGACGGGATCGAATCCCATGCTTTTTATGACCTTCAATCCTTTTTCCAAGTCATCAGAGTTTATAGCCCCTGCAGGAGCTATGATGCCGATGCGATCACCTTTTTTTAATTTTTTGGGTTTGTTTAATGATATTATTTTTGGCATCTCGAATTAATAAGGGAAATCGAAATGACCCCCTTCAATAGATATGAAAATGAAAATTCTATAGGAGCCGTTATTCAGGCAAGAATAGGCTCCGTCCGAAGTCCTGGTAAAGTCCTGCACTCATTTGCAGGGTTCACTATAATAGAACATATTGTTAAACGGATTCAACTGATTAAGGAATTTTCCCTTGTTGCGTTAGCCATTCCAAGTTCTGAAAAAGAAGAACTCCTAGCTAAAGCAGGATCGCAAGCGGGTGCAATCATTGTGCGAGGTTCGGAAGAAGATGTTCTCAGCCGTTATATTTTAGCGGGAGAGCAGTTGGGAGTTCCTTATCTTGCGCGTATCTGTGGCGATTGCCCCTGGGTCGATTTAACTTTGGCCAGAGAATTAGCACAATGTGCATTGGCAGGTAAAGCAGACTATATCGTAACAACCGACCCGATCCCTTTGGGAACCGGTTTGGAAATTATCAGTCTTTCGGCATTAAAGAGAATTGATAAACTTGCCAGCGAACCTCGGTATCGGGAACATGTGACAACTTATATTCACGACCACCCCGATCAATTTGAGCGTTCTTTCATATCTGCACCCGAGTATCTTCGTAACAACAACTGTCGCCTGACGGTGGATACAGAGGACGATCTCCGATTTCAAGACAGCCTGATGGCTAGTCTGAATACTCAGGAAGCTCACACTATAGAATTGCCAGAAATTCTAACACATCTCAAATCCCATCCCGAACTGCTTCATATCAATGCCCATGTCCTTCAGAAAGATTGGCGCATTTCCCCTGAATAATTTTTGCAATAGAACTAAAGTTTAAAGATTTTCAACCGTTATCAACAATTAAGGGGGCGAATGCCCTGTATTGATAACGGGGAACACAAAGAGGGCAGATGTTGAAATAATTAAAATTATAAATTCGGATTGATTCAAAAGCGGAACTGCCTAAGGCCGCTCAAACAAAAGAGGGCAGGGGCGTAGCAGATGTGATTTTCAGGAAT
Organism: Nitrospinae bacterium CG11_big_fil_rev_8_21_14_0_20_45_15; assembly: GCA_002787235.1. Taxonomy (GTDB): domain Bacteria; phylum Nitrospinota; class Nitrospinia; order Nitrospinales; family VA-1; genus Nitrohelix. Next base: position 112,249 of record PCWG01000033.1, read on the forward strand.
AAAAGAACGTGAATAAATGTTTTCGGATTGATTCCGAGGCGGAACTGCCAGATGCCGCCAAAATTAAAGAAGGCAGGGGCGTAGCAGATGTAAAGAATTAAGAATGAAAACAAAAATACGATTTTGAAGTATATTTTTTCTAACTCTATGGTGGAGGATTAGGAGATGCCAGTAAGAATTTTTAATAATATTCCCTCGTTGAATGCCCAGAGAATTTTGGGTATCAACAATGATCGACTTTCTACGTCGATCGAACGAATTTCATCAGGAATAAGGATCAACCGCGGTGCCGACGATGCCGCTGGTCTCGCCATTTCTGAAGGTTTGCGTTCCGATATTCGTGCTTTGCGTCAGGCGTCTAGAAATGCAAACGATGGAATTTCCCTCATCAACGTAGCAGAAGGTGCTCTCAACGAACAAGGCAGTATCCTCATTCGTTTACGTGAGCTAGCCTCCCAGGCCTCGACCGGAACCGTTGGCTCGACTGAGCGAGCTACGATCCAATTGGAATTCAATCAGCTTCGTAACGAAGTTGACCGAATAGCGGTTACAACTGAATTCAACGGTCAGAAACTTGTGGATGGTTCACTTGCTTCGAGTGTTGCAACTTCCAGTCAAATTCTCGTTCAGGTGGGGATCGATAACGGCGCGGACAGCCGTATTAACCTCAATCAACAGATTGATCTTTCTTCCATAACCCAAACAGGTTTGAGCATTGATTCGATCTCCGTATCAACAGCCGCAGCGGCATTGACGGCATTGGATACTATCAACACCGCCATCACCACAGTCACACAAAACCGTGGAAAGGTGGGTGCTGTGCAAAACCGACTGACGCGATCCATCGCTAATCTTGGCGTAACGATCGAAAACCTTTCGGCCGCTGAATCTGCAATCAGAGATGCAGATATTGCGGAGGAAATTGCCTTGTTGACCCGAAACCAGATTCTGGTTCAATCTTCGACAGCAATGGTCGGGCAAGCTAATCTGATTCCGCAATCCATTCTCCAGCTCTTGGCCTAAAGCCAGGGGTTTGGGGTTGCCTCATCAAAGGTTTAGGTGAGGGGGTGCTGTTATGGTTAGCTTGATTACCAATATGTCTTCTCTGAACGCCCAGAGAAACTTTGAAGCCAATGCTGAAAAGGTTGCTAACTCGATAAGAGTTGTTGCGGGTGGTGAAAGGATTGGTAAAGTATCGGACGATGCGGCGGGACTTGCAATTTCGGAGTCTCTGCGGTCAGATATAAGAGGTCTTCGGCAGGCGGCAAGAAATGTTAGCGATGGGATTTCATTAGTTCATACCGTCGAGGCATCTCTTGGGATTAATTCTAATATATTGATTCGCCTGCGAGAACTCGCCACACAGTCCGTCAATGGCGCGATAGGTAGCAATGAAAGACAATCGATCCAGCTGGAATTTTCTCAACTTCGCACTGAATTGGATCGCGTAGCAGGTTCGGCACAGTTCAACGGCATCAAGTTGCTTGATGGAACTTTATCCAGTGCTTCGGCGGTTGACATCAATATTCAATTAGGTCTTGATGGCAGGTCGCAAAGCCGCATCGATTTAAATGCGGAACTGGATTTAAAAAGTTTAGACTCTTTTGGATTGGGATTGTCTACACTTACCGTTTCAAATGAGGCGGGTGCATTGTCGGCAATGACTGCAGTTGAAAATGCAATTGATACGGTCGTTAAGGTCAGAGGCAACGTAGGAGCGGTTCAAAACCGTTTGGAACTAACATTAAAGAACCTGGGCTCGACTACTGAAAATCTTGTGCAAGCCGATTCGACGATCCGAGATGCTGACATGGCAGAAGAAATTGCACTTTTAACCAGGAACCAAATTTTGACCGAGGCCGCCAGTGCTATGGTGAGCCAAAGTAATTTGATCCCACAAAATTTGATACAGATTTTAAAATAAAAAAGAAGGTTCTAAAGGCACTCTAATTCTCCTTATTATATAAACTCCTCAAATGATTATTTCCCCTTGGGAAAATGATATCACTACGCGCCTGCGTATTTTTTTTACCCTCCCTCCTAAAGTAAGCTCCACTTCCTCCGATATAGCTCATTGAGGACGATAGTAGCTAAAATCTTAAATAAAAAAATAAACAGGAGGGCTTGGAGTAACTGAAGTAAAAGCAGTAAAGGCGAGAAAATGGATTTTTCGCCTACGGGTTAAAGCTTGGAGGCTTGTTTTGGCATGGAGGTCAAAACAAATAACCCACAGACATCTCAAGGAAATTTCTAACCGTTCGGGTAAGTAGATCAAATCTAATCACCTTGATATTTTTAGAAATTTCCACACATCACGGAGGATAAAATGCCAGTAAGAATCTTCAATAACATCCCATCTCTGAACGCCCAAAGATTTTTGGGTATCAACAACGATCGTTTAGCTCAATCTGTAGAGCGAATTTCATCCGGTATTCGAATCAATAGAGGTGCCGACGATGCAGCAGGTCTCGCCATTTCAGAAGGATTGCGATCTGACATTCGTGCTCTAAAACAGGCTGTACGAAACGCCAACGACGGTATTTCTCTTATCAATACAACTGAGGGAGCACTCAACGAGCAAGCGGGTATTCTGATCCGTCTTCGCGAGCTGTCTTCTCAAGCAGCAACAGGAACCGTAGGCTCGACCGAGCGTCAGACAATACAATTAGAGTTCAACGCACTGCGAAATGAAATCGATCGTATCTCTACGACGACAGCATTCAATGGTCAAAAATTGGTCGATGGCTCTTTAGCATCAAGCGTTGCTTCTACAAGCCAAACCTTTATCCAGATTGGTTTGGACAGCGGTTCGGACAGTCGTATCAATCTCAACGAGCAGATCAATTTAGGATCCATCACTCAAACAGGACTGGGCATTGATACGTTGAGTGTCAGTACTGCCGCAGGCGCATTGACTGCTTTGGATACGATCAACACTGCGTTGACGACGGTTACGCAGGGTCGAGGTAAAGTGGGTGCGGTTCAGAATCGATTGGTTCGATCCATTGCTAACCTTGGCGTAACGGTAGAGAATCTATCTTCAGCAGAATCATCCATTCGAGATGCCGATATTGCTGAAGAAATCGCTTTGTTGACCCGAAATCAGATCCTGGTTCAAGCGTCAACATCGATGGTGGGACAAGCCAACTTGATTCCCCAGTCAGTATTACAGCTACTCGGTTAAGATAAAATATAAAATCTCCCGGGTGATCTCGCCCGGGAGGTTGAAGTTTCACCAATTTGTAGAACAAAAGCGTCCCCGTTTAAGCTGGGACGCTTTTTTCTTTTAAATTCATTTCCCCGTAATATCCCCGCCAATACTGGGTTTCCAGCCCCTTTGTTTCTGCTAAAAAATCTATTTTAAAAATAAGTGTAAAGGTAAAATTCCAAATTCCCGATAAATGGTTCATGTGGCGAGATGTCGTCACGAGATGTTTGCTACTCCAAGCAATTTACTCCAAGCATTTTGTTTATTTTTTAGAAGTAATCGGTACTCATTTGATTCAGCAAGGATGCTGGATCGGGCTAATAGAAATTCCATTTATCAAGGAGGATAAGGAAACATGCCCATAAGAATATTTAACAACATACCCTCGTTGAATGCCCAAAGAATTTTGGGAGTCAACAACGATCGATTATCTCAATCGGTCGAAAGAATTTCGTCTGGTATTCGTATCAATCGGGGTGCTGACGATGCGGCAGGTCTGGCTATTTCGGAATCATTGCGTTCCGACATCCGCGCCCTGAAGCAGGCGGTGAGAAATGCCAATGACGGTATTTCTTTGATCAATGTTACAGAAGGCGCGCTCAATGAACAGTCGGGTATTCTTATACGACTGCGAGAGCTGGCATCACAGGCCGCAACCGGTACGGTAGGTTCGACAGAGCGTGCAACGATCCAGTTGGAATTCGACGCACTCCGAAACGAAATCGATCGAATCGCGAATACCACAGAATTTAACGGTCAGAAATTGGTCGATGGTTCATTGTCCTCGTCGGTTGTTTCTTCGGGAGAAATTTTGATTCAGGTCGGAATCGATGCATCCAGCAATAGCCGGATCAGTCTCAATACAGAAATCAATCTCACATCCATCACCCAAACAGGCTTGGGCATTGATTCATTATCGGTCACTACAGCGGCGGGAGCTTTAACCGCTTTGGACACAATGAACAACGCTATTTCCCAGGTCACACAAGGCCGAGGTAAAGTGGGTGCTGTTCAAAACAGATTGGTGAGAACAATCGCCAACCTGTCTGTCACAGTAGAGAACTTATCCGCAGCTGAATCGGCAATCCGTGATGCGGATATCGCCGAAGAAGTAGCCTTATTAACGCGAAATCAAATCCTGGTGCAGGCAGCAACGGCCATGGTGGGGCAGGCAAATCTGATTCCACAATCCGTCTTGCAGCTTCTCCAGTAGTTACGTCTGAAAAGACTTTGGGTTAGCGTCTTTACGAGTTGGCTCGGACCGAAAACTGGCAGGGAAGCCAAAGTCTTTATGAAATAAATTCGGTATATAACTTTTCAGGGAGTACATAAGCAATGGCACTTAGAATTTTTACCAATCTTTCTTCGTTGAGCGCGCAGAAGTCGCTAGAGTACAATCGCTCCCAATTGGGGAAATCTATATCAAGAATTGCCTCAGGTGAAAGAATTACCTCTAGTGCTGACGATGGTGCAGGTTTGGCTATTACAGAAAGTCTGCGATCAGATGTCCGAACTTTGAAACAAGGCGTCAGAAACATTGGGGATGGATTGTCCCTTGTTAATACGGCAGAAGGTGCCTTGAATGAACAATCTTCGATAATCATTAGACTACGCGAACTGGCTTCGCAATCAGCAACTGGAACGATTGGCCAAACTGAAAGAGAAACTCTTAATCTTGAATTCACCGCACTTCGTTCTGAGTTGGATCGAATTGCAAATACAACCGAGTTCAATGGTCAAAAGTTAGTTGATGGAAGTCTGGCATCGGGCAGTCCCAGTGGTGAGCTGATCTTGCAGGTGGGATTGGATGCCGGGGATGCAAACCGGTTCAATTTAAATCAAGAACTGGATTTAACCGCTGTCACATCAGTTTCGCTGGGAATCAACGATGATTCAATTTCTACAGGCGGTTCCGCTTTGACAGCACTGGGGGCTCTTACTGCCGCACTCGATAGTGTAATAAAAATTCGAGGTAGAGTCGGAGCGGTGACCAACCGTTTGGGCAATGCTTTGAACAATGCAAATTCGGCTATTGAAAATTTGAATTCAGCTGTATCGACAATTCGCGATGCGGATTTGGCTGAAGAAGTGGCCCAATTGACTAAAAATCAAATTCTCGTGCAAGCGGCTTCATCCATGGTGGGTCAAGCTAATTTGATTCCGCAGTCGGTTTTGACCTTGCTACAGTAGTCATTAAATATAAATTGATGCGTTCATACGCATGAAAATAATCCGGAGAAAAGTACAATGTTAGCTATCTTTCCTAAAGCATTTTCGGTAGGTTTTTCATCAAGATCAGCAGTTTATTCTTCCAGTTCCTCGGACATTGAAGGCAAAATGGATGGCCAAAATGTGCCCTGGTTTGTAAAGGGTGAATCCCAGGCGATTACGATGATTCCAGATGGTTCAAAGTTAGACGATAAAAAACCATCCTGAGAAAAATCAGCAAGCGGTTCCAATTCGGCTCATACGTTGATTTTATAAAGCACGTTTGCCGGAAAAGAACCCGTCCACAAGCTGGAATGAAAAATTGACCAATCTACCGGGAATTTATATAAGCTGGAGGCTGAAAATTTTCCCCCTGCAGACTGACTCATTCAGTCGGTAGGATCTATCTTCTTAAGCGGGAGCCCCACAAGGGCTCCCATGCTTTACAAACTCTTTCTTTAAATTTCATACCCAAGCATCTCGCCCATGGCAACTTTGAAAGTTGGAATCATAGGATGTGGACGAATCGCCAGTATTTTAGAAGACGATCCGCTTCGAGGAAAACCCTGCACACATGCAGGCGGGTTTTCCGCTCTACGAAACGCAAAAATTGTGGCCGCCTGTGATATTGATGCTGAAAGATTGAAAAAATTTGGCAAGCGATGGGGTGTGTCAGCACTCTATGAAAATTATGAAGAATTGCTTGCCAGCGAATCTATCGATGTTGTCTGTGTCTCTGCGTGGACACGTCTTCATGCTCCCATTACCATTGCCTCAGCCAGAGCAGGTGTTAAGGGAATTCTTTGTGAAAAACCGATTGCTTTAAATTTAAAAGAAGCGAGAGGTATGATAAAAGAATGCGAAAAAAATAATGTCATCCTGACGATCAATCATGAGAGGCGTTGGGACCCCTTCTATCAACAAGCAAAAAAACTGATTCAGTCTGGAACAATTGGCGAACTTAAAACCATCATAGGCTCGGCTCTAAGTTGGAAACCGCCAAAGGCATCGTTGAGTCTTTATGGCGGTGGCCCGATGTTTCACGATGGCACTCACCTTACGGATTTGTTGACTTTCTTTTGTGGAAAGGTGGCTTGGGTTTCGGCCTGTGAAAAACGATCCCACGGTAAAAAATATATAGAAGAAACAGCGAGTGCCATGCTAGGTTTCAAAAACGGCGTGATCGGTTTTATTCAAGGGGGCGGGGAAAGAAACTATTTTAGTTTCGAATTGGATATTCAAGGCAGTGAAGGTCGGATTTTAATCGGTAATGGAGGGAGAGAACTTTTTGTTTCTCGTAAAAGCGGAAAATTCACAGGTTTCAGAGAGCTGACAAAAGTCCCTTTTCCTGAACCAAAAAAACAAGAGAGTCCGTTTATTGGTGGCGCGAAGGATGTGGTACAATGCATTCAGAAGGGGAAAGATAGCCTTTCCTCAGGTCGCGACGGTCTCGAAGCTTTGAAAATCATCGACGCAATCTATCGATCCGCACAACAAGGCGGTAAAAGATTGACGATTCTTCCTGAGCGCAATCCGAACGCGAGACTTGACAACGCAAAATAAGAATCCACGAGTGTCTCGTTTTCTATCAGATGTCGACTCAGAAATTTCCCCTCATAGCAGTTCTCATTGTTTTAATCCTCACAAGTCTTTTTGCGAAAGTTTTTCTGACTTCGCGATATGAAATTGAAAAAGCCGATCTGCTGTTCGAGCAAAGTCAATGGGATGAATCATTGATTCGTTACGACCACGCTTTACGCTGGCGTCTTCCATTTATTGATAGTCAGGAATATCCTGCGAAAAAGATGTGGGCCATTGCGGAAACTTTTGAGCGTGCGGGAGCATGGCAAAAAGCAATCGATGCCTATCGTTTGTTGCGCTCAGGATTTTACTCTACCCGTGGTTTGGGAATACCCGGTCCGGATTGGATAGATCAGTGCAATGAAAAGATAGCGATATTGATGATAAAGGGTCCGGGTGCCTTTCCAAGAGACAGCGAGATGTTTGCTGAGAAAAAGCAAATCGCGTTGGAACAGTTGACACGACCCAAACCACCTTATCTGGCCGGAACTCTGGCGGCTGAGCTGGGTTTCCTGGGATGGACTTCCTGCGTTTTAATTTTTATTTTTAAAGCAATTTCTCCCGAAGGAAAAATCGTAACGAAAAAAAAATACATTTATGTTATCGCGTTTTCATTGAGCTATATTTCCTGGCTGTGGGGATTGACGGCGGCATAAAACTTTCCTTTTAAGAATTCTGTAACAGTTTTCTTCCTGATATTTCTATTCATCCATGCGCTTATCGTGGCGCGATTCTTCCGATACAGGGTCCTGAAAAATTAATAAAAATTAATTGAAAAAAATATTTTTCCTGTTGTATCTTTAGTTCAAGCTACTTGATAAACTGCTCTGCAGTACCATTTTCTTCGCATTACATTTGTATCTTCTACAGCATTCAACCTCTTGGAACAAATGATAGAGATAGAGAATCTCAGTAAGGATTATGGTCCCCGGCGGGCGATTGATAATCTTTCCTTCCAGATAAATAAAGGTGAAGTCGTCGGATTTCTGGGCCCCAACGGCGCAGGCAAGTCCACGACCATGAACATCCTTGCCTGCATCATGCCACCCAGTTCAGGGACTGTCAGAATAGGTGGGCATGATGTTTTAGAGCAATCACTTGAAGCACGTAAAATCATTGGCTATTTGCCAGAGAACCCACCGTTGTATCCGGACATGGTTGTTGGCGAATATTTAAAGTTCACAGCTCTCCTGCGCCAAGTTCCCAGGCGCGAGGTTCGTGCCTCCGTCGAACATGTTTTGGAGGCGTGTTCTTTAAAGGATGTATCGGGGCGTATCATAGGTCGATTGTCAAAAGGCTATCAACAGCGCGTCGGTCTGGCACAGGCTATGATTCACAATCCCGACATTCTTATTCTGGACGAGCCCACTGTCGGACTCGACCCGATTCAAATCATTGAAATTCGGAAATTGATTCAGACACTCGCCGAGTCTCATACCATCATTTTGAGTTCACACATCCTGCCTGAAATCACACAGATTTGCCGACGAGTCATCATCTTGAACGAAGGAAAAATCGCCGCAGTTGATTCTCTGGAAGGGCTCACGACCACATTGCGTAAGGGTGAACGCCTGTTTTTGAAAGTGCGAAATGTGGAAGACGATATCGTAGATCAATTGCAAAATATACCCGGCATCCTCTCCGCTCAGGAAGAAGGGCCGGGAGAATACAGGGTAGATGCTGAATTGGATGCCAATCCGCAAGATGCCCTGGCAGAACTTTGCCTGAAGAGATCCTGGGGAATCGTTGAATTGAAGCGGACAGCACTATCGCTTGAAGATATTTTTCTCAAACTCACTTTGGAAGAAAAGGAACCGGGAGAATGAGAACAACATGGATCATTGCCAAAAGGGACATGGGTTCTTTTTTTGCGTCCCCTGTTTTTTATGTTATCGCGACTGTATTTCTGTTCTTGCATAGTTTTACATTTTTGAATCTGCTGGATTCATTCAGCGGGCAAAGTTTTCAAGCCGAACGTTTTTTGGGGCAGGGGATGAGTTTGAGTCTCAATGAAATGGTTGTGGAGCCCATACTATTCAATATGGCGGTCACACTTTTGCTCATGATCCCCGTCATCACCATGCGTAGTTTCTCCGAGGAGAAAAAAAACAAGACACTGCCTCTTCTGCTGTCATCTCCCGTTCATTTGAAAGAAATCCTGTTGGGAAAATTTCTCGCTTGTACCGGGGTCGTGGCGATGATGATGTTGTTGTCATCCTATTCAGCAGGATTTTTAATCTTATTGGGCGAGCCTGAAATAAATCCTCTGCTGACAGGTTTGTTGGGAGTTTTTTTGATGTCGGCTTGTTTTGTCTCCCTTGGTTTGCTCGCGTCATCGCTGACGGAAAATCAAATCATCGCCGCCGTTCTCAGTTTTGGTTTGGCACTGTTTTTGTGGATCCTTGGGTGGGGTGTGGAGAATACCAGCAGTGGTTGGGGCGAAGTGGTGGCTTATATTTCAATTTTATCTCACCTTGTTCCTATGGTCCGTGGAGTTTTTGATACCAGCGATCTGATGTACTTTGCAACATTCATCTTCTTTGTTTTATTTTTGACTTATCGAGTTTTAGAATCGCAAAGGTGGCGGTAAACGAATGAAATTTTCTTCCTTGATCTTTTGTGGCGTCGCAATTTTAATGGGCGTGATTTCTGGATTTGTTTATTTTGTCGCGCCAGAAAAAAATATATGGGTCTATGGTGCCGGTGGATTTTCTTTAATTTCTGCAATTTATTTTATTTTTGCTGAGAGAAGGGTGATCCTTACTGCTATCAAATCACGAACGGGAATTCATGGTGCGAATGCAGTAGTACTTTCTGCAATTGTTCTCGCGATTCTTGTATTTCTAAATCTGTTTGTTTACAGGCACAAATACCGATTTGATGTGACCGAAGGCGGAGTCTACACACTGGCTCCTCAAACAAAAAGGGTTGTCTCCACTCTGCCCAGAGAAGTCAGGGTGACTGCATTTTTTCAAGCCGACTCGCCCCAGGAAATTCCCTTTAGAATTCTAGCCGAGGGCTATGCGGAGTTGTCAGATAAAATTAAAATCAATTATGTAGACCCCGATAAAAATCCGGCGATCACAAAACAATACGGCATCACAACGTATGGAAGTGTGGCTCTGGAAAGTGGCAAGCAAGAAACAAAAGTTACAAATCCTACAGAAGAAAATCTCACCAATGCCATCATCAAAGTGATTCGCGACGAACAAAAGACATTCTACTTTTTAACCGGTCACGGCGAAAAAGGAATCAACGATACAGAGGTGCAGGGTTACTCGGCAATGAGTGAGAAACTCAAAAAAGAGGGATATATTTTAAAAGAACTATTGCTTCTTCAAACCGGTCAAATACCGGAAGATGCGGATTTGTTGATCGTGGCGGGGCCGGTAAAACCAATTCTCCCCGAGGAAAGAAAACTCATAGAATCTTATCTCAATACAGGAGGGGCCGGTTTTTTTCTGCTCGATCCTCAAGTTGAAACTGGTTTGGAAGACTTTCTGCAGAGCTGGGGTGTGGCGTTGGAAAATGATGTGGTGCTTGATCCTTACTCAAAGCTATATGGAGGAGACGCGGCAGCCCCGGTTGTCAATCAGTACGTATCTCATGAGATCACTCGCGATTTTGGGCTGGCAACCATTTTCCCGGTATTGCGTTCGGTTTCTTCTGTACCTGCGGAAGGATTTTTGTCGGAAGAAATTCTACTGACGGGTGATAACAGTTGGGCTGAATTCAACATTGACGCACGTCCTGTCCAATTCGATCCCGAACAGGATAAGAAAGGCCCCATACCCGTGGCGGTGGTTTCATCGAAGTCGCATTCTCATGATGAAGAATCTCCTGATTCTGCGAATAACGATAAACACGCCAAACATGGGAAAATTGTGGTTGTGGGCGATTCGGATTTTGCAGGAAATAATTATTTGAATTTTTCAGGCAACGGGGATTTCTTTCTGAACACCGCTTCCTACCTGGCTGAAGAAGAGAATTTGATTTCGATTCGTCCACGAGCCAGAAAAAATAGTCCTTTGCAATTGACCAGTGCGCAGGGCGGGGTCCTTTTCATCCTGTGCGTAATATTTTTCCCAGCGTGTGTCGCTTTGGCAGGGGTGGGTTCCTGGTGGAGGCGACGTCGTTTGTAATCAAAATGAAATTTAAGGAAACCTTTTATTTAGCCTGCCTTCTTGTTGGTATTGCCGCCTATTATTTTGGAATAGAAAAACCCGCCGAAAAAGAAAAAATTCTCCAACAGGAACTGAGTTCCAATGTGCTGTCTTTTAAAAAAGATGATGTCCAAAAGATAGAATTGAAGGGAAATGACAGTTCCATTTTGCTTGCTAAAGCAAAATCGGAAAACTGGAATTTGCTGGAACCCGTTCAAGCCAAGGGTGATCTGGATGCGATAAACCTTCTTCTTGCAAGGATGGAATCATTACAATTTACTCGGATTGTTGACGAGGCTCCTAAAGATCCCGAATTGTTTGGTTTGAAAAATCCTTTTTTAAAGACGACTTTATTTCTTTCTGATAATAATAAAAAAATAATTAATTTTGGTGACAATCCTCCAATAGGATCAGGTGTCTATCTTTCTACCAGTGATAGTGATCGTGTTCTATTGTCAAATGATTCCAGAGATGATTTTATAAAATCTGTTTATGAATTGCGCGATAAAACGGTCCTTTCTTTTAATGATAAAAAATTAAAAAAAATTAAAATAGAAGGCGAAGTAAAAACCATTCAGTTGGAAAAAGAGGGAGAAGGCTGGGAACTCATTCAGAAGGAGAAACACAAGGCCGATCTTTCTGCCGTTCAGCATCTGATTAATAATCTGAGGTTTCAAAAGATCAAACAATTTGTAGATGACCCCAATGAATTTACTGCTTCTGCAGGATGGCTTTCTCCTTACCTGACGGTAACGCTTGAGCAGGAAGATGTTGCCAATTCTCTGCTTTTAATTGTTGGCAATGAAAGCGCAGACCAAGGGCGGTATGCTAGGACAAATCTTTCGGATCAAATTTTTATTTTGAGTTCTGCGGACATCGCCGATCTGGCTTTGGATTCTGTCAACTTGCTTGATAAAACGCTGGTCACTGTTCCCAGTTCGGAGATTTCGCAAATTGAATTTCAGGATTCGGAGTCCACAATTCGCCTGCAACGCAGTTCAAATGAACAGAGCAGCTGGCAAATCATTTCGCCGATTGAATCCAGAGCGGATGTTTTAACGATGAACAGTTTGCTTGCGGATTTACGCGAGGCAAGAATTTCAAATTTTGCTCAAACAACAATAGAGGACCCAAAACTCTTTGGATTTGATCCGCCACAGCGGATTTTAAAAATCCGTTCCGGTCAAAAAGAATGGACACTGGAATTGGGGAATCAAAGTTTGGACAAGGAAATGTATTTTGCGCGTCGATCGGGGGAGTCGGCAGTGTTTAATATTTCGACGAGACTGGTGGAGAAGTTGTTTCGTTCTTTGCATGATTTGAGAGATCGAAAGTTGTTGAATTTTGAGACGGATGCCGTTCACCGGATTCGATGGGAATTCCCTCATCAGACACTGGAACTTGTTCAAACGGGTAAATTCTGGACACTCGAAAAGCCTGAGAGAATTGAAAAAATAAGGTCTTTTTTGGGGAATGAAGTCCTATGGACCTTGAAAACCATCGAGTATGACCAAAAGGTTGACAGCCCAGCCGCAAGTTCCTGGGTCGACACTCCGGCAGTGAAGCTGGAGATTTGGGATGAGAAGGCGACACTCATCGCTACTCTAAAAATGGGTGGACCCGAGGATGAGCAAGGGCGAGTCCTCGCTCAGGTCAATAACGACCCTCAAATATACCGTGTTTCAAAACGATTTCTGCAAGAACTTCCAAGCAGTCCCTCAAAGTTCAAGTAGGTTAATTTCTGAATCCGAGTAGGGATATCTCCTGCTTTGGTAGATGATTTCTTGTTGGCCGCTGGCACTCTCCTATTCATACATGATATTGGAAGCATAAATTATGCAATCCACAGTATCTTGTGCATTCGCTTTACTTTCGCTTATAATTTGGATTGAGCTTATTGGGTAAGATGTTGTTTTATTGCGAGATATTTTTAAAGCAGTATATTATGGTTTTTATGTCTTGACAGACACTATATGTAGTGGTAATTTTTTTCACAGCATACAAGATAAAGGTTGTGTAGGATTTCAATTTTCCAAATAAATTAGGAGGCGTTAGGGAATTTATTTCCTTAGTACAAATACATTTTGTGCGAACTCTCCAACTGGCGGGTTACTATAAAGAGGGTTTTCGTGGTAGGTAAGAAGGTGTGTCCCGGCGAGTAATTGTTATTATTTGACTGGATGCATTAGACTTAAAGTTCCCCTACTCAATCCCCACATGCACTGAGCGCCGGCCGAAACCCCGGAATGATCGGCTGAAGAATTCCTTCCAAGCGGCGTCCCGCGAAAACTCTTACACTGCTGAACGTATGTTCCTGCAGGGTAGTAGCCCGCTTCCTCTTTATTAAGACAAGCTCATTGTATGTACAGCTAACTCTTCCTTGCCTATAAGAACGGCATCATATATTCTGTGACTGACGGCTAACCTCATTTTTTACTGGAAAGTATTTTGGAAAAAACGCAAAGTAAAAAGTGTCTTGTGGAAGGTTCGTTTATTCCCGGATACGCTCATTCTGGTGATGCCGGGGCAGATTTGTGTTCGGCGGTATCCGTGACAATTCCTGCGCGTGGCAAAGCCCTCGTTTCTACTGGCATTCGTATCGCTCTTCCTTCAGGGACTGTGGGGTTGATCTGGCCGCGAAGTGGCCTGGCTGTGAGGGATGGCATTGACACGGGAGCCGGTGTTATCGATTCGGGTTATCGTGGCGAAGTGAAGGTTTTGTTGTTCAATCATTCTGATACCGATTTTGAAATCGGGCAGGGTGATCGTATTGCTCAACTTTTAGCAGTCAAGTGCGAACAGCTTCAGTTTGAAAGTGTTGCAACTCTTGAAGCGACCGAGCGCGGTGATGGCGGATTCGGCTCCACAGGCAAGCGTTGAATTAAGCTCGATTTAAGCAAAACTTTTCCCATTCAGGAGATCATTATGGGTTTATTTGGAGATATGATTAGTAAATTGAAAGGTAGCGGTCCGTCCGAACCAAAGTCGGGAGTAACGGCGACGCCTTCTGATGAAGTCATCGGCAAGGGCAAGTATAAGGTGGTTCGTGTGCAACCCACACCCAACCCCGAAGCTTTTCAATTTACGGTCACTAGCCCGGTGATCGAGGAAGGCCGAACGAAAACTTTCGATTCGGCAGACGACGCAGAGGGAAATCCATTTGCTGAAAAAATGTTTCAGATTTTTGGTGTGCAGACACTTTTCATGAAAGGTGATTTTGTGACGATCACAAAATCACCGACTGTTGGCTGGCCTGCGATCATGGAAAAAATCAATGCCGTTCTGGAAGGTCATCTGACATTTCAGGAATCTTACGATGAACATAAAGAAGCGAAGTCTGATCCTCTGTTGGAAGAATTTAAAAAAGAGGAATTTCATAACTACGAAGTCGCAGAGCAGAATCGAATCATCGAGGCCGTGCTGGATAAAGCCATTCGCCCCGCGCTTGCCAATGATGGCGGTGGGATACAGGTGATTGCTATTGAGGGAAACACCGTAAAAATTCATTATCAAGGTGCTTGCGGCAGTTGCCCCAGTTCCACTTCAGGGACCCTGCAATACATAGAAAATTTTCTGCGTGACAATGTCCATTCCGAATTGGTGGTTGAAGCGGGCTGATCCGCCTTCCTTATCATTCGCTTGCGTAAGCTACAGGGTCTTTCAATCCCGCATCCTTGAAGCCCTTGAGTCGCAAGATGCAACTATCGCACGCTCCACAGGCCAGTCCTGAATCTGTTGGCGCGTAACAGCTGTGCGTTAATCCGTAGTCTACCCCCAATTCAACGCCCTTCTGTATGATTTGAGATTTGCTCCAATGGATGAGTGGCGCGTGAATGCGAATGCGTTTGTTGCCAGCGAGACCCGCCTTGGTTGCCAGGTTTGCGAGATCCTCAAAAGCAGAAATGAATTCAGGCCGACAATCCGGGTAACCGCTGTAATCCACCGCGTTGACTCCGACAAAAATATCGTAAGCAGACAGAACCTCGGCATAGGCGAGGGCAAAAGAAAGAAAAATTGTATTTCTGGCAGGCACATAAGTGATAGGGATGCCTTCTGCCATTTCTTTTTCTTCTCTCCCTTTGGGAACGTCTATCGAATCGGTCAGAGCCGAACCGCCAAATTGCCTCAAATCGGCACAGATTACCTTGTGTTGAGTGGCACCAAGGAGGGATGCTGTTTGGCAAGCCCGCTCAAGTTCAATTTTGTGTCGTTGACCGTAATCAAAGCTCAGTGCATGGACTTCAAACCCTTCTTTTAGGGCAATGGCTACAACAGTGGAGGAATCGAGTCCCCCGCTAAATAAAACGACGGCTTTGGATGGCATAAGATAAATGGATAAAAACAGGAAAATAGTTAATTAATGTCAAATAAAAGGAATCAATCTTGACTTTACAAAGGCTTATTATATACTAGCAATTTTGTGATATTGCGACCCTTTCTATCCTCTGCCTCCATATTCCTGTTGAATGACAGGGATTGCAAGGTTTTCCTGCTATGGAAGAAGTTGTAGAAAGATGGTTTTTAACTTTGTTTAAGAGAGTTAAGCTCTGGGCTGATGGGCAAGGGAAGTGTCGGTTTCATCAGAGTCTGTGCGCTGACTTTAAAGAAAATTATAGTTTGATTTCAGAGATCCATTCAAAATATGTTTGAAAGTTTATCTTCCCGTCTTGACGGTATCTATAAAAAACTGCGCGGTCGCGGCGTTCTGAAAGAAGCGGATGTTGATGAAGGTTTGCGTGAAATTCGCGTCGCCCTTATAGAAGCAGACGTCAGTCTTTCCGTTATCAAAGATTTTCTTGCTCAGGTTCGCGAGAAAGCCATTGGTGTCGAAGTATTGAAAAGCCTGACTCCAGGCCATCAAATGGTCAAAGTCGTTTCAGACCATTTGGGAGGGCTTCTGGGTGAAGGATTTGAAGACATTCGATTCGCATCCGAAGGGCCGACCATTATTTTGATGGCAGGGCTTCAAGGTTCTGGTAAGACCACGACCGTTGGCAAGCTGGCCATGCGCTTGAAGAAGAAGGGGAAAAACTGTCTGCTGGTTCCTGCCGACGTCTATCGACCCGCGGCAATCGAACAGTTGAACGTCCTGGGTAAAGAGCTGGATGTGGACGTTTATCAGGCCGGGGAAGAGAACGATCCTGTAAAAATTTGTGTGTCGGCCATTGCCGAAGCGAAGCGAAAACTGAAGCATGTGGTGATTCTTGATACCGCTGGCCGCCGTCAGAACGATGAAGAATTGATGGCTGAGTTGAAAGCGATCAAGGCCAAGGTCAATCCGCATGAAGTGTTGTTTGTTGCCGACTCCATGATGGGTCAGCAGTCAGCCGAAGTCGCAAAAACATTCAACGACGCTGTTGGTATCGACGGTGTGGTGTTGACCAAGCTGGATGGTGACACGCGTGGTGGAGCAGCACTGTCTGTCAAGTCTGTTACCGGCAAGCCGATTCGTTTCATTGGTTTGGGTGAGAAACTGGATGCGCTTGAGCCCTTTCATCCCGATCGTATCGTCTCCAAAATATTGGGGATGGGTGACGTTATGTCACTGGTCGAAAAAGCCTCAAGTATCTACGAGGAAGAAGAACGAGAAAAGCTGGAAAGTAAAATCAAGAAGAATGCCTTTACGCTTGATGATTTTAAAGATCAGCTCAAACAGGTTCAGAAGATGGGTTCGATGCAACAGATTTTATCGATGATCCCGGGAGCCGGGAAATTAAAAAACGTGAATCTTGATGAAGGCGCATTCACACGAATAGAAGCCATCATCAATTCCATGACCCCGCAGGAGCGAGCCAAGCAGAATATCATCAATTCCAGTAGGAAACGGCGCATCGCCCAGGGCAGTGGGACACGAGTGAACGATGTGAATAAGCTCTTGAAGCAATTTGCTCAAATGCAGAAGATGATGAAAAAATTCTCTTCAGGCAAATCGCGCGGGTTCGACCTGGGAATGTTGGGCGGTGGGCGTGGCGGCGGTTTTTCTCCGTTCAAATAACAGATTTTGTAGTCCATAGATTGGAACGTTTGCTCAGGATCATCTAAACGCTCTGTGGCAAAGAGTAGGGATGAACTGAGGAATTTTCATGGATTTCAGTGCATTCAGTAAATATAGATAGCAAACGACCTTCGGGTCGGGTATATACATATCTAAAATTTTAAAAAAAGGGGAATATGTGATTCCTCAATTGTTTACATTAAATGAAGGAGGAAACCCATTGGCAGTCGTGATCAGGTTGACCCGTCGAGGGAGCAAGAAAAAACCATTTTATAGAATAGTTGCGGCAGATCAAAGGAAGCCACGCGACGGTAAGTTTTTGGAAGTACTTGGCACGTACGATCCATTGAGAGGCGATGGCATCATTAATATCGACTTGGAAAAAGCCCAATCTTGGATTAAAAATGGAGCTCAACCCAGTGATACGGTCGCAAATCTCATCAAACGAGCGAGTGCGGCACCTCAGGAAGTCAGCAATTAAGTATTGTATTGCTTGCGACGACGTAGTTGCCAAAACTAAGGATTTGACAAGTGGATGACTGGATTGCTGTCGGGAAAGTGGCCAAATCGCATGGCTTAAAAGGCGAGATGAAACTTCGACCCACAGTGCCCGACCCTGAAATAATCCGGAATCTTTCGCGAGTTCGACTGGGAACTGAAGGCAAAGAGCCTGGCGAGCGAATCTATGAATCGTTTGGCATTCGCGGTCATTTTTCGAAGCTGATACTCAAATTGCCGGGAGTGGATTCCGTCGAATCAGCAAAAGCTCTAACTGGCCAAATCGTTTTTTCTGCTAGAAAAGATTTCCCTGAATTACCCAAGGGAGAATACTATTGGTTTGAGATCATTGGGCTGAAAGTATTCGATGAAGAAGGTCAATGTTTCGGAGAAGTTGACGAAATATTAAATGCGGGTGGTTCCGAAATTTACGTCGTGCGCGACGAAAATCGAGAGATCATGCTTCCTGCAGTTAAGGATATTATAAAAATTGTAGATCCTGAGCAGGGCAAACTCGTTTTTCACAGGATCGAGGGGTTGATTGAAGACTCTGCAATTTGACATAGTCAGTATTTTCCCAGAGATGTTCGCGTCGCCTTTCAACGAAAGTATTCTCAAACGCGCACAGGAAAAGGGTTTGCTTAAGGTGGTCTTGCATGATTTGCGAGATTTCACTTTAGACAAACACAAAAATGTAGACGACGCGCCTTTCGGTGGCGGTGTTGGAATGGTGATGAAAGTTGAGCCGATTGTTCGAGCCATTGAGGCGATAAAAGAACAGCGGCCTCATGCACGGACTCTTTTGATGACGCCGGGTTCACGTCCTTTCAATCAAGGCAAAGCCGAAGAATTAGCCGGTGGTGACGATTATATTTTGATTTGCGGTCGTTACGAAGGTATTGACGAACGTTTGCGGCAGTACATTGACGAAGAAATTTCCATTGGCGATTTCATTCTCTCTGGAGGAGAACTGGCGGCGATGGCCGTTGTCGATGCAGTGACCCGGTTGAGGCCGGGAGTCTTGGGCGATGAAAATTCTATTGTGGAAGAGTCTTTCTCATCAGGATTGTTAGAGTACCCGCAATACACGCGTCCCAGAGACTTTAGGGGACATCAGGCTCCTGAAATTTTAGTTTCAGGTGATCCCAAGAAAATAAAAAACTGGCAACGAGAGCAGGCTTTGTTAAGGACTGCTAAATTAAGACCCGATTTATTGAAAGATACAGATTTGACCGAAAGAGAGCGGCAATTGTTGGAGAACGCAGACATTGCCTGAAAAGGGAAGTGCAAAAATTCATTTGGCTCTGGTGCATTTTCCTGTTTACAACAAAACCGGAGAAGTCGTTGCCTCTTCTGTTACCACACTGGATGTTCACGATATATCTAGGATTTGCAGGACTTTTGCGGTAGAAAATTTCTATGTTTCTACACCGTTGCAAACGCAGAAAGAACTGGTTGCCAGAATCATAGGGCACTGGGTGGAAGGGTATGGAGCTGAGTACAATCCTACCCGTAAGGAAGCACTGCTTTCTTGCAAGGTCATTGACACGGTGGATGAAGCGGCAAAAGACATTGAAGCACGTTATGGAGTGGCACCAAAGTTAGTAGTGACCGACGCTAAAGTTTTCCCCCAAAGCGTAGGATATAAGGAGATGAGACGCAAGTTTGAAGACGGGGGGCACTTCCTCCTGCTCTTTGGAACTGGATGGGGATTAGAAAAAAACTTGGCGAATAGTGCCGATTATGTACTGAATCCAATCGATGGTTTGGATGGATTCAATCACTTACCGGTTCGGGCCGCCATCGCTATTATCTTGGACCGACTGTTATCAAAAACGGAATTACAATAAAGTAAATATAGCTCAATTGTGAAGGAGAAAAACGAATGAATTTGATTGACCAGATTGAATCAGAAGAAATGAAGAAGGAGATTCCCGACCTCCACGTCGGGGATACCGTCAAAGTGCACATGCGCATTGTCGAAGGTGAGAAGGAGCGAATCCAGATCATTGAAGGCATCATTATACGCATCAGTGGGGGTGGAATTCGTGAAACGATCACCGTTCGAAAAATTTCTTTCGGAATTGGTGTTGAGAGAATTTTTCCTCTCTACTCACCTCGCGTAGAACAAATTGATGTTGTGAAGCGTGCAAAAGTGCGTCAGGCACGTCTGTACTTCTTGCGTGAACTTCGTGGTAAAGCGGCTCGGTTGAAAGAATTGAAGCCACCAAAAACTGAGGCAGCTAAGAGGAAGAGAACGCGCGGGCGCAAGAAATCAACAACCGCATAAAAAAGATCACACTCTTTGGTTAAAAATTAAACCCCCGGTGCCTTATTGGCAACGGGGGTTTTTAATTTCAAAGCCTTCTGGTTGAACTTAAAATGATCAGGTTTGTGTTTGCAATGATCCCTGGCAAATCGAAAGCTGTCGCGAATTTTTGTCATCATGATTTGAACCCAGGATCAGGGGGGACAGGCGAGGCCTGTTAGCAATCAGGGAGTGTCGCATCACTTTGTACAGAATCATTCGTTACAGCCTTCAATTTGCAGGGAATGGCCCAGTCCCGGGTGGGTGCCGGTTTTTCTCCACTCCGGGACCAAGTGTTCTTTCGTTTGCTCGTTTGTAAATACGGTTATTAAAAATATCAATTGCTCTAAGGTGGAAGTGCGTTTTCTTCTCGTACTTGATCTTCAGCGTTTTGTCTTTTATCTTGATAAATTGGCTCAACCGCTATTTTTTGCGAACGCTCGTTTGTTTCCTCGTTGTCGGCACGTGCCGATCCCGCACAAGCTAAAAATCCTGCGATTGCGAGCGTTGAAAACTTGAGAATCCGTATTCATTTTTTTGTGCGTGAGCATCTCACTGAAATTGTGACACTGATTTCAGGAGCTTCTGTCAGCAAGTTAAGCAATTTGTATTCCATGAAATATCCTAAGAGACATATAAAATTTTACTTTAGTTAAAGACCTTGAAAAATTGATAGTTAGGAATGAAAGTATTTTTTGTTGGGAAATATCAATTATTTTATTTGAGCCGAAAGTAATATTTTTGTGCACAGTGGGTCTGATATTTTCCACAGCAATGTAGCCCGGTTCGTTTCGATGAAAGAATCGGACGTTATAATGGCCGATCACTTTCCATGATATTTTGGTCGGTGAAAAGCTACTTGAAAAATTAAGAAGTTGCTGATTTCTCCAAGAGTTTTAAAAGTAAAAGAGATCAAGGCGATGCAATCCATGTTGGAATTTGAAATTCAGGCGGGAAAAGAAGGCTATCAAACAATCGCCGGTGTGGACGAGGCGGGTAGGGGTCCTTTGGCAGGTCCTGTGACAGCGGCGGCTGTCATTCTTCCTGATGATGTTGATTTGGAAGGGGTGAATGATTCAAAGAAACTTACGATTGCGCAAAGGGAAAAATTCTTTGTGTTGATTCAGGAAAAAGCCATTGCCTTTGGTATCGGGTCGGTGGGCGTGGATGAAATCGATTCCATCAATATATTGCAAGCGACTCGGCTGGCCATGAAAATGGCTGTGAATAGACTATCAAAATCACCCGATTTATTATTGATCGATGGAAATCAGGGCATCGAATTTGAGTCTGCGCAATGGAAATTGGTGAAGGGCGACACGCGCAGTTTGTCCATTGCTTCGGCCTCGATTTTGGCGAAAGTGACGCGCGACAGGATAATGGAAGACTACCATCGCCAATACCCGCAATACGGATTTGATCGACACAAAGGTTATGGTACGGAGTTGCATCGACAGCAAATAGAGCGATGGGGTCCTTGTGCGATCCATCGCAAAACATTCAAAGGGGTTAAGGAATTTTTGTGATTTCTCTGAAAGGGAAGAAATGGAGATTGGAAGAACCCGATGCGGTGGCCTTAAAAGGTCTGGCCGAAGCACCTGAAATTTTTAATCAGGTTCGCTTATCGTTAAAAACCAAGGGTGTGGCTCTGGGCAGTGGTGAAAAAGAAGGTGAGACTCAAAAGCTTGCAGAGTTGATGAGTCGGCTTTTAGTCAATCGGGGAATCGTGTCTAAAGAAGATGCGTGTTATTTCTTGCAGGCTCAGTTGGCAGACCTGCACGATCCATTTTTAATGACAGGAATGAAGTCGGCCGCTGAGCGTGTTTTACGGGCGATTGACGGGGATGAAGCGATCACGGTTTTTTGTGATTATGATGTGGATGGCGTGACATCGGCGGCATTTCTGGTTCATTTTTTCCGCGATTTGGGCATCGAGGTCAACTATTATCTGCCGGAAAGAAAAGCGGAAGGTTATGGACTGAACGTGAACGCGGTTCAAAAGATCAAAGACGGCGGTTGTTCTTTGATCATTACCGCAGATTGCGGCATCACCGCTGTTGCGGAAGCGCGTTTGGTCAAAGAGTTGGGGATGGATTTGATCATCACCGATCACCACCAGGTTTCCAGCGAAGGTCTGCCTGAGGCGATTGCGGTTTTGAATCCGCATCGCGAGGATTGCAACTATCCTTATGCATTCCTTGCTGGTGTGGGGCTGGCCTTCAAACTGGCCACTGCGGTGCGTTCTCTTTTGTACCAAGCCGGACGACCGAAAGATAGTCTCCCCAACTTGAAACGTCATTTGGATTTGATTGCATTGGGTACGATCGCAGATGTGGCCCCGTTGACAGGTGAAAATCACATTCTGGTGCGATCGGGTTTGGAAGTAGCGCATAAGACTGAAAAGCCGGGACTTTCCGCTTTGAAAGAAGTGAGTGGCGTGACGGGGAAAATCGATCCCGTTGCCGTGGGCTTTGGACTGGGACCGCGCTTGAACGCCGCGGGTCGAATGGGAAAGGCCGACACAGGGTTTCACCTCCTCACCACAAAAGACAGTGCTGAGGCCAGTGAATTGGCACGACAATTGGACAGCGCAAACGATGAACGTCGCGAGTTACAGAAATCTGATGTAGAAGAAGCAGAATATCTTTTGAGTCGTTGTGAAGATTCATCGAAAGACTCCGTCATTGTACTGGCTTCAGAAAATTTCCATAGTGGCGTCATCGGCATTGTTGCGGGAAGAATTGCTGAAAAATATTTTCGCCCCACGGTTTTGATTGCCCTGGAGGGGGAAACGGGCAAGGCCTCCGCACGAAGCATTCCCGCTTTCAATTTGCACAAAGCTTTCACCGAATGCGCTGAATGGATGATTCAGTTTGGCGGGCATGCCTATGCCGCCGGTATGTCAATCGAACGTGATAAGGTCGAAGGATTTAGAGCGGCCATGAACGCTGTAGGGCATCGCATATTGAGTGCCGATGATTTGATACCCCAATTGAGAATCGATGCGGTTTTGCGACTGGAAGATGTGACGATGAATACCTGCAAGGCACTGGAGCTTTTAGAACCTTGCGGTGCAAGCAATCCGGTTCCGGTATTTCTGGCTGAAAACGTTCGGGTGCAGGGGATTCGTAAAATGGGGGAAGAGGGACAGCATGTAAGGTTTCAGGCCGTGCAGAATGGCAAGGGGATTTCTTCCATCGGTTTCAACCTCTCCGAAGAAATGGATCGTTTGGAAGTGGGGCAGATAGTGGACATCGTCTATCAAATCAAAGTGAATGACTGGGGTGGAACTCGAAAAGCTGAAATAAAAATCGAAGACATTCGACCCCGTGTTCATGGCTCAACAAAATGAAAAGACACTTGAAAGTATTTTAGAGGAATGGGAATCCTCCTTGACAGAAAAAAAGGTCTGAGTTATAAGGAGTTATCATGCTAACAAAGGGGAATATCCTTGCTCCAGTCGTTGGGGTCCTCTTGTGGTGTGAGGTTTGGAGCTTTGTGGAAAGGAGTTCCTTCCCCAATTAAATTATTTCAAAGCTCCGGCAGGGTTTTGCTCTGTCGGTTTTTTTTTGCCTTCTAATATTTTGATAAAAGTATAACTGAGGTTGTTAAAAATTATGTTATTGGCCATTGATGTAGGGAACACGCACAATGTGATTGGGTTATTTTCTGGTGCAAAATTAATCACTCATTGGCGTATCCGTACCGAAAAAAATCGGACAGCGGACGAGTATTGGGTATTGATCAAAGAATTTATCTTGCTGAATGGGGTTGAAGCAGAGACCATTGACAGTATCGTCGTTGCTTGTATGACACCCCCGTTGGTTCCCATCATAGAAGAGATGGGGAAGAAATACTTTTCATGCAAACCCTTGATTGTGGGCCCTGGAACAAAGACAGGAATATCCATTCTTTATAAAAATCCTTCAGAAGTCGGGGCAGATCGTATTGTCAATGCCGTCGCAGGTTACGAAAAATATGGAGGACCGCTGATCATTGTCGATTTTGGAACCGCAACAACGTTCGATGCTGTTTCAGCCAAAGGTGAGTATCTGGGAGGGGCTATCTGTCCCGGAGTGCAAGTTTTGCTCGATGCCTTGTTTGAAAAAACCGCAAAATTGCCACGTGTTGATCTTTCTCGGCCCAAAAATGTGATCGGTAAATCCACCGTGGAGAGTATTCAATCCGGTACGATCTTCGGGTACTCGGGCATGGTGGATGTCATGGTTGCCAAAATGAAAGCAGAAATGGGAGTGCCTGCGAAAGTGATAGCGACGGGAGGAATCTCTGGATGGATGGCAGAACAGAGTGAATCTATTGAATTAACGGACCCTTTTCTAACTTTGGAAGGATTGCGCCTGATCTACGATAAAAATAAAATTCCCGAATAGTATGCACTCAAGGGAAGAGGGGGGGAACGCCGATCTCCCGCAAAAGGAGGGAAGAAACATTCGGAGAGACTTTGATCTCAAAATGAAGTTTTCGGGGAAACCGGCGTTGTAGATCTTTACTTATCTGAATTTAGCAGTTTTCTCACCAAGGGCACGCCCGCCCTTTTTAATGAAGAGCCGAACCATTTCGTGCCCTACATCTATATCAGAAATTTTATAACCTTTGGATTTGGCCCAGATTTTAAAAGCCTCGGTCAAGTTTCTTCGTTGATCCAAAATAATTTCCAGAACACCGTTATTTTTGATTCGGGTAAAAGCCTTGGAGGCCAGTTCAAAGCCAGTGAAATAAGACTGGCCGCGTATGTCTAAAGTCTCAAAGTTTGTCATTTAACGCCTCCTGTTCCTGTCAATATTCATGTTTCTGTAGCTTCAAATAAAAAGAGTATATTCCAGCAATAATTAAATTATCGTTAATGAACGATTAAATAATTTTAATATTGCTTTGCGAAAGTGAATTCCTGTTTCAGATCGCTTTGTATCATGGAGAATCAGCTCGCAAATTCATTTGAGAAGCTTTGACAATGGCTATAGAATGTTTCCTGTAATCGTTTGATAGCAAATGTTTTGTAATGGTCTTAAAAGGAGTTTTTTATGGGAATTATCAGAGGTGGCGAAGCCGAATATGAATCGTCCGAGCCTTCTGTTGAAGAAAAGAGAGAACAATTAGAAAAACTGATTCAAGCGGAATTGGACAAAGACCCGGTTTCACTTTCTTTGACTGGAAAATATTATGCCGACGAAGCGGCAGAAATCATTGCGGGTTTGGACTTGCTTTGTGATGTAAAAGTTCTGAATTTGAAAGACAACCAAATCAGCGATCAGGGTTTCAAATTTTTAATGGAGTCCTCGGTCCTGAAAAATCTTCGTGAATTGAATCTTGACATCAATTATATTTCAGATGAAGGAATCACAGCAGTCGCAGATTCTGATTCAATTCTAGTAACGGAGCTCCAAAAGCTATCAATCTCTGAAAATAATTTGACCGATACGGGGGGCAGGGCATTGGTCCTGTCAAAACATTTCTCAAAACTGGAAGAGTTGGACTTGGGATGGAATGAGATCGGTAATGATACAGCCGTCGCTTTGGGAGAAACAACAACCCTGCCATCTTTAAAAAAACTGGAACTGGAACGCGGTTACATCAATTCGGAAGGTATCAAAGCATTTTTGCAGGGTGAAGTCGCAGAACACTTGGAAGCGTTGAATTTAACCTCGAATCAACTGGATGATCCGGCTGTCGAGTTATTAGCCACTTCCTCCAAATTTTCGAAATTGAAGAGTTTGCGTCTATCTCAAAATCTGATTGGTGATGCCGGTTTGAAGGCGTTGGGAAATTCCACTACGTTGAGCAGTTTGGAACATCTCTTTTTGGGCAGAAATAATTTTGGCAAAGAGGGTGCGCAAGCGGTGCACGACACTAAAACCCTGGTCAATTTAAAAACGTTATTTCTGCAAGAAGGTGTGGAAATCACACCAGGAATAGTAAATTATTCAAGACCCGAATTGCTACGCCCGGATGATCCTGAACTATCGAAAGAACACGGGGGTGACTTAAAAAAACTATAGTGGCAATACCGTTTTGAAATAAGCAGATCCGATTTGCGCTGAATTTGTGACAGATTTTTACAACAACGAGCAGGTCTCTTGAAAGTGGTTTTTACCGGGAATGTGGGCTACGATTTCAATTGAATTTGAAAATTACGGGGGATTGGAATGAAACGGGAAAGTTTATATGCCGAAAAAGTTTTAACGCATACGCCAGTACAAAATATAAACATGCTGTTTTGGGCGACTATTATGTTTTTAATTTTCGGTTATTTTTCCCAAGTACAGGCGGCTCCCCACTTTGCGACTTTGGATAAAGTGAACGGCGAAGTTGTTGTGTTGAAAAGCGACGGTTCTCCTATTGCGAATGGTAAAGACGGCATGCCAGTAAGACCCGGACAAATTGTCAAAACCTCTGGGCCGAATGCAGTGACGGATGTTGTTTTGTTTGATGGGAGCCGAATACGATTGTTGCCAAGTTCAGAAGCCAGATTTTCTGTGAAAAAGAAAGAAGAGAAACATAATATTCAGATTGATTTGATTGCTGGAAAAATTTTCAATGCTGTTCAAAAAAATAAAAAAAGCGGACATTACGTAGTTAAAACCCCCTCGTCTGTCGCTGGATTTAAGGGCAAAGTATTTTCAGCAGAACTCAATAAAGAACAATCTGTCTTTATGGTTCAGGATGGGAAGCTCAAAGTTATCAATCCCCACGAAAAAAATAGACAAGCTGTCTATGTGACGAGTATGAATAAAACCACGACACAGGCAGTACAGGCACCCTCAGAGTCGACTCCATTATCTGCTGAAGAGATTGCCATGTTTGACATTCTCAAAGACATTGAAGTCGACATCAAAATAGATATACAGGGTGATACAGAAAGTGTTATTCGCGAAGATACTTCAGTTCCCGGCGCATTGGAGTGAAGTGTGGACGGTAGGGAGTTGATTCTTTAAAATACTTTGAGTGTCTGTAACTTGGAAAGTTTTGGAGACTCTCTGAGAGCAGCTTTAACGCTTGGATCTTTTACCCGATTTCCCCCCAGATGAAGATAAGTCAGGTTAGAAAAAGCATCGGAATTGGCAATTGCCAAAGCACCTTCTTCGCCCACGCGATTGTCCACCATATTTAGAGATTCGACTTGAGTGAGCCAGGGCGATTGCGCTAAAGCTTTTGCACCTTCTGCGGTGATGCCGTTGCATTCAAGATTCAAAGTTTTGACTTCAGAAAACAACTCAGAGTTGGCAACTATCTTTGCGCCCTCATCCCCAAGGTTGTTTGATCCCAGATGAAGGTAGATTATTTTCGATAGTACTTTTGATTGACTCAATATGCGAACCCCTTCCGGACCGAGATCGTTGTGCGTGATGATCAAGGTCGTCACGCCACTGAGGTGTTCAAAAGAAGCAATGAGTTCGGCAACTTTGATACCGTGATCTTCTTCAAGCTTACCGGTTTTAACGAAAGTATAGCCATCCTGAACTTTTAGGATGGTTTTGTCTTTGATGTTTTCGTAAACGATTTTCTCCCACGGTGACATGACCAGACCTTTGCCACCATAATTGCCACCATCGTTTACAAGTTCCTCCCAATTTTTAACTTTTTCTTTCATAGTGACACAGGTTTAGCGTTTGAGACGTTGGGTATTTGCACAACCGATTTCGTTACCGAGTTCGCAAGCCATCGTATAATATTTGATCGCAGCTTTTTGGCGTCCTTCTCTGTATTTTAAGGAACCTATATTTGCGCAAGCACTGTCGTGTTTTGCCTCGCAAGCTTTTGCGAAGAGTTTGAATGCATCTTTCCAGTCCTGGCTGTTTTGCAAGCCTCTTTGTTGAGTCAAAATACCGCCAATATTGCATCCATCCATATCATTCAGTTCACAGGCCTTAACGTAATAAATAAGCGCAGATTTGTTGTCTAACTCGACAGTTCTAAGACGCTGGCCCATTAGAAAACACGAGCGAGAATCACCTTCTGCACATCTTGTTTCAAGTGATCTTACGATATCATCATCATCAGCCCATACATTATTACCGGAAACAAATAAAAAAATGATTGTTACGAAAAGTGCAGTCGAAATTTTTTTCACAATGTTTTCCTTCCCATTATCAATTAGGAAAAACAAAAAGCCGAAAGTTTCATTTTTTTTCAACTTAGGCTATTATCACGCGGTTAGAATACCATGAAACATTTTAAAACCAATCTCAATTAATGAACATAATACTAATAGGCTATCGCGGTACTGGAAAATCTTCCATTGCACGTTTATTGGCGCGGAGGATCCAGCGCAATTCGATCAGTTCGGATCAGGTGATCGTAGACCAGGTGGGCAAAAGTATCCCAGAAATTGTGCAAGAAGTAGGTTGGTCGGGCTTTAGAAAAATAGAGTCAGATGTTATAAAAAGTATATCTGATTCTACTCAGGATGGGGTCATTGATTGTGGCGGTGGAGTTCCACTGAATGATGAAAATATGATCGAGCTGAAGAAAAGCGGAAAATGCGTTTTATTGACTGCGGACATTGAGGCTATCATCAAAAGAATTCGTCAGGATCCCAATCGGCCCAGACTTTTGGAAGGCATGACCTTTGAAGAAGAACAAAAAAGAATTTTAGAGGAAAGGGAACCGAAGTACAAACAAGCGGCCGATTATATTTGTGACACCACTAAGGCCCCTCCTCATGTTACTGTAAGAAAAATTGTAGAGTATTTTAAACGCCATTCCTGGATTTAAAGATGCCAAGCTCTTTATTTGAAAGTCTTCTTGAAAATAGTATGACCCTGATTCTTCCCGAGTACAGCGACGACACAGCCATGGTCGTCAGCGAAGAGGCTATGTATGCCGAATCGGGCGATAGTGGACCACAGTATAAAATGCAGTTGAATGACAAGGAAGTCATCATCGAAGAGTTAGAAGATATGGTGTGCTTCGGAAAAATTCGTTCGGTGGTGGAATTGCAAATGGATAACAACGACTTTGGTGATGCAGGGGTCGAATTCCTGTCGCAAGCTGAAGCCATATCTCAATTGACTCTTTTGTCTTTTAAAGGCAACAAACTGACAGCCGTCTCGGCCCATCATCTCGCAAATTCAAAAACCTTAGTGAATTTGAAAAAGCTGTATCTGCAAAATAATTCCATCAATGCAGAAGGCGTTCGTTCTTTGGCAAATTCGACAACGTTGTCAAAACTTCAACTCTTGTACTTGAAGGAAAACCCTCTCGGCCCCGAAGGGGCTCGCGCACTTGCGGATTCTACTTGCTGGAAGGATATGCGCGCACTGTATCTGCAAGGCACACGCATTGGTTTGGAGGGACTGAAGTTTTTGTGTCAGTCTGAGATGATGAGGACGGTAACGACCTGGTCTCTGGATAACAACCGGCTCGGCGATTCTGCTTGTGAGATTTTGGCGCAAAGCGAGGTTTTAGAGAATGTGGTTTCGATTGATTTGTATGGCAACGGCATTTCAGAAAACGCGGCAGAAATCATTAAAGCGTCCCCGTATCTGAAAAAGCTGCGGGCTTTGCATATCGACTGAACCCATTGACGTCCTAAAATCATGCCAGACGATGCCCGCTTCATTTCGATCCCATCCCACAAAAAGTTAACGAGTCATTTTCACGCTAAAGATCCCATCATGGCTCAGGCGATTGAAGGGATCGGTCTTTTCAAACTTCAGCGAAATAAAAATTATTTCCAGACCTTGTGCAAGGCCATCATATCTCAACAAATATCCACGAAAGCCGCAGAGACGATCCATGGGAGGTTTTGCGCCTTGTTTCCTGGGCGAAAACCAAATTCTACGGCACTGCAAAAGCTTTCCGAAGAAGAAATGAGAAGTGTCGGACTTTCCCGGCAGAAGATCGTTTACCTTAAAGATCTCAGCTTGCATTTTGAAAACAAAACAATTCGTCCGCACCGCTTGTTTCATCAAAGCAATGATGAGATCATCCAATGTTTGATTGCGGTTAAGGGGATCGGTCGTTGGACCGCAGAAATGTTTCTGATTTTTTCTTTGAACCGTTTGGATGTGCTTCCTGTCGACGACCTGGGTTTGCAAAAAGGAATCATGAAATTGTATTCATTGCCCGAACTTCCAACACGAAAAGAAATCCAGAAATTTGGCGAACGATGGGAACCCTTTCAGACAGTAGCGGTATGGTATTGCTGGAGAAGTCTGGATGCCAATATCATCTCCTATTAATCAGTGGATTTTCCTGTCATACACAGCCGATAGCAAGTTAGACCATACTTATAAGGCAGGCTCGAAACTATTCAATAAGTGACTCTCGGAGATATTATGGACTTTTTAGATAAAGAAATTGAAAATTACGCATTTGCACACACCCGATACGAAGGTGACCTGCTCAAACGTTTGGAGGAGGAAACCTACCAGAGTCTGGAAATCCCGCACATGTGCACCGGGCGAATTGAAGGACAACTTCTACGATTGCTGGCGAAGTTGATAGGAGCCCGGCGCATCTTTGAAGTCGGTACATTTGGGGGATACGCGACTCTGTCGATGGCTTCCGCATTGCCCGAAGGTGGGGAGCTGTTCACCTGCGATCTGGACCCGGTTGCGATCGGTTTTGCAAAACGGTTTTTTGCAGAAAGTGAGCATGGCAAAAAAATAACTGTATTGGAAGGACCTGCTCTTGAAACGTTGAACACACTGGAGGGTTCGTTCGACATGGCCTTCATAGATGCGGATAAGATCAATTACAAAAATTATTACGAAAAAGCTTTGGAATTGATTCGTCAAGGAGGATTGATTGTAGTGGACAATGTTTTGTGGAGTGGCCGGGTGCTCAATCCTAAAGACGAATCCGATCATGCCATTAATGATTTCAATCAAGCGGTGAAAAACGACGCACGAGTGGAACAGGTCCTTCTCACTGTTCGTGATGGAATTTATTTACTGCGGAAATGCTAGTACTCACTGCTATCAGCTAGTCTGCAAACATTGAATTCACGCAACCTTCTATCGCTCAAGGCAGATCAGGAAAGAACTTGAAGACACTTTCACCAATGTGTTAGCTTGTTGTTTTTTGGATCATATAGAATAAAAGCCTTAATGCTGACACCTCTTTTACAGGAAATAAAATGGCTGAAACACTCGGAAGTTTGGTAGATAAGGTATCAATAAAGAATCTACGGATTTGGCATATGGACGAAGCCATTGCTACCAAAGACCCTGGAGACCCCGCTCTCGAAGAGCTCAAAGCAAAACGTGATTTAGCCGCTCGGCAAAATCAGGATTTGATTGATGAAGCCAATGCTTTTTTTGTCGATGCTCTGGCAGGGAAAGTTAAAATTCGAGATGAAAAATTAAAACTCTATCAAAACCGAAATGTCCAATCGAGTGATGGCATCAAGGAACTCGGGGAAGCGATCAGTGAGCTTGCCTGGAGAAATATCAAACTATGGCATTTGGAAGATGAAGCACGTCGCACCGATTTGCCCGATGCCGATATTGTCAAAGTAAAACGCGGAATCGATGCCACCAATCAGGAACGCAACAACTTGATGGATAAGGTGGACGAAATTCTTTTCAATCACGTCAACAAAAAGTAGAGGGCTGGAGTGTGTTTTTGCTAGGAAGTTTTTTCCGCAAACGCTTTGAGCAGAAGACCTTCGCGCAAGCTGTACTCACTCACAGTTAACTGAGAGCAGGCAAAGGCCTTCAACGTCGCAAGGACGATGGCGGTTCCGACGATGATCAAATCTTCCCGGCCTTTTTCCAGAGCGGCGAGGCCGAGTCGCTCCTCTAAAGTTTTACGCATCAAATCTTCCTGAATCGCGTTGATTCTCTCCTGCTTTATGATTGCTCGGTGAATTTTTTCTGGATCGTAAGGAAAGATATTCTTATCGATAGCCGCCAGCGTGGTCACCGTTCCGGCGGTACCGATCACGCGCTCGGGTGTGAAGGTGTTCAGCTGTTCCCGGATTGCAGCGAGTTCTTGCTCAAGAAAATCAGTCAAAGCTGAATACTCTTTGGGGTCGGTGGGACTCCGGCTGATAAAGCGTTCAGTGAGTCGCACCACACCGAGTGACGATCCAAAGCTTTGTTTGACCTCTTTTCCTCGTGACAATATAAACTCCGTGCTTCCGCCACCGATATCAAAAGTCAGAGTGTCCTTTCCTTCATCCGGAATTTTCCAGAAAACACCGTCGAGAGTGAGTTGAGCTTCCTCTTTCCATGAAATCACGCAGACTTCAATCCCGGCATTTTTCGCTTTTGCAATGAACTCATCTTGGTTTTTTGCTTCGCGCACCGCACTGGTTGCAACAGCAAGTAAAGGCAAAGGCTCGTAGGCCATCAATTTCTTTTTGAAAGATTTCAGTTTTTCAATAGTGGCATCCATGCGATTGGTGCGTAAATACTTTTCTGTATTCATGCCCTCGCCGAGTCGGGTGATGGCGCGGATGGATTCCAGCTCTCGAAACTCTCCATTGGAAGTTTTTTCTGCGATCAGCAAACGAATGGTATTGGAACCGATATCTATAGAGGCGGCACGGTTCATATACGTTTGTTCCCCACAGACCAAGGTAGAATGTATTCGCTGTCCAGCGTCAGCATGAGATAAAACCCCAGTGCCATAAATAGAAGATTGGGGCCCCAGGCGGCTAACAGGGGACCAAAAGCACCACTGTGTCCGAGGGATATTCCCATCGCGTAAATGAAAGAAAAGAAAAAGCCCATGCCAAGGTTGACGCCCAGTGCAAATAAGGCTCCGCCGTGCCGGCTGGATTTTAGCGACAGGGGGATAGCCAATAAAGCCAACACAATACTGATGAAAGGATACGATATCTTAAAGTGTAGATCGACCCATTTATCGGTCATATCTTTGCCTTCGGTTGTCTTGGTTTGAATGGATTGATACATTTCACTCAGGCTGAGTTCTTCAGGTTTGATACGGATTTTTTCAAAGTCCTCTGGTACTTCCTGAACGGGAAAAAATCTTTCGTCAAAATATTCGGTCTGAAACAACCCGTCTTTTTTAAAGATTCGATAGGAGCCATTTTTGAAGAGCCATTTGTTTTCGCTCCATTGCGCTTGCTTGGCATCGATTCTCTTTTGAATGACATTGTGATCGTCGGTGAGGAAAATGCGTACCTGGAACATCTGATTTTGATCGGGATCATAACGATCAATATTCCAAATGGCACCGTATTTTGATTTGAGCCATATCTGGTCCGTTTCGACAGCACCGTAGTGCATTTTTTGCCGGACCTTCACGTAGAATATATGGTTCATCCTTTTACTGGCTTCAGGGCGAATGTATTCACTACAGGCCAACACCAAAAGAGAGATCACTACGGATGCGCCAATGATAGGAAGCGTGATACCGGTAATGCCGATACCGCAAGCGCGCATGGCGGTCACTTCATTGTCACGCGCCAAAGTTGACAAGGTGATGGCGGTTGCAAGCAATACGGCTTGAGGTGCCATGTAAAACAAGATGTGCGGGATGCGGTACCAATAAAATAAAAGCAAATCGGATGTGGGTGCATTGCGGGAGAAAAACTCATCGAAGCGCTCAAAAAAATCAATGACCAAAAAGATGCTGATCAATCCGATGGCGGTGACCAAATAAGTCCAGATGAATTTTTTTAACACATACCATTTCAATAGGGACATCAGAAATCTCTGCTGGAATCAAATGAAAATAGAAATGCTTGTTATTTAATATTAATACAACTTTTGAATTTTATGCAGGTGTGAAATCCTGCAAGAGACGGCTGAGGCCGGAAAGTTCAGGTCTCCGGCTCAGTGCCTGATGTACATAATTCAAAGTAGGTGCTATGTATTGCAAGTAGCGATCGGATTTTTTTTCGCACTTTTGAAAGGAAAAGGTTCCTATCGCCTTCAGATTACGCTGGATAGACATCCAATCAAAAATTTTTAGAAATTCTTCGCGATCCAACGTGTTCCCTTCAACTGAATGCAGTTCCAGAAAAAGGTCGATCATTTTGATCCGGAATGGCTCATCCAGCGTCACATAAGAGTCTCGCAATAGCGAGGCCAGATCGTACTGGCAGGGGCCGAGACGGGCATCCTGAAAATCAATCCATATCAATTCATCGTTATGAACCATTAAATTCCGGGAATGAAAATCACGGTGTACAAAATACAGCGGTTGCTCGGAAAGAAGCTGGCATAAAGGCAAAAGTTCCTGGGCCCAGTTTTCCCGTTGTTTCGAAGACAGGGGTGTTTTGAGAAGCCCTTCAATGTAATGGGTGAGCATGAATTCCATTTCCCACATCAGTTTTTCGACATCGAATCTTCTTGTAAAAGGGGCATTGTGGGCTCGGGTTTGCAGTTGAACCAATTCTGTAATGGCCTGAGAATAGAGTTTTTCTTGTTCATGGGGCATTGAAAGCAGACGATCCGACAAGGTTTCGTCACCGCAATCTTCTAAGTGCAGGAGTCCTTTTTCTGAGTCGATTTTATGGATTCGAGGCACTCGTAATTTGAGGTTTTGCAAATAACGTGAAATCTGTATAAAATCGTTGTCTCCGTTGGCGATGGGAGACGAAAGTTGCATGATGACAATGGAACCGGGCTCGACATCGGCAGTACTAAAGGATATCCGAAAATATCTGCGATCGGAGGCGTCACCTGTCATTGAAATGATTTCAGGCGTGCCTGATGTCTCTCCGAAGAGATCCTTTAACGATTCTTTGAGATAGGGGACATCAAACTTCGCAGTTGTTGGTAATGTGCTTTTCATGAACGGGCAGTGATTTTTAAAAAACCAATTGAAATTTGTTGCATCTTAACCCAAATGATTCATTCATTAATTCTCAGAAAGGAGAAAAATGGCAAAACCAAGTTATCATATTTTTGTATGCACCAACGAGCGACCTCCGGGTCACCCCAAGGGTTCTTGCGCGCAGAGTGGCAGTCGCGAAATTCTAAATAAACTCGACATGGGATTGGAACAACGAGGCCTGTTCGGCAAAGTTTTTATTACCGGTACGACTTGTTTGGGGCCTTGTAGCATGGGACCGGCAATGGTTGTTTATCCTGATGGCGTTTGGTATAGCAAAGTCACGGTTGCAGATGTAGACGAGATCCTTGACCAACATATTGTACAGGGAAAAAAAGTAGAACGTTTGGAAATTCCCGAAGCGATGTGGGGCTAAAACTCAAAATCCTCTTCATCCTCCTCAATCGCAGTTTCTTGCGATTGGGGAGATGGATCTTCTACAACTCCCATCATTGTATATAGTTTGGCCCACAGCTCTTTTCGTCCCAGTCGGGCTTTGCTCGAATAGGTGACTATCCCGCCTCCTGCTTTGCTGTCTATGCCCATCCCTTCCAGAATTGCACTGATGTGCTTTTTCCTTTTTGATGTTGGAACTTTGTCTGCTTTGGTGATCGCTAAAATATAAGGAATGTTGTTGGTTTCCAACCATTCCTTGAGGTTGATATCCAGCGGCCCCGGCTTTCTCCTCATATCGATAATAAAGATCACGCCCTTAAGAGTTTGCCTTTCCAGGAGGTAGTCTTCAATCATTTTTTGCCATGTTCGCTGTACTGCGGCCGGGACTTTGGCAAAACCGTAACCGGGCAGATCGGCGAAGAAAAAGGCATTGTTGATTTTGAAAAAATTGATCGTCTGTGTTTTTCCCGGAACTGAGCTGGTTTTCACCAGTTTCTTGCGATTGAGAAGCGAATTGATGAGTGATGATTTGCCGACGTTCGAGCGTCCGACAAAGGCGACTTCGCTCAGGGATGCTTGCGGACATTGTTCGTTGTTGACTGCGGATGCGATGTATTCTGCCGAAAGTATTTTCATATTTTGAGTGGATTTATAACCAATCCTGAAAGGAGTTTAGGATAGAAGTAGGTGGCTTTCTGCGGCAGGCGAACTCCCGATTCTGCAAGGCGTCGAACATCTGCAACCGGAGTGGAATTGAGGAAAAATGCCAAATCGAATTCACCCGAATCGATTCGTTTTACAGTTTCCGCTCGGTCTACTTGATACGATATGAATTGTTGTTTGTCAGGTGCCCTGGTGTCGATTTTTAAAAGGGTGTTGATGGCAAGCGTGTGCAATTGTGCCACATCGAGTGCCTTGAGCATCGGAGATTCTTCACTGGCAAGCATGGGTAATATAGCGTCTGGATTTTTGACTTTCAGCAGATAAGCTTCGCCATTTCCGATGTAAGCGCAGAAAGTCCCCGACCTGTTTCCTTCTTTTTCCAATGCTCGCTTGATGTCTGTATCACGCGATTTTTGTCCAAGAGACAGAGGCTGAACGTCAAAATAGGATTCCGCATCTTTCAGGAATTTGGCAAGATCAAAGGGCACGGGTGTTTTTATCATACGGTGGATAGGATACACCGTGAGGCATTCGGACTCAAGGTTGGTCAAGAACATCATAACATAGGCAGAATCAGGAACATTGTCTCTATTTGCTTTGTAATAATCGAGCGCGGTCTCGTAGCGGTGGTGTCCATCGGCGATGACTATTTTTTTTTCTTTGAAAAGATCCGTCAGGGTCTGGGAAACAGATGGGTCGCTTGATTTCCAGAATCGATGGACAATGCCTTGATCTGCAATTTCTGCAAGGGCTGAATTTTTTGTTATTTCTTCGAAGATTTTATCACTGATTTTTTCGGGATCTGAATAAAGGCCAAAAATAGGGCTGAAATTGGCCTTGCATGCGTGTAACAAAGCCAAACGGTCCTGTTTGGCCTTTGCCAGTGTGAACTCGTGCGGGCAGATATTTCCTTGAGAAAAGTCCTCCAGCCGGACGCGCGCCAAAACCCCGATTCTGTGTTTGCGTGTGCCTTCAAAATCATATTCCTGCTGATAGATGTAAAAACAGGCTTCGTTATCCTGAGTCAGCACCTTTTCACTTATCCATTGCTGGTAAAGTTTGGCGGAACGGGTATAGCGGTTGGAGCTCTCTGTATCCTCAGGAGTCTCTCTGTTCAAAATCAATCGTACGATATTGTATGGATTTATTTCGTAAAGTTCATCTTGAACAGCGGGCGAGATGACATCGTAGGGTGGTGCGATGACTTGATTGAAAGGTCCTGTCATTTCTGTATTGTATCTCAGACCTTTGAAAGGAACGACGTCTACCATGAAAACCTCTTTTTATGTATCGTAAAAAATCAAATCAGTCTTCAGAAACAACTTGTGCAGAAAGTAATTGTTCCTTGCAGGGTCTCAAGCTCCCTCGCAATGGCACAGTTCTCGGATGTAGTTGACGAGTCCGGTGATATCGGCGTCTTTGAGAGTGTTGCCCCAGGCGGGCATGCAAGGTGCTCTGCCAACGGCGAGGCCGCCCAGTTTGATGGCTTCGAACAACTGTTGATCGGTTCTCGTTTCGAGATAGTCCGCTTTGGTATGGTTGCGTGGCGGCACGGCCAATTGCAAGGCATTCATGCCGTCACCTTTGCCTGTGATGCCGTGACATTGGGAACAATACCATTGATAGGTGTCGCGTGTTTTCTGCGAAACCGGCGCGGGTTTTACCACTTCGGGAGCAGGGACAAAAGTCTCGTGAGGAACCTCTGCGACGGTAGGGGGTGGTTCTCTATGGACGCTTTCATCGCTATCATTCGTACAAGCGGAGAGCGTAAGGAGAATGCTGGTCCCTAAAAATTTTAGCCAGATGCTCGTCATTTCATATTTTCCTTTTTAAGAGTCATTATGTATTGAACGAGTTTGATGGCAGTTTCCTGATCGAGATCAAAGCGAGGCATTCTGCCTTTACTGCGATATTTTTCTGGAGATTGAAGCCAGTTGAAAATCCATTGCGGTTGCAGTCGAGCCCCTGCGTTGAACAGGGAAGGGCCGGACTCACCGCCATGTGGTTTGCCAGCAAGATTGACACCTTTATGGCAGGCACTACAACTGAAATTTCTTTCAAAGAGAATTTTTGCCCTCACTTTTTTCCCTTTGGACAAAGGTTCGCCGAAATTAATGGGTGTTTCTGGTTCGAGAAGTTTGAGAGTCAAAAGAACATCTGCAACTTCATCCGCGACTTTTTCGGGTAAGGAAGGATGCGGTTGAGGAGTGATCGCTTTGGGGAAATCCATTCGACCGCTGTAGCCGTTGAGTCGGATGATGTGGGGATTGCGCAAAAATTCCCGCAACCAGGGCTCTTGAAATTTTTCACCAGCGTAAAAGAGATCGGGAGCGAGGTTTTGTTCTTTATCGCCAGAACTCAAACGGTGACATTGATCGCAATGATTTTCTTTTAACAGGCTAATATCTGCATGCGCATTGGTTGCCCAAAAAAACAGGACACAAATAAAAAGCCGATACAGGGTCATCGGAAATTCCCTTCATTGAAGAACGGTGTTTGACCGATTGGAGCGGTTTGTGTGGGCAGATTTTGAGGTTGCTGATCCTTGAGCAATTCCAGCTCCTGCTCAAGTTGTCTTTCCTTTCTGCGTCGTCGTGTGTCGTAGGGGAACTCGGTCCTTTGCAGAAGTCGAGGGAATTGGGATTCTTTCAGACTCAGAAATCGATAAGCGCGATAAGCATCGGTTGTTCCCAGTAAGGCCATGGCTTCCTCGGCATTTAAAAAACGTGCCAGACCGGGCGGGTAAGGAGTCTGCAGGGCGCGCCCGTCAGGGGTGATCATTTGTTTTATTTGGAATGCCGGGTCGTAATTGGGGTCTGCATAAGATGCATCGCTGGCGATATTTTTCATTGTCGATTCACCGAGGCCTGCGGCTAATGAATTCTGGTGACAGCTTTCGCAGGGCCGGGCATTTTTTCTAATTGTATGAGGGGCATAGGGTCGCATCAGGAGACCGGGTTTGCCATCCTGCGTTTGGGACGCATGAAGTTTTGTGGTCCCTGATTCCTTTAGGAAATACTGGTAATGTGGTTTCATTATCGAATATTTGTCACGTGCATTTTTCCCAAGAATCATAATGTTCCATGCAGTTTCAATAAATGAGTTCCCACCTTTGACGCCAGATTCCTGCATGGCTTGTTCTTCGGAGCCGGGAGAGGGTGTTACGATCAATCCCCATTCGCTTGCCGTCCAGCGCGCATGGCAGGTGTGGCATTCGATTTTTTCCATGTGTCCTGTGGGGCGATGGCCTACGGGAACTTCTATATCTTTGAGCACCGGGATGATGTGACGGTGACCGGTTACTTTTGAATAAAGCACCCAGCGGTTTTTTTCTTTTTTAATATGATTTAAAACCCGACCGCTGGAAGTCGCTAGCAGGACATCGTCTTTTTTAATTTTCTGATCAAGATTGGGTGTCTCGGAAATTTGTTTCCAAATAGCCTTTGCTTTGGGATCATTGCTGGTCAGTTGAAACGATTCTGGCGGTTTAAGGTGTGTGCCGTGACAATCCTCGCAATGAATTCGTGTCTCTTCTGCAGGTGATGACTTGATTTCTTCTCCCGTGTGGCAGTCGATGCAGTGCATACCACGCTCTCGGTGGATGTCGGGCAATAATAATTGGTGTTCCCTGCCATGGAGTACGGGTTTTTCGCCTTCGACCGCTTTGCTTGAGGGAAGCGAAGCTTTTGCAAACCGTCCTTCAAACTCTGATCCCACACTGTTTTGACTGTGGCAAGTTTCGCATTGCAGGCTGGGAACGGCACGGGTGAATTTATGCAGTAACGGAAATCCACGCGGGTTTGTCTGACTTTGATCAGCGTATTTTTTTAAAAAACGATTGGAACGATTTTCTATTTCTTTGCGTTGGACATGTTGGATCGCCAGATCGTGACTCAAGGAACGACCGTCGCTTGCATACACCATGTGACATCCTGCACAGCCTTTAGCGCGATAGTCGCCGGGTCGATTCCAGCCTTTCGTGTCGAGATGGCATTGACTGCATTTCGATTGAATGAATGTTTCTGCCTCTGGAGGTGTTGCAGTTTTTGGGGCAATGGTTGTTGTCTGATTTGCTGGAGTATCGGATGCTGGAGGCAAAACTTCGTTCAAATTTTCGTGTGATGGGCTAGACGTTGCCCAGGCGTAACGTACCGAATAGGCAATTGCAGAGGGTGTTGATTTTGCGGATCGGTTCATTTTCTCAATTTGATCGGCATGGCACTTTCCACAAAATTCTTTAACGTGCTCGGGAGCGGAAGGGTTGGCGATAAGATCCGTGTGCGCGTCTTCAAAATTCTTTTTCCGCGAATTGCCTTTGTGGCATTTGCGACAGCTCCAGTTATGATTCTTATCGATGGCTTCGATGCCCTGATGACATGAAAGACAGCGTGAGTTTGGATCTTTGAATTCGATGTCCTTAAACAAATCTTTGATAGAAAAATTTGATTGTCGGTAATAGTTTTCTATGAATTTCCGCGAGTCGCCATAAGACTCAAATTGGGTCCCTTCAACGGTAACACCTGGCTTGAGAATGCTTTGATAAGTACCTCCCGGACCGCGCAAGAAGGGAAAGGGGTCGAGCAGGTCTTCCGGTGTGATAAAGGGTTTGTCTAATGCCTGTGGTGGCTGGGCCATTTCCTTTTCCAGAGGCTGGTAGGACGGGAGGATGTCGTTTTCGCGGATGATGGGGCTTTCAAATGGACTGGCCTCATTGCCTGATGTGAAACCCTCTTGGATAGGATCTTTTTTTTCTTCGCCAGAAAAATCCCAAAATACATTGGATAGATTCTGGGCCAACTGCATGGGTGATGCAGTTTCAATTTGCGCCAGACTCTGTGTTTGATCCTGGGCAAAAAGCAGGGTTCCCTGAAACAGGGTCACACTCAGCAAGAGAATGGTTATAAATCGAGTCGGTATCATGGAGTAGAGGGGGCTTGTTCGAGAATGCGTTTGCGCAAATTTTGATGATCTATGGTGCTTTCGAATTTGTAGCTTTTCCCCATGTTTTGAAATATGGGATCATTGTATTGATCGTGACAGGGGAGACAATTACCGACTTTTAGAATACGGTTGATTTCTCTTTGATTGAAAGGTCTTGCGTCGGGCTGGTTCGTACCGGCGAGAATTTTCCCTTTCATGGTGACTTTTGCTGTCGGGGAATGGTCTGATTGTTGTGCTATTTCTGCCGTATGATCAATGGCCTTCATTCGATCTTCTCTTCCAGATGGATTCTTTCCCAAAGAAAAATCTCCATCACCCAGTCCCAGGGTTTGGGGGTTGAGATGGCAATCCACACAGGAACGGACCTGCCTTCGTACGGAATGAGGATTCATGGCATAAGCCAGATTAGAGCCGGAACGACTTTCCGGATTTGAAAATCCCCACTGAAGGTAGCTCCCGCTTTGCAGGCCCTGGGCATTGATTGCGGGAAGCGGTGTTCCTTGTTCATCCAGAAAGGTGGCTTTGCGCAGAGGTTGTGATAGCACAGGTGCTACTTTTCCGCGCGGGCCGATCATCAAAGCGGGTGGTGTCAATTTCATCTTGAATTGAGACGATCCCCAGAA
Source organism: Nitrospinae bacterium CG11_big_fil_rev_8_21_14_0_20_45_15 (assembly GCA_002787235.1). Taxonomy (GTDB): domain Bacteria; phylum Nitrospinota; class Nitrospinia; order Nitrospinales; family VA-1; genus Nitrohelix. The sequence goes on from PCWG01000033.1 coordinate 153,605, forward strand.
GGCAGATGAATGATTTTCGGGTGTTGTGAGACTTTGGTCAAGGTCGGTATGACATCCTTGACATTGCGGTGTCCATTGAGAGTGGCAGGCCGTGCATTCCAGCTTTTGAGAATGACCGGGAATCGCATGCGCCCAGTTTTTATTGATTTGTGGTGCGATGTGCCTGCGGCCACTCTTTTTTTCGTACACAACAATATTGCCGTCTTCCTCTTTAACGTTGCTCATCATTTGATTTTTTGCCGTGAGTGCCAACCTGTCGCCAACACTGTTTTTGCCATTCTTATAATGACGACTCAGTCGAATGGCATTGCTTGCAGGATCTAAAATAGGTGCGGTCAGAGCGGGGTTTTTATTGTCGCCATGGCATGTTTCGCATCTGATTTCTACAGCTTGATATTGCTTGGAATATATATTGCCGTCGCCCATGATGTCAAATTGTGTGTGGCAATCAATGCAGTCAAATCCCTTTTGAAAATGGATGTCGAGTTTTCCTTCTCCCGCTTCTTTGATGGGTGTATTGACTCGAAAAATGGAGGTCACGGGCTTGATCTCTAAAGATGTTTCTTCCTGGACTACAGATTCAGGGGGTGCGGGCTCGGATGATTCAGAATTCTCAAATCCGTTAATTTCAGGCGTATTTTTTGACAGAGCATAAGTCTGATGGCATTGAACACAAACCCCGGCACGGGGAAGGGCTTTTATTTTATGAAACGCTGGTTTACCCCGCTTTGTTCGAGATTGAGTGGGATCGTCCCCTTTGTATAATCCATCGGCTTCATAGTCCACATGACAGGCGGCGCATCCCTGAGATCTGAATCCATGGGAGCCGGACCCGGTGCTATCCAGATGACACTGTGTGCATTTCTCCTGGAGCAGGGAATCGGCAATATGTCCTGTTTTTGAAGAGCTCTGCGGAGTTGCCGGAGAGTTGCGTAAAGGAAAATGTCCGAGCGGAGCCAGTCGATCCAGTGCTCCTTCTGTGTATGGAATATTCCCATCTTCGTCGGCGATGGATGTTACGCCGTAGCGCGCGGTTTTCTCGATTTGCCCACCCCATTGGAAGCGCAAGCCTGAAAAAATTCCGGCAAGAGTCCCCATCATGGATTTCTTGACTCGTTGAATATGGTTTTTATCGGGATTGGTATGCCCGGCATGGCAATACAATTGCCCACATGATTTTGCAACAACGTTGAGACTGGATGGATTGCCACGATCATTTTTTATAGAGGGATCATAGATCAAACTCGAGTGTGCTTCTGTATCTGTTGTGGCATTGCCATCGCCGCCGTGGCAGACCGTACAGCCAAAGGAACGTGGGTGACCGGGTCCTGCCTCGGCAATGCCATCGTGGCAGGTCAGGCAGAGTTCCTTGCTGTATCCGCGATAATCAGAAACTTTGACGTGTGGGTAATCCGGCAGAATTGCGGTTACATCCAGTTCCTTGATTTGTACAGGTCGTATCTGCCATTGAAAACGCTCTTCAGGCAGAGATGATTTATTCGCTTGATTGATGTTGTAGAGTTTTTGCCAATAGTGCCAGTCCTTTTCTTCGGCGCAAGCGAGTTGCGCGACGCACAGTGTCCAGAAGAGTAACGCCAGAATAAGAGTGACTAATTTTATATGAAAACTTTGTTTCAAAAATCTCTCTTGAGTGCGAGCTGTTAAGGGTGGGCGTGCAAAAGAAAATTCAATTCTATTCATAAGTGATGCAGATGTTTTCCAGGTATTCGATCAATTCGTTGATGGTGTCCTTGATTTTTTGATTCTCCTTACCTTTTGCTGAAATTTCCAAAGTATGCCCCATACGGCTGAGAGCATCGAAGCCATAACCGCCACCCGATCCTTTCAGCTTGTGACCCAATTTTTGAATGGCGTAAAAGTCTTCTTGTTCGAGAGCATTTTTTAAGAGGCCAATATCTTTTTTTCGATTATCAAGATAACCGGGGATCAGGTCTTCGATGGTTTTATCAATTTTTATGTGGAGGGTTTTCCCCATAGCATTTAATTCCGTTCCAATCCAAAATCAATCAGGAGTAAAAGTCATTATCCCATATTTGCGGGATTGGGAAAGATTTTTTCAGGTAAATATCTTTTTGTAAGCGGAGGGTTGCGAAAAACTGTAGGGACAGGTTGCAAACACAGATGCCACCAACGTCTTTGTATCAAAGGGGATTGGGAGGGTAATCGTAATCATATATCTTTTGTCCTGGTTCCGAGTTTTTGGATCCCACTCCCTGGGCTGAAGATAAATAATTCAGAATTCGTTTCCGGATTTCAGGGCTCAATTCCATCAAGCCCTGTTTTTCCTGCATCCATGTGATGGTTTCGTCCCAGCGTTCTCGACTCATGTGGTTCTGTCGAATGATGGCTGAGGAATGACAGGCTGTACAGGTTTCTATCACAAGGTCGCGCTCTGCACCGGGTAATAATTCCGTATCGGCCCAAGCGGGTACGGAAAACGATATCCATAAAAACAGGAAAAAAATTTCTCTAAAATAATGGATTTGAGATTTTATGGCGGCCTTCATAACCTTTCCTTTTCAGCGACTGAAACGATGAAAACAATCAACCCGAATCAGGTCACGTTGATGGCGATTCGGTGCATTGCGTTGTTGAGATAGCCTTTGGGATTCCATCCCGGTACGACCATGGGTTGCATGGTGCCCTGACTGTCGGTCGCTCTCGCCCAAACTTCATAATAACCTTTTACGGCAAACTTGAGATTTACTTCCCAATCCTGCCATGCGTAGGGATTGATAGGATCTTTCAGGTTCGCGCGAATCCAGGTGGCTCCAAAATCATGGGACACATGCATATCCTGAACGCTACGGTCCCCTGCCCAGGCATGACCACGCACCAGAAAAGACTGATCTTTGGTTACCGTCATTCGGCTTTGCGGGTGAGTGATGAGAGATTTCACCGGTAGAGATTCAATGATTTGCATGTCCTCATCGGGTACATGTGTTCCCGGAGGAACGGGGTATTTAGGGGTTCGATAGGCCTGGCCGGTCATTTTAGGTCCGTCGTGAACTCTGTCGCGGACGAAGATGCGCTTCAACCATTTTATCGAAGTCGATGCAGGCCAACCCGGAGTCACCACGCGCGCAGGAAATCCGTGCAGAGCGGGTAAGGGCTTTCCGTTCATCTCCCAAACAATCAGAGTGTGGTTATCCATTGCCTTGGCGATCGGGGTCCCGCGTGAAATGGTTACCTTTTCGGGGTCACCGCTCAAATGGATGTCACTGCCGTAATATCCGGTATAAATAGCTGTGTCCTTGAGCCCGACTTCTCGTAATACGTCCTTCATCCGGACACCAGTATATTGGGCGCAACCGACCGCACCGAAAGTCCATTGGTTTCCTTTAGCCGGCGGCTGATATCCCGCTCGACCGTTGCCGCCACATTCAATTTGCAGGGCATAGCTGTAATGCTTGAACTGCTTGAGTTGATCCAGAGTCAGTATTTTGGGTTGATGAACTTCTCCATCAATGGTGAGTGTCCAGTCTTTCGTATTGTCGTCATAAGCGGATCCTGGAACCAGACCGTTGTTGCGGACGAAGTGACGGTTGACCGGGGTGATGGAGTCATTCAGTAAAGTAGGGGGCGTCTCGGCATTCAAGGGACGGTCGTTGAGGACGCGCAAACCATCCTTTCCCTCGATTTCAAAATTTTGTGGAGATTCTGCCAAAGCGACCGGTATCAGGCCGGCTGGCATTTTCCCAAAAAAAGGGATATGCGCTCCAACCGCAAGGGTGATGGCCGCGAGGCCGCTTTTTTTTAGAAATCCGCGACGCGAGAGAGGGCTGGCTTTCCTTCCCCATACGGTTGCATCCGCTTTTTCCGGGTCGCTTTCATACAATTCTCTCAATCCACGTTCTTTTTTTTTCATCAGGCCCTTCCTGTTTGAGGAAAATTTCGTATATGAATGATTGAATTCAAAGTACAAAAATTTGGCAAATCAAAACTTTTAATGAAATCAGGGCTATTGACTTAAGTCACCCAAATGTTCTCATTGACCGACGCTTTAGTCAACGATCAAGTCACTGGGTTTCCTTCCTGCTATACGGTCTTTCGGAGGTGTTTTAAGACCTGCGCCAGCGATGAAATTTTTCAATCCAGGTCAGCAGGGTTTGCGGTGCGTGTGCTTTTTTCCACACTCCCGCAACATATTTATTGGCTTCGGCCATGGTGGGATAAATATGAATGGTCGATAAGATGTTGTTGAGTCCAAATCCATTTTTCATCGCCAGAACATATTCCGAGATCAAATCTCCTGCATGATTTCCAACGATGGTCACACCGAGAATCTTGTCTTTGGCGGGTTCGGTCAATACTTTTATCCAGCCATGATCTTCGCTGTCAGCTATCGCACGATCCAGATCATCAATGGGATACAGCGAACTTTCATAGGCGATGCCCGCGGAGCGCGCTTCAGTTTCGCTCAATCCCACGCGGGCGACTTCGGGATCGGTAAAGGTGGACCAGGGGATGATGCGATAATCGACTTTGAATTTTTTAAGTGGACTGAACAAAGCGTTGACGGCGCAATACCAGGCCTGATGAGCCGCTGTGTGCGTGAATTGATAGGGGCCTGCGACATCTCCACAGGCATAAATATTCGGGTGAGTCGGGGTTCTCATATAATCATCCACCACAATTGTGCCGCGTGCGGATAGTTCTACGCCGAGTTCTTCCAAGCCAAATCCTTTGGCATTTGCGGCTCGCCCAACAGCGACAAGCAGTTGATCGAAGGGGATGCGTTTTTCCTGACCGCCTTCTTCAACGATCATGTATTTCTCACCCTTTTCGACAGCAATTTCTTTACATTTTGTATTGATCCGGACATCGACCCCTTCGGCCTTGAATCTTTTGTTGATCCATTCTCCGACCTCAGGGTCTTCTCTACTCAGAAGTTGAGGCATCATCTCGACTTGGGTGACATTGCTACCCAGACGTGCAAAACATTGTGTCAATTCGCAACCGATGGGGCCACCACCTGCGACAATGAGCCTTTTGGGGAGCTCGCGCAGATTCCATAGGGTGTCTGTCGTTAAAAAATCGACTTTGTCCAAACCGGGTATTGGTGGAATTGCGGGGCGAGCACCGGTGGCGACAATGATATTTTTTGTCGTTAGAATTTTGCCATCGACTTCGACTTCATGCGGAGAAATGATCTTGGCAGTGGCCTGAATGCAATCAACACCTAATTTCGTATAACGATCCACACTGTCGTGAGGTTCGACTTTTGCGATGATCGCGTGGACACGATCCATGATTTCCGAAAATTCAAATTCCGCCGTGGCGGTATGGATTCCGTAAAGTTTGTGATTGCGTATTTGCGATAAAATTCTGGCGGAACGAATCAATGCTTTGCTGGGAACGCATCCCGTATTCAGACAATCGCCACCCATTTTGTGTTTTTCTATCAATGCGACCCGGGCCTTGACGGCAGAGCAGATATAGGCTGATACGAGACCTGCGGAGCCACCTCCAATAACAATCACGTTGTAGTCAAATTTAGCCATCGATGTTCCTCATAATCAGTCATAAGTGAATGCAGTTTGCTGACTGCATTGTCGTGGTTTGGGAAATTTGCTTACATCGGCAAGTGAGAATGTATGAGCCGTGAGTTGTGACGATCAACCGGTGCGTTGTGACAAGATGATGTAATGGGAGGCCAGATAGTCCAATGCCGCTTGAGTGTCTGCAACGAGGATCAACGTTGTTAAGATTTCTGGTTTCACGAACTTGCGTTGGATCATGTCATTTATAAGGACAAGAAAGTTATCAAAAAAACCATCAATATTGACGAGGATGAGCGGTTTTGACATTAATTTCAATTGCCGCATCGACAAAATTTCAGTGATTTCTTCCAAGGTTCCAATGCCTCCGGGAAGCGCAATGAAGGCATCGGCATTTTCTTCCATGATGGCTCTCCGACTTCGCATGTCCGGCGTAACGATCAACTCATCGGCGTCCAGGTATTCAATTTCCTTTTTTCTGAAAAATTCAGGCAGGACACCAACCACTCGTCCCCCTTCTTCATGCACGCCTGAGGCCGTTTGCCCCATCATGCCGATGCTGGCCCCGCCATAGATCAGGGTCAAACCCATCCTCCCAAGTCCTCGACCGAGTTCGCGTGCAGAATCCATGAAAATAGTGCCCGCTGAATTACTTGAGGAACAAAAAACACAAACGGAACGGATGTTGTTATCAGTGTGGAGATTCATTGACAGATTTTTTAGTAATTGCGATGTTTTTTAACGGGGACAAGAATAATTCCCAATTTAGTTTGAAAAATCCATGGTTTAGGCTGTATATTATAGTCAAAGCTTTACAATCCAAAGGTAAAATTACTAGCAAACGTTTTTAAGGAGAGTTTACATGAGAGAATTTGTAGTCAAGTCGGTTTTAGCTGTAGTTGTTCTGGGGTTGTGTGTCATAGCTCCCACACTATCGTTTGCCGATAATATGGATAAAGAGGAAGACTACAGTGTTTCTCCTCGTTTTTTTTCCAAGGTTGAGGACCCAAAAACTAAAACTGTTTTTTGGCTTTATGTTAAATGTGATTATTGGTTGGGTTGTTACACCCGTTGCGAAGGAACTTTGAAGGAGTGCGTAGATTCTGCAGATAAAGTGGGATGGGAAATCGAATCTGTTTATGAGAATGATCGAGATAACAGCAATGTTATTTCCGATGTTCATTGGCAGAAGTATAAGAAATAAAGTGGTTCGTTGTCAAAGGGTTCCAGTAGGAACCCTTTGACAATGAAGTATTTGGGCGTCAAGGATTGATGTCTTTTTTCATTGCAATGGACTTTGCCTTTCGTATAAAGCGGTAATTCAAGGTAAATTTATATTACAGGAGAGTTGACATGGATCCTATAGGGCCTAGTACGCAGGGTGGAAGTTCTCAGGGTGCTAATCGTGACGCATTGCTCAATCCGCAAACCCGTTTGACAGGTGCTTTGGCGGCCGTTACCAACTCAGCAGGTGATCCGGCTGAATTTGGTGTAGACAGGTCTCCCGTTAATGTGACTCCTGTCGGCGGCGTGGAGGTAAACAGTGCGAAGGCAACTAAAATTATAGTGCCTCCCGAGATTGGCAAGGGCAGTATCGCCGACGTGTTGCTCTGATTCTGAACGGAACCGTATTCTGGTAAATTAAAATCAATGCGCATTCCATAGCAGGGCATTGGTTTGAGATTATTGTTCTGTTTTGATCAAAGTGATCTTAATCCATCTGGTTTTTATCGGAGCAAGCAAATGGAAACGAGTGAATTGAGTGGCAGTTCCCAAGGCGCGAATCGCACCCGTATCATTAAAGAGGTTAGTGCCTTGCCTAAAGAGAAATTTCAGGCTACGCAGGCCGAGACTGAGGTGACAAAACAACTGGGTGGCAGTCGCAGTCCTTTAAAAGTTGTGAGTGTGGGGGGTAAAGAAATTAATAGCGGAGCGGCAACCAAAGCTTCGGTTCCCCCTGAAATTGGAAAAGGGAGCATTGCGAACCTGTTTTTATAATGAAGACAGGTTTTGTCGTTGCCATCCTTTAAATAGCCTTAAGGCTACTCTCTTCCCCGTATTTTTTATGAGTTCCTTTTCAGTAGAGGTTCTCGTATTCCTCAATGGCATAGCGGTCTGTCATTCCCGAAATATAATCGCAGATCCTACGTTCGAGAGTTCCATGACGTTCGGCATTGAGTGACGGTTCGGGCAGTAATTTGGGCGATTTCATGTAGGCGGCGAATAGTTGACTCAATTGCAGTTCCGCTTTGAATTCCATCCGTTGGATGCGGCGATGTGTGTACATATTCTGATAAAGATATTTTTTCAGCTCCTTGTTTTTTTCCTCCATCTCTGGACTGAAATTCGCGAAAGGTTTTTTTGCGGCCCGAATTTCATCTGCACTTTGAACATCGGCTTTTCTTAACAAAGACAGAGTGGTTTCCAAAAAGTCCGTCACCATCGCATTGATGATATTTTTTACCGATTGGTATTTTTTTAATTTATTTTCCAGATTGACGTATTTTGATTTCAATTCCTTTTCGGCATCTCTCCACAGCGCAAGTTTCCCCAAGTCATCCATGTTTAGAAGCCCTGAAGTGATGCCATCGTCAAGATCATGAGCGTTGTAAGCGATGGAATCCGCAAAATCCACTACTTGTGCTTCCAAAGAAGGGTATTTGCGATCGGGAATATTTGATAAAGGATTTTCGGCGTCGATAAATCGCTTCGAAATGCCTTCCAAAGCTTCCCACGTCAAATTCAAACCATCAAATTCGGGATAACGTTTTTCCAGCCGTTTCACTATTCGCAGGCTTTGGTGGTTGTGCTCGAAGCCTCCGTAAGGTTTCATGAGCCGATTCAAAATATCCTGCCCGGTATGACCAAAAGGAGGGTGTCCTAAATCGTGCGCAAGGGCAACCACCTCAGCAAGATCCTCATTCAGAGAGAGAGATTTGCAAATAGATCGGGCGATTTGGGAAACTTCGAGGGAGTGTGTGAGGCGAGTACGGTAGTAGTCGCCCTCATGATAAACAAAAACCTGGGTTTTATATTCCAATCTGCGAAAGGCAGAGGAATGGACAATTCGGTCGCGGTCTCTTTGAAATCGGGTTCGATAGGAGTGCTCCGGTTCGTTGAATTCCCGACCCCGGCTATCCGCGCTTTTTACAGCGTAAGGAGCTAAGAATTTACGTTCGGCTTCTTCCAGTTCATGGCGTAGGATCAATATTAAAGCCCTTTCAAAGTCGGAGTATTATCAAGCAGGTAGATCATTTGATTATGCCGTAAAATATTAAATCTTTCGAAGAAAACTTTTGCAGGTTGGAATGAATGAAGCTGGATGGTCAAAAACACATTTTGTTTTTAACAGAATTTTGCAGTTGCCTCATTTGAAATTACCCTGAGAACGATCGCGATTGGAACAGTTTATCTTAACTGTAGGAAAGGTGGGTGATCCAAATGAAGGCAGGATTTTTATTTGAACACGCGGTTCCAGTCGACAGATTCAACTTCCTCTTGTGTTATGGGCCCCATGATCTCAAATTTTATTTTTTCTTCCGCAGTCATCGCAATGTCTTGTCTGGAAAAAATATCAGAATTCTCAAGTGTGTATTGCGTGTTCGGATCGTTCTCATCAATACTGCTGTTCTGATAAAGATAACGCAAGAATTGTGGAACGTCGTTGGCATCAAGAGTGACTTCTCGGAGATGGGGAAAGGTTTCTAACGCTTCTTGATGAATATCTTCCAGATAAAATCGGACAGGACTCAGATCGAAGGCGTTCAGAAAATCGCGAGCCGCCAGTTTAAACTTATTTTCTTTGATAAGAATACGCCCTCGAAGGATCAAAGCCCCAAAATGATTCGGGTTAAGATACAAGGTCATATTCAGATTGAGCAACGCCGCGGCAAAACGATTCATTTCGTAATTATGCCGGGCCTGTGAGAAATACAAACGTGAGTTATTGCAGTCTATTTTCTCAAAAACAGCCGCCAGCCGAGGGTAAAACGGCTTTAAGCATCTAATTTTCCAAAGAAAAAAGAATTTTCGAGCTCGGGCAAACATAATTGGGTCCACGTAAAGGTCACGCAAGTATTTAATTTTCTGGAAGCGGTTATTTTAGCGAATTATAGATGTTTCGTCAATTGCTATCCGTCCTTCCCAAATGGTGCATAGATACGATTTTTAAATGGATAGGAATGATTTGTTTTGAATGAGTTTACTTAGGTGCTTGATTCAAAAACGTTTTCGTATTATTTTATAACTGCTATGAAATGTAATGAATGTGCTTACGTCAGTTTTAAAGTCGCTAAAAAATGTCCTCTTTGTAATGCCAAGTTGACTGCGGGTAACGCTTGGTCGCATCGAGGGGCAGAAGGATTTACCCTGTCTCCACTTGTGGAAGAGGCAGTGAGTGTTGCTGAAACCGCTACCGCTGTTCAAGAAGAATCTGAAATCTTTTCGCTTGGGGAAGAAGGATTCGGCGAGGATTTTGAGGTCGAAGGTTTTTCGGATCTTCTGGAAACTCCGGCTGATATCGGAAATCTTGGGGAAGAGAAGCTGAACAGCTCTGCTGGCGATTTTGAACTCGATTTGAGGGATGCCGAGACTTTAACTGATGAGGGTGAACCTGCGGCAAAAGCCGAAGTTTCTGAAGCCGCACCTTTGGGTATGGGTGTTGACGATGATTTGGATCAATTTGAAGTCGAGGGATTAGGCTTTGAGGATGAGATTGATGAGGATTTCGGTGACAGTGAAATCAATTTAGACGAACTCATTACCCCGAAGGAACCTTTGGGGAAAAACACCGAACTGTCGGAACCTGCCGAAGAAGCAACCGATGTCAGCGATTTGTCCTTTGATCCAGATGAGGAAATTGAATCCCCCGGGTTGGATGTGGCAGAAGACTCAAACCCGATCATCCCTGATAGTACAAGAGAAGACGAGGAACTCCCGAATTTTGATCCAGAAGTCGAAACGAATGAAGGCCTCAGTGAATCTTTGGTCGAAGAACCTTTATTGCAAATCGATTCAGATTTTTCACCGGATCAGGAAGAACCAGACTTTATTGATCTGGATAATTTTAGTGAAAACACATCGACTCCTGTTGCAACTATTTCTGATGATGAGATTTCTGATGATGAGATTGTCGCCGAGCAGACTGATTTGCCCCAAGCTATAGAGCAGGTTGCCGTTGATGCCGTAGAAGAGCTTGAAGAGCTTGAAGAATTACCGGAAATCGAAATTGAAATTGAGCCAGAACCTGAACCTGAACCTGAACCTGAACCTGAGATAGAAATTGAGATAGATTTGGAAGAAGAGCCCGAGTTAGTGGCTGAAATTCCTTCGAGTGTTGAGGTCGTTGAGGAAACACCGTCAGAAGAAAGTATCCGGGAGTCGGACGAGGTGATACTGGATCCTGCTGAAGAAATTGATGTTCTGAGTATGCCAGAAGTAGCACCTGTTGAAAAAAAATCATTGCCAGACTCAGAAGATTCGGATGCCGGCGAAGATTTCAAATTTGAACTTGAGACTGATGAGGATTGGGCTCAAAAAGTGGCGGTGAGTGAAAAGCAGGAAAAGCCCGAAATTGAATCTTTTGAATTTAAGCTTGAGTTGGAACCCGATCAATCTGCCCCGCTCAAAACACTGGACGTGGGAGCAGAAAATGTAGAAATCGAAGATTTAGGTCTCGAGTTGGAAGACTCAGACGAGGATGCCCCAAAATCTCCCCCCGCTGTATGATCATTCGATCATTGTCTTTCGAACGCAACGCGTTTGATTTTAAATTCATCGAGTAAATACAAAAGGGTACATTCATTATCCTTGGTTTAATGTGGACTATTTTCTGATACCAATGGTAAAAAAAATGGATTTTTGTCAAATCTTCCATTAGAATTCAGGGGTTTTGCATAAAAAAAGGGTTCTTTAGTGTGAGTTAAAACCTGCCGAACCGATGATTTCGATTGATTTCGAAGCAATTAAGTTCCCCATCCACAGCGGCACAGTGAGTTGTGGATGTCTTGTGCGGGGAGACGGTATTTTTTGTATTCGCGTCCTCGCATCTTTTTAGAAATTTAGAATAGAAACGCATATTTTACTCAACAACAGTAACAATCAACGGAAAGCACAATGAAGAAAAAATATCTGCTAGCCCCGGGTCCTACCCCGGTCCCCGAACATGTCGCCTTGGAAATGGCACAACCCATGATGCATCATCGCACGCCTCAGTTCAGTGCTATTTTTGCGGAAGCCGCATCAGCCGCCAAGTACCTTTTTCAGACGGAACAGGATGTTTTGATTTTAGCCGCAACTGGAACGGGTGGAATGGAAGGTTGTATCACCAATCTGTTTTCGCCCGGCGATAAAGTTCTTGCAGTGAATGGGGGTAAATTTGGCGAACGTTGGGGAAAAATTTCTCAAGCGTATGGAATGCAAGTCGTTTGGATCAATGTCGAGTGGGGACAAGCCGTTGACCCGGCTGTCGTGAAAGCCGCATTGGAAAAAGAGCCCGACATCAAAGGCATTTTGGTTCAAGCATCTGAAACCTCTACAGGCGTTGCGCACCCCATTGAAGAATTGTCAAAATTGACTCGTGATCGTGACGACCTTCTTTTGATTGTCGATGGTATTACCGGCCTGGGTGTTTTTGATTTGCCAATGGATAAATGGGGAATCGATGCAATGGTGACGGGTTCTCAAAAAGCATTGGAATTGCCTCCGGGTCTCGCACTTGTGGCATTGAGTGCAAAAGCGTGGAAATTTGCGGATCAATCGAAATGTCCCCATTTTTACTTCGACTTCAAAAAAGAGAAGAAGAATCTGGCTGATAAGACTTCGGCATATACGCCAGCAGTTTCTCTTGTCATAGGCTTGCGTCGTGTTTTAAAAGACATTCAGGAAGAGGGTCTGGAAAATGTTTTCAAACGTCATGATCGTTTGGCTAGAGCAACTCGCGCGGCAGTTCAAGCCCTGGGGCTCAAGCTCATTGCACCCTCCGCACCTGCCGATAGTCTCACAGGCGTTTTTGTTCCAGAGGGAGTCGATGGCGCAAAATTAGTCAAGAGTCTTCGAGATGATTTTGGGGTAACGATGGCAGGGGGACAAGATCAATGGAAGGGAAAAATTGTTCGAATCGCGCATTTGGGCTATATTGATACCTTCGATACCATCACGGCAATTGCGTCTCTGGAAATGGCTCTGAAAAAACACGGTCACAATGTCGAACTCGGCAAAGGTGTTGCCGCCGCCCAAGAGATTCTTTTAGAAGCCTATTAAAATGGGTAGTGGGCCTTAGTAGAGGCTTGCTGAAAATATTCAACGATGACAGGCTTTGTTTTCGTATTAGCTACGATGGACTTTAGTTTATTGGATCTAGGGCGGGAAGGGCGGTCTACTTGAAGTAAATCAATAGCATTGCGAGCGCGCATAGCCAGTCTGTTTCCCATTGGATTGGGGATCGCAAGTCGCGTATTTTATTAAACTTAAATTATTGCTGGCGGCAATACATACTTCCGCTGGCCATTGGAGTCCGGGAATGAAAGTTTTGGTATCCGACAACCTGTCTGAAAATGGAGTTGATTTACTCAAACAGGAAGATGGAATTGAGGTAGATGTTAAAACAGGCATGTCTGAAGATGAGTTGATCGCAGTGATCCCTGCCTATCATGGTTTGATCGTGCGCAGTGCTACAAAAGTCACGCCTAAAATAATCGAAGCCGCTACCAACCTGAAAGTGATAGGTCGGGCAGGTATCGGTGTTGACAACATCAATCTGGAAGCCGCTGGTAAAAAGGGAATCATTGTGATGAATACGCCGGAAGGCAACGTCATCACGACGGGAGAACACGCCATGGCTCTAATGATGTCGATGTCCCGAAATATTCCTCAGGCCAACGCCTCTGTGCAAAGTGGAGAATGGGCACCCAAAAAATTCATGGGTGTCGAGTTGCACGACAAGACACTGGGAATCATTGGACTGGGACGCATTGGTTCCATTGTTGCAGACCGGGCCAAGGCATTTCACATGAAGGTTGTCGTGTACGATCCCTTTATTCCTCAGGAACGTGCGGCTAAAATGGGTGTTGAAATCGCAGAACTGAAGGACGTCCTTGCACGTGCTGATTTCCTTTCTCTGCATGCTCCTGCAACGGCAGATGGCAGTGCCCTGCTCGGCAAAGCTGAGTTTGACATAGTGAAACCTGGACTTCGTATCGTCAACTGTGCCCGGGGTTCGTTGATTGATCCTGATGCATTGGTACAGGCGATTAAAGATAAAAAAGTAGCACAAGCAGCACTTGACGTATACGTCAAGGAACCTCTGGCGCAAGACAGCGTTTTGCGAGGTGTTCCTGAAATTATTCTTACGCCTCATCTGGGGGCTTCTACCGAAGAAGCTCAGGAAAAAGTTGCCGTAGCAGTGGCAGATCAGATGATTGATTTTCTGAAGTACGGAAACGTTCGAAATGCGGTGAACATGCCATCTATTGATGCAGAAACCTTGAATCGTATTCGTCCTTATTTGACCCTCGGAGAAGAGTTGGGAAAATTTGTCTCTCAATTGGTAGAGGGAGCGGTCGAGAAGGTTGCAATACAATATAAAGGCGATGTTGCAGGCGTGAATGTAGAGCCTATCACGACGTCCATTCTCAAAGGTATTTTGAGTCAGTACGTAGAAGGCCTCAACATGGTGAATTCACCCTTTATAGCCAAAGAACGAGGCATTGATGTTGAGGAATCCAAAAGCAACGAAGATATGGAATACACCAGCACCGTTGCTGTTTCTGTGATCTCAAAAAATGGCGAACGAAGTGTCATGGGAAGTATTTTTGGCAAGGGAGATTCGCGCATTGTAAAGATCGATGAATACCATTTTGAAGCCCTGCTATCAAAGCATATGCTGATTCTTACCAACAACGATGCGCCTGGAGTTATCGGCAACGTGGGCAACATTCTTGGTAAAAATCAGATCAATATTGCAGGATTTCATTTGGGTCGCTTGAAAGAAAAAGACAAGGCCGTATCTGTGATCAATATCGACAGTTCGCCCACCAGCGAAGTCATGCGCGAATTGAAGGATACCCCGAACATACTCAGCGTGAACAGCGTTACCCTCTAAACCGTAAATAGAAGCGGGTAAGATTTGATTGCGAATGTTACCCGCTTCTAAGTTTTAGCATCATTTGTGTGTAAAAGAGTTTATCCTTCCTTAGTAGAATAAAACAGACCGCCTTTATATTTACTCAGCAGAAATAAGAATCGGTGACCGAATGGGAAATACGATCAGTCCAGGAGTTTTACGGCTGGGACGTGTGAGTGAATCCAAAGTCTCGCGGGATTTGTACACCGCTTTGTTCACTTGCCGAAAAAATTCCAGTGACTTTTTAGGCCAGGCCCGAGTGGATGCGAAGCACGGTGTTTTGGAAATAGAAATGTTTAATGACGTATTTTTTGAAAACTTTTCTGTTTCTCGTCCGCAAGTCCTGGAATTTCTGAATGAAAAAATACTCAAGTTGATGGTCGCCGCAGGCCATATTTTGCCGCTGTTTTTAGAACCTGTCGCCACTATGGAAACAGCAGACCTTTCGAGCCAGATTGAGGATGAGTCCTCTGTCCAAGCTCATACGCACGATCTTGTGGCGATTCTTTCCCGATTGAATCGCGACCATTTCGAAGGAAAAATTTCTGCGAAGATATGCTGGGGCAGGGAGAGTGGTTCCAAAAACAATCGTTCGTTTCGTTTTGGATCTTACGACCATCGTTCAAAGCAGATCAGAATACATCCGCGCTTGAAGCAGGCATTTGTCCCAGAGTCCGTGCTGGAGTTGACGGTCTTCCATGAAATGTGCCACCAATGGGCACCGCCTCGGAGAGTGAGAGGACGAGGTTGCTATCATCACGCCGAATTCAAAAGTAAAGAGCGTGAGTATCCACGATACAAGGAAGCGCGTGAGTGGGAAAAGTCCCATTGGAAAAAACTTTTAATTCCACCCGCTTTCAAGAGGGATTGACAAATTGTTTAGAAAAGCAGTCTGGATTGATTTTATCGAATCGCTGTGGCAGGTTGAAATGATTTGATTCCAATTCCTGAAAATTGCTTGAAACAATTTCAAATGCAATCCGAATATTCAACGGGAAGGGTAGCTTTAGAGCTGGGGAAATAGTTGCATTAAAAGTTAATTTCATTTAAATTTGGATCACCATGAAAATGATCAAATGTTACATACAGCACGAAAAGCTCGAAGCGGTTCGAGGCAAACTTTTCGAATTAGGGATTCCCGGAATCACGATCAGTGACATCAAGGGCATAGGCAAGCCGATGCAACAAATGAATTCGACTCCGGGGCAAGTCGTTCCCCAGTTTCATCCGGGAGTTGAAGTCACCATCGTATTGGAAAATGAAGCCGTCAACGAAGTTGTAGATACTATTATTGGCATCACACGGACAGGTGCTTTGGGTGATGGCAAGATTTTCATCCTTCCATTGGAAGACGCTATTCGAATTCGTACCGGACAAACCGGAACCCAGGCACTTTATTGATTTTTATTTTTTGAACAACAATCACACCCTCCCATCATCCTTTGATTTCCGAACGCATCGCTGAAGTTCGAGAAAATATTGAGCGTGCCGCACGTCGATCCGGTCGTACCCCCGATCAGGTGCGCCTGATGGTCGTCACCAAAGAAGTTCCCATAGATAAGATGCGTAGTGCAATCGCCGCAGGAGCCGTTCTTCTTGGCGAAAATAGAGTACAGTCCGCTCGCGAAAAAGTGGAAGAGCTTGGGCGTGAGGGCTTGCAATGGCATCTCATAGGAAATCTGCAAAAAAATAAAGTCAAATACGTTTTCGATCTATTCGATCGGATCGATTCGGTTGACAGTGTGGCACTCGCCGAGGCGATAGATAAGCGTGCGACCCAGTTAGGGGTTGTCATGCCGGTACTTTTGCAAATCAACATTTCAGGAGAAGAGTCCAAGTTTGGTTTGCAACCCGAAGAACTGGAGAAGGCGTTGGACGCGACCCGGGATATGAAGGGAATACGTGTGGAAGGGTTCATGACGATTCCCCCGATGGATCCGGATCCGCAACACGCACGCCCTTACTTTTCAGCACTGAGAGAACTGCGTGACAAATATGCTAAAATGGACAAAAATATTTTGCTGAATGAATTATCGATGGGCATGAGTTCTGATTATGCTGTAGCGATAGAAGAAGGCGCGACACTCGTTCGCGTTGGAACGTCTATTTTTGGAAGCCGATCCCGGTAACGAAAACTCAAGCTAACGAAGACAAAGGAGATCCTCCGTGTTATCCAAAAAAAGAATAGGCTTTATCGGCGGTGGCAACATGGCCGAAGCCATTGTAAAAGGCCTTGTCGCATCAAAAAGCGTCGCATCAAAAAATATTTTGATCGCCGATGTCTCCTCCGAGCGGCTGAATTTTTTACGCAAAGAATACAAAGTAGAAACCGCGTCAAACAATAAAGATGTGACCGAGAAAAGTGACATTGTCATTCTTGCAGTCAAGCCACAGATCATGGATAAAGTTCTGGAAGAAATGCGAGACATTGATCTGGGCAAGAAATTATTGATCTCCGTTGCCGCGGGTTACCCCATTCTTGCAATCGAATCGATTTTAAAAAGCGATCAGGAAAAAAAGAAAGTGCGCGTCATTCGCACGATGCCCAATACACCCGCCCTTGTATTAGAAGGAGCGACGGCGATCACGCCCGGGACCGATGCCGACAAAAACGATTTGAAAATGGCCCACTTCCTGTTCTCATCTGTGGGGAAAACAGTGGATGTGACAGAAAAACAAATAGATGCCGTAACAGGGCTCAGCGGGAGTGGTCCCGCTTATATTTTTATGATCATAGAAGCCCTGGCTGACGGTGGTGTCAAAATGGGGTTGAGCAGAGATGTTGCCAATACCCTGTCGATACAAACCGTTTTGGGGGCCGCAAAATTAGCACAGCAAAGCGGATTGCATCCCGGCGAGTTGAAAGATCGGGTAGCATCACCCGGAGGGACTACGATTGCAGGAATTCATGCATTGGAAAGTGGAGCCCTGCGAGCGACCTTGATGGATGCCGTTGAAGCCGCGGCAATTCGTTCTGAGGAGCTTGGACAGTAGGCCGTAGAATATTCTCTAAGCGTTGCTGAGGGCATACATAGTAAAAAAGCCGTCTCCCGAAAGGAGACGGCTTTTTATTTTGATATGATGGCTCCGGCGACTGGATTCGAACCAGTAACCCTGCGATTAACAGTCGCATGCGCTACCATTGCGCCACGCCGGAATAGTAGTTGATTGTGTAAGTTTTCAGAATAGAAAAATTTTCAAAGAGGCAAATCTTGAATGGTAGAAACTAATTCATATCCTCAATATTGTCAAGCCTAATCAACAATCTTCTCACATTAAAATCGAATTAACTTGTTTTGAACTTAAAAAAGTATAATATTAAGAAATATCGAAAAGCTGATCCATCGAAATCAAAAAAACATCGTGTGTTTTTGAGATTTGTGAGGGGGAAATAGCCTTTCTTTTCGTATATGTAATAATCGAGTTGACAAGATTGCCGGAATTTCTTATTATACCGGGTCCAATTTAGCGTATAGAATCTCAACCAAAGACAGCATAATGAAACTAGCATCGCGTACTATTTCGATTCAAGAGAAAGACATCCAGAAAAAATGGGTCTTGATTGACGCCACCGGCCAATCTTTAGGCAAAGTTGCCGCTAAAGCAGCAGCTATTATACGTGGTAAGACCAAACCAACTTTTACTCCTCACATGGATACAGGCGATAACGTGGTTGTCGTCAATGCTTCCAAGATCAAGCTGACGGGTAACAAGTGGGATGATAAAATTTATTACCGTCATACAGGTTATCCCGGCGGAATCAAATCCAGAACGGCTAAGGAAATTTATGATCGCAAACCGTCTGATTTGATTAAAAAAGCAGTGTACGGAATGCTCCCTAAAAACAGACTGGGACGTACATTGCATCTCAATATACGAATTTATGACGGGAGCGATCATCCACACGTATCGCAAAACCCGGAAACAGTAAACTTATAATTTTACAGCAAGGCCAGGAGCTAAAGAATGACGGAAGAATTTGCAGAGCAGAGTTACGCGACGGGGAAACGTAAGGAATCGATCGCCAAGGTTTGGTTGCAACCAGGCAATGGATCGATCTCCGTCAATGGCAAGAGTTTGAATGAATATTTTTGCCGTGAGTCTCTCTCGGCTATTGTGCAACAGCCGATTCTTGCCGCTAATGGTCAAGGGTCTTACGATATCATTGCCAAAGTTCGAGGCGGCGGTCTTTCAGGGCAGTCTGGTGCGATGCGTCTGGGAATTGCCAGAGCATTGATAGCCTATGATGCCAGCTTGCGTTCAAGCTTGAAGCGTGGTGGTTTTCTGACCCGAGACGCTCGTGAGGTGGAACGTAAGAAGTACGGTCAACCTGGAGCTCGAAAGCGTTACCAATTCTCCAAGCGTTAATCTACGGCAGTGCGCCTTATATCTTTTCCAGTCCTCACCCGAGGGCCTGAGTGGAAAAGTGAATTTCATTCGTCTATCGCTAGGAATTATGACTTGCCTCCTCTTTAAGAGGAGTGCAAGGATTAGCGTAATGTATGGAATAGAGATTCTCCTAGTCATCCATCGCCAACAGGGCAATCATGTATAAAATTGGAATTGCCGGAGCTACTGGATACACCGGTGTTGAACTCCTTCGTATCTTGTCGCGACATCCTGATGTCGAGATCAAAACCCTTACATCTGAAACTTACAAAGGCAAGAGGATAGATGAGGTTTTCCCGACTCTTCGTACTTTTGCAAATCAGGAACTGGTCGAACTCGATTCCCATACAAGCGATGGGCTCGACGTTTTGTTTCTGGCTCTGCCACATACGGCGGCAATGGATGTCGTGCAACGGTTTTTGTCTCAGGATTGTCGTATTGTCGATTTGAGCGCAGATTATCGTCTGCGAAACGCGCAAATTTTTCAAGAATGGTACGCGGTTCCCCATACTCAAACCGAGCTTTTAAAGTCTGCGGTCTACGGCTTGCCAGAATTGTGGCGTGATGCTATTAAAACCGCAAATCTTGTCGCCAATCCCGGATGTTATCCAACCAGTGCGATTCTTGCACTGGCACCTTTGATGCAGGAGGGGTGGGTCGATGTGGAGAATATCATTGTTGATTCAAAATCGGGTGTTTCTGGGGCAGGCCGAAAAGCCTCTCAAGGCACACAGTATTGCGAAGTCAACGAAGGTGTTTCCGCTTATGGTGCGGCCCGGCATCGTCATACTCCTGAGATAGAACAGGAGATATCCGTTCTCGCAGGGAAAGAACTGCAGATTACGTTCACTCCGCACTTGATGCCGATGACCCGTGGAATTTTAAGTACGGTTTATTGTCGTTTGATGAAGGAAACGACATCGGAGAAACTGGTCAAGCATTATCAGGATTATTATGATGGAGAGCCCTTTGTGCGGATATTACCCGCAGGGCAATTTGCCAACACGAGATACGTTTCTGGATCAAATTTCTGCGACATAGGTTTACAGATTGATCATAGGAATGATCGGGTGGTCGTGACCTCGGCGATTGACAATCTGGTAAAAGGTGCGTCGGGACAAGCGGTACAAAATATGAATATCATGCTGGGGCTGGATGAAAAGACAGGTTTGGATTTTGCCCCGGCGTTTCCATAAAAGAGATAGATATGCAAAAAATTAAAGGAAAGTTTCCAAATGTTCCCGGTTTTAAAGCGGGCGGGATTTCCTGTGGAATCAAGGCTAACAATCTGCTGGATCTGGCGATGATCGTTTCAGATCCACCCGCAACGGCCGCGGGTATGTTCACGACCAATCGTGTTCAGGCTCCAAGTGTTGTATTCAGTCGAGGTTCACTCGCAATGAAGCGCAAATACAGTGCGATAGTGGTCAATAGCGGCAATGCCAATGCCTGCACAGGCCCTCAGGGTATGGAGGATTGTCGCAATGTTGCGCGTGCTGTGGCCACTGAATTAGGAGTCTCCACCAAGCAAATTCTGCTTGCGTCCACAGGCATCATAGGTGTTCCCTTGCCCGCGAACAAAATAGTATCGGCCGCACCACAACTGCATCAGGCGGTGTCTGAAAAAGGATGGGATGCCGCTTCGAAAGCAATTATGACCACTGACCTTACTCAGAAGGTGGCAAGCTTGAGTTATCAGCGTTACGGAAAGACTTTTTCACTTGGTGGGATCACTAAAGGTTCGGGTATGATTCATCCCAACATGGCGACCATGCTGGGTTTTATCGTGACCGATGTAGCTATTCGCCCGATCGCTTTGAAAACGGCATTAAAGATAGCCGTTCAACGAACCTTTAATCGCATCACAGTGGATGGTGACCAAAGCACGAACGACTGTGTGATGATTATGGCTAACGGCATGGCTGGAAACGCCGAATTGAATGCTTCTACCCCCGGTTACGATCAATTTGTGGAGTCTTTGACAGAGTTGTGTAAAAGCCTGGCAATACAGATTGTTGAAGACGGTGAAGGTGCGACCAAGTTTGCGACCGTACGTGTGACTGGGGCTAAATCTGAAAATTCTGGCCATCAAGTTGCCAACTCGGTTGCCCGGTCATCATTGTTTAAGACGGCTCTGTTTGGCGAAGATCCCAATTGGGGGCGAATTCTGGCGGCGGTGGGTTATGCAGGAATCCCGTTCAAAGAAGAAGATATTCGAATTTCCCTGAATGATCTCGTATTATTTGAAAACGGAATGCCTACCAAGTCGGCAGGCTCACCCGCATTGAAAAAGAAGATGAAAGCTAAGAACATCGTCGTCGAAATTGATCTGGCCAAAGGACGACATCAGGTAGAAGTTTATACCTGTGACTTGTCTTACGATTACGTAAAAATCAACGCTGACTATACAACCTGATCGATTCCTGCCAAACGTAACCATTCCTGATTAGAATTCCGGGCTATCTCATTGTTCCCCAGAAAGTTGGAGCATGAGATAGCCTTATTTTTGTTCAAGCCCAGATTTCTTCTGCAAATCAATAATGAGTATTAATTTGGAAGGAATTTCATTTTCTTGTGGGGGATGAAACGGTGGGGGGAGGGATGCTGAAAGTTTTAATGCAGAGCGGACTTCAGTCCGCTCTGCATTCATGTTTGCTTATGCGTCGTGGAGTGCTGCGGCCAGTTTCTCGCAGGTAGTTTTTGCGTCACCAAAGATCAGGGAAGCATTGTCTGCGGTAAAGAGCGAATTGTCCACGCCCGCGTACCCGGCTTTCATTGAGCGCTTGCATATGAATACCAATCGCGCTTTATAAGCGTCGATGATAGGCATTCCATACAAGGGACTCGATTTCAGCGTCTTGGCATCGGGATTAACAACGTCATTCGCACCAATAATGAGAGCGACATCCGTTGTTGAGAATTCACTGTTGATTTCTTCCATTTCCTGAACAACATCGTAAGGCACATCTGCTTCTGCCAGCAAAACGTTCATGTGGCCTGGCATACGCCCGGCAACCGGGTGAATGGCAAATTTTACTTCTACGCCTTTTGATTGCAGTACTTCCATCATATCCTTAACGGCATGCTGAGCCTGGGCGACTGCCATCCCGTATCCGGGGATGATGATTACTTTGCTGGCATTGGCCATCATGAATACGGCATCGTCGACAGCGGCTTCCTTAACGCCCTTCTGTCGTGCCGCAGCCATTGGGTCGTCACCTGCTCCAGCCTCGGCTCCAAATCCGCCAAGGATAACGCTGATGAAGGATCGATTCATCGCCTTACACATGATGTAAGAGAGAATCGCACCGGAAGAACCAACGAGAGCACCTGTGATGATCAACAGAATGTTGTTCAGAGTGAAACCGGTTGCCGCCGCCGCCCACCCCGAATAGGAGTTGAGCATGGACACAACAACAGGCATATCCGCTCCACCAATGGGGATGATGAGGGTGACACCCAGAACAAATGAAATCACTGTCAAAATGATTAAAGCCGTGAAATTGTCGGTTGCGACAAATATAACGCCCAGAATCAGGATGATGATGGCCATTGCGGCGTTGACCATGTGTTGCCCTTTGAAAACCACAGGGGCAGAATCCAGCAATTCCTGAAGTTTTCCAAAAGCAATGACAGATCCGGTAAAAGTCACCGCACCGATGAAAGCACCGAGAAACAGTTCTATCATCAAAACGCCGTTGATGTTGCCTGTGGCCCGATGTGACAGATAGGTGCCAATGGCTACAAGTACAGCCGCCAATCCAACCAGACTATGGAAAGCCGCTACCAGTTGAGGCATGGCTTTCATATCAATTTTCTTGGCGATAATGATACCGATAACGGCACCGATGGCCAAAGCTAAAATTATTAGAAAGAAGCCTTTAACGTTTGGATCAAACAAGGTTGTAAAAATAGCGATGCCCATACCGAGCATTGCCATTGTATTTCCTCGCCGAGCCGATTCGGGGTGGCTGAGTCCTTTCAAACCAAGCGTGAACAAAACGCCGGATATCAGATAGAAAAATGCAAATACGTCTGCGCTCATGATAAATTTTCCTTGTTACTTCTGTTTTTTAAACATGGCTAACATTCGACGTGTGACCATGAAACCGCCGAAAACATTGATCGAAGCGAGTAAAGCACCAAAAAAGCCGAGGTAGGTTACATCCTGTCCAGTTTCGCTGGCAACAATCAGTAATGCTCCTACGACAATGACCCCGGATATTGCATTGGTGACCGCCATCAAAGGAGTGTGCAATGCCGGTGTTACATTCCAAATGACATGATAACCGACAAAACAGGATAGAATAAATACGATTAACCCTGTCATAAACGGTGAAAGACTTGCACCGTCTCCTGACGCTATTGTGGACATGGCCATGATCTGGGCACTTAATGTCATTTTAATTTTCCTCTTAATGCAAAATTATTAAGACTTACTTCTTTTTAAAACGCACTTCCCCATTGTGTACAGCCAAGGAGCCCGCAATGATTTCATCCTCAAGGTCTAAAACCATTTCGGGGGTCTCGCCTGCTTTGATCACGAGAGCAAGTAGATTGGTCAGGTTTCTCGCGAAAAAATCACTGGAGTCAGAGGGCATGAGTGAAACAAAATTTGTCACACCGACTATGATGATACCGTGTTTGGTTGTCACTACTCCCTTTTCAGTCAGTTCGCAGTTGCCACCATTTGGTGCGGCCAGGTCGACAATCACCGAGCCGTGTCTCATTCCCTCAACAACCGCAGATTTGATCAAAACAGGTGCGGGTCTACCGGGTATAAGGGCTGTGGTGATAATGATGTCGGCGGTCTTCATCTTTTCAGCCAGTCCTGCTTCTTGGCGGGCTTTGGCTTCTTCAGATAATTCTTTTGCGTAACCACCTTCGCCAGCTCCCGATTCACCAAGATCAATTTCAATGAACTTGGCACCGAGGGACTGTACTTGTTCTTTAACTTCTGGGCGAACGTCGAATGCTTCTACGTTTGCACCCAAACGTTTAGCTGTCGCAATTGCCTGTAATCCGGCAACGCCAACTCCAAGAATGATTACCTTTGCAGGTCTAGCTGAACCGGCGGAGGTCATCATCATTGGGAAAAACCGCCCGAACCGATTGCTTGCTTCCAGAACAGCACGATATCCTGCAATATTAGCTTGCGAGGAAAGCACGTCCATAGACTGGGCTCGGGAGATTCGGGGAATCAATTCCAAGCCGATGGCAGATGCACCGGATTTTGAAAGATTCTCCAGATAACCATCGTCAGAAAAGGGGTCGATCAATGATATTACCAGACTATCTTTAGAGAGACCGGAAATATCGTCTGATTCAAGACGGTTTACCTTTAATACGATTTTGGCAGACAAAGCAGTTTTACGGTCAACAATCTCCGCACCTACAGCCTTGTAGCTTTCGTCAGAAAAATGAGCACGATCTCCGGCTCCTGTTTCGATCAAAAACTGAATGCCTTTATTTTTGCTTAAAAACCTTTTTATTGAGTCCGGGGTCGCCGCTACGCGATTTTCCCCCTCACTCGTTTCTTTGGGTACGCCAATCCTCATTTTCGTAGCCTATACTTTTTTTAGTGAAGTTTGAAGTAAAGGGAAGATCATAACGAAATCGAGAAGAAGGTCAACAAAAAATTTCCATTTAACCGTTAAAATTTAAAAAATGCATTATTTGAGCGAAATTTCTTTTATATGAAGTGATTTTACTCATTGCTCTATGTGTCTGAATATTTGATGTATTTATATTTGAAATTAGGATAATATTTTGTATTCGGAATAATTTTGCATGTTATAATTCTTAATAAGTTGTTATTTTAATTGGATATTAATTTTAACTCTTAAATTTCCGAATCATGAATATTTTGATTTTCCAGTGATGATTGATGCAAAATTCCTGTGTTTTGATTGCGAGAGGATTCATTCCTATGTTGGTGATATTGACAATGTTATGGGGAATGATTGCATCTACCGCGGAAGCCAGGCGTCGTCATCCAGAGAATTTTTATCAGAAGCTGTGGTGTGATGAAGCTGGAGGTATTCTGGAATTTCAGTTGAAAGATCGAACCCGGGTGGATTGCCTGACCAGTCAATATGCGATTGAGTTCGACTTTGGTTCAAAGTGGGCTGAAGCATTGGGGCAGGCTTTGCATTATTCCCTTATGACGGGGAAGAAGCCTGGCATCGTTCTGATTCTTGAAAATGAAAAGGACAAAAAGTATTGGGGTCGGTTGAACAAAGTCATTCAGAGATACGGTTTGAAAATACAAGTCTGGTCGATCGGTCGTTCTGGTGAGAAGGAAGGTTGAGGGCTGGTGAAGAATATTTAATCCATGTCGTCGAACACGCCGGTGGCGAGACTCTTGAATGCGGTTCGCGCTTCTTGTTCAGCACGGGTCACCCCCCCGCCATAATCGTTGTTATCTACAAACTGCAGGACAGGGGCCATTTCTGGATGGCGTTTCAGGTACAGTTTGGCCATCAGTTGTACGGTGCGCCTGTATTTTGGGTGACCGGCTTTTTGTGAGCGCAACTCGGTCAGATGTCCCATCTCCCGCAAGTTCATTCCCATGTTCCATCTTATGAAATGATTGAACAGGGCCGCGTACTGTGCTTCGCGTTCCATCCCGGCATGCATCAGATCGCCGTGGAGTGATTCGGCGCGTTGGAAGCATTCGCGAACCACTTCCTCTTTTCCAATCTCAATGATTTCTTCCGGGATGGAGTAACCGAGGTCCACGCCGAGATCCTGTCTTTGCTGGGTCAACATACGGTGTCTTTGCAAATCTCGATACTCTGCAAATCCGGCAATGATATCGAACTGAATGGGATAACCGGTTTCAAGGGCTCGACCGGGCCGGTCCCGTTTGCTTTGCCGTTTGCCAATATAGGTGGAAAAGATTTCCTGTTTGCGTGTATCGGGAAGCTTTGCCACGATTTGACGAATTTGTCGCGTGGGGTGTCTTGTCAACGGGAACAGCATTCCTGTCAGTAAATTGGTTTGAAAGTCTTCTTCTTTATCTTCAAGCAGGTCGACTTCGGGATTGTTTGAAACCGAAATTCCCTGGAATATCTCTTTGCTGAGTTTGCGCATGGCACGATCATTCTGCGCGAGGTATTCGTTGCGTTCGGCTCTTTTCACAAAGGTGGGAATGTAAGTGTCGAGAGCCGTTCTTATCTTCCCTGCAAGGACGTGACATTCTTTCAAATCCTGAGTCAATAATTTGGAGATGAGCCCTGTAAAAAATCTTCCATTGCCGACCAATCCCAGATTGGCCTTGGCGCAAGCGGGAAGGATACAGCGGATGACATCGCAGGCCGCGCTCCGAATCGTGAATCCATAAGCCAGGTTAAAAGCTTTGAGTTCGCCATCCGTTTTCAGATCGGAGTGTTTTGCTTTTTTGGTTTTTCCCAAGTGTTCGACGTCAATTTCAAATTCATCTTCAGGCAGTTTTTTTCTGAAGTGGTTTTGAATGGGTTCCACCAAATCGGCGTAAGTTTCAAAAATATGGTCCATCGTCGAACGGAATTTTTCATTCAAATTTGAGGCTTCGATATCAGGGGGGACCACGTAACGCCAGCGACCGTCTCTTTTTTGATCGTACAAAACGTAGCGTGTGGATTCTTCGATAGGGGAACCACCAATTCGGCAGTCTTCAATTATTTTTGCGGTCAAGTTGGAGATATTTTCAATGCATATAGGTGCCACAGCGAGTTCAGCGACAGACTCGTCGCCGAATTTATTGATGACCCGATCGACCAGTTGCGCGCCTTTGCTGATGTTGGGGGTTCCATCCGCATTCAGAAATTCGCGTGCAACGGTTTCCTTGAATCCTGTGGGTGCCCGGCTATAACGTGCGAGTGCGGCACCAATCACTTCTGGATTGAGGTTTTTTAGAACGAAAACATCTGCGTCTACGTCGGAGACATAAGGCCGCAGAATTTCGCGTTCATGGTCTGTTAAATCGTCTGCACGTTTAGGAGGCATCGCGTGGGATGTTTTGAAAGATTATGGTTTGTTAAATAGTTGTGTATCAATTCGACTGACTGTCGGCATCCATCGCACACCGAAATCCGGTGTCATTGAATCGGACATCGGGCAAACTCCAGCGCCGCAGGTTCGATCTCAAACTGTCATCAAAATTGACCCAAGAGCCACCGCGCGTGATTTTGAAGTAACCATCTTTAGGGCCTTTGGGATTTCTTGTGGGGCCATCTCGATAATAATTGCGTTCGTACCAATCGTCGACCCATTCCCATGCGTTTCCTGCCATGTCATGGATTCCATAATAGGAAACACCGTTTCGGTAACTGCCGACATTGGTCATCGTGTAATACCCGTTCCATTTCCTATGATAGGTCGCACGGTTTTTAGGAGACGCACTTCCCCAGGGATACAGGTTGCCGTTGGGACCGCGTGCGGCTTTTTCCCATTCGGCTTCGCTTGGCAGACGCTTGCCACGCCAACGGCAATAAGCATCCGCATCGTGCCAACTCACTTGGGTGACGGGCTGTTTGGCGGCTAGTTCGGGAAAAGTATTATCTTTCCAGATATTTCCACCCCAGCAACTTTCTGTTTTGCAGGTTTCGTCCAGTGCTGGCCGGTGGCCAGTGGCGAGGACAAATTCAAGGTATTGTTCATTGGTCGTCTCGTAAATATCAATCCAATAATTGTCAATATGCAATTGACGGTATGGCATCTCATCTTCAAACCACCAGAGGGCGCAAGTTCGGTCGTGTTTTTTGCATTGTGAAAGGTACTCTTTGACTTGGTCAAAAGTGGATCCCATGTGAAAACTTCCGGTGGGAATTTTTCTCATGTTTATATGAGGATCCTTGCCGGATGGATTTTCTTTTGCAACGGCAACCGCAATGTCATTTTCTTCAATAGATTCCTCCCCGATTGCGGTGAGATTTTCCTGAGCGTGCAATAAAGTCCCGGTTCCTTGCGAAAGGAATGCGGTTGCGACAAGAAAAAACAATGACAAACTAGTGGAAAAAAAATTCTGCATTCAATTCTATTAAAATATTCTGAGTGTATTCAGGAGGAAGTTTTAATTGTTGCTTGAGGGTGTATCGTCCCTGAATCGAGCCATTTCCTTGCCGTGAATATAAAACAGCGCAAAGCCCAAGACCATGTTGACGGTGTATATGTTTACAAATTTACTGTGAAAACGATCGAATTGTATCTGTAATTTTTGGTCTTCAGGATTTGCCTTTTTGAGCGCATCCACGGCATGCATTTCGGGACGAAGAACGCTTCCCATGTAAATGGCAAGGGCGATCATAATCCCTAAAATGACCTCACGAGTCCATCGTTTTTTAGTTACAACGTGAATCTTGTAGCCGGATTTGGAATATTTTTGTACCAGAAATTTAACCAGCTCTGCTGTCAGCATCAATCCTATGCAAGTGTAAATCACGTGGACATTAAAAACATCCATGATCTTGTTCATGATTTCGCTGGCTTTGAGCGGATTATCTTTCAAATTGACCCGAACCATGATTTCTACCAGGATGCCGAGAAGGAACATGCCTCCCACCCAAAGTGAAAGGCCAAAGAGGTAGAACATATTGAAGGTGCTGATCAAACGTTTCATAATTTTATTTTATATGTGAATGAAGCGGTATTTTAAAGTGCCATTGTTAGCTGAAACGCCTTTCTAGCGTCCGCCAGAGACTCGCTTGCGCAGGCCTTTGAAACTGTCTTTGAGGGCTTGTTTGTCCCTTTCTCTTGCGGCGACTACTTCCGGCTTGTCTCCCCCAAACCAGGATTTGACGGTGGTTCCCACCTTATCGCGGTTGACTGTGTTGAGGATGGACAGATAGATCACTCCGTACATTACAGCAAATGTATATAAGAACAGGGGTACAAAAGACCGTATTCTTTTCTTTTCCTCAGGTGATTTGTCAGTCCAAAACTTTTGCCAGAGACTTCTCTTTGGGGCAGAGTCTTTATTTTCAGAATTTGTCACAGTATTTCACAGAGTTGTATCGTAAAAGAACATTTGCAAAAAACTGCATCATATCAAAATCGTTAATCGTAAACAAGGCAGTAAGATTATACGAAAAATGGAGTCTGCAACGGTTTTTTCTAGAAAAATGGGTAAAAGACCCTTTAGAGATGGTGGGAGAAATATTCATACAGGGACAGAAACGGCCTTAGCTTGCCCAATCTCTTGGCAGACTGGAGCTGTATATTCCTGAGATCGCTCGGTGCATTTTTACTTTAAAGAGACCGAAGTCCCGATCCTTATTTGAAAGTTCTTCTGTGAGCGTTCTAGTGCCTGTATGTTATAGTATTTTTTTCATTTTCCAGGAGGTGGGTTTGTTAGAAATTCAGTCCCTTAAAAAGCTCAAGGCCGAGGTCGATTGTCCCGGCTCTAAAAGTTATACCAACCGGGCTTTACTCATTTCCGCGCTTGCGGAGGGGTGCAGTCGTTTGGAAAATCCGTTGTTCAGTGATGACACGCACTATATGAGTGTTGCCCTCAATCTGTTCGGTGCGAAGGTCGTTCAGGAAAACGAGGGCTTCACGGTCACGGGGACCGGTGGGAAATTACGGGCTCCCGGTGAAGATATTTTTGTTGGCAATGCGGGAACGGCGATGCGCTTTCTGACCACTTTTTCTGCTTTGGCTCCGGGAACAACGATTCTGACTGGCAATGAGCGTATGCGCGAGCGACCGATTTCGGATTTGCTCACGGCCTTGAACGCTTTGGGGGTTTCGGCACGTTCGATGGAGAATAACGGTTGTCCTCCGCTTGAGATCAAGGGCGGGGGTGTTTCCGGTGGGAAGGTTGAAATCGCGGGCAACAAGAGCAGTCAATATCTCACTTCTCTGCTGTTATCGGCCCCTTGTTTTAAAGGTGAAACATGTATTCGCATTTTGGGGGATTTGACTTCCAAACCGTACGCGGATTTGACTCTCGATATTATGTCGGCATTCGGGGTTCGTGTAGAAAATGAGAGCTATCGTGAGTTTCGTGTGCCTGCGAATCAATGCTATCAGGCGCGAACTTATGAGGTGGAAGGGGACTGGTCGAGCGCGAGTTATTTCTTTGCCTCGGCCGCTGTCAGCGGGGGGGAGGTCGCGGTCAGGAGGTTGAACCCACACAGCCCACAAGGGGACAAACAATTTCTATTTGCTCTGGAGCAAATGGGTTGCGGGATAGAAGTCAGCGAAAAAAAAATAGTGGTCAAGGGAAACCCCTTGCACGGAATAAACATCAATATGAATACCATGCCTGATGCTGCCCAGACTCTGGCGGTCGTGGCTTTGTTTGCGAAAGGGAAAACGACGATCACGGGGATTGCGAATTTGCGCATTAAAGAAACCGATCGCATCTCAGCGTTGGCTAACGAGTTGTCGCGTCTTGGTGCGAAGGTGATTGCGGGCGACGATTATTTAGAAATCGAGCCGGGTGTATATTCAGGTGCAGAAATCGAAACTTACGATGATCACAGGATGGCGATGAGTTTCGCCGTCGCGGGTTTGAAGATACCCGGTATAAAAATCAAAAATCCCAAGTGCGTGGACAAGTCTTTCCCCGATTTTTTCGAGCGTTTTAAAAAACTTTATGAGTGATACCGGCAAAAGCAATTCATTGATTCACGAAAAAAGTCCCTACCTTTTGCAACACGCTTACAATCCAGTTGACTGGCGGCCCTGGGGAGATGATGCTTTCCGCGAAGCAAAGGAGCGGGGCGTTCCCGTTCTTGTCAGCATCGGTTACGCGACCTGTCATTGGTGCCATGTGATGGAGCGTGAATCGTTTGAAGATCCTGAACTGGCGAAGCTTCTGAATGCCAATTTTGTCTCCATCAAAGTCGATCGCGAGGAACGTCCAGATGTGGACGGTGTTTATATGAAAGCGATACAGGCATTGGGTCAGCAAGGCGGCTGGCCGCTCAATGTCTTCACGACGCCAGAGGGTATTCCGTTTTATGGCGGCACCTATTTTCCCCCGGTACGGAAATTCAATCTGCCGTCCTTTTCTGATGTTTTGAAATTTCTCAACAACACCTGGCTCAACGAGCGTGAAAAGGTTGACAAGCAAGGCCAGGCATTGATTGTGTACATCAAGAAATCTTCACGCGATGAAGTGAACGGTGGCTCTCTCGACGAACTTACGTTTGGTGGTGAGGACAAGGCAACGGAGCTTTACGGACGGCATTATGATTCGCTAAATTATGGATTCACCTTTCAGCAGAAAAATAAATTTCCTCCCTCTATGGGATTATCACTTCTCCTGCGCCACTACCGACGAACCGGTGCTGAGGAAAGTTTGAAAATGGTGGAGAACACCCTTCGAGCCATGAAGAACGGCGGCATCTACGATCAGATCGGTGGCGGTTTGTCGCGTTACAGTACCGATTACAAATGGCTGGTTCCGCATTTTGAGAAAATGCTTTACGACAATTCTCTGTTCGCCCTTGCGTTGATCGAGCTTTATCAAGTCACCCAAAATAAGGAATACGCCGATCACGCCAATGATGTGTTTCAATACATTGACCGGGACATGACATCGCCCGAAGGCGCATTCTACAGTGCCGAGGATGCGGACAGTGAGGGTGTGGAAGGCAAGTTCTATGTGTGGACACAGGAAGAAATTCAAGAGCTTCTGGGGCGGAAAACTGCCGGGGTCGCCATGCCTTTTTACAACGTTGTTCCCAGTGGAAATTTTGAAGGCAAAACGATTTTGAATGTGACACGATCACAAACACAACTGGCAAAAGAATTGAGTCTTCCTGAATCGCTGGTTAGAGAAGAAATTGCCAAGGCCCGCGAGATTCTTTTGAGTACAAGAAGCAAACGCATTCGGCCCCTGCTGGATGATAAGATACTGACCTCCTGGAATGCATTGATGATCACTGCGATGGCGCGGGCGGGTCGGGTTTTGGATGATGCCGACCGTATTGCTAAAGCACAACGCAGTCTGGAATTTATTTTTGAAAAACTGCTGACTCCAGAAGGCAAGCTGTTACGGCGCTATCGCGATGGACAGGCGCGTTTCGATGGTTATCTTTGTGACTATGCATCGCTTGCGGTGGCTTGTCTGGAAATGTATGAAGCGAGTTACGATCCCAAATACATCCTGCGTGCCAAGGCTCTGATGGACCGTGTTGAGGAGCAATTTGCTTCTGAAAAGGGGGCGTATTACGAGACAGCAAGCGACGGAGAATCACTCATTATCCGGCAGATTTCCGGTTACGATGGCGTGGAGCCATCAGGCAACAGTGCGGCGGCTTTGGCTTTTATCAAACTTTCTGCTTACCTGGGTTCGCCAGATTATTTATCCAAAGCAGAAAAAATATTTTGCGCGTTCTACGAGGACTTGTCAGAATACGGACTGAATTCTTCCTATATGTTGCAAGCTTTGCACTTGTATCTTGGTGGGATCAAAGAAGTTGTGCTGATAGGCAAAAGAAATGATTCGGCGACGGACGAGATGTTGTTTCATATACGTAAAGGGTTTTTCCCCAATGCGGTATTTGCTTTTGCTTACGAAGATGAAGTTTCGGGAACAAATATTCCGCTACTTACAGGCAAAGCATTGGTGGACGGCAAGCCTACGATTTACGTTTGTCGACTGGGTTCCTGTTTGAGTCCGGTGCACAGTATTGAAGCACTGAATCAACAATTGCAATATGAAGATGTTTGAGTTTCTGTTGTTGTGGTAAAATACGTTTTTAAAAACCTTTCAAAAAATACGTCATGCGAAAACAATTCATTGACTCTATGATATCGACTTGCCTTCAAGGGGAAGGCATTTCTCAAGATCAGGCTCTGGCATTGGAGACCCTGGATACGCAAGAACTGGAATATTTGTATGAGGGCATTGAGACCGTCCGCACTGCATTCAAGGGGGACGAGGTCAAAATCTGTTCCATCGTCAACGCTAAAGCAGGGCGCTGTCAGGAAGATTGTTCGTTTTGCGGACAGGCCAGCAAGTTTTCAACAGATAGCCCCGAATACGGTTTGCTGGATGTGGAGTCTATCGTAACTGCCGCCAAGGAAGCAGAAGCTTTTGGCTCGAACGAATTCTCCATCGTCACATCAGGCACCGCACTGGACAAGCGCGAGGAACTCGATCGTGTGATCGAAGCGATCAAACGGATCAAGGCCGAGACTCAGTTGGAGGTGTGTTGCTCACTGGGTTTGATGAGCAAGGAACATCTGGTCGAACTCAAAGAAGCGGGTTTGGACCGATGTCACCACAATCTGGAAACAGCGGCCAGTCATTTTGAAAAGATTGTGACGACTCATACCTATGAGGATGAAAAACAGGCGATTCAAAATGCCAAGTCTGCAGGATTGAAGGTCTGTGTCGGAGGCATTTTTGGTATGGGCGAAAGCTTTGCCCAACGTGTGGAATTGGCGTTCGATATTAAAGATCTGGAGACGGAAACCTTCCCCATCAATTTTCTCAAACCGCTCGAAGGAACAGCTATGGAAGACATGGGTTTGATGCCAGTGGAAGAAGCACTGCGCACGATCGCACTCCTTCGCCTGACTTTGCCGAAGATTGATTTGTTTGTCTGCGGCGGACGCGAAGAGGTGTTCAACGGCTGTCAGGAAAAATTATTTTCTGCGGGAGCCAATGGGATTCTGGGTGGCAATTATCTGACCACTAAAGGGCAGGACCCGAAAAAAGATATTGAGATGATAGAACGACTGGGTTTGCGGCCGGTTTACGAATCCGCTTAGTCGGGCTATTCCGAATGTTTATTGCGCCTGTTCTTTACAGAGCAGGTGCAAAGCTTTTACCTTCCTTGCTATAAAATACTTCCACTTCCTGCAAAAAAAAACTACGCATTCGGAGCTTGAATGATGGCCAGATATTGTGCGCCGAGCGGAAGCCATTCCATACGCGATTCCAAAGGCGCGAACCACGACAAGCTTTTGGGAAAAAATGAGGTGTAAAGAATTTTAACGGGTTGCGAACTTGATTGTCGCAATAGAGCTTTCATTTTTCGGGCCGGGATCAATATCGCATCGCGGTCAAATTCGCAATCGCGCACAATTTTTCGAGTGACTGGGTTGAGTGGGTTGTGTTCCCAAACAACGAGAGAGCCTCCGGGCGCGAGAACGTTCTTGAGGTCTTGTAATTGGCTTGAATGTTGCGCGGGGGGAATGTGATGAAAGACGTTGGCCGCCAGAATGAGTTGATAGGATTTTTGTTTCCAGTCAGTTTCCTCAAGGGAAAAAAAATCACAAACGCTGTTTTGTTTTGCCTGATGGATCATCTTCGGGGAGGCATCGACTCCCACATAGTGAGCCGTTGGGAAATACTCGGAAATTTGTTCGCTCGTTCTTCCGGCACCGCATCCAAAATCCAGAAAATTAAAAGGACTGTCCAGATTTTTACCAAACAGGGACTGTAACCTTTTAAGCTTGCACCGTAAGAAATGATCGCCTTCATAGCCCGTAATTTTTATCGAATCGTTCAGCAGATCAGAATAGGATTCTGAGTAACGATCGAAGAGCTGTTCCGGCGTCGATTTCATGACGGTAGTTTTGGGAATCGGTACAGGCAAGATACCTTTTTCAGGATGCTTTTAGTTTTAGAATGAATTCCTTGTATTTGGCATTGTCTGGTTCTGCGGCAAGAGCTTTTTGAATATTAGCTCGTGCAGATTGGATGTCATTTTTTATGCGTTGGACATCCGCCAGTTGATAATAAGCTTCGGTGTAGAAAGGGTTGATTTTCAAAGATTGATCGAAAGCTGAAATGGCCTTTTCTAATTGATTCTGATCTTTGTAGACCATCCCGAGGTTGAACTGAGCCAGTAGGCCACGGTCATTTAATTTCAGGGATTTGGTTAGAACTTCTTCCGCTTTGTCGTAATTTTTTGTCTTTCGATAAACCTCGGCGAGGTTGTCCAAAAAAAGAGTGTTGCCGGGTGCCCAGTCCATGGCTTTTTCATAGTATTGAATGGCTAAATCGTATTTTTCTTCTTCTTTGTAGAGATTTGCAAGATTATTCAGTGCCTTGGAGTCATCGTCATTGGGTAGAAGATCAATGGCTTTTTCCCAGTCGATTTTGGCCTGCTTTTTATCACCCAATGAATAATTGGCCATTCCAAGATTGATGTAAGATTGCGTGTTTTTTGGGTCCAGTGCAATGGATTTCGTGAAAAGCTCTTTTGCCGGTTCGTATTGCTTCATTGCAAACTGGATGAGCCCTTTTTTTCGATAATATTTTGCTTCGCCGGGATTATTTGTGATGGCCAGATCAAATTCTTCAAGAGAGTTGTTCAAAAGAGAATTTTGGGCAAACTCCAGGCCCAGACGATAATGCGCTTCAGCCTGTTCCTTGTCGATCTGGGTTTCAGGGGAACCACAAGAGACCAGAAATAAAGCAACGATAAAAAATAGAGCTGAATGTTTCATGGGGTAATCGGGCAAAGAGGAGAGGGTTGAAAAAAAAAGAGGCCGACCAGAATGGCCGGCCTCTGAAAAGCTTGATCTAAAATCAAGAGGCACTAACTAAATAGATTAGTTGATACCGCTTGTAGAGTCGTGCAAGTCACCAATGAACTCCATGGCAAAACCGTTGGTTTGGCCGGATTGGTTCAAAACAACTACACCCCAAAAAGACAGTTGGGTGATGTCACGTGTACCATTACCGGCACCAACAGACGTTGTTGCCGTGGGTGATGTTGCAACGGGGGTGAATCGCAAACTGCCTGCTCCCGCGGTAGTCGCGGAATTAGTCACAGGAATACCCGCACTAGCAATGGTGTTACCCGTGCTAAAGATAAATACACGAGCGGTGGTTCCTGCATCAACCGTAAAACTGACCGATCCCAATGAAGAAGCATCGGTCCTGTTCAAAGCTTCAACAAATACACCGATCTGTGAAGCCATGTTGGACAGAGATGGATGGGATACAGCAACGAAGGAATAGTCGTCACTGCTATTCGCCTGGAAATACGGGGAAATGACCGCTGTACCTGCCAGTGGATTTACCGCATAGGCTTTCCCGGTACTTAAGCTAAAAAAAGTGACCAGAGCAAGGATCAGAAATCCTCGCGCCTTCAGCTTGGTTGTCATTATAATATGTTCTCCTGATATATATATCTAAGATTGAATTAAGTTCAAATTTATTGCGCAATTGCAGTTAAAAAATAACACGAGGATTTTTTCCGGGAGCCTCCTTTCAGCAAAATAATTCACCATTATACATAAATAACCTTCTACTAATTGTCGTCTATATTATTAAACTATTTCGATAAAGTCAAGATTCTTAGAATGAAAAGACTTGTAATTTATTAAAGAGTTTCCTGGAAGTAGTACTTCCCTTGATTCATTTTTTCCTTTAATATCAATAGCAAGTTCTTGATGATGCCTGCTTCTCGGTCAATGTGGTTAGAGCTGGCTTCATATGCTGATCGTCATAAAAGTATAAAAACTTTAATTAAATTTTAATAAAAATTTCATTTGAGCCGTTTGGGATCTTAGTTTTTTTACAGGCATTAAAAACAGTCTCATGGTATTGAAGATAGTATATGTCTATATATTTGAATAAAATGCTTTTGTGTGTGTTGCTGGTCTTGGCGGGAGGAGCCTTGCTGGGCGGATGCACCAGTGTCCCCGATTTAAAGAATATTCCTGAAGCTTCAATTGAGGACCGAAGTGCGGCCCGGAAGAAATTTCTTGAGGGGCGACAATTCTTATCTTTAAAGATGAACGCCCAGGCTCTTGAAAGTTTTGTGGATGCCATTAAGCTTGATCCTGGAAATGCTTCCTATTACTTTGCGGCAGGGGAAGTAAATTTTTCCGAAGAGCGATTGGATGCTGCAGAAAAATATTTCAAGTCGGCACTACAGATTGATCCTCGTTCCAAAGGAGTTTCTCGGGAATTGGGTCGCTTGTACATGTCGAAAGGGATGTGGGAAGAAGCGATCCAGAATTTTAAGCAGGATATAGAAATATCTGGAACCACATTTCCTCACGAGGTTTACAATTGGCTTGCACTGTCTTATTATCAATTAAATCAATTTGACAATGCTGAACGCGAATGGTTGACGGCCTTAAATTTCAGGGACAATGCAGATATTCGTTACAATTTGGGGATAGCCTATAAATCCAGGAAGGAATACGATAAGGCACTAAAGTCATTTGTTGCGGCTACACATTTGAATCCCGAATTTGTTTCTGCGCACTTCGAAGCGGCAATCCTTTTATACGGCAAACAACAATGGCTGGGTGCAAGGCAACATTTTGAGGAAGTGATTCGTTTCGATCCTAAAGGAGAGATGGCAATTCTTTCTCGCAAATACTTAAATGAGATGGTGGAATAATAAAAAACATGCAGGGTAATTTTGGTAGTTTTTTGAAAAGCGAACGCGAATTACGAGGTATTTCACTTGAGGAAATTTCGGATGTTACTAAAGTTCGACTTACCTTTCTCAAGGCGATAGAGTCAAATAATTTTGATGAATTCCCAGGTGAAGTATTTATTAAAGGTTATATTCGCTCGTACGCCAAGGCGATTGGTTCTGACGTAGATGAAATTTTAAATATTTATGACGATGAAATAGGACGGGATAGAAAAGAAAAAATTCTGGAGCGTGAAAGGAAAGCACTTGAGGCTTCGGGAGGCGATGGAAGTTTCTTAAAATTTATTTTTTCTCTGGCATTGTTGATTGTGGTTGGCGCAGGCATTTATTTTGTATTTTATAATTTACCAGATGACGGAAAAACAATGGTGGAGTCGGCAGGCGAATCGGAAAAACTATCGGTTGAAAAGTTTCCAGATTCCCCCCTTCCTCGGCCAGTGGATTCTTCCGTGAAGGTGGAAGCCGAGTCTTTGGGTGAGACAATACCTTCCTCTGAAAACAGTGGTGAAGTTGAGGCAGTCAAGCAGACGCAGTCAACGCCGACGGCTCAAGCGCAATTGATCGTAAATGATGAACAGGTAAAGAAAGAGGCGACAGCACCGGAAGAGCCTGTACTACCGTCTGCGGTGAATACTTTACATTCTCTGCAAATTCAGGCAAAAGAAAAGTCGTGGTTTAGTTTGACTATAGACAATCTCACAGAAGAAAAATTTATTTTGCCGGCAGGAGCTCAAAAACAGTTCTCTGCAAGTGATAATTTTAAAATAACAATCGGTAACAGGGCGGGGGTGGTGTTGGTTTTAAATGGAAAGCCTGTGGTTATCCCCCCTGGGAAGCAGAATGTGGTTCGCGATTTTATTATTAACCCGAAAAAAGAAGAGTGATCCGTGGCGAAAATAGACGCTTTTTTTAAATTAATGAACGATGAAGGTGCCTCCGACTTGCACTTGGTCGCGGGTTCTCAGCCGGTACTTCGTATTCATGGAGACATGGAGCGAGTCAAGTTCAAGGTAATGGAAAATGACGAGCTCAAGGCCATGTTGTATGAAATCGCACCTGAAAATAAAATCAAGGTATTTGAGGAAACCGGCGATGTGGATTTCGCTTATGAAATCCCAAATCTGGCGCGTTACCGAGCTAACTTTTTTCAGCAGAAATGGGGAGTTGGAGCTGTATTTCGAGAAATCCCCAGCACGATTCTGACTTCGGAGCAATTGGGATTGCCTTCAGTAATCACGAAACTGTCCATGTTGCATAAAGGGATGGTGCTGGTTACAGGTCCTACGGGTAGTGGTAAGTCCACTACGCTTGCGGCAATGATGGACTATGTCAATCGAAATAAAAAGAGTCATATTATTACTGTAGAAGATCCGGTTGAGTTTGTGCATAAAAGTCAGGGCTGTGTGGTGAACCATCGCGAAGTAGGTATTCACACCAAAAGCTTCAAAGCGGCTTTGAAGGGTGCTTTGCGTGAGGACCCGGATATTATTCTGGTGGGTGAAATGCGCGATCTGGAGACCATCGAGCTGGCACTTGAAGCGGCTTCTACAGGCCATCTGGTTTTTGGAACCTTGCATACACAAAGTGCGGCGAAGACGGTAGACCGTGTTATTGACGTCTTCCCAGCGCATCAACAATCGCAGATTCGGACCACGCTGTCTGAATCGTTGAAAGGTGTCATCGCTCAGAATTTGTTCAAACGCATCGATAAAAAAGGTAGAATGGCAGTGCTGGAAGTTCTGGTGGTTACACCTGCAGTTTCTAACTTGATTCGAGAGGGTAAAACTTTTCAGATTCCATCTGCAATTCAAACAGGTAAAAAGTTCGGCATGCAGTCGTTGGACGATGCCATTTTGGTGGCATTGAACGAGGGCAAAATCTCTCCAGAAGATGCCTATGACAAGTCTATCGTGAAAGAGCGGTTTGTTTCTTTCTTGAAGAAAGCACCAGACTTCATTTAAATAGCGAGGGTCTATGAAAAAAGCAGAAATTGACCACATATTGACCACCATGCTGGAAGCGTTTGGAAATATTTCTGATCTGAACGTTACGGTAGGCAAGCCTTTTCAGGTTGAGTCCTCTGGCCAATTAACGGGTGTGCCGATTGATCCACCCCTCCCTGAGATCACTCCGTTTCAAGCAGAAATCTTTGCAATGAATTTGATCAACTCCGATCGCAGATTGACGGAGATTCTGTTGCGTCAGGGATCATGCGATTGCTCTTATTTCCTTGTTGGGAAGGCACGTTTCAGGGTCAATATATTTTCTCAACGTGGATATTACACTACGGTTTTGAGAAAGTTGGAAACCCGTATCCCCTCTATCGAAGAATTGAAACTTCCGCCGCAATTTGGTAAGGCCGCAGAAGAAAAGAATGGCTTGATTTTAGTCACAGGTTCTACCGGGTCGGGTAAATCCACCACCCTTGCGGCTTTGCTGAACAAAATGAATCTGGAAAAATCGATGCACATCATTACCCTCGAAGATCCTGTTGAGTTTGTTCATCCCCATAAAAAAGCAACCTTCAATCAACGTGAGTTGGGCAACGATTACGATGCTTTTTCCAGCGGACTCCGGGCGGCTCTCCGGCAAGCACCCAAAGTCATCCTCGTGGGCGAAATGCGCGACAGAGAAACCGTTGAAATCGGTATGAGTGCCGCCGAGACAGGCCATCTGGTATTGAGTACTTTGCATACCGTAGATGCGGGGCAAACCATCAACCGCATCGTTGGTATGTTTTCTCAAGAGGAAGAACAACAAATACGAATCCGGCTTGCAGACACCATTCGCTGGATTGTCTGTCAGCGTCTGTTGCCAAAAGTCGGAGGAGGTCGTGTCGCACTTTTAGAAATCATGACTTCCAATATGCGTGTGAAAGATACGATCATCAACGGTGAAAGCGAAGGCAAGACATATTATGACATCATCACCAACGGCGATGCCTATGGCATGTGGACCTTCGATCAGCACATTCTTAAACTGCTGGGTGAAGGTTTGATCACTGAAGATACGGCGATGGCCTACGCTTCTCGAAAAGCGATCGTTGGAAGAGGCATTGATCAGATCAAGGCCAAGCGGGGTGAAAAGACAACGGATATTGAAGGGCTGGGTATGGATGAAGACTACGGGGACGCCTGAGAATTTGTGCTTTGTAGAAACGTCTGAACCAAAACGGGCTTAAAAAAAGACTCAATCTAAAGGTCATATCATTATGGAAATTTCTTGTAATTCATGTCAGAAAAAAATCAATATTCCCGATGAAAAACTGCCAAAAGGTCAGGCTTTTAACGTCACCTGTCCCGCTTGCAAGACTAAAATCAGAGTAGATCAACACTTAACGTCAGCCGAAGCGAAAGAATCGCCCGAGAAACCCAAAGAAGAAAATCAGCCGGAACAAACGCCTCAGGAAGAGCCTGCCAATGCTCCTCAGATGGCAGTCATTGATGATTTTGTGGACGACGATGATAATGAATTGGTGATTTACGATGAGGGCGATCAGATCGCTTTGATATTAGACACAGAAAATAAAGATCTTTGGACAGATATTCTAAAGGCAAAAGATTATAAAATCCAATACGCAAAATCTCCAGAACAAGCGGTACATAAAATGAAATTCACCCAGTTTCATTTTGTTGCCTTGAGTGAAAATTTTGGCGGCGTGACTCTGGAAGAAAGCGCAATTTATCAAAGTATCATTCAACTGCCAATGAGTACGAGACGAAATGTTTTTGTCGCCTTGTCGGGGAACAAATTTAAAACTTTGAATGATATGGAAGCATTTCAGTTCAGCGTCAATCTGGTGGTCAATGTGAAAGACTATGGAAAACTGGGAGATATCCTTAAAAAATCAATTGGTGAGTACGAAATGTTTTACAAAGTCTTCAAAGAAACCTTAAAATCCATAGGTAAGGCTTGAGTATGAGTCTTGTGAGTCCGTAGTAGGCTTCTAATATTCAATATAGTTTCACCGTCAGAAAGTAGATTGTTAGTGAGCAGAGTTGAAGCACTTTTTCAGAGATTTCTTTTCTTATTCACTGCATTGATAGAAGTATCCGCAAAGGGTATTTCGAATTGTTTTAGAGAGGACCTATGAATTTTAAAGACACACCGATTCACCAGCGTTACTCCGACAAAGATGTGATCGTTTCGGAAGGTATCAAGAGCAATAACGCTTATGTTGTCTTATCTGGAAAAGTACATGTCACGAAGAAGGTAGATAAAAAAACCATTGTGATTGGTACTTTGGGTGAGGGCGAGGTTTTCGGAGAAATGGGATTGATCTCCGATAGCGTGCGTAGTGCCAATGTGGTAGCCATGGGAGATGTTGTGGTTGGTATTTTGGATAAAGAATTATTTGAGAAAAATTTGCAAACTTTGCCCGAAGATTTTTCTGCTGTTTTAAAGGCATTGGTCACACGTTTGCGTTTGACGACGGACATGCTGGCGCGTATTGGAATTGAGTTGAATAATACTCAAAGACAGCTTCATTCTTTTACCCTACACAACGACTGATACCGTCCCTGATATGCCCACCTTTACTTATAAAGCCACGGTAAAAGGAAAAGTCAAAAGCGGAACCATTGAGGCGGAAGACGAAAAGGACGCGACTCAGAAGCTCCGCCAACAGAAGATCCGTCCCACCTCTCTGAAGAAAAAATCGGGTGGCTTTGGTGATAAGATGAATAAAAAGCCTATCACCGGGCGCGATATTGTTCTCTTCACTCGCCAGTTCAGTACGATGGTTGACGCAGGTTTGCCGATTGTCCAATGTCTCGATATTTTAGGCAAAGGAGCCGAGAACAAGACTCTTGGCGAGATCATCATTCAAATCAAAGGTGGTATTGAAGTGGGCGGTAACCTGTCCAATTCCATGCGCAAGTTCCCTGATGTGTTTGACGATTTATTTTGTAACTTGATTGAAGCCGGTGAATTAGGCGGTATTCTCGATATTATTCTACGTCGACTTTCTGAATATATTGAGAAATCAGAATCACTCAAAAAGAAAATCAAGTCCGCATTGGTCTATCCCTCCATGATTGTTTTCGTCGCTGTAAGCGTCGTTGCATTCTTGATGATATTTGTTATTCCCGCGTTTGCCGAAATGTTCAGCGGTGGTGGTGCCGAACTGCCCGGACCCACACAAATTGTAATGGATGTCAGTGACCTGTTCCGAACCAAGTCGCACTATATGCTTGGAACTGTCATGCTGATATTTTTCGCAATAAAGCAAATTTACAAGACCGAAAAAGGAAGAATAATCATTGATCGTATCTTGTTGGCTCTGCCGGTGGTTGGAAACCTGGTGCAAAGAATTTCAGTCGCAAAATTCACTCGTACATTAGGAACGCTCATTTCCAGTGGTGTTCCCCTGATCGAAGCTCTGGATATTTGCGCACGCACCGCAGGTAACAAGATCGTTGAAATAGCAGTATTCAAAACCATTGAAGCGATCAAGGAAGGTGAAACGATTGCCGCTCCCTTGTCCCGCGAATCTGTATTTCCTATGATGGTTATTCAGATGATTGATGTTGGTGAGAACGCGGGTTCTCTTGATATCATGTTGATAAAAATTGCAGATTTTTATGATGAAGAAGTTGATATTGCTGTTGAAGCTATGACGGCTTTGTTGGAGCCGTTGTTGATGATTTTTCTAGGCATGGTCGTTGGTTTTATTGTTGTCGCCATGTATCTCCCGATCTTCAAAATGGGTGAAAGTATCTAACAGATTGGCATACAGCTTATGGCCTTCTGACAGGTCGGGGGGCGGGTGATTTGCGATGGCGCACGATCTGCATTGGTATTCTTTTAACTAGCCCACGGCGGTACGCCCCATGTCTGACATAGAAAGAGTCCTCGATAAGGAACTCCTGCTGAGAATCCGAACTATCATGATTCTCAGAGTGGTTCTATTGACAGGATTTTTGGTACTGGCACTGGTTTTCCAGAGAGAAGGCAGTTTCCCCGGTCCCATTGAACCCTTGAGTTTTGTATTGGGCAGTGCGTATTTTTTATCTGTTCTTTATGCGCTCCTGTATCTGTATTGCGAGAAATTGCATTGGGTTGCTTCGATCCAGGCCAGTGGCGACTTGCTGGTTGTTGGTGGATTGATCTATGCCAGCGGCGGGATTGACAGCCCGCTTTCCTTCCTTTATTTATTCGTCATCATTGCTACCAGCGTGGTATTGCCGCGTGCGGCCTGTTATATGGTCGCCGCTGGAGCCAGCATCATTTATGGCTTGTTGGTTGATTTGCAATATTTCAATGTGTTGGAACCCGTATCCTTGTTTAGAGAGTCGCATGTCAGCTTCGAGAGTGGTTATGGATTTTATATCATCACGCTCAACGTGGCTTCTTATTATGCGGTAGCGTATCTCGCTGGAATACTGGCGCACCGTCTCAGACTCATAAAAGAAGAACTGGCACTCAAGAATATTGATCTGGAAGAGCTACAGGCTTTCAATCGAAACATCATACAAAATATGGGAAACGGTCTGTTCACGACCAACTTCCAGGGCCGAGTCACTTCCATCAATCGTGCCGGAGAAGAAACAGCAGGTGCCACGCAAAGAGAAATTTTAGGTCGAGCTTGTTATGAAATTTTCCCGCTCCCCAGTTTGCGGCGTTTGATCGAGGCACCGGATGAATGCATTTTCCCGGAAGAGTTGTCGGGGCAATGTCAACGAATGGATGGGAAGCTTATATGGATTCGAATGACGATCAGCCATTTGGAGAGCCGTGATTCGATCGATGAGAGTCGTGGTTATATCGTCGTGTTTGAAGATCACACGGCAATGAAGCAAATGCAGGAAAAGATTTCGCAGGACGAACAAATGGCCGCGGTAGGTCGCATGTCGGCAGGATTGGCGCACGAAATCAGAAATCCAT
Organism: Nitrospinae bacterium CG11_big_fil_rev_8_21_14_0_20_45_15; assembly: GCA_002787235.1. Taxonomy (GTDB): domain Bacteria; phylum Nitrospinota; class Nitrospinia; order Nitrospinales; family VA-1; genus Nitrohelix. The sequence continues at coordinate 197,872 of PCWG01000033.1, forward strand.
TGGCATCTCTCAGTGGTTCGATTCAGGTCATGCAGAAAGGTTTGCACTTGAATCCCACATATAAAAAGCTCATGGATATTGTCTTGCGAGAGACTGAAAGATTGAATGCCATTGTTTCTGATTTTCTAAATTACTCGCAACCCTCGAAAAACAGGAAGTCTGAAGTGGATATGACTTCTCTGGTTCAGGATGTTGTTACTTTGATGAAAAACAGTTCCGACTATCAGCCCTCAATAAGAATTGAACTGGAAAGTCCGGAGTCTGCATTGTGGGCTCTTGCAGACGATCAGCAGATCCGGCAGGTATTGTGGAATTTATGCCGCAACGGAATCCAGGCGATGGAAGGTGACGGGATTTTGAAAGTCGCCCTCCGCTGGATATCAAAATCTGACAAAACAAATAAATTGGGTGAAGGAGCAATGATTGAAGTGGTAGATACCGGTTGCGGTATTTCAGAGGAACAGATGAAAACCATTTTCGATCCCTTTTTCACGACCAAAGAGGATGGTGTGGGATTGGGGCTTGCCACGGTTTACCAAATCATTCATCAAAATGGCGGAACCATCAACGTGAAAAGTGAGGTGGGCAAGGGCACCAAGTTCAGCATTTTTCTTCCTCTTGAAGGGGTGAAGCCCAATCTGGTAACTCAAAGCAAATGAGCGAGGCTGACTCCTTTAGACAAGTCAGCCCGTGTCATAAATTTTCAAACTTACGCTTCTGTTACCGACTCTCCACGTGTCCAACCGGGTACGAGTGAGCGTGGTTTTTTGTTGTCCAATGCGTCGAGGACATTATCGACGACCAGCAGAGCCATTTTGTTGCGGGTTTCCACACTGGCACTGCCTATGTGCGGCAGGAGCATCAGATTTTCCAGCTCGGTCATTCCCTCCGTCAAAGCCGGTTCGTCTTCATACACGTCGAGGGCCGCTCCAGCGATTTGACCCGACTTCAACGCCGTCAACAGAGCCTTGTCGTCCACCACCTTGCCGCGTGCGGTGTGGATGAGGTAAGCAGAGTTTTTCATTATCCCAAACTCTTTTTCTCCGATCAGGTAACGGGTTTCTTCTGTCAAGGGAACGTGGAGGGTTATGAAGTCGGATTCGCGCAAGAGTTGATCCAACCCCACATACTCAGCCCGCAAGCTACGCTCAGTCGCCGAAGGCAGCGGATTTCTTTGATGATATAGCACGCGCATATTGAAACCCAGAGCACGACGGGCGACAGCGCGCCCGATCTCGCCGCAACCGACCACTCCCAATGTTTTGCCGTAAACGTCGGTGCCTAGAAACAGGTCGGATTTCCATCCCTTGAACTTATTGTCACGAGTGAAACGTTCTGAAGGAACAATGCGTCGGGCTGTTCCCAGTAGCATCGCCCAGGTCAAATCGGCTGTGGTTTCGTGTAATACGCCGGGAGTGTTGGTCACCCAGATGTTTTTGGATGCTGAATGGTTCACGTCGATATTGTTAAATCCGGCACCATAATTTGCGATCAGCTTTAAGTTTTTTCCTTTATCAATAATGTCCGAGTCGATTTTATCCGATAGAAAGGTAACGAGAGCATCACTTCCTTCCGCAAGTTGCGATAAAGTCTCCGATGAGGGAGGCATATCGGTCTGATTGGTTTGCAATTGACATCGGGATTTGAGTTTTTCCAGAGCGATTTCTGGAAAACGATTGGTAATGGATACGACAGGCTTCAATTTGACCTCGCTAGGCAATGGTTATTGTGAGATATTAAAAGAGCCATTTTAAGATTTATCTGGCCATAATCCCATGAAAATTTTATTTTTAGTTCCACCTGAAATTCTACCGCTGGAATCATCCGTCCCCAAAGCTCTGGAAGGGGGGAAGGGTTATTATCCCAAGCTCGGCCTATTGTACGTTGCGGCCTACTACGAGCGCGCTACGGGAAATCGTCCGGTCTTCATTGATTGCCCGCCTGAAGGTGTGAATGAGGAAACTCTGTTAAAGCGTTTTCGTGAAATCAAGCCCGACATGGTGGCCATGAGCATCATGACCTTCAATCTCCTCGATGCTCTGTACACGGCAGATAAATTGAAGCAGGCGGACCCGAATGTAAAAATTTGTCTGGGTGGCCCCCACGTCAATCTCTATCCCGCAGAAACGTTGAAACAAAACGCTGTGGATTATGTTGTCTTTGGTGAAGGTGAAAAAATATTCACGCGTTTGATGACAACACTGGATGCCTGTGGACACGCTCCTGAAAAGCTGAAAACCATTCATGGACTGGGTTGGATGAATGATGGGAAAGTGTACGTCAACGGTGCAGAAACGGAACTGGTGGAACTCGACGACCTGCCATTTCCCGCACGGCATCTTGTTGATATCAAGCAATACAACCATCTCATCAGCGAAGGCAGGCAGTTTTTCACCATTCAGGCGACACGAGGATGCCCGGCGGCTTGCTCCTTCTGCGATATTCGCAAAACGCAGTTCCGGTGCCGTTCGCCTGAAAATGTCGTGCGTGAGGTTGAAGAGCTGGTAGAGCAGGGGGTAGACGATTTGTTCTTTGTCGATGACACCATCACCATTGATAAGAAAAATCTCATGCAGACTCTGGAGCTGATGATCAAACGCGGAGTGAAGATCAATTATAAAATTTCGGCCCGTGTGGATACCATCCATCCCGAACTCCTCGCACTGCTCAAACGTTCCGGCTGTTACCGCATTCATTTCGGCATCGAGTCGGCGAGCCCGCGTCATTTGAAATACCTGCAAAAAGGCCAGACACCCGAAAAGACAAAACGCGCCTGTCAATGGACGCGCGAAGCGGGGATCGGTTTTTTTGCTTATATGATGATCGGTATCCCGCACGAAACACGGGAAGATATGATGGAGACGGTGGAATTTGCCAAAAGCATCAAACCTGATTACGCACAATTTTCAATTTGCACGCCTTACCCGAAAACGGAATTGTATTTTCAAATGTTGGGAGAAGGTATTCTGGATGAAGATTATTGGCAGAGATTTGCTGAAGCTCCCAGCCCCGATTTTAAAATCAAATTCTGGAACAAGGATTTTACAGAAGCTCAACTGCGAGAATTGCAAGACGAATGTCATAGCCGATTCTATCGCAGTCCTGCCTACATCATGAAACAGATCACCAAAGTCAAATCCTGGTCTGACTTTACCGCCAAGGCGCGCATGGGAACCAAAATCCTCACCAGCCGCTTGATGAGTTCGCGCTGATTTTCGGATAGATCTAATCAAAAGAACACGAGTCCGAAAAATTATTTGAGTGGTTCAATCCTTCCGGCGGTCCACCTCCTTCGCGGATGGAGAGTATAAAATCTTTCGTGCCGCTAGCACTTGCAATCCGATTAAGTCAAACTGAAGTCAAAAAAAATCCTTACCCTCTTTACCCCCTTTAGAGGATGTAAACAGGGCAAGGATTGCATTTACAAAATACCATTCCTTTCAATTTAAGGAGTTGATAGATACTGACAATGTCGGACGATACTTACTCCAAGGTCGCGGCAAGCTGATCCAGACATAAGTACTCCATCAAATCACCGCCATATGATTGGCAATCCAAAGATAAATTGGGATACCAAACGCGATATTAAAAGGAAATGTGATTCCCAAGGATGCGGTGAGATATAAAGATGGATTGGCTTCGGGCAAGGACACTCGCATGGCCGCTGGTGCTGCAATGTAAGAAGCACTGGCCGCCATAACACCCATTAATGTCATCCCTCCGATTGAGAGCCCAGTCACCTGTCCAACCATAACACCGAGAAAACCGCTGATAAGTGGAATCAGAATCCCAAAGAAAACGAGAAACACTCCTACATGTTTGATTTCCATCAGACGCCTTCCAGCAACAAGTCCCATTTCAAGCATAAAAATACACAAAATGCCTTTGAAAGGTGCCCCAAAAAATGCCTCAGTGACATGGATTCCATCTTCCCCGGAAATAAAACCGATAACCAGCGATCCGGCCAGGATCAACGAACCTGTATTGGTTAAAGATTCATGCAGTGATGTCTTTAGCCAGGAATAGTCGTTAACATCAGATACCGTTGCATTTTCCCTTCGATCTTTCAGTTGAAGCGCGATTCTCGCCAGTAAAATTCCAGTTATGACACCAGTAGGCTCAAAAATAGCGAGAAACGCTGAAGTGTATCCTTCTGATGCAATATGTAGCTGGGAAAGAAATTGTGTTGCTGAGACAAATGTCACCGCACTTACAGAACCGTAGTGTCCGGCCACAGCCGCGGCATCATGAATATTAAACCCGCCCCACTTCCTGAGGATGTAATAACCGGCTATGGGAATTGATGTACCAAGAAAAAGGCATCCCATGACCGGCAAATAAATGGATAACAATCCGACGTGCTGAATTTCCGCTCCACCTTTAAGACCAATCGCCGCCAACAAATAAAGGGTCAATCCAATATAAAGTGCATCTGGAATTTTCAGATCGGATTTAATAAGGGTGGCGAAAATTCCAAGAACAAAAAACAACGGCATGGGTGCTGTCAGGTTATATACAATGGCTTCAATCAGACTATGGTCCATATCCTACCTCCAAAATATTAGTTTTTTTATAGCTCAGGCAAATATTAATGGAACCAAATTCCCAAGAATTGCCTTTGCTTTTTTAGTTTTAGAAAGTCTTACTTTAATTTTTCCGATACCTCTGTTTTACAATAATAAGATATGGAATCTGCTTGAAAAAACCTATTGCAGTAATCATTAGTTTTCGCTAGAGCTTCTAGGAATTTCGTGTAGGAATTGGACTACAATAAAGCGGGCGTGGGTTAAAACCCATAATGTGCAGATCTGGGCAAGACTTAGGAAAAGTGGACTGGCAAAGAGTCTGTGATCTAATTTGCAGGTTCTGAGCAGACTTTTTCCCGATAGGATAAAATATTAAATAGTTACCGTGTGGTTTGGGAGTTCAATGAAGTTGGACAGTTTCAAAGGTATTTGCCAGTACATGCGTAGTCTTTTGTTGAGACCGTCTTTTATGAATTGAGAATTCAACAATTTGCTTCCGCCCTTCATTTATATTTCAGGTTGCCAAAAGAAGCATTTGATTTCCGGCCACGTAAAGACAGAGATGCCTGTTCAAATATTATTGATGTGTATTATCGATGTGATGGAATTTGTTTCGGAGGGGGTTCGAATTTATTCCCAAGGCCTCCGCCGTTTATTCCGCAGAGAATCTAACGTGGTAGCCCGTGTATTTGCGCAGATTGATGACACGATCCTCGAAGATCAGATACTGGCCCTTGATGCCGGTCAAGCGAGCTGTAAATTCTGGGATCTTGTCGAGATTGTGGCTGGTGATTTTTGGCGGAACGGATTCGATGGGGTAACGGAGGGTTTTTATTTCCTCATTCTTTAATACGTATTGTTGCAAGCCTTCGGGGATTTCCAAAAGTGCCTTGTCGCGCGCAGTTTTCAAATCGATTGCTTCCGCTTCCCCCTTCAGCATTTTTCTCCAGTCGGTTTTATCGCTCATGGTTTTTGCCAAAGCTATTTCTATTTCACCAGACAAGCGTCGTTGCGGAACTTTGGCGATGATCACCGCTTGAAAAGCACCCTGGTCGATCCAGCGATCGGGAATATTTTTATGATGGGTGATGCCGACTTTGACACCGGATGTTTGTGAAAGGTAAACGAAATGATCGCTGTTGCAACGTGTTCTGAAAAATTCCTGATCGGCCTCGTTACCAAATTCGTGCTGACAGGTTTCCGGTTTCACCGAACACATGGCGTTCTCTGGCAGATCGCGTGCGCAGGGAAAGCAGTAGCCTTGATCGTATGACTTTTTCGTTGCGCGACCGCAGTGGATGCAGGTGATTTTGCCGTCAAACTTCATGGTGACATTTTTACCGATACAGGGCGATATCGCGATGGGTTGCTCGTCCAGACTGAGATAGTAATAGATGGGCGTTTGCACATCGTAGGTCATTTTTCTGAGTTGTCCTTGTGCTTGCATTAAGGTCATTCCTGGATTGGATTTACAATTGGTTTTTGTTTTTTTGTTTATTGGTAAAATAATAGAGAGCCCATAACGCAAAACTGGAACTTAAAATCAGAGTGAGCGCGTCGAAGACCATAAAAGCCAATAAAAGCAGGAAAAAATAAACCAGTATCGATTTCATTTTGCCAACACCTCAGAGCTGAAACGAAATAAAAATCATCTCATCTATCATCAGGGGCCCATGATGGAGAGCCAGTCCTGCAGGCTCGATATTGTGAGGTAGGAGTTGGTTCGCCTCACTTCGCCCATCTCAGCAAAGCCTGTTGTGCCGCCGTAGTTGTGGCCGGGATAGAGAATGGTATCGTTTGAAATTTTCGCAAGTCGTCGTGTGAGGGTATGATACAACTCCTCACTGTTGCCGCCGGGAAGGTCCACACGACCGCACCCTTGCAGGAACAGAGTGTCTCCGGCGAGCAGGGAGTCCTTCACTTTGAAGCATTGCGATCCCGGTGTGTGCCCCGGTGTGTGCATGAATTCAATATCGATCTCGCCGACTTTCATCGTGTCACCACCGTCCACTTGCTTCATATCCGAATCCGAAATTCCTGTGATTTGTTTGAGGCCCGCCGCTTCATGCTTGTTGACGTAAACAGGAACCGGACTCTTTTCCATCAATTCAGCCAGCCCCGTGATATTCATTCCGAATATTTCTCCCCCGACATGATCGGGGTGATAATGCGTGACGAGAGCACCGGTCAAGGTCATATCGTCTTCAGCGACGAGATTTAGAATATCGGGGATGTCCCATGCGGGATCGATCACCACGCATTCCTTGCTTTCGCGGTCGCCGATCAGATAGATAAAATTAGCCATTTGACGAGCCGAAGTGTTTCGCGCCCCAATATCCACTCCAGAAAGAAGTTGTTTAAAGTAGATTCGGCTTTCGTTCATTCAGGTGTCTCCTGTTTTTTTAAATTCTTGGATTAAACGGGCAAATGCAATGGTATGTTTCATTGAGAAACTAACAGGAACAACGATACCAGATTCAAGCTCTTATGAAAGCAGGTTTTTTGCAAAAAATGATTGTCCTGAAAAAGTATTTACTTTGGATTTTACGAGTTGAATGCGAGTCTTGTTGATCCTAGAATATAGGATGTCCATTGTATAATGTCGCAAAGTAAAAGAGCTTTCGTATTTTACGTGATATGCTGAGAGTCACTAGCGTTGTAGACACGCATATTGAATCCTTTATTTGTTATGGAGATTGACGATGCAATTTATTCATGAGTTCATGAGTTCCCCTGTAATCAGTCTTGATGCGCAGGCAACTGCTCAAGAGGCTAGCAAATTGATGTGTGACAAAAAAATCAGTTCGATTCTTGTTAAAGAGGGGAACGAATATGTTGGGATCATTACAAAATCGGATCTGGTCAAAAAAATCGTTGCAGAAGGTCTGGATTCGAAAAGCACCCACATAGGTTCCATCATGTCCAAGCCCCTTTTGTCGTTGGAGCAATACACAAGGCGCGGTGAGGCTTACGAATATATGCGTGAGCACAAGATCAAACATTTAGTGGTGACCTTGGCAAACGAAGTGGTTGGAATCATAACCGTTGAAAATATGGTTTGAACTATCCGTGGGGATGTTGCATTAAACCGTTCAATTCAAATTTTGGTGATTTGCTGATGTAGTTAGAGTCTGTTACACAGTTTCTTCATAACGAGAGGTGACAGTAAAGTAGTAAAAGCGATCACTATAACCAACGCGGCGTAAATCTCATTATTGAGAATTTTGCTTTCTCGTCCCAGTTCAGCGAAGATAAGTCCAACTTCACCTCGCGGGATCATAGCGGTACCAATTATCCAACGAGTGTTCCATGATTCTTGAATAAGCCAGGGGCCCGCTAATTTACCTATTATAGCGACGACCATCAGTGTCATTGAAAAGATCCAAATGAATGAGGAACTCCAATCGATCTGACGCAGGTTTAAAGATAAACCGACCACTACAAAAAATATTGGAGTGAACAAGTAGATGATCGGTTCCATTTCTTTTTCAACGTGCTCGGCAAAAGATTGATCGGCATGCAATGCGGCACCGAAGGGTAAAACGAAGCGTCTGGATAGAGCGAGACCGGCCGCGAAACCACCTAGTATTTCGGGGGCACCCAAGATATGGGCCAGCCAGGCAAAGAATAAAACCAGTGAAACGATCATGGTAGGAATCAAGCCGGGAATTTCTGTGGTCGAATTGAAGTGCTTGATGATAGCAGACATCGATTTGGCCGCTATGGGAGCGGCAATGAAGAAAGTGCTTAAAAATAGAATGACTTTGCTTGCATTTCCCAGAGAAACCCCCCCGCCAATGGAGAACTCATAAAGTAGTGCCAGAAGGACAACTCCCATCACATCATCCAGAATCGCCGCGCCTAATATTATCTGGCCCTCTGGGGTCTGATCGCGCTTAAGGTCTGTTAGAACACGAGCGGTGATGCCAATACTAGTCGCAGTGAGTGTTCCGCCAATAAATAATGAGACAAGCAGTGAAAGACCAAACACCCCATATCCAACGCTGAAACCAAGGATGAGAGGTAAAACGAAACCTGTTAAGGCAACCACTAGAGACTTGGTACCTGCCCGGACCAGTTTCTGTGGATCGGTTTCTAAACCAACCTTGAACAAAAGGAGGATAATACCAATTTCGGCCATGAGTTTTATAGCTTCAAAAGGTTGAATCCATCCGAGCAAACTGGGGCCTAATACGATGCCTGCCAGCAACTCACCAATGACAGCAGGAATCTTTAGTCTTACAGCCAGCTCTGCAAAGATTCGTGCCGTAAGAAGGATGACGAGCAGAAGTAGAAAAAAATGATGAGTTTGCATTGTGGTGCGATAATGGTTTGACCTGTAAAGTCCACAAGAACGATTTCCAAACAGAAAACCTGTCTCTTATTAAACCTGTAAAAATGAATCCAAATTTATCTATTTGAGTGCCTGATTCAGCAACAATGCGAGACGGACGCCTGCCTGACGAATCCGCAAATCAACAATTTCCCGACTGCGCCGGATGTATTCCTTGCTCATCGGAGTGGTTAATTTGTAAACATGATCTATCGCAAAAAGCCGCGATTCATTGATCCATATTTCGGCAGATAGATTTCCCCATTCTTCAATGGATTGAGGAGTGATGCCAAGATTCAGGCGTTCTGCATAGCCAGGCATTTTACCATAGCCCCCCTGTAACAGCCCGCTATCCCAAAGCGCATGGAGATTGGTCTTGTCGCCACGAAATTGAATGGGGATGGAATTCCCTCCACGATCATTACGGTTTCCTGCATGCAGAGGTTGATGCGCGTCCCCCACAAGATGCGCCAGGTATTTGATAGCCGTTGTTTTTTCTTCATTGCTTGCCGTGTTGTTTTTCAGCACTTGAGTGAAAGTGATTATTTTTTCAACGACACATTCCCCGGTTTTACAATCGCGATTCTTTTCATAAAAAAGTTTTCCCTCCGCGATATTGACGTAATGCCAGGGTCCCTGCTTTTTCTTTTTTCGGACTGTGTCAGCCCACTTTGCAACTCTTTCGAGACGACGTATGTTGTAACGGTTTGTAAGAGTTTTTTTTATTTCGGGAGTTAAATGCTGGTCGGCAATCCAACCTATGGCTTGATGCGCCTGAGGCCCCCAGGCAAAGGCATTGGGAGCGGTAAATAATAGTACGGTGAGGAAAATCAAACCCGTTGAAATTAATTTTTTCATAGTTCCTTTTCGTTTTTCTGCAAATTGACTTCCTTTACTCCATAGGCTAACCTTCACCTTATTGTCAGAGGATAGCATTTTTAAAGTTACTCTCGAATATTTTCAGCACAATACTTCTTTGTAGGTTGAGTCTTGCCCTCTATTTCTACAGTTTTTTATACGATCCGATTCTGGTTTCTGGCATTTATTCTTACCTTTGTGTTGAGCCTGACCGCTGTGGTCGTGCGATTGTTTGATCCCTCGGGCAATCTTTCACATAAAGTTTCGGCACTGTGGTGCCGCTTGCTGTGTGAGTGGAACGGTGTGGAGGTGACGCTTGAGGGGATGGAAAATGTGGACCGGGAGCACCCGCAAATTTTCCTGGCGAATCATCAGGGCTATTTCGATATTTTTGCGCTGTCAGGGTATCTGCCGGTGCAGATCCGATGGGTTGCCAAGGCCAGCTTGTTCAAAGTGCCGTTTCTTGGCTGGGCCATGCGCGCTTCGGATTATGTGAGTGTGGCCAGGGACGATAGAAAAAATGCTTACAAGGCGTTCTTGGCATCGCTTGAGAAAGTGAAATCCGGTGCCTCAATCATTATTTTCCCTGAGGGCACGCGTTCCAAAGATGGAAGCATTGGACCTTTTAAAAAGGGCAGTGGCTTGCTGGCGACACGTTCCGGTGCCCCTGTCATTCCTACAACGCTGATTGGAAGCTACGATATCATTCAGAAGGGGAGTGCCTGGATCAAGCCGGGTCGGGTAAAAATCATCCTTTCTCCGCCGATAAAAATGGATTCTAAAAGTGATGACAAGGGGGAAGGGGAGCTTGACCGGATTCGCGGGATCATTTGTGAAAATTTTGAGCAAGGCATTTAGGCCAAAATAAAACGCCCCACTGTAAGTCCTCAAATTCATGATGGGGGACTCACAGCAGGGCCGACTGGTTTGCGCACGATTTGCAAAGTGTTTTGCAAAAGTGCCGCCTGATCGCTACTGCTCAAAGAGCGACAGCTCTATGCTCAGGCACTTTTTTTTTCTTTTTGGATGAATTCCCAAATTTCGGAAGGATGGTTTCTGAGATCTTCCAGATTTCTCCAAACTCCTCGAATCATGCCGGTTTTATCAATGACAAAGGTTGTGCGGTCGATGATTTTAGTCATTTTCCCCAAATCGTCTATCTCTTTGATAACGCCATAAGCCTCGGTTGCTTTTTTGTATTCATCGGCCAGAAGGGTGAATCCCAATTGGTAGATTTCGATGAATTGCTGATGCGAGTTGACACCGTTCCAGCTACATCCCAAGACTTCTACATCCCGCTTTTTGAATTTACGGTTCCATTCATTGAACCCGATCATCAGGCGAGTGTCTTCCGGACTGCTGTCTTGCGCGTAGAAGCACAGAACAACCCATTTTTTGTCCAGAAAGTCCTTGAGCTTGATCATGACCTTCTCTTCAGCAGAAGGGCTGGTTTCCCCCGCTTTGTAACCGTATACGGCAGGCAGGTCGAATCCGGGAGCCCGGTCGCCAACCTCTAGTTCATCCGGCATAATATCCTCTACAGAATGGGTTTGCGACGATTATTCGCCAAATGCGGCTTTGAGCAAAGGCTCAACTTCGCCTTTGGCTTCCATTTCGTCCAGAATGTCGGTATCGCCGTAGAATTTGCCGTCGATAAAAACTTTGGGGAGCGTCGGCCAGTTGGTCATCTTGTTCAAGGCTTCTCTTTTTTGCATATTCTCCAAAACATTCACTACTTCAAAAGGATATCCATATTTTGAGAAAAACTGGATGGTCTCTACAGTGAAACCGCATTGAGGTGCGGTTCGTGTGCCTTTTCCATAGATCAAAATTTTATTGTTTTTAACTTCTTCTTTTATTTCATCGTCTAAATTGGACATCTTATGCTCCTATTGCAATCATTGGGTTAAAAGTTATGTTTAATAGGATCGCTTGTGTGAGCGATTTTTATTCAGGTGTGGCTGTTTTAATTTCTGCGGCATGAATCCGACCATCCTGCATTGCGGGATTCAGGGTTTCTTGAACGGCTCGGTGCCGCTCCATGATATTCATGCTCTCAAACGCTTTTGAGGTAACGTGGATGATGAAGTGATCCTTCATGCCTGTTTTATCCATGACATTCACATCTGCGTCTGGAATGCCTGATTGTACGAGGCCGATCAAATTTTCGATACTGATCATTGACGTCTATTTCTCCTTTGGATGGTTATCCAACCCATTGGGCTGTAGTTGTTTTGATTCAAATTATTTAAAAAGGTTTTATGGAAGGGGCAAGAAAATTTACGGTCCTTAAAAAAAAATGCCTCAAATGGCTGGTACAGCTAAAAAACACTGCGAAATCCATTCAACACGAATTCTTTGTAGAACCGTATATTACCATCAAATTCGCCCACAATCAAAAGGATGAATGTTCTGGCAGTAAGCTTTGCGACTTTAGAATTGTTTCAGAAAGCGGAGGTCATTTTCGTAAAAGAGGCGGATGTCATGTATCCCGAATTTGAGCATGGCAATGCGCTCGATTCCTAAACCGAAAGCAAAACCCGTCCACTCTTCAGGATCGTAATTGACCGCGTTGAACACCGCGGGGTCAACCATTCCCGCACCGAGGATCTCCAGCCATCCGGTTTGTGAGCAGACGCGACAGCCCTGGCCTTTGCACATCACACATTGAATATCCACTTCAGCACTGGGGCAGGTAAAGGGAAAAAAGCTGGGGCGAAAGCGTAATTTTGTGTTTGCACCAAATACCTTTTGCAGGAATTGATCCATGATCCCTTTCAGATGGCTGAATGAAACGCCTTTATCGACCATCAAACCCTCAATCTGGTGAAACATGGGGGTGTGAGAAATATCGGAATCGCAACGGTAAACTTTTCCGGGTGCGATGATGCGAAGAGGAGGCCGGCAATTTTCCATGACATGAATCTGCACCGGCGAGGTGTGCGTGCGGAGTACGGTTTCTTCTTCCACATAAAAGGTATCCTGCATATCCCGAGCGGGATGTTCCTTGGGAATATTGAGAGCCTCAAAATTATAGTATTCGGTTTCGATCTCAGGGCCTTCTTCAACTGAAAATCCAAGGCTGTAAAATATAGAGATGATTTCTTCTGTCACCTGCGTGACGGGGTGCTGAGAACCAAAAGCTTGTCGGCGTCCTGGAAGCGTCGGATCAAAAGCAGAGCGGGTACTCGCCTTGGGCTGGAGGACGGAGCCGTCTTCAATTTCCTTTAATCTGGACTCGATATAGACTTTGAGGTCGTTCAAATGTTTACCGGCCTCGCGTTTTTGATCAGGGGTGAGGGATTTCAGCTCTTTCATTGCCAGTGAAAGACTGCCCTTCTTGCCAATATAGTCGGAACGAAGCCGTTGCCATTGCTCGGGTGTAGAAACGGAGGGTGCCTGCGAGTCGAACTCGATACGGATTTGTTTCAATTGGTCTTGCATAATTTTGGTGGCCAGGTTCTCTGTGAAAATGGATAATCGCTACCGCTCCTGTAATGCAAGGCTTCTGTTTGCCAGCCCCAGGCTTTATCTGTTCTGTTGTTTTGAAACCAATTTCTGCTGGTAGGTGTGAAAATTCTTCGATCGAGCAGGATCAGTAGTTTTCAACGATTGCCACGCCTGGGTTCATACTCCAGAGAGAAAAACGGTATGCGCGTTGGCAGGAGAAGGGATTTTTATGATTGTGCGAAATTACGGGAACGCTGGTAAACGCACACGCTTCTACCGCTCAGACGGGTGTCACCTGCGTCCAGAGGTGGCGTTTGAGGGGCCACAAATGGCAACCCATCAGCTACTTCCATGATGGGTTGCGCGAAATGATGGACGCAACTAAACTCGATCCGCAAAACACACGGACTCTCTGGCTTGATACCTTTGCCGAGACGTTGCCTATGCAGGAACGGCTTGCAAATGTTCGCGTGCTGTCTTTGTCAATGCCCTGAAGGATGCTTCATTTTCAATAGCCATATTGGACAAAACTTTTCGGTCCAGCTCGATATTGGCTTTTTTGAGTCCATGCATGAACTTGCTGTAGGTCAGACCTTCAGCGCGAACAGCGGCATTGATTCGTGCAATCCACAGACGACGGAAATCTCGTTTTCTAACACGTCTGTCGCGGTAAGCATAGCTAAGAGCTTTGAGTACGGCTTCTTTAGCTTTGCGATAGTTTCTGCTTCGCATACCGCGAAATCCCTTTGCCAACTTCAGGATTTTTTTGCGGCGATTTCTTGATATTGTTCCGTTAACTGCTCGGGCCATCTGATTCTCCTTTAATTTCCGTCAATGCGTTGTTCTGAGTACAAGGGATGTTAGGCATAGGGAGTCAAACGTTTCACACGTTTGGCGGCTCCACCTGTCAAGATATCCGATTTTCTCAGATTTCTTTTTCTCTTGGTCGTTTTTGAAGTCAGGATATGGCTGGTGAAGGCTTTATTGCGCTTGATTTTGCCTGTTCCTGTTCTGGAAAAACGTTTGGCTGTGCTTTTGTGGGTCTTCATTTTAGGCATAATATTATCTTTCGTAGTTCTTTTAGCTAAGCGATTTAAAAACTGTTATTTTTTCTTCGTATTTGGGGCCAATACCATCATCAAGGTTCTTCCTTCTTGCTTGGAAGATTGTTCCACAATGGTGGTTTCTTCAGTTTCTTTTACGATTCTATCCAGTATCTCTTGCCCCTTATTGCGGTGAACAATTTCGCGACCGCGAAAAAAGATCACTACTTTAACTTTATCTCCGGCTTCTATGAAGCGACGCACATGCTTGAGCTTGAAATCATAGTCGTGTTCATCGGTTGTCGGTCGAAATTTGACTTCTTTCAGATGAATAATTTTTTGATTTTTCTTAGCTTCGTGGGCGCGTTTGCTCTGTCGATACTTGAACTTGCCATAATCCATCACTCGACAAACAGGAGGTACGGCATTTGGCGCAACTTCCACCAAATCCATTTCTTGGTCTTTGGCTAACGCGAGAGCTTCGGGTACCGACATTGTGCCTAGGGGATCGCCATTCTCTGCGATGACGCTCACTTCCTTGGCACGAATCATTTGGTTTATGCGTTGCTTTTTAATTAAGAAACTCCTTCGTAGTAATAAATTATCGCTAATACCTGCTCGATCATTGCTTGTCTAAAGCCAAGCGGATCATTCAAGTATATCTATGTACTTTTCTTCTATTTCCCGTTTTAGGGTTTCTAGAAACGCCTCAATTTTAAGCGTTTCCGTCAGCTTGGAGCGTCGCTTTCTTACAGCGATCACCTGATCCTCTGCTTCCTGACTTCCCAAAACAATCATATATGGGATTTTCTGCATTTGGGCCTCTCTGATTTTGAACCCAATCTTTTCATTTCGCAAGTCTTTTTCAACACGAATTCCTTCTTTTTTCAGTTTTTGTGCAACTTCTTCTGAATATTCGTGGTGCGCGTCGGTGATGGGAAGGATTATGACTTGTACGGGGGCCATCCATAATGGGAAGGCTCCGGCATAATGTTCGATCAAACATCCGAAAAATCTTTCCAATGAACCCATCAGAGCACGATGAATCATGACAGGTTGACAACGTTTGCCATCTTCCTCAATGTAGCTGATTTCGAAACGATGCGGCAGGTTGAAATCGACCTGAATGGTGGAAACTTGCCAAAATCGGTTGAGGCTGTCTTTGATTTTAATGTCTATCTTGGGTCCGTAAAAAACGCCTTCGCCAGGATCGACTTCGTATTCGATCCCTGTGGTTTTAAGGGCGTTTTCCAGTGCGCTGGTTGCACTTTCCCAATCGCTCTCAGCTCCGACAAATTTTTCGGGTCGGGTGCTTAAGTAAACTTTGTATTCGTGGAACCCGAAAGACTTTAATATGAAAAGAATAAAGTCGAGGGTTTTTGAAATTTCTTCTTCGATCTGGTTGAATCGGCAAAACAGATGCGCGTCGTCTTGTGTGAAACCGCGCACACGCAATAACCCGTGCAATGCACCGGAGCGTTCGTAACGGTAGACGGTTCCCAATTCGGCGAAGCGGATAGGGAGGTCGCGATAACTTCGCAGTCGGCTTTGGAAGATTTGGATATGGAACGGACAGTTCATGGGTTTCATCACATATTCTTTGCCCTCGATATCCATGGGCGAAAAAATATTCTCTTTGTAAAATTCCATGTGTCCGCTGGTTTTCCATAAATCAACTCGTGCGGCGTGCGGGGTGTAAACCAGTTCGTAGCCGTTGGCAAAATGTTCGTTTTTCCAGAACTCTTCGATCAGATGACGTATTCGTGCGCCTTTGGGATGCCATAAGATGAGTCCAGGGCCAATGTCGTCATTCATCGTGTACAGGTCGAGCTCTTTGCCCAGTTTTCGATGATCGCGCTTTTTGGCCTCTTCGAGCCGTGTGATATAGGCTTTCAGTTCTTTTTTGTCGTTCCAGGCAGTGCCGTAAATGCGTTGCAAAACCGGGTTGCGTTCGTCTCCACGCCAGTAGGCGGAGGAGGTGTGCAATAGCTTGAAAACGGGGATGTCTTTCGTCGATCCGACATGCGGTCCGCGACAAAGGTCGGTGAACTCGCCCTGACTGTAAGTGGTTATGGTTTCGCCATCGGGGAAACTTTCGATAATTTCTACCTTGAATGACTCGCCCATCTCTTTGAATTTCTTAATCGCTTCGTCGCGGGGAATCTCTTTGCGTACGATTTCCAAACCTTTTTTGGAAAGCTCAAGCATACGAGCTTCAATCGTTGCCAGATCTTCGGGAACAAAAGGCGTGGGGCGTTGAAAGTCGTAATAAAATCCGTCTTCTATGACCGGGCCGATGGTGACTTTGGTTTCCGGAAAAAGCTGTTGTACGGCTTGCGCCATCAAGTGGGCGGCACTGTGACGAATGGTTTCGAGATCGTATTTTATCTTTGGGTCATTCATAAATTATAAAGATACCATTAACCCTTTGTTTGCAACAGTTAAAGGGTGGCTTGTTGTTGCCGTTTTTCTGTTCGGAGACTGTCTGGATATTTGAAAGAAAGGAATTCAGTCTGTTTCGGAAAGCTAAATGTCTTTCAACGAAAAATAGGCACGGGCGGTTTCGAACCGCCGACCCCTTGCATGTCAAGCAAGTACTCTACCCCTGAGCTACGCGCCTGAATTTCCAAACGATTGGTGGGTATTTTAAGGTCAAACCGGATTTTGTCAAGAAAAAACCCTTGGCCTGTTACCGGGAATCGTGTTCATGATGTTTTGAACAATCTGCCGACTTATAAATATGAAGTGTTTTGATCGTTGCACACCTGTTTTCCGAAGCTCATCTCTTTGATTTTAGATCAGTAAGAGTCAGCATTCAAATATATTTCAGGGGGTGGTGCTTCCTTCGCTGTCGGTCTCTTCGTTTTCAAACTGAAAACGTTCGTTGAGTGTGTGCAGATCCTTCTTGTTTTTATTGATCTTTTTTAAAAGCTGACGCGATTCGTCATCGGGGAAGAGGGCGTTCAAATCTTTGTCGGCATCTGGAAACAGGACATTGAGGTCAATCCCAATTTCTTCAACTGGAGGTTGAGAGGATGCCTCTGTTGTCAATGGGCCTTCTTCTTGCGATTGATTTTCTTGACTATCGGGTAATTGTTGATTGTCTTCCATGATTTTATTCTTTCATTTTTTAGAAACGAGCGAGCCAAACTCCACAAAAAGCGGCGAGTACAATGGCTCCCAGAGACAGGACGCCCAGTTGTTGCATTTTTTTCAGGACGCTGGGAACAAGTGCGCGGTTTTCTGGAACGAGATCGAGATGCTCGATGCGTGTGCGTAATGAAAATGCGGAATACACGCTGAGAAAAAATGCGGCGATCACAAATATCATTTTGAAGCCGAACAGATTGTAATAACCGGCTTTCAGGTTGACTTGATTGGCGTAATTTTCCATCAGGTAATAGACACCTGAGCCGATGAGCACAATCACGCAAACAAACACCGTCGGTGCGAGGGTTTCGAAAGCTTTGTAGCTGACACTGTGTTCTTCCGCTGTTTTGGGCTGGGGAATTTTTTGCATTGCGGGCAGAAAGAGCAAAAGGGTATAGGTCAAACTTCCAATGGCCACGCCTGCGGCGGCAAGGTGTATGAATATGATGATGTTGTTCGTCATTGCAGATCAGGAAATATTTTCAAGATAGTGAATGAGTAGTCGCACGCCAAAACCGGAGGCTCCTTTGGGAATATAGGGCTTGTCCAGTTCCCAGGCAACGCCTGCGATGTCTAAATGAGCCCAAGGAGTCTTGTCGTCAACAAAGGCTTTTAAAAATGCGGCGGCGGTGATGGTTCCTGCTCCAACATTGGGTGCCGAGATATTTTTCAGATCGGCGATGTCGCTTTTGACCGCTTTTTCGTGCTCTTCCCACAAAGGCAGGTTCCAAAGTCGTTCGCCGCTGGTTTCTCCGCTTGCGATCAATTGTTGAATGAGGTCTGCATTGTTGCCGATGACAGCACCGGCCTGATGGCCGAGAGCGACTACGCAGGCACCGGTCAGGGTAGCGAGATCAATCACCGCTCGGGGTTTGTATCTTGCTGAATAAGTCAGCGCATCGGCGAGTACGAGACGGCCTTCTGCATCGGTGTTCAATACTTCGATGGTTTTGCCTGACATGGATTTGAGAATATCTCCGGGCTTGATGGCATTGCCACTTGGCATATTCTCAGCGGCAGGCACGAGACCCACTACATTGATGGGGAGTTTGAGGCTGGCCGCGGCTTGCAAGGCACCAATGGTTGCGGCTCCTCCTGACATGTCCATCTTCATTTCACCCATATTGGCCGATGGTTTGATGGAGATGCCACCGGTGTCGAAGGTGATTCCTTTGCCGACAATGACAACGGGGGCCTGCTTCTTGGGTCCGCCCTTGTACTCCATCACAATCAGAGCGGGAGGCTCAGTGCTTCCCTGGCTGACACCCAGCAGGGCTCCCATGCCGAATTTTTCCATTTCCTTACGGCCCAGAATCTTGCAGGTGAATTGATTCGCACGCGCGACTTTTTTTGCGGTTTGCGCAAGAAAGGTTGGTGTGGCGCGGTTGCCGGGATGTGAGATGAGATCACGTGCGGTGAACACGGCGTCAACAATTTTGTGGGCTTTTTGTGCGGACTTGCGCGCGATGGCTTGATTTGAAGCATCGGTCAAAAGTGAAAGCTCTTCCAAACTGTCGTTTTGATTCTTGGATTTTTTGTCTTTGCTTTTGTATTCCTCAAAACGGTACAAACTGAGAAGGGCTCCCTCAGCAAGGGCGCATGCAATATGTTCAGGTTCTATTTTGAGATTATTTTTTTTGTCACCTGTCAAATCGGGAACAGCGAGAGAAAGAGACGTGGTTTTGTTTTTTTCAATTTGTTTGAGTGCGGTTGCAGAAGCTTGTCGTAATTTTTCCGCAGTGACTTCTTTGTCGGGTCCCAATCCCACGAGTAAAATGGCTTTGGGTTTGATGTTTCCCAAAGTGTCCAGCCACAGTGTTTGATTTGCCTTTCCTTCAAAACGTTTATTTTTATAGGCTGAGGAAATTGCGCCATTTAATTTTTGATCGATCTCTTTCAACGTTGCATCGGGTTTTTCCTCTTCAGGACGAAATAGAGTCAAACAGTCCGTATTATGGGAGATAAACGCATCGGTTTTTATTTTTATGGGTTTCATGCTGGAAGTGGATTTGAAAGATTAAAGGGTAGCTTTATTGAATTTGCGCGGCTACTGGGTATTTGTCGAAAACAAATAAAACTTTTGAGCTTAGAATTCTAACTCTTATGCAGGATGGCAATCAACACCAAAATTTTAGCGAATTTTTGGGTTGGTTGCTTTATGAAAATCATTCTTTGTACGCTGGGAAATCTGTGTATCCTTCTTTCTCAAATGAATACCATAGGCTCAGGTCGGCCTCTGGTGCCAATGGCCAGCCATTGTAAAATCGTTCTACCAGGTCGGGATTACTGATAAAAGGTCGACCGAAGGCGATCATATCGGCACTATTATTTGCGATGGCAAGTTCAGCTGAGTCTTGTGTGTAGCCGCAATTCCCGATCAGGGGACCGCTGAAAACTTTTCTGAAATCATTTAGAGTCATAGGCTCGCCCAACTCATGGAAGCCAAAAACAAGTCCATCCAGCACATGGAGATAAGCCAGGCCAATCGGGGCAAGTTGCGTTGCTATATATGTGAAGGTTTCCCTGAAATCGGGGGACCCCATATCATTGAAGATACCGTTGGGACTCAATCGGGCACCGACTCGATTTGCGGGCCAGATTTCTGTTATTGCGGTGACCACTTCCTTGAGGAAACGGAATCGATTTGCAATGCTCCCGCCATAAATATCGGTGCGTTTGTTTGTTTTTGATTGTAGAAATTGATCGATGAGATAGCCATTTGCGGAATGAATTTCTACGCCGTCAAACCCCGCTTCTTTTGCACGTCTTGCCGCTTGTTTGTAGTCATCCACGATTGATGGAATTTCTTCTGTGTCAAGAGCGCGAGGTGTCTCGTATGCGACTTTCCCCAGTGGTGTGCGAATGTATTCTTCATTCAACTTGATGGCAGAGGGGGCAACGGGCAGTTCGCCTTCATGGAAAGAGCTGTGAGAGGCGCGACCCATGTGCCAGAGCTGGAGAAATATTTTGGACCCTTTATCGTGAACGGCTTGAGTGACCTGTTTCCATGCTTCTGCTTGTTCATCCAGATAAATTCCGGGCGAATTGAGCCAGCCAATGGCTTGTTTGGATATGACGGTTGCTTCGGAGATCAGCAAGCCGGCGGACGCTCTTTGAGCATAATACTCGGCCATCAAGCTGTTTGGCATTCTGCTTGTCCCTGCTCGGGCGCGGGTCAAGGGAGCCAGTACCACACGATTTTTCAGTTCCAGATCATCCAATTGAATCGGACTGAGTAGATGGGGTGATTTTGATTTGCTTGTCATCGAAAAAGATTCCTGACTGTATAAAGTAGTGTCTTCGAATTTTAATTGAATTTAAAAATATCCACCGATTTCAAAATCTATCTGCCGGCAAATCAACTGTCTTTAGCTTGACAAGTTAACTGCCAGTTGGCAGTTTATCAATATGAAAGTTACTACTCCAACGGGAAAATTTTTTGTATGACAGAATTCAGCGGTACGACCGCCTTTGTATTTTTCATTTATGTTCTGATCATGCTTGCAATAGGGTGGAGGTCGTCGCGTGGCACTCAGACCTCTGAAGGCTTTTTTTTAGCAGACCGTTCGTTCAAAGCCTGGGTCACCGCCATTGGCTCCACTGCCAGTTCGGAAAGTGCCTGGGCGGTTTTGGGAACGGTTGGGATGGCCTATAAAGATGGATTCTCAGTTTTCTGGTTTCTTCCAGGTTGTTTGTTGGGTTATGCACTGAACTGGTTTTGTATTGCCGAACGGTTGCGCAAGATTTCCCGTGAATCGAATGCCATCACCCTGCCGGATTATTTCCAATCTTATTTTCAAGACTCCACACATACCTTGCGGATCTTGTCCGCCGTCATCATCTTTTCTTGCATGATGGCTTATATCGCGGCGCAATTGACGGCAATCGGAAAGACCTTCGATGCTGTTTTTGGAGTCCCCCATATTCTGAGTATCCCTGTGGGAGGGGCCATTGTCATTGGTTATACGATGACGGGTGGGTTCCGCGCAGTTGCCTGGACGGATTTTGTGCAAGGGCTCATCATGGCTTGCGGGCTGGTTTTGCTATCGCTCGTTGCACTGAACGCTTTGGGTGGGTTTTCGAGCATGGTGCAAAAGGTGAATGTCGTGGATCCTGTAGCGTTGACCTGGATGGGTGGAAAGAGTGTCAGCGCATTCTTTGGGATGGTGATTGGTTTGTTGGGAATCGGTCTGGGTTATCCCGGGCAACCGCATGTGTTGAATCGTTATATGGCGGCGAAAGATTCCCGCACGATTCGTTTGGGCGTCTGGATTGCATTGGGCTGGGGGTTGACAATGTATAGCTCGGCGATCCTGCTTGGGATTTGTGGCAAAGTGTTGTTTCCCGGTTTGGAAGATCCCGAACACCTTTTTCCGCTTGCGGCGCAAAGCCTCCTGCCGACGGTTCTGGGTGCGATTGTATTGACAGGCGTGCTGGCGGCTATCATGTCAACAGTAAGTGCACAAATCATTGTGGCAACATCGACGATGGCGCACGACGTTTATTCTAAAATTTTAAATCGTGAAGCGGATGCCCGATCGATCGTTTTTATCAGCCGGGCGACTGTTCTGGTTTTAGGTGTCGGCTCCTGTCTCGTTGCACTTGGCGAGACACATGTGATTTTCTGGTTCGTGTTGTTTGCATGGTCGGGTTTGGGCGCGAGTTTCGGACCCCTCATGCTCTGGACTTTGTATTCGAAGAAGGTAACTCGCAAGGGTGCGATTGCAGGAATGTTAACGGGGTTTTCAGTGACGGTGCTATGGAAAATAACGGGACTTTCGGAAAGCGTGATCTACGAGTTGCCACCTGCTTTTTTTCTCTCTGCTCTGGTCATCTGGTTTTTCAACCGCTCTGAAGTGTCTGTTGATCAAGCGTAAAGATTCTAGCCTTTCATTTTTAGAAAGCAGAAGAGTGTCGTCTTTGAGACAAAGAATATTTTATTTTATTCCCATAGTGGCTGTGAACTTTTGGGTCTATTTTCCTGCGCTTTACCATTTTCCCCGTGCTGACACCTTTATGTATACCGGGAGTGTTGCAGGGAAAGAGGGATTCTTTGAATTGGTCTTCGGTCAGTATTCGTTGAATCGCAATATGTTGTTCAATGCGGGGGATAGCTTTTTATTTCGCCCAGTTTATTATGCCTGGCTGGGATTTGAAAAATGGTCGTCGGGCTACGATTTTTTTTATTGGCATCTTTTGGGTTGTGGACTTCACCTGTTATTGATGTGGTTTGTTTTGAAGTTATTTTATCTCGTACGGGGAGATATCTTTTCGATCATTGGAACATTGTTTTGTTCCACGCTATTCATTGGAATGGATGCAGTGATTTGGGAAATAGTCACTCCCTATCTTTGGGGTTTTGTGTTTTTGTTCTGCGCTCTCAACGCTATTTACGAGCAGAAACCCGGGCTGTTGCCTAACACGCAGAAAATCATTTGGGCAACGTTTTTTTTGACTGTAGGAACTTTTGCTTATGAATTGATAATCCCATTTGGAATGGTTTTTTCATTTTATTTATGGCTATGTCTTGGAAGATTGAAAATCAATGAACATTTTTATACGACTGAAACGGTATATAAAACCCCCTGGTTTTGGATTGCACTGCCTTGTTTGGCACCGCTGATTTATTTGTCCGTCGATTGTTTAGATAGTTTTTTTAATCCGTACAATTCCGGGGTGATTCATGTCTTGGGAAACGAAAATCTTTCCAGGACCTTGCCTTATGCTTTCATACTTACGAGTTGGTATTTATTTGCAGGTCTCTTTCCATATTTATACGATGTGACGGCTGGCGATCGGCTGATTGCGCAAGTACCGAAATTTTTACAAGAACTCCCGGGTGTGTTTCAATTCAACGGTGGAATAAATGCCATTTCTATCACCACGGGAGTGATAATCGTTGGAATGATTTGGGCAATCTTACGACCGGGAAGAGACAACGTCAAGCGTTGGTTGCAACGTCCTGATTGGAATTGGCGTTTCAGTTTATTTGCTTTCATGCTGTTGGGAATGCTTATTACGGGGCTGGTTTTGGGGCGAATGAATGAGCGTGGAATTGGCTATATGTTGAGTTGTGGTCATTATCCGTATTTTTTCTGGTTATTTTTTGTTCTTCTTCTAATTTCTTTAGTGCCCTCGAATAAGAGTTCTCAAAGAGTTCATTCCCATTTCATTAAGTGGAGTTTCGGGGGATTGTGTGTCTTACTCATTAGTCTGAATTCGTTGCGTGTTTATGACATGAATTTGAGAACTCAAAGCAAATTTTTTCCTGTGGGGGAGGTTATGCAAAGCCTTGACCGTTTTGTTCAGAGAAAAAAAATAGAACCCGGCTTTTCTTTTAAAATCATCAAAGCATCGGTTTACGATCAAAATTTATTTTGGTTGCACAAGCAAGATGGAGCGCGTGAGCAGAATTGGAATATGTCCGGCGCGCTCTATTGGAATTATATGGATGATGTTGCCCCTAAATACTTGATGATTGCGAAACCTGCAAGCCTTGGAGGCATTTACACCGAAATTCCAGTCGAGTTTTTGAAAAACTCCTGGGAGTCTTTTCGCAAATTCCGAGGTTATAGAATTTTTGAGTACAATGGGGCTTCTTATGGCATATTCAGCTCGACTCATGAATGGAATGCCAAGAATATTTTTCAGTCTGGCAAGGCAGTATTGTGTGAAGTTTCAGTAGAAGAAATAGTTGTAAAAATTGAAAAGAAAATTCCAACCAGTACGCTATAACACCATGCTCAATTTCTATGGACATGTGAAAAATTCTTGTCGGCAGACAATCATTTATGGTCCTGTCTTTTTTCTCGGTGTATTTTCTGCTTCGGTCCTGGTGTTGTTATTATTCTTAACATCGAACAAGGCGGTCGGTATTTTTTTGTCCAATCAATTTCGTTACGATTATTATCAATTATGGGATAACCAGATTGCAAAATCGCCTTATTTTGTAGATTGGAGCGGGATTGAATTGGATGCAGGTTCACTTCGATCTCAATATTATATTCGCAAGCACCGGCCCAGTTTTTATTACTCTTATTTCGGCATTAATTTTAAACCTGACCGCTGGTCTACCTTCCTTACTTTGTCCCCAAAGGTTAAATTTGCAGGTTATGATCAGCATTACTTCAAGCGGTCCATTGACTCAATTTTTGAGAATCCAGAATTTAATCTGCAGTCGCGTCCTGTTAAAAAAGTTAAAGAGAAATGGTTGGCTTTAAAGAAAATTGATGTGTTGTTTGAAAAAATCCAATTGAGAAATATTTGGATTGAAATGGTGCAGGCCGGATGGGATTTTCGAATCAAAGAAGTGCTGGTAAAAAACCTTTACATTAAAAAAGGGCAAATATTTTTTGACTCTTTGATGATGCTTGGGCCGGATTTTGAATTGCATGCATCCCGGCCTTATGTTCGAGGTAAGGTTCAATCTGGCAACCTGCAATTGAATTTGATGCCTGCGTATGGCGGAGCATTAAAGCAGAGGATTGCATTGGTGGGGAATTTTACCAGTACCTTAAATCACCTGAGATTTAATTTGGTGGGTCTGGACGGTCGTATCGCCATCAAGTCCGATGAGCAGGGTCAACACAGATTGATCTTTAAAGATTTCCCGGTGGACGATTATTTTCCCGATGCAGGTTTGAATAAAATTTTAGCAGCTGAATTTGTTTTCGGGCGTGAATATGATTTTGATCCTGGTGAGTGGATGGTGGATTTGGCTCAGGTCGCAGTAAATGGTGATACGTTTGAAATTACTCCTAAGGTGTACATGATTAAAAAAGAGCAAGAGGGTGGCGACCCTCAACACCGAATATTTCTATACCAGGCGCGTTTGAGTGGCATAACTCAAGATCGGTCAAAAGTTTTAAATTGGGTTTGGGAGAGTGTGTATTTCCCGAAAAAAGAAATCCCGGCTTGGAAACTTGTAGGTTCTGCCAAAACAGAAATCAAAGTCAAAGTTTCGACGAATTAAATCTTTCCCCGCAAAAATATGAAAATCATAGCCATTCTCCTCGCGGGTTTTTCTTTCCCAGTCTTCCTTGGCTATTTTATTTTTTTTAATGACAAAGCAACGCCATTGTTGACGCTGGCCATCGTTTTCTCGGTGGCACCTGCATATTGTTGGCGCAAGACAAGGTCTTTGACCCTGCCCATTATAGGATTGCTATTCCTTCATAGTCTTTTTTTTAGAACGTATCTCAATGGGGGGGTATCGCTTTGTCATGATTCTTATACAGCAACAAAGCTGACGTCATTTCTTAGAGAATGGCATGTGGAGGGATTTGATTTAGGTTGGAACCCTTTTTTAGGTGCGGGACAACCGTTGTATTTGTTTTCAAATTTTTTACATTATTTAGTGTCAGAGTTTTTTATTCAATACAGCAGAATTTTTGATTTGGAAATCAGCGACAATCAATTGAACAATCTGATTTTCATATCGGGACATTATTATGCATCCGTTGGATTGGTATTATTACTACGATTATTGGTTTCCAATGCGGTTCTGACCTTATTTGGAATGAGTGCCTTTCTGTTTGGAGGATTATTTTATAATAATATTGTCCAACACTATGCGACTCAAATAGTTTACCCAATTGTTTATTCCCTGTTTTTTCTAGTTCATTTTTTAAAGTACCGCAGGGTATCCAGCCTGTTCCTTTTCTTTTTATTTTTTGGGGGCTTCGCCAATAATTATATTCCCGTTTACTTTGGGATTCCGTTGGTGCTGTTTTTCTTGTCCTGGTGTGTTGCCCAACCAACCAATGGGTTGCCTTTGAAGCAGTGGCTACAGGCGATTCGTAAAAAAATATTCACAATACCTTTGCTAGCGAAGATTCCACAGCTTGTTTTGTGTGGGATCATCTTTTTGATTACAGCCGGCCCCATTGCTTTTTTGTACCTTGAAATAGGTGACTATGTGAGTCCCACTCGTGGATTTAATGAGGCAGGAGATGTTAATACGCAGGGATATGGAACTCAAGGATCAGTCAATGCTCCATTGACGGGATACAAAATTTTGTATGAAAAGAAAGGTGATCCCGGGCGCGGCGGGATCCCGTTTCATCATACAAGCTTCATCGGGATTCCCACGTTCTTATTTGTTGGGCTTCCTTTTTTCTTATTGCTTCAAAGGACGAAAAAGGAAAATTCATTTTCAGGTTATAGAGAATTCTGGTCACGTGTTTTTGCGATAGCACTGGTTGCGGTCATGATAATGGGTGCGGGTAAAGACTCTTCTTTTTGGAGTGTCTATGTGGATTATCTGCCCTTTGGCAGTACCATTCGTCATTCAGCAGGTTTTGCGGCTATCGGAACTGTATTCGTTATTATTTTATCGGTTTGTGGTTTTCATTTGTTTTTAAATCGCCATATCCCATTTTTTCAGAAGTTGTTATCTCTTGGATTTGGTTTGATGTTTTTGATGTTTGCTGATTTGAACGCCATAGACGCGAGTGTGACAGTGGTGTCAGGGCTGGGTCTCCTGGTTACCCTATTTATTATCCATGGTAAAAAATGCAAACAGTCTGTTCTAACTTTCATACCGCTCTTTTTTTTACTCGTATTGTTTGTTGATCTTGGCGTTTATACCTTCAAATACACCTCTTTGGGATTTTGTGAACTCCGTGAAGAGCCACCAGAAACGTTTGTTTATCCTCATATCTGGAAATCAGTATGTGATCCGTGTACAGACCCGATTCCATTCAATCTTCACCCAATAAGAGACAAGGAAATTATATGGTCGCACCCCAACGATGATTTTATGTTTTTGCTTCAGAAAAATTTTGGGACTTTTTTAAAGGATGTGGTTCGCCCCATTGGAAATTTACAAGGCGACCTTTTTTATATCTTGCGGAATAAGGAGGATTGGGACCCCACCCAGTTAAAAACTATTCCTGACCCATCAAGTTCATTTTTAAAGTTGCAGTTGCCAGAATTTGGAGAGATTGAATGGGCTGAAGAGGTTTCTCCAAACAGGATCGAGATTGTTGTATCTGCGAGAAACCCAGCATGGTTGCTCAGGATGGAAAATTTTCACACGAGTTGGAAAGCATTTGTTGACGGGGAGGAAGTGGATATTGCGAAAGTGAAACCAGATTTTCAGATGATCAGGCTTCCTTCAGGAAGACATCGTGTGGAATTCATATTTACATCAAACTATACAAAGATTAGGAATGCTTCTTTATTTGCAGTGACGGCAGGTTGGATATTTATGTTGATCTGGATGGGGAATGGCGCAGGTGAGATTACGATTCGAGGAGGTGGACGATTGACTGAGAATCAATGTGTCTGGATATTGAATTCTATCCTTGGGGCTCTGTTAATCTACCTCTGGCTTATTTGAGAGGGAAATATTTGTCGTCATTGCTGGCATCAAGGCAAATCACTTTCCGATAGAGAAGCGGGGAGCAGGCTGAAGCCTGCCGAGTTGTCTGCGGGTGTCAGGGATTGAGTCTTTTGTTTTTGAATAGAATTTAAAAATTCCTGTGTTTCATTAGCCAACTGGGTTTGTCTCGATCTTGAAAATAGGGAAAAAGCTTTGCGCCCGTAAAGTTCGGCATTTTTAAAGTCACCCATGCCCTCATAAATTTCTCCCAGAATCATGCTCAAACGACCATCCAAAGGGCGTCTTTCCAAAGCCATCTTATAAGCCACGATGGCAAGCTCTGCTCCACCAGGAATCAGATCGGAATCTTTTTTAAATAACAGCGATCTGTCTGCTCTGTTCAATGAATCCAGAAAGCGTTGCGAGTCCATATAAAGGTTTCCTAATTGCATCAATGCCGGGGTTTCTGAAACCTGCCGGCGCACCAGTTTTTGCTGGATGCCTTTGATCTCAGTAGAAAATTTTCGCAGTACGGCTCGCTGGCCTTCGTGGCGTTCCTCTTCGAGCTTGCGCAAGCGTTCAAGTTCTCTCTCCTGTGCAAGGTCTTCCTCGTCAAGAGCTTCTTCCGCAAGAAAAATATCTCCTGCTTCGAGTTGTTTGAAACCACGTATGCCTGCAACAGACTTGGCTTTCCGTCCTAAATTTTGTTCAGCACCTTGACCGCCTTTTTCGCCCTCTACCCCGGCCTGTTTCGCAAGTGTAAACTTTCGACCTCTGGTTATACGCTCAGCTTCTTTTTTTTGGCCGGATGATTTGGAAATTTGTTTTTTTTCTGTCGAAGATTGTCCTCGTAGTTTTATTTGAGCACTCTCTTTTCCAATCCGGCGTTTATCCCGTCTTAGTTTATCATTGTATTTAGGAGAGGCTTGACGCTTGAGTCTATTGGTAATTTTTGTTTGTTGTCTCTCTTTAATTTCTTTTGTATTGGTTTTGGCGACACGCAATTGCCGGTTCCCTGTTTTCCGTGCATTTTTGATCACGGATTCTTGTTCGAGTTTCTCTTTAATCAACTGTCCTCTGTTGGCAATCTGATTATCAATCAAATTTCTTTTGACCTTTTCGCCAATATTATGTGATTGGGTTTTATGTTTCCGCATTTCGTCCAAAACAGAAGAAGTATCTGCAAGAGATGTTTTTTTCGCATCCTGGGCGATCCCGCGAAAAATTTCTTTTGAGTCTGCCAACACATCAGAAGTGCCTGCAAGAGCAGATTTTTTTGCATCATGGGTGATGTTTAGAATCTCTTTTTTGGCTTTTTCTTGTTCGATTCGCGCCTTTTGCAACCCAGAGGCAATTTCTTTTCTAACTTCTTGTAAAAGCCGTTGTTGTTCATTTTTATCGATCGCATTATCGGTTTTGGATTGCTCAAGGATTTTTGCATTTTCCTCATTTATTTTGTTGTATTCACTTCTGGATTCCACGATTGCCTTGTTCATCTCGTCAGTACTTTTGGCGGAAATATCTTTTTGTTCCTGTAATGCAGCGGCGGCATCTTCTTGAATTTTTTTTGCAGAAGATTTGTAATCTTCCAGATCCTTTTTTGTCTTTTCTCTTTCTTTAATCGCTTCGTTTCTTACTGTGTTTAGAATATTGGAACTGCCCCCTTGTTCTTGAGCCATTTCCCTTTTAAGCTCGGCCATTTCTTTTTTTAGCTTTATTTGTTCCAGCCGGATTTCTTCTTTGATTTCTTCAATCAAAGCCTTAACTTCTTCTTTAATTCCATCCAGTTCTTCTTTCAGAGCTTGTTTTTCTGCCTGTTCATCTTTAGGGATGGCCGCAAATGCGGTCCCTGTATGAAGAAAAACGAGAATAAAAGCAGTGATCAATGGGATGAAACGAATCATAATTTCATTGGGAGTCGTATGAGCTAATGTTTTAGTCTGAATACGTTTTATTGTGTGAAATACTCCTGCTTGCAAACCACTGTACTTGTAATTGAGTGTTTTGCGAATGAAGTCTTATCTTACCAAAGTATCGGCACTTGAGCGAAAACCTTGAAAATGGAATGTCTTTTTAAAGGGTAGCACTTTGGCAAAGGTGCAAATTTAGAAAAAGCTTCTTTGTCTTGATAAATTAGTTTACACTGCAAGACGGTGTTTCACAATGTGCGGGCTTTATTAAAAATTACAATTGGTTTTTCACAACTCATGCTGGATCGGCTTATAAAAATTCTGTTGGTTGAGGACGATGAAGACGATATTTTTCTTTTTCGTGAGTTGATCAGTGGGGAGGAGTTGAATCCGTCTCCTATAATAAGTATCCGCCAATCAGGTGGCACCGTTCTGGAATTTTTGGACAAAGAAGACTGTGATATTTGTTTTTTCGACTATCGTCTGGGGGCCACTGATGGAATTGATCTGATCACAAAGGTGCGTGAAAAGCATTCACATATTCCAATCATCCTTTTAACAGGAATGGGCGATCAGAAAGTTGCTGTTGAGGCAATGAAGGCGGGTGCAAACGATTACCTTTCAAAAGAAAAGTTAACGGGCGAATCACTGATTCATAGTATGCGATATTGTTTGGAGATTGCTGAGGAGGCGAAAAAACGCAAGCAGGCAGAAGAAGAGTTGCGACAATCTCATTTGCAACTGATAAGTGCCCACCAAAAATCTCAGGAATCTCTCAAAAAACTTCAAAATGCTCAAAACCAGATTTTAATTTCGGAAAAACTGGCAGGAGTAGGGCGATTGGCGGCAGGTATTTGCCACGAAATACTCAATCCCCTGAATATCATTTCTGGCCATTCACAGGCCTTGATGATGGAGAGAGGGAAAGACAGTGCCTTGATGCAGGATCTTAAATCCATTATGGAAGAGATTCACAGAATACAGAAAATCATCAGCAGTCTTTTGAAGTTTTCTCGTAAGGATGGGGTGGAACTGAAGCCTGTAAATTTGAAGGCTGAACTTGAATCTGTCTTGTTAGTGGTGGAGAAAGATTTACAGTTGGGGGGAATCGTTTTGGACAGCTGTATTGGTGCTGATTTACCGGAAGCCCTCATTGATGCGGGACGTATGCGACAAGTTTTTTTAAATCTAATCAACAATGCTAAACATTCCATGCCTGCGGGGGGGACATTAACACTCACCACAGAAGTTCTCACCAAGGAAAGGCGTTTGTATAAGCGTAGCGGTAAAGTTCCATTGAACCCCAATATCATAAGAATAAAATTTTCGGATACGGGGATTGGTATTAAAGCGGTGGATATGAAAAATATATTTGAACCTTTTTTCACAACCAAGCCCGAAGATCAGGGAACGGGCCTGGGATTAGCCATTTGTCACTCTATTGTCAGCAAGCATGGTGGAACTCTTGATGTTGAAAGTGTCTGGGGTGAAGGCTCTACATTTTGTATTGATTTGCCTATCATCACCACTATGGAAGAAAATACAATCCTAAACGACTCCGAAGACAGCTCTGATTTTTAGTAAATCAGCGGGGGCAAAGCAAAATCCAAACCTCTCCAAGTTTTTTTCCCATCGCAGTTCTCTCCTTAAAGCGGGTCCGGGTAAAATTTACCGATAGTGGAATTTCTTTCCGGTGTCAATCCCCCAAATTCAGATACTTTCCATTCTTGAGTTTTTTTAAATCGTTTGTTTATGTTTATTTAGATTAATTTCTATGGTTTGGCACAAGCTTTGCTATTTGATTGGAAAAGAATATTATTCACCTATTTTTTCGAGATAATACATTGGCAAACGCAACGGCAATATTAGCGGCTTTCACTCCTAAGGCACCGGTTGAGCCGACGGCTCCAACGTCATCTCAGGATAGTTTTGCGGATGGTGATAATTTTAAAAATATTTTGAAGGATGCTGTGAATTCAAAGTCGGAACAAGAATCGAGATTCAACGATTCGAAACAGTCAGATATCAAACAGGCGGATATCAAACAAGCAGATGTCAAACAGACGGATGTCAAACAGACTGATAAAAGCGGTGTTGATAAGACGGTCAACAGTTCGACTGAAAATAAATTTTCAACAAATGATAGTAACGAAACGGTAGCGGTTGAAAGTTCTCAGGATACAGCGGCGAATACGAAGCAGGCTTTGAGTGATGAAAAGGCCTTGATAAAAGATTTGGAAAACCTTGGCTTGTCTCGTGAGCAGATCGATGCCTTACTTCAAGCGATCAAGTCGGGTGATGCGACTCAAGCATCGGCATTCATACAGAATTTGATTGCTCCGGAGCTTGGCAATTTGACAGCGGGGTCTTCCGCAAATGATAACGATCTGTTATCTCCTCAGGCAATAACCGAGCGCTTTCAACAAAATAAAGATCAAGCCATCGAGTTGGTCAAAAAGCTACAGTTGAGCCAATCTGAACAAGAAGAAGCATTAGCGGATGCGAAAGGTCAGGATAAACTGCCTTTACAAAAGCCAGAGGAGAATTCTAAACCGGATTTCTTCACTCAGTTGGGTCTAAAGTCTAATAAGGCAGAGTCATCGAAAGGCTCGGAATCTCAATCAAAACAGGCACAGGATTCGGCTAAACAAGCAGAAGTTCCGAAAAGTGATTTGGAACCTCGTATCACTGTTGCTTCAGATGCTGGTGAGAAAAAATCATCTCAAGATCAAGGGAACAGAGAACCTTTGATTGACCTAAAAATTCAGGGCTCGCAATTTTCTTCCAGCCAATCCAAGGACGGTACGGTCGGGTTGAAAGGTCCAGAAGGCATGAAAGCTACGCTGGAGGCGCCTCCAACTGTGATCCAGGCCAACGGCGAATCTTCGTCGAAGGCTACCGAAGGGGTCAAGTCTTTCATCTCAGAAACCTTCTCGGGCCGCGGCCCTGCAGATACTAAGATCGTCCAACAGATCGTTGAGAAATTTACCGTTCGATCTAATGGGGATCAGAATAATATCAAGCTGAGGCTTGATCCGCCTTCTCTGGGTTCGGTGCGTATGAATATTTCTACGGTGGGCGACTCTGTTCGTACCACGATCGTCGTGGAAAGCCATGCGGTGAAACAGGCCATCGAAAATAATATATCTCAATTGAAAGATTCGTTGAGTGCCCAGGGATTGGATGCGGAACAGATCAACGTCAGTGTGGGGGGCGAAGGTTTTAACGATAACGGAAACAATAATGAGTCTTTTTCAAAACGAGATACGGCTTCACACATTTCTTTTGAAAGCTTCCTGGGAAATGATGTTCCAGAGACTTCTTTTGTACCACCGGCAAACCCTGCGTTAACTCATTTTGTTGAAGAAAGCACTTCTTTGAGTGTGCTTGCTTAACTAATATTTTCGTATATTTGTGGAGAATTAAGTCATGGCTCAATCGGTTAATTTTGTACCTACAGACAACACAGCATCACAAATCACAGGTGCTCAAAGCAAGCAACTTGGCAAGGAAGATTTTTTGAAATTGCTGGTCGCTCAGCTTTCAACTCAGGATCCGTTGAATCCGGTCGAAGGTCAGGAATTTACCGCACAATTGGCGCAATTCAGTTCTCTGGAGCAAATGTCGAACGTCAATAAAAACCTTGAAGAGATTCAAAAATTCAATGTGTCGATGGTCAATTCCTCTGCACTCGACCTCATTGGCAAGAAGGTCAATGCTCCGGGTAATACGTTTGATCATAATGAGGGAGAAGCTTCGGCACTTTCATTCAATCTGGATGGGGAGGCCGCTTCTGTATCGATCGATATTTTTGATAGTACCGGATTAAAGGTAGATTCTATCAAGTTGACTCAACAGGGTGCGGGTCTGCAAACGGCGATTTGGGATGGCACGGATAAATCTGGAAAACTCTTGCCTAAAGGAAACTATTCCTTCGCTGTAGCGGCGGAAGACAGTGTTGGCAATGTGGTACCGACAGAGTTGTTCAGTTCGGGATTGGTAAAGGACGTGATTTTAGAAAATGACAAAGCCTATGCCGTAGTAAATGGCCAAAAACTTGATACTAAAGATATTACAAAAATAAGCATCAACCAATAGGATAGAGGAGAGACGTTATGGGAGGATTGGTCAGTTCATTATTCACTGGTGTCAGTGGGTTGCTTGGGAATTCCCAGGCGATGAACATCATCGGTGATAATATATCCAACGTGAATACGGTTGGTTTTAAGGGGAGCAAGGCGGTTTTCAGTGATATCTTCAGTACGATTTTGACCAATGGTTCAACGACGAGCCAGGTGGGACGTGGTTCGCAGTTGCAGGGGGTTCTTCAATCTTTCAGTCAAGGTTCGTTTGAGGCTTCGTCCAATGCTTTGGATTTGGCGGTGGATGGTAGTGGTTTCTTTGTAACCAATAATGGTACTTCCAATTTCTACACACGTGCGGGCCAATTTCGGTTGAATGAAGGTGGTTTGGTTCAATCGATCACGGGTGAGATTCTTCAAGGTCAGCAAATTACTAACGGGGTTACTTCGGCGACAGTCAGTAATATTGATCTTGCGGGTGTGCAATCCTCTCCACAGGCATCCACTTCATTCACTTTGGGGGCTAATTTGGATGTTTCTGCTTCGGCGGGAACAACTTTTACTTCGCCTATCACCTTGTTCAATTCTGTGGGTGATACCACGATCATGAGTTTCGCCTGGACCAAGGCGGCAACACCTTCCAATACCTGGGGTTTCAATTTATCTTCCAGTTCAGGTACGGTGGCTACGGTCAATGGCGGTGCGGTTTCTTCGGGATCGGTTACTTTTGACAGTTCGGGTGTGTTGTCTTCTGTGACGGCTGGAGGATCGGCACTTTCATCTCTTGCCGATATTCCTATTGTTATCAGTTTTACTGGGAGCAACCCAACGGCGGCAAATTTGAGTGTGAATTGGGACATTGCGACGGCTTCCGCATCGAATGGAAAGCTGACGGGCTTTGCCGCAGATTCCAACAACAACTCTCTCGTTCAAGATGGTTTCACAACGGGTACTTTGACGGGTCTTTCGGTGGATGGTGAAGGAAAAATCAGTGGCTTGTTCAACAACGGTCAAACGGAACAGTTGTTTCAAGTGACACTGGCAGATTTCCTTGCGCCTTCAGGACTCACTCGAAGAGGATCGAATTTGTTCAGCGAATCTCAGCAGTCTGGTCAGCCCACATTGGGTTTTGCTGGGTCGGGTGGTCTGGGTAGCATCATTGGCAACACGCTTGAGCTTTCCAACGTCGATCTTGCGAGCGAATTTGTTACGATGATTCAGACTCAACAGGCATTTCAGGCCGCTGCACGAATCATTTCTACAACGGATGATTTGCTGACGGAAACGGTCAATCTGGTAAGATAATATTTTACTTCATTTTAAAGGCGACTCTGGACTTGAGGTTCAGGGTCGCTTTTTTTATTTGATTTATCCGCGTTACTCAGTGATTTGTTATTGGCTGAGCTGTACTGCATCTGTTAGATTAAGTGCATGAACAGGGATTTGCATATATCCGAAGTTAAAAACGCCACATCTCTCCGCTTCAACACACTTTGGAAACAGAATTACCAGACGAATCATTCAGCGATTCTTAAAAATCCGGGCATTCTGGTTTTGCGAAAACGTTTTGATGGGGTTCCCGGGATTGTTGTGGGTGCGGGGCCTTCTCTGGAAAAAAACATTGCTCTTTTAAATCGGGTTTCTGGAAAGGCTGTCATCATCGCCAGTGATGCGGCTATGAAACCGCTTTTGCAACATGGCATCATTCCTTCCTTTGTCATCAGTCTGGACCCTCAAGATGATATTTTAAAATTTTTCACAGGTGAGAATACGCAGAGGATGATTCTGGTGGCACCTTCTGTGGTTCATCCGCGAATTTTGGACCTTTGGGCAGGCCGGGTACTTTTTTATCATCAACATGCGCCAGACATATCTGTTTTGACTCAAATTCAGAATTTAAGTCCAAAGATTGGTGTTTTG
Source organism: Nitrospinae bacterium CG11_big_fil_rev_8_21_14_0_20_45_15 (assembly GCA_002787235.1). Lineage (GTDB taxonomy): Bacteria > Nitrospinota > Nitrospinia > Nitrospinales > VA-1 > Nitrohelix. The sequence continues at coordinate 233,468 of PCWG01000033.1, forward strand.
ACGCCCGGTGGCACGGTGCTATCGGTGGCTTGCGATCTTGCTTTTCAAATGGGCTGCAATCCTATCCTTTTTTTGGGTCAAGATCTGGCTTGGGCAGGCAAAACAACTCATTCTCGCCTGGGCTCTGCGGGGGATGTTCCGTTTGAGTCAACGTTGATTCGTCAGCAGGAAAACATTGTTTATGAGGAGGATATTTTTGGGAAAAAACTCGCGACACTTAAAAGCATGTCGGTGTCGAAGGAATGGTTCCATTGGGCCTTTGCCAATTGGGATCGGGGCACTCCCATCACTTATCTTAATTGCAGTGAGTCGGGAATTATGAAAAAGGGTTGTGTGGTTCTTCCGTTTCGCGAAGCTATTTACAAGTATTGCCGTAAAAAAGTAAATGTCGAATGGACGTTAAAAAAGGCACTCAAATAGGTTGTCTGACTGACTGGATAGTGCAAAGGCTTTGTCTGTTTTAAAGAGAAGTTTTTGCGCATCGTACCCCTTGCCATACTTTGAATATCTCTGGAGGGTCATTGAAGCGATAAGTTGTTCTCATATAATAGGCTTTGTAATACCAGTTCCCACCGCGCAAAACTTTGCTGTCTCCCTCATCGGGGCCTTGTGGGTTTCGCTCTGGCGAGGTGCTGTAATAATCTCCTGAGTACCAGTCGGCAACCCATTCCCAAACATTTCCTGCCATATGGTGAGCACCGTAAGGTGATTTCCCGAGCGGCAATGCGTCGACTTCCTCCATCGCTTTGAATTGATATTCGGAAAATTTCCTTCTGAAGGTAACGCGGTCATTTGTGGGAAACTCGTTGCCCCAAGGGAAAATCCTTTCGTCGGTTCCACGTGCGGCTTTTTCCCACTCGGCTTCGGTTGGTAATCGTTTGCCTTTCCAATTGCAATAGGAAGCGGCTCCATACCAGGATATTCTATTGGCGGGGTAGTGCTCCAGTCCTTCTCGTGGGCGATATTTTCCTTCTTCAAAAACGATGGTCACGGCAGGCCCTGGTTCGAAATATCGCTTTGCGTCTTCGGGATGCGAGTTTAAAAATTCAGAAAATTCCTCTGCGCTTGCTTCGTAAGCGTCTATCCAGAAGGTATCCAAAAATACTTTATGGACCGGTTCTTCATCGACATCGCCCCATGATTCGTCATTTTCGATAACGAATCCCATGGTGAATTCTCCTTCGGGCACTTGAACCATGGGGGAAGAGTGGGTGCATGCTGACAGGAGGATCAGACAAACAAGGCTGATCCAGTTTGTGATATTGAATTTTAAAAATTTCATGTTGATGGAGGGAATGAAGTCAAATGGCTTTGCAATTTCTTTCAACCATTAAGAAGATATCATTTTGTTATTTGATGTGGGAATCGTCGCAGAAAGGGCGGTTTTTTGTTTTAAAGCATTTACAGATTTTGTAGGTCTTGTTTTTATCCAGTGAAACGACGACCGGTTCTTTACCGCCACCCAATGTATGGTGGGAAGCGTCGCAATAGGGCCAATGCCGAGATTGCATACAAGTGCAAACCAGAATTTCTTCTTCGCCGGTTAATTCTTCTGGTCCAATTTGATCGGTCATAATTCTTTTTTTAATAAGTTGGTTTCAATGTTTTTGCATTGAATTGCAGGGCTGTATTCAGTCCAGCTGGGGTTGTTTGCTAGGATCGTCTTCCACATCTTCCATTTTCTTATCAAAGAGTTTGTGAGACAAGATCCAGGAACCCCAGGCAACGCCGATAACCGTTCCTCCTCCAATGGAAGCCCATAATGTGGTGTTGCCTGATTCGGACATGCCGCGTAAGAAAACAAACATTCCCAGGGGCAGGGACATTACAAAGCCAAAACAAGTCAGTAACATGGCACTGCGGGCAAAGTATTTTGGGCGTACGTCTACATTGAGCTCTGGAAGGTATTTGTGGTTCTCTTCATTTGCCATGTCCAGAAGTGGTTCTTCGCCTTCACATTTGGGGCAGAATTTACCGCCCCAAAATGAATTTTTACATTTCAAACAAAATTTAACCATCGTCTAACCGTCGAAGAATGTAATAGATTTTTAGGAATGTTACCTGATTTGTACGCAAAAGATCAATGATGAAGTAAAAAGCGTGCTGTGTGAGGGGTGCGACCGGAAAACTTCGATGCAGGTTTTGAACGGATAGGGAAGGAAAGGATGGAACCTGGAAGTTTTTGAATAAAAGTTTTATCGTTAAAAATCAGGCGGCCTGTAAAAATGCACCCGAAGAACTTTTGAATTTTGGAATGATCTGATTTTTAAATAGATCGTCCAACTGCTGGTGGGTAAGGCCTGTGATCTTAAGTGAATTCTGATCTAAAACAGGGGGAAGCGGTTCAATGGTGCTTCCAACGCAATAAGATTTAGTGTAATGATCTGCAAGGTGGATAATAGAGATTTCCAGTTTGAAATGGTTTGCTCTAGTGGGTTGATGATGGTATCTGGCAATTTTTTGGTAAAGAAGTGGCAATCCCCAGGTTTGTAACAAGCGTTCTCCAACTAAAGAATGATCGAAACCGAGTACAATCCATTCGGCATCATTCAGAGGCATTTTTGTTTCTATACAATGCTTGACAACTTCCTCCACTTTCTCTGGAATTTTAAGGCATAAAAAAAGCAAACCAGCGTTATGTAATAAGCCACTAATAAAAATTTTTTCGTCTATGGATTGAGATTGGTTTACTTGATCTGAGATTTCTCTGGATGCGAAAGCACAACACAAACTGTGCTCCCAAAAAGCGCGCATTGAAATCACCTTATTGGACATTCCTTTAAATCTTTCAACGAGGAGTGTGGAGAAAGCTAAATCTTTTATTTCGTTTAATCCCAGAATGGTCAGTGCGTGTGAAATAGTTTCGATTTTACTTGAAGGGGCATAATAAGGGGTATTCGCAATAGACAGTAATCGCGCTGTCAAATTGGTATCCGTGCGAATAACGTTTCCAATATCATTGAAGGTACTGCAAGGATTATCAACGACGTCCTGAAGTTGATAGAAAATATCCGGCAGAGTCGCAATTTCGATCTCTCCTTCGAACAATTTATTAAATTTTGACAAATTTGACACGAGGTATTTTCCCGCTTTCAGTGTCGTACAGACAATAAGAAGCCTATTTTTTTATAGCTATAAACGACTATTATTGTATACCATTTACATTATTTTAGACTCTTTGCGGGGTGGTTACAATAGGTTTTTAAGCAGTTTCGAAGGCGTGAGCTTAGGAATTTTTTATGCTCAAATAGATTGTTATCAGGTGAGTTTCAATTTTTTAAAATTCGGATGATGTGGACAGGCAGATTGTGTTGGATTGATTTCAGTATGAAAAATGTACATGGTGTAAGTTTTTATTCTTATTGACCGATAAGTTTTATAAATAAAATTTTGAAGGGAGATAAGTGATGGAGGACTTGGTAAAAAGTGAGGAAGCAGGTCAAAATATGTGGTCTCCTAAACCTAAGTCCAGGGAGCATGTAGAGGAATTATTGCGAAGGCAAAATATCAACACGTTTGTTGAAATTTATGGAAAAGATGTTTTTAAAAAATTTAGAAAAAACAGGGTTCCAATTTCCAAACGGACTTGAAAAAAATTTTTTATCTGAAAATGACTCTACATGGTATGAAAGATCAGAATCTTGATCTCTGTTAATTAAGATTAGTTTGGATTTTGAAGAGCTACGCAGGCAAGCTTTCCTGTGTGTTTTTAAATGCGGGGAGCTCTAAAGTGAAGCAACTTCCCTCATCAAGTTTGCTTTCTACTTTGATTTTACCGTTCATGATTTCAGTCAATTTTTTTACTGTTGTGAGACCCATTCCGACGCCACCCACAATTGTTTTATGATGTTCCTGTCTGAAAAATGGCTCAAATATTCGTTCGGTAAGCTCCTGAGGGATTCCTTCTCCTGTATCCTTGATTGAAGTTAACACGAGTCCATCCTGCTGACTCATGTCCACCGTCACATTCCCTGCTTCCTTGTTGTACTTGATGGCATTGAGTAAGAGAGCGATCAGAATCTGTTTGATGCGTCGTTTCTCACCTTTCACAATAAGAGTTTCATTGGTCGTGGCATTGTTGATGAGAGTTATTTGCCTTTTTTTTGCTTCGGGAGCGACGGCGTCGAGGGCTTCTTCAAGTGCTGGTTTTAAAGAAACTTTTCCTGATAGAATCTTTAAGTTTCCCGTATCTAAATCAGTTACATCGAGAACCTCTTCAATCATTTTGAGTAAATGTTTCCCGGCATCTATGATTAGATTCATGTGTTTTTTTTGTTCTTCTGTCAACCCTGGGGGCTGGCTCATTTCCAATAGTTGAGCAAAACCAAGCACTGAGTTCAAGGGTGTCTTAAGCTCATGGCTCATTCGAGACAGAAATTCTGACTTTGCGATACTATCTTCTTTGGCTTCATGCATTGACAGAATCGCATTTTTCAAATCTTTTGTAATTTTATGCAACTGCAATTGAGTTTCTATTCGGGCCAGCAGTTCTTCCATGCAGAATGGTTTTGTAATATAATCGGCTCCACCAACGGAGAACCCTTCAACAATATCTTTTGTCTCTATTTTTGCAGTGATGAAAATGATGGGAATGTCCCGGGTGGATTGATCGGCTTTAAGTCTTTGACAGGTTTCAAATCCATTGATTCCGGGCATCATGATATCGAGTAAAATAAGATCGGGCTGGGTTTTGGGAATTGTTTTCAGTGCGATTTCACCACTTGGTGCCATCAATATATTAAACCCGTAGTGAGTCAATGTTTTTTTCAGAATATCCACATTGGCAGGTGTGTCGTCCACGATCAGAATTTTCATTCCAGTGAACTCGTGTTTTAATTTTGGCATACCTGTTTCCTGTAATTTTTCTTCGCCGGGTATTTATCTTGCTGACTTTTCGGTTTGTTATGTGTCAAAAAAACTTTATTTTTTAGAAACAATAGAATCAATTTTCTCGATGAATTGAGGGATATTGATTGGCTTTGGAATATAGTCCTCAAATCCTGCCTTCATGGTTTCTTTGATATCGGTTGCCATCGCGTTGGCACTGATGGCCATTATCGGGATTTTAAAAGTCAAAGGATTCTGTTTGAGTATTCTGCATGCTTCGATACCGCTCATTCCGGGTAGGTTGATATCCATTAAGATAAGATCTGGTTTTTGGCTGATGGCAAGTTCAATACCCGTATCAGCATTTGTAGCCATAATCAATATAAGGTTTTCTTTAATCATCAAAGCTTGTTGAACCAGTGTCATGTTGGTGGCGTTATCTTCAATATAGAGAATCTTGATTGCTTGTTCTGAAATTTCTGGAAGTGCAGAGTCGGCAGGTGAGACAATTGCGAGGCCGTCTGTTTTGGACTCTGGCTTGCTAAGTCGAAATTCCACATGGAAATCACTCCCTTTCCCCGGCGTACTTTCGAAATTAAGATGCCCTGCCATCAATTCAACGAATTTTTTTGTTATAGAAAGTCCAATTCCTGTTCCTTCAATTCCTGAGGCATCGGCACCCAAACGATTAAAATTTTCAAAGATATTATCTTTTTGATCCTTTGGAATTCCTAATCCTGTATCGCTAACAGTTATCCGCAAAAAATCAGGGGTTGCCACGCTAAGCTTTACCAGAACCTTGCCATTCTCAATGTTGTATTTGATTGCATTGGAAATGAGGTTGAGCATCACCTGTTTAAAACGAATCTTGTCCACGATGATGTTCTGATTTGACAGCTCGTTTCGCTCATACTCTAAAACAACTCTGTATTTTGTTGCCAGAGGATTGGATAGCAGGATCACATCATTCAGCAAATCCCCTACAGGCAATGGTGCTAGAGAAAGATTTACTTTATCGGCCTCAATACGCGTTAAATCGAGAATCTCGTTAATGAGTTCCAATAAATGCTCTCCCGATTTGGAAATATTTTTAATGTTCTCTATTTGGTTGGGATTCATTGAGTTCTGTTGCATTAATAACAATTGGGCGAATCCCAATATGGAGTTCAGGGGCGTTCGGAACTCATGACTCATGTTGGATAAGAAATTTGATTTGGCTCGATTGGCTTTTTCGGCAGATTCTTTTGCCATGATCAGCTGATTTTCGGCATGCTTTCGCTCGGTTATGTCTTGAGCGACGGCAAAGAAGACCGTTTCAAGGTCCTGCTCAAGAAATTGCAAACGGATTTCAATGGGGTACTCAGAGCCATTTTTGCGCTTATGAAACGTTGTGAATATAATTTCAGATTTAGTTTTTTCAAGTAAAGGTTTTGTAAGAATTTTAAAATTCTCTTGAGTCATATCTCGTTTGATGTCCAATGGAGTCATTTGTAAAAGTTCTTCCATCGAGTAACCGAGATTGTCTAAAGCGGCTTTGTTGACCATCTTAAATTTGTAAGTCAACGCATCAAAAACATAAATTTCGTTTGAGGTGGAGTTAAGCACCCGGCTGAAACGAAGTATCTCCTCATCGGCATGCTTGCGTTCAGTGATATCCCGTAACGTTCCAATGTAAATCACTGCATCTTTGATTGTCATCACAGATACGCCCAAATCCAAAGGGAATGTGGAACCGTTTTTACGCAAACCGACTACTTCACGTCCTACACCTATGATTTTGCTTTTACCGGTTTCTGCATATTTTTGAAGGTATTCATCGTGCTCGCTGTGATAGGGCTCGGGCATGAGCATCTTGACATTTTTCCCAATCATCTCAGAACTCGAATATCCAAACATTCGTTCAGCGGCAGGGTTGAATGTTTCTATTTGTCCTTTGAAATTGATTGTTATCAGACCATCCAGAACATTGTCGGTGATACTTTTGAGGTAATACTCTTTTTCGAGAATACTTCGTGTTACATCCTCAACACGATCTTCAAGTTTTGAGTAAGCTTTGATCAACTCGAAATTGTTAGATTCCAATTCCTGGTTTTGAAGTTCTATTTTTTTATTAAGGGATGCAATTGAAAGTTCTCTTTCCTTGATCAGTTTTTTTAGTTTTAAGTGTGAATGAACTCTGGCCAATACCTCCTCTTCGTGAAAAGGTTTGGTAATATAGTCCACCGCTCCAACTGCAAATCCGTTGAGATAATTCTCGGTTTCGTTGCAGGCAGATATGAAAATTATGGGAATATCCTGAGTTGTTTGATTTGACTTGAGTCTGCGGCAGGTTTCAAAACCATCGATTCTACCTGGCATCATAATGTCCATTAGAATCAAATCAGGGAATGTCTTGCCTGCGATTTCAAGAGCAATTTCGCCACTGGGAGCAAAGGAGATATTTAATTTCATGAGGGTCAGCATACTTCTTAACACAGTGATGCTGTTCGGGTTGTCATCTACAACCAACACCTTCATCCCCGTTACTTCGTCAAAAGGTACGGTAAATTTTTTATTGGATGAAATGCCTGATGTTATCGATTTGTCGTTTCCCAACACTTTACTGAAAGTGGCTGCAAGCAACTCAGGAGTTAGAGCAGACTTGGATATGAAATCATCTGCTCCGATTTCCTCAATAGAATTTAAAATGGCGGGATTGTCATGGGCGGTGATTATGATGACAGGTACTTGAGGCTGGAGTTCCTTTATTTTTTTTAAGATTGCAGGGGCTGTGCTGTCGCTTAAAAGGTAGTCGAGTAATACGTAATCAAATTTTTTGATTTTTACACACTCAATGGCCTCTGCGCCATTTTCGACCTCTTCTATTTGCATTTCAGCATCTACTTCTTTGAGTATTAGCTTTAGCAGAAAGCGAAATTCTGACCGATCGTCAATGATGAGTATTTTGCAATTTTGTTTCAAATTTACAGATCCTTAGTTCAGATGAAAATCAAACTTTTCCCTATAATTGCATCATCCGAACTGTCAATGATGGCTGATAAAAAGGCTTGGTTTTTTCTAGTTATATCAAACATCATGAAGACCTAAGGAAAGACGAAATTTTGGGTTGGGAAATTCGCTGCCAAAATAAATCGAGCATGGATAATCCCTGTTAAAAATTATCTGAGTGCTAAATAAAATCAATTTTTTGCCCGTAGTTAAATTTGCAGGAGAAGGAAGTTTACTCGGGCAAAAGACATTATACTTTCCTGACAGGGGAAACAGTTTTACAGCTAATCAGAATCTGAGAATTGAGATTTAATTTTCAGAACCTCAGGGAGAATTTTTTTAAAAGAAGTGACGAGATTGGGATCCAGTATGGTGCCGCTGACTTTTTCCATTTCCATGATGGAGTCCTCTACGGACCATGCATTTTTATACGGTCGTTCGGAAGTCAGAGCATCGAAAATATCACTGGTGGTTACAATCCTGGCTTCCAGTGATATTTCCTCACCTTTCAAACCATTGGGATACCCAGTGCCGTCAAATTTTTCGTGATGTTGAAGTGCCATTTGTTGAGCCATCTGTAGTAGCTCAGATTTATCGGCGGATAGTATTTCCGCACCAATGGCGGTATGAGTTTTCATGATTTTCCATTCATCATGGTTGAGCTTTCCAGGCTTTAGGAGAATGCTATCGGGGATACCAATTTTCCCAATATCGTGCATGGGAGCGGCGTTGAGAATCAAATCGCAATGCTCCTCACCGAGCCCGACATTTTTTGCAAGCAGAGACGAAAAGCGGCTCATTCGAATGACGTGATTTCCGGTTTCGTTATCCCGGTATTCAGCGGCGCGTCCCAATCTTTGAATAACGGAAAGTCGCGTGCTGTGCAATTCTTCAGTTCGTTCTTTTACCTTTTGTTCGAGAATTATGTTTTGGTTGCTGACTTCTTTTTGCAGTAAGTAACCTTCTAAAAGATTGTTGACTCGAGTCAGCATCTCTAAAAGGTTGATGGGTTTCCCCATGAAATCCTTACCCCCACTGCTCAATGCCCTCAAACAAATGTCATTATCTTGTTCTGCCGTCAAAATCAGGATAGGCAAGTAGGCATCTTTATTGAATTCCTTCAATTGCCTCATCACTTCGAAACCATCCAGATAAGGCATTCTTAAATCCAGCAAGATGATATCCGGGGCAAACTCTTTGTAGATTTCAAGCACCTCTCTGGAGTCAGTAGTGGCTCGAATGTTTAGATAACCGTGTTGTAACAAAACCTGGCGCAACAGTTCTACATTTCTCGGTTCGTCATCAACGATGAAGATTCGTGCGTTTTTTATTTTATTTTCCATAATTGCTTACTGTTCTGATCTTGATGAAACAATTTTTTGCAAGTCGCTCGCCAGCTTCGATAGTTCGGCGGCGGCAGACTGGGTGTCACTGGCCCCGGAGGTCGTACTCTCTGCGGCACTCGCTACCCCTGCAATATTTTCGGTGATTTCACTGCTTCCTCTGGATGCTTCCGCAACGCTTCTTTGCATTTCACTGGTGGTGGCAGTTTGTTCTTCCACCGCACTGGCAATCGTAGAAGAAATATCGTTGATCTGATTGATGACTTGAGAAATAGACGCAATGGAGTCTATCGCTTGAGTGGTATTGTTTTGAATCGCCTCAATCTTTTTACTGATATCCTCTGTAGCTTTGGCCGTTTCTTTAGCCAATTCCTTAACCTCATTAGCAACAACAGCAAATCCTTTACCCGCTTCTCCAGCCCTGGCCGCTTCGATTGTGGCATTCAGCGCAAGAAGGTTGGTTTGCTCTGCAATCGAAGTAATGACCTTGATAACTTCGCTGATTTCTGATGAAGCTGTACCAAGATCACTGACAATTGTATTTGCCGATTGAGCCATTTTAACCGCGTCACCTGTTACTTGAGCCGCTTCGTTTGCATTTTGTGCGATTTCCCGGATGCTGGAACTCATTTCCTCTGTCCCTGTTGCCACGGTTTGCACGTTTCTGCTCACTTCTTCGCAAGCGGTTGCAACCACATTGGCCTGTGCAGACGTTTCCTCTGCATTGCCCGCCATTTGCTGGCTGGTCGCCGTCAGTTCTTCAGCCGCTCCCGCCAGCGTTTGAGCTGTTTCAGTGACCTGTCTCATCACTTCTTTTTCGCGTTCCTCCAACTCCCGTCTTTCAGTGATGGATTCCCAAGTCACCATAGGACCAACATAATTACCTTCTTTATCGTTGACGGCTGAAACGATGATTGACAATAGATGCGGACCGACTTGGATTTCTGAGCTCAAGGGTAAGTTTTTTGGATCAGACAATATCTTTCTTTGATACGAAGGGTTTTGATGAAAAATATCGATGGATCGACCGATCAAATCGTCGGCTTTGAAAGGTAAATATTGTTCAAATCCTCTAAGAAGGGTTTTTGTCGCGGTATTGAGGTAGACGACATTGAAGTTTTTGTCAGCCCTTAGAATATTGATCGGAGCATCATCCACCATGGCCTTGACTTGAGTCATCTCGTTGTCGATCCTTAACCTGTCGGTGATGACATCCCAGGTGACCATGGGACCAATATAATTATTGCTGTCGTCGTAAATAGGACTTGTCAGAAGATCAAGTATTTCTGGGCCCAACTGTATTTTCGTCTGGTAGGGCAAGTTTCTGGGGTCTGACAATAGAGCTCGTTGATGGGCTGGGTTTTTATGGAAAATATCAATACACTGACCGAGCATATTTTCGGCTTTGCAGGGAAGGTATTGCTCAAGGGTTTTAAGCGTTTTGATTGAAGAAGGATTGATGTACCGAATTTTAAATTCATTTTTATCTGCAAAAATGACATTTACCGGAGCGTTCTGCATCATCGAACTGACTTCTGTGGCTTTTTGCTCGACTTTTTTCTTTTCTGTAACATTTTCCCAGTTCACGATGTAGCCGGTTGCTTCTCCCTGGGAGTTCAAAATTGCGTTGACATGAGCCGCAAGTGTGACCGTGCCAAATGAAAATTCGGCGACATGAGGAAGGGATTTGGGATTCAGCAAAATCTTCTCAATCTTGTCAGGATCTTTATGAAATTGATGGATGGATCGGCCAACAATATCATTTATAGCAATTTTAAAGGCTTTCTGAATCTCATCAGCAATGGCGGTCAATGTTTCAATAGCCTTTGGGTTGGCGTATATCAGAATGAATTTGGTGTCAGCAATTAAAACGTTTGATTGAATGCTATCAAAGGCAGAATGAAGCCCCGTTACGCTTTCCATCAACGACACATTCTGTTTCGGAGCACTACCGAACAGGTTGGAAAGGAAACCGGTAGATTTGACTGGATGGCTCGATACGTTTTGATCGCTCATTTTAAATTCCTTTAATAGACGCTAATTTTATATAAAAGGGCAGATTGGTTTTGAAATTCAGTTGAAAAAAATAAACGGTAGCCATTATCAACCGATGACGTTCGCATCAAGTTGATATTGATTTGGCGCAAATTCATAGCCGATACACTGTAACAGTTTAGGTAGATTAGCAGGACGCCTCCACTCCTGCCACAACAAAAATAAAAGATAATTATTTTTTAGCTGCTGATAAATTGACCAGCATTTGAGACGTTTGTCTTACTGATTTTAATTTTCAGTAGTGACTGCTAAAATCAAGTCTATAAATATTTATAACAGATTTTGGTTTGTTGTTTTGATACAATTGAGTCACAATTTTCTCCACTCAGCGTCCTGAAAAGCGGGGTGTTCCGCTCAAGATCAAGGTCATAAAAGGGAACTACAGATTGTTCTGTACTGCATCCTGTATTTCGGTACGAATTAGACCCGACGGAAGTCTCAAATATCTTTTTCAGCAATTTAATAAAGACTGAGAAAGTGAGTCAATCGTTGCTTGCAAAAGAAGGTTTTTGTATATCTATCAAGAGAGATATTTTTTTGTCCAAAGTTATTCTCTTTAAAATTGAAAAAAATCACAATGAACGCAGATATTTTGAGCGAAAACCACAGCCATTGATTATGGATTCTTCTATAGATATCCGCAAAATTTTTGAGGGCGTGGTGGTGATACCACATACCAGAGGTTAAAATCTATGTGGCATTGGCTTCGTGATTATCGCCGAAAAAAAATATTGGCCACTCCTTTCCCAGAGGAGTGGGATACGCTCATTCAAAGTAATATCCAATATTACCAGCACCTCAACAAAGAAGAAAAAAAGCGTCTGCAGGATCTCATCCAAATTTTTATAGCCGAAAAGTATTGGGAGGGGTGCAACGGCCTCGAAATGACCGACGAAATTCGCGTTCTGATCGCCGCCCACGCGTGCCTGATGATACTCGCGTTGCCAAACGATTATTACCGCAACGTGGAAACCATTTACGTGTATCCCACAACAATCTTTTCTTCCGAAAGACCCCTGGGTTATTTTGAATTTCGCACGACCCCAGTGCGTGGCCCCATGCCCATTCTGGGCGAGGCCCATCATAGCGGTCCCGTCGTACTTGTCTGGGACGCAGTGAAAAGAGAAACCCGGCATCCGGAACAAGGTCATAATGTGGTCTATCACGAATTCGCACATAAACTGGACATGCTCGATGGCAGTGCCGATGGCACGCCCCTGCTGGCAACTCACGAAGAATATCAGAGGTGGTGCGATGTTTGCTCCGAAGAGTACCTGGAGCTATGCGCTAAGGTGGAACGTGGCAAACCTACTTTTTTTGATGATTATGGGGCAACGAATGAAGCGGAGTTTTTCGCCGTAGTGACGGAATACTTCTTTTGCAAACCCGAAAAAATGCAACACCATCACCCAAAACTCTATCAGGTCTTAAAAGATTTTTACCGTCAAGACCCGGCGCAGAGAGTGACGAACAATCAACAAGCATAGCCTGCCCTAACCGCCGCTTCCTCAGCGAAACTCCTCTACAAATCAGAGCAAGTATCAACTTTGCTCTGCAACCCAAAATGAAAGCACGGTAAAAATGGGATGCTGTCCTCCATCCACTGCGAACGACAGCAAAAAATGAAACTACCGGGTGTCTAGAAAACCTGGGGCGTATCACTCTTTAACACTAAAAAACATTAAATTTGCTACCCTTACCGCTACCCAAAGTAAAAACGGCTTACAGAGATACTCTGTAAACCGTTATTTTATATGAAGCCAACGCGCGGAATTGAACCGCGGACCTACTGATTACGAATTATAAATTGACGTTTTTCGGAAGTTGTTGTATTCAGGCCGTTTTCCCTTATCTGCTTTATTTTCAGGTAGTTTCAGGCGTTCCATAGTTTCCACTAATTCCATAAATTCTGCCCTTTTGGATAATTTCTATCATAATTTTATCATAGTCCGACCTACTGATTCTGTAGTAGCAGGTCGAATTTATTAATTCAATTTAAAAAAATTGTAATAATATTTTTTCCATTACCCTTGCTAGTATTAACAGCTTGATCAGCATTATTAAAAGCAGCAACAATATTTTTCACATCTAAACATTCAGCAATTCCTATACTCAGAGTAATAATAAGTTTTTCCGGTTTGCCTCTCTCAGTGTATATAATGGGGTTTTGTCTCAAATCATCCGCAACCCTTTGCATCATACCCTTTGCTTCATCAAGGGAAAAGTCTTGACATAAGACAGAAAATTCATCGCCACCAAATCTATAAACCTTATCCCGTGGTCGTATTTTTTTCCTTATAACACTCGCAGTACGCTTAATGGCTTCATCACCAAAAGAATGACTATAGTTATCATTTATATTTTTAAAATTATCGATGTCGATAAAAATACATGCGATAGGAACTCCGACCGGTCTGGTTTTATTTTCAATGTCCTGCATATCTTGAAGGTAAAGACTCTTATTTCCAGTTTGGGTCAGTGGGTCCACAAAACCTAATTGATTTATAGCAGGTTTAGAAAGGAGTTCGCGAACTGGTCCTGGCCGGCAATCACATGGCAATAAGGTGCATACAACGCAAAAACCCGGGTAAGCTCTCCAAAGCGATTCACTTGGGAATTCAGTTATTTTTTTACTTTTTGGATCAATATAAAGGTTTGTCACCAGAGCAAACCACCATGCGAAAAAATCTGCCAATTCATTGTCAAAGTTTGAAGGATATAAATGATAAAACCTAATCGTTTCTGCCACTTCAGAAAGTTCTTCAATCAGCCGCGTATGCATATAATGCAAGCTATCAATATCTGAAGGTTCACTTGATTTGTTTCCCCAAGAATTTTCGTATATAGCTCTAAACATAACTTGATAATCATCAACTCTCTTTTTGCTGGCGGGATATTGATCTTTAAAAAAAATATCAAGTTTACCTTGGTCTAAATTGGATTTTTTCCCAGAAATGCATTTGCATGGCTTAGAACAACAATATGGGCAAACACTTGGGAATTTCGTAAAAATCAACCTCTCTAAATCCGCCTCATTCCGTTTTACTTGCTTTAGGAGCGCAACTGCCCAAGCAAAAATCTTAGGCAAAAACTTCTTTGCTTCATCAACATCATTCTTCTTAAATAGAAACTTACCAAATGCTCCACATACCTCTGTTAAATGGACAAATATTTCAGAGGCAGTTTTATTATAATTTTGCGAATTGCCATATATTTCATAAAGCATTTTAACCCACTCATTGAGATTTTGATCCTTGTGATAGGGCATATTATAAACCTATGAAAGAATTTTCAATTTGGTAGTGTAATTTTGTAAAAGGAAGTAGGCCCAACCCCTGCTGTAAACTTGATTGGATTAAAGTCTTTCGGCTCAACATAGTAGCATTGTGCTACTTTCAATGAGGCACTTAAAACTGAACATGCAACCGCTTGTATTTTTGATCCTGTTAATCCTAATTCAAAATTAAAACCTCTGTCCATATACCATTCTTTGTAACATCTAAATAAAAATTTAATCGCTTCATTTATATCGTTGCTATCGATTTCGCTTATTTCTGCACTGGTAAATTCTCCTGCCGCAACATTAGCAGCTATTTTTGCTAACTTCCCTCTAGGGGTTTTGCTAATTGGGGTCCCAATTTCAAATCTGTCGTATTCTTTACTTGATATCAAACCAAATAACCTTTTATGTTTTGGAGATGAAAATGCACACAATACTTTCCTTCTTGATTCGTCTGCTTCTGATGGAAGAAGATTGATTAAAGAGTATGGTTGCTCTTCCCCTGTCAAGATATTTTCCATTTCTTCCAGAATTTTGAAATGGTCATCTGATTTTCCAGCATCTAATAATTTTTCCAAGTGCGCATCCAAGGGATAATGTTGCTCGGCTTTTGTGTGACAAATCCATACTTGTCGCTTCGAAATCAGACTTTCTCTAATTGTCCCAAAAATTACAGGTTTTGCTAAACCAGTAATATCCACCATTCTTCTCTGCACAGAAGAGTCCAATTCCTTATCCCAATTATTAGAGTAATCAATTACCCTGTAATCGATTTTTTCCTTGTCCAATAAATCGAGCATTTCCTTAGATTTTCCCTCATGCTTATATTTTATAGCCAAAACTTCCTTAGGTTTTGCTATCTCTAATATCACTTTTAATGACTCTAAAGTACGTGACTCAAATCCCAGCCCAAGAATCAATTGGTCTATTGGCTTAAAGTTATCTTGCTTTGGTTCAATTGTTTCTATTAAAGGTAACTTCAGCTTTAAAAATTCTTGGTTTTCTTCTGAAAAGTAAATTTGGCTTTTGTTTTCTTCGGCGGGTTTTTCTAATTCGTCAAAAAGCGTACGCTGCCTAATTGTATTTAAAGCGTCTGATTTTTTTTCAGAAACCACAATAGATTGAATTTCGATTTCCTCTTCACTGTCATCTAAATCATCCTCATCTGAGGTTTCTTCCTTCACCAAATTTCGAAGGAGTATCTCTTTCCCCTCCTCTGAGCTTTTCATGTTCAACCAAAGTTCCAACTCTTCCCCTGACAATTCGAATCGATCACTTTCTGCTAGTCCTATATATTTAACCAATCCATAAATTTTTCTGTACGTCAGTTTAAACTGCCTAATTGGATCAGTATCTCTTACTTTTGCCCTAGGCCCGGAAGTACCCCCAGCAAACACAAAAAGACCAGCATCAATTAATTCTCGTAGTTTTCTGTACTGCTTTTCCTTGTCTCCCGAAGTTATACGAACATATAAAGAGAGATATTGACGCAATCTTTTTCTTTCTACTCGTTTTTTTATAATGTCCTGATAAGATTGATACATTAATTCATACGAAGCTTCAGCGAAGGAATCTGAATAATCCTTTAAAAACCCCTCTTGCCTGAAGTGCTTTAACCCAAATAATCTTTTAGCTGAAAACTCTTGATATGATTCCGATTGTATTTGCTTAGAAATAGGACTTTCATTTTTATAATTCCTCAAAAAGGATTCATAAAGGCTAATTACATCTCCTATATCTCCGACACACACACGAGATAAAGCAGTAATTCCGTAATACACTCTTTTTCTCTCACTTGAGGTACTTGATGATGAAACAATCGTATTCGCAATGTTGGCGAGACTAGTATCACCAAGTAATTCCGAGGGTGAAATTGGACCTTCCCCCCCTGACAATTTATCTTTTGGATGGGCAGGCCAGATCTCTGCACGCTTTTTTAAAATGTCACCTACAAAATATTTGCCACCATTTTTTTTACTCTTTATTTTCCTGTAAACTTCGGCACCAAGATCAAACACCTTATAGTCACGATCTTCACCAGGCTGCTCCAACTTGCCTGGTACATCAAAAGCAAGCTCTATAGTTTGAATTTCTGATGATATTTTGAATGCACAGTTTTGATCATGAAAAAGAAGATGAGATAATATGGGTTCAACATTTTCTTTCATCAAATATCGGGTTGAAACATCATCCAACAAAAATAGAATATATGATTCGCCCCACAATGATGAGCACTCTAAAATTATTCTTGCTAGATGAGGAAATGCTTGGGCAGATTCAATAGTAAAATCTAAGGGGATCCCATTTCTATTTAGTTCAATTTCAATTTCTAAAAGAACATATCGCAAGTCACTTAATGTTATAACGCTTTTTAATCTTGCCTTAAAATTTTCATCAAGAGGTATATAGTCAGATACTGCTTTTGAAATTTTAGAATGAGCTAAATTGCTTACTTGGTCCCGGCTGATTTCTTTTAAATGCGAAAGAGCATCTACAGCACCTTTAGCATAACCAATGTACAATCGAGCTATTTGTATATCAATCGTGTTTGTATCTTTAGATTTTTTATCTTTAGATAAAGTACCTTTTATTTCTTGAGCGGCCATATATAAGCCAACAAAATTATCCTCTTTTAATCGCTTAATAGTTTCTTCCGCATTTTCTTCGAGCCTCCTAACTGCAGCTCTTGCGTGGAATTGCATTGCTTTCAAAAGCATGGTTTTCCCACAACCTCGCATGCCAGTGATAATTAGATGTCCATGACTGGAAACACTTTTTAACCAGGCATCATCAGGGTCTACTAAAAGCTTTGGAACGAACCATGGAGCTAAAGTTTGTGCATTATAGGAGTCGCCAAAGCTACTAATTTTTAATGGATTTTTCCAAGGCGAAGAAGTAAAAAAAACCCCTTCTTTAATTTGATTAATTATATCTTCACTGTTTGGGGTACGTTGATTCTCAATATTTGGTAGTAAATTCTGGATTATGCCTTGGAAAACTCCTGCCAAGCGGAAATCAGAGTCACTCGTTTTATCTGGGTCAATTAGTAATTTTTCTGTCATTACTTTTAAATGATCTGCTATCCAATGAATATCTCCAAGTCTTTTATCTTTTATGCTTTTACTTTCGTCCGAAACAGAACCCAAATCAATTGCTATTGCTCTCAAAGTTGGGTCCAATTCACCAGCCCGCCGTGAGTCATCTTTTAACGATTTAATTAATATATTTCCACCATGGAGATCGTTGTGGTTTACTCTTTTATTTTCAAGCTCCTCCCGTATTCGAAATAAATCAATAGCAATTTGTGCCGAAGAAAGTGCATTAAGTTGTAATTTCCCTTCAAAATATTCTTCTAAAGGATTTCCATCAATATAATCTAAAACAGCTACTTGGCACATGATGGAAGATTTCCCAAAATCTAAAGAAATTGGATCTGCAATGAGATCCTTTATCCCAACCACATATTCCGTGTCACGTGCAACCTCCTTATGTTTAACGCACTCAGCTTTAAAATCTTTTTTAAAAAATTTATAAATTTCAAATGGTGCTATTTTTAAAACACATTCAGTTTTTAAAAAACCATACTCTGCAATATACGCTGATGAATAAAATCCTCTTGCAAGAGGCTTAATAATTTTGTACCCATTTATCTCTTCCGGATACTCTTTTAAAGGAAAGTCATATGGCTTGCTACATATGGGACATAAATCATTTAATGATTTATCAGAGTAATCTTCACGAGGACAGATAAAGCATGAATATCTAGCCAATTTGTACCTCCTCAAAACGAGCTTTAAATATACTCTTTGGGCCAATTCGAAAGTTTAGATTCAAATCTTCCTGAATGTCTCTTGAATTTTTATTAGTAATTCTGTAGGTAGCCAAACATTCTCCCTTCTTAAAATAAGAATCCGGTCGACTGCGCAATATTACCCCGCATGGATCTGGGAAAACACAACTGTTGGTTTTAGAGTGATTTTGAAACTTTACCAAAGTGTTCCTTAATCCCTGCAAATTCAAATTCAAGAACCCATCTGAATTGGCATACACTTTGTAGGCATGCTCTCTGTCTAGATTATTAGCTATTTCCTCAAATGCCGAGAAACTTGCCCCTTGAGCTGTCAGGTTTTTTGCAAAAATGTCAGCCAAGGTTTTTTCACTAGGCTGTTCAACCCTGTTTATGTTTAATGTTGACTTGGCCATTAAGAAACATTGCCTATTATGTTCGACAAGTTTGTTGTCAGCTTGCCCAGTAAATATTTTGTGCAAACCAACAAGGGCCTCTTTTCTGCCAATGTATTCTTGATATGGCAAGTTACCATCCGTTAAAAAACAGGTGGCTTTTAGACCAAGCTCTTTTGCAACCTTGCAAAATTCAATTGAATTTTTTTTAGCTGCTTTCCAATTCGTACCAAAATTTCCAAAATCAGACACACGGACATCCAAACCTACTCTTGTTAATCCCACTGCGATTTTTTTCGACAACAAGCTTGAAATTACAAGTGCCGGAATATCTAATGCCCCCACTCTTTTTCGAAAATTAAATAGCATTGCATCAAGAGGTGCTTGATTAGGGCCCGCCAAAAAATGAGCATAAGTACAGCTCCTAATAACTCTTTCAACTTCTTCTGGTGTCAAGTCTCCCTTGTACCCTGGAATTTGCATCAACACATCAATTCCTCCGGCGGGTCTTCCGGGAACACCTAATTTAATGACATTTGCACCTAAGATACTAAGGTAAAGGGGGCATAAAAGAGTTGAAAGGGATGATGGTCCTCCTGTTGAGGCGATGTCCACCTTTTCTTTATCGCTATGAAAACTAATTGTTTTTCCAGATCTCGATAAAGTTTCAGCAAGATATTTTATTTCTTCAGCCATTAAGGTCTCCTTTTCAGCCAAATCTACCAACTCCCGCATTGTGGAATTACTAGGATCAGCAGAAAAACTGTCAACAGCTTTTGAAAATATACTCATTTCATTCTCTAGGGACCTTTTATTTTTGTTAAGTATTCTTTAATACCCAAACCATGATATTTAACAAATTTGGGAGGTAAGGCATTACCTATTAATATAGCCGCCGCATGTTTTCCTCTTCGCAGAGAGAAATAATAATTCCGCGGAAAACTTTGAAGCAAAGCTGCTTCACGAAGAGTGATCGCTCTATTTTTGGAAGGATGAAGAAACCTACCCTTTGAAGGATTTATACAACCACCAGTTATTGTAGGAGAAACCTTATCCCAACTCATTCTCCCATAAACATCTTTAAAACCTGTTCCCTTTTTATGGCAAGCTAATTGATACTCTTCCTTTAGGCTTTTTCTACTTCCACCATTTTGGGGAATTAATTTAATTCTATTTCTCACCAATAAGCTGCGTTTTTCGCATAAGTCATGGAGAGGATCCCCACTATTTCCTGCTGGAGGCAAATGATCAATAGTTTTTCTTACAGTTTGGCTTTTGCATTTTGAGGTTTTAAAATTTAGATTCCCGTTTAATCCAGCCAATAAAATTAATCTTTGACGTCGTTGCGGAACTCCAAAGTCTGAGGCGTTTAAAATTTTCCAATTCCATGAATAACCCAACTTTTCCAGACCTTTACCTAAAATCTCAAAGTCTTTGTCTTTAGCTAAATGAGGTACATTTTCAAGTAGTATGGTTTTTGGCTTCATTTGCTTAACAAATCGAATAAATTCAAATATCAGACTATTCCGAGGATCCTTTATCTGTTGATTTCCATTTAAGGTTCTCAATGTGGAGAAGCCTTGGCAAGGAGGGCAACCCGCTAATAGATCTAGTTCTCCTTTTTTTATTTTTAAAGATTTCATTAATTCAATAATTCTTACCTTACGAATATCTTTTTCCCAAATTTTTGTAGAAGAGTGATTAAACCTATAAGTCTCTGCTGCCAACGGGTCAATTTCAATAGCCCCAATAACCCTGAATCCGGCTTGCTTAAGGCCCAATGTCAATCCACCACTTCCAGCAAATAAATCGATAGCAATTGGATGTTTCATAAAAAACAAACTCTATTTAATCTTTTAAATATCCCCATACTACAATTAATTTAAAATAGTACATTAAGATGCTCGAATAAAGGTAAATTTTACTATGCTCAATTGTTTACATTACTGTAGGTCGTAAAACGAATCTGGATCAAGAGTTGATTTTAACTAGTAATACATTGTAATCCTCCCGTAAAATAGTGCCACTTCTAACAAAAAAACTCTAAAAGTATGCGGACCTAATTTAGGGCGCTTTACAATGGCACTAAACCCTAATAACAACAAGATTAATAAAGCTAAAATCAAGAACGGATTGTTCCCATTTTTCACCCAGTTCTTAAAAAACTTTGATTTGTTTGAATTACCTAAAAATGAATCTTTTGTATTTAACCCCGAATTATTTAAAAGCTTTGAAAAGCTAGGCTTTCCCGATTGGTGCGCTTTTTATCCTCTTGACCCGGAATCAGCTAAGAATCATTTTTCTTTTGTCGAAGATATGGACAAGGAGATGTCTCTGGATGCTGATGACATGGATAAATTCTTAAAGGACAGTCAGGTAATCAATCAATATAGAAAGCTGGCCACAAAAGAACAAAAAGAAAGCAAGGAAGGAGATGAAGTTTTTTTCAACAAGGAACAAGCCGATATTTCGCTGTCTTCCTATGCTTGGTTGAATTTTGCATTTATTGCGGCTCTTTTTGGAGAATCGCCATTTGCATTATTTGAAAAAGCTAAAAGTGGGGATAAGGATTCCATATTAAAACTGATTCAATTGGACAAATCTCTCATTCAATCGGATTGGTCTATGAAGGAAATTAAAAAAGCCCAGTTGTCAGGGGATCAGGAGTATTTCAAAAAACTATCAAAGGCCATAGCCACCAATCCATATAAAGCCAAAAAAGTTAATCTGAAATTGAGCCTTGTTTTGGTTTTTGGCTGGGATGAGGGTTTGAAAGAATTAACCAATATAGAACTATTTGAGTTTGTTAAAAAACTGGGAATTTATGGAAGTGATGATCCCGATTCTCTGTATAGAGAAATCAAACGGCTTGGCTTGAGAAAGAGGATAAAAAAGGAACAGGCAGACTAAACGGAACTGTACAGTATCAAAAGGGACACGTTTTGTTGATTTCGTGTCCTAACAATCGAATTGAGATTCATTCATGATTACGCCATTGGCTATTTGCCAATGGCTTTTTTTATGGCCAATTTTCACGCCCTGAGTATTGCGGGGTATTTACCAACAAAGTCGTACAAAAATTGATCATGGGCATCGGACATCTCAGCTTAACGACATCCTTAAAACCAGACATCTTTCTTCTGAAAACATTGGGAAAGATGAAGGCAGATAATTTAAGACAAAGAATTTATAAAAACTTCTGCAAACTAGAATATGCAGAGATCATGTGGGAACCGCATAAATTTGATGTTTTAACAAATTGGGATATCCCCTACACCAAGATAGACATTCGTCCAAAATACTTTGATCGTTTTTATTTATTAAAAGAATATCTGCTCGATCTATTCCCTGATGATGAAATCGAATTGGACCAATTCAATATCTCTCGCATTGAATTGCATTCAGACATTGAGAACCTTCCTTTAGATACTGTACTGGCCCGTCTTTGGGTTATGGGATACCGACGGGAAAGTGTCAGCTTCTATAAAGGCCATACCCTCTACATTGGAACC
>PCWG01000021.1 GCA_002787235.1 Nitrospinae bacterium CG11_big_fil_rev_8_21_14_0_20_45_15
TAGGACGCGGTCTCTACCGTGGTGCCGTCGTGACCGGTGACGGCGGTCACGCTATTGAGGTGATCGTGATGGAAAGTTAAATTCTTTTCCTTCGCGGGCCAGTCGTAATGATAGCCGTTGATGACTTCATCGATCACCACGCCACGTAAATATTTGTCGGTCAACAACCCGCCCGGACCACCGGGCCACGCCCGGAGGGGATAATTCAACTTGCGATTGCGCACAATCCTCACTGAATGCTCATAGCTGTATAGCCCGACTCCTCCCACGAGTGGGCCGCTTCCAGATGTTCGCCTTCTAAATAAAAGTCGCGTGTCGCAATCCCTGCGTTGATGCCGATACGGTAGTCACTCGGATCGTATCTGTAGTCAAACACCTGCGCGCCTTGCTGGAGTTGCGTCATCCCCGCTTCAATATTTATGAGAACATACTCTCTTCATTTTCTATGAAATATAATTTTAGTAAGCGTAATTTTTTCCAAAATATCTCCTTCGAAATCGAGGAAGAAAAATTTTTCTACTAGTGACGGAACATCAATTCTCCATCCATATCCTAGCTTTAACGGGGAATTTATTTTTTTAATTTTGATCAAAAATTCCTTATAAAGTCTTGTTTTGTGTCGAGCTGACATGGGTGTTAAATTTGGTTGGTTTTTAAGCACCATATCATTTATAGAATTTTGTTTAATAAACGAATAAATAATGTGTTTTTCCTTAGCGTATTTTTGTTTAACAATTCCAAAACATTCTTCTTTTGTCATCCCAATTTTAAAACCATATCCTTCCCCTTTGGTAATCTCTGTAGTTCCCTCAATAAAAGGAATGCCATTTATAAAGCAATAAACAACAATTATAAAAAATAAAATTAGAATACCGATTGTCTCCAAAATAATTTTGAATACCCCCTGTGTTGTCATTTTTCAAACAATTCTTTTAAAATGAAATCTCAGGCACGAAATTATCCATTATATTTTCCAAAATTTTCAGCTCTTGAGAAGGACTTATTTGAGAATCCCCAAAATTAAAGCTAAAGTCAAAATTCCAAAAGGAGCCACCTCCTCCCTCTCCCGTTAAATTTTCTGAAGAAGGGCCGAATTTGATTTTCCCATAATCATTAATACCGGGGCTTGCCCTATTCATATTAGGTGGTGCTACAGGACCTTGAAAACCAGAATCATGATAAGCCCTTTCTGCAACAGCATGAGCCGCGCTATTACTGTTATCGTACCAATATCCATATTCCAATTTTATTTGGACGGATTCGACCACTTTTGCCGCAATAGAGTCACTAGTTGTTATTAAAGATGCGTTGCCCTCTCTAACCCGATAGCTTTCCCAAAATTTTGTATCATCTATCCATTTTCCCAAAGGATATAACGATAGCCTCTGGATCTCCTAGAAATTTAGCGTTATAAACGAAAAAGTTATGCGACAATCCAGTTTTTTCGGAATTTAATAACGGTCGGCTGACATAAAATGCATCCAACCCACTTGGATCATTCGCATTCAGCGGGTTGTTGTTGACGTAGGCATAGAAGTTGATGCCGGCGCGGAAGCAGAGGGGATCTTCGGTGTAGAACCTGCCTGTTTCGGGATCGCCAGCGCAATGCTGGACTCGAAATGTGCGATTGCAACATACTCCTCGAAAAAACATAACTTACGATGTGTACAATCCCCACCGAATACTTGTAGCGGAATAGCCCATGGCCCCTGCGGCGAGCAGGCCAGTTTCGCGGTCGAACTCGCGTCCGGTGTAGCGGAGCTTGTTGGCGACTTCGCCGCCACTCAGCGCGGGGCCTGTTTCACTTATCATATTGCCGAAAGGGCGTAGACGGCCTCTAGATGATCCTCCTCTAAATACAAAAAAATACAGTTTCATATCTAGCCACCATTCCTCTGATTTAAATTTTTCAGGGATTTCCTGATTCAATGGGTCGTCATAGCCGAGTTGTTCTAATTCCAAAAACCACCGATCACTTAAACTGGCCGGAAGTTTATTTCCGCAAAAAGGACAAAAATTAATAAGCTGAAGAGAAGATGTCCCATCGGTGTATTCAATCCCATATTCTCGTTCAGCAGGGTTATATTTTATAGAATTTAGTTCTTTTTTTAATATCGAGCTCATACTTTGACAGCAAAAATTTTCTTTAGACATCATTGTGTCCCACTTCCTTATTTTGGCAAACTTAACGTTTTCCAAGAAAAAGAGTGCATTGAGTCATTTGTCACTGAACCACTAGGATCATTCGCGTCGATGGGATTGTTGTCAACGTATGCAAAAAGTCGATATCCGCTCTGAATTGTAGCGAATCTTCATTGCGGAAGCGACCTATTTGGGCAACGCTGTAGCGGGTGGGATCGTTGTCATGGTATGATGATTGCATCATACCTATCAAAGGCTTCATGGCGATGCAATTGTCATTGAAATGCCTGTCCGAACGGTACAAAAGTCTTGCGCTTGTTTTGCCGTTAAGAAGCTTAACTCTAATGAATCTAAAGCTTAGATGAGACTGCTCTGCTGTTTGGGGTGAGTTTCTTGATTTGGATGATTTATATTAATCCTATTTTTTTATGTACTGTTTATTGACGATATTCTTTTCAAATTTAATTTTATGTGTTTTGAGATGTGTTTTTTGCCTTAAAGCAATCGCCAGAAAATATATTTTTCCTGCCGTTCTGGTTGGGTCTGTGTTGTTTGTGGTGCCGGCTCGGGTTTTAGCGATCAACTATGAGGTAACTCTTCAGGGTGTGAAGGATACTTCATTGAAAGAGACGCTGGAATATTCTTCCAATCTGTTCCAATTGAAAAAAGTCCTGCCTTCTACTTCCAGTGCTTTGGTTCGCCGTGCCAGCTTGGATCTGGATCGATTGAAAAAAGTCCTCTATGCGTTTGGTTTTTTTGCGGGCAAGACAACCATCAAAATGAATGGTCATGAGGATGTTGCTTCAAATCTGGCTTTGCTTGAGGGGCAGGAAAATGTGGTGGTTGAGTTGATTGTCGATCCGGGGCCTTTGTACCTTGTGGGCAAGATTGAAGTCGAGGGAATCGAGGGTCAGAAGGAGGCGTTCAAGCCGCCTCTGCAATCGGGAAAACCTGCTTTGGCGAGCCAAATTGTTGAGGGCGAAAATTATTTGGTCCACGGACTCCAGCATTTGGGTTTCCCACGGGCGAAAGCTCTTGAGCGCAGGCTTGTGATCAATCATCAAAATCAAACTCTGGATGTTTTTTTTAAAATTGATCCGGGTCCGAAGGTCCACATGGGGGATATGGTTTTGCAGGGGAATGAACGTTCGGATTCCGATTTTCTTGCTCAGCGACAATCCTGGAAGTCGGGAGATCTCTATGACCCTGACAAGCTTCGAAATTTTCGTTCGGACCTTTCAGGGCTGGACATATTTTCTGCGGTTCGTGTGGATTTAGAGAATCCTCCTTTACCCGAAAATCTGCAAGAACCCTTTCTGGTCCCGGTGGCGGTGAGTGTAGAAGAGAAGGCTCTGCGTTTTTTTGGATTTGGAACGGACATAACGACAACACAGGGAACGAGTCTTCGCGGGTTCTGGGGACATCGAAATTTATTCGGCGGTGCGGAACGGTTACGAGTAACGGGGCGACTCAGTCGAATCGGAAAAAATGATTTTGATAAAATAAACAGCAATCTGGATGTCAACATCTTCAAGCCAGATTGGTTGATTCGCCACCAAAATTTGATCGTTAACAGCAGTCTGGATAAAGAGCATTACGATGCTTTTGAACGTAAGGCATTTACTGGTTTTGGGGGTGTCGAAAGGAAATTGGGCAAATATTTTTCTTTGGAAGGGGGCATCAGAGGAGAAATCTCCAATGTTAAAAATCAGGAGGGTGAAACAGATTTTGTTCTTATGGGCCTTCCTGTCGATCTAAAATACGATACCCGGAAGGATCTGCTGGATCCTAAAAGTGGAATGTGGAGCCAGATTGCGGTTACGCCTTACATGACTCTTAAGGGTGAGGGGGATGGTTTCGTGATCAATCGATTTGCGAGTCGGCTTTATCATTCGATCGACGCTAAAGGGCAATGGGTCCTCGCTGGAAAGGCTGTTGTGGGTGGTATTGTTGGCGACTCTCTCACGAACATACCTGCTGATAAAAGATTTTTTTCCGGTGGTGGCGGGTCTGTTCGTGGTTATGAGTTTCAGTCGATCGGTCCTTTAGCCGCAAATCTGGATCCCAGGGGCGGACGCAGTCTTTTGGAAGTGGGTGCGGAGCTTCGCTTCAGATACAAGGATTTTGGTCTGGTTCCTTTTGTGGATGGCGGCAATGTGTTTTCTACGGACTGGCCTTCTTTCAACGGGCAATTGCAATGGGGTGCCGGGATCGGCTTGCGCTATTACACCAAGTTGGGACCTTTGCGTATGGACGTCGCATTTCCTGTGAATGGCAGGAAGAATGTTGATGACACGGTTGCTTTTTACCTGAGCATTGGACAGGCATTTTAGTGATGAGCAGAAAACAATCAATTCTTGCGGTTGCAAAGACGCTGGCTTATGGCTTTTTTGCGCTCATTTCGATTCCTTTCATGTTGTGGGGTGGGGTGCAGACGGACTATGGGAAATCGTTTGTTGTGTCCTTTATGGAAGAAACGCTGGGCACGGATGATCTGCAGTTGCACATTGGCAAGCTGGATGGGAATTTGCCGATGGAATGGATTTTTTCCGACATTCAGGTGTCCGATCCTAAGGGCAAAGTGGTTTCCGTCGACCGACTGCATGTCCTCTGGCAACCTGTCGCATTGTTGAGCGGAACCCTGTTGATCGACGATATTTCAATGGGACGCATCAATCTCTATAAAACCCTGTCTGCGGGTGCTCCAAAAAAAGTCAGTTCTGAAAAATCTTCCTCTTTGCCTGCGAACTTTTCGCAAGGCAAAGCTTTTCTGTTAAAAAACTTGAGTGTCGATCATATTCACATGGAACCTGCGGTTTTAGGTTTTCCTGTAGACGCTTCTCTGAAATCCAGAACGGAGCTTCAAAGTATTCAGCAGGGTCTGCTTCTGGACCTCGATCTCGTGCGTATTGATGAGGTTGCTGGAATGTTGAAGGCAGAGGTTTTATTCAAACCTCTGCAAGAAATCATTCAGTTGTCTTTGGAAGTGCATGAACCTGCGAAAGGAATCGTCGTTCATCTCCTGAAGCTTCCGGGTCTGCCCGAGTTCAACGCAAGCCTGAAGGGTGAGGGTGGGATGAAGGATTGGCAAGGCAAGCTGAATCTCAACGCGGGAGAGGGTGTTGTTGTCGATGGCAAGATCGGTGTTGCTTTTCGGGGCGAAACGGGACTGGATCTGGATTTGAATATGGAATCTCATGTTCCTGCATTTTTACCCGCTGATTTTAATCCTTTGCTGTCGGACAATAAAATTCGCGCCAAGGCTTCGTTGGAATATCCGGATCAACTGAAATTAAAAACATTCAAACTGAGCGCGAATGGGGGCAGACTGGATTTGTCTGGCTCGATAGGGATCGAGGCTCAGCAGGTCGATTTGCTCTACGCAATCGCGCCGAACGATGCCAAGTTGTTCACTGCCTGGAGTCAGGGGGCCTTGTGGAAGGCTCTGAACGTCAACGGAACGTTGAAGGGGACGATGGCAAGTCCAAAGCTGGAAGCTACGCTTAAAATGGAAAATCTTCAGTATCAGGACTATGCCATTCAGCGAGTTTCCGAAAAACTGAAAGTCTATCCCGCACCTTCATCAAAGGCTCAAAACATTCAATGGGTATTGGAAAGCAGTGCGTCTTTACAGGGGATAACCGGTTCCGATGCGAATATCAATCACCTTACAGAAAAAGTTGATTGGAATATCCTCGGTCAGTTGGACTCCGAGCAAGGACAATTCAAGATCACTTCCTCGGAAGTTCTCATTCCTGCGGGAAAGCTTGAGGTCAGGGGAGAGGTTTCAAACTGGGGCGAGAATATAAATTTAAGAAATGAAATTTCTATTCCTGATCTAAACGCTTTTTCCCCCTGGGTGTCAGCCCCTTTGGGCGGGGAACTGGCCGTGTCGGTCAAAACAGATGTTTTGAACAAGGGGCAACAGGTCAACCTGGAGTTGAAGGGTGTTGTCAATGATATCCACACGGGTGTGGACCTGGCGGATCGAGTGGCGGGGAAGCATGTCAATTTTTCAGGAAATTTTTCAAAAGAAGAATCGGGTGTCTTGAAAACAGATCGCTGGCAGATTTCCGGTGCATCTCTTGCGGTGAATGGAAAACAGGGATATTTGGGAACCGATGGCAAGATGGAAATGGAAGCGTCAGTGAAGTTGACCCGCTTGGAAGATTTTTTTACAGATCCTGCTGCGCCTGTAAAAGGAGCGATGGATATCAATATCCTGGCGTCGGGCTCTCTGTCAGACCCTAAGGTGGATGCCAAATTTGTATCGGAAAAATTGATGCTACAGGATATGGATGCCAAGCAACTGAAATGGTCATTGCACGCGCAAAATCTGCTGGGAAGTCCGCAGGGGAATACGGCAGGCAAAGTGATTCTGGGAACGATACCCGTTGAACTCAGCACGCATTTTTTAATGAATCCAAACACATCGTTGCAATTGAAAAACCTTCATTTGACAGGGTTGGAAACGGATGTGAAAGGAGACCTGGAATTAGATCTCCAAAGCAAGCGGGTGAAAGGCAAGGTAACGGGAGTGCTGAAAGACAGCCTTTCGTTGGCACAGTGGACAGGACAGGCGATCTCAGGCCGCTGGGAATTTTTAGTGGGGTTGGACCCGGCGAACGGGCAATCGGTTTCCGTTTCAGCGCAAGGTTCCAATATTCAAATGAAAGATCCGGGTGGCTGGCAAATGGCATCGGCTTCTATCACGGGTAAAGTCGCCGATGTGATGAAAGACCAAAAATTTCAGGCGCAACTGTCGGCACAGAATATTGTGTTGCAGAAGGGCAAGACAAACATTGCAGATGTAAAAGCAAACGTAGAAGGTGATTTGTCTCACATCAATTGGGGGCTGACCGCAAAGGGGCAGGCTCCGACGACTTTTAATCTTGCGAGTAAAGGCAACTTCGAGCAGAAAGATCTGGATCGTAAAATTCAAGTTTCCCTGTTGCAGGGAGATTACGGACCCGTTCCGTTCAAGATGCTTGAACCGTTCGCTCTTTTGTTGACTCCGGAAAAGAAGTCGATAGAAAACATAAAATTTCAGATTTCGGATGGAGAGCTGTCGGGTAATATAGCGTTCATGGAATCAGCCTCTGATACCCAAGGCGATGTGAAACTTGTCATTCGAAAGATTCCTCTCGATCTGGCGCGATTGGTGGCTCCGGACGTAAAGGTTTTGGGTCGAGTGGATGGCGATATTTTCTTGTCGGGTTCTTTGCAAAATCCTGTGGGTCAGTTTTATCTCAAAGCGTACGAAGTGGATCTTGAAAATAAGGGAGAGTTGAATCTCAAACAGGGCAGTTATGAAATTCGGGGCGAATGGAAAAATAACCAAGCCAGTCTCAATGCGCAGTTGGCACAATCCATGTTAGGGACACTGGCCCTTACGGCGGTGCTTCCTTTGAAATGGGATTTCATCAGCAAGTCTTTATTGATTCCAGAAGACCAACCGCTTGCTGGAAAGGCGGAAGGGGTGATGGAGCTGAAAGTTTGGAACGACTACCTGTCTGCAGGAGGCGAAATGGTGGATGGGAAAATCAATCTGCAAGCTTCCTTTGCCGGACTCAAGAAGAACCCGAAAATATCAGGAAAATTATTTCTTACAGATGGTAGATACGAAAACATGGGGTCTGGCACCGTGATGCATCCGATCACCTTCAGCCTATTGGCCGAAGACACCGAAGTGATACGGATTGAAAATTTCGAAGCGATCACTCCAAACAAAGGAAGCATCAAGGGAAGCGGGAGTCTGCAATTTATCTCATCGGATTCCTACGGTTTTAACGTGGATGCGAAGGCCAGCAACGCGCAATTGGTTGGCCTGGATGCGTTGACCGCAATAGCGTCTGGTAATCTGAACATCAAAGGCGATCAGGATTCAATGAAGGTCAGTGGGAAAATTGAAATTGACAAGGCAGATATCAGATTGCCCGACCGTTTGCCCACGCAAGTGGTGCTTCTGGATTACGTTGATGCAGACGCCGAAATGACGATTGGGAAAAATGATGAAGAAAAAAAGAAAAATAAAATCAATCCCGCACTTGATATACAGATAAGTGCCAACAATCGTGTGTATATCCGCGGTTCAGGATTGGATGCAGAACTGCAAGGGGAATGTATTATCACAGGTACTGCGGAAGACCCAAAGGTCAATGGAAAGTTGAAGTTGAAGCAGGGTACTCTGGATTTACTGGGGCGCCATCTGGTTTTTAGCAGAGGGATCGTAGACTTGACGGGAGCACCTAAAGTACCTCCCACGCTGGATTTTCAAGCTGACATTAGAGACAAAGATATTACGTTTCATACGCTGGTCAAAGGATCTGTGGACAAACCAGAGATTCAGATAAAATCATCGCCTGAACTACCGCAAGAAGAAGTGTTGTCGCAATTATTATTTGGTAAAAACTCTTCGAGTTTGTCGCCACTTGAAGCCATTCAACTTGTCGATGCGGCGGCACAATTTGTTGGTGTGGACTCCGGTAGCAAACAGGTTTTGAGCGACCTGAAAAATTCATTGGGCTTGGACAAATTCAATATCAACAGCAATAATCCTGATGGAACCGCGCAGGTAGAGGCCGGGCATTATCTTGCGGATAATGTGTACGTTGGTGTTAAAGAAAATATGGCTTCGGGAGAAAGCAGTGCTGTCGTGCAAATGGAAGTGACTCCAAATATAAATCTGGAAAGCGATTTTAGTGGAAACCAGTCGAGGCTTGGTATCAATATGGAGTGGGATTATTGAATCGTGGTTTCAGACGAAGCTCTATGGAGTGTGGCATTATATTTCGTTGGGAATTGAATACAATCGACAATGCGGTACGCTCTACTTTAAACAGACTCTCACCTCTTGAAAATAAATCATGCACTATAAAAAACTTTTTACAGAATTAGAGAACGAATGTAAAAACCTTGAGAATAATGGGCGAATCGCGTCGTATATATCGGAGTTGGGCAATGTTGATCCAAATAAATTTGGGATTCATTTAACGACCGTTGATAATAAAAATTATGGTCTGGGTGATTCGGATGAGAAATTTTCCATTCAAAGCATAGCAAAAGTGATGTCTCTGGCATTGGCATTTCAGATAGACGAAAACAATTTATGGGATCGCGTCGGTGTAGAGCCTTCTGGCACGGCATTCAATTCAATGATTCAGTTGGAATATGAAAAAGGGATTCCGCGGAATCCTTTCATCAATGCAGGGGCTTTGCTTATTTGCGATATTCTTGTGAGTCGTCTAAAAAATCCGGAACAGGATTTTGTAGATTTTTTTAGAAAAGTATCGGGAAATCCAGGGATAGAGTATTGTCCCAAATTAGCAGAGTCGGAGAAGAAAACGGGTTTTAGAAATGCGGCGTTGATCAACTTGATGAAGTCTTATGGAAATATTAAAAATGATATCAACAAGGTTTTAGATTTTTATTTCAAATTGTGCTCCATAGAAATGTCTTGTAAAGAATTGTCTCAGGCTTTTTTATTTTTTGCCGCGAATGGCACTCACCCCGTCACCAAGGTGTCGGTTCTTGACATCAGTAAAACAAAGCGCATCAATGCAATTATGCAACTTTGTGGTTTTTATGATGAGGCAGGAGAATTTGCTTTCAAAGTTGGATTGCCCGGAAAAAGTGGGGTAGGGGGTGGGATCATTGCGATTCATCCCGGAAAATACAGCATCGCGGTTTGGAGTCCCAAGCTGAACAAAAAAGGAAACTCTTATAGAGGAATGAAGATTCTTGAATTTTTAACCAGCAGGACAGAATCTTCAATATTCTGATTTGTTCCACTGAGTCAGGGTTACACTTTTATTAGCGTACTGTCAGAAGGGACGGGACAGGTAGATAAAGAAATGTGATCGTTTGAGGATTGCTAGCTTGTCCACATTTATTGCAGGTGCGAGGCTTTTTGAAAATTATTATTTTTCAGAAACCGGGTTGTAAAAATCCAACCGCTTAGAAAAACTATCCAGGCCAGTATAGATATCCAGACTCCTGGGAGATAGGGTGTGTTGTCAAAATATAATCGAACTTTGTGCTGACCTGAAGAAAGTAACAAGCCTTTAAAAACGCCATTTGTTTTTAAAATTTCCGTATCATTCCCATCAATTTGAGCTCTCCAATTAGGGTGCCAGGCATCCGTGATGACCAGGAATTCTTCCTGTGGACTGGATGTTTTAAATTCGATTTCTCCAAATTTGAATTTATGGAGTTCGATATTTCCCTGCCCCGTTATGATTTCTTTTTCAAACTGTGTGGAATTTGCATTGGCCCATAGATACGCAACCCCCTTCTCGGCATCAAACAAGTCTGCATAGTTTTCGATGTACTCAACACGCTTGGCAAAATAATAGTAGGGCCAGGCGTTGAGATTTCGATACAGAAAAAATTGTGGAGCGAAATACACCTTTTCTAAATTTTCTGATGGTGGCAAAGGGAATTCTGAGAAGAAATAGTTTACAGCACCCATATCAAAGATACGGGATGAGGTGATGGGCAGGCCGCTCTGAATCACCCGCAGAGCACCTTGGGTTGGAAAGTTTTCCATAGCTAAAAATTTCAAAATGAACTCTGCTGTATCCTTCTGGGTATAGCTTTTGATTCCTGAAAATTCCAGGCCGGGTGTTAATTCGTATCCAAGGGTATTGCGGCGAGCACCGTATTCTTTGGAGAAAAATTTTTGTTCAATACATTTGACATATCTTTCGTCGGTATTGCATCTGGGTAACGTGAGACGTGACAATCGGTCTGTGGATTTGAAGCTTTCAGATAAAAGAACGCCATCAATCTTATGCTGATCCCAAATAGAAGGATTTTTATTCATGGGGAAAGCAACCCATGAAAGCAGAATATTGTTGATGAGAAGAAAGATGGCAACGGCGACTCCTTTGCGATATTTGAGAAACGTTGGCAAATAATCTCTTGCAATGAAAAACATCAAAACAAAAGTTGAGCTATAAAATAAAATATCTATGTAGCTCATTGTTTCATGAAAGAGTCTCGCATTTTCCACTATTAAAATTTGATAGAGTTGGAAAGATTCTTGGGAATGAATCCAAGGTTTCCCCGCCTCTAATAGAGATTGGCCGATAGATGAAAGAGTATTTGGGGCGATTACGGCTGTTGAAGATACAATAAAAAGAGCGGCATACATCAGGCTAAGGAAAGCGGCGATTGCTCTTGCAATCGACCAGGCGCGTAATGGAATTTTCTCTTTAGATTGCAGACTGTGAATCAAAATCGCGATAACTACTATTTCATAAGTCTGTAACACCGGATGAAATTTTTCCGGTGGATAAAAGGGCAGAATGGATAGAAAAATTCTATTCATTATCCATGGAAACCAGGCTGTAAGCTCATGGAACAGGGTGATTCCTATGACCATGTATTTTATGGAGCGTTCCCATGCATTGGTGCTTTTGTAAAATAGAATGAGGATGAGGGCGATCGGAAAAAATGGCGATACGTTATTCCATCCTAATCCGATAGGTGCTTTCTGAGAGATTCCAAGGACGGTTGTCCAGGATGATAATAAGCCCGCATGCAGATACTCCATGATCCTTCCAAAGATCATAGTTAGATTATGTTGTACTCCAATGGCACTGTAATCTGGATCACGAACATAGCCGATCTTGAATTTTTCAAGCAAGAGACTGTAAAAAGTCCAGGCCGATAACAGGAAAACGGTGAGTCCCGAAGCCAGGTTTAAAAGAAAGAAATTTTTAGCATTCAACCAGAAGTTTTGTGTTCGATTGTATGGGTTTAGATTGAAAGCCAAGATAAGATACAAAGGAATTGAGACCATTATCAATTGCAAAAGTATTGCGACACTTGCCAAGTTGAGACAAATAAACAATGTCAATGAGTACAAAAAATAATGACGCAATGCAGGGCGTTTGATGAAATCGTAGATTATGATTGAGATAAAGCAGGCTCCGGCTGGAAAAAGAATCCAGTGGCGCTGAAAGAAAAATTCCTGCTGAAGTGATGAGAACGGGATTAAGGAGGCAAGGCAGATCGCCATGGTTCTACTGATTGTGGGGATAACCCGTTTCAGCAGAAAATAATGCGCGATGCAACTGATCCAGAATAGAAGGATGATTGAGGTATTGTAAGCAACGATTGGATCAACAAATAAATGATGCCACCACCGGAAAAGGCTCCAAACGTGGAAGGCTCCGGGATCACCATGGAAAAAAGTTTCGCCGAGGCCCAAATCGGGTCGCCAGCCATTAGACTGGGCGTTTTTCATGTTATATGAAAATAACGTGAAGGCATCACCCTCTGTAAAAAAAGTATGCCCGACAAACATTCCACCGTAACCGATAAGTAAAATAGCCAGGAAGGTGGATGAGACTATGATTGCTTCACGAAGATTGGGAGGGAATGCGAAAGAAAATTTTGATGTTTGCATTTTTACCGGAAATTAACTTTTACCTGCTGAATCTTCGCTTATCAAACTTTGTTCTGATCGTATTCAAGGGGGGAGCATCAGTAGTCTTTCGGCAAGCTGAAAAAACTACATGGAAACGCCTAGAGCAAGCTTGAATCCCTCGTAGTAACGTCCAATGTCCGATAGACTACGAATCTTTTTAACATGGCCCCATATAAATTTGGGATTGAAATAAAACTTTCGATAAGCTTGCTGTCTCATTTCGTACAGTTTATGTTCCTGGTTCTTATAGCCCGGGGCCACATAAGTCAGCTCCCACTGGGTATAGCGGGATAGCTCGTGTATATACTCTTCTTCATCGAGGGTTATTTGATCTCGAACTTCGTCAAACAAGTCAGTTCCCGGGTGTGGTGTGGCAAAAGAAAATGTTAGAGCATCCAATCCTGGGAGGCTGAGTGCAAAGTCGATGGTTTCCTGTCCGAGTTCGGGTGTTTCGCCCGGTAAACCCAGAATAAATGATGCTCGAATGCCAATGCCTGCCTCGGCTGTCCACTCTGCGGCTTGACGGTTTTGCTCGACGGTGGTTCCTTTTTTCATATCCTCAAGCAATTTATTTGACCCTGATTCAAATCCATAAAAAATCGAGTAGCATCCTACTTCGGCAATGCGCTTCAACAATTCGGGGGTGACATGGTCTACACGAGATTCGCATGTCCAGGAGATGTCTATTTTTTCTTCTTCCAGTGCTGTGCAAAGGGCATAGATCCATTTTTTGTTGACTAAAAAAATATCATCCCAAAAGTTAATTTCCCGAACGCCATACTCTTTTTGTAAATATTTTATATCTTCGATGACTCTTTCGACAGACTGCGCTCTAAATTTCAATCCAAAGCGCCCGGCCTCAAAACAAAACGTGCAAGCGTATGGGCATCCACGGGAGGTTACTAAATTTGCAGTGGGCAAGCGTTTGTAACGTTGGGGCAGTGGGAGGTACCCGTCTGGTTTGAAAAATGATCGATCAACAATTGGCAAATCATCCAGGTTGTCAACTCGTGGTCGAGAGGGGTTGTAGATCAATTCATTGTTCTCACGAAAACCTATGCCAAGGATATCTTTAAGGGCCAATCCGGAATGAAAATGTTCCGCTAATTCTAAAATGGTTCCTTCACCTTCTCCTGGCGCAACGATATCGATAGATTGATAGCGTCTTAAAGTTGCTTCGGGGAAGGCCGTAACATGTGGTCCACCAAAAACAATTGGAATATCCTTGTGTGTCTGTTTAATTTCATCGGAAAGCGCAAATGCGGCGGCGGCGGTGGGCGACCAACAACTCACGGCAATAAAACGCGGTTGAAATTCGGTGATATAATTGATAACATCCGCGTTGGTCATCTTCTCTACAGGAATATCCAACAATTTGACTTCGCAACCTGCTTTACGAAGGATTGTGGCAAGTAGCCCTGCACCTAAGGGGTGAATGTGACCACGGTCAATTTTGATTTTGGATTTATAGCGAACGTTGATATCGAAGCCCGGAACCAGAAATAAAACGCGTAACCCATCAAAGCGATCACGCCACGGTTCGATATCGAACTTAAAGCTTTTGTCTGTGGCTTTGACCTGACCGGTAATCATTTCGGCCACAAATTTTTCCCGATTCTCTTCTTCTTTATCTTTTATGTGCTTTCTGATGTCCAGTTCCAATTTAAAACCTTTCAGGATATAGCCAAACGGCCAAAGCATTAAAATTCTTATATTCTGTAAATAACACGAACCTATCTACCCTTTTCACCTGATGACAGAATCGATTCTCTCAAAATCTCAACTTGAAGATACCCGACAGTTTTGGAACGCGAACCCTTGCGATGGGCAAGCTAATATTTCTCAACGTATGGAATTCCGGTACAAAAAAGACACCTGGCTTCCTGAAGTGTTCAGCGATATTGGAAAACAATACACGAATGTTCTGGAAGTTGGTTGTGGGCAAGGTTCCGATGCATTGTATTGTTGCCAGCATATGAGAAAAGGGTCCTCCTACACGGGTATCGATTACTCTGAGGAAAGTTTACAAAGTGCCCAGTCTAGCGTCAAGGAAATAGCTAACAACCTTGAAGTAATCCCCCAATTTCTAAAGGGTAATGCCGAAAATCTCGAATTCCCGGACAATTCTTACGAATGTGTTGTTTCAATTGGTGTCCTGCACCACACTCCCAACACACAAGAAGCCATCAATGAAATACATCGGGTTTTGGAAAAAGGGGGTGTTTGTTACATTGCCCTCTATAGAATTTATTCGCCCAAAGTGCTCGCGGCCTATCTGCTGCGAATTTTAGTTTCCCTTGTAGATGCTATTGGTGGCAAAAATTTTGTTCTCGGGCGGGTCAGAAAGTTTGGCTCTAACCATAGCTTGGGCACTATGCTCCTTGAGGGAATAGGCGTTCCTATTATGAGTTCGTATACTCTTTCCCAGATTAAAAAAATGTTTAAAAACTTTGAGATTATTGAAGTTCAATCCAAAGGGTTAGGGTTGCCTTTTTTCAACAGTATCAACAAATGGTTTGATAAAGGGTCAAACCCTTTGGGTCTGTTCTGGTTTATTAAGGCTAAAAAATCAGAATAAATGGATTTTGTCATTTATTATTAGTGACGCCAAATTGAAAAATATTGGTACCTGCCACTATCAATCGTAATAATTCATCTTTACTGTCTATTTTTTTCAACCATTTTAGGATGTAGGACGGACGAAAATAAAAAGACCGATATGCTTTGCCGATGACATTGTTGAGTTCTTTGTGACTCAAATCGCAAAGTGCCTGCGAGTAATAGGCTGTTGTATGCAGGGTTTCCATGTCGGCATCTGTCCCGTTCATGATTTCCGGGAATTTCTCTTGGACCATCTTGAAATGTTCGGTCCCTGGGTATGGGGTGAGGATACCGAAGCTTGCTGTTGTAGGATCTATATCCTTTATGAATTTAAGCGTATTGGCAACAGATTCGTTGGTCTCTCCAGGTCCTCCAAATATCATGTGGGCATGTGTGTCCAGTCCCACCTCATGACAAATTCGGAATGCCTCGCGCGCCTGCTCGACAGTGGCCCCCTTTTTCAGGTTGAGCAACATTTGATCGTCCCCCGTTTCCACGCCAAATTTCAGCATGTGACAGCCCGCTTGTTTCATTAATTTAGCGGCTTCGAGATCAATCATATCCACACGACCGTTGGCTATCCACGTCACATCTATTTTTTCGTCTATGATCGCCTTGCAAATTTCCATATTTCGCTTCTTGTAGGCGGTAAAGGTTTCATCTCGGAAAAAAATCTCTTTGTAGCCAAGGCCGACGAGGTAGCGAATTTCCTTTAGGACATTTTTTGCGGATTTGACGCGAATATCGTTTCCGTAAAAAAACGGTGATGTGCAATATATACACTTTGCAGGGCAACCACGAGATGTTTGCATCGTGGCGTAAGGCATACGTTTGATTACAGGATTAAAATAATCCACATTGGGTGGAAGGAGCGTCCAGTCGGGGATGGGGAGTTCATTCATATCGAAGTACCCATCGAATTCATTTACCTTGGTCGTTCCATTTTCCTTATAGGCACAGCCGCCTAAATCTTCCAGGCTTTTACCATCGACAACGCGCCGGATTAAATCGCGAACGGTCATCTCCGGTTCCCGTATGACAACAAAATCGATAGCCGCTTCAGACAAACAGTCTTCAGGTTTGAAGGTAGGGTGCGAGCCGAAAAGCAAAACTTTTACATTCGCATTTTTGCTTTTCACATATTTGGAAACACGAAGATCATCTTTATATGAATTGCTGGAGGATAAAATAACCAGGAAATCCAAACCTGAAAAGTTTTTCTCGTCCATTTTTTGATACGCTGCATAATCAATCTGTGCATCGATGAAATGGACCTCGTGACCATCTTCCTTAAGCATTGTCGCTACATAAAGATGATTGACCGGGGGCATCTGCATGCCACCAATTCTGCGACCGTTGCACCAGCAACCATAAACGAGATCGCGAATGACGTTTTTCTTATTGATTCCATCGCCTGGCAAAAGCACCAAAATGGACGCAGAACGTCTGCTTTTGGTCGTCGTAGGACTTGGCAATTTTTCAACCTCAGTCAACATAAAGAATTTCCTAACCTTGCTTGAATTTCTAACGGGTTTGTATGTAACCGAAAGGTTTCTTGTTCTAACTGATGTTATTAAAATTTTTGTAAATTATGAACGGTATTGAAGTTACGTGAGTCGCCTTGCACTTTTGGAATCTGTTTGTTGGATCGAAACACATCCGAAATAATATCGATGGCCATGTTCCCCTTGCGTTTGAATTCCGCAAAGGATCTCAGACTCTTCAATTCCTGAAAAATTCTTTTGGGCCTCAGGTAATGTTTCCCAAGTGCCGTGCTCTTGAGTTGTAGCAATGCCTGGCGGTCGAGATCGCCTTCAATCAGATGTGGAATTGTAAAGTCGGGTACAGGATTCTTTGTGTATTCGAGCCAAAAATCAAAAGGAATGATTTTTCGTTCCAGCCCGATATCATAAAGAGCTGTTCCGGGATAGGGGATGACGACATTGAATACCGAATAATCTGCATCCAGTTTTAATGAAAAATCAATGGTTTTCCAGGCATCCTCATCTGTTTCATCCGGGAATCCAAACATATAGTATGCCATGGTCACAAAATCAGCTTGTTTTGCTAATTTGAGAGCATACTCAGCTTCCTCCAAGGTCGTTGCTTTGCCGGTTGCATCCAGAATACGTTTCGAACCTGTTTCCACCCCAAAATGTATACGGTAACAACCTGCTTCTTTCATGATTTTGTACAAATCAGAATCGGCACGTTTGACCCGGTCGCGAATGGCCCAATTTATTTTCAGTTTTCTGTCAATAATCCCCTGACAAATTTCGAGAACCCGTTTTTTTGACCAGGTGAATGTGTCGTCATAAACCTGCACGTCGGTAATCCCCAGATTGATGATGGATTCGAATTCATCCACGACCTGCTCGGAAGTCCGGCAATACACTTTTTGCACATCCATTTTGCAAAAATTACATTTATGGGGGCAACCGCGAGAGGTTACCATGGTCGTTTCGTAAGCTTGAGAACTTAAAACGGAGGTGTATCGTTTGTACGGTAATAAGGTACGATCTGGTATTGGAATTTTTGTGAGATCTTCTGCAAGTGCGAGATCAAAGATGGGAGCGCGAATCTGTCCATCTTCCTTTCGCCAGAGGCCGGGTAGATCTCCGACGGATTCTCCTTGAGCCAGTTTGTCTACCAGAGTGAGGAGCGTGTCTTCCGCGTCACCACGTACCACGAAATCGGCAGAGGAATTTTGTAAGGTTTCCTTGGGATAAACCGAGCAATGGGGACCACCCAATATTATTTTACATTTGGGTAATCGCTCCCTCATCAGTCGTACGGTTTCCCAAGCGGGATACCAGAAATCGGTCCATACGGTGAATCCGACCAAGTCGGGCTTAAGCTCGGCAATACGGTCTACAGTTTGCTCCGGAGTCAAATCATCCAATTGCGCATCAATGCAAAAAACGTTCGGAAAATTTTTCGAACGCAGATAGGTGCCCAAAATCAGGATCGCCAAAGGAGGCTTGTGTCCAATGCCTTCCTTCCCACTTTTATGATGAGTGAAAAGCGACTGAACCCCAAACTTTGTCGAGGGCTGTACTAACACAACTCTATAATCACTCATCAGTGTAAAATTCCATGGAAGGGTAAAAAATATATTAAATCATTGGATTAATTGCGCCGATTGGCAGGTGCGCAGACCTTTTGATGGAAACCTGTTTAATGATAAGAGTAGATTTTGAAGTAGTCAATCAATTTGTATTTTATTTAATAAGGATCAAATTTTCCTATAATCCGATCAACTCTGAATATATCGATCGTGCCACAATTGAAAGCTCAAAAGAGCCCATAAATTTCTACCGTGATCGACTTTTCTACTCCTGTGTTCCTGAATCAGCCGCCAGATTTCCTCATAGTTGAAAATTTTCTCATCTTCTACTTTTTCGCGTGTGAATAAACGGTCAAATTCACTGGCTAGTATGCCTCGGGTCCACAGTGAGGAGGGCGGCCCAAAGCCTTTTTTGGTTTTGTTTAAAATGGATTCAGGCAGATAGGGCGATAAAATTTTGCGAAGCAGGTCTTTGGGATGTCCGTTTTTCATTTTTATTTTAGTGGGAAGCGCGTTGACGTAGTCGAGAAGATCTCGATTGAGTAAAGGCACTCTGGCTTCTAATGAAGCCGCCATTGTCATGCGATCTGCTTGAAACAGTCCGTTCCCTTCAAGAAAAAATAGTGAGTCCAAATGCAAAATGCGGCTGACCAAATCTTCGCCTGAAAGTTTGGGTAATAATTTGTAAACGGGTTCAAATGTTTCTTCATGAACCTGGTCTAATACAGTTTTTCTAAATAAGGATCGTTTTCCAATGTCGTTAAAATATCCCATCCATAAAAAATGCTGGATTTCCGGGGGAAGGTCCATGCCTTGAATGAACCGCTTTGCCTTGAATTCGAAACTCATATATTTATCCGAGACGGGCAGGCGGGAAACCAGAGCAGGGATCAAGCCTTGCGAAATGATACGCGGTAGCATGCGATACCATGCCGATAATTGATGCGCCCGATAAGTGGGGTAACCCGAAAAAACCTCGTCTCCGCCCCATCCTGTCAAGACTACCTTCAGGTGTTTGCGGGTAAATTCTGACAGGGTCAGCAAGGGTAAAACCGTTGAATCTCCAAAAGGCTCATCCAGTATCTGGCTGACTTTGTGCAGTGAAGACCAGATATCTTCTTCTGAAAATAAAAATTCATGATGCTCCAGGCCAAGATGTTTGGCGACCAGACGCGCATCCGCCGATTCGTCATGCGATGCTTCTTTAAAGCGTAGTGCAAACGATTGAATCTTTTGACTGGAATATTTTTGAGCAAATACGGCCACGGCCGATGAGTCCAATCCTCCACTTAGGAATACGCCGACGGGAACATCTCCCATTAATTCGGATGCGACTGCGTTTTCCATCAACTGCAACGTTTTGTTTTCGGCCTCCGTCGTATTGACCTCCCTGTTTGTCCCATATTGAGGTGCCCAATATTGAGTCAAGTTCAAATCAGACTCATTCACCCAGGCAAAATGCCCGGGAGGGAACTTGCGGATACCTTCGAATGGGCTTTCTGGACCGGGAACATAACCAAAGGAGAAGAATCGATAGATTGCCTGCCAATTTGGGCGGGGTTCACTTGAAATGACTTCGAGGAGGACTTTTGCTTCAGATGCAAACGCCAAACCGTTTTTTAATCTGGCAATATAAAGAGGTTTGACCCCAAGTCGATCGCGTGCAAGAAAAAGCGTTTTTTCCTGGACATTCCAAACCGCAAAAGAAAACATGCCGTTGAGTAACCGAACGCAATCAGGCCCATATTCTTCAAAAGCATGCAAAACAGTTTCTGTATCTGAATTCGTGTGAAACTTATGCCCGGCTGTTATCAGTTTTTGGCGGATTTCAAGGTGGTTGAAAACTTCCCCATTGTAAACAATAACCAGAGATTTGTTTTCATTGAAGATGGGCTGGTTGCCAGAGGCCAAGTCGACAATTGAGAGTCTGTTGTTGCCTAGGATCAGGCCGGGCTCGGTGTAAAAGCCGGAATGATCGGGCCCTCTATGATGAATGGAGTCAGACAAGCGACTGGCAAGCGTGGCTTCAAACTCGGATTTTTCAACATCAATGATTCCAAATATCCCACACATATATTTTGGGTGTTTGCTGAGGTAGGGAAAACGACTGCCGTGAACGATGTTACTTCTTTTTTATATGTCAGAATCCAACATCAAACTATTTCTGAGGGAAAATTTTCTTTAACCAATTGCGCACGCCATTCAGCTCCTTGATGGCGGCAAGCTTCAATTTCAAGGTAGAAGCCAAAGATCGGAAAGATAGTGCCAATAAACATGAACCAAATTCCAAAGATACCGGTCAAAACTTCAGCTACGATGGAGGAGTGCTCAAAAGCAAGGAACCAGCCTCCAAGTGAGAGAACTGCTAAAAACCAAAAAATTATGGATAATTCGCAAAAAAAATGAAACGGTCGAACTTGCGTGGTTTGGCTCACTGCAAGTGCAATGATATCCAGCAAACCTCGGTGTCGAAACAGCCTGTATTTTGAACTGCCATGTTTTCTATCTTTGTGGGATACGGGGATTTCTGTCACTTGAAATCCCTTGTGCGCTACCAGGACAGGAATCAGACGATGTAAATCCCCATGCAAGTCAATCCATTTGTAGACTTCTCGTGAGTAAGCCTTAAAGCCTGAATTGACGTCACGAAACTCGAAACGGAAAATGAGTGCGGTTAATTTATTATATATCATGGAAACCCAGCGTTTGATCGGTGTGTCTTTCCGATCGGAGCGCCAACCGTTCACCAGGTCGTAGCCTTCTTCCATTTTTTTTAAAAAACATGGAATTTCCTCTGGCTGATCCTGAAGATCAGCATCCATGGTAATCGCGATTTCCCCTGATGCAACCTCAAACCCCTGCATCAGCGACAAAGATTTTCCAAAATTTTTAAAATGTTGAATGATTGCGATATTGGGATTTTTTTCGCGCAGAGATTTTAATTTTTCAAGCGAACCATCATTACTGCCATCATCAATCGCAATGAATTCGAAGGGGCGTTTTAATTGAATAAAAACGTTTTGAACTCTATGAAATAACTCATCTATGCTTTCAGCTTCGTTATATATAGGGATTATGATGCTTACAAGGGGCAACGTCATATTTAAGAACTAATAGTCTTGCATTTGGTTACTCAAAATTACACTACGGACTTAGTAGAATAACCGTAAATTCACAGCTTGATAGCTCGGCCTACGTTACTGTAAATGATCCATAAGCGTCAAATTTATTTTCTGGTCAGCGATAAGGGATGTTCTCGATCTTGATAAGCAAGAGGGGCGGTGATTTTTGGCAACGATTTTAATATTATACAGGCAATGGAATAGATTGAGAGTATGCATTATTGTTGTGGAAGGCAATGCGAAATTTTCATTCTCTATGGCCACATTGAATACATTTTTGCATGATAAAA
The DNA here is from genome assembly GCA_002787235.1 of Nitrospinae bacterium CG11_big_fil_rev_8_21_14_0_20_45_15. Taxonomy (GTDB): domain Bacteria; phylum Nitrospinota; class Nitrospinia; order Nitrospinales; family VA-1; genus Nitrohelix. The sequence continues at coordinate 21,658 of PCWG01000021.1, forward strand.
TGACGTCGCTCTGTTTGCGCGTGTGCACCCAGTAAAAAATTTGATTAATAGTTTTTAACTTCTTATAATGGCCTGTCAGATTCAGGCCACAGCTTGTGAAAGTTTTCATCGAATTCCTACTTTAACCGTTATCCGGTTATCAAACGTCCCCTATCATTAAATTAAGGAAAAATCATGGGTCAGCGTTTAGACCTGTTATTCGTCACACCACCCAGTAAAGATAGGGTGTTTCAAGCTTTGGGTAAAGAGCTTGTGGGTATAGAGCCGCCAGTCTGGTCAACTTTAATGGCGACTTTTTTCCTTAAAAGAGGGCTTTCTGTAAAAATTCTGGACGCAGAGGCCGAGTGGATAGGCTTCGAAGAGACCGCCAGCAGAATACAATCTGCCAATGCCACCCTCACCGTATTTGTTGTCTATGGTCATCAGCCTTCCGCTTCGACCCAGTGCATGCCCGCAGGCAGAGGTGTCTGCGAACGTTTGAATGAGATTGCACCCGAGTTGAATACGATGGTGATGGGTACCCATGCCTCCGCTTTGCCCCGGCGCACTTTGGAAGAAGAACCTTATACTTTTGTTTGCGAGGGTGAGGGACCTTATACCGTTTTAGCATTGCTGGAAGCTTTGAAAGCAGGTTCCGACCGATTCGAGAAAGTTCAGGGACTTTGGTATAGGAAGGATGGAGCAATTTGTCATACCCCGCCGGCTGAAAATATTGCCAATCTGGTGGATGAAATTCCCGGACAATCCTGGGACTTGATCGATATGAGCCGTTATCGCGCTCACAACTGGCATTGTTTTGACCATATCGACAAGCGCCAGCCCTATGCATCTTTGCAAACCAGTTTGGGATGCCCTTATAAATGTTCTTTCTGTTGCATTAACGCCCCTTTTGGTGGGCCGGGAATTCGTTATTGGTCCCCCAAGATCGTGGTCGATCAAATCGGACATTTGGTCGAAAAATACGGTGTTAAAAATATCAAAATTCCCGACGAAATGTTTGTTTTGAACGAACAACATGTTCTGGGCATTTGTGATTTGATCATTGAGCGCGGTTACGACCTGAATATCTGGGCTTACGCAAGGGTGGATACGGTCAAAGATCGATATCTGGAGAAATTGAAGCGGGCCGGATTCAACTGGCTTGCCTTGGGAATCGAATCGGGAAGCAAATATGTTCGGGATGGAGTGGAAAAAGGCCGTTTCGGGGATGTTGATATTGTAAAAACGACTGATAAGATCAAAGAACACGGGATTTATATCATTGCCAATTATATTTTTGGACTTCCTGACGATACGTTAGACAGTATGCAGGAAACTCTTGACCTGGCTTTGGAGATCAACGCCGAGTGGGGCAATTTTTACTGCGCCATGGCTTATCCCGGTTCGCCGCTTTATGATCGTGCTGTCCAACTGGGGCAAACTCTGCCTGATCTGCCGGGAGGGCCGGGCTGGATAGGTTATTCCCAGCATGCTTACGAATCGCTTCCGTTATCGACGGATAGTTTGTCCGGACAGGAAGTGCTTGATTTTCGTGATTCGGCATTTGACAAGTATTTTACCAACGCAAGATTCCAGTCCATGGTTCGGGATCGGTTTGGTCAGCATTTGGTCGATCATATCGATGATATGGTCGCCGTTAAGATCAAACGCAAGCACCGCAATCCTGTGATTGCTTCATAATACATCATTAACCGAGAGCTTCGTTGATGCGATACCCTTACAACCCTGAAAACTTCACATCGTTTCACAGTAGCGAGACCGTCTACGATAAGGCATTTTTGACCCGCCTGTATCGCGAGATGTTGCGAATTCGACGCATCGAAGAAGAAATCGCATCTCGTTATCATGAAGACGAAATGAAATCGCCGATCCATTTAGTGATCGGGCAGGAATCGACTGCGGTAGGTGTCTGTGCCGCATTGGAAAAAACAGATTTGGCTTTTTGTGGTCACCGCACCCATGGTGTTTATCTGGCCAAAGGGGGCGATTTGAAAGCCATGATGTCCGAGTTGTATTGCAGAGCCAATGGTTGTGCGGGTTCGCGAGGCGGGTCCATGCACTTGTTTGATAAGAGTGTGGGCATGGAAAGTTCATCCGCCATCGTTGCAGGGTCCATACCCACTTCCGTCGGAGCCGCATTTGCTTCGCAGAGACGTAAAGACAAATTCATTTGCGTTTCTTTTCTCGGCGATGCCGCCACAGAAGAAGGCGCGTTCTGGGAAGCACTCAATTTTGCCGCACTCCATAAACTTCCCATTGTTTTTATTTGTGAGAATAATTTTTTCTCGGTTTGTTCCCCTCTGGAAGTCAGACAACCAAAAGTAGCAATTTATAAGAAAGCCGAAAGCTTTGGTGTGCCCAGCGTGCAGATTGACGGCACAAAAGTTCTTGAAGTCTATGCGGCCGCCCGGCAAGCCGTAGAGAGAGCCCGCTCGGGTGCTGGGCCCAGTTTCATTGAATCTGTCGCCTACCGATATCTCGGACATGGCGGTGCCACCGACGACAGCGCGAGCGGTTATCGAGATCCTGCGGAAGTGGAGCATTGGCGCGAACACGATCCGATCTCCACCTTTCATGATTTCCTCGTGAGCAAAAGTCAATTGACGGCGACTGAAATAGAGCAGATGGAGAAGGAGATTCGATCCGAAGTACTTTCCGCTTTTGAACATGCCATTTCCAGTCCCGAACCGGGCGAAGAAGAGCTGATGACCCATGTGTATAGTGATTGATGAACAAGCGAACGATTATTAATTTAGAATCAGGAGTTTTCCCGTATGCCTTGGGCCGAAGCATTAATAGCCTCTAAAGCCGAAGAAGTCGAAGTCGGTCAAGAAGGTCGTATCCTTTCTTATGTGGATGCACTGCGCGAAGCATTGAGCCTCGCGTTGGATCTCGATCCCAATGTGTTTGTATTGGGACAGGGCGTAAACGATCCGCGCGGCATGTTTGGCGTCACCACGGGACTGCACGAAGAGTTTGGTGTCGAGCGGGTTTTTGATACTCCATTGTCGGAAGAAGGACTCACCGGAATTTGTGCAGGAGCGGCTCTGGTTGGCATGCGACCCGTTTATCTTCATAACCGCCCCGATTTTCTGCTGTTGGCTTTCAATCAAATCGTATCGCATGCCAGTAAATTTTCATGGATGGACAACGGTAAAGGCAGAGTCCCGCTTGTCATCTGGTCAGCCATCGGGCGTGGATGGGGCTCGGGAGCGCAACATTCGCAGGCCATACAAGGATTGCTGATGGGCGTTCCGGGATTAAAAATCATCATGCCCAGTACCCCTTATGACGCCAAAGGTTTGATGCTGGCGGCAATCGCGGATAACAATCCGACGTTGATATTTGAACATCGATGGTCCATGCGCAGTAAGGGACATGTTCCCGAAGGGACGTATAAAGTTCCTATCGGGAAAGGGGTTTATCGAAAAAGAGGGACCGATCTGACGGTTGTGGGAACTTCGCACGCTTTGGAAGTCGCATTGGAAGCCATGGATGAATTGTCCCCGCAAGGGATTAGCGCAGATGTGATTGATCTGCGAACCATCAAACCTCTGGACGAAGAAATCATATTCGAATCCCTCAAGAAAACAGGAAAAATCCTTGTCGTGGATACGGGTTGGCAAATGGCAGGCGTGTGCGCAGAAATCGGTTGCCTCGTTGCCGAAAAAGCTTTCCATGATTTGAAAGGGCCTGTACGTCGAATCGGCTTGCCCGATTCGCACACACCCGCAGGTTTTTCGCTTGAGCAATACTATTATCCGAACAAAGAGAAAATGATGGGTGTCATTAAAGAAATGGTGGAAAAATAGAAACTGCGATATCGTAGCTCGCCTGCTCAGACAGCGTATCCCCTTCGTACCACCGATTTAAATTTTTGTTCTAAACTGGACACAGTCGATTTGAAAGGTTTTGATTTATGAAAATTCTCGTAACCGGTGCCGCCGGCTATATTGGCTCCGTATTAGTCCCGCTTCTGCTTTCCAAAGGGCATGAAGTAACCGCTCTGGATAGCTTCATGTATCAACAAACGTCCTTGCTGGACTGTTGTCATAATCCAAAATTAAAAATCGTCAATGGAGATGTTCGTAATCGCGATCTTCTCGCAGGTCTGGTGAAATCCGTTGATGCGATCATACCTTTGGCCTGTTTGACGGGAGCCCCCCTGTGTGCGAAAGATCCCCTGGCCGCACGCTCCACAAACTTCGATGGCGTTCAAAATATTCTTGATCTCAGAAGTGGCAGTCAGCCGGTGATTTTTCCAACCACCAACAGTGGTTATGGTGTCGGCGAAAAAGGAAAATTCTGCACCGAGGAAACACCACTTCGTCCCATTTCTCTCTACGGTAAATACAAAGTTGAAATAGAAAATATTCTTTTGAGTTCCCAAAATACGATGACCTTTCGCTTCGCAACCGTTTTCGGAACCAGCCCGAGAATGCGACTGGATCTTCTTGTCAACGATTTCACTTACCGTGCTGTGAATGATCGGTTTCTTGTTTTGTTTGAAGCTCATTTCAAAAGGAATTATCTGCACGTGCGAGATGCCGCGAATGCCTTCGTACACGGCCTGGAGAACTTTGACAAGATGAAGGGCCAGCCCTACAATGTTGGATTGAGTGAAGCCAACATCAGCAAATGGGAATTGTGCGAAGAAATCAAGAAACACCTGCCCGACTTCTATTTTACAGAAGCCGAGATTGGTGAGGACGTGGATAAGAGGGATTACGTTGTCAGCAATGAGAAAATTGAAGCAACAGGATTCAAACCTCAAAATACATTGTCCAGCGGTATTGCAGAATTGATCAAGGGATATCAGATTGTTAAAAGAAATCAGTACGCAAATATTTGATGCAGACATTATCCAAATCACACCAACGAAATTAAATGATCATCAGCCGAACACCATTCAGAATATCCTTTTTTGGAGGAGGGACCGATTATCCCGCCTGGTTTAAGGAAAATGGTGGTGCCGTTCTGGCCACGACATTTAACAAATACTGTTACATCACCTGCCGTTACCTGCCCCCGTTTTTCGAGCACAAGTATCGTTTGGTTTATTCCAAAGTGGAAACAGTGAATAAAACATCCGAAATTCAACATCCAGCCATACGAGCGGCATTGGATTTTCTGAAAATAGAGAATGGGGTAGAGATTCATCATGATGGCGATTTGCCAGCCCGTACGGGTCTGGGTTCCAGCTCTTCCTTCACCGTAGGAATTCTGAATACTCTGTATGCCCTCAAAGGTGTGATGCCGACACGGCAACGTTTGGCCAAAGAAGCAATCCATTTGGAACGAAATGTTTTGAAAGAACATGTGGGTTCGCAAGACCAGATATCTGCGGCTTTGGGTGGATTCAATAAAATTGAATTTATCGATGATGACGACTTCCAGCAAACACCCGTTACATTGACTAAACCACGCATGGAATTGTTTCAAAGTCATCTGATGCTTTTTTTTACAGGAATATCCCGTTTTGCTACAGATATAGCGAAGACCAAAATTGATAATATTCCAAATAAAAATAAAGAACTGAAAGCCATGCGGGAAATGGTAGACCACGCCATGGAAATTCTTTCAAGCGGAGATTGCCTGACTCGATTTGGAAAACTTCTTGATGAGTCATGGAAGTTAAAAAGAGGACTGAGCGGCAGTGTCTCTTCCCCGCAAATTGACGAAATTTATTCAACAGCAATGTCAGCAGGCGCACTTGGAGGAAAACTGCTCGGCGCAGGCGGTGGAGGATTCATGTTGATATTTGCCCGCCCTGAAGACCAGCCTAAGATTGAAAAAAAATTAAAGAAGCTGTTGTGCATTCCCGTCGAACTGGAAAACAGTGGCACGCAAATCGTTGTCTATCAGCCCGATATTACGCCGGATCATTTTTTGAATAAATGACAGCTACTTCACTCCAAGAGACAGACGCCGTAATATTGTGTGGAGGCCTGGGAACCCGACTGGCCCAGACTATCAAGGATCGCCCCAAGCCCATGGCTGAAATCGAAGGCCGTCCCTTTCTCGACCTCATCATCGATTACCTGTATGTTAGCGGGATACGCCGGTTCATCCTCTGTTCGGGATACAAAAGCGAATTCATCGAACGTTATTATCAAAATGAAACAGGCAGTGACCGCACTTATATTTTTTCTGTGGAAACCATGCCGTTGGGAACCGCTGGTGCTGTGAAAAATGCGGAATCCCGTATAAAAAGCGATCCCTTCCTTGTACTCAACGGCGATTCTTTTTGCAACGTTCCCCTCAACACTTTTTACAATTTTCACGTCGAACAAAACGCCGTGTTGTCCGCGGCATTGACACGGATCGACGACGCCGGGGATTACGGTTCCATCACCCTCAATGCCGATCAGGAAATAACAAGCTTTGACGAAAAGTCCGCCCAATCGGCAGGCCGCGTCAATGCAGGAATCTACCTGTTTTCCAAATCCGTTTTAAACAATATCGAAGCCAACAAAAAACTTTCGCTGGAATACGACACCTTCCCAAAATATGCCAAAAACGGAATGTACGGGTTCAGCGTCGAAGAACCCCTTTACGACATCGGAACCCCCGATCGACTTGAAGCGGCAAAAAAATATTTTTCAGAAAAATAAAAAGGAAATTATGGAACTGAACTGGCCCTTGATGAGCAACAATATCCCGCAGGAAGACCTCAACACCGTTATCGAATTTTTGCAAAGCGATCCTATCCTGACGCAGAACCGAAACGTTCGTGAATTCGAGAGTGAATGGTCCGAGTGGGTCGGAGTCAAGCACAGTGTTTTTGTCAACTCAGGAGCCTCCGCCAACTACATCACCATCGCCGCCATCAAGGAAATATACGGTACGGGCGAGGTCATCGTGCCCGCGTTGACCTGGATTTCCGATGTCGCCTCCGTTTTGCAACACGGCATGTGCCCCGTATTTGTAGATATCAACCCGCGGACCCTGTCGATGGATGAAGAACAAGTTTTGCAAAAAATTACCGCCGACACCCGCGCCGTTTTCCTGACCCATGCCCAAGGCTTCAATGGTCTGACCGATCGACTGCTGGAAGAATTGAAAAAAAGAAACATCCCGCTCATTGAAGACGTTTGCGAATCCCACGGCGCGACCCATAACGGTCAAAAGCTCGGTTCCATCGGACTGGTATCGAATTTTTCCTATTATTTTGCCCATCACATGAGCACCATCGAAGGCGGAATGATTTGCACCAACGACGAGCGCATTCACCAGATCGCGCGCATGTATCGCTCTCACGGAATGGTTCGCGAAGTGACCGATGAAGCACTGAAAAAAAAATACCTCGACGAAAATCCCGGTGTCAATCCCGAGTTCATCTTTGCCTACCCCGCATTCAATATGAGAAACACCGAAATCGGGGGTGTTATAGGAAGAAAACAACTCAAAAGATTGGATGCGAACAATAAAAAACGCTTCAATAACTTCAAACTTTTTCTCGATGGACTCGACCCTGAAAAATTTTACACCGATTTCGAGCTCGAAGGCAGTTGCAACTACGCCTTCAATCTCGTACTCAAAAAACCCGACCCGGATTTCTGTGAACGCATCATGGCGGCATTGAAATTTGCAAATGTGGAATACCGGCGCGGGAGCGCAGGAGGAGGCAACCAACTGCGCCAGCCCTATTTGAAAGGCATCGTTCCCGAAGGGGAGTATAAAAATTATCCCCAGACAGAGCATATCCATTTTTTCGGATTCTATATCGGAAACTTCCCCGACCTCGATGAAGGAAAAATCCACGCCCTCTGCAAACTGCTCAATGCAGTGGAATGAAATTTTACCTCATTCATTGCCCTCCCCCGCAATGGCAAGCCGTAAGATGTGACTGGTTTATTGGCGATACCTCTCATTCCGGGACTCCCGCATATCGATTTTTTTAAGGTACCCGCGATGGAAAATTTTAAATGGATTATACGGTTATGAATCGTGAAACGATTTTAGAAAGAGAACTTTTTCCTGCGCGGGCAACGCTTGACCAGATCATCGAAAACTCCAGATCCTTGCGCAGCCTGTTTACCGTTTTTCTGGTGGGTGGACTCTATATATTTCTCACCGCCGAGACCGTTACCCATCGGCAATTGTTCAATCCAGACGCAGGCATGGCTTTGCCGCAAATTGGATTGCAACACAATGTAGTGAGTTTTTTTTGGGCGGCACCTCTTCTGTTGGTGCTGGCGCATCTTTATTTCGTTCTGCATGTTTCCCAGTTCGTTGGTTCGTTACGCAGTATTGAAATGGAATATCGCGCAAAAGCAAAAGGTCTTGCCGATGGTACAGACCCCGGGGCTCGCCTTCGTCCGAACTGGGAAAACCTTGTTCCTCCTTCCATGATTGCCCTTGTGGCACTGAACCGGAAGGGAGCGAGCCGTCCCACTCGTTGGCTGATTACCCAGTTCGTTGTGTTCACTCATTATCTTCTGATCATTCCCGTACTGATCCGTATTCAGGTCAAATTTCTACCTTATCATCACCTGCAGATCACCGAGTATTTGCACAAGCCACTGGTTATTCTGGTCACGATTTACTGCATTTATTATATGATCGAGCTGTTCAAGGCCAGAGAGTTTTTCTCTGAAAATGACCCGGAAACCGATGGAACTGAGGTGAGAAAAGTTGCAATCTGGATGAGCAGAATCTGGAATGCTATATGGATGACAATCATTTTGATTTTGGGACCCTTGTTCAGCCTGGGACCGGCAAACTTTCCGACGACGCAACAAGAGAACGAAGCAAAATTATTATTTCCCTTCAAACAAATTTATCCTCTTGTGAAGTTTACCTGGGAAGCAAATGAGAGTGAAAATGAAAGCAATGAAGATGACGACGAAATCAAGATCAATCTACTTATAGATCGAAATTTGAAATTACCCAATGAAGACCTGGCGCGAGCACCTAGTGATAGCATTCAGTCGGCACTTTTGCGGAACAATGCGGGTATGAAAAGTATTTTTGGGAAATCTTTTCAGATTGCGCTTCTGGATAAGTATAAATACCTGGATATGACGGATCGAGACCTGAACTTTGCCAATTTTAAAGACAGTGACTTAAGGAAAATAAGATTCACTCGTTCCCGTTTGATAGGTGCAAACCTGGAAAAGGCCCACCTGGAGGGTGCATTACTGAATAAGGCTCACTTGGAAGGTGCAAATTTGTATGAAGCCTATCTTGATGGTTCGGATCTGGGTGAGTCTTATCTTGAAGGCGCAAATCTTGGGGAAGCCCAGATGGAAGGTGCGCACTTGGGAAGAACTCATCTGGAAGGTGCCTATCTTGGTTTTGCTCATCTGGAAGGAGCGGCTCTGGGCTTGGCTCATCTGGAGGGAGCGTATCTGGAAAAAGCTTATCTGGAGGGGACGAATCTAAGTGGGGTCCATTTGGAGGGAGCGTATCTGGGAGAAGCTCAGATGGAAGGCGCGACTCTGGAGAAGACTTTTCTCAAAGGAGCAGACCTGAAGGGGGCTTTTCTGGAAGGAGCGAACTTGAGCGGAGCTTATCTGGAAGGTGCAGATTTGCGTCATGCTCATATTGACGGAACGGATTTTGAGCAAGCGTCTTTCGGCGTTCTTGAGGACGGAGTTCTGGAAGCAATGCTCAAAAGAATGGTCGAGTTAAACGTTCCTCTGAATGTAAGGAAAAAATTCAGCAGGCGTTTACAAGAGGCGCAGAATACGACAACTCAATTTGAATTTATTGTTGGACCTGTCCGCATCCGTCACTCTGGGCAGACATTGTTTGAAAATTTGTCAGCATTATCGCAGGAGGAGGCACTGGAATTACGTAGGGATTTACTCCAGCCATTGTTGTGTAAACATCCGGCGATTGTAAAAAGAGAGGTAGGGATTTGGCCCAGAGTGCTGGATCGGGATGAAATTAGATCCTATGTGTCCTTGCATTGTGAGGAAAATTCAGATTTGGTCGATCAGTATTTTGAAGGACACTTCGATCAGGATTTTGAGACCCGCTCGGCATCGGTAGATATGATTTCCGGCGGGTATTCTGCCTGGATTGAGGAATAATGGAGCAAGACGGATACTATGAATAAAAAATCGAAAATTTACGTAGCGGGACACAAGGGCATGATCGGCTCGGCGATTTGCCGGGCTCTGGAAAAACGGGGTTACGCGAACCTCATCACGAAAAGTCACAAGGCTTTGGATTTGACCCAGCAGGCCAAAGTCGAGCGGTTCTTTGCAAAAGAGAAACCGGACTATGTGTTCCTCGCCGCGGCACGGGTGGGTGGTATCCACGCTAATAATACTTATCCGGCGGAGTTCATTTATCAAAATACGATGATACAAAGCAATATCATCCACTCGGCCTGGCAACAAAAAACAAAGAAACTTTTTTTCCTGGCCAGTTCCTGCGTCTTCCCCAAGAAAACCAGTCAGCCCATGCGCGAAGACAGCTTGATGACGGGTCTCATGGAACCGACCAACGAGCCTTACGGTCTGGCCAAATTGTCAGGCATCAATCTATGCCAGTCTTACCGGCGGCAGTACGGTTGCAATTTCATCTCAGCCATTCCCGCCAACACTTACGGAATCAATGACCATTTTGACGAAAACGGCCATGTGCTGGCGGCATTGATCGGGAAATTTCATTCCGCGAAAACAAAAGGCGACGCGGAAGTTTCCTTATGGGGATCGGGCAAACCCAAACGTGAATTTTTGTACGCCGACGATTTGGCCGATGCCTGTTTGTTTCTCATGAAAAAATACAACGAACCGGAAGTCATTAATATCGGGACCGGACGCGAGACGTCCATCAAACAATTGGCTCAGCACATCGCGAAGATCACAGACTTCAAAGGCAAGCTGGTTTTCGATACGAGCAAGCCCGATGGCAATCCGCGCCGACTGGTGGACTCGTCGCGCATTCACGATCTGGGCTGGAAAGCTAAAACCACACTGGAAGATGGACTGGAGAAAACCTATCGCTGGTATCGGGAAACTCTGACGCATTCATAAAAATGAAAAAAGACAATTCTCTGAATCAACCACCGCCGTTTGAATGCAAGTCACGGACTCTTATCACCGAGAACCTTGTGTTTGATGTGTTCTACGATCACATCAAAGATCAGCGGGGGAATGAAGTGCCACGCTTCCTTGTGGTCAAGCCCAAGGTGCAGACCTCCAACAAAGTGACAGGCGTTGCTATTTTGCCGGAAATAGGAGGCAAGATAGCCATGATTCAAGTGTACCGGCATCCGGTGGGTGAGTGGTTGTGGGAGATTCCACGCGGATTTGTTGATGAAGGTGAGAAAAACGAAACCTCAGTCATCCGAGAGTTGGAAGAGGAAACGGGATTTCTTTGTGAAGAAAAAAATATCATCCCGCTGGGATACCTCGTTCCCGATGGCGGTATTTTTTGCGCACGCATTCGTTTGTACGTCGCCCGGGATTGCAAGGTGGCGCGACCTTATGTTGCCGAAGAAATGGGTCATGGCGAAATGCGCTTGTTTGATCGGCTGGAAATCCGGCGCATGGCCAATGACTCTGAAATCCAAGACCCTTCCACACTGACCGCCATATACAGATACCTTGATTTGTAACAAAATTTTCACCGCGCAGCGTTAAATAAGTAAATAATCGAGATTTGCCACCCCCATTAATTTTATTCTGAGCGATTGTTGAAAAACGATTGAAGCGAATTTTTCGATTGGGACGATCAGCCCTTGAGGCTTTTATTGTTTTCCATATCAAACCACATGGCGAACAACAGGAATTGCAATCCAGTGATGATGAGAAAAATGGAAAACAGCGCACTGGTGACGGAGACAGGGCCGGAAACAACGCGGTAGATAAAAAGATAAATCCCCGTTATCAGTCCCGACGGAAATGCAATGAGCCCAAGACTGTAAAAGAACACGAGCGGGTGAAAATCCTGAACGATGTATTTCTCAAAAAGTCTGACGAAAAAGCGCGAGATCAATAATCGTGAAATGGTGAAAACCACGCGCGGGATACGTATTCCGGAAACTTCGCCGATATCGTAAACGGGACGGACGGGAACGTCACGGACCGTGCAATTACAGATATTCAGTTCGACGAGAAGATCATTGGGCATACCGTATCGAGGGAACATGGAGTCGAGATCGACGCGTTCCAGCGCACGCCGGGAGATGGCGGTGTAACCGCATTGCGAATCGGCAATGTGCCAGTAGCCGCTGGCAATTTTCGTTAACAGGGACAAGATGGCGTTGCCAATGAAGCGAGTGCGGGGGATGATTTTCCAGGCATCACGATAGAACAGGCGGTTGCCTTTGACGTAATCGACGTTTTCTTCAGCGACGGGAGCAACTACGGTGGGCAGGTCGGCAGGGTCCATCTGCGCGTCGCCCGCCATGACCACTGCCAGATCGCAATCAATTTCCAGGCAGGCTTTATAACCGGTAGCGATGGCTCCGCCGACGCCACGATTGGTCTGATGTTGAATGAGGCGAACACGGGAATCTTTTTCAGCCTGTGCGCGGATCACCTCTGCAGTGCGGTCGCGACTCAAATCATCGACAACAAGTATGTGATCGACCCATTCGGGAATCGATTCCAGAGTACGAAGTATCAATTTCTCTTCGTTGTGAGCGGGGATAACAACCGCTACTTTCTTTTCCTTGAACATGGTTTCACCTTTAAGAAAAGATGGCTTGCTGATTCATATCGGACGTTGGTAATAACCATCGGATTTTCTTTGGTATCCAGAACTCTCAAATAAATGGACCGATGTGGTGTTCTGTTTCAGCACGCGGGCGAAAAAAATGCTTTTGGGAACCGTCATGCGAATCAATTTTAAAGCGGCTCTCCCGATACCCTGATTGTATTTTTCTGGAGCGACATAAATGGAAATTTCGTACAAGGGAAAAGATCCCCTCATCTTTTTATAGTCGAGACGCACAATCCCGGCAGGTATGTTGTCGTGCAGAATGACATGAAAAGGATTCAACGGGTCGTTGAAGCGATTTCGGAACCATACTTGATGTTCCTCCCAAGTCGGCACTTTTGTTCGAAAGGAATATCGCCGCGTGTCGGCATGGCTTTGCCAATCGTATAACGATTGCATATCCTCTTCTGCAACCTGTCTCAATCCTACTCGTCTTCCATCTTTCGCCGCAAGCGGAAATAATTCACAGAGGGTTCTTCCCGCGCCGAGTCCGTCGCAAAGCAGGGCTGATTTTTTTGAAAGTTGCTCGCGAAGTATCGGGTTGTCGGCCAGACGTGATATTTCATCTGCAAGTTTTTCAACGCTCAAATTTTCTGATTCCCCGATAAAGAGTGCCCCTCCTGCCTGTGCGAGTGAGCGAACGAGAAATTCCTGATTGTCTGCGCTTTGGATCAGCAAGCTGGGCAATCCCATACAGCACCGTTCCCATGCGGTTCCACCCCCTGCTCCCAGGGCGATGTCGGCATGGGCCATCAAAGGCGCAACGTCATCCGTGTCTATGTGAAGGTGAATGTTGGAACGGTTTTGATGCGAGACGTGTGCCTTGAGTGCTGGAAGGTGAGGGGAGCTGGAGCCGATGAGAACATCGATATCTTCTTGCCGATGAGAGAGTGCCTCTAACGTCAATCCAGCGATGTTTTTATTGTCGGTTCCTCCAAATCCAATCAGAATGCGTTTGATTTTTGGGGATTGCCGCCGGTTTTTTAAAGCAGAAGGTCGGATTTTGGCAAATTGGTTTCTCAGCAGGGCGTAACTGCTTCCCAAGAGCGATCTGCAATGAGGGGAAATAAGAGAACTGTAATCTTCGGGTTTGCGTCCCGCAGTGGGATCGAGCAGTAAATCGCAATCGTGAGGCCGATTGGCGAGATCGTCGATCACCATGATTTTTTTAACATAGTTGCGCACGGAATTTTCCCATTGCCGATCAATGCCGTAGTGATCGATGATCAGCCAGTCGGGAATTTGATCCAGACTCTTTACAAGGTTCAGAAACTCCTGCGCAGATTCCCTGGAAGGAGATTCCGGATGAGCGGGTAACCCAAGAATTTTAAAATGGTTGCGTGTGAGCCAGCGAGAGGCATCGCCGACGTTTTCTCTGCAAACAAAGAGGACACGGCCTCCCCATTGGCGAATTGCTTCAGCGAGAGTCAGGCACCGCATGACATGTCCCGCGCCTAAAATCAGAGAAGAGTCGGCTCGAATGAGGACGAGGGGAGAGGTCATTTTTTCGACTTGAGGATCGTTATCTTGAGAGGCGCGCTTCAGTCGATTTTCTCGTGTAGTTTTACAGACCGAGAACTCTTCGCAATTCTTCGACGGAGACCATTTCTACATTGACGTCACTTCGGTAGACGAAACCTTCAGGTAGCGGTTTGCCGCCCTTGGGAAGTCCTTCTGGCCACCAGTTGGTATGCGGTTTGATGATAAAATAATCGCCCATGTCAACGGTATCGCGTGAGTCGTCTTCGCTGATGAGAGTTTCGTACAATTTTTCTCCGCCGCGAATACCGATGGTTTGCAAGCGGCATCCGGGAGCGATCGCTTCCGCCAGATCGGTGATGCGCATACTGGGAATTCTGGACACAAAGATCTCGCCTCCCTGCATTACTTTTTCGCATTTGATAACGAAATCGACTCCCTGTTCCACAGTGACCCAGAACCGGGTCATGCGCATGTCCGTGATGGGCAAAACCCCTTCCTTGCGTTTTTTCATGTAGAGGGGGATGACGCTTCCACGACTGCCAAGCACATTGCCGTAGCGCACGACGCTGAACTTGGTGCGGTTTGAGGCATAGGCGTTTCCTGCAATGAATATTTTGTCGGAACACAATTTGGTGGCACCGTACAAATTGGTAGGATTGACCGCCTTATCGGTACTCAGGGCGATGACTTTTGGGACTCCCTGATCGATCGCGGCGTCGATGACATTTTGCGCGCCGATGATATTGGTTTTAACTGCTTCAAAAGGGTTGTACTCGGATGAAGGAACCTGTTTCAGTGCCGCCGCATGAATCACTAAATCGACATCCTGACAAGCGCGAAACAAACGGTTTCGGTCGCGAACATCGCCAATGAAATAGCGCATGTTTTTCTCACCGAATTTCTCGGCCATGTCCATTTGTTTGAGTTCGTCGCGGCTGAATACGATTAATTTTTTTGGCGGGTCGTTTTTTTGCAGGTGGGCGACAAAGGCACTGCCGAAAGACCCCGTTCCGCCGGTCACCAATACGGTTTTATTCGAATAATTCAGGGTGTTTCTCCTTTGAGGGCGCGCCCTGCCAGAGGGGGCTCTATTTAATAAATGTTTATGATTTCAATGATCGAAAATCATTCGAGGAATTTTAGCAAATCCTGTCAGCAAGTGCTATCAACTCATTATGCACTGTGGAATTTCAGGCAAAAAATCGAAACTTGACGATGAACCAAAGTGCCGAAATGCCATCCTTCCAGGTGATTTTCTTTCCTTGCGAATAATCGCGTCCGTTGTATGAAATGGGAACTTCGTAAATTCTGAAATTTTTCCGCGCCACCTTGTTTGTGAATTCAGGTTCGAATCCGAAACGGTTGCAGGTGATATTTAATTGCCTCAACACGTCACGCGTGAAAACTTTGTAGCCGGTTTCCATATCGGTGAGATTGAGGTTGGTGAACATATTGGAAATGGTTGTGAGCGTTTTATTGCCGAGATAATGCCAGAAGAAAAGCACCCGGTGCGGTCCGCCAAGAAAACGGGAACCAAACACCACATCTGCGCAGTCGTCCTGTATGGGCTTGAGCAGGACGCTGTAATCGGAAGGATTGTATTCCAGGTCGGCGTCCTGAATGATGATGATGTCGCCTTCCACATTGGCAAAGCCTGTTCGCAGAGCGGCCCCCTTGCCTTGATTTTGGGAATGATAGAGAACTTTAAAACCCTCGCGACTTTCAAATTCTTTTAGAATCTCACGCGTTCCATCCTGAGAGAAATCGTCGATCAGGATGATTTCTTTTTCATAGTCCTGTGCCTGCACTCTTCTGATGATCTCGGCGAGTGTATTTTTTTCGTTGTAAACGGGAATGATGATGGATAGCTTCATGCCAAAATTCTATTGAAAGTTTTTCAAGAAAAAAGACTCAACATTCTATGCGATTCTTTCATTTCCTGCTTATAAAATTATAAATCATGTTCAATGTTATTGTATCGGATTTTATGGATAGGCTCTTTAGCGTGTCTCTGATTGTAGGTTCTACGGGAAAAAATTTAGGCATGAAAATAATTAAAAAATATTTTCATGCCAACCGTCCAGAGGTTTGAGCATCGAAAAATAACACCATTGGCAATGTCAGCGAGTTTTGCCGCGACCGAGTTGCTTGACAATGGAGGAGGCGGGCGATATAAAGCGGGATGATTTCTTCTTTAATTCGAGGCACAATGACTTCAAAAAATATTCCTGTTCAGGACAGGTTGATCCTTGCACTGGATGTTCCGACCATTGAGCAGGCACGTGAGCTTGTCGAACTGATGGGCGATACAGTAAATTTCTACAAGGTGGGTTTGGAATTATTCATGTCAGGGGACTATTTTGCTTTTACGGACTGGCTTTGCGAGCGTGGCAATAAGGTTTTCTTTGACCTGAAGTTTTTTGATGTGCCCGAAACCGTTCGTTCGGCAGTGCGTCAGTTGCGCAATCGCGGGGCAGGCTTTGTCACGGTTCATGGCAATGATGCTATTTTGCGTGCGGCCGTTGAGGAGAAGGGGGATCTCAAAATTCTCGCGGTGACGGCTCTCACCAGTCTCGATCAAACGGATTTGGAGGATCTGGGCTTTAAATGCAATGTGGAAGAGCTTGTGCTCTCGCGTGCACGCAGGGCACTTGAGATTGGTTGCGATGGTGTGATTTCTTCTGGATTGGAAGCTCGCCGTTTGCGGGATCATCTCGATGATAAATTTTTGATCATCACTCCGGGTATTCGACCTGTTTCCAATACAGAAGATGATCAAAAACGTACGGTGGGCGTTGAAGAGGCTTTTAGCAACGGTGCCGACTATATTGTCGTGGGGCGACCGATTCGCAATGCGGAGGACCCGCGTGCAAAAGCTCAGGAAATTCAGGCGCAGATCTTACGATTTTTTTCTTCACAGGCTTGAATCATTCTGAACCACCTTCCTTTCCGGGCTAAGAGTCCGATGACAGGTTCACGTTGAATAAGATACTCATCACAGGGGGATTGGGCTACGTGGGCGGGCGAATTGCGGATGATCTGATGCGCACTCGTCCCGATCTTCGCGTTGTCCTGGGTGCGCATAGCAAGCGACCCTTGTCGCCAGAATGGGCGCGCAATGCCGAGATCGTTCCTTTTTCTATGGAAGCTCCAGAGACGATGATGCAGGCTCTGGCAGGGGTAACGGATGTCATTCATCTGGCGACTCTGGATGAGTCTGCGATGCTGGCGGACCCGGAATGGGCCTGGCGTGTCAAAGCGATGGGCTCCTTTGAATTGTTGAAAGCCTGCCGCGCGCAAGGCGTGAAACGCCTGATTTATTTTTCAACCTACCATGTCTATGGCTCTGGAGCGAAAAGCCCGATTTCTGAGATCAGCCCGACAAGAGCTTCACACCCATATTCCGCGACGCATCGAGCGACGGAGGATATGATTCAGTTTTTTGCCGACCATCATGGTTTGCAAACGGCCGTATTTCGTTTGTCCAACGGTTACGGTTACGCGATGGACTCAGACATCAAACGCTGGAATCTGGTCTTCAATGACTTGTGTCGACAGGCAGTGTTGACGGGGAAAATCGTTCTGAAATCGAACGGAGAGCAGAGTCGGGATTTTATTTCATTAGGAGATGTCGCGCGCGCGGTCCAGCATTTTTTATTTAATATTCCTGACAATTGGGGGGACGGGTTGTATAATCTGGGAGGTGAGTGTTCCCTCACGATACTGGCGGCGGCGCACAGGGTTGCCGAGGTCTACAAAAAAATATACCATACGCCGCTCCATTCAATTGTTGTCAACGAAGCGGATAAAACGCCGAATAGAGGTTCTGTGATTTATGACATTAGCAAACTCAAGGCGACAGGGTTCAGGCTTGCGGGTAATATGGATGAAGAGATCGAAAAAACGTTGAATTTATGCGAATCATTGAAACAATAAATTGTCCGGTCGTTGACGAGGATGGCTCATGAAGGTCGTTATTTTGTGCGGTGGCATGGGGGCTCGTTTGCGCGAAGAAACGGAGTTTCGCCCCAAGCCGATGGTGGAGATAGGCGGCAAGCCGATTCTTTGGCATATCATGAAACATTACGCCCATTACGGGTTCACAGATTTTGTTCTGTGTCTTGGTTATAAAGGGGCGGTGATTAAGGAATATTTTTATCATTATATCCTCCATACCAGTGATGTGACTCTCAAGTTGGGTGGGCCAAACCGGGAAATGGTTTTTCATGAAAATAAGGATGCGGAAAACTGGACGGTAACGCTGGCAGATACGGGTGAACATACCCTGAAAGGTGCGCGGATCAAAAAGATCGAGCGTTATATTGATACCGACTCGTTCATGCTCACTTATGGTGACGGGATTTCCGATGTCGATTTGAAAAAGCTGGCGGATTTTCATCATTCACACGGCAAAATCGGGACGGTGACAGGGGTGGAACCACGTTCTTCATTTGGTCAGATTGTGCAGGAGGGCGGTCAGGTTCTTGATTTCATCGAAAAGCCAAAGATCGAACGCAGTATGGTCAATGGCGGATTTTTTGTTTTCAATCGCAAGTTGTTTGATTATTTGAGTGACAGGGAAGATTGCGATTTTGAGATCGGTCCGCTTGAAACTTTGACAAAAGAGGGTCAATTGATGGTGCACAATCATACGGGCGACTGGGCTTGCATGGATACTTATCGCGATGTCACGCACTTGAATAAAGTATGGGACTCTGGCAAGGCGTTCTGGAAAGTATGGCCCTGAGTAACGCAACAGAGACAACCGGCCGGAATATTTCAAGGATTTTTTGAAATTCACGCGCAAACGTAAACCGTTTTTTTAATATTGGACGAATCATGTTTTCAGAGACGTATAAGGGTAGAAGGGTATTGGTCACAGGGCATACGGGATTCAAAGGCTCCTGGTTGTGTTCCTGGCTTTTGGAGTTGGGAGCAGAGGTGGCGGGGTATTCGCTTTATTTACCGAGCGATCCTTGTCATTTTTCAACGATAAAACTGGGCGAAAAGATATATCACATCGAAGACGATGTTCGTAATAAAGAGGCGTTGAAGGAAGCCTTTGATATTTTCAAGCCTGAAATTGTTTTTCATCTGGCGGCTCAGCCCTTGGTCCGAAAATCTTACAAGGCCCCTGCTGAAACTTTTGAGACCAACGTGATGGGGACTCTCAACGTTTTGGAATGCGTGCGAGAATGCCCGTCGATGAAAGCGGCTGTTTTCATCACCAGTGATAAATGTTACGAGAATGTAGAATGGTTGTGGGGTTATCGCGAAAATGACCGTTTGGGAGGTGCCGACCCATACAGTGCGTCGAAGGCTTGCGCGGAATTGATTCTTTCCTCTTATATGCGATCCTTTTTTCAGGAAGACGGAGCCTTCATTGCTACAGCAAGGGCGGGCAATGTGATCGGCGGTGGAGACTGGGCACCGGATCGAATCATCCCGGATTGTGTTCGCGCCTGGTCGCATGGCAATGAGGCATCCATTCGTCATCCCGATGCGACACGGCCCTGGCAACATGTTCTGGAACCCATTGATGGTTATCTGCGCCTGGCTCAGCGTTTGTTTCAGGAAGACGATGCGGTACGCAATCAATCGTTCAATTTTGGTCCCGGTGCCAGTACCAACCAGACGGTGGGCGAATTGATCGAAGAGCTGGCGGGATTTTGGGATAATGCGACCTGGTCCACGGTGGTTTCGGAGCACGGTAAAAAGGAAGCAGGGCTTCTGAAATTGAATTGCGATAAAGCCTTGTCCTTACTGGATTGGTCGGCGACCTTGAATTTTAAGGAAACCATGAGTTTCACTGGCGAATGGTATCAAGCGTACTATTCTAAAGGAGCGGAAGCGGCATCGGCATTGACGGTAAAGCAAATCAAAGAATTCTCCGCTCGCGCCAAACGTGACGGATCGCCATGGACCCAATGAAAGACCCGCATCCTTTGGACGGCGTTGTTTTGCATGAATTGAAGCAATTGACCGACCCGCGTGGTGCGGTTCTGCATATGTTGAGGTGTGACTCCGAATTGTTTTCCAAATTCGGCGAGGTTTACTTTTCAGAAGTCAATCCCGGGGCGATCAAGGCCTGGAAGCGGCACAAGAAGATGACTCAGCATATTACAGTGCCGGTTGGGAAGATTCAGTTGGTTCTCTACGATGATCGCGAAGGTTCACCGACCCGCAAGGAGATGCGTGAATATGAGATCGGTCGTCCTACGGCTTATGTTCTGATTCGTATTCCCCCAGGAATATGGTACGGATTTGCAAACCCCGGTCCGGGCATGGCCCTGCTTGCCAATTGCGCCGACCTCCCGCACGACCCTGCCGAGTCCGAATCTTCCGCTATCACTGAAGGTCCCATTGAGTTTCACTGGTTGAATAAAGGTTGATCCCACCTGTTATGTCAAAAGCTCCCAAGGTATCCGTTGTCACGTCGGTTTATAATGGCGAGAAATACATTGAAGAATGTGTGCAAAGTATTCTCAATCAGAGTTTTGAAGATTTTGAATTCATCCTTCTTGACAATGGATCGACGGATGGCACCGCTGAGTTGTTGGATAGAATCAAAGATTCCCGTGTTCGAGTCATTCATCAGGAAAATCTGGGAATCCCGCAATCTCTCAACAAAGGCATTCATCTGGCCCGTGGTGAGTTGATTGCGCGTTTGGATGCCGACGACGTTTCCTATCCCCATCGACTGGAACATCAAATCAAATTTATGGATGCAAACAAGGACTATGTTTTATGCGGTGGAGGTTACAAACGATTGATCAATGGAAGCCTGTCACCGCAAACCGTTCCGCTTCCTTTTACGGATCATGACATTCGTAGGAGTTTGAGTCGGTTCAATCCGATCGCCCACAGTGCTGTGATTTTTCGAAAGGAAGCTTTTTTGCAAGTGGGTGGTTACGATCAACACCTTTTATTCACGCAGGATTACGATTTGTGGATTCGGCTCATGAAAATTGGCAAGGCCTGTAATCTGGAAAAAAATCTGGGCTTTGTCCGGTTTTATGATGCCTCGACCTGGTCTCGAAATAAACGCATTACTTTTTTTGAAACCTTGAAAGTCAAATGGAAAGCCTACTCATTGTATGGCGGGTCTTTACTTTACCTGATCTATTTTTTCTTGCGAGGTCTGCTGGTGCTTACGGTTCGAAATTATTTTGAACCCAAAAAGAATCCTGATTGAAACGTTGAAAATGTATGCCTCATCAATTGAACATTGTTTTAGTAGAACCTGAAATCCCCAATAATACCGGCTCAATCGGTCGCCTTTGTCTGGCGACGGGGAGTGTTTTGCATCTTGTCGAACCGTTGGGATTTGAGATCAACGACACGCAATTGAAACGGGCGGGCTTGGATTATTGGAAGCATGTGCAAGTGCGAAGGTATGAAAACTTGCAGGCACTTTTAGACATTATTCCCGCACAGGCGCAGAAGGTTTTCTTTTCTACCAAGGCGCAGAAAATTCACTTCGAATGTTCGTTTCAGCAGGGGGCCTATCTGTTTTTTGGGAAAGAAACTAAAGGCTTGTCAGAGGAACTGCGCGCAGAGAATTCGGAGAACGTTTATCGAATCCCGCAATACGACGATCGAGTGAGATCTATCAATTTGGCGACCTCTGTAGGCATCGCAGTGTTTGAAGCCATTCGGCAATTGGGTCCCTGATTTTTCCTGAGATCAAGAAACGAATCTATTTCCGGTATTCGATGTGCAGTCGATAGATGAGACCTGCCGTATTGTCTTCCGGTGATTTTGCGTCGGGCTTGGCAAAATTTACGAGTTCGAACAGAATTTCATTTGCTCCGCATTTGATGTGTTTGCGAACATCAATATAAAAAGGCTCTGCGTAATCGGCACCGCTGAAATGATTGGTCAGGCTGAAATCATTGACGGTGATTCTGCATTCGTTATCGGCGCGCACCAGTAGCTCTGCCCGGGTCAACCCGTCCGAGCGTTCACAGGGGTAGTCGAACTTTATACGAAATTTTTGTCTCCCGCCGGTTTGAGTTTCTTGCAGGTTCAACGATTCGCGTGCCCAAACCCACTGGCTTCCTTTGACTGATCGCCAATGTGGACCCATTTTGCAAATGGCCGCAGCTTTCCAGGAATCACTTTCAGCGTGATAACATTCCGTCTCGCGACCGCTGGCAAAGACGAGGGCGCGGGTTCCCGTTTCGAGTAGATTTGGGTTTTCCAGATTGATGGGTGAGCTGTCGTCCCACATCAATTGGTTCATCTCACTCCAATAATCGTACATTCCATTTTTCTTCTTGGCCACGATCATGCTGGGTCGAGGCAAGCTTCGGCCTAGGTAGGGACCAATGTCGGCGATGATCAAGCCATCGGGTTCGTCATTGTCAACAGAAATGAATGAATGGGACGGAATGACGCTGTAGGTGTTTACTTCGAGCAAACCTTTTTTTGGGCGACCCTCTAAATCGTTCAGCTCCACTTGCAGTTTTTGCAGTAACAAAAGAGAAGTTTTGATTTCATTGATGAAGGTGGCTCTGCCGCCACCTTGTTTGACGATCAAATCGACGACGGGGGAATCCGGGTCCATCAACAACAGGCGAACGTTGACACCTTCCAGAATTTTTGCTTTCAATAATTCCCGGCTGGCCGTGGAGATAGATAGCAGAGAACTGCCGCCGATGAATATTTCGTGTTTGACATGCTGAAACAACTCATCAAAAGAAGTGCTTTGTCCCAATTCAGAACGGTTTTTGTATATTCCTTTGATGCCAAGGCGCACGGCGTCGGGATTCATCAATTCTTGCAGGGCTTCCTTATACTCATTGAAAGTCAATTCACGCAAAAACAATTCGTATCCCAGCGATACAACGCCGATGAGCGACAATAAAAGCGCAAATTCTTTAAGGGGGTGAAGCCAAATGCTATCGTGTGACAGAACTTGTCCAGAAGTGATGTAGGCAAAGGCACCAATCACAAATATTGCGGCGGCCAAAAATACGATGCGATCACGCACCCATTCGCGAATATTAGGTTTGTTGCCCATCTTTCGGGTCATAGCTTTCCTTATAATAAGGGATTAACGGAGGGGAGTTGCTCTGGATTGTCAAGCTTTCGAGCGTATTCTACCGGAAATTATTTGGCGTTACAAATAGCAATTTCAATATTTTGGTTAGAATTTGGTTAGCTCAATCCCGATTTTCTTCGCACGATCCAGTCCAGCAGGAGAAGACCTGTCAGCAGACCGTATAACCACCAGTTGTTCCATAAAGAAATGGTTTTATTGTTCAGATGTGCGAATTTTTTAGGATCGGGGAAATGCAACGACATTGCAGAATCATCGTTTGAACCTATGTGGATGAATTGACCGCTGGTGGTCTGGGCGATTTTTTTCATCAGTTCAGGATTGGCCTGTGCCTGGGAAAATTCTGAATTGTCCGCAGAAACGGAGAATCCGGTTTCTATGAACTGCGCTTCCTCTTGGGTATCCCGTTTGATTTGAACCGAATGATATCCGGTTTCTTTGGGCTGGTAATGCAAGTTCAGTTCACCATTTTCTCCCGAGCTCTGGTCGATTTCAACTTTTTTGCCGTTGGGAGGAGTGATTGTAAAATGTATCTTCTCGTTGGGGGAAGGGTTGTAATCCTCTTTCAGGACTTGAAGTTTGATCAGAACTTCTTCATCTTCCCGGTATTCTTCCTTGTCCATCGCGACTCTGAGGGTTTGCGTTTCCGGCTCGCCAATGGCCCAGGAGATGAGCTGGTTCCAAAATTTATAATACTGTCTGCCGCTTCCACCTTCTCCCACCTTGATAAAATTCCAGTTCCATGAAGAATCCGTTGCGAAGGCGATGGAGCGACCTTTGCCCTTGTTCCAGACGGTCAATAGGGGCAGAGTTTTTTCCTGACCCGGTATTTGATACTCGGCCAGAACCTGAGCGTTGGGTTTTGCCGTCAATCCCGCATTGATCCCGTTCAGAGCGGCCATGTCCTCCCATATTTTTTTGTTCTTTTCCAAATGGTTGTCGAGAGCAAGCACCGGGTGCGATTTGTAGTTTTCCACGGGATTGATTTTGTATTCGTTGCTCAAATAACCATTGGGGACCGTTGTCATTTTTACAGGAAGGATTTCTTCAATGGGACTTCTGTCGTAATTCCCCATTTGAAAAGATAATTCCCCGCCGATCATTAGAAAGGCCCCTCCGTTTTCAACATATTTGCTGATATTGCTCAGGTAACGCTTCTCTATAAAGGGTTCGTATTGGAAATTTTGAAAGATCACCAGATCGAAAGAATCCAGATAATCCGTGAACAACAGGTTCGAAGGAAAGGGAATGAGACTCAATTCGGCAGTGGAAGCCGAAACGTCATCGTCCAAAGTTCTAAGGATAAAAAACGATAGCAGATCGGTTTTCGGGTTGCTGGCCAGTGCCTCGCGCAGGAAACGGGAATCCCATGAGGGGCGACCGTTGAGATGCAGGATGCGGATGCGGTCGCGAACGGATTTCACCTGGAAATTCTTTTGATTGTTTTCAGAAATAGCCTCCCCGGAAAACACGGGGAGTGAGAGCAGGTAATTTTTTTTGCCCAGTGTTGCGGGAATGAATTCCAGTTCAACGAGGTATTCGGTTTGTTCTTCTTTCAATGGAATCAGTTTGCTGGTGAGGATTTTTCCGTCTTGCTTCAAAGTCAGAGAAACATTCTTGTTGCCCATGTTGGTCGCGTTCAGGGTGGCGACAACGCGGGAAGGCTGGTTGAGAAAGCCAAAACGAGCCACTGCAATATGCTGGATGGATAAATCCTTGTAGCCATCCCGAGTCCCCGCCAGAACGGTGTGAACCGGACCCTCCATTTGCGCAAGGATTTCCAGAAAACCGGGGCTCAACTCGCCATTACCCTGCGACGGGTCTACCCCGTCGGAAACCAGCACCGTCCCCTGCAATGATTTTCCCTCATAGCGTTTTTTTAACTTTGCAAAACTTTGTTCAAAGTCCGTGCGTGGTTTTCGCGCCTGCAATTGATCGGGAAGTTGTTTGGAGGTGGTCGGACTCAATGTGTCGGATGCGAAAAAATACTCGACCTTGTAATCACGGTTCCAGGATTCAAGAGTTTTGGCATTGCGTTCGAGCCATTTCTTGACCAGATCCGTACGGGGAATTTCCTCGGGAAAAGATTTCACCGACATGCTTTTGCTGTCATCCAGCAAAACGGCGATGTGGTTTTTCAGGGTTTGATTGTTTCTGAACTCCAATTGAGGCTGGAACATGATGAGGCCCAGCAAGGCAAATGCGATCAGGCGTAGAAAGATGAGGAATACCTTACGCGGACGCGAAGAGATGCGTCGCAAGCTGGTCCAGAAAAATCGCAGGGACAAGGGAATCGTCAGAGCCAGAAACAGCCACAGGAAAGGAGAATCGATTCCAGACCAAAGGATATCGATTTGATTGAATTCTTCAGGGTCGAGGTCAAACAGCTCAGCGATCATAACGTTATTGCAGGCGGTATCGACGCAAGCGTTCGAGGATGATGGGCAGATGCACCATGTCTTTTTTATAGTCCAGTGTCAAAGCATACATGGCAATGTTGATGCCGAGGCGGATGCTTTCCTGCCGCTCCATTTCACCCCCTGCGAGCATATCGTAATTCCAGCCGCCTAATTTGTTGCGTGCCCAGGCACCGCCCAAATCGTTGGAAGAGTAAACCAGCACGGTTCGGCCCTTGACCGAGATTTCTTCGAGAAAAGGTTTGTGTGCGGTGCGTCCGGTGACGTGATTGATGAGATAAAACGAACGATAAATCGAATGGTCACGTGAAAGTTGTTTGAGCGGCGTCTGCGGGAACAGGCGATCGACCAGACGACGGACGGAAACATCGAAGTCTGATTTTTCCTCCTGAGAGTTGTCGTCAATGAGTAAAAATCCTCCGTAGTTCAAAAAATTCCTGAGAGTTTTGATTTCGGTATCGGGTAAAGGTTCGAATCCGGAGTTGCCCGACATATACAAAAAAGGATAGCGGTGCAATGCAGGGCTGGTCAATTCCAGCTCAATGGGTTCTCTCAGAATTTCAATCGACGTGCGTCGAGCGATCTGCATGAGCAGGCCTTCCAAAGCCCCATTGAGAGGTTTGAAATTGCCGCCTTTGTATTTGAGCTGTGGCAGGACAAAACGAGACGCTAACGGATCGGCCCAGACGCTGGAATTTCCGAGGTGCAACGAGACGAAAAATGTAAGAATATATAAATAATGACGCATATCCGACAAGTTTAAGAGAATCTCCTGTAATTTGATATTTTTTTTTCAGGTTGATGAGAGATTTGTTTTCCTTTTCGTCATGGCTTCCCTTACTTTAGGGAACTGAAATTTATTTAATTTAAGGATCCCGGTTTATGAATCTCTACGAATTGATGGAGCAATACGCGATAGAAAACAAACTGGCTCCCGATGAAGAGTCGGTGACACCCATTTTAGGAACCAGCCTGTCATTATTCCATGAAAGTCTGTTGGCTATGGGCCTTCCTCGTGATGAACAGTTTGGCGCACCGCATTTGAGTGCAGAGGCCGGAGCACTGAACGTTCTGCATATAAGTTACTTTGCGGTTTCATTTCTTCCATTCAACTCAGTGTATGAGCAAAAAGAGACCAACCAGATTTTGTTTGATCTGTACTCATTTTTTCGGTGGATGGATAAGCTCAAGGTGACCCATGGTCTGGAAGGTATTGATTTTGGGCAATTGATGCGCGACCTTTCGGCAATGCAGGCGCGATGCATGAAGTTGAGCCACCTCCTGGATGAAGAGACAGAGTTTGCTATGAAATCGCCACCTCCTATATGTAGAACCTGGAGTGATATCTTTGAAGTTGCAAGAATTGAGGGGGATTTTCTGGTGCTCACAGGTGCCGATGGCGGCGGGACCGTTCGTTTGAAACTTTCTCCCCAAACCCTGTCTGAAGCGAGGCCTTTCGATCAGCTCGATCTGGTTTTGGGAGACACCTCGGAAAAATGGATTTTGCTCGAAGCCGGGTCGGCTTATCCCAATCCGCAGGGTGAAGGAAAATAAACTTTTCTGTACAAATATTTGAAGAGAAACCATTGCGGGAGAAATCCTTTCCCGCCTATAGAAAATCTTTCGTTGACAGGGATAAGTGTGCTGATATAATCGCCCCTTCAATTACTTTCTGCCTCCAGAGGTGCATTTGTGCCAGAATTGGAGAAGGCAGATGTCAGGAGGATTGACGTTCAATGACTGAGTATATATTTATAGCTGTAGTGGCGGTTGTCGCCGCTGTTGTCATTGTTGGCCTGTTGGTTTTGTCTACGGTTCTGGGGCCTCGAAACCCAAGCAAAGACAAGATGATGCCTTATGAATGCGGTATCATTCCTCAGGAAGAGGCTAAAGGACGGTATCCCGTTCGTTTTGCTACATTGGCGATGTTGTTCATCATTTTTGATGTCGAAGTCATATTCATGTATCCATGGGCGGTGGCTCTGGATGAACTTAAATTGTTCGGATTGTTCGAGATGGCGGTGTTCATGGCCATCCTCGGCATTGCGTATGTATACATTTGGGGACGTGGAGGTCTGGAATGGGACTGATAGATTCAGCCGTTGACGCGTTAGAAACTGAAGTCAATAATCTCAAACTCAACGCGCAGGAAGCAATGGATGCGTTTGAGTATGACAGTGCGGGAGCTATCTACGATAGTATCTTGACCACTCAATTGGGTAAAGTGGTAGGCTGGGCGCAGAAAAATGCCCTTTGGCCTGCAACTTTTGGTCTGGCCTGCTGTGCCATAGAGATGATGGCGATGGCCAATTCGCGCTGGGATTCGGCCCGCTTTGGTGCCGAGGTATTTCGTGCCTCTCCCCGGCAGGCGGATTTGATGATCGTTTCGGGACGTGTGTCGCAGAAGATGGCCCCTGTGTTGAAACTGATTTACGATCAAATGCCTGAGCCCAAATGGGTGATTTCGATGGGAGCCTGTGCCTCTTGCGGTGGGATTTTTAATAATTACGCCATCGTACAGGGTGTTGATCGCGTGGTGCCTGTAGACGTGTATGTTCCGGGATGTCCTCCGGGGCCAGAAGCCCTGTTGTATGGTGTCATAAAACTTCAGGAAAAGATTCTGAACGAGGCGGGTACAAACTCTGCGAAAAAGAGGGTGGCGTGACCAGCGAGGAAATAGTTGAAAAGATAAAAAGCTCACTTGGTGACGATATTTTGTCCGTTGAAACTCCGCTCGGCGATGCGGTTGTTCATCTTGCGCCTGCGGTTCTGCCCAAGGTTTGCGAGTTTATTAAGAACGATCCCGATCTGGATTTTGATTATCTTTCAAATATAAGCGGTGTGGATTACCTCGATCAGGATCGCGAGCCCCGTTTTGAAGCGGTTTACGAATTTCATTCCTTAGATAAAAACCACAGTGTTCGTTTGCGTGTGGGCATGGAGGAGGAGAATCCTTCCGTCCCTACCATTTCGCATCTGTGGAAGAGTGCTGATTTCCCCGAACGCGAACTTTTCGATATGTTCGGGATGAATGTGGAAGGCCACCCCGATTTGCGCCGTTTGATCATGCCGGAGAATTGGGAAGGCCACCCTCTGCGACGTGACTATCCTTTGACGATAGAGGATGTGGCGTTTTCATTCAATCGAGATTACAAGAGCGAGCTTGTGAAAAACAAGCCGCAGACGAGATAGTTTATGAGCGTAACCGAAAACGGACTTCTGGAACGCGATAAAGACACCATGACTCTGAACATGGGTCCCAGTCATCCCAGCACGCACGGAGTTTTCCGGGCCATATTGGAGATGGATGGAGAAGTGGTGGGGTCTGCCAAGCCGGACATTGGTTATCTGCATACAGGCATCGAGAAAACTTCCGAAGCCAAACGCTATTCACATGTCATTCCGATGACAGATCGTCTGGATTATTTGAATCCTCCGGGCAACAATTTGGCTTTTTGTCTGAGTACGGAAAAATTGCTGGGCATCAAAATTCCGCTTCGTTCGCAGTATCTGCGTGTGATCCACTGTGAATTAGCGCGCATTGCCAGTCATTTGGTATGGCTTGCTACTCATGCGCTCGATATTGGAGCGATGACCGTTTTTCTCTATTGTTGGCGCGAGCGCGAAGAGATCCTTGATCTCAATGAAGAGATATCCGGTGTGCGTATGATGACCAGTTACATCCGTGTCGGCGGGGTTGCCAAGGACGCAACGGAGGACTGGTTGCGAGGTGTGCGCAAGTTTGTCGATCATTTTGCATCCAAAGTGGATGAGTATGAACAGTTGTTGACACGCAATCCGATCTGGCTCGACCGAACCGAAGGGGTTGGCGTGATGGATCGAGCCTCTGCCATCAATTATGGCATGAGTGGGCCTGCCTTGCGTGCCAGCGGTGTGGATTTTGATTTCCGCAAAAAACGACCGTATTCCGGTTACGGGAATTTTGAGTTCAACGTACCCACTCGCACCGAGGGCGATGTTTACGCCCGTTATCTGGTGCGGGTTGAAGAGATGCGCGAGAGCCGGGAAATTCTGGTTCAGGCTTTGCGCGATCTGCCCACAGGTGAATACAAGAATCCGAACAGCAAAGTGTCTTTGCCTGACCGGGACAAATTGAAATCGAGCATGGAGGTGTTGATCCATCATTTCAAGCTTGCGTCAGAGGGGTTCACGGTTCCCAAAGGGGAAACCTATGTGCCCATTGAAGGCCCGCGCGGTGAGGTGGGATTCTATATCGTCAGCGACGGATCGAATATTCCCTATCGGGTGAAATTAAGAGCACCGTCGTTCATGGCGATTCCCGGTATGTGCAAGATGATGGAGGGGAGTTTCATCGCCGATGTTGTGGCGGTGATAGGTAGCATTGACATCGTTATGGGAGAAGTGGACCGCTAATGTTTGAATTTTCGCCAGCGAATCAAAAAAGAATCCCTGAGATTCTTGCCAAATATCCGGACACGCAATCAGCACTGTTGCCCTTGTTGACCATGGCCCAAAGGCAGGAAGGTTATGTTGCGCCGCAAGCCATGGTTGAGATCGGAAAAATATTGAAGTTGTCGCCGGGCTATGTGCAGTCGGTCGCATCGTTCTATACGATGTACCACATGCATCCGACCGGGAAGTATATCATTTTGTTCTGCATCAACATCAGTTGTCAGTTGAACGGAGCCGACGAATTACTGGCGTACACAGCAAGTAAGTTGAATATCAAGGTGGGAGAGACGACCGCAGATAAAAAGTTTACTTTGCATCGTGAAGAATGTCTTGCCGCCTGTTCCAATGCTCCCATGATGCGTATCAATGATACCTATCATGAAGATCTGTCAAAAGAAAAAATCGATAAAATTCTGGATTCACTAGACTGATACCGCCATGCCCGAACTGAAACTGCTCACCAAAGACATAGACAAAAAAGATCTGCACAAGCTCTCGGTGTATGAAGAGACCGGCGGTTACGGCTCCCTCAAAAAGCTCTTCAAGAAAAAGCCGGATGAGGTCATCGAGATGGTCAAGGCCTCGGGTTTGCGAGGCAGAGGGGGAGCGGGTTTCCCTGCCGGACTCAAGTGGAGTTTTCTGGCCAAAGACGTTTTTCCGCGCTATCTGTGTTGCAATGCCGACGAGAGTGAGCCGGGAACCTGTAAAGATCGTCTTCTGCTGGAAAAAACCCCGCATCTGCTGATCGAGGGAATGATTGCCTGTGCCTATGCCTGTAAGATTGAAACCGGTTATATTTATTTTCGTGGAGAATTTCAACACGCATCAGATTTGATGGATGAGGCTTTGAAAGAAGCACGAGCCAAGAATTATCTTGGTAAAAACATCATGGGAAGCGGATTCGATTTTGAAATCCACACTCATCTCGGTGCCGGAGCTTATATTTGCGGTGAAGAATCGGCGTTGCTCAACTCGCTCGAAGGGCGACGTGGTGAACCGCGACTCAAGCCACCGTTTCCTGCTGTGGAAGGTCTGTATTCCAAGCCGACGGTCATCAACAACGTCGAAACCTTGTGTGTCGTGCCCTATATCATCAACGAAGGTCCTGAAAAATACGCTTCCTATGGAACTGAAAAGAGCAAGGGTTCCAAGTTGGTCAGCGTATCCGGGCATGTCAAAAAGCCGGGGAATTATGAAATTGAAATGGGAACGACTGTGCGCGAACTCATTTACGAACTCGCGGGCGGCATTCGCAATGATAATAAATTGAAAGCTTATATCCCCGGCGGTTCTTCGACGCCCATGTTGCCAGCGGATTTGGTTGACACGCCTTATGATTATGAATCTCTGGCGGCGGCAGGTTCCATGCTGGGATCGGGTGCGCTGATTGTCATTGACGATCAAGTCAACATTGTTGAATCCACTTTGAGACTGGCAAGTTTTTACAAGCACGAATCTTGTGGTAAATGCACCCCTTGTCGAGAAGGCACACGCTGGATGTGGCAGTTGCTGGATGGTATTCATAACGGCGAGGGAACCAATCAGCAGGTGGATAAGCTGGTTGATATTTGCGACAACATTTCTTTCAAAAGTTTTTGTCCGCTAGGTGATGCGGCGGTGGGCCCGGTAGCGAGCAGTATCAAATATTTCCGGGAAGATTACGAAGCTTTGCTTAAAAGAAACGCTGAAGGTACGGCGTAACCATACAGGACGTATTCATGGCGAATGATGAAGTCACTCTGACAATAGACGGAAAGACGGTTACGGCCCCCAAGGGGACCATGGTGGTTGATGCCGCAAAGCGGGTGGGCATCGAAATACCGGTCTTTTGTTATCACGAAAAGCTGGGACCTTTCGGCTGTTGCCGGATGTGTCTGGTAGAAGTTGAGAAGATGCCGAAGATGGCCACCGCCTGCACCTTGGCGGTTGCTCCTGATATGGTGGTCAAGACAAATACCGAGAAAGTTGAAAAAGCGCAAAAGGGTGTCCTGGAATTCACTCTGCTCAATCATCCGCTGGATTGTCCAGTGTGTGACAAGGGCGGCGAATGTCCATTGCAAGAGAATACCTTTAAATTTGGCTCCGACGATACGCGGATGGAGTTCAACCGCGCACATCAGGACAAAGCGACACCGCTCAGCCCGGTCATCACCATTGACCGCGAACGTTGTATTGCCTGTCAGCGTTGCACGCGTTACAGCGATATCATCGAACAAGAGCAGGCATTGGTGATGTTGAACCGTGGGTTCAATAATGAAGTGGGGACTTTCGATAATCAGGATTACGATACCAAATTTTCCGGCAACGTGATTGATATCTGTCCCGTTGGCGCATTGACCAATACCGATTTCCGTTTCAAAGCTCGCAATTGGGAGTTGAAAACGGCAGACACACTTTGTGCGCATTGCGCCTGCAATTGCAACATGACTTTCAGTTCGCGCTTGAACAAATTCATGCGGATTCAGACGCGAACCAATGATCATGTCGATGACGGCTGGATTTGTGACAAGGCACGGTTTGGGTACAGTTTTGTGGAGAGTAAGAACCGGATTCTGGAGGCGCGCAGTCGCTTCAACGACGAAGAAAGAGTTCTGGAGACGAAGGATGCAATCGCATTGACGGCGCAGACTTTGAAGAAAATCGCTGACGAGCACGGCCCCGAGAGCATCGGTTTGATTGGCTCACCCTACGCAACCAACGAAGAAGCCTATTTGTATCAATTGATGTTTCGGCAGGGATTGAAGACCAACAACATCGACCACAAGGCTTACGAAGATTTGCCCGGACTGCCCATCAATCATTACGATTTCGAGCAGGTCGAAAGCTCAAATCTGGTGTTGCTCATAGGTTCCGATCCGAGCGAAGAATTGCCCATACTGGATTTGCGAATTCGGAAAGCAGTCACCCGAAAAGGCGTCAAACTGGCATTTTTGAACGATCAGGTGACGGCTTTGGATCGCTTCGCAGAAACCGCTTTGCGCTACGATGTGGGCTCAGACGGAGATGCCATAGTCGCGCTTGCCGGTGGATTGGCCGAAGAGCTGGGCATCGAAAAGGGCAAAGGTAAGGGTAAAGGCAAAGAAAAAGAAAAGTCGAAGAACTCATGTGGCATTGCAGATAAGGATATGAAAGCTCTTGTCGAATTGGTGCGAACCAGCATGAAAATTTGTGTGATCTACAATCCGGCGGCTTTGAGCGCAGGGTCGATGGTCAAACTGCGACAGCTTTTACAAACCATCGGGAAGATCCCGACGGTGGAATGTGGCGCGATTCCGGCTGCTCCCGCGACCAACGCTTTGGGTGCGGTGGACATGGGGTTGTTGCCCAGTTATTATCCCGGCGGATTGGCTTTGACAGATGCGGATGAGATCAAAAAACGATTTGGTGAAGATTCACCTTTGCAGGCAGGACTCAGCGCGATGGATATGATTGCGAAAGCCGAGAGTGGTGAGTTGAAGGCTTTGCTTGTGCATCGATCGAATCCCGTTGCAGATTTCCCCGGCGGAGAGCGCGTCGCATCGGCATTGAAAAAATTGGAATTTCTCGCGGTCCACGACATGCTGGAGACAGAAACGACTCGTTTGGCAAGTGTTGTTCTGCCTTCCATAGGGCCGGGTTACGATGAGGGCACAACGACAAACATTGGAGCCCGAGTGCAGTATAGAAAACGTGGACTCGTTTCTGAAAGCCTTGCCGATTGGCAGATCATCTCGAAAATGGCAGGCGAACTTGGGATCGAGCGGAATTATCAAAGCTCCTTCAGTATAACGGCTGAAATTGCAGAAAAAGTTCGCGGCTACGAGGACATCAGCAAAAAGACGATCAAAAATGAAGGCCTCAGTCGCCAGGCGATTCCAGAAGTTTTGGGTGATCTGGATGGCAGTGTCTCCGACGAATCAAAATCGAAAAAAGGTGCCTTGCGTTTGCGGGTCGCGAGTTACCTGTTTGCGAATGACAAAATTTTGGATGCGAACACATCCTTGGCGCATCATTTCCGGTCATCGACCGTTCATTTGAACGACAAAGATGCCAAGAAGATGAAGCTGGAAGAGGGCGATGCGGTTACGGTGTCTTCAGCACATGGCAAGGTATCTGCAACCGTTGCGGTCGGCGATCGATGCAACTCCGGTTCGGTGGTGATTGAGAAAGTATCCGACGAGCAAGGGGTTTCTGCATTGCAAGAATCGGCAGGAATATCCTGGGTAGAAATCAGCAAGGAATAAGAAGCATCATTCAAAGGCGGGGATAGCGGAAGAGATAGAGTCGCCTGTCAGGATGAGTAGCAAGTCAGGGAAAATCACAGGATTTGGAATAGAGACACTCTAAAGTAAAAGAGGAAGCGTTTTGATTGACGGGATCTTTCAATTTATAGACGAAAACACCTACCTTCTGCTGGGAATCATCAAGGCAGTTGTGATTGCTTCTGCGCTTTTGGGCGTGGTACCGCTTCTGGTATGGCTGGAACGCCGACTCATGGGTCGGTTCCAGGTGCGTTTGGGGCCGAATCGAGTGGGGCCTTACGGATTGGGACAGCCCATTTCAGATTCCATCAAACTTCTGTTTAAAGAATCCATCATCCAGAATTCGGCTGACAAATTTTTGTTTCATCTGGCCCCTGTTGTTGTCGTTTTTACTGCCATTGTCAGCTTTGCCGTGATCCCCATGACAGGGCCTTTCGAATTGTTTGGCGAGAAAATGGGACTCTGGGCTTCGAACATCAACAGCGGCATTCTGTTTGTCTTCGCCATCTCCGGCATGGGTATTTACGGGATGGTGCTGGCGGGTCTTTCTTCCAACAATAAATATTCGCTGATGGGTGGCTTGCGGTCTTCCGCCCAGATGATCAGCTACGAGTTGACGCTGGGATTGGCGGCCCTTTGTGTGATCGTTCATACCGGTTCGTTAAACCTTGTTGATATGGTGGAGAGACAAAACTCCTGGCCCAACGCACTGAACCTTTTGAATCCCCCGCTGATGATCGCTTTCGTGCTGTTTTTCATCGCGGGCATTGCCGAAACCAATCGGGCACCTTTCGACTTGCCCGAAGCCGAACAGGAATTGGTTGCCGGGTTTCATACGGAATACACAGGAATGAAATTTGCCATGTTCTTCATGGGCGAATACATCAACATGGTAACGATGAGCGCACTCATCACCCTGATGTTTTTGGGGGGCTGGAACACCTACATTCTTCCAGACTGGGCGATCATCGGTTTTGTAGCGTTTGCGTTTAAAGTTTCTTTTTTGCTTTGTGTTTTTATATGGTTGAGGTCTACCTTCCCCCGCATCCGCTATGACAGGCTGATGACATTCGGATGGAAGTTTCTATTGCCCATTGCCATAGTCAACCTGTTTCTGGAGGCCGCTATCCGGGTTATTTAGCGTCCGTGTGATCGATATGTTGCAACGAATTGTAGAAGGCACAAAAAATTTATTGATCGGGATGGGAGTCACTTTTCGGAACATGCTTTCCGAGCCGGTGACCTTTCAATATCCCGATGTGAAACGAGACATGCCGGTACGGTATCGCGGTCGTCATTTTCTGAACCGTGATGAGGAAGGGCTGGAGAAATGTGTGGGTTGTAGTTTGTGTTCCGCCAATTGTCCTGTTGGTTGCATTCACGTTGTTGCCGCAGAGAACGATCCGGCAAACCCGGTTTCTGCGGGCGAACGCTACGCAGAAGTGTATGAAATCAATCTTTTGCGATGTATCTACTGTGGCTATTGCGAAGAAGCCTGTCCGGTGGATGCCGTTGTTCTGCGCGAACATTACGAACTCGCTGACTACGATCGCGATTGTTATATTGCAGAGAAAAGTGACCTTTTAGTGTATCCCGAACCCAACCGGTTCCGACACGATATATTGGGAAACACGATTCGAGAGAAATAAAAGCGGGATAATTTTTTTTTATAGGTTTTTTTAATGCTCATTGATCTTGGCTGGTTCAGTTTTGACCTGTTTAAAGTAACGTACGATGGGGTCGTTTTAGCCATTGGGGGCACCGCTGTTTTGGCGGCTCTGGGCGTCGTTCTATGCTCGTCTCCGATCTACAGTGCCCTGTATCTGATCGGTCATATGATTTGTCTGGCCCTGTTGTTTCTAATGTATGGAGCAGAGTTCATCGCGGCGGTGCAATTGATCGTCTATGCCGGCGCGGTCATGATCCTGTTTTTATTCATCATTGCCCTGCTGGGTGGAAAAAAAGAGAGCCAGTCTTTTGATTTTCATAAGTTCATGGCATTCAGTTTTATAGGTACGGTGTTGGCGGAACTGGCACTTTCCACACGTGTGGGCCCGACTCAACCCATCACCGGTATTTTCGATGAAAAAATGATAGCCAATGTCGGAAGCGCGAAGGCCATCGGGCTGGAGTTGTTTTCCAAGCACCTCATCCCCTTTGAACTGGCATCCATCCTGTTGCTGGTCGCTGGAGTGGGCATCATTTGTCTGGCTAAATTTGCTTACAAACCGGTACGGAGACGATCGAACTAGATATGGGACAAGAATTCATATTACTGGTCAGCGCGACCATATTTTGTATTGGTGCGTTTGGATTTATGGTTCGCAAGAACCCACTCATCATGTTCATGTCCGTTGAGTTGATGCTCAATTCGGTGAACTTTTTGCTGATTGGGTACTCCCACATATTAAAATCACTGGATGGACAGGTCTTCGCTTTGATGATCATGGCCGTCGCGGCGGCAGAAGTGGTTGTGGGCCTGGCAATTATATTGACGATTTTTCGTACTCGGCACGATCTCAACGTCGATCATCTCGACAGTTTGAAAGGATAACGCATTGTTTGGATACGGCTGGCTGGTCCTGATTTCACCGCTACTGGGGTTTTTGAGCCTGAGTTGCTTTGGTAAACGCATTCCGCGATCGATTGCGGGTTACGTTGCTTGTGCGACGGTGGGATTGTCTTTTTTCATCTCCCTGATTCTTCTTGTTCACTTATCCGTACTGGAACCAGAAAATCGTGTCGGTGGTGTGCAGGCAATGTATACCTGGATCGATTCCGGGCAATTCCAGTTGGATTTCGCCATTCTCATTGATCCGCTATCTGTTTTCATGTTTCTGATTGTAACCGGAGTTGGATTTTTTATTCATGTCTATTCTCTCGGATACATGGAGCACGACCCCGAATTCAAACGGTTTTTTGCTTATCTGAATCTGTTTATTTTTTCCATGTGTGTGCTGGTATCCGCCGCCGATTTCTTTTTCCTGATCGTGGGTTGGGCATTGGTCGGTCTGGCTTCCTATCTATTGATTGGATTCTGGAGAGACAAACCCAGTGCTGTGCTTGCGGCGCGCAAAGCATTTGTGATGAACGTGATCGGTGACGTGGGAATGTTGATCGCGGCGTTCATGATACTGGAAACCTTTGGTTCCCTGAGTTATCAGAAGGTGTTTGAATCCGCACCGGGAATGTTCCTTGCCAACGATATCAATGTGATTTTGATCACTCTGTTTTTACTGGTCGGTGCTTTTGCAAAGTCCGCACAACTGCCATTGCACACCTGGTTGCCCGATGCAATGGAAGGTCCGACACCTGTCAGTGCGCTGATCCACGCCGCGACGATGGTAACGGCAGGCGTGTATCTCGTTGCGCGATGCCATACCTTGTTTGAACTGGCTCCTTTCACCATGTATGTGATCGCAACCGTGGGCATCATCACCGCGACCTTTGCGGGAACCATTGCCATGGTACAGACCGACATCAAGCGCGTGATTGCTTATTCGACCATGAGTCAACTCGGTTATATGTTTCTGGCCGTTGGGCTGGGCATGTTCAGTTTTGGTATGTTTCATTTGATGACACACGCATTCTTCAAAGCACTTCTCTTCCTGGGGGCGGGTAGCGTCATTCATTCGATGAACGATGAACAGGACATTCGTAAAATGGGCGGCCTGGCGAAGGCGATGCCGATCACCTACATTACTTTTTTAATCGGTTCTCTGGCACTTGCAGGATTCCCACTCACCAGCGGATTCTTCAGTAAAGAAGCGATCATCATGGCGTCTTATCACTCCGCCATGGGGAATATTGCCTTCTGGGCGTTGGCCATTTTCACAGCAGGTATGACGGCTTTTTACAGTTTCCGTTTGTTCTTCACTGTTTTTCAGGGCGATTCGAGAACACCCGATGCGCATCCACATGAATCTCCAATCACCATGACCGGGCCTTTGATGATTCTGGCATTTTTTGCCCTCACCGCAGGCGTTCTCGGCCATTGGGTAGATGGTTTTTTGAGTCCGGTATTTGGCGGGCACGCAGAGCATTACGAAGACGGATTTTTGGAAACCATCGCCGTATTGGTTGGTTTCGGCGGTATTTTAACGGCAGGGTTGTTATACATGGTGCCAAGCGACCGGGTTGCACAGCTCCGGGAAGTGCTGGCTCCGATTCACGATATTCTTTTCCACAAATATTATGTGGATGAAATATACGATTTTCTGATTGTGAAACCCGTCAAAGCCATCAGCGTTTTTCTGGAAGATATGGGCGAAAAAAAGGGCGTCGATTTTGCCGTAGACCAAGTGGGCGTGCAGGTTCGAGAGGTCAGCAAATACGTCAGTATCTGGCAGTCGGGAAGGATCCGCGATTATGCCCTCAACATGGTTGCCGGAATGGCTCTGGTTTTAATATTTGTTGCGTTCTTGTAAGGGATTCTAGGCTAAATAATGCTATTTTTTATTGTATTCATACCGCTTGTAGCATCTGCGGCCTTATGGGCCATGGACAAAGATTCGACAGGAAGCGTGCGCAATATCGCCTTGAGCGGTGCTAGCCTGTGTTTTCTGTTCTCTCTCTTCCTTCTGTTCGGTTTCGAGTCAGAGAACAATGGAATGCAGTTTGTGGCTGGAATCACCTGGGTTGAGTCGCTGAATATCCATTTGAAGTTTGGTGTCGATGGCATCAGCCTGTGGCTTGTCATCCTGACTTCATTTCTCGGAGTGATATCAGTGATCTACTCAGGCTACTCAAGCAATCAGATCAATGCAAAACAACGCGAATTTCTGGCATTGCTGTTGGCTCTGGAAGCTGGAATCCTGGGTGTATTTGTATCCCTCGATACCATTTCCTTCTATGTGTTCTGGGAATTGATGTTGCTTCCTTCGTACTTCATCATTGGTTTGTGGGGTGAAGGGGACCGCATTTTCGCGACGACAAAATTCGTTCTTTTCACTCTCGTTGGCAGTTTGTTGATGCTGGTGGCTATATTGGCTCTGTCACTGGAATACCATACTGTGACGCATGAGTGGAGCTTTGATATTGATACCCTGTCGCACATGCACTTGTCCGATGGGACTCAGCTTTGGATGTTCCTGTGTTTCTTTTTGGCTTTTGCCATCAAGGTTCCCATGTTTCCCCTGCACAGCTGGTTGCCACATGCATACAAGTCTTGCCCCATTGCCGCTTTGATCCTGATCACAGGGGCCATGTCCAAAGCAGGTACTTATGGAATGGTTCGATTTTGCGTTCCCCTGTTCCCATCAGCTATAGAAAGTCTGGGACTCATTATCGGAGTCTGTGCCGCAAGTGGGATGGTCTATGGGGCCTGGATCGCTGTGATGCAAAAAGATTTGAAGAGTCTGGTTGCCTATTCCAGTATCAGTCATCTGGGTTTCATTGTACTCGGCATTTTTTCCTATAACAGTCAGGGTGTTGAGGGAAGCGTTTTGCAAATGGTCAACCATGGCATCATTGCATCTGCTATGTTCATCATCGTTGGCATCATTGAAGAAAAAATGGGCACCCGGCAGTTGGACAAACTCAAAGGGATGGGAACACCCATGCCGGTTCTTTACGGCATGTTCATGCTGTTGGCACTCGCCGCACTGGGACTCCCCGGCCTCAATGGTTTTGTGGGTGAATTCCTCATACTGGCAGGCGTCTGGACCTCGGTCACGCTCAGTGCGATGGCGGCGATTTTTGTATTGATGGGTGGAGCGGCCATCGTTTTTGCTTCGATCTATATGCTCTATATGTTCCAAGGGGCCATGCAGGAGAAAAACGCAGATTTGCCCAAAGATCTGCAAGACATCAACTGCGCGCAATTTGCCGTCCTGCTTCCCGCGTGCATACTGGTTGTTTTCATCGGACTCTATCCCAAACCCTTCATTGACAGAATCGGACCCTCGGTAGACAACGCATTGCATGCGGTGAAAACCGTTAATGTGCATACAGGAGAAAGCACCAGCCATCATTAGTCGCTATCCCGGCGATTGTATGACTTCGGCCCTTTAAGAAAATGCGTTTCGGAAAAAATATCGTCGATGGTATTTTTTTGGAGCGTCCCAATCGTTACCTTGCCCGTATTTTGGTAGACGGACAGGAAACCCTCGCACATGTCCCCGACCCGGGAAGACTTCCGGGTTTGATGATCCCTCAGCGTAAAGTTCGACTGATTCACAACCCCGGTCCCAAGAGAAAAACCGACTACACACTCGCACTGGTGCGTCATGGCGATATCTGGGTCAGCGTCTACCCCGTTTTTGCAAACGCATTGATTGAAGATGCCTTGTTGAGAAGAAATCTGCCCGAGTTCGAAGGTTTTATAAAGATCAAGCGTGAAGTCAAAATGGGCGACAGTCGATTCGATTTCAGAATCGATTTTGCAAGCGGACCGCTTTATCTCGAAGTCAAATCGGTCAGCCATGTGGAAGAATGCGTGGGGAAATTTCCCGACGCACCCACCAAGAGGGGATCGAAGCATTTGCAAGAGCTGATTGCGCTGAAACAGAGTGGATTGCGCAGTGCGGTTATGTTCGTGTCACAAAGATCGGACACCGTTTCTGTGAGTTCCAACGATGACATCGACCCAGAGTTTGGTATTTTGTTGCGACAGGCAAGAGACGAAGGGGTCGAACTCTACGCCTACAATTGTAGCGTTACCCGCAATGAGATATCGTTGAACCACCGCTTGCCTGTAGTGCTAAAGAACGCATAACAAACAGGCAGGAACTCACTTTCAGGACAGACCGGGTAACAGTTCTTTCAATTCATCGGCGATGATTCCCACGGCCAGACTCCCTAACAGCAGTCCCATGATTTGTGTGACGAATTTAATGCCGGTCCTGCCCAATACCCCAACCAATTTGCGGGCGAATTTCAGTGAAAGCCAAATGACCCCTCCGACGAGGACAAACTCTGCGATAGATATCAGTTTGTTAGACCACAGGGAAATTTCACTGGATCGAATAATAACAAAACTGATTGCGGCCGGTCCGATGAACAGGGGGAAGGTGAGGGGCATCAAGGCGATGTCGTCTTTGGTCGAATGATCTCCCCAAAGTGAATTAGTGGCTTTAGTATCGGCGAGCATGGTAAAGGCAATGTAGATCAAAAAAACGCCTCCCACCAGTTTGAACGCGGGCATTTGAATGCCAAAAAAAAGGACGATGAATTTACCGAATAAAAAGGACAGGGTCAATAAAACCACCGAGGCGCAGGAAGTTTTAAATATGATAGCATCGTGTTCTTTTGACGTTTTATCAGCCGTCAGAGAAATGTAAAGCGGCAGGTTGCCAATGGGATCGATGACCGCTAGCAGGATCACAAAAGCCTTGGTCAACTCAGTGATTTCGGGCACGTATTACACCGTGATAGAGAATTTTTTCAATCGTGAGTCGTTTGGATACAGGACGGGCATCGCCTGTTGGAAATACAGTCCCATTCAAAATGGCTGTGCGCGAAAAATTAAAAGTTTGGATTCATCGCCCCAATTCAAATGATGTCTGAAAATAATCTTTAGATATTTTCGATTGCGCACAGACCTGCATTGAATTTTTTTAAACGCAATTCCGCCCAGGCTGACGGTCAGTCGCGACGAACCAGGCGAACCGCGTGAGAAATGGTTTGATCGTTTTTTTCGTACCAATAGGGGAAACCGTTGACGTAAAAAAGGATTTGGGCTTCTTTGCCTCGGGTTTGGCTGGTCCAGGTACAGTTGCCACCTCCCGGTGCAAAAATGGAACTGATCTGGATATCCGATCCCGCTGAGTCTTTATTCAGAGATTCTTTCTCGTGAATGGACAGGGCTTCATGGATTGTTGGCATACGCCAATCGTCGTGCCCACCGAATTTCTTTTTGTTCATCTCTGCGGCAAATTCATTTGCCTCGTCCCAACTGACGGCTTTATCCAGATGAAGTTGTGAATCTTTGGCCATCCAACTGAGACTGGTGACAGAATCGTAAATGACGTCTTCGGAGCTTTTGAGATAACGGGATTTCTTTTCCATAGTATATGCGTAAATGGCAACGGTTGAAGTTGGTTAGTGAATGAGTTTATGAATTATAATTGCCTAAGCGTACCAGAATTCAGTCCTCTCTGTAAAGGTCTACACGTCGATCGGCGAAGAGATTATTTTGAGGGTTGATGGATTTGTTTCTGGCGTCCTGCGGGTTTATTTCTACAACAAGTATTTCTTCATGATCGGTCGAAGCCCGGGCCAGTATTTTCCCAGATGGATCGATGGCCTGACTTTGTCCGATGAATTTCATGGTTTGACCGGGGACACGCTCCTCTGCGCCCACACGGTCAGCGGTGATTGCAAAGACCCGGTTTTCCAGACAACGTGTGATCATCGATTGTGGGCAGTCCGGCAGGACAAGATTGGAGGGGTGGGCAACGAT
This sequence comes from Nitrospinae bacterium CG11_big_fil_rev_8_21_14_0_20_45_15, assembly GCA_002787235.1. Taxonomy (GTDB): domain Bacteria; phylum Nitrospinota; class Nitrospinia; order Nitrospinales; family VA-1; genus Nitrohelix. Next base: position 64,378 of record PCWG01000021.1, read on the forward strand.
GTCGGCACCCTCCAGAGCCAGAGTACGCATGCTTTCCGGAAAACGCCAGTCAAAGCAGATCATGACGCCGACACGGGCAGAGCCTAAATCGTATACGGGGAAAGGGGTGTCGCCGGGAGAAAAACAGTTCTTCTCAGCACCAAAAAGATGCGCTTTGCGGTAGCGACCTATGAAACCTTCCGGTCCGACAACGATTGCGGAGTTGTAAACCTTGTCACCGCAACGCTCGGCCAAACCTGCGATGAGAAAGGCTTGGGCGGCCCGAGCGATCTCTAAAAGTTTCAGGGTCGAGGATCCATCAGGAATGCTCTCTGCCAGTTCCAGAACTTCTTCTCTATCCTTGAACTGGTAGCCGGTGGTGCATAATTCCGGGAGGACATACAGATCGGCAGGCTGACGGTTTATCAGGGCCTCAATCGTTTGCAGATTGCGCACGATATCGCCGAAGACAGGATGGGTCTGGACGATTCCAATTTTCATGGGGAGTCGGTCTTACAACTTGGAATGTTGCAGGCGCATCAAATGATCGATCAAAGTCAGGGCGGCCATCGCTTCACCAATGGGTACGGCTCGTGGAGCTACGCAAGGATCGTGTCTTCCTTCGACTCGAATTTTTGACTTCTTCCCGTTGCGATCGACGGTGTCTTGTTCCTGATTGATGGATGCAGTGGGTTTGACGACAAAACGCAGAACGATATCAGCTCCACTGGAGATGCCCCCGAGGATGCCTCCGGCATGGTTGGTTTTTACGCAGATTTTTTTACCCTTGGCGATGAACGGATCATTGCACTCCGATCCTGAAAGAGTCGCGGCAGAAAAACCAACACCGACTTCCACACCTTTAACAGCAGGAATGCACATCATGGCCTTGGCGAGATCGGCATCCAGGCGGTCGAAAACGGGTTCGCCCAAGCCTGCGGGAACACCTTTGGCAACGATTTCAATGATGCCACCGACCGAATCACCCCGTTTTCTTGCATCCAGAATATGGTCGATCATTTGTTTGGCAACTTTTTTGTCGGGACAGCGGACAATATTTTTCTCGATTTCCTTATAGTCGATTTTTTTTGCGATATAAGGTCCGATCTGCAGGGTGTAACCGATGATGGTGATTTTTTTGCGTAAAAGAAGTTTTCTGGCGATTGCACCTGCGGCGACTCTGCCTGCGGTTTCTCGTGCACTCGAACGACCGCCGCCACGATAATCCCGGAACCCGTATTTCATGTCATAGCTGAAATCGGCATGACCGGGTCGATAAAGGTCCTTGATCAATTCGTATTTGGAGGAATCAGCGTCCTGATTTTCTATCCAGAGGCCAATGGGAGTTCCCGTGGTCTTGCCCTGAAAGACTCCCGATAAGATGCGGACTTCGTCAGTTTCTTTGCGGGTGGTGGTGACTTTGCTTTGCCCTGTGCGCCGACGGTCAAGATCTTTTTGAATGTCAGCCACCGTCAACGGCAAACCTGCGGGACAACCATCGACGACAACGCCGATACCGGGTCCGTGGGACTCTCCCCAAGTGCTTACCTTAAAAAGTTGTCCGTACGAACTTCCCGACATATTGGAAACCGACTCCTGATAGTTTTTAGAGAGGAAAATTCTCTATTTAAATGGAGAGAGGAGGAATGCAGAACGGGGTATGAAATTGGATATTTCTGCTTAGCCCTGAAACAAACAGGGAGGTCTAATAAATTTTCAGACACAGCCCTTGCGAAAAGCTCATTGCGACAGACTATTCAGTTTCGCTTTCGCCATCCACAAGCTCGCGTAATTCCTTTCCAGCTTTGAAGAAAGGTACTCTCTTTGCTGGAACCTCGACGGTATCACCCGATTTCGGGTTGCGACCGGTACGTGCATTGCGTTCCCTGATTCTAAAGCTTCCAAAACCGCGCAACTCAACCTTTTTGCCTTCGCCCAAAGATTCTGTGATGCTTTGAAACACAGTGTTGACAACGACTTCTGTCTGCTTTTTTGTTAGATTGATCTGGCTGGCCACCTTTTCAACCAACTCGGCCTTTGTCATAAAACCATTCTCCCCCGGAAAAGCTTTATTAATGGTATTCTCATTTTCAGATGAGGAGGAGTATACCACTAAAGTCAAGTAAGTCAAGGGTATTGATTCATTCTACTTGTTTAAACCTGCGGCTTTTGATAGCAAGGCAGGGTTGCAACCAGGTGGTAGATTGGAATAAGGTGATAATGATTTATTGAAAGGGCGAAAAAGGGCTGGAAAAAATCGGACAACAGAGAACAAAACTGGAAAAAGGAATGTGTGCTTTCGGGGCACGCGCTTGGAAGGAACAATCACCAGCGAGTGAATTGCCCAAAACAAAACAGGTGCCTGTGTTTTTGCGGTTGCTAACAAAAATCCCCAGAAACAATCCTACGAGGCACCCTTGGGAGTGTTTCATGGCTCCCTGAGAATGGGAGCCATTTACTATTCAATTTTTGCGTTAGATAGCTCTTTGGCAATTCGTACAGCTTCCTTTACAAATTTCTGGTAAGACTGATCGGTATCCTTGTGTTGAGTTTGTTTGACGACTTTTTCACCGTCGGCGTCAATGGTGAGATCAAGCACGTTCACACCGGGAGTTACATGATGTTTGCGAATTTCAATTTTAATCGTATTGACTTCCATTAATCCGTCTCCATAAAGAAATTAAGAGTGTATATCACGTCGTTGTGTCGATCCAGATTTATAATGAATCGATCAACTACCTGTCCTCAACTGCAGGTGGGTGAATTTTACAGCTTTTCTTAATATCATTTCAGGCCGGGCGGGTCAAGCGCATTTCGAGCTTCTTTCATACCCTGGAAAGCAATTTCTGCAAAATAGCGAATACTTCATTGTTCATTGAGTGCTTTGTCAACCTCTGAGGATTGTCCGATGCTCAACTCTTTCTGGATGAAGGGCGTCCCCTGTCGACGCGATTCAGAATGATTTTTTAACAAACTATTTCGAAGATTGACAGGCAAGTGCTGGCGTTTCATTATATGATATGAGATTATTCGATCCATTTTAGCTTTGGAAGGACACTATGTCCCTGAAAGATAGAGAAAAGTGGGATAATAAGTACCAAGCACCCGATCGTGTTGTCGCGAGTAACCCCAGCTCTTGGTTGGAGTCCCATGCAGATTTGCTCCCGGGGTGTGGCAGGGCTCTGGATCTGGCTTCAGGAGAAGGGCGGAACGCTGTATTTGCCGCGCAATTGGGGTATGAGGTGGATGCGGTAGATATCTCTTCTGTAGGACTTGAGAAGGCTAAAAGACTGGCGGATGAAAAAAAAGTTAAAATTTCGACAATAAACGTCGATCTAGATAGTTACAGTCTGCAAAAGGAACATTACGACCTGATCCTTTGTTTTAATTTTCTGGAACGAAGATTGTTTCCAGAAATCATCCATGCTCTGAAGCCGGGAGGATTTGTATTTTACGAAACCTTCAGTACGGCGTATCTGAAATACAGTGGTTTTAAGCGAGAATGGGTTCTGGAAGAGAACGAGCTTTTAACTGCCTTTCGGGAATTGCATATCATAAACTACCGCGAAGTGGATTCTGCTGAGCAAGGGCAGGGATTTGCCTCACTCATCGCGAAAAAGAAATGAAAATCAACGAGCTGGATAACAGCTCTCGAATTTATTGAACTTCAAGCCTATGCCAGAAACCAAACCAGTAACTGCATTTTTTAGAGTGTTGATCTATCTATTGATCGCTTTCATCGCCAGTGCCTGCGCTACAAAAAAAGAAAGAAAGCTGGAACGTGGGGGACTGACTCTCAAATACTTCAACAAAGCGACTCGCGGTGCGGCAGTGGCAGAATATCAGATGAACCATCCCCTGAAAATTTCTGACGCCTCAGTACGCGCCCAATTGACGGTACTCATGTTTGAAGAACTTTCGTTGATGGGGAAGAAAAAGTTTATCTTTCAACCTGAAGAAATTGATGAAATAGGTGGATTGATCGCAAAAGGGATTCGTCATTTAAAACCGGACAACGTTTTATTTTTTGAATGGGATGGACCCAAAGGAACCACTTCGGCAGATGTTTTTGTTGTCGAGCAATACATCCATTGGCGTTTTAATTCGGTACATGGCATGACATATTTCAATACCAACATGCCGCTTTCCAATAATAATTTGAATCGCTGGAGCAGCTCGACATGGCGCATGGCTCCTGTGAAGGGGCAGGGATTTCATGTTTCGGATAAAGTGTTGGGAAGCAACTCCGACGGAAACTGGATTCTCTCTCCTGTGAACTTGCCAGCCCTCAAGAGACGGGTGAGTAAAGACAACGCAGACTCGACCGTACCTGATACTGCGCCTGCGCAAAGTTCTAAAGAAAAGGGATTGAGTACGAGTGATAAAGGTGCACTGGAAAAGAAATTGGAATTTTTAAAAGATTTACGCAGTAAAGATTTGATCGACGAAAAAGAATATCAACTCAAGCGGCAGGAACTGCTGGACACTCTACTCTAGGCGACGAACCGTAAACCCCCAGCCAACGATTGCTGACTAGCAGAGTTGGAAGAGGGGGCGCACTTCGAATCATTCCCTGCATTCCATTAAGTTCGGATTATTTTTTAAACAGTTGGCTTACTTTTCCCAGTGATTGAGATTTTCGAGAGCGTTTCTTCTGTTTTTGTTCGGGTGAATTTGACCCATTCTTTTCTGTTTCTACTTTTTCACTGTCCTTAAAAAAATCCGTTTCAAATTGTGAGTCGCTTTGCGCTGTGGTCTCAGGTTCTTTTTTCTGATTTTGCGCAGGAGCGGCAGGTTTCGTTGATCCACCGTCTCCCCAGACATTATTGAAAGCCTCCAGTTTCAAATCCTGATAGGCATTCCCTGGACTTTCTGCAATTTCCACAAAGTTTTCTCGCTTGGAGAATACATCTTCTGAAAAACGATTGTTCAGTCCGGGTAGTTTCTCCGCTACCGTTTTCCCTCCCGATCCGCTTTGCTTGTTCGTAAAGTTGGTGCTGAAATTTCTGTCCAGAAAGGCTCCCAGATTATTGGTTCGTTCCTGAGCAATGTCACCAACTGTTTTCCCAGTTCCGGCAAGAGGTAATAAGGCTATATTGAGAATTTTTCTCTGGTTGAGAGAGATGAGACCAAAACTATCGGCGACGGTAGGGGTTGCGCCCGAAAGACTTCCATTGTAGGAGACGATCACATTACCTTCAGTTCCATTCACGTTGCCGGGTGCGTTTTGTGTGATGGCGGTGATGGCCAGATCATCGCTCTCAAAAATATGGATATTCCCGCTGGAGCCGTTAACGATATTCACTGAAGCGACCTGAGTTTCAATGCCATCATCCGTGGTGCCAAATCCACCCGATGAGGTGCTCGTCAACCCCCCATTGGGAGCGTATACATTCAAAGTATCTCCGTTGGCATCGGTCACCGCGCCTCCGGAGGTTATGGTTACGGCACTTGTTGTGCTATCCGTGGTCCTCACTTGTCCCAATGCGATGGCTCCACCGGCACTCAGTGCGACGGT